>NZ_JBHSAP010000015.1:0-508544 GCF_042650125.1 Salinithrix halophila
ACCCCACCAACTAGCTAATGCGCCGCGGGCCCATCCGCAAGTGACAGCAAAAGCCGCCTTTCCACATCCGATCAGGGGATCGAATGTCCTATCCGGTATTAGCTCCGGTTTCCCGGAGTTATCCCGGTCTTGCGGGTAGGTTGCCCACGTGTTACTCACCCGTCCGCCGCTAAGGTCAAGGGAGCAAGCTCCCCTGACCTCCGCACGACTTGCATGTATTAGGCATGCCGCCAGCGTTCGTCCTGAGCCAGGATCAAACTCTCCGATAAAGGTGAGCTTGAAACGCTCAAATGAATTAACAAGGTCGAATCAATTGCTCTTCAGTTTTCAAGGAACGCTTTGTTGTTCCCGCCGTTTTGGCGGTGCCGCTCTCTTACGGCGACAAGATCTATCTTATCAAATCTATCGGATCCTGTCAACAACTTTTTTTCGTTTCTTTTTGCGGGGAAGCTTCCCCCAAACCGATCCGTAAAGGCTTCGGTCCCGCCGTTCTCGCGCCTTTTGCCTGTGGCGCCGTCGCAGCGACAAGTAATAATTTATCACGGACTGGGACAACCGTCAACCCCTTTTTTCAAGTTTTTATCCGCCGATCAGGAATACCTTCACTAGGATCAGATAGATTAACCCTGGCATCCCCAGAATCCCGACGATAAAAGAAGTAATGGGATTCACAGGGATGCGGAAATCAAACAGCTCCCCCGCCAGATTCAACAGAAACAACACCAACGCCCCCACAGCCGTATACAGGATCCCAGACCAAAGCCATCGCAAGGGCTGGATTACCGACCGGCTCATCAACATAAACAGACCAACACCACCTGCAGCCGCAACCGTCCACCATCCGATTTCCATCCTTCACAACCCCTTCCCTCGTTCCACTTTTGCTTGGTACAAGCATATGAAGGAAGGAAACCTCTTTAGAACGGGATCACGGAATCAGGAGCAAGCATTTTGGGGCTGCCTTTACTTGTGAAGGATATCCAGAATAACCGAAGCGGTATTATTGACGATATGAAACAAGATCGGGGCCCATAAATTCCGAAATACCGCATAGAGCGTACCGAGGATCATTCCCAGAATAAACAAGGGGGCCAAAAAAGTGATATCGGCATGGAACAAAGCGAAGACTAAGCTGGAAAGGACAATGCTCAACACAACCCAACCCCGCTTCATCAAGGCATTCATCAAGAGTCCTCGAAAAACCACTTCCTCCGCAATCGGGCCAATGATCCCGATGAGGGCCATCTGACCAAATACGGCAACCCACCCTGCTTTCAGGGCGTTGTCTATCCCCTTAGAAATACTATCCTCTCTCCATGAGTTCAACTCTAAATGGAAGAAACGGGCGACAGGTTCCGTTACCAAGGGATCCAAGAAAAAGTAGACCACCACGTAGGAAATGGCGACAGAGGCGAGAAGGGCCAAGGTATTTTTTACAGAGGGCAATCGAAGCCCCAGATCCGACAGCCGGCCTCGAAACAGGAACACGGCTATCCCGAGCATAAGGATGTGCGGAAAGTAATCGATCCAACTGTTCCCTTCTTCCGGATTCAGCGCATAATAAGGAAGTGTCACGACCAATGTCAGCAGTTGGATCCAAGCAAAGTAATAGGCGATATCCCGTCCTTCCACCCCTCTATTGCGCTTCCGTTCGTAGGCAAAACGGCTGATAAGACCTCCTACGGTAAATCCGAGGATACCGGCCAGGGTGATCAAGGCCCAAAGAAACCAACTCAGCGTAAACCACACGCCCGTGTTTTCCCCACTCTCGATCCGCCATAATCCTTCTGTGGTCTGTTTCCATTCAAGAGAGGCAAATTCAATGGGAATCATAAAGAAAAAACTCAAGCACAATAACCAAGCCGACCCGTTCCGCAACCGATGAGAAAAAGGAGGGCGCTGTTTCGGGCCGGAAATGGGGCGGGCTTTCTGCAATTCCATCACGGGCAATCCTCCATTTTCTCAAGAGTGTCTTTCCCTCTTCCCCTATAGTTCCGAAAGAAAACAAGCACTTACAGCTCTCTTCGCCCTTCCAGGGCCTTACTCAGAGTCACTTCGTCCGCATACTCCAGATCCCCCCCGACTGGCAGGCCATGGGCAATCCGAGTTACTTTCAATCCGAAGGGTTTTACAAGGCGTTGTAAATACATGGCTGTGGCCTCCCCTTCAATATTGGGATTAGTGGCCAGAATCAACTCCTGTACAGTCTCGTCTTCCAAGCGTTTCAAAAGATCGGGAATGGACAATTCGTCAGGGCCGATCCCCTCCATTGGAGAGATGGCTCCATGGAGAACATGATATCGTCCATAATACTCTCGGGTTCGCTCCATGGCGATGACATCCCGTGGATCTTGTACCACACAGATAACCGAGTGGTCCCGGTTTTTATCGCTACAAACGTTACAAACATCCTGATCCGTGATATTGCTGCATATCGAGCAACGCTTTAAATCCCGTTTGGCTCGAACAAGGGCTTTGGCCAGATCCATCACGTCCTCTTCCTCCATACCGAGGACATAAAAAGCCAGCCGTTGGGCGGTCTTGGGACCGATCCCCGGCAAACGCATAAATCCGTCTATCAGTTTTGAAATGGGTTCAGGTACGTACATGGTGACTCCCCTTTCACACGTGTGTCAGAAAAAAGGCCTGTTCCTTAGAACAGGCCCAATTTCTCCCCGTGATCCGATTTCCCACATAACAAGCTGATTTAGCCTCGGTATTAGAACAGGCCTGGAATGTTCATGCCACCGGTCATTTTCCCGAGATCTTTGGCGACCAAATCATCCACTTGCTTCATGGCTTCATTCATGGCAGCCGTCACCAAATCCTGCAACATATCCACATCTTCAGGATCGACGGCCTCCGGGGCGATTTCAACGGCCAGCACTTGTTTGTGACCGTTCATCCGAACTTTGACCATCCCGCCCCCCGCTGCAGCTTCTACTTCTTTATCGCCTAATTCTTCCTGAGCTTTGGCCATCTGAGCCTGCATTTTTTTCATCTGTTTCATCATCTGGTTCATGTTTTTCATTTTGACACCCTCCTGAAAGTTCATCTCAATCGGTGATTTCGATCAGATCTTTACCGAATAAATCCACCGCTCGCCGGACGGGGTCTTCATCCTCCTGCTCCTTTGCGCTGCTGGAGGCGGAGACAGAAGCGGATGGCTGTTCCCGAGTGGCGGAAACCTCTTCCGAAGCCCGGTATTGTTCCCATTCGGCACGCATCACGGTCACTAATTCCTGCGGAGAACCAAAAAGTTCCCCCAGGATCTGCTGAATGAGGGATTTATTCGCTTCCTTTTCCGTCGTCTCCCTGTGAATCGCGTTCTTGAATGCAACCAAAACGCCATCCGGGGAGGCTGCAACTGGTTCTCCATCGATCAGCCAGGCATGAACGGTAATTTTGCGTTCTTTTACCTTCGCCAATAACTCAGGCCAGTGCTGTTTGGCCTGCTTTAGGTGTTCAGCAGAGCTTTGTTTGAGAAAAGCAGGAACTCGTGAAGCTCCTCCTCCTCTTTGCTCCTTCCTTTTACCAGGAGAGCGGCTCTCAGCGGATGGAAAAGCCCCGGAATCTACCTCTTTGGCTATCCGTGGTGAGGGAGGCACAGGCTCCTGGTTACGCTCAGCCAGTCGTTTCTCTAATTGATCCACCCGCTTTTGCAGGAGAGCTATCGCTTCATTCTCTCCGTTTCCAGTCGGTTGCGGTTTTGATGCTTCGTTTTCCGGCAACTTGCAAAGCCGTACGATTGTCATTTCCAATAGAATGCGAGGCTGGGATGCCCACTTCATCTTTTGTTGAGCTTCGATCAAGGTATCCAGCATCCAGCCCAGATTGTCCACAGTGCTCTCTTCCGAGAGATGGGTCCAGCTGTCATAGCTCGATATACGGTTCGCAACCTCATCCAGCTCAGGGGCCGCCAACAACAACAACAGATCCCTGGAAAGATGGATCAGATCTTGAACCATCCGCTCCGCCTCCAACCCTTCGGTCAGTAGACGATCCATGCTATCCAACGCTCCTGAGGCATCTTGGCGAAGAATCGATTCCATAATCTCCGCTAAAGCTTGGCGTGAAACGGATCCCGTCACCGCCAGGACCGACCCTTCATCGACCTGATCCCCGGAAAAGGCAAGAACCTGATCCAGCAAACTGAGAGCGTCCCGCATCCCTCCATCAGCTTTTTGGGCAATCGCCGCCAAGGCGGCATCATCAGCTTTTACCCCCTGGGAATCACAGATGCTGCGAAGATGAGCCAGCATGGCACCCATGGCGATCCTGCGGAAGGCGAATCGCTGACAGCGGGAAAGGATCGTCGAGGGCAGTTTGTGTGGTTCGGTTGTCGCTAGGATGAAAATGACGTGAGCAGGCGGCTCTTCCAACGTTTTTAACAAGGCGTTGAAAGCCTCCGTCGTCAGCATATGGACTTCATCCACAATATACACTTTGTAACGCCCTTCACTGGGAGCGTACTTCACCTTGTCCCTGAGATCCCGGATCTCGTCGACGCCTCGGTTGGAAGCAGCGTCGATTTCCACCACATCCATCAGGGCACCATCCGTGATCTTGCGGCAGGTTTCACATTCATTACAAGGTTCGGGAGCCGGCCCGCGAAGACAATTGACCGCTTTGGCCATAATCTTGGCAGCACTGGTTTTCCCTGTCCCCCTCGACCCGCTAAACAGATAAGCATGGGAAAAATGCCCCTCATCAAGCGCATTCTTCAGCGTTTTCGTCACATGCTCCTGCCCGACAAGGTCCTCAAACCTCTGGGGCCGCCAAACGCGATACAAGGCCCGGTAAGACACCAGCAACACTCCAACTCCCCGGATTCGACCGTCAGTACTGGGTTTAGGCCGTCTGAGGATACAATTAATGATGAATTAATGATACTACAGTTGAAGATGATTTTCCAAAGCCGCTACAAAATAAAAAACGCCCGCCGCCTGGCGGCGACGGATTACCGATCTATACACGGAAGAAATACAGCGAAGGTCGTCCCCAACCCATCGGCAGAAACATGGATGTTTCCTCCTATATCATGGACGATCCGCTGACAGACGGACAGTCCAAGCCCCGTCCCGTTTTCTTTGGTAGTAAAAAACGGATCAAAAATCTTATCGATCGCATAAGTGGGAATACCAGGGCCCGTATCATGAACCTCGACGGCCAGTTTCCCTTCTTTCGGATGAGAGCGGACTCGGATCGTAAGGACCCCTCCATCCCCCATCGCTTCGATCCCGTTTTTACACAGGTTGAGGAAAACCTGTTTTAGAAGCTCCCCGTCAGCCATCACTTCCGGACAGGGAGTAGCCTCCAACTCATGGCGAACTTCCGTATTGTGGAGGATGGCTTCATTTTCGATAATAGGGAGCAACTCCTGCAACACATTCTCCACCTGGACCGGATGCATACGGACACTGCGCGGTTTGGACAGAAGCAGAAACTCACTCACCAGGTCGTTGATCCGGTCAATCTCCCGCAGCATGATTTCCGTGTATCCTTGTTCCTTTAATTCCCCTTTTTCTCGGAGAGCATGTTTCATCACTTGAAGGAAACCTTTAATCGATGTCAGGGGGTTACGGATCTCATGGGCGGTTCCGGCGGCGATTTGACCGATCATAGCCAGACGATCTGTCCGCCTGACCTGCAACTCCAAGGAACAGAGCTGGGTGGTATCCCTGACTACGAGATAGGACCCGGCCTTTCCGCCGGAGAATTCGATCAATTGCTGATAATCGACACTAACCTCCAAATGCCGTCCATCCACCTCCCAGGCGGTGGTGAAGTTGCGGAAAGAAGATTCTGCAGCCATTTTTTCCTCCAAGGAGGTGCGAGTCGGATCTGGGGAGATGCATCGGAAAAGACCCGAGGCTGGCCCGCCCAGCACCTCTTTTCGGTTCAAACCGAACATCCGGCATGCAGCGCGGTTCATTTCGGTCACCCTATCGCGATCATCCAACACGACAATACCGAAATGGAGGTCCGTAATCAACGTATCGGCAAACTGTTGCACAAGACTGATGCCCTTGGGTGCAGGGATCAGCAAAAGGAGATGGTACCAACCGCCCCGGCTTTTTCCGCTGATCACCTGGATCGATGTGGGATGCGGAGGAGATCCTTTCACCAGCAAACTTCCCTGGACCGACTGCATCTGGTCCTCTTGCTGATCCGTATGGGTAAGATAATCTTCCACACGCTTTGGAAGCGCTAAAAAATGAGTGCAGGGCTGTCGCAGGATTACCTCTCTGTCAAACCGCAATGCCTTCAGCAAACGGCTATTGACAGCCACCACTTCACATCGGTCGTCCACGAGCATTACAGCTTGAGGCATCCGTTCCACCCAAGATGCCAACTGGTCTAGCTCCATGTCGAGATGAAACGCGATGGGCACTTTGTTATCTCCTCCATCCTCCTTATACTTCATTTCCCAGCACCCTCTCTAAGGCAAAAAGAGATTCCGTAATCTTCCACACCGTGACCCTGCTTCGTGATTGAACCAGAGACAACATGATCCCTTATGGTTTCTCCCTTAGATTTTTTATTCGCTTTTGAACTTCATCTTCCTTCCCTAGATTGGAAATTTACGATAAAGAAAGATCTATTTATAAAATTTAACAAATTAAAAAAGAGGTCCTGCTAACCCGTGAAAAAACGGGTCAGAACCCTCTTTCGTTAACCATTTTATGTAAGGGTACCGTGCACCTGCCATCGATCCGACCCGCCTGGGCGGACTCCATGCGGCCGGCTCAGATCAGGCGCCCCTGCGGCACACAGAAAAATCTCCTTAGTGCTGCTTCCGTCAGGACCTGACACGGTTCAGAGGTTTCCATTGCGCAGGACCTGTTCGTCGGCACCGTCCACATGGACCAGGCCCCACACGAATGGGACCTCAGGCAGGGATTCAATCCCGTTATAGCGGATTACGGGTTACAGGGCACCGCTAACTCCCCATCTAGCACGGTTTTTTCATTGTACCACAGAATGCCTCCCCTCACAAGGAAGGAATGGATCACCCATCAAAAAGGCCTTACCCGAAAACTTCGGGCAAGGCCGGTATGTGGCGGAGAGGGTGGGATTCGAACCCACGGTACGGCGTGAACCGCACAACGGTTTTCGAGACCGCCTCCTTCGACCACTCGGACACCTCTCCACATACGAAGACCATTGTAACCGATCCGCTTTCCTCCGTCAAGACATTCGGTTCTATCGGTATTTATCCGACTCTTCACCCCAGAAATAGGGGGTACAACCTTAAAACCCCTAAAGAGAGCCTTTAGCAAGCGCTCCTAAAAAATTTCCCTTTGGTAATTTTTTTGCCTTAATCAAAAATCTTTAGGATTTAGCTACAGCGCTACTTCATCCCTCTTTGCGTTGCTTCCGCAGATTCCGGAAAAAGGAGGTCAACAGTTCCCCGCATTCCGCTTCCATGATCCCATCCATCACCGTCACCTGATGGTTAAAACGAGGATCGTTCAGCAGATTCATCAAGGTACCGGAACAGCCGCCTTTAGGATCGTAGGCGCCATAAACCAAGCAGTCGATGCGCGACAAGAGGATCGCCCCTGAACACATGGGACAAGGCTCCAGGGTCACATAGAGGGTACACCCGGCAAGCCGCCATTCACCCAGGCGCTGGGCCGCTTCCCGGATAGCCACCATTTCGGCGTGGGCGGTCGGGTCTTTTTCCGTTTCACGCAAGTTGTATCCCCGACCAATGATTTCTCCATCCCTGACGATGACGGCCCCGATCGGAACTTCACCGATCGCCTCTGCTTTTTTCGCTTCCCGAATCGCTTCTCTCATGTAAGTATCCATATGTTGCACCGCCTTAGCCCTTCTCCGTCCCCGCCTGTTCCGGCTCGCACTGGTGACAATACCCGTAGATTTCAAATTTGTGGCCAGTGATCTTAAAATCATCAGGTTCGCCCAGCAGAGCGTTCATCGGACATAGATTGAGCCGTTTTGTCTTGCCGCATTCTTTGCAGATCAGATGATGATGATGATGGTCCCCGCCGCAGTGGAGGCGATAACGGCGTTCGCCTTCCCACTCGGTCCCTTCGATGATCCCGAGTTTTTCAAAAAGGGACAGATTGCGATAAATCGTATCTACGGACAAACCCGGGTACTCTTCCTGCATCTCTTCCAACACTTCTTTGGCTGTGAGATAACGATCTTCGTTGGCGAAGATTTTCACCATCTTTTCCCGTTTCCCCGTATATTTGTACCCTTGGGTTTTCAGTGTATCCAACGCACGTTCCATATTCATGGCAATCGCCCCATATTTACGTAGTCAAATCGCCGACCGACCGTTTGCGTCGGATACCGGCGAGCCTTTTCACACCCATGACCACCAAGAGAATCATTACTGCCACCAATACGATGGTTCCTCCCGAAGCCCAATCCAGGTAAAAAGCTGCCATCAAGCCGGTAAGAACTGCCGTCTGGGCAAAAAGGACGGAATAGAGGATGGTTTGCCGAAAACTATTGGCAATCTGCAAACTGGCCGCCACCGGAAGCGTGATCAATCCGGAAACGAGGAGAATCCCCACTACTCGAATCGAAGCCGTAATTACCATCGCCACAGCCAAACTAAAAAGCAGGTTGAGCCAACGGCGAGGGATTCCAGAATGAACTGCGCTCTCCTCATCAAAGGAAAGAGCAAAGAGCTCTTTGTAAAATACCGTTACAATCGCTAATACCAATACGCCAGCCCCAACGATGGCACCGATTTCCGACTTCCCGACTGCGAGAATGCTGCCGAAAAGATACCCCGCCACATCCACATTAAATCCGTCAGCCGCACTGATCAACACCACACCGAGTCCGATTCCTCCAGAGAGGATCACCGGAATGGCCAACTCCTGGTATGAGCGGTAAAGCCTTCTGAGCTGTTCCACAAAAACCGAGGCAGTCAGGGAAAACCCCATCCCCATATAAAGCGGGTTGATTGAGGCAAAAGCAGCATGTTTCTGTAGCAGGAGCCCTGCCGCCACACCGGAGAGAGTGACGTGGGCCAGGGCATCGGCAATGAGAGACAGCCGACGCACCACCAAAAAAACACCGACGACCGGCGAAATAAGGCCGATGACGAGCCCCGCGACCAGCGCCCGTTGCATAAACCCATAATGTAAAATTAAATCAATCATATCCCATGGCGACGCCGGGAAGGCATCTCCTACCTCCTTTTTCAGTCCGACGGCATCGGACATTCAGCCGACAGGAGACTCGTGATCATGTTCCATCACCTGTACGCGATGACCATAAGCAGCGGTCAAAATCCGTTCCCGCTCTCGGGAAAATTCCTCAGCATCTCCGTGAAAATGGAGTTGCCGGTTCAGACAGGCAATCCGGTCGACATACGTGGTGATCGCCCCGATATCATGCGTAACCAACAAGAGGGAAAGCCCCTGTCTCCGGTGCAAATCTGCAAGCAACCGATAAAAACGTTCCGCTGCCCGTGCATCCACTCCCACCGTCGGTTCATCGAGGATCAACAAGTCCGGGTCTGAAACCAACGCCCGTGCGATAAAGGCTCTCTGCTGCTGACCACCGGAGAGTTTTCCGATATTCCGGCGGGCGAACCCACTCAGATCCACTTGTTCAATCGCCCTATCCACCGCTTCCCAATGAATACGCTTCATGCGGCGGAAAAGCCCTAACTTGCCGGAAAGCCCCGAGGCAACCACTTCCCGCACAGTCGCTGGAAAGCCTAAGTTGAAGCTATTGGCCTTTTGGGATACATACCCAATCCGGGACCAGGAACGAAAGCGGCGAAGGGGCTCACCAAAGAGTCTCACCTCCCCCGAATCTGGGGAAAGAGAACCCAACGCCAACTTGATCAGCGTTGATTTACCCGATCCGTTGGGGCCGACGAGGCCGAGGAATTCACCCCGCTTTAAGGTCAAGTTTACCCCTTCCAAAACAGGTTGGTTTTCATAGGAAAAATGAAGTTCTTTCAATTCCAGCATGTTATCCATGACAGTTGGCTGCCTTTTTGATTCCGATTCAAAGAGTAAGGCAGCCAGGCCCTCCTTTTTTTACAGGCTGAAACCCAGACAGGGAAAATTTTTCTGTTGCGCCCGATCAAGTTGTTGTAGCCCATTATAAAGCAATCCCATCTTTTTGTAAAACGGAAGAATTACGTTTTTGCTTCTACCCGATAAAAAAGCCACCCTGACCGGGCGGCAATTATCATAAGGGTTATTTTGAATTAGGCGGGACTTGATCGCCTTTCTCTCGTCCTTGGCTTCGTCAATACACACCGTAATCATTGCGATGTCCGTATTCGCGGAGAGATCCAACGACCCCAGATGAAGGAGAAGCCTTCTTTAAGCAGATAAGCTCCTACCAGGTAACCCAATAACACACCGCTGTGGTGAAGTAACAAGGATGTATCGCCGGTGGAAATCGCGGCACGCAGTCCTTCCACAGAGTAACTCATCGGCAGGTAGGGATGAATGTCCTGGAAGAAGGAAGGTAACATCTCCACAGGATAGGTTCCTGCACTGGAAGTGAGTTGAAGCATCAGAATCACGATCGCCAGGAAACGCCCCACATCTTTGAACAGGGTGACCAACATGTGGTTAATCGCTGTAAAGGTGAAGGCCGTGAGTACAGAAAAGAGGTAAAGCCAGCCTGTTAACTCGGGACGAATCCCCACGAGATGGATGAGGGCAGCCACCAGCAGAATGGCCTGCATTGCCCCCACTGCGAGGGCAGAGGGGATGGAAAGGGGTTGGTGATTACCCAGAATCGGTCGTTTCAAATCAAGGACCGTGAATAGGATCATAGCTCCCACCCAGAGGGAAAGGGAGATAAAGTAAGGCGCAAAACCGGTGGCATAATTGGGAACCTCACTGACGGTATCTTTGTCCACCGCTACAGGATTAGCAATCTGATCGGCTTTTTTGTCCTTACCCATCAGTTGGTCTTTGGCATCATTTACGCCTTGAGCCAGTTTATCCGCCAGCGTCCCTTGGCCGTCCCAGATTTTCTGCAAACCATCCCCCAACTTCTGCATTCCGCCATCCAACTTGGAAAGACCGTTGGAAAGCTTTCCTGGGGCCTGAGCCAGCTGATCCAGGCCACCTTTCAATCGCTGTGCACCGGTAAGGAGGTTCGACAGCGCTGTATTCACCTGGTTCAGACCATCTGTTACCTTGGAAGACCCAGCCTGAAGTTGATCAAACGCGGCGATCTGTTTGTCAAATCCGGTCTGAATCTGACCGAGCCCGCCAATGACGATACTTTGTCCTTTATACATTCGGTCCACGTCAGAACGGGCTTTTTTCAGATCGTTTTCCAGCGAGACGGCCCGATTCAGCAGATTCTGATGCTCAGCCCGTTGTTGATCAAGGGCTCCTTTCAGTCGCTGCATATCCGGATCGTCCTTCAATTCCGGGTGTTTTTCCAACAGACGGTTGTATGCCTCGTCTGTCTTCCCGCTCCCCGCCTGAATGCGGCGGGCCAAATCGGAAATAAAAGCAGCTCCTTCGCTCAATTTCGGGTTGGCGAGTTTATTGCGGATCTCCCCGATTCCCTGCTGAACTTGTTCGGCAATACTTTTTAACTGAGGAAGGTCTTGACCTTTCTCCTTCACTTCCTCCCGCATGGTTCCAATTCCCTGCGTCACTCGGGAGGAACCATCCGCTAATTGACCGATGACATTCTTCACCTTTTGCTGGCCTTGAACCAGCTTACCCGCACCCGTCTGCAGTTGACCAATCGCCTGCCCCAATTGATTGACTCCGCCCTGGATGGTTGATGTCCCTTTTTCCAGTTTACCGGCTGCACCGGCTGCCTTCTTCGTCGCCCCCTCCAGCTGGTCAGCCCCGTTGGAAGCTTTGGCAAGGTCGGTGGTCGATTTGCTTAACTTGTCAAATATCCCTTGGGCATAGGTTTTTGTCAGGTTCCGTTCCACCTCGTCCTGAAGCGATTGAATCACTCGTTTTCCCATCTGGGAGGAGAGGTAGTTGGAACCCTCATTGGCATAATACTGAATATGCCCTTTTTGAGGATGACGATTTTTCACACTGGCTGCCCGTTCAGAGAACTCCTCGGGAATGACGATCCCCAGATAATAACGGTTCTCCTTGAATCCCTTTTTCATTTCATCTCGGCTGACGAAGATCCATTGGAGTTTGGGATCTTCCTTCATATTCGCAACCAACTCGTCGCCGACGTTGATTTTTTCTCCATCAACCGTGGCCCCCCGATCCTCATTGACCACAGCAACCGGAAGGTTATCCATCTTCCCATAGGGATTGTAGAAGGCGGTTAGGTACAGGACACTGTAGACCAGTGGAACCATCAAAATCCCAAGCAAAACAATAATGAGCGGGCGGTGCCGCCAAATCTCATACAGAGCGAGCGTCTCTTTTCTCCGTTTCATATGGATTGAACATCCTTTCTACTTACAAGTCGGATTACTGACATTCAATCGTATCAGGAGAAAAACTGACCGGTCAGTACAAAAATGATTATAACGCCTCCCAACTTTTTTGAAAAGGGGGGCTTTTGACCTATTTTGTTGGTAAAAGAAGACCTTGGTAAAGAAGACTCTCGAGTGTTTCCACCACCAGGGGAGCCCGATGTTCCGCAAGATCCGCTCCCGTAACCTCCGGGCAACGGAAAATCTCCTGTAAAACCGTCACACTGACCGCACCGAAGATAGCGACGGCGGCTTCCGATCCCTTGAGTCGTCGGAACCGTCCTGCATTCATACCTCGTTCCAATACTTCCTCTATGATCGATTCTAGTTCGCGAATCCGGGCCCGAAATTCAATCTGCCGCTCCTTGGACCCCCATACTTCTGTAAGCAGCAGTTTAGCAAAGGTACCGTTTTGAAAGAGATAATCCACTTCCGCCTCCAGAAGACCGCGTAACTGGCGGGCAGGATCCTCCTCCACCTCGGTCCGGCGGCGGACATACGCCATCATCTTCTCCAACCCGTCATTCATCAAGGCGACGAACAACTCGTCTTTTCCCTTGAAATGATAATAAATCGTTCCCTTGGCCACCCCGGCCTCCCGGGCGATATCATCCATTTTCGCCCGTTCGAATCCCTGCTCGGCGAATACTTTCACAGCCGCACGAAAGAGATGTTCCACTGTTTCCTGTCCCATGTCTTCTACCCCCTTATACCCCATTCTTTACAGAAAAAACGTCTCCCCTCTCACCCGAGAAAAGGAAGACGTCCCATCCGTTGGCGCACCCGAGAGGAATCGAACCTCCGACACGCGGTTTAGGAAACCGCTGCTCTATCCACTGAGCTACGGGCGCACAAATTCAACAATGATTGTAGCACAGTCTTTGCTCCTCCCGCAACCGGATTCACCCGAAAAGGCTGCCCTCGATGAGGGCAGCCGGCCAAAACACGGGATCTACACAAGATCCCTTTTCTTGCGCCGTTTCTTTTCTTTTTTTTGTTTACGGATCCTTTCCCTCCATCGGAAAAAGGCTTCCGGCAGTTCCATCAAAATCCGTAGCAGAGAGACGCACGCAACCAACAGTTGAACCCATTTTTCCATTTCGCATTCCCCCTTTTCGGAGGCGGCTCCCGGGAATTAGTGGTTCGTCCTTGTCTCGATTATAGAACATACGTTCGTAAAGTAATAGTGATTCGACAAAAATAGTGCCTATTCTCGCTAAGAATTTTAGGGAGCACTGGAAAGAGGGAATTCGGAGAACTGGTCCTTAAGGCCGGAAGGAATAGAAAGGTCCGCTCCACCTGTGGAACGGACCTTTTCTATCTATGCGAGTCGCACCTTGTATTCCCTCATCCAAAGATCCAATTGGACGACCCAAGCAAACAATTGGGGGACATTCATCAGCTGACCAAACCAGGGGAGGTTCACCTTTTCCAGATCCCGAGCCGCGAAATTTCGCAAGGCATCCGTGTCCAACAGTTGTAGAACCGGCGAAGTGCCGGTGTCCAGGATGGCGAGCGCCTTATTTCGTACCGCCTCCAGATAAGCGGGGTTATGGGTTTTCGGGTAGGGACTTTTTTTGCGTTGAAGCACATCATCAGGGAGAACCCCAGCCATGGCTCGGCGCAAAAGCCCCTTTTCCCGCCCGTCCACCGCTTTCATCGACCAAGGAATATTCCACACGTATTCCACCAGATGATGATCACAGAAGGGAACACGTACCTCCAAGCCGACCGCCATACTCATCCGATCCTTCCGATCGAGGAGGGTGGGCATCCACCGGGTCAAGTTGAGATAAAAGATCTCCCGTATTCGGGCCTCCACAGGGTCTTCTCCAACCAGTCGCGGCACTTCAGCGAGCGCCTCCCGGTATCGATCCCCCACGTACTCCTCCCCCAGGATACGGGATTCTACCTCCGGGGAGTAAAATTGTATGCGTTCCCGGATGTAACGGGACCAGGGAAAGGTTTGGGCATGAACCATTTCCGGTCGATGAAACCAGGGATAACCGCCAAATACTTCGTCTGCACACTCCCCGGAAAGAACCACCGTAGCGTCCTGTTTAATGGCCTGACAGAAGAGAAGCAGGGAAGCATCGACATCAGCCATTCCGGGAAGGTCCCTCGCCCTGAGAGCAGCATCCAGCGCATCCACCAGCTCCCGCTGTTCAATCACCACGTCATGGTGGCGGCTGCCTAGGTGAGAGGACATCCGTCGAATCCAGGGGGCATCGGGATCTGGTTGGAACTCGTTGGCTTTGAAGAAGCGGTCATTTTCCTTGTAATCGACGGAGAAGGTGTCTAAAGGCCCCATACCGTTATCCCGAAAGTGGGAAGCTGCACAAGCTGAGATCGCGCTGGAGTCCAATCCCCCAGATAACATCGTACCCACCGGGACATCGGAAACGAGTTGCCTGCGGACGGCATCCTGAAAGAGTTCCCGCACCCGTTCTACGGTCGTCTCAAAGTCGTCTTCATGGGGCTGGCTCTCCAGGTTCCAGTACGACCGTATCGCCATCCGGTCCCGAGTCGCCTTCAGCCAACAGCCGGCCCGCAATTCTTCTACACCTTTGAATACTCCGTGCCCCGGCGTGCGGGAAGGACTCATGACCAGCACTTCCGCCAGCCCTTCCTCATCTAGCACCGGTTCGATTTCCGGATGGGCGAGGAGGGATTTCAGCTCAGAAGCAAAGAGGAGGCTTTGACCCCTGCGGGTATAAAAGAGCGGCTTCACACCGATCCGATCCCGGGCGATAAAAAGGCTCTCCTCCACCTCGTCCCAAATCGCAAAGGCGAAGATGCCGTTCAAATGCCGGGGCGCGTCTTCCCCCCACTCATCATAAGCCGCTAGAATCAATTCCGTATCCGACCGCGTCCGCATCACATGCCCCCGGGACGTGAGCTCTCGGTTCAGCTCATCCATATTGTAGATCTCACCGTTATAAGTAATAATCCGGTTCCGATCATGCAAACGGCGGACCATGGGCTGCACGCCGCCTTCCGGGTCAATCACAATCAGGCGACGATGGGAGAGACCCGCTCGCCGGGACAACCAGAACCCTTCCGCATCCGGCCCACGGCAGATCAACTCTTTATTCATTTGTTCCAGGACACTCCGTTTTTGACTAACATCCCGCTCCCAGTCGATCCAACCGGATATTCCGCACATGATTAGCACCCCTCCAACATGGGTGAGATCTCTTCATCAATACCGCTTATCCACAGCCACCTGTGGATAAACGCCCATATCCATTCTATGTCGTCGGGGTGAAGAGGTGTGTATCGTAACTCTCTCGCCGTTGAAATGGCAAGCTTCTCAATTCATCGAGCGATTGGGGAGCAAAGACCTCTATAACTTATCCATCGGGTAGACTTTATTCTTCACAATAAGTGACCAAATATAGAATAATATTTACGAATATTCTCAAGGGATACGATCTTAGATGTCTATAGCCATGTGATTCCCAATATTCAAGGGAGGGCCGCCAAAAAATCCAGCAAGGCGTAAACGAAATAAACGGGCTATTATCATCAATCATTGCATAAATTGAAAAATGATGATGTACGATAAGGAGTTGGATCATGTGCTGTATTTATCAACATATCAAATGATTTCAATTATAAGAAATGGGCTATTTAAAACACAAAGACCACAAAAGATCATCATCGTCGGTGCGGGAATGGCTGGATTGGCAGCCGCTTCTCTGTTGAAGGATGCCGGACATTCTGTAAAAATCCTTGAAGCTACTGAAAGAGTGGGAGGTCGTATATTGACCATACGATCTCCTTTTAATGGTGGAGAATATCTTGATGTCGGACCCATGCGCATTCCGCATATCCATTATTTGACTTTGGAGTATGTTCGTAAATTTAACCTGCCCATGAATCCGTTTCTCAATGTGACTCCCAATGACCTCTTTTATGTTAATGGAATTAAGACTCGCCTTAGTATTTATCAGCAAAATCCTGATATCCTAAACTATCCCGTGGCGCCACACGAAAAAGGGAAAACGGTTGATGAATTAATTCAGTCGGCGATACAGCCGATTATGGATTATATCAACCAAGATCCACAGAGAAATTGGCGTGTTGTAGTAAAAGAACTTGAGCCATTTTCGTTAGATACTTTTTTTAGACATAACCCTGTTGGTGCGACATTATCTCCGGGTGCGATTGAAATGATTAAAGTTATTAGTGATGTAGAAGGATTATCAGAACTGTCTTTCACCGAAATATTAAGAGAATACCTTCTTATCGTAAGGAGAGGAATTCCCTTCTATGAGATCACAGGGGGGTTTGATCGATTGCCAAAAGCGTTTCTCCCCCAATTGGGAGAAGACATTCTGTTTCAGAAAAAAATAACGAAAATAGAGCAGCACAACGATAAGGTGACGATTTATTCGATCGACACACAAACGAAAAAGCCCTTCAAAATGACTGGTGATGTCGCAATTATAACGATTCCTTTTTCCGTATTGAGAACGATTCAAGTGGAACCTCATCATTCCTTTTCACATGACAAATGGAAAGCGATTCGCGGACTTCACTATGTACCCGCCACAAAAATCGGACTCCAGTTCAACAGCCGGTTTTGGGAAAAAGAAGGCATGTATGGCGGGAGAACCATTACTGACCTGCCCATCCGATACACGTATTACCCCAACCATGGTTTTGGTGAACCAAGTGGCATTGTTTTGGCCAGTTATACATGGGAGGATGATGCTTTGATATGGGACAGCATGTCAGAAGAAGATCAGGTTCAGCTTGCCCTGGAAAACATGACGGTTATTCATGGTGAACATATCATGCGTGACTTTGTAACCGGAATTGCACATAGTTGGGTTCAATACCCATATTCCGCTGGAGCCTTCGCGATGTTCAAACCTGAACAGGAAACAGAGCTTTTTCCTAATATACTCAAACCTGAAGGAAGGATTTACTTTGCTGGTGAACATGCTTCAAATGCTCGTTCTTGGATTCAGGGAGCAATACAATCAGGGATACATGCTGCGTATGAGGTGAATAGACGACCTTACTAGTGAGTTACTTAAACATTATTTATTTTATGATGACTATGTATTTTGACCACATTTTTGACGACATCCATTAGATAGGCCAAATCCCCAATCATGAAACGAGGTTTTCCCTTGGCATTCTAGTGTTTTCTAGTGCATTCTACTTACCTTAAGTGTGTGGTCAAAATGTGGTCAAATCGATAACTAGGTAGTATCTATGCAGGCCAACAAAGGACTTGTTCCCCCACCTGGCTTTCCTATTGCTATTTAATGGTCAAAATAAAAGCGTCCCTTATTCTCACGAGATACCCAATATACAAAACATATGGGACGACTTCCTGTTCCTTCTCGATTGGCAGAGAGGGTAGGATTCGAACCCACCAGCTCGTTGAATCCTACATATTTGGTATTGATTTAGACTCCCGTGGTTCCTTATTTCTACTAATCATTTCTAGAACCTTAATGATCTTCCCAAGTCCATGTAACCTGTTTAGATACTTAAATTCTTCTTCAATAGGTCGGAGATATAAAATCAAAGCAGCAATCATTGCGATTGAGAAGCTAATTAGACCTAACATAACCGCAATAACCTCATGTAATAGCAAAGCAGCAATAAAAAAATATTTCCAATATCTCTTGGGCGCAAATAAAGCACCGAATAAGAAAAGTTGAAGAATCAACGTTCCCCATGTTGGTACTACAACAGCTGCAGAAGTAAGTATCGGTTTGGAAAGATATAAAAAGAACGAGTTTAGACCTAACATAGGATCTTGTAAGAAATAGTACACTGCAGTTCCATTAATCCATGTATGCTCAAACATTTTAGCCACAGATGAATGGAAGTATAATATCGCAACTTGTACTCGAATAGCCATTAGAGAAGAGAGCGCAACAATTCGTGAGTAGATCGATCGATCACTGTACAAGCCTTTCTCTTCTCCTTTTTCCCAGTGCCATTTCCTGCGATCCGTTAAAACAATGGGGAGAATTAATAGTGTTAAAACAGCAGCCACTTGCTCCCCTCCATCTAATTCTATAGCAGATACCTGTACACTATATGAGATCCACCAATGAATCATTCCTGTAATCCTTGGACGCCACCCAGTAGCAACCACTATCAAACATACAATTGCTAGCCATCGAACTATATCCAAGTAAAAATAATCAGGAGGAACCATACAAAAGACACTAATATTCCCCTTGCACTGGGGGTATTCTTCTTGACCTGCAGCAGGGAGGAACAAAATCCGAGCCTCGTTAAGTATTAATGTCATTGCCAAAGATATAGCCATTAACGACCTTGCTAGTCCGTAAACATTTGTCCAAGGATCATTTGAAATTGCCCAGTTATATACCCTCTGTCCTATTATTCCGAGCATGTGATTTTCACCCTAACCACTTTTGATGGCATTACAACTTTTTTCTTACTTTTACTCCAAGCCCAAGGAACTGGAGGTTGAGAGGCAAACCCAATATCTCCACAAATAGTTGGGAATGGTATAGGGTTTTCTACTTCAAAAGCAGTTCTGGATTTAGCTAAACACACCAGAGGGTCCTTATCACATTTTTTAAAAAGTGAGGGGGGAATTTTGCTATGAATAAATCCAGACTCAATCCCTTGACTTCTTCCAAATCTTTTCAATCCCCATAAATTTTCCGCCCTCATATTAGGCCACACAGCTGCAAATTCCTTCTTAGATACGTTATAAACCAAAAACTGATCCTCCTTAGGGTTTTTACTATAGAACCCCCACCCTTGTGGATACCATGAGTTTATATTTAATTTTTCTTCAACTTTAAATAATGCAGGGCGCAGCGCATTAGATGGCATTGCACTAAGAATAGATAGTGTAATGAGAATGATCCAAAAGGAACTAGCAAGAAAGAATATCACACTAAAACGCCCATATGCGTTATTACGAAGGGATCCCATTAAACCGCTCCTTGACATTATTTTATCTTAAGGGTTTGGGTGGAAGCTGAATCCGTGAAAGCGACTACTTAGTCTGACACGAAACACAATAATAACAAGGGATTCGGAGTATCTTCTTTACCATCCAGTAAGTAAGTTTTTAAAAACCACTGTAATTATTGAGATGGTTAGTTCCCACAATAATTCTACCTTCTGATTTCACGGACTCGGATTTTTTACTTTATACGTGATAAACGAACAATAAAGTAAATGATTGTGAAGATAAGGCAAGCTACCCCAATTGGAATTCCGAGACTTCCAAGGAATTGTTTCTTCTCGAGCGCAATCTCAATGGTCTCCCAACTCAAGTATCCCAATAAGAAAACCAGCTCCAACTTGAGACAACTTACCAGCATCTTTCCATTTCGATAAATGAGATCAGCTTTATTTTCACTGAAAGAGAAAGGATAATTGAATAAATGCGGGAACCTACCTAAAATGGTTAAAGAAATGTAAAATATAACTTGTAGAATAGGTTCAAGGAAAATGTACCATTTACTACCCCAATCATCTACATTCCCTGATCCACTAACATGAGTGGGAATACGATCTGGCAGATTCCCCCATGCAATTAATACATTTAAAAGCGTAAAAACAATCACTATGATAGACAAAATATCAATGATCAATTCAACCTTTGATTTTGGAATAGATAAAGCCGGACGTTTTTCCATAAGAATCCTCACTTTCTATTGGAGATTATGAGCTAAGAATATATGGTTATTCAAACTGGTAGTTCCCAGTTTGAATAACCATGAAAAATCTTTTCACTTATCAATATGCTAATCTGGTTACGATGTTGTCAATATACTGCTCCCTTAATAAAGAATCACCATAACCCTCATCATCACGCCCTGGAGCACCACTCTTTACTTTGACCTTGGTATGTGCTGCTGCATAAAGGTAAGCAAATCCAGCCGCTACTACAGTTACAGCAGCGACATGACTATATACTACCGCTGCTCCTATCGCTGCTACAGCATAAGCAACAGCACATCTACCGTTACCTGTTCCGTTATCCACATTTACAATAGTAGCATTCTCTTCCTTCATTGCCTGATCAAGCAATTCTCCACCTTTGGCTAAGGAAGCATCTACCTTGACATGATCCTTCGCTTGTATAGCAGCTTGTAATTCGTTGAAATAGGAAGGATCCTTTGATTCGATTCTGTCCAGTAAGCGATTTACAAATGCTGTGCTTTTCGGATCTTTTGCTTTTTCTAGTACATCATCCGTCCACACCTCAGGGAAAAGCTTAGCGACTGGTCCTTGAGCAAAAACGAGCCCTGCAAAAATCTCCTTACCCGTGTAATGAGGATTATTGGTAGATTCTCCACGAGCTGTAGGAATTAAGCCTACAAACAAAAGTGCACCAGCAACAACATACGAGATCAATTTCTTCATGTCCAATTCCCTCCCCTTGAAGCGAACTTAACTCTGGGAATATTCCAACTTTATAGCGGGTCCGTCCACAAGTATTTCGCCACACTGTAACTTCGCAATGATTTTGTTCTGGACAACTTGATTATTCCCGATTAGCAGACAGAACTCGACGGTTGCTGTGCATTGCCTTCAAGCCTTCTAATTGTTAAGGTCATGACCGTTGCCAAAGCAAGAGAGCAAAACCTCTTTCACATACACATCACTCCTTGATTGGTATTTTGTTGCAATGAGAGTCTAGCATGAAATATCATTCATGTGAATAGGTTTTGGCTAATTAAAAAAAATTATAATTATAATATTGGCTAGTAAGTTCCATGTCCCATGTATATCAAGATTTTTTGACGTTCCCATTTAAAACACGATCTCAAAGCCGAAAAAAACAAAGATAGAGTATTCCCAACCCAGAATAATTGTTGTAGAATGATCATGGTTGAATCTGTTAGGTATTGAGGGAGGAGGAAATACATGAATAGTTATCCAAGTTCAGAGCTAGGTGTAATCATCCGAAAAGTCCGTAAAGAGCGGGGTTTGCGATTGGAGGACCTTGCAGATGATAACATCTCACCCGCCACTATTAGCAACGTTGAACGAGGCGTCCCCCACGTAAGTACTGATAAGGCTTTGTATCTATTGAAAAAACTGAATATTGGGTTGGATCAAGTCCCTCAGATGCTAAAGAGAAAACGAGAAGAAATCCGAAAGTTAAATTTCAAACTTCTCGGAGTAGAAAGCCTATTTAGTAATGGTAAATGGGAAAAAGCACTGGAGATCCTCCATTCACTTGAGCTGGAGGATAGTCACCTGCTTGCGCCTAAGGCTTATTATTTAAAAGGAAAATGTCTCATCAAAGCAAAAAGGTGGAAAAAGGCTGAAAGGGAGCTGCACAAAGCGATTCAGCTTGCAAGTCAACAAGCAGATGTAGAAAACATCGAGGCGGCTGGTTTTAATGAGCTTGCTATCATCTATTATTCTCAAAACGATCTAGAAAATGCTCTGCAATTTATCGAAAGCGGCATCGACGCATTTGATACTGAGAGGGAACGGCAGTATCTCTACTATCTTCTGACTCTTAACAAGGCTATATTCCTGGAGCGTTTGGGTAGATTAAATGAAAGCATGAATGTTGTCACAGAAGTTTGGGATTCTCTGTACTGCTTGGATGAAAGCGATACTGTCTTGACCTTTTATTGGTTAAGATCGGAATTGCTACGACGATTGGGCCAACACCGGGGAGCAGAAGAGTATGTTCTTGAGGGGATCGATATTGCCCGCAGAAACAGCGACTTTAATTTGTTATTTGATCTGTGGACAGTAATGGGAAGTTCATATATAAACCAAGAAAAATGGGATGAGGCTGAATTTTGTTTCGAGCAAGCATTGTCCCTGGATGGGGTTAAGGAGCATAAATTTATACAGACTTTCTCTTGGTTGGGCATGCTCTACATAAATCAAAAAGAATGGAATAAAGCATTTCCAGTCTTAGAGAAAGCTCTTTCTCTAGGTAAAAAACATAACGATGTCCCCCGATATATTCAAGCGATCCATGTCATGGGAGATTACTACAGAGAAAGGGGGGAAGCAGAAAAAGCGATAGAGCAATATCATCAAGCTCTTGAGCTATCTAGAAAACACGACTTGCTAAAAAGAGAGTATGCCGCTGTATTTCGGTTGGCTGAGTGCTGGGAGGGCCAAAATAAGGAGGAATTTTCAAAAGCAACAGCTAATATGTATGAGGTACAGAGAAAACTCGCAAAAGAGGGGGCACAAATACTTGACGGCGCTTAAAAAGATTATCCTCCTTGCAGCCTGCCTTGCCGTTTTGGCTGTTCCTTCCGCTCACTACAGTCATGACAAAACAATCGTTTCTGGCGACTATTTTCAGTCTGACCCTAAGCAATCTTAAATGTAAAAAATATGTATGAAAAAATCCGGGCAGGGGAGCAATTCCCTAGCCCGGCTTTGCTATGGCTATTCAATGGGCAAAATAAAAGCATCAAAGCCCTTGGACTTCAACGCTTTTACCTGATAGTCGGCATTATCTCGGTCGTAATACGCCCCGGTAATGACTCGGTATTTCGCCTTCTTCTTCGGAGTGGGCTTTTTCTTCTCTTTCTATCTCCTCCATCAGACGCTTCCAGGTTACTGGCCCTGGATAGCCATCCGCACTGCTCCAGGTGAATCCTTGGTCACGCTGGAAGGCGGCACACGCTTTTTTATCCACTTCGGAGAAGCGCGGCCCCGGCCCCACTTTGTAATACCTTTCTCCTACAGCAAGGGGAACATGCAAAAAGAAGCCGCCCCAAATGGGACGACTTCCTGTTCCTTCTCGATTGGCAGAGAGGGTGGGATTCGAACCCACGGTACCCGCAAAGGTACGGCGGTTTTCAAGACCGCTGCCTTCAACCACTCGGCCACCTCTCCCCAGCCTGTGGATAACTGCCCGTTCAATTATACGGGGAGATTTCCTTTCAGTCAAGGGCTGAAGGTCACGACCCGATGTATAGCAGACAAAATAAAAAGACACCCGATGGGTGTCTAAGCCTGCTGACAAAGTCCCTTCCACACCACAAAGGTGGGCCGGTTTCCGGCGAAGCGCCTGTTGGCACCGACTACTCAGCGGAGTGCCCGGAGGCTCCAACCGTTTTGCGGCCACACACGCTTTTCCTTTGGCCGCTGGTTGGAACCGGAGGGCATGGAGCGGACAGGCTCGGCATCTGCGGGAGGAACATCGGGTGCGGAGTCGGAAATCCGGCCCCGCACCCCGCGTGGTTTGTCAGCAATCTCAAAGACACCCGAGGGGTACCTCTCCTTATCCCTGGTACTCCAATTTCTCCAACCCGCCCAGATAGGGCTGCAAGACCTTCGGGATGCGGATGCTGCCGTCTTCTTGTTGGTTATTTTCCAACAAGGCGGCTACTGTCCGCCCAATGGCCAAGCCAGAACCGTTCAGGGTGTGGACAAACTCCGGTTTAGCCCCCGGTTCCCGGCGGAAGCGGATCCCTGCACGGCGGGCCTGAAAATCTTCGAAATTGCTGCAGGAAGAGATCTCCCGATACGTATTCGAGTTGGGCATCCAAACTTCCAGGTCATATTTTTTGGCAGCGGTAAAGCCCAGATCAGCGGTGCACATCAACAGAACCCGATACGGGAGTTCCAGGAGCTGTAACACCTTTTCGGCTTCTCCCACCAGCTCTTCCAACTCCTCGTAGGATTCCTCCGGTTTCACCAGCTTGACCAGTTCAACTTTGTTAAACTGGTGCATACGGATTAAGCCTCGGGTGTCCCGGCCCGCCGATCCTGCCTCCGAACGGAAATTAGAACTGAAAGCAGCAAACTTCTTGGGCAGTTCATCACCCGGAAGGATCTCTCCCCCATGGTAATTAGTAACAGGGACTTCCGCCGTCGGGATCAAGAAGTAATCCGTCCCGCCCACCGCGAAAGAATCCTCCGCAAACTTGGGCAGCTGTCCCGTTCCGGTCATGCTTCCCCGATTGACCATATAGGGAGGAATCATTTCGGTATATCCATGTTCCTCCGTGTGCAGGTCGAGCATGAAATTCATCAGAGCGCGTTCTAACCGGGCTCCGGCCCCTTTGTAGAAAACAAAACGAGACCCGGTCACTTTGGCTGCCCGTTCAAAGTCAAGGAGATCCAGATCCTTCGCTAGATCCCAATGCGCTTTTGGAGTAAAGCTGAAGGCCTTTGGCTCCCCCCAGTGGCGGATCGGAACGTTATCTTCTTCCCTCTCACCGATGGGCACGCTTTCATGCGGGATATTCGGCAAGGTGAGCAGTACCTGATCCAACTCTTCTTCCACTTTGCGGGTTTCCCCGTCCAGCTCTTTGATCCGATCTCCCACCTGCCGCATCTCAACGATACTGTCAGCGGCATCTTCCCCCGCTTTTTTCTTTTGGGCGATTTCCTTGGAAACCGTATTGCGTCGGCTCTTCAACTGCTCCGTTTCCTTCAACAGTTCTCTTCGCCGCTCATCGAGGCGGAGAATGGAATCCAGCCCGCCAATGTCCTCTCCCCGATGAGTCAATTTCTCCCGTACCGTTTCCATCTGGTTGCGAAGCATCTTCAGATCCAACATGTCAAATCCCTCCTTTGTTCCGTCAAAGGGGTTCTGCCCATACAAAAACCCCCCATCCCAAGGGACGGAAGGTTCCGCGTTGCCACCCTCATTGACCGTAATAAATAGACGATCCTCTCTTCGGCAGGAATAACGGTTGCCAACCGGCGGCGCTTGGGCGGAAACCCGCTTATCACGCGCGGCTCCGAGAGGGATTCCCCGGGGAGACGGGACGGTTCACACCAGCCACCGCCTCTCTGCACCATCTCCACCGGGTACTTGTTCTCATCAACACCTTTGGTTCAACGATCCACTTTAGACGGTATGGGCCGATTTCGCCTCTTTCACCATCTCGACAAAATGAGCATGAAGCCGGCTGTCATCCGTTAATTCCGGATGGAAGGAAGCCCCCAGCAAATGGCCTTGGCGGACGACCACAATTCGATCATCCACTGTGCATAGGATTTCTGCCCGAGCCCCTGCCTCCGTGATTTGCGGTGCACGGATGAAGACCGCTTCAAAGTCCTCTGCTACTCCGTCGATCATGAGAGGAGCTTCGAAGCTCTCCCGCTGGCGTCCGAAGGCGTTACGCCGAACCGTAATATCCAACAGTCCCAGATGGGCGTTTTCCACGCCTTCAATCCGTTCCGCCAACAGAATGAGGCCTGCACAGGTTCCAAAGAGGGGAACCCCTCGTTGGCCCATTTCTCGGATCGGTTCCATCAGATCATATTTCCCCATCATTTTGCTGATGGTGGTGGATTCTCCACCGGGAATGACCAGGCCGTCCAGATCATTCAGCTGCTCTCGCCGTTTGACGGATACCGCTTCGACCCCGGTCGCCTCCAGCATCCGTATATGTTCGCGAACCGCCCCCTGCAGGGCGAGTACACCGACCTTCATCGGCCATTCCCTCCTCGATTACCAACCGCGGTCTTGCATCCGGTCTTTCTTTTCCAACGTAGAAATCTCAATCCCTTGCATCGCCCCACCCAAACCTTTGGAGAGTTCGGCGATCAGGGAAAAATCTTCGTAATGCGTGGTGGCTTCAACGATGGCGCGGGCAAATTTCTCCGGGTTGTCCGATTTAAAGATACCGGAACCGACAAATACGCCGTCGGAGCCCAGCTGCATCATCAGAGCTGCGTCTGCCGGGGTGGCTACCCCGCCTGCCGCGAAGTTAACTACCGGCAGTTTGCCTGTTTCGTGAATCTGGAGAAGAAGCTCAAATGGAGCCCCAATATTCTTGGCTTCCGCCATGAGTTCATCCCGGGACATGCCTTGTACCTGGCGAATCTGCCCCATCATCATACGCATGTGCTTTACCGCTTCAACGATGTTTCCGGTACCGGGCTCCCCTTTGGTCCGGATCATCGACGCTCCTTCACCGATCCGGCGAAGGGCTTCCCCTAGATCACGAGCTCCGCATACAAAGGGTACGGTAAAAGCACTCTTATCGATATGGTATTTATCGTCAGCCGGGGTAAGGACTTCGCTTTCGTCGATATAGTCGACACCCATGGACTCCAGGAGACGGGCTTCCACAAAGTGGCCGATCCGTGCTTTGGCCATGACCGGAATGGTAACAGCACTCATCACTTCTTCAACCACCGTCGGGTCGGCCATGCGGGCAACTCCACCGGCGGCTCGGATATCGGCCGGTACCCGTTCCAGCGCCATAACTGCAACTGCCCCGGCCTCTTCTGCGATCTTCGCCTGTTCAGCATTCACGACGTCCATGATCACGCCGCCTTTTTGCATCTCTGCCATTCCCCGTTTTACACGGTCCGTACCAGTCTCAAACATGTTATCTCGGCTCATCCCACGTCACCTTCCTAGTTTTCCCGGAATCCCAATCTTGATAAGACTCATTGTAACCAAAGAGAGACGGGTTGACAACACACCCGCACGTCAGGCCTTTCAGAACCATCCGGTTACGGATCGAAACAGGCTCGTTAGCCATCCCGCTTTATCGACATCTTTCTGGACAATCAGCCGGACTGGTTTCAACCCGGGGATCTCTTCTCCATCATACAAAATCTTGGCTTTTCCCACCACTGTCCCCGCCTTGAGGGGGGCTTTCAAATCACTGGGAAATTCCACCTTATAACGATACTTCCCTGCGTCTGCCCGGATGATGGGCAGGGTGAGGCTCCTTTCAGCAACCACGGGTACCTCAGTTTCCGCTCCGTGTTTAACCGGAACCTTTCGATGGCCAGGAATCGGTACCCTGGACTCAATCATTTTTTTTCTTTCGTAATGGTCGAAGCCATAATCCAGTAGTTTTTGGGTCTCAGTGAAGCGTTTGACTTTGGAGTTTGTGCCCATCACCACGGATACCAATCGCATACCATGCCGCTTGGCGCTACCGGAAAAGCCGTAGCCCGCTTCCCGGGTATAGCCGGTTTTGAAGCCATCCAATCCCCGGTATGCGCGGGAAAGGCCAGGCAACATCCTATTCCAGTTGATCAGTTTTCTCTCGTCCTTCTCCCCAGAGCGAAAGGTATAGTGCGAAAGGGAGACTGTCTCAATCACCTCGGGATAGTCTGTCAGGATTCGGCGGGTGAGCTGGGCGATATCCTCCGCAGACATCTGATGTTTCCCCTTCACGTCCGGGTAATCCGGGTAACTTCTTCGAGGTAGACCCGTGCAGTTGGTGAAATGCGTATGAATCAAGCCTAGCTCTGCTGCTTTCCGGTTCATCAGGTCGACAAAAGCGGTTTCGCTTCCCGCAATGTGCTCAGTTAGAGCAACGGCGGCATCATTGGCCGAATAAACAGCCATGGCTGTGAATAGCTCCCTGATGGTCCGTTCTTCCCCCGTTTTAAGGAATACTTGGGCCTCCCCAATCCTTGCAGCGTTTTTGCTTACCCGGACCTTTTCCTTCCAAGACACCTTATTCTGTTTGATACGTTCCAGGATCAGATATTCTGTCATAATCTTCGTCATACTGGCCGGAGCGTAGGGCTTCCCGGAATGATGCTCCGCCAGGACGAGGCCCGAATCCATCTCCAAGAGAATATAGGAGCGGGCTTCCACCTTGACGGGTACGGTGGAAGCCGCCTCCGCCATCTCTGTGGGTACAAACCATCCAAAAAAAAGACAAAAGCAACAACACAGGATGACGGATTTTTTCACTTTCCCGAACAACTAAATACCATCCCCGTTCATCTCATAAAATCTGAATAGAAAAAAATGCCGAATCCCGCAATAATCAGTTTACAAGAATAAAAGGGAATGGTAAACGAAAAAGCGGACACGAGTCGACTTCCTGGCGAAAAAAAAGCGATACCGTTTTACTGGCATCGCCTTGCAAAGGCTTGTTAAAAGTTATAATTGGGTGCTTCCTTGGTAATCTGGATATCATGGGGGTGGCTTTCCCGCAAAGAAGCGTTGGTGATCCGGGTGAAGCGCGAATGATTCTTCAGTTCATCGAGGTTCCGGGTTCCACAGTAGCCCATACCGGCCCGTAACCCGCCCATCAGTTGATAGATGGTGTCGGCAAGGGGACCTTTGTAGGGAACACGACCCTCGATGCCTTCGGGCACCAGTTTCTGCTCGTTTTCCTGAAAATAACGATCCTTACTTCCGGCTTTCATCGCACCGATGGAGCCCATTCCCCGGTACACTTTGAACTGGCGGCCCTGGTAAATTTCCGTCTCGCCGGGAGACTCTTCAGTCCCGGCAAAGATGCTACCCATCATGACAGCGTCAGCCCCGGCGGCCAGCGCCTTCACAATATCGCCGGAGAATCGGATCCCGCCGTCAGCGATAATCGGGACGTTGTATTGCCTGGCAACGCTGGCACAGTCATACACTGCCGTGATTTGAGGAACACCGATCCCGGCGACGACGCGGGTTGTACAGATGGAACCCGGTCCGATTCCCACTTTGACGACACTCGCCCCAGCTTCGATCAGGTCGCGAGTCCCCTCACCCGTGGCCACGTTGCCAGCGATGATAAGAAGCTCCGGATATTCCTTACGCAGTTGGGCAACGGCTTCCAATACGCCCCTGGAGTGACCGTGGGCGGTATCGACGACCAAGACGTCTACTTCCGCTTCCACGAGAGCAGCAGCCCGCTGCATCGTATCCTTGGAAACGCCTACTGCGGCTCCAGCGAGGAGGCGGCCTTGAGCATCCTTGGCAGCATGGGGGAACAGCGTGGCCTTTTCGATATCTTTGATCGTGATAAGCCCTTTTAGGATGCCATCCCCGTCCACTAAGGGGAGTTTCTCAATCTTATGGCGTTGCAGAATCCCTTCAGCATCCTGCATGGTTGTCCCCACCGGAGCGGTAACCAGGTTGTCTCGAGTCATGACGTCCCGAATCGGAATGGAATAATCGTGAACAAAACGCAGATCCCGGTTGGTTAAGATGCCGACCAGTTTTTTATCCTGATCCACGATTGGAACACCGGAGATACGGTACTTGGCCATCAGCGCTTCAGCATCGTATACCTTATGGTCTGGGTGAAGATAGAAGGGGTTGGTGATGACCCCGCTCTCTGACCGTTTCACCCGATCCACTTCTTCGGCCTGTTCATGGATTTCCATGCTTTTGTGTATGATTCCGATTCCGCCCTGACGAGCCATGGCAATTGCCATCGGAGCCTCAGTCACAGTATCCATCCCAGCACTCAAAAGCGGTGTATACAAATGAACTGTCTCCGACAACCGGGTGGATATGTCCGTATCCCGGGGGAGAATCTCCGACCGCGCAGGCAGCAGGAGCACATCGTCAAACGTCAGACCTTCTTTGGAAAATTTATCTTCCCACATTGGACTCTCCAATCCCCTTTTCCCTTGAGATCCGTAGCCTTGCCACGAAGGTTTTCGCAAAGTTTATCAGACGGCCTAATGCCTGTCAAGTCGCGCTATTGCTGGCATATGGGCCCTTTTGTTTTTCGGAAAAAAGTCCGTTTTCTAACATGGAATTGACCACCACCGACTTAGTACAAGGAAAACCCATATTTACTATGACCGATCTCCCATCGGCTCATCCATTTCCCCCAGGGGAAGGATATCTATCCCCTTAACCGATCCTTTCCTGCCTCCTTCAACCATTTTAAGGAAACAAAAGTGAACTTTGCTTTTGAAAAGCCTGATCCATCCGAAGTTATCCCCTTTATCCACAGGTTATCCACAGGCGATCTCCACACTGTCCAGGAAAAGAGACATCCTCATAATCGGGCAGCTTGTCAACCACAATAGAACATAGGCGCCACCTTGGGATAGCGGAGGGGAGGGAACAGGATGGAGACGGGAACGGTCCGCCGGATCCCCTGCGAATCACCGGAACAAAAAATGTGGAACTTATATTTGCTCCTGGAAAACGAGACAACGGCCAAACGGTTCCTCACGGAAAAATACCGAAGAAACGGCGTGGAACACCCGGAACGGGCCGCGTTCCGTGCCTCTCATGCCCTCATCTCCCATGTGCGTCAAGCCCGGGAATTGTATCGGGCCGCTCGGGAAAGCCAACTTCTCGTCAGCCCGCTGCTGGCTTACTACGGTGTCATGAACTTATCCAAAGCATGGATGCTCTCCTTCGACCCGGAATTCCCCCGGAACGCTTCGGTGATGCGCCATGGGGCCTCCACCCGCCGCCGGAAGCGGAGCGATTATCGCTTCTTTTCCGATGAGGTTCGGGCACAAAGGGACGGACTCTTCCCTGAATTGGCACGAAAGACGGGGCGACCGGTTCTCACCGGCGAAAGCTGGACGATGAAGTCCCTGCTCGCCCTTGTCCCGGAACTGCAGGATGGGTTCCGTCAGATCTTCCATGAAGTAAGTCTCTATCCCATCGCTGTGCCTGAGCGGATCCCAGTGATCTCTCCCGAAATGCCCTTCACCTTTGAAGAGAGAGTCCTGGAGGTACTCCACCTTCCTCCTCGCAGACTAGCGGAACGGCTCAACGGAGCAGGTAGGGAAGGAGGAGCCCGATTTTCCTGCGGACCATCCGCCCAGCCCCAGGGACGGGTGCGCCTGTTATGGAGTCATCCCGATTCCCTCCATGTGAACCATTGGAACCGGGGATTTTCACACCCTTGGTTTCGAGAAGATCTACACGGCAACCACTATCTTTTCCCCCCAGCCCATGGTTCCGCCCCCGTGTTGCCGGAACTGTTCGTCCACTATCTTCTCTTGTTTTCCCTCAGTATGCTCTGCCGCTACGAAGCCCCTCTATGGGGGGAAATGATCGGAGGCTCCATCTCTGAGGAAATCGTATTGATCGAAGAGTTCCTTCAGGTGACCCTTCGTAAATTCCCCAATTTGATTCTAAACGCCCTCTTCGAGGAAAAGATCCTGTTCATCCGTTCTTAAATCAGGATATAAAAGAGACTCCATCCCATAGGATGGAGTCTCCTCTCATTGCTGCCCTCAATCGTCCTCTTCTTCCTCTGTCTCTTCCTTAGCGACGCGGGCAAGGGTGGCCACTTCTTCGTCCTCTTTGACGGAGATCAGTTTGACCCCTTGGGCGTAACGACTCAGAGTAGAGATTCCGGAAATGTTCATCCGGATGATGACGCCGGAGGTGGTGATGATCATCAGGTCTTCCTCTTCGGAGACCACTTTGAGTCCGACAACTTTGCCCTTGCGCTTAGTGACGTTCTGCGTTTTGATTCCTTTGCCGCCTCGAGATTGTGTCCGGTATTCGGAGAGGGGAGTACGTTTTCCATATCCTTTGGATGTGACAAGGGCCACGTCCAGCCCCGGTACGACAACTTCCATACCGATCACGATATCATCCTGGCCAAGCGCGATTCCTTTCACCCCGGTGGCTGTACGTCCCATTTTTCGGACATCCTGCTCGGGGAAACGGATCGACATCCCGTTGCGGGTTCCCAGGATGATCTCCTGCTCTCCATCGGTCAGCCGAACCCCTACCAATTCGTCCCCTTCCCGAAGGTTGATGGCAAAGAGACCGTTCCGCCGGATATGGCCGAATTCCTCCAGGGGCGTCTTCTTGACCACCCCGTGTTTCGTTCCGAAAAAGAGGTAATTATCCGCGGTAAATTCTTTGACCGGGATAATCGCTTCGATATATTCATCCTGATCGATCTGAATCAGGTTGATAATCGGCGTTCCCCGAGCAGCCCGGGAAAGTTCCGGTACTTCATAAGCTTTCATCCGATACACTTTCCCCTTGTTGGTGAAAAAGAGGAGATGGTTGTGGGAGTTAGTGACGAAAAGATGTTGAGCGAAATCATCCTCCCGGATCCCCATACCGGAGACACCGCGACCGCCCCGGCGCTGAGCCCGGTAGCCAGACAGCGGCATACGCTTGATATAGCCCCGATGAGTCAGGAGAATCGCTACCTCATCCTCGGGAATGAGGTCTTCATCTTCAATGTCCCCGGCGTTGAAACTGATCCGAGTCTTTCTATCGTCTGCGTATTTCTCCTTGACCTCCACCAGCTCGTCCCGCACGACACCCAGGATCCTCTCTTCCGAGCCCAGGATCGCCTTCAGTTCGGCGATGGTTTTCAAGAGTTCGTTATATTCGTTTTCGATCTTCTCCCGCTCCAGGCCGGTCAGACGCTGGAGACGCATATCCAGGATCGCTTGAGCCTGCTTTTCCGACAGACCGAATTTCTCCATCAAACCGTCCTTGGCTTCCTGAGCAGTCTGGGAGGCACGAATCAGTTCGATGACTTCGTCAATATGATCCAGGGCGATTCGGAGTCCTTCGAGGATGTGGGCCCGTTCCTCCGCCTTCCGCAGTTCATATTGGGTCCGGCGGCGGATGATGACTTTCTGATGCTCCAGATAGTGGTATAACACCTGTTTTAGGTTGAGTACCAAAGGCTTGCCATCCACCAATGCCAACATGTTGACGCCAAAACTGGTCTGAAGCGTTGTTTGCTTATACAGGTTATTGAGCAGAACCTTGGGATTAACATCCCGGCGCAGCTCGATAACCACCCGCATTCCGTTCCGGTCGGATTCGTCCCGGAGGTCGGTGATGCCATCCAATTTCTTATCCCGCACCAGCTCGGCGATTTTTTCCACCAGCTTCGCCTTGTTCACCTGGTAGGGAAGTTCCTCGACGACAATCCGCATCTTGCCGTTATTGGCTTCTTCGATCCGGGTCTTCGCCTGAAGACGGATACTGCCGCGCCCGGTCTTATAAGCCTTCTTGATCCCTTCGCGGCCCAGAATGAGGCCGGCGGTGGGGAAATCCGGTCCCTTGATGTATTCCATCAGGCCGTCGATATCGATATCTGGATTTTCAATCATGGCAAGTAACCCGTTGATAACTTCTCCCAGGTTGTGAGGAGGAATATTGGTGGCCATCCCGACGGCGATCCCCGCCGCCCCGTTGACAAGCAGGTTGGGGAACCGGGAGGGGAGAACCAGCGGCTCCTCCAGCCGACCGTCGTAGTTCGGACCGAAATCGACGGTCTCTTTCTGGATATCCCTCAGCAGCTCCATGGTGATGGAAGCCATCCGAGCCTCTGTGTAACGCATGGCGGCAGGGGAATCCCCGTCGACAGAACCAAAGTTGCCGTGTCCGTCTACCAAGAGGTACCGGTAAGAAAAGTCCTGGGCCATCCGGACCATCGTGTCATAAACGGCCACATCCCCGTGGGGGTGGTAAGAGGCGAGCACATTACCCACCACGTTGGCCGATTTGCGGTAACCTTTGTCCGGGGTCATTCCCAGTTCGTTCATGGTATAGATGATACGCCGGTGCACAGGCTTCAAGCCATCCCGAACATCGGGGAGGGCCCGGCTGACAATGACGCTCATCGCATAATCCAGGAAGGAGTTACGCATCTCCTGGCTGATATTAATTTCGTTAACTCGATTGGTTTCTTCAGGCATTCGCTTCCCTCCGCTCGATTCTGGTGCCCCCGGCTATCACCTCCCGCTGCGAAAGGGGCCGGGTCGGTGATTTAAAGGGGCACTGGCTCCACGTCAGATATCCAGGTTGCGCACTTGTTTGGCGTATTCCTGGATGAATTCCCGGCGAGGCTCCACCTTGTCTCCCATCAGGGTTTCAAAGACCTGGTCCGAATCCATCGCATCCTGCAGGGAGACCTGGAGGAGGGTACGGCTTTCGGGGTCCATCGTCGTCTCCCACAGCTGGGTAGCGTTCATCTCTCCAAGACCTTTGTACCGCTGAATATCTACTTTGCCTTTGCCGGAGAGTTCCCCGGTAAGCTTGTTTTTCTCCCGTTCACTGTAAGCGTACAAGACAGTCTTGCCTTGGGAGATCTTGAACAGAGGCGGTTGGGCGATGTAGATATAACCCTCCTCGATCAGAGGGCGCATATAGCGGTAAAAGAAGGTCAGGAGAAGAGTCCGGATGTGGGCTCCGTCTACATCGGCATCGGTCATGATGACGATTTTGTGGTAGCGGGCCTTTTCCAGGTGGAAATCTTCGCCGATCCCCGTGCCGAGAGCCGTGATAATTGTCCGTACTTCATCGTTGGATAGAGCTTTATCCAGACGGGCTTTCTCCACGTTGATAATCTTCCCCCGCAAAGGAAGGATCGCTTGGAACATACGGTCCCGCCCTTGTTTGGCGGTACCGCCGGCGGAGTCCCCCTCAACTAGATAAAGTTCACTGATATCCGCTTTCCGCGACGTGCAGTCAGCCAACTTCCCTGGAAGCGAGCTGACCTCAAGGGCATTTTTACGACGGGTCAGCTCTCGAGCCTTTCGGGCCGCTTCCCGTGCTCGGGCGGCCATCACCGACTTATTGATCACCTTTTTAGCAACAGCCGGGTTTTCTTCCAAGAAGGTAAGGAAATGCTCCGTAAACAGGGATTCCGTCGCCGTCCGGGCTTCGGAATTTCCCAGTTTGGTTTTGGTTTGTCCCTCAAACTGGGGATCCGGAATCTTGATGCTGATAATCGCTGTCAACCCTTCCCGGGTATCGTCCCCGGACAGGTTGTTGTCGTTCTCCTTCAGGAGGTTGTAACGGCGGGCATAATCGTTTACCACCCGGGTGAGAGCCGATTTGAACCCGGCTTCGTGGGTTCCTCCTTCATGGGTGTGGATATTGTTGGCATAAGAATAGAGATTGCTTGAATAGCTGTCGTTATACTGGAGAGCGATCTGGACGATGATATCGTCTTTTTCACCTTCAAAGAAAATCGGCGGCTCATGCAAGCTTTCCCGATTTTTGTTCAGGTGTTCAACGAAGGACTGGATTCCTCCGTCGTATTTGTATTCCCGGGATTTCCCTTCTCCGCGTTCGTCGATCAGGCTGAGACGGATACCCCGGTTGAGGAAGGCCATCTCCTGCACCCGTTTGTCCAGGGTTTCAAAATCATAATCCGTGGTCTCAGTGAAAATCTCCGGGTCCGGTTTAAACGTAATCATGGTGCCGGTTTCGTCGGTATTTCCCACCACTTCCAGGTCAGCCTGAGGAATGCCCCGAACATAGCGCTGCCGGTGGATCTTGCCCTCACGCTTCACTTCGACTTCCAGCCACTCGGACAAAGCGTTGACGACAGAAATCCCCACCCCGTGGAGACCGCCGGAAAACTTGTAACCCTCCGAGTTAAATTTCCCCCCAGCGTGAAGGACGGTCATTACCACCTCTACGGCAGGACGACCCATCTTGGAGTGGATCCCGACGGGGATCCCACTGCCGTTATCGGTGACGGTCACACTATTGTCTTCATGCACCTTCACCTCGATGGTGTCACAACGACCGGCCAGCGCTTCGTCGATACTGTTGTCGACAACTTCCCACACTAAATGATGCAGCCCGCGGCTGCTGGTTGAACCGATATACATGCCCGGCCGTTTGCGGACAGCTTCCAGGCCTTCCAGAACCTGAATCTGAGATTCATCGTAATTTGTCTTCTGTATGGACACAAACGCTCACCTACTCTTGTTCCTTTTTGACTTCTTTGGGACCGGAAAGCCCGAAGACCCGGTTCCCCCCTTGCTGTGCCCGTTTCAGGAGCGTCAGGGAAGAGATGGGCGAAGCGTAAATGACCGTCTCCGTCACCACATAAGACTTGATCTCTTCCAGGGTAGTAATCCACTCCAAACGGCCCTGATTGCGGGCCGCCTCCAAGTAAGGTGCCAAGGTGGAAGGGGAACGCCTTCCACCGGCATCCAGGATGGTCACCACTTCACTGATTCGGATCATTTTATTGCCGCCTAGATGGATAAACACGGTCTCACCTCTGTTCCGAGATCCTGCCTTGCCGCACACCGTAAATTCGAGCTCTTTCCCTCGTTTCCCGATCGATCCCTTCCAATCCGGTGGCTGTAACGAATGTTTGTACTTTACCCCGGATCGCCTCCAAGAGGTGGGTCTTCCGGAAATCATCCAGTTCGGAAAGGACGTCGTCCAAAAGAAGAATCGGATAAGTACCGGTTTCCTGGCGGATCAACTCAATTTCCGCCAGTTTGAGAGAAAGAGCCGCCGTCCTCTGCTGCCCCTGAGATCCGTATCGATGTAGATCTACCCCTTCAGCAAACAGGCGTAGATCATCCCGATGGGGCCCGACCAGGGTGCTTCCCCGTTGAATTTCCTGTCCGCGGAGGCGGGCCAGTTCTCGTACCAGGGCCGTCTGGAATTCCCCGGCATCCGCCTCCTCTTCTACGGGGACGGAAGGTTGATAATCAATGCTTAAGGTTTCCCGGCCTTGAGTGATCGACTGATGAATGTCCCCAGCCCAGCGGGCAAGGAGCCGAATGAAAGCGGTCCGTTTTTTCCACAGGTGTGTGGACAACTCGATCAACTGTTCATCCAGTACATCGAGCAAGGGGTTCTCCCGTTGCCGCCGTTTACTCATCTCTTTCAGCAGATGGTTGCGCTGGGTAAGGAGCTTATGGTAGCGGGTTAGGTTATAGATATAGGCTGGGCTTACCTGACCAATCTCCATATCGATGAATCGACGCCGAACCTGAGGACTACCTTTGATGATAGTGAGGTCCTCCGGAGCAAAGAGAACCGCGGTGAGGGTTCCGATGTACTCAGAGAGACGACGTTGTTCCAGGCCGTTCTTTACCACCTTTTTTCCCTGAGGTGTCAGGCGAACCTCCAGCCGATGGCTCCCATGTTCCCCCGCTACACGAGCCTTCACCTTTGCCGCCGTCTCCTCCCAGCGGATCATCTCCTTATCTTTCCTCGTCCGGTGGGATTTTCCGATCGAGAGAAGGTAAAGGGACTCCAGGATGTTGGTCTTTCCCTGGGCATTGGGTCCCACAAAGAGATGGAGCGCTTCGGGACATTTTAACTCCAGGTGGGTAATATTACGGAACTGGAAGAGTTCCAGCTCTTCCACGTGCAATCGGATTCCTCCCTCTCCTCAGGCCCGGACCACCCGAAGGGATTCCATCCCCTCGATTTCCACAATGTCCTGTGGATAAAGCTTTCGGCCGCGCCGCTCCTCCGGTTCGCCGTTGACCCGTACCTCATACTCGGCCAGGAAGATCTTTACCTGGCCGCCGGTTCCGAGGATATTCAGCTTTTTGAGGAGCTGACCGAGGGTGATGGTCTCCGTGTGAATGGTGATCTCCTGCATTCGATTCATGTCCTCCCGTGTTTCAGGATTCACCGAGTACGGATCGGTACGATCAGGTGAAGGGAGTCGTCCCGGTCCGCCGGTTGGATAACGAAGGGCGTCATCGTGCCAGTCAACACAATCTGGATCTCGTCGGAGTCGACAGCGCGCAGGGCGTCCAACATGTATTGGGCGTTAAAAGAGATGTCCATTTCCTCACCCGATACCTTGGCTGTCACCTCTTCCAACACGCTCCCCACATCTTGTGCAGCCGAATGGACCTGAACGGTTCCTTCTTCCTTCACTGTCCATTTTATCACATTATCCCGTCCGTCCCTGCTGATCAAAGCAGCACGGTCCACCGACTGAAGCAATTCTTTGGTAGACAGGACGATTTCAGTCTTTCCCCCTTGGGGGATAACCCGGTTGGTATCAGGGTAAGTACCGTCTAGCAAACGGGAAAAGAATAGCAGGTTTTCCGTCCGAACCAGGAGCTGGTTTTCAGAAAGAACCACGTCGACCCATCCGTTGGACTCTTGAAGGATTTTGGCAAGCTCCGACAGGCTCTTTCCAGGTACGACCACGTTATCCACCGTAAAATCCGCCGGAGCCTCCACTTCGGCCTGGCGCCGGGAAAGTCGATGGCTGTCCGTCGCAACAAAGTTGAGTTTCCCCTCTTTCAATTGCCACAAGACCCCAGTGAGAACACCGCGGGCTTCAGAAGCTGAAACGGCGAACCCAGTCTGCCGGATCATGGATTTTAACAACTCCGAAGGCAAGCTGAACATCTGGTCTTCGTGGAGTTGAGGGAGGCGCGGGTACTCCTCGGGGTCCAGCCCCTTTAGCTCGAATTGGGCTTGCTCGGAACGGAGGGTGGTTTTCCACCGTTCATCCACAACCCAGTCCACTTCCTCTCCCGGCAGCTTTCGTACAATATCGGCAAAGATACGGCCAGGCAGGACGACACTTCCTATTATTTCCACTTTTACCTGATCTTTATCATCCCGCTGGGCAGGAACTGCCACTTGGATCGTCAGGTCGGAGTTGCTCCCGGTCAGCCAAAGGCCCTCTTCATCCACTGTCGCTCTGATCCCCGTGAGGATGGGAATCGTGGTTTTTTGGGATACGGCTTTGGAAACCTGGGATACGGCTTCTGTCAGTGCGGAACGGGAGATCCGAAATTTCATTGGGAATGTCCTCCTCATCTTTTCGCTTTCCATGAGATCCATCCGGCGGCTTGCACAGACAGGCAGGGCCGCAGATGTGTGAAAGCCGTCGAACAAAGATAAAGAGCCCCTATGACATTCAATCATGGAACCGCCCTCCGGGAAAAGATGCCGGAAGGAAAATAGGAACGAAGATGGAGTCATATCAGGGCGCTTATAACATATATATTATATTTTAAAGATCATAGTCGTGGTAATAGGGGCTGTGAATATGTGTATAAGTGCTTTTTTCCCAGACGTACCAACCTGCGAGCCCTGTGGAAAGACTGTGTATAGGTAGGTACAGGTTGTCCACATTATTCACAGTCCGCGATTGTCTCTCTTTTTAGGAGCGGCGATTCAACCGCTTTTGGATGTCTTCCACGGCCTTCCGCATGCTGGTGTCCATGGACAGCGTGCGGGAAATTTTTTCATGGGCGTGGATAACGGTGGTATGGTCCCGCCCCCCGAATTCTTCACCAATTTTCGGCAGGGAACAATCGGTCAATTCACGGGAGAGGTACATAGCGATCTGACGGGGAAGGGCGACGGTTTTGGTCCGTTTTTTCCCCTTTAGATCCTCTACACGCATGTGGTAATAGGAACTGACCGCCTGCTGAATGTCGGGGATTCCGATCACTTTCGGCTGGGCGTTGCCGATAATGTCTTTCAGGGCTTCAGCAGCCAACTCTGTGGAAACAGGTTGATTCATGAGCGCCGAATATGCGACCACCCGGATCAGGGCCCCTTCCAGCTCACGGATGTTGGTGTCGATTCGGTCGGCGACGAAGGCCATCACTTCGCTGTCGATATCCAGTTTATCAGCAATCGCCTTCTTTCGCAGAATGGCGATCCGCGTTTCCAGATCAGGGGGTTGGATATCGGTGATCAGCCCCCATTCGAACCGGGAACGCAGCCGGTCTTCCAGCGTAGGAATGGCTTTGGGCGGTCGGTCACTGGATATGACAATCTGTTTCGATTCTTCATGGAGGGCGTTAAAGGTGTGGAAAAACTCTTCTTGGGTCTGCTCTTTCCCGGCGAGGAACTGGATGTCATCGATCAACAGGATATCCACAGAACGATACTTATTGCGGAAATCGTCGGTCCGGTTGTCCCGAATGGAGTTGATAAATTCGTTGGTAAACTTCTCCGAGGAGAGGTAAACCACTCGGGTATGAGACGGGTGGGACTGAACGTAGTTGCCGATGGCGTGCATCAAGTGGGTTTTCCCCAACCCCACTCCACCATAGATGAAGAGTGGATTGTAGGCCTTGGCCGGCGCTTCCGCCACGGCCAGGGAGGCCGCATGGGCGAAGCGGTTGCCGGAGCCGATTACAAAGGTGTCAAAGGTGTAGCGGGAGTTGAGCATCGTTTTCGGGGATTCCGGTTCCGCCTGGGGTTTTTCCAGGGTGGGGGCGCTTTCCTCTTCGACTTCCGGGCGTGCCGCTGAATGGGTGATGAATTGAACCCCGATCACTGCCCCGGTTACTTCCTGTAACGTATCCCGCACTAAGTTGGCATAGCGGGACTCCAGCCAATCCCTGGCAAACTCATTGGGGGCGGATATGATTAACGTTTCATCTCGATAATCCACCGCTTCCGTTGCTTGAAGCCACGTTTCGTAGCTCGGTTTGGAGAGCTTTCCCTGAATGTGCTCCAATGCTTGGGCCCATAACTCCTGAATATGGGTATCCACCATGGGATTCCTCCTTTCTGACGGAAATTCCTTTTTTCAACAGAGATATCCACACGAGAAAGGGTATACCCGCGGCGGATTCGGTCTTTCTTCACAGGATCCACAAGGGTGTGGATAATTCTTCCCCCAACAGGTTGTGGATTGTCCACAAAGTTATCCACAGCCTGTGTATAAAAGAGTTCGCTGTGGGAGTTATCCACTGTGGAAAACACAAATATCTTATCAAATTTGTCCAGACATCACAATGGATTCAGCAATCTTTCCCCAACACCCACAGGGCTATGGATAACTTTCATCCACAGGGGTGAATGTTGTGGATAAGACGGGGAAAACCTCGGGATAAATCTGGGGATAAAAAGAGGCCTCCAATACTTATCCACATGTGGATGGAGCCCCCTATTTTCTTGACAACCTTTTGTTGACACCGCTATAATGATTAGGAATGTCAACCGAGCGATTGGTTCGGCGAAACACCCATATGAGAAAGGAGGCAGCCTGGTCTGCGGGCTGCCGGCGTTGCGGGGGGTGGACTCCCGACCGCTGTCCGCGAGAGGACCAGGTGTAACCATATGAAACGGACTTTCCAACCGAGCAACCGCCGTCGCAAGAATGTGCACGGCTTCCGTCAGCGTATGAGCACCAAAAATGGGCGCAAAGTTTTGCGCAACCGCCGTCGAAAAGGCAGAAAAGTCCTGTCTGCTTGAGGCCACCTTCCAAAGTGGCCTTTTTTCCTATTTCCTGCCGGGGGACAAGCGTTCTCAATCACCGGAGCGCAAAGAAGTCATTCCGGGGTAGGTTTAATTTGGTCCACAGCCGCTCTATACTGGTACCAGAGCTTGGCGGAGAGGGGGATTTCCGTGCAGCGTCAGTATCGGTTGAAACGGCGGAACGATTTTCGGCGTACCTTCCGGATCGGGACGTCCACAGCCAACCGGCAATTTGTCGTTTACCGGGGCCGACGGGCTGAGACGGGACCCGTGCGGATCGGGATTTCCGTCAGCCGCAAGGTGGGAAACGCTGTCGTACGGAATCGGATCAAACGGCTGGTCAAGGAAGTGACCCGTCAATGGGTCGACCGGCTACCGCCCAATACGGACTTAATCCTCATCGCCCGCAAACCGGCGGCGGAGATGGATTATCACCAAGTGAAGGCCAGTCTCCGTCACCTTCTGCGAAAGGCGAAACTCCTTTCCAAGGAGTCGGATACCGTCGACAAACCCGCGGACAAAGGATCGGGGTGAGGGAGCCGTGAAAATCCTGGCATTATTGTTGATCCGGTTTTATCAGCGGTTGATCTCTCCCCTGTTGCCGCCCACTTGCCGGTTCGCTCCTACCTGTTCCCAATATGGCCTGATCGCCATCTCCCGGTACGGATTCTGGAAGGGAGGGTGGTTGACAGCCAAACGGATCGTCAAGTGCCATCCGTTTCACCCTGGGGGCTGTGACCCTGTCCCCTGAAACCACCTGTAATCCTTCCATCGAAACGGATTGGATTCGAAGGAGGAGTATTTTTTGACCAGACGACGCGTGATAGGGGGTCTGGTTTTGGTGCTGCTGGTGCTGGCTCTCGCCGGCTGTGTGCCGAATCCGGACCAGATGAAACCGATTGACCGGACTGACCCGGGCTTCTGGAATGGTTACTTTGTAATACCCTTGATCGATATTCTGGATGCCACTGCCCGTGCGCTAGGTAGCTATGGGTTGGCAATCCTTGTTGTTACCGTGGGGCTCCGTCTGCTGATCATACCGCTTACCCTGAAGCAGATGAAAAGCTCCAAGGCGATGCAGGCGCTGCAGCCGGAAATGACCAAACTGCGGGAGAAGTACAAGAACAACCAGCAGAAGTTGCAGGAAGAGACGATGAAGCTGTTTCAAAAGCACAACGTCAATCCCCTAGCGGGGTGTTTGCCGATATTGGTACAGATGCCGATCCTGATCGCTTTCTACCAGTCTATCATGCATAATACCCCCCTTTTCGAAGCGGATTTCCTGTGGTTGCAGCTGGGTGAGGCGGACCCCTACCACATCCTTCCCGTCTTGGCTGCCGTCACCACCTACCTGCAGTCGGTGATGATGGGGATGAGCGACAATCCCCAGGCCAAGGCTTTCCTGATTATTATGCCGATCATGATCTTTGTCCTGTCTTTCAGCTTTCCCTCCGCTCTCGCCCTGTACTGGGTGTATGGCAACCTGTTCACGATGATCCAGTATTATTTCATCGGCGATAAATTCAAGGCAAAGCGGGAGGGTGTGACCCGTTGAAAAAAGTGACCGTAACGGGGAAAACCGTGGAAGCGGCGGTCGAGGAGGCCCTCGCCCGCCTTTCCGCCTCACGGGATCAGGTAAAAATCACGGTTTTGGAGGAGCCCAGCAAAGGGTTTTTCGGTTGGATCGGGGTGCGGAACGCCAAGGTGGAAGTGGAGAAGAACCCCACCCCACGGGAGGAGGCCCACCGCTTTCTGCGGGAAGTGCTGGACACGATGGGCCTGCAGGGGATTGACCTGGAAACGACCGAGGAGTCCGACCATGTCCGCATCAATTTCCATGGGGACCAGCTGGGGATCCTGATCGGACGCCGAGGCCAGACCTTGGATGCCCTCCAGTATCTGACCAACATCATCGCCAATAAGGCGGAAGGCGCCTACGTCCGGTTTATTCTGGATGCCCAAGGGTATCGCAACCGGCGCAGGGACACCCTGTTGGCGTTGGCAGACCGGATCGCTAAACAGGTGATCCGGACCAAAAAGCCAGTCACACTGGAACCGATGAACCCGATGGAGCGGAAAGTGATCCACACGCAGATCCAGAAATATAAGGAGTTGACCACCACCAGCGAAGGGGAAGACCCTCACCGCAAAGTGGTGGTCCTGTGGAAGGCTTCACGCTGAAAACCGTTGCGGTATCACGAGAAAACTCCCATTTGGGGAGTTTTTTTACATGAAGCGGTTTGTTTTGTATTCCAATAACCGTATGCTATCATTAGTTGTCAGAACCCTGTTGAATCGGTAGTCCCGAGACCCGAGGCGGAATGCTGGGCGGGTTGGGCTGTCAGAGGATCAGCTGTGAAGGTTTGAGGTGAACCGAGATGGAAACGGACACGATTGCAGCCATCTCCACGACGATGGGAGAGGCGGGGATTGCGGTGATCCGGGTCAGCGGCCCGGAATCGATCGCAATCGTGGATCGTCTATATAAAGGAAAGCAACCCCTTGACGCAGTCCCCACCCATACGGTGCATTACGGGCGAATCCTAGATCCTGCGGAAGGGAAAGTCCTCGATGAGGTGTTGGTGACGGTCATGCGGGCTCCCCGGACCTTCACCCGGGAAGATGTGGTGGAAATCAGTTGTCACGGGGGCATGATTCCTGTCCAGGCTGTTCTGGAGGCTTTGCTTGCTTCTGAGGCGCGATTGGCGGAACCGGGAGAGTTTACGAAGCGTGCTTTCCTCAACGGCCGGATCGACCTCTCCCAAGCGGAGGCGGTCATGGATCTGATCCGTTCCAAGACGGATCGGGCGGCCCGGGTGGCTGTTAACCAGGCGGAGGGACGTTTGTCCCGCCTCATTCAACGCCTCCGGCAGGAGATCTTGGAGAGCCTGGCTCACTTGGCTGTCAATGTGGATTATCCCGAGTATGATGCGGAGCAGTTGACGGGGCAAAAGATGCTGGAAAAATCCCGGCAGGTGGAGCAAGAAATCGATCATTTGCTGGTCACGGCTCGCCAGGGGAAAATTTTGCGGGAAGGGATCGCCACGGTGATCGTCGGACGACCCAATGTGGGGAAATCTTCCCTCTTGAATGCTCTTGCTCATGAAAACAAAGCGATTGTGACGGACATCCCGGGAACGACTCGGGACGTGATCGAGGAGTATGTCAATGTGCGGGGGATCCCCCTCCGTTTAGTGGATACGGCCGGAATCCGGGAGACGGAAGACTTGGTGGAAAAGATCGGGGTGGAGCGTTCTCACCAGGCCCTGGCGGAAGCGGATCTGGTATTGCTCCTCCTCAACCACGCCGAGGAATTGGGCGAGGATGATCGAAAACTGCTGAAGCTGGCCAGAGAACATACGACCATCGTGATCGTTAACAAGACGGATCTGCCTTCCCGCCTTGACTTGGAAGAAGTAACTTCCCTGATCGGAGGGCTTCCACTGGTGACGACCTCGGTGAAAGAAGAGAAGGGGCTGGATGAGTTGGAGCAGGCAATCGCTGATCTGTTTATGGAGGGCCGGACTCAGACGGCGGATGCCACCTATGTCAGTAATACGCGCCATGTCCATCTCCTGAAAGAAGCCCGCAAGCACGTCCATGACGCCATCGAAGGGATTGAAAGCGGAATGCCCTTGGATATGGTGGAAATCGACCTGAAGAATGCATGGGAGTCCCTCGGGGAAATCATCGGGGATGCCGTGGCGGAGGATTTGATCGATCAGATTTTTTCCCAGTTCTGTCTGGGTAAGTGAGGAGGGAAACGAGATGCCCGTATCGGGACAACATTATGATGTAATCGTCATCGGTGCCGGTCATGCGGGTTGTGAAGCGGCCCTAGCTTCGGCCCGGATGGGGTGCTCCACGCTGTTGTTGACGCTCAGCCTGGATACGATCGCGTATATGCCCTGTAACCCTTCGGTGGGGGGACCGGCCAAAGGGCATGTGGTTCGGGAAGTGGATGCCCTTGGTGGAGAGATGGGGAAGAACATCGACAAGACCCATATTCAAATGCGGATGCTCAACACCGGAAAGGGACCTGCGGTTTACGCTCTCCGTGCCCAGGCAGATAAGGTGCTTTATCAAAAAGAGATGAAAAAAGCGCTGGAGAGCGAGCCCAACCTCACACTCCATCAGAATATGGTGGAGAAACTGATTGTGGAAGAAGGCGTCTGCAAGGGCGTCGTCACCCGGACAGGGGCGGAGTACCACAGCCGCACAGTCGTTTTGACCACCGGTACTTATTTGCGCGGCAAGATCATCATTGGGGACCTCTCCTACGAAAGCGGCCCCAACAACCAGCAGCCCGCTATTAACTTGGCCCGGAATCTCCAAGAATTAGGTTTTGATACCGTCCGTTTTAAAACGGGGACTCCTCCGCGGGTGAACAAGCTGACCGTGGATACGGACAAGATGGAGATTCAGCCGGGGGATGAGGAACCCCGGGCCTTCTCCTACGAGACGAGGGAGTATCGAATGGATCAGCTTCCTTGCTGGCTGACCTATACCAATGAGAAAACCCACGAATATATCCGGGATAACTTGCACCGGGCCCCGATGTACTCCGGGCAAATTGAAGGCCAGGGGCCCCGCTACTGCCCATCGATTGAAGATAAAATCGTCCGGTTCGCAGATAAGAACCGCCACCAGATTTTCCTGGAACCTGAGGGAAGGGACACGCTGGAGATGTATGTTCAGGGGTTGTCCACCAGCTTGCCTGAAGACGTGCAACAACCCCTGATGCGGACGATTCCCGGCCTGGAAAAGGTAGAGATGATGCGAACCGGGTATGCCATCGAGTATGATGCGATCGTTCCTACCCAGCTGTGGCCCAGCCTGGAGACGAAGCGGGTGGAAGGCTTGTTTACCGCTGGCCAGATCAACGGCACTTCCGGTTATGAAGAGGCGGCGGCTCAAGGAATTATGGCCGGAATCAATGCTGCGCGGAAAGTACAGGGATTAAATCCGGTTGTTTTAGATCGGTCTCAGGCATATATTGGCGTTCTGATCGATGACCTTGTGACGAAAGGGACGAATGAACCCTATCGATTGCTCACTTCCCGGGCGGAATACCGATTGCTTCTTCGTCATGACAATGCGGACCTCCGATTGACGGACCTCGGCTATGAAATCGGGCTGATCTCCGAAGAACGCTATCGCCGTTTTACCACCAAGCGGGAAGCGATCGAAGTGGAGATCAACCGCCTGCGGAACACCAAGGTTAAGCCGACGGAAGAACTGCAAACACTCCTGAGTGAGCAGGGTTCCAGTTCAGTGGATAACGCAGTGGAACTGGCCAAACTGATCAAGCGACCGGAGATCAAATACGAGCATATTGAACAGATAGCTCCTCCTGAGACACTGGTCTCTCCCGAGGTGGGGGAGCAGGTGGAAATTCAATTAAAATATGAGGGTTATATCAAGAAATCGCTGCAACAGGTAGAAAAGATGCGAAAAATGGAGAACAAGCGCATCCCGGAATGGGTGGATTACGACCGGGTGACCGGCCTCTCTTCCGAAGCCCGGGAAAAACTAGCACGGATTCGTCCTCTTTCTTTGGGGCAGGCCTCTCGTATCTCGGGAGTAAACCCGGCGGATATCTCGATCTTGCTGGTATTTATCGAGCAGGGAGGGAAATCAAAGGCCGGTGTCCAAAACCCATGATGATCGATCCGGTCAGCTGTGGCCGGATTTTTACCGAGCTGGTTGGCCATGGCCGGAAAAAGGGAATCATGGTGGCTACAGAGAGGCAAGACTCGTTATAAGGAAGGGGATGTAAATGGATTACCGGGAGTGGTTGCAGGAACGGGCGGCTGAGGATCTGGGTGTGGAATTGAGCGGTGCCCAACTGGATCAGTTTCACCGATATTACCGCCGGTTGGTGGAGATCAATCAACAGATGAACTTGACGGCGATCACCGAAGAGAAAGAGGTGTTCGCTAAGCACTTTTACGATTCCCTTACTTTGGCCCATTACCTTCCCTTCCATGAGCTAAAATCCCTCATCGATGTGGGCACAGGAGCGGGGTTCCCCGGATTAGCCCTCAAAATTGCTTTCCCTGATATCCGACTGGCTTTGTTGGATTCCCTTAACAAACGGGTAGTTTTTCTGCGGGAATTGGCGGAGGAATTGGATCTTGCCGGGGTGGAGACGATTCATGGTCGGGCGGAGGAGACAGCACGTTTATCGGAATACCGGGAGCGCTTCGATCTAGCGACGGCCCGAGCTGTTGCCAAGCTCAATGTACTGGCTGAGTATTGTCTGCCTTTTGTCCGCGTGGGGGGGTGCTTTGCGGCGATGAAGGGGCCCGGCCTCCGAGAGGAAATGAAAGAAGGGAAAAGAGCAGTGGAGAAACTGGGGGGGCAAGAAATAGAGGAGCGTTCGCTGTCCTTGCCGGAAGGCATGGGAGAACGCCACCTCATCCTGATCGAGAAAAAGGTGTCGACTCCGAAAGCCTATCCACGGAAGCCAGGAACCCCCCTCCGAAAACCTATTTAACTTCCTTTTGAAAAATAAACGGGCCCGAATCCTACTTGTCTAGGATTCGGGCTTTTATTTACGGCGGGAAATACCGCCAATATTTCCGGGGAAATGCTTGCATTCTCAGGGTTTTGCAGGATTTGTTTCTTTTACCCGGGAGAAGGTCATCATCCTAGGTTATTAATCAGGTTGTGTAACCCTCGTAAGGCGAGTTTTCGCCTCTCCAGTTGCTCGGTCTGAGGATTGTTATGGGCAAAGGGCTCAAGGAAATCCTCATAGGATTGGCCATAGGGATCTTCGATATCTATGTTATCCCGCTTCAGACCTCCCTGGTGGTCCGAAGTGTTCTGCAGGATATTCCGGGCCGCTTCTTCTCTCATAAAGGAGCGGTTATCCCGTTGACTTTCCTCGTTTTGACGAACGGGTTGCCGCTGCGGAGGAGTCTCTTTGGCGGGTTCCCTGGGAGTTATTTGTTTTTTTTGACGTTGGGAGAATGGCCCTTTTTCCGAAATCGACTCATGGGAGCGGAGACGGATTCCGTCATTTTTTCCGGATGTCGGAGGTTGGTAGGATAGCGGCCCTTTTGAGGTAGCTTCCTTCCGTTCGGTCTGTTGTGATTCTCCGCTTCGGCGATTACGAGAGAAAGGCTCATAAGTCATGCCGCTGAAAGGGGCTCTTTCTTCAGCAGTTTCTTCTTTTTTCGGTGGGGCGGGCTTCTCGGTTTTGGATCGGGGTCGCTTGGCTTCCCAGACCATGGGGCCCGGAATCTCCTCCTCCGTTTGCTTGGCTGATTGCCGTTGCTTTTGGGAGAAGGGTTCTAATTTATTATTCACTGGTTGAGAAGAGGCCTCTTTTGGCGAAGAGGTTTCTTTCGGTCGCCCTTGCCGCTTGGATTTTAATCGGCCTTGGTTCATGGGAATGACGGATGAGGAATAGCCTCTGTCGGTGTGGTCGCCTCCGTGGCGTTCTCCCTGGAACGGTTCTTCTTGAACCGCTTCCTCCTCTTCTTTTCCTTGAAAGAAAGGTTGGTTGTTTGTAAAAGAGGAGGAAAGAAAGGAATCCTTTTCTTCCGGGGGAGGAGAAGGTTGACGTTCTTCCTGCTTCGGCCGGAAATTGTCCACAGGACGCCGATAAGCGCCGTTAAGGCGTCTACGGAGATCGATATCCCGTTCCCGTAAGACAGGTTGGGGGGCTTCCATTTGATCTTCTTCCTGTTCGGTCTCCAGCCGTTTTTCCGAAGTGGGGGAAGGGGGCACCGGGCGGTGAAGCAACCGTCGACGAGCTTTTAGATCTCTTTCCCGTCGGATGTCTGCCGCTGTAAATGGTTCCCTTTCCTCCTCCTGCAAACCTTCATTGTTCCACACAGTCCTTGTATACGGGTATTCCTCTTCCGATTCCTCTGATTCTTCCGGGGCGACACCTTTTTCCACTTCCGTCACAGACGAGTCTCCCGGGTCCTCGGCTGCGTGCTCCGACTGAGTCAGCAAAGACTGCAAGATGTAGACGGAATGGTGGGAATCTGTTTCTTGTTGAGTTGTCCGCACCTCAGACCATTCGTCATCTCCCGGATCCCCGGGGTGAATCAGATAGGCGTCCACACCTTCCACAGGTTGCTTCGGATCGATCGAGCCGTGGACAGGCGTGCTGCACATCACGGATGCGACCGACCCCGGGTTCAGTTGGAGCAGGAGAGCGGTTTTGCCTGAACGGGCGGCTTCTTTGGCCGCCTGGCTGCCCGCCGGATCGGTACTAATGACGATGACGTCATAATCTCCGCCCGAATAAGCCATGGTGTCCCCTCCTTTTTCGTGGATTGATTGATCCCGGACGAACAATTCCCTCATCGGGGAGGGAACGGTCGGATAAAAAAAGCGATCCCTCGATAGCCGTTATGAAAAACGGAGGTTCGCTATGGAACCCCCCAGAGCAACCACTCTGGGGGGAAGTATCTAGATGCAGCGGTTTATTTTTTATTGTTTCGTTTGTCACGGCTAACCGGTTTTTCGGCGGAAGCCGGAACGGAGAACTCTTCCTGGATGGTCGATGCGACTTCTTGTTGGGACTTAAGCGGTACAGATTTGGATTTGGATTGGGTGAACTTGCATAGACCGAAGGCATTGGCGAACTGAGCATCGATCCCGTAATCCTCCGCGAAGATCAGCTTGTCCCCGAAGCGATCCCGATAGTGAGGCTTGAATGGGATGGATGACCCGCCGGTGAGGATGATATAGGTGATATCGTCGGCATAGTCCAGTCGATTCCACACCTCATCTACCAGAGAAATACCCACTTCCTGAATGGCGTTTTTGACGATTTCGGATACATCGTATACTTTACCTTTAAAGCTGATCTCACCAGAGCGGATAACCCGGTTCAAACTCCAGATGGGGTATTCCTTACCAGTGCTGTCCGGATCGACGTCTCGGGAAAAGTCGGTCAGCCGTTTAGAGAGGAGATGGTAGACGTTGATCATGGCGTGGCGAGAGGTGAAGCTTTGCCGTTTGATGATTGTTTCGCCATGAAGGGTCTCCACGTCCGAGGTTCCGAAACCAAGATCGTTGATGCTTACTTTCTGGATAAAAAGGTCTTCGTTAAGGAGCTGGCCTTCCCGATCAAGAGCGATGTGGAAGAGGGTGGCCATCGGTTGGCTGATGACATACAAGTTTTCACGCTTAATTTCAAATTCGATCTTCCGGTAAGGTAGGTTTCCTTGTTTTACCTCGAAGCTGTGTTTACCTACGAGGCGGCGCTTCAATTCCTCTTTGTAGTCAATATAACTATCCGTGGGCAAGGCAACGGAGACAACCGGTTCACAGTCCGGGTTTCCTTGTAGCATCAGACCGGTGCTGACCCGAAACATCACCAGGTATTCCTGTTCACGGAACCATGTGGGGCTGAACAAACGGCGTTCATGGGAATCAAACAACTCGTCGTCAGCCGATTGCTCGATGGCCAGCTTTCCGACGAACCATTCCCGGTCGCCCTCTTTGTCCCGGTACATAATATTGTGGGGGTCGTTGTTATAAGTGATTTCCCCTACCCGGTTGGGAACAACCATATTGCGGATGAACATTTTCAGGAACTTGTCTCCATTGCGGCTAACCACTTTGGTACCATAGTAACCTTGGTCATTTCCTATGTAAATCGGTGTGCTCATTCGTCGTTCCTCCCATTTGTTGTCGAAGGGTGTCAGATAGCTCCTTCCTTGATTCTATCAGGGCTTTGTAAGGGGGGTCAATAAAAAGGAAGCAACCTTTCAGCGATTCCGACGAGTTTTGACACCTACTAAACGTGAAATGACGATTTTTGTGGAAACGCCCATCAAATCTTGTCCCACTTGTTCAACGATTGGGGCCTGGAGGATGTTTCCCTTGACAGAAAAAACCGTATCTTTCCATGACCAAGTTCTTTCGTTCCTGAAAGATCTTCCGTTATTCACCAAGAAGATCAAGAAAGATAAACGTGGAAACAGAAGGAACAGATTGTTGATAAAATCCTTCTACCATGAAGGTGGGCCGGTTTTCGGGACAGCGCCTGTTGGCACCGAACCCCAACGAAGTTCTCGGAGGCTCCAATCGTTTTGCGGCCACAGACGATTTTCTTTGGCCGCTGTTTGGATATGTAGACGGAGCGGATAAGCCTGAAATCTGCGAGAGGAACATCTGTCATGGAGTCTAAAATCCGGACACGCGCCTCTGATCGGGGTATGCTGGCAACCTCAGGGAGGGCTTTTTACGGGGTTAAAACCTGTGGGGAAGCAGTCTGATCGACAAATGTTCCACGTGAAACCTTCCTGTGTTGTACAGATGTTCACTGGGGAATCAGCAGGTAGATTAGGTAAAAGGGCGAATATGTAATATAGTATGAAGGACAAACTGTCCGTTCCGGCTCCGACAAGCGGATAACCCCCGGGCTCCCATAACCCCTCCGTTAAACGAGTACATATGACCGGGGAGAAAAGCGACCCAAGGCACGATTTGTGGTGTTTTGAGTGCATAGCGTGACCGGGGGGCGGATCGTCAAGGCAGCACCCCACCGAAAATCGATCCCTTTTTTCTGACACACTACTGCTTTGTCAGCAGTCTGAGAGACATTTTTTTATATCAATCTAGGTGGTGTCCATGAGAATGAAAGAGCCGTTCACTCGTCTGTTCGGCATGGTAGACAAGGAAGAACAGGATGAAGTCAAACAGTTAGCCGTTCATCTGATCCAGCCTAGCCCCTATCAACCGCGCTCTGTTTTTGAAGATGAGCGGATTGGAGAGCTTTGCCAATCCATCCGGACCCACGGTGTCATCCAGCCGGTTGTTGTACGGCAGGTTCGCGGAGGGTATGAATTAATCGCCGGAGAACGGCGCCTCCGTGCTGTCAAAAAATTGGGTTTGGAAACCATCCCGGCGATTATCCGAAATATGAACGACACAGAAGCGGCTTCCGCTTCATTGATTGAGAATCTTCAACGGGAAGGATTGACCGCTATTGAAGAAGCGGTCGCCTACCAGAAACTGATCGATCTTCACGGTTTGACACAAGAAAGCCTGGCTCAACGATTGGGGAAAGGGCAGTCAACGGTTGCTAATAAGCTTCGGCTTCTTCAGTTACCGGAAAAGGTGTGCCAAGCGTTAATGAAGCGGATGATTACGGAACGTCATGCTAGGGCACTCCTTTCCCTGAAGGATCAGGAAACTCAGATCAAGATTTTGGGTGAGGTTATCGAGAAAGAGCTAAATGTTAAGCAGACAGAGGAACGAATCCGTAATCTGTTGGAAAAGCGGAAAAAGTCACCGAAACCGCGTCGTAAATCTTTTTCACGGGATATACGAATTGCGATGAATACGATCCGCCAATCCGTCGATATGGTGAAGCAAACGGGGATGTCCGTTTCCGCCGATGAACAGGAATTTGATGATTTTTACGAAGTCGTTATTCGCATTCCAAAATAAAGGGTGTACAATCATTTGTGAAACAGTGAGCCTTGTCTGATATAACTTCAACCCATCCATGCGATATCACAGCGACTGAATTGAGGTGCAAAAGATGAGTCGAGTAGTAGCGATTGCCAACCAAAAGGGAGGAGTCGGCAAAACGACCACTTCCATTAATCTCGGTGCCAGCTTGGCCAGCCAAGGGAAAAAAACGCTGATCGTTGATATTGACCCACAAGGAAATACGACTTCGGGTCTGGGAATTAACAAAGCCGACGTGAAACAATGTATTTATGATGTTCTTATCAATGAGCTTCCGGTTGCTGACGTGATTTACCCAACATCTGTAGGCCATTTGGATCTGGTGCCTGCGACGATTGAACTGGCGGGGGCGGAGATCGAATTGGTGCAAACGTTATCCCGCGAACACCGACTGAAACGTTCGTTACAATCCGTTCGGGATCAGTATGACTATATTCTGATCGACTGCCCCCCGTCTCTGGGTGTGTTGACCATTAACTCCCTGACGGCGGCGGACGCAGTTTTGATTCCCATCCAGTGCGAATTTTACGCACTGGAAGGGCTGGGACAATTGTTAAATACGGTGCGCATTGTACAGAAGCACCTGAATAAACGGTTGGAAATCGAGGGAGTTCTTCTAACCATGTATGACGGGCGGACTAACCTATCTATTCAAGTGATGGATGAAGTGAAGAAATATTTTCAGCAGAAGGTTTACCATACCGTTATTCCCCGGAATGTCCGACTCAGCGAGGCGCCTAGTCATGGAAAGCCCATCTTGACTTATGATGCACGATCCCGCGGTGCAGAGTGCTATGTAGAATTGGCGAAGGAAGTGATCCAACATGGCCAATAAAGGGTTGGGAAAAGGTCTGGGAGCATTGTTTCCGACGGCAGAAGTTAATGAAGCGGATGTAGTGAATGAGGTTCCCCTGGCCGAATTGAGACCCAATCCTTATCAACCACGCAAACATTTCGACCCTGAAGCTTTGGAGGAACTGGTCTCCTCCATCAAAGAACATGGGATTGTCCAACCACTGGTTGTGCGGAAAAGCATTCGCGGGTTTGAAATCGTGGCTGGAGAGCGTCGCTTCCGTGCAGCGAAGGAAGCGAACTTCTCCTATGTTCCAGTAGTGGTAAAGGATTTCACCGATGAACAGATGATGGAGATTGCTCTCATTGAAAATCTCCAACGGGAAGATCTTAACTCGATTGAAATTGCTCAAGCTTATAAAAAGTTAATGGATCATTTCTCGATTACTCAGGAGGACTTGGCGGCACGTGTAGGGAAGAGCCGGCCCCATGTCACTAATTATCTAAGATTGCTGCAACTTCCTCCGGAAGTTCAGGAGAATGTTTCACGTGGAACATTCTCCATGGGACATGCCCGAGCTTTACGAGGCATCAAGGATCAAGAGATATTGTTGAAGCTTGCGAAGAAGGTAGAAAAAGAAGGAGCCAGTGTCCGTCAGTTGGAAGAATGGGTGCAACAAATCAATCAGGTTCAGCAAAAAAAGAAAAAACCAAAGGCCAAGGAAGAAAGTAACCCAGCCTATAAACGATATGAAGATATGCTACAGGAAGCTTTCAGCACTCCGGTGCGAATTCGGCAGGGACGACGAAAAGGCCGTATTGAGATCGAGTATTTCTCCCAACGGGAACTGGAACGATTAATTGAAATGCTACAGAATGACCGGATCCTGGATTGACGGAGGGGTCGGATGATTTACCTGGATAATGCAGCGACTACTTGGCCTAAACCACCGGGTGTGGCCAAGGCGATGAAACGAATGGTCGAGGACCTGGGAGCCAACCCGGGCAGGGGAGGACACCGGATGGCCCGGGAAGCGAGTGGAGTCGTGGAAGAGACCCGACGCTTACTGGCCCGTTTTTTTCATGCGGAAGATCCAAAACATGTTTTCTTCTGTCATAACGGAACCCATGCGGTGAACCAGGCACTAAAGGGTTGGCTTTCCCGCGGAGACCATGTGATAACGACGAGTTGGGAACATCATGCTGTCGCCCGCCCACTGGAATATCTAAAGCGGGAGGCGGGAATTGAGGTGACCCGGATTTTTCCGGGGGAGCGGGGGAGCATCGATCTGGATCAGCTGGAGGCGGCGATCCGACCCTCTACCCGCTTGATCGCAATTACCCATGCTTCTAATGTAACGGGAGCGGTCATTCCGGTAAAAGAAGTGGCAGAAATCGCTCGGAGGCATGGAGTTCCATCACTGGTGGATGCCGCTCAGACGGCGGGTATTCTTCCCATCGATGTCCAGGAATGGGGAATCGATCTGCTAGCCTTTCCTGGCCATAAGGGACTGTTTGGCCCCCAAGGAACGGGCGGACTCTATGTGAGTCCGGAATTCCCGCTGAAACCCTTGTTCCAGGGAGGTACAGGGAGTAAGTCGGAAGAGCTGGAGCATCCCGTCACACGGCCAGAAGGGTTTGAGAGCGGAACATTGAACACACCCGGTATTGCTGGTTTGGGGGAGGGAATCCGTTTCCTTGAAGGGACCGGCCTGGAATCCATCCACCAAAGAGAAATGGTACATGCGGAAGCGATCCGGTCCGGCTTGGAGTCGATGGAAAGGGTACGTCTCTACCCGCCGCTTCGCTTCGAACTGCCGGTTCTCTCCTTTAATATCGAAGGAATCGAATCCACAGAAGCGGCAGTCCTCTTGGATCAGCACTTCGAAATTGCCGTACGGGGAGGGTATCACTGCGCGGCTCTTGCCCATCGCACCAACGAGACAGCAGGATCAGGGACGCTCCGTGTCAGTCCAGGATATTACAATACCGATAAAGAGATTCAAACCTTTCTGCAAGCGGTGGACGAGATAGCCGGTGCGTTTTCAGGATGGTAAGGGGAAGGCCGTAATGGCCGCATACAATCTTACCGACGGAACGGTCGCTACGGTCCGGCTCTGCCGGGCCTCTTTTGTAATGGAAGGAAAACCAAAAGGGTCAGCTGGGGATGTCCCGAATGACTGGAAGCTGCCAATAACGGATGGGGTAAAGATATTCAACAGATGTGGAGATTGCTGGCAAGCTCCTTCCATACCACGAAGGTAGACCGGTTTCCGGCAAAGTGCCTGTTGGTACCGACATACCCAGCGGAGTGTTCGGAGGGACGGAACGAATATTCAAGTGGTTGCACCTCCTTGCTGTTGGATTGATTTTTAACACTCCGATTCATGTGGAGACAAACATAGGCAGAAACGAGGTTGTCACAGTGGAATACGTGTATAAAATGTTGAACCTCTATACCTCGGAGGTTATTCTCGGGTGCGTGGGGATTCAAGTAGGTTTGCTGCTCTTATGGATAACAGCCCAAATTCGGCTCGGGCGGCAAAAAAGAGCGATCTGTAGCCTAACGGAAAAGTTGGGAGACGGTGATCGGCTAAAGTCTCTGCTGGAATCGGAGGAAGTTGACGGGGAGAAGCTGATTACTTATCTCCGGGGTTTAAATGAAAACCTGGAACAATTGAAAGGGCGAATTGGACTGGTGCGTTACAACGCCATGGGGGAACGGGCTACGGAGATGAGCTTTTCCCTCGCGATCCTCGACGAAGGAAAGGATGGGGTGGTAATCAGCAGTCTCTTTAGCAACCAGGGGCAGTCCTACATATACGCCAAACCTGTGGCAAAAGGAGAGTCTTCCTACCGATTGTCCAAAGAGGAGGAAAAAGCGATCGATCAAGCATTGAAACCGACAGTGGAACCCGAAGAAGAACCCGCCCAGGTATGATTCTACCGTTTACAATCCGTTGTTAGCAGGGATCTTTTGAAAATGGGATTTCACCCGAACCGGCTCTCTATGGGGAGCCGGTTTTCTGTGTTCGATGCCCCCTCGAGTCGAACATGACATTTTAGAATCATTTTCTGTAAACAGGAAAAAGCCGGCTCCCTGTATCAGAGAACCGACTGAAGGGCTATGGATGGGGTGAGGGCCAACGGACAAAAGGGTAAAGCGGGTTTTCTACTCAAGGACCGGTGCCTTTGGAGCTTCGCTAAGTGGGAGTCATAGCATGACCGGAGAGTGAAAAAATCCTCGGCACGACTTGTACTCTATGTACAAATAGGACTTCATCGGAACTCAGCCCTCTTTTCAAGGAACCTACGAGCCTTGCTTTACTGCACAGGCGTGTGCCGCTCTAGCAAGGGCGGAGGAGATGATGGTCGCCATTTTCATGACAATGCTAAGCCGGGTGTTTTGGAGAACGAAATATTCCATAAATCCGGAGACATTCACAATGCCGGTGATATGGATTTGGCCTACTTCCGGAAGTTGTTTGTTGACACCGGCTCCAGGCTTCAGAGGTCCGGTTCCCACCTGGATCCAGCCGACACTGGAGAGTTGGCCTAGACAGGCGTCGACAGCAATCACCCGGGGGTTCTTCAACTCTTTCTGCATCTTGAGCAGGGTATTGCGGAGGTTGACGGCATGTACGGGCTCGTCCAAGGTTCCATAAATCCTCAAATGGGAGTGAGCGTCCTGTTCCAATTGAGATCCGACTAGAGGCCCCAGGGAATCCCCCGTCGATCGATCTGTTCCGATACAAATTACAGCCAGTTCACGGGTCGTCGGAAAAAGATGAATCGCTTGGGATAACCAATCGGCACATTGGTGTTCAGCACTGGGATGGGTAAACTTAACCCTTGGCGGTGTGGAAAAAAGGGCACCCGAGGGGGGAATCGGCTCGTGCATGGCAGTCGACCTCCGAAAGGAAATAAGATCCTTACCAGTATACGGAAACGAACGAAGAAATATACATGTAGGGACAACCCGGACAAGGGGGATCGATATGCGGTTCAACCTGTGGCAGTCCGTCAAGATCAGTATGACGATCGTCGGAACGACAATTGGGGCCGGCTTCGCCTCCGGCCGGGAAATCTGGGAGTTCTTCGGTTCTTATGGAGAAGGGAGTAATGGAAGCATACTGTTGGCGATGCTGCTTTTTTTCGCTGCCAGTGTGGTGATTTTACTAATCAGTTGGGAAAAGAAGACGAGCCATTATTCCGAAGTCCTCGATGTGGTGATCGGGCCCAAGCTAGCGAAAATTTTTGATGTGCTGGTACTCTTCTTCCTCCTGACCAGCACCCTGGTCATGGTGGCGGGGAGCGGGGCCACCTTCCAGCAATGGAGCGGCTCCTTCCAGGCGGGAGTCCTGGCTATGGTGGTGGCCGTAATGTTGATCCTCTTTTTTGACATCAAAGGGTTGATGTCAATGAATGTGATCTTGATTCCGGTGATGACCTCTGTCCTGCTATTTGTCTGTTTCCACTTTCTCCAGATCAGTGGCTGGACGGCCTCTTGGTCGGAACCGGAGGTTTCCCCCTTGCCTGTATGGCCTTCTGCTGTGACCTATGCCGCGTTTAATATCCTGTCTTTATTGGCTGTACTGTCCACGATGGGCGGACAGATCCGCCATGCAGCCGAAATCTGGGTGGCTGGAGGAATCAGCTCCCTCTGTCTGGGCCTGGTAGCTTACATGTATAATTATTCACTTCTGCGAGTGAAGGATCTCATTTCTCAGTATGAGATTCCTCTCTTCGCACTGGTGCGGGACTATTCACCGGTCTGGATATTTGCTATCTCCATGATTTTATGGATGGCGATCTATACCACGGCTGCCAGTAACATTCACGGGCTCGCTTTTCGCTTGTCTGATCGGTTTCGTCTTCCTCGTTGGGCGGTTGGTGGAGCCGTGATGATCTTGCTTATTCCTCTAACGAAATGGGGATTCGCTACATTGGTGACGGTTCTTTACCCCCTATATGGCGTGTTGAACCTGTTTATCTTGACCATGCTACTTCTTTATCCTTTTTCCTCTAGGGGGGAGAAGGCTCGGTGACGGGAGGGTTCTCATCTTTTTCCCGCGGGAGTGGTTTTTCATATAATATATAGGTAGGCCAGGTGGAGAGAGGGAGGTGACGCAGGGTGTTTGTTGTACTGGTGAAACGATTGATCAGAGTCGTTCTTCGCTTTTACCACCATAGGGAGATAACGGGATTAAACCGTATCCCGAAAACGGGCCCTTTTTTGCTGGTGGGTAATCATGTCAGTATTCTTGATCCCTTTTATATCGGATCGGTCATTCCGCGGGATATCCGTTACATGGCGAAGGAGGAATCCTTTTCCCATCCGTTGCTCCGCCGCTTCCTGCGCGGGGTTGGAGCTTTCCCGGTCAATCGTGAGAAACCTTCTATCCGTTCCATCAAAATTGCCTTGGGCCACCTGGATAAAGGAAAAGTGATCGGCATATTTCCAGGAGGGACCCGCCGGGAGAAGATGGCGATGGAGGAAGTGAAACAGGGCGCTGCCTATCTTTCCCTGAAAACGGGTGCTCCGGTTTTACCGGTTTATATCGATGGGACGGCAGAAGCCCTTCCTCCCGGCACGAGATGGCCCCGTCCCTCTCGGGTTCGGATACGGATCGGGGAGTTGATCACGCCAGAAGGAAAGGGCAAAGAAAGGCAGAAACAACTCAGTATGAAGATCCTCGACACCCTGAGTAAGCTGTCACATAGTGGTTCGTGCGGGGAACGGATCGGTTGAAATCCCCATTTCAACTTTCTATAATGGGAAGGTACAGCGAGGCAGGTGAATGCTCATGGACCGGAAACCCTTTCAACTGGGGGATATCGTCGAGATGAAAAAGGCTCATCCATGCGGTACCAACGCCTGGAAGGTGATCCGCATGGGAATGGATATTCGGATGAAATGTACGGGATGCGGCCACAGTGTCCTGTTGCCACGATCCCGGTTTGAAAAGCGGATGAAGAAAGTGCTGGTGCAAGCGGATCCTTCCGCTACGGAATAAGGCACCGTGGCTGGCACGAGCGTTGAGCACCGCCTGACGGTGCTTTTATTTTTGTCTGAAGCAAGCAGTTCAGTGACAACACGCATGGGTTCCATTATAATGGGTGGGCATTTTTTCCTATGGGAATTCCGTGGCACCATCACTTGAAGAGGAGATGAATGTTATGGCACTTACGACCGGTATCGTCGGCTTGCCCAACGTCGGTAAGTCGACTCTGTTTAATGCGATCACTCGGGCTGGAGCTGAATCGGCCAACTATCCTTTCTGTACGATCGACCCCAACGTCGGGGTCGTGGATGTCCAGGATCAGCGGTTGGACGAGCTAGCGGAGATGGTGAATCCTCAACGAGTCATACCCACCTCCTTTCAATTTACCGATATCGCTGGTCTCGTGAAAGGAGCTAGCAAGGGAGAAGGGTTGGGCAACCAATTTCTGGCCCATATCCGGGAAGTGGACGCGATCATCCATGTCGTTCGCTGCTTTGAAGATGAGAACATCACCCATGTCTCCGGGCAGGTGGATCCTCTGAGCGACATGGAGACGATCAATCTAGAATTGGTACTGGCGGACTTGGAGACGGTAGAGCGCCGCTTGGAGCGGATTACCCGCCAAAAGAAAAGCGGAGACGCTCAGGCGATAAAGGAGCATACCCTTCTCAGCCGCTTGCAGGAAGTCCTGGCTGAAGGGAGGCCAGCCCGTTCTTTAGACTTGGACGAAGATGAACGGAGGATGATCGATCGCTCTCTCAATCTGCTTACCTTAAAAAAGATGCTGTATGCTGCCAATGTCTCCGAGGATGACGTCGCTGATACGGATGATAACCCTCATGTGAAAGCACTGAAACGGCAAGCAGCAAGTGAGGGAGCCGAGGTCGTAACGATCAGCGCCCAGTTGGAGGCTGAGATCGTTGAGTTGGAAGGAGAAGAGCGGCAACAATTTTTGGAAGACCTTGGCTTGTCATCTTCGGGGCTTGACCGTTTAGTTGAGGCTGCCTACCGTCTGTTGGGTTTGATTACCTACTTTACAGCCGGGGAAAAGGAAGTGCGTGCCTGGACGATTCGGGAAGGAACCCGTGCCCCCCAGGCGGCCGGCGTAATCCACTCCGATTTCGAGCGGGGATTCATTCGGGCAGAAGTTGTCGGCTACAACGATCTGATGGAGGCGGGATCCATGGCTGTAGCCCGGGAGAAAGGACTTCTTCGTTCCGAAGGAAAAGACTATGTGGTCAAGGATGGGGACGTCGTTCACTTCCGGTTTAACGTTTAAAACGCGGAGCGACAAATCTTGTCAACGGGCAGCAATTCTGATAGAATATATTATCGTGGATATAGCCGCTTTGAGGCTCTGCAACTTTTGCGGATTGCCTCGGAATATTCACTCCTTGCCCCTTTGTTCAGGGGCCGCTTAGTCCAAAAGGAGGTGGAAATGAATGCACAAGTATGAGCTGATGTACATCACGCGCCCTGATCTGGACGACGAGAATTTGAACGCCGTTCGTGAAAAGATCCAGGGGACAGTCACGCAGAATAACGGTGAGATCGTGGAACAGGAGCACTTCGGCAAACGCCGTCTCGCTTACCTGATCGACGACGTCCGTGAAGGCGTGTACACCGTCGTCACGTTTTCCGGTAGCAACGATACGGTAAACGAGCTGGATCGCCAGATCAAGCTGAATGACAATGTGGTTCGTCACATGGTCATCAACGTTGACGATAAAAAATAAGGGCATGGAAGGTCTGATCCGTCTAAGGGAAAGGATCACTGATTAGAGGGCTCTTGCCCCAAAGGAGGGGTTGCCCTCTTCCAGGACCACTGATTTAGAGGGCTCCCGCCCCAAAGGAAAGGTTGCCCTCTTCCAGGACCACTGATTAGAGGGCTCTCGCCCAAAGGAGGGGTTGCCCTCTTCCAGGACTACTGATTTGGGCTTTCGCCCAAAGGAGGGGTTGCCCATGTTGAATCGGGTCGTATTGATCGGCCGTCTGACGAGGGATCCGGAACTTAGGTATACGCCCGGCGGGGTGGCTGTGACTAGTTTCAACCTCGCGGTCAACCGCCGTTTTACCAATCAGCAGGGAGAAAAGGAAGCGGATTTCATTGATATCGTCGCCTGGCGCCAGCTGGCGGAGACGGTGGCCAACTATATGAAGAAGGGGCGGTTGGTGGCTGTCGAAGGACGCCTTCAGATCCGCAGCTTCGAAAACCAGGAAGGTCGCCGCATCAAGGTGGCAGAAGTGGTCGCCGAAAACGTTCAGTTTTTGGAGTCACGGTCACAGGCCGCTTCCGGATCTGGGGCCGATTACAGCCAGAGTCAAGGCAAAAACGATGGCTTTAACGCTGGTCGCAGTCCCTCCACCGATCCTTTCGCGGATGACGGAAAGCCGATCGACATCTCCGATGACGACCTGCCCTTTTGATACGGATGAACATTTCAGGTCGAGAGGAGGGATTTCGGATGGCACGCCGCCGTGGAAATAAGCGCCGTAAAGTGTGTTTCTTTACGGTGAACAAGATTCAGTACATCGATTATAAAGACGTGGATTTGCTGCGCAAATTCATCAGCGAACGGGGTAAAATTTTGCCCCGCCGCGTGACCGGTACTTCTTCCAAGTATCAGCGGCAGTTGACCCGGGCGATTAAACGGGCCCGGCAAATGGCTTTGTTGCCGTACACCACGGACTGAAGACAGGATAAGAAGGGGCGTGTAGGTACGCCCCTTCTTTTTTGCATCGGCTCATAGGGATGGGAACCCGGAAAAGGAGGAATCTGGCTTTCCCGTGTTGAACATACTTCCCCATAGCCTGATCAAAGGAGTGCGGAGCCTATGAGCCGGCCGGAGCGAAATGTACACATTGCCAAAAGTGTTAAAGTGATTGAATGGTTGAAGACTGAGCTTCTGGACCAGATCGCCAATTTATATAAAGGGTTACACCAGGCCAACCAGTCATTGATTTCCGACAGCCTGGCCAGCCTGGTAATCGTGGTATACGTATTGGCCCGCCGAGTGGGAATTTCCTATCGGGAAGTAGACCAGACCGTTTCCCGGAAGTTGAGGGAACACACGAGAGAACGTCATCAACTGGAAGACTGGTATGGTGATCTTTCTCAGTTGGAAGAATATATTAGTAAGAGGTGACTGGCGTTTGTCCCGATTCTCCGACCTTCGAGATGGGCTGATCACGTTTGGTCTGTTTGCCCTTCTCATCTTAACGCTACTGACCCCCTTGTCACTCCTGACATGCTGGTTTCTCCCCCTACCCTTCCTCCTTCATACGGCTCGGCGGGGCGGGCGGTCTATCCTGTTCCCCATCATTGCTTGCGGGATCTTTATCCTTCTGGCGGCTGCTCACCCTTTCTTTATCAGCTTGTATATCTTTTCCGCCGTCACAGGGGCGGTGATGGGTCTCATTTATCGAAGAACTGCATCTACGGGGACGGATGTCGTGTTAGGAGGTCTCCTGACCTCATGGATCTGCCTCCTCCTCCTGGTAACGGTGACGGCTCTTTTTACGGATTTTTTTGGGCAGCTTCAGTCGATATGGCATGAGCAGTGGAAGGAGACACAACGGCTGGCGGAGTCGATTGGGGCTGCTGGCGACCTTCCCTCCCAAAATTCGGTGGCCCGAGTGTTGCCGGGAATGTTGATTCTGTTCCTTTTGCCTTTTCCTCTTCTCAACTTTGCGCTAGGTCGGCGAATTCTCATCCGGCAGGGATTCCCCGGGAAATACCTGCCCCCTTTTCGGGATTGGCGACTACCGAGGCCCTTTTTTTATTTTTACTTTCTGTCCCTGTTGGGTTTTCTCTTTTTAAATAACGGGGAGACGGATTCTATAGGTCTCGTTTTCAGCAATGCAACGGCTCTTTTATATATCCTTTTCCTATTCCAGGGATGGGCCTTTACCGCTTTTTTGCTTCATCAAAACAAGCGGAGTGGGAAATGGATGATTTTGGTAGTTTCTCTTTCCTTCATTCCATTGATCACGCTTCTCCTTCATCTGGTGGGGATCCTGGATACCGGGACGAAACTGCGGAAGCGTTTGAAGGGCAAGAGGTAATGGAATATCGCTATGAAATCAAATTCGGCTGGGGTAAAATAGTTACCAAAGAGCGGATAAATGGAACTCACACGGTCCTGGGATGAGGGGATGTCATCATGCCGAACTTTATCACGAAGCGCTGGCACGGCTTCCATATGGTTTTTGTCATGTGTTTCAGCCTGGTTCTCATCGCGCTTCTTGCTATCTATAATTGGCAATATGGGATCTTCGGCCTGGCCGTTTTTTTCGTTTTGGGCTATCTCCTTTACCAAGCGGAACGGGATTTTCGCCGGGATTTCGTCGATTATGTACAAACCCTCTCCCAGCGGGTCAAAGGAGCCAACCAAACCGCCGTTGATCGGATGCCAGTGGGAATCCTCTTGTACAACCGGAAAAATCAGGTAGAATGGCATAACCTTTATGTGCGGGAAATGACGGAGCGGGATGGTCTCATCGGTCAGCCCCTTGGAGAAATCTTCCCGATCCTGATGGGAAAAGAACCGATCCCGGAACGGATGCGGATTGGAGAAAGCACCTATGAGGTGATTCACTATCCGGATGAGCGCCTCTACTTTTTCCGGGACGTTTCCAGGTTGGAAGAACTGAAGAGCCGCTACGATAAGGAACGGAGTGTCATCGGATTCCTCCATATGGACAATTTTGAAGAAGCGGGAGCCGGCCTCGGAGAGCAGGAGCGGACGCTTCTCCTAACCAATGTGACCGCTGCCATCACTCGTTGGGCTCAGGAGCATGATATCAGTCTGCGAAAGTTTGACTCGGAGAAGTTTTTCATGGTCTTTCAGCAGGAATCCTTGGATCGATTGATCAACGATCGATTTGATATTCTGGACGTCGTTCGGGATATGACGCGCCAGAACAAAATTCCGATCACCCTTTCCATCGGAGTGGCGGCGGCTGATTCATCAATGGTGGAACAGACCCACGCCGCTGAGGCCGCATTGGACATCGCCCTCGCCCGTGGAGGGGACCAGGCCGCCGTTCAGGACGGAGAGCGGGTTGTCTTTTTCGGCGGCAAGACCAATGCGGTTGAGAAGCGGACGCGGGTGCGGGCTCGGGTCATCTCTTATGCCCTGGCTAATCTGATCAAGGACAGTGATCGGGTACTGATCATGGGCCACGAACGGCCGGATATGGATGCTCTGGGGGCGGCGATCGGGGTGTTGAAGGCCGTCCGTATGGCAGATCGGGCGGGCTATATCGTACTGGATGAGGCCAATCCTTCCATTGAAGGACTGATGGAGGCCATCGAAGAGGATGAGTCCTTGGAAGACGCTTTGATCCAATCGGAACGGGCGATACAACTCGTTGATCCTTCCACCCTATTGATCCTAGTGGATACGCATAAGCCTTCTCTTACCATTGAGCCGAAGCTGGTGGAGAAAGCCTCTCGGGTGGTGGTGATTGATCACCATCGACGGGGAGAGGAATTTGTTCGGGATCCGGTGCTGGTCTATCTGGAACCTTACGCCTCTTCTACCAGCGAACTGGTAACAGAACTCCTCCAATACCAGGATGAACGGATGACGATGGACACATTGGAAGCGACTGCGCTCCTTGCCGGTATCGTGGTAGATACCAAGAGTTTCGCTTTCCGCTCCGGGTCTCGCACCTTTGAGGCGGCTTCCTTTCTCCGTCGTCACGGAGCGGATCTTGCGATGGTCCAGTCCCTCTTGAAAGAGGATCTGAACCGATTCGTCAAAAGGGCTGAGATTGTCAAAAATACGGAAGTGGTATACGATAAAATAGCGATCGCTGTCGGGGAAGAGGACGAAGAGTACGACCAATTGGTCATTGCCCAGGCAGCGGACACCCTGCTCAACATGAAAGGGGTGAGTGCTTCTTTCGTCATCGGGATGAGGAACGATGGAAAGGCATCGATCAGCGCCCGTTCTCTAGGCGATATCAATGTCCAACTGGTGATGGAAGAGCTGGGTGGAGGTGGTCACCTAACCAACGCCGCCGCCCAATTTGAAGAGCTCACCCCGATGGAGGCCCGAGAGCAGCTCATCCAAGTGTTGGAGCAGACATTCGAGGAAGGGGGAGACACCGGATGAAAGTGATCTTTCAAAAAGATGTCAAAGGACAGGGCAAAATGGGAGAAGTGAAGGAAGTATCGGAAGGATACGCCCGTAATTTTCTCCTCCCCCGAAAACTAGCCGTTGAAGCTTCTTCAGGAAATCTGAACGCTTTAAAGGAGCAGAAGCGGCGGGAAGAGGAACGGAAGAATGAAGAGCTGGCTGAAGCGAAGGAGCTGGCGAGAAAACTGGAAAATCTGGATGTCATGCTGCGGACCAAAGCGGGGGACGGAGGCCGGCTGTTTGGCTCCATCACTTCCAAGCAGATTGGGCAACACCTCAAGCAGCAGCATGGGATCCAGGTTGACAAAAAGAAGATCCAGTTAAACGACCCGATTCGCACCCTCGGTGTTACCAAGGTTCCTGTCAAACTCCACCCGAAGGTGACCGCTACTCTATCTGTCCAGGTTCTGGAAGGGGAATGACGGGCAGTCGGGGCGCTCCACGGGGAGTGGGGCGCTTTTTTGATGTTGTCTTTTCGCGGGAGGTTGATGGAAGATGAGCGAGCTGTTTGCAGATCGCATGCCCCCCCATAATCAAGATGCTGAACAGGCGGTACTGGGGGCGATCCTGATCGAGCCGTCGGTGCTGATTACCGTCACGGAACGTCTGCAGGCCGAGGATTTTTACCGCCAGGCTCACCAGCGCTTGTTTCAGGTGATCATCGACCTGTCGGAGCAGGGAGAACCGGTGGATTTGGTGACTCTTACCTCGGAGCTGTCCGACCGAAAGCTCCTTGATGAAGTGGGTGGGGTCTCTTATCTGACGGAGCTGGCCCAGGCTGTCCCCACTGCCGCCAATGTAGATTACTATTGCCGTATTGTGGAGGAAAAAGCGATCCTACGGCGTTTGATCCGTACGGCGACGGAGATCGCTACCTCGGGCTATACCGGCGGGGACGAGGTAGCGTCCGTTATCGACACGGCGGAAAAGAAGATTCTGGAGATTTCCCAGCGCCGGATACGTCGGGACGGCTTCATTCCGATCCGGGATGTGTTGATGGATACCTTCGAGCGGATTGAAAACCTCCATTATAATCAGGGGAAATTGACGGGGGTTCCCTCAGGGTACGCCGATTTAGATCGGATGACTTCCGGATTCCAGAAGTCGGATTTGATCATCCTCGCAGCCCGGCCAGCGATGGGGAAAACCGCATTTGCCCTCAATGTGGCCCAGAATGTCGCCGTCCGGGCCGGTAAGCCTGTCGCCATCTTCAACCTGGAAATGTCCGCGCCCCAATTGGTGCAGCGGATGCTGGCCGCGGAAGGAAACATCGACGCCCAGGCTTTCCGCACGGGACAGCTTGGAGAGGAAGAATGGGAAAAGATGGCGATGGCGATCAGTACGCTTTCCGAGTCCCCGATCTTCATCGATGACACCCCGGGGATCAATGTCTTTGATATCCGGGCGAAACTTCGTCGACTTCAGGCGGAACACGGACTCGGTCTGGTCTTAATCGATTATCTCCAGCTGATTGAGGGCCGGGGCCGGGACAGCCGCCAACAGGAGATTTCCGAGATCTCCCGCTCCCTGAAGCTTTTGGCTCGGGAGCTGGATTGCCCTGTCATTGCTCTCTCTCAGCTCTCTCGTGCTGTCGAACAACGGCAGGACAAGCGACCGATGCTCTCTGACCTTCGGGAATCCGGGTCTATTGAGCAGGACGCCGATATCGTTTCTTTCCTCTATCGGGATGATTATTACAATGAGGATTCGGAGAAGAAAAACATTATCGAAGTAATCCTGGCTAAACACCGGAATGGGCCTGTCGGTAAAGTGGAGCTTCTCTTCCTCAAGAACTACAACAAATTCCTTAGCCTTGATCTTCGTCACGGGCATGGGGCAGGGGGTTGATTCCTCCCAGAGAGAACCGGTAACGGTTCTTTTTTTGGTGGATCGACAGGCATACCGCACAGGAGTTCATGGCACTGGGGATGGGGAAGACTATAAGAGGTGGATGGGGAAATTTCTCGCTTGAAGGAAATCTGGAGAGGATGTGGAGTTCTAAAAACGAATAATAAATCCATACAACCCATATATTGTTCGTATTTTCCGTTGACACTGCCTTGGTTTCTCTGTACACTGGAGAAGGATTGATAGTAAAGGAACGGAAAATCAGAGTGAAACCCGCCGTGAAGGAGGAACTTAACCCATGTCTACGGTGGTCATTGTCGGCACCCAATGGGGTGACGAAGGAAAAGGGAAAATCACGGACTTTCTCGCAGAAAAAGCGGAGGTCGTCTCCCGCTACCAAGGGGGAAACAATGCCGGACACACGATTGTTTTCGGCGGCAAACGTTACAAATTGCACCTGATCCCGTCGGGAATTTTTTACCCGGAGAAGATCTGTGTATTGGGTAACGGGATGGTGCTCCATCCCCAGGCGCTGGTGGAAGAGCTGGCTTACCTGAGGAGTCATGGAGTCTCCACTCAGAACTTACGCATTTCCGACCGATCTCACGTGATCATGCCATACCATATCAAGCTGGATAAAGCGGAGGAATCCCGTAAAGGAACCGGCAAGATCGGAACCACCGGTAAAGGAATCGGCCCGGCCTATATGGACAAGGCTGCTCGCACGGGGATTCGTATCTCCGACTTGTTGGATCGGGACCTCTTCGCAGAAAAGTTGCAACAAAATCTGAAAGAAAAGAACCGTGTGTTGGAGAAGTTGTATGAGACGGAAGGGTTTACTTTCGAGGAAATTTATGAGCCCTATTTGGCGGCGGCGGAACAGATTCGCCCCTATGTGACTGACACATCGGTTGTGTTGAACGACGCTATTGACCAGGGGCGTCGCGTCCTTTTTGAAGGGGCGCAAGGGGTGATGCTCGACATCGATCAGGGAACGTATCCCTTCGTCACCTCTTCCAATCCAGTGGCCGGCGGTGTCTGCATCGGCTCTGGTGTCGGACCGACCAAGATTAACCAGGTAGTTGGTGTAGCTAAAGCCTACACGACCCGTGTCGGTGACGGTCCCTTTCCAACGGAGTTAAAGGATGAAATAGGGAATCAGATCCGGGAAGTGGGACGAGAATATGGAACCACTACGGGCCGCCCACGCCGTGTCGGTTGGTTTGACAGTGTCGTTGTCCGCCATGCCCGTCGGGTGAGCGGGATCACGGGCCTTTCCCTCAACTCTCTTGACGTGCTGACTGGCCTCGAAACCGTCAAAATTTGCACGGCATACCGTTACCGTGGTCGTGTCCTAGAAAATTACCCGGCTAGTCTAGACATCTTGAGCGAATGCGAACCAGTCTTTGAGGAGTTGCCGGGGTGGAACGAGGATATCACCGAGGCTCGGTCCTTGAGTGACCTTCCTTTATCAGCCCAGCATTATGTAGAGCGTGTCACCCAGCTGACCGGGATTCCGCTTACCATTTTCTCTGTGGGTCCCGCTCGAGAGCAGACGATCCAGGTTCGCCCGGCTTACGCATGAACCGTTAAAAAAGACGGCAGGACACGTGTCCCGCCGTCTTTTTTTATGTGGTGGACTTACTTATGATAGGTCTCTCCACGGTTGATCTTGAAGGATCGGTATAGCTGTTCCAGTAGGATCAGTCGCATCAGCTGGTGAGGGAAGGTCATCTTCGAGAAAGAGAGGGTAAAGTCAGCCCGTTGTAATACTTCCCGGGAAAGGCCGTAGGAACCGCCGATGAGGAAGGCCACTTTGCTGCGTCCATAGGTGGCCAACTGATCCAAGTGGTTGGCCAACGTTTCCGAGGAAAGGGCAAGCCCATTAATTGCAAGGGCGATTGCGTAGGTATCTGGGGAAAGGAGGCGGAGGATTCTCTCCCCCTCTTTGGCTACGATTTGCTCGATCTCTGCGTCGGATAGAGGATCCTGACCCTTTTCTTCTGCGATTTCCTGTACCTCCACTTTAGCGTAGGGGGTGAGGCGCTGAATATATTCTTCTACCCCCATGCGAAGGTATTTTTCCTTGAGTTTACCAACGGTCAGCAACTGGATTCGCATCGATTTCCTCCCATCCCTTATCTAATGCTCTACGGTCAGCCGGTAAGCGGGGCGACCGCCGCACCATCTGCAAACAGCTTTCCCTTCAGCTTCTTCCTCGGAAAAGGGAAAGAGGTCCGGGGCAAGCCCTTCTTCGTCCACCAGTTGATCGAGAACGACTTCAATATGATTTTCACAGGCATACCATGCCTGTCGGGTTTGTTCGTCCATTGTTCTCCTCCATGGAAGGGTGTCTTTCAGTTTAGCATGAATTTCGGCGTGGTGCATCGTCCTAAACGAATGAAAAAGCCGCCCCGCTACCGGCGGGACGGAATGGTACCCTATGGACTTACGGTTCTTGGCCGAGTTTGATCGTGGTTGTCCGTTTTTTACCGTCACGGTAGTAGGTTACTTTCATCGTGTCCCCGATCTTTTTCTTTTTCCACAGGTAGGAGCGGAGTTCGGATCCGTTTTTGATGTCCTTCCCGTCCAGTTGGGTGATCACGTCCAGCCGATCCAGGTCCGATTTGGCAGCACCGCTGCCTGGTGTCACATCGAGGACGACAACTCCGCGGTTAACGGAATCCGGCAGGTTGAGCTGGGAGCTCCGGGCGGATTCGGAGACGGTGTCCAGATCTCGCAGCTGGATGCCGAGGAAGGGACGCTTCACTTCGCCGTAACGGATCAGGTCGTTGATGATCGGCTTGGCGTCGTTTACTGGGATGGCGAATCCAAGGCCTTCGACACCCTGTTCGGCGATCTTCAGACTATTGATCCCGATCACCTGTCCGGCAGCGTTAACCAATGCGCCGCCAGAGTTCCCCGGGTTGATGGCAGCATCGGTTTGGATAACATCCATGGCCATGGTTTCGGAAACGGCAATCTGCCGGTGGGGGGAGCTGATCACCCCGGAGGTGACTGACTGGGAGAATTCAAGGCCGAGGGGGTTCCCGATGGCGATAGCTGGCTCCCCAGCTTTGATGTTATCCGAGTTACCAAATTCAGCGACGGCCTTTACATATTTGTCGGACATTTCAAGAACAGCCAGGTCAGTCGGCGAGTCTTTGCCCAGTACTTTGGCCTTAACCTGCTTCCCTTCATTATCCTGGCCTGGAATCACAACACTGACTTCATCGGCACCGGCGACAACGTGATTGTTGGTAACCACAAGCGCTTTTCCGTTCCGTTTTTCAAAGATGACACCGGAACCGGTTCCCTGTTCTACGGTTTGTTGGTTAAAAGGATCGCCGGATTCTTTAAGGTTGACGACGCCGACAACGGCGGGCCGTGCTTTTTGAACCGCTTTGGTAATGTTGCTGTCTACGTTGACACTGACGGATTCTTCCGGCCCTTCTCCTTCGGAAATAGTAGGGCCTTGGCCCGTAAAGTACTGCTGGGGGAGGATTTCGGAACGGACCAGCACAGGTGACAACATCAATACCAGCATTCCGCCGATAATGGCTGAGATCAATCCCGTTAAAAACAGAGAAAAACCACGGCGGGTTGGGTCCGAGTTTTTGTAATATCCCACGGCAATCATGCCTCCTCAAACAATCATGAAAACTGGGAGAATCCTTGAGGTTATGGACAAAGTGGTGTCAGGGACGATTGCTCTGCCTGAATCAGCCCCCATTTCCTGTGACAAAAATACGTTGTCAGTTATCAGCTGTCTTAATCCTCTTCATTATTTGATGGGTGTGTATATATTATACTTCTTCCTTTACCACGTCTGAAAGGTGATTCCCATTTGTTCAAAAAAGTGTCCCAATCTTCCGTCGTTAGGTTTGGATATGGCGTTGCAGGTCCAAACTGAGGGAGAAGGGAGTGAGACGAATGAACTCGAACAGACGGCCGAAGGGCGGGAAAAACCCAGATCCAGGTCAGGAAGTGAATTGGGGAGCGCAGTTGGCTGACCTGAAAGAGTCGGGATACCAGACGGACTTGCTGTTGACTGCTCTTGTACAGGTTCTGATCGATAAAAAGATCCTTTCCGGCGGGGAACTGGAAGAAATGATGAAGGAGCTGGACCGAAGCTTATCCCCCGTCGAATGGAATGGTTGATCATCGTTCGTCCCCGGAAGAACACCTCCATTATATCGTTTGCCGGTTATCCGTTCATGAAAACTGGATTAAAAGTCCCTATGAACTCGTAGGAAACCCTCTATCGAAACTAACGGCACGAAAAACGAAGCCTGTTCATAAAAAGGGCGGACGATAACCCTATATTCATGGATTCCTCGACAGTTATTCTCTTAAACGATGACTGACAATCCGATTGCTTTTCTGAAATAGAAAAACGGCAGCATTTACGGCTGCCGTTTTTCTATGGTCCTGAGGGGGGTGGGGCGGTCGGGCCAAGTTTCGCGGAGGTGGATGTCCTTTCCCACTTTCAGCCCTTCCTCTTCCAGGATTCCTTTTGCGGTGAGATGGGCCAGTTCCGCTAGGTTGTTGTCCTGGCTCAGGTGGGCAAGATAGACGTCTTCTCCTTCCCCACGCAAAATGTGAAGGAGCGCTTCAGCAGCGTCTTCGTTGGAGAGATGCCCCACATCGCTTAGGATTCGCCGTTTGACGTTCCAGGGGTAAGCCCCCATGCGGAGCATTTCTACATCATGATTGGATTCAAAGATCAGCGCGTCTGCTTCACGAACTTTTTCCACAATGCCCTGGTTAATGTATCCGGTATCGGTTACCAGGCCTAGGGAGGTTCCTCTGCTATGGAAACAGAAACTCATCGGTTCGGCGGCGTCATGGGAAATAGGGAAGGATTCCACTATCAGGTCTTCCAACTCCAGCACGGACTGGGTTTTAAAGACATGTTGTTGTTCGAGACTGATTTGCCCGACGGTGGACGGGAGGTTTTCCCAAGTGGCCTCATTCATATAAACAGGAAGCTTGTAACGACGGGCGAAGACACCCAGTCCCTTAACGTGGTCCATATGTTCATGGGTGACCAGGAGGGCTGAAAGGTCGGTGGGATCCACTCCGATCGCCATCATTCGTTGTTCCAGCTGTTTGCCGGAGAGGCCTGTATCAACGAGGATACGGGTCTGTTCCGTCTCCACGTAGAGGGCATTCCCCGAGCTCCCGCTGGCAAGAATGCTGTACTTCATCCGGTGTTCTCCTCTTTTTTAACGCTGGTTTTCGCTTTTAGAAGATTCGATTCCGCCATTGAAGGCATTGACGTAAAACGTTTGGTGTTTTGTTCGAATTCGCCATACCGGGGACAAAACCCGTACATTCCCATCGTAGGATTGTCCGTGATAGCCCAGCCGGATATCCAGGACAGTATCCCCTTTACTGATCAGCTCTTTTTCAATGAGGCTCATCAAGGCGGTAGTGGCGGTCACTCCTACTCTCTCCGTACTGCTCTTTTGACTGGTTACCTTGAACCGGGATTGGTGGATCGCGGCCAGGCGGTCCCGCCCCTTCCATTCCGCAACCAGTCTTCCATCGAAAAGGGGGCGCTTGTCCCATTGTTGATAGTAAACCTGTCGCTCCCGGGTGGACTCATCGGGCTGAAGAACATAACGATCCACTTTATCCACATACCGGGAAAGGATTTTTTTTCGGTCTCCGCTGGCAGTTACAGGTGGGTTGAAGGCCCGGGTCCAAGTTCCATCGGGATTGAGTTTCCAGGGTTCATGAAATTTAATGGGACGTACCTGTAGGTAATTGACCTGAGGCTGGGAAGTCTCTTCAGGTACCTTGGCCTTTAGGATGATCTGCCGCTCCTCGGCCAGCTGGTTCAGTTCCTCCCGTGTGTTGCTGGTTTGACCGTCGCGGTTTTGCTCGGTCCGGGCTTGGAGAAGCTGATAGACCAGGAAGAGGTTGAGTGCGAGGAAGGCCAGGATTAGTATGGTTTTGGCTTTGCTCCAGTCCATGCCGTTTCCCTCCCGGTTTTCCGTGCTTCCACATAGTTCCTCGTCCCGTCCTTCAACTGGATCACCCAGACGGGGAGCAGCGTAACCACTTTTTTCCCTGGTACCGCCCGGTAGCCTGGATAAACGGTCTGGACATCCTTTTCCGGAGAGAGTCCCCTTCGGTTCAGTTCCTTTAGGAAGTCATCTTTCCCAGGTAGTTCTTTCTCCACCGTCCGTTCCTTGACCGGTTGTGGGGCCAAATACCAGAGGGAGCGTTCATAGCTGGTTACACCTTTGTTAACGGCGGCTAGGCGGATCGTCGCTGGGGAGGTTTTTTCTCCCCCCTCCCAGTAAATAGGCAGGTTGCGGGTATAGAGGCGGAAGCGGAGGAAGGGGGTTTTTTGATCCGGGTCTTCTTGGACCTCATCTAAAAGAAAATTCCCCGTCCAACCTCCGTGCCGGTTCATAAATGTGTTAATCAGGTCTAGTTGTTCGGCGAGCGTACTCGTTTTGGCAGTAGCGGGATCCGGTCGATTATAGACGATGGTGTCCGCTTTGGTATTGTGTTGCAGGGTTCGGTTTGAATCGGTATAGATTTTGGAGTTATCCAGCTCCAGGATTTGCTTGGCTAGATCGGGGTCCTGGAACAAGACCTGCTTTAGATCGTCAATCCGAATCTCTTTCAGGGGATACGTATACCCTTTAACCGGAAGGGGGGCTTCTGGCAGGTAGAGGGGATCGGGGGCTTTCTTTCCCTCCTTCGCCTTTGCGGGCAGAATCGCTGCCAAGCGAGCGGCGTCTTGGCCTTTCGCCAACCCCATCCAATCATCAAAGGCATTCAATGACGCTTTGCCCTGTACCGTCTCGCCTGTTTCATCGGAGATAAAGCGGACGAAGAGCTGCTTGGACTTGGGATCATCATAGAACCAGACCCGGCTGATGGAATCCAGGTTCAGTTTCTCTAAATCCGAGGAGAAAAAGGCCTGCATCGTATCTGGAGGCAGGTTCCGGTTAAAGCGGAGTTCCACCCCCCGTTTTTCGTTTAGAAGTTCATCCCAGTCTTTCGCAGAAGGGGTAACCTCCTGCAGTTCCTTGAAGCGGGTGAGGTGAAGCTTTTCCAACAAACGGCGGTAATCTTTGTTTTCTGGTCCGATCGATACTTGCCGGTGCTCTCCATCCTCATGAAGGAGAATCTGCCCTGGGGCGGCCAGCTGGTGGATTCCTTGTTTTTCGAACTCCTGGCTTCCGATCTTTTGCGGATCGGTAAAGGTGCTATCTAGTCGCTCTTCATAGGAAGGAGAGCTGTAAAGGAGGATGCCTGACTGCACGAAACTGGTCAGGATCAGGACAGTAAGGAGGACGGATTTTATCGATTCAATCATCGGACCACCTCCGGCTCACAGGGAGGGAGAGTGAAGCGGACCGTCGTGCCGAAACCGTATCGGCTATCCATGGTGATTTTCCCACCGTGAGTTTCCACGATCTCCTTGGCGATGGCGAGACCGAGACCGGTCCCACCCATACTGCGGGAACGTGCTTTGTCTACCCGGTAAAAACGTTCGAAGATCCGGTCCAGATCTTTTTTGGGAATACCGATCCCCGTATCAGAGACAGCGATGATCACGAACCCATCAAAGCGGCGTCTGGCAGTGACTGTGATGCTTTTTCCTTCGGGCGTATATTTCACGGCGTTGGACATCAGGTTGTCCAATACTTGGTCCAATTGATCGCGATCAGCATAAATCCTGGGCAAAGGGTCGGATAGGTGTAACCGGAGATCGATTTCCTTCTGTTCGCACTGGACGGTAAAACGATCTGCCGCGTCGGAAAGGACCTCTCCGACGGCAAGAGGTTGCCGGTTAAACCGGATCTTGCGGGAATCGAGGCGGGAGAGTTGAAGCAGGTCATGGATCAGCCGGGTCATGCGCTCGGATTCCTGGCGGGTGACCCGTAGGAAACGGGCAGCCAATTCGGGGTCTTCCATAGCGCCTCCTTCGTCCAGTGCTTCCAGGTAGCTTTTAATTGTGGTTAAAGGGGTACGCAGTTCATGGGAGACGTTGGCTACGAATTCCTTCCGCTGTCGATCCAATTTCTCCTCTTCCGTCACATCCTGGAGAACGGTAATCAGTCCTACGGTTTCTTCTGACCGACGGATTGGAGTGAAGGTCAGTTTCACGATGGTCAGATCTTCTTCATCCTCCCGATTTAGTTCCAGGTAAGTTTGTCGCTCCCCTTCTAGAGGAAGGATGAGGGGCTCCGATAGAGGGAGGGCCTGATCGAGCTGCTCACCCACCTCCACGGAACGGCCGAGGATGACGGTAGCACGCCGGTTGATGACGATCACGCGTCCCCGGCTGTCGGTGGCGATCACCCCGTCACTCATGTTGGCCAGCACCGATTCCAATTTCCCTTTTTCTTCCTCGTTTTGAGAGAGGGCATCCCGCAGGTGTTGGGCGAGGTGGTTGAAGGCGGTGGCCAGCCGGCCGATCTCATCATTGCTTTTAATCGCTACTTGCCGATCGAAATCCCCCTGGGCCATGATGGATGCCTGCTCGGTGATTTCTTTCACCGGGTTGGTGATCGTCCGAGCGAGGACCACTCCAAGAACGGCAGTTCCGAAAAGGGCGAACAGGGAGATTTTCAGCAAGGTATTATTGATGGTACGGATCGTCTGATAGGTTTTCGTCATCGGCGCCTCGATGTAGATCGCCCCGACAACCTGTCCATTCTCCGTGATCGCCTTGGAATAGAGCATTAACCGCTCTGTGTCAGTGCCGCGTCGGAATTGCGTGTCTTCCTTTTCTATCCCCCGCAACACCTGGTTTACTCTCGGATTGTGATTCTTCTGGCCGATGATTTTTTTGTTCGTCTGAGTGGTGCTGAGGACATACCCGTCTTGATCCAGAAGCTGAACGATCTGCCCTGCACCCCGGTCTAAGATGTAATAATTATCTAGGAAGTCGTTGAGATGCTTTCGTCTGTTTACAAATCCGGCCTGGGATTTGGTAATCTCGTCCGATACCCCACCGGATAAAAGAATATTGGCTTGATTCTGCAAGCTGCTTTCGAAATCCTGTTTATAGAAATTCTCCAACTCTCGGAAAAAATAGACCCCGATCAGCTGTAGGGCGATCAGAAGGAGGGAGATATAAATGATGACCAGTTTCCATTGGACACTATGGAAAATGCGGAGCCATTTCATTGTCTTCACCGCTCGGATTGCGGGTCTCGCATGGTGTAACCGATTCCCCGCCGGGTGATGATATATTGGGGTTGGCTGGGATCATCCTCGATCTTTTCCCGGAGGCGACGGATGGTAACGTCCACCGTGCGTACATCTCCGAAATAGTCATATCCCCAGACGGACTGGAGCAGGTGTTCCCGGGTGAGCACCTGGTTGACGTGTTTCGCCATGTAGAGGAGCAGCTCGAATTCCCGGTGGGTCAAGTCGATGGGGGACTGTTTTTTAGCAACAATATAACTGCTCTGGTCAATGGACAGGGATCCGATCTTCAGAGTACTGGTGGAGGTGTTTTTGGGTTCGGAGCGATCCCGGGTGCGACGGAGGTTGGCTTTGATCCGGGCCAATAATTCCCGGTTGCTAAAGGGCTTCGTTACGTAGTCATCCGCCCCGATTTCTAATCCCAGAACCTTATCCACTTCCGAATCCTTGGCTGTCACCATGATAATCGGCATTTGGTGGGACTGGCGAACCCGCCGACAAACTTCGATTCCGTCGGCACCGGGCAGCATCAAGTCGAGAAGAATCAGATCCGGAGGTTCCTCCGAAACGCGGCGGATCGCATCCTCTCCGTCATAGACGCATTCCACGTTATAACCTTCCTTTGACAGGTTGAATTGCAGGATATCGGCGATCGGGCGTTCATCTTCCACAACGAGGATTTTTGCACACATGGATTCTTCCACCCCACAATGAGAAATGTCATTTTACCTGGTGTTGCCATTGTTTGTAAGATTCCTTGGGAGATTCGCCGAATACCTGTCTCCATGCGTTACTGAAAGGAGCTCCTTCTGACAATCGGGTGTGCAGATTGTCAAGGGAGGATTCGCTATGCTTCTCAGCCATCGAACGGAGGAACAGGAAGGATTGGCGATAGGCGAGGGCCTGATTAGGCAACTGATTGAAACGTTTGGTGAGATCATCAAAGGTATAAAGAGGCTGTCCGGCCAGCCGGTTAGCGGGGATTACCCATTCATAGCCCAGTTCTTGATACTCTACCCACTGGGCGAAGGCCTCGGTATACCAGACAGGATAATTTCCCCTTGTCGTCTGGTCTAGGTATAAGTGGGCGATTTCGTGATAGAGAGGGCCTCGTTCGTGGAACAGGCGGGCCCATTTACCCGGCGCATGGGCGGCGGAAGGGAAAGTCTCATTCCAAGCTTCGGGGCTCAGGAGATAAATCGACCCTGAGAAATAAATGCCGGTGGCGTTTTGACTTTTGTTCCAGGAAAAATGATCCGACAGGGAACGGCGGTCCGAAAAGAGAAAGATGGGAACCGGCTGTTCCGGTCGGAAGTGATAGCGTTTTTCGAAAGTGCGGAGGACCTGTTCTGCCTCTTTGGAGACGAGGAGGGCCTGCCGTTCCTGAGAAGAGGTGTGATATACGATGGACCGGGGACCTTCGACCGTTTTCCCGTCCCGGAAGCGCCAAGTTTCCAAAAGATAGTTTCCCTGGTGAAGGAGGGGCTGGGCGATACTCATCCCCTGTCGGCTGAAGCCGAAGGAGAAGAGAAGGACGAAGGTGATCAGAAAAAAGAAAAAACCTTTCCATCGGATCCCTAGGGGATTGGTGTTCATTTTCGCACAATCCTTTGCTACAAACAACAAAGTGTCTTGCGTATTTCCATTTTAACACAATCCCATCCGGTCGGGAGGCGGGAGATGGAGGGAATCCATCCAAAATAGGCGGTGCTTTATCACTACAGGCACCGGTATCGAATAGAATGAGGCAGAAAGGAACCCCCCTTAAAATGCGGGTAAAGGAGTGGCCTCCCCATGCGTAGATACCGACAGATAGCAAGTAAAGCGCTCAAAACGCAAGTGATGTTGACAAATGCCGGCCTTCGAAAATTTATCCCTGCTACCTCCTGGTATTCCGGTAAGGCCTTGGAGAAGATGATGGCAGCCTTCCCCACTGTCTTCATCAAACCGGACAAGGGAGGCGGAGGGGCGGGAATTGTTCGTGTGAGACAGAGGGAGGATTCCATTGAAATTTGTTACCGCAAAGAATGCCGGTGTACGGATTCCCGTTCTCTCCATACGGTTCTCGACAACTTTCTTAACCCCCACAAGAGATACCTCATCCAACAGGGAATTGAAATGGCGAAGGTTGGAGGCCGCCCTTTCGATATCCGGATTTTGATGCAAAAACCGAAGAGTGAGTGGATGGTTGGAGGGATGGCTGCAAAGGTAGCCGCAAAGGGACTGTTTATCACCAACCACTGCAAAGGAGGGAAGCCTCTTCCCGTGGAGGAAGCCCTCGACCGGGCGTACGGACAAGGGAATCCCCTGAAATCTACCATTCTGTCAGATTTGATCCAAATAGGCCGTTTGACAGCAGAAGTGTTGGATTCCCGTTTCCCGGGGATTCGAGAGTTGGGCCTTGATGTCGGGCCGGATTCCGAAGGACGTCTCTGGATTTTCGAGGTGAATACCCGTCCCAACTTTCATCTCTTTCGTCGTCTGGAACGCGACCAGTACCGGAGGATTATCCACCGGCACAAAAAACTGGTCTAAGCCAATTTTCCGAGACGGGAGAACTTGTCTTTATTCGACAAAATCTTCTGTTGACGGTAGGTCTTTGCCATTGGTACTATATTTGGCAAAAGAAGGATTTGAGCCCGGACAAAGAGAAAAAAATGCGGCACTGCCTTCTTTGCTTTTTCGTCACCGGGCCTTATGCCGCAGGAAGGCTGGACAAGCACCGCATAAATGAAAGGTGGGCCAAGATGATGACAATCACCGTAGGAGTGTATTTAGGGAAAAAGGATCGTTTCCTTCGCAATTGGTATGATATTCTACCGAGAGGCCAGTTTCCGTTGTTGGTGAAATATTGTATTCAGTCCTACTTGAAAGGGGTCTACTTCCCTCTGGATACGATCTGTGACCGGGATAACTTCCGGGAGCGCATAGGGGTTTTACAGGAGCTCTCCCCCACTCAACGAAATGTGACTTTCACCAAGGAGGACGGTCCGGTATTCGATTGGGTTGATGCTGTAGACAATGGGTATCGGAGTGAGGAGATTAAGAGCATTCTGAAGGAGACCATCATACATACCCTCTTGGAGGAGCAGGAACGCACCCCACTTGCCCGGCGTAACTACCCTCACAAGTTTGGTGGATATTGGCAGGAGAAGGCGGGAGTAAACCGGAAGGGGCGGGAACAAGCGGAACAGCCGGTGTATGAAGCGGTCTGGCAAGAGCGCGAAGGAGCAGCAGCATTGGAAGATCATTCTTCTGCTGTCGAAGAAGTGTCTGCCTACGCTCCCGCTCTCGAGCCGCGCCCGTCGCTGAAGCAGGATCCGATTCGGATTGAGGAACTCTACGGAGTCGATGAAGGATTGGCACCGAAAAACGGGGGCGAAAATACGAGAGCGAAGGACGAAGCGCAAGAGGGGTTGGCCCGTTGGGTTAACCGGCTGGGATAAGGCTTACCTGGATGACAGGCTTTGCATGGGAAACAAGAAGAGAAGGGTGCAGCCTGGCACAAAAAAGGGCAGCGGCCATCGCTGCCTTTTTTACGGATCGGAAAAGATGAATGTTTCGAAGATGAGCTTCTGTGATTTGAAAGGATCGCCTTCAGTCTCTCAATGCCCCGCCGATACGACCACCGGCACATTTGAGACGACTTCGGGCCAGCTCTGCATCCATACCGGAAAGCAGCATAACAATGGCAGTTTTGGTCTCTCCTCCAGCGGCTTGGTAAGCCTTTTCCACCTCTTCGCAGGAAGCCCCCGTGGCAAGGCGGATGATGCGACGGGCTCGTTCCTTCAACTTTCGGTTGGTCGGTTTTAGGTCGACCATCAGGTTTCCGTAAGTTTTGCCGAGGCGGACCATCATCGCCGTGCTCAGCATATTGAGGACCAATTTCTGGGCTGTCCCGGCTTTGAGACGAGTGGAGCCCGTCAGGATTTCCGGTCCGGTATCGATTTCAATGGCGAGATGGGCGAGGTGACCCGCTTCGGACCCGGGGTTGCAGGTGACAGCGACGGTTTTTGCCCCTGTCTGCCGGGCATGGGCTAGGGCTCCCAATACATAAGGGGTCTGGCCGCTGGCGGCGATGCCGACCAGGAAGTCCTTCTCAGAGAACAGACGGGATTTCAGATCCTCTGCGCCTTGTTCTGTGGAGTCTTCAGCCCCTTCGACAGCAAAACGGAGGGCACGATCTCCGCCAGCGATGATTCCCTGGACCAGTTCTGGGTCGCTGGAAAACGTCGGCGGGCATTCGGAGGCATCCAGTACGCCAAGCCGGCCACTGGTACCGGCGCCGATGTAGAAAATACGTCCGCCTTGTCTAACGGTTTCCACCATCTCGTCGACAGCTTCGGCTATCCGGGGGAGAACCGCCTCCACCGCTTGGGGTACCCTGTGGTCCTCCCGGTTCATGACCGTTACGATTTCGAGGGAATCCATGTGATCGAGGCTCCGTGTAGCTTCATTGATTTGTTCTGTAGTCAGATCGAACGGGTTCTTCTCCATTTCCCTCTCCTCCTCAAAAAAGAATCCCGCCGGCTACCGGCGGGGTTTTCGGTTGGCAGCCTCAGCTTTTATGGGAACTTGGAAGTTGCAGAGGGTTCACCGCCGAAGGTCTGATCCATTCCTCGGTTGAATCCAAACAGCCAAGTGAACAGGAAACCGGCACCGTAGGCTGCCAGCACACCGAGCAGGAACAAGTGTAACTGCCCGGGAGCCAGCAGGAGAGCTGCCGGTAGCCCGGAGACGCCGATGGCCACTGTGGCCGTGCCGAAAGCTCCTTGAACGGCTCCCCCGACGGCAGCGCCGAGACAAGCCGTCAGGAATGGGCGGCCCAGGGGCAGTGTAACGCCATAGATTAGAGGTTCACCGATCCCGAGGATACCGACGGGGAGCCCACCTTTAATCACATTTTTCAGCATTTGGTTTCGGCTCTTTAGATAAATGGCGAAGGCAGCCCCCACCTGACCGGCTCCTGCCATTCCTAGAATGGTCCAGAGCGGATCCAGGCCCGTCTTGTTCAGAAGCTCCATGTGGATAGGAATCAAACCCTGATGAAGTCCGGTCATCACTAGAGGCAGGAAGGTGCCGGCCAACACCGCCCCGGAGATCGCGGCTCCGGCGGCTCCGCCGGCTTCCATCAGCCCTTTGAGTCCACCAGTGATACCGTCAGCGATAAAGCCGCCGAGTGGCTGCAAAATAATGTAGGTGGCAAATCCAGTCACCAGCACGGCCAGGGTCGGTGTGACGATGATGTCGATTACTGACGGGATGAACCGACGGAGACGGCGCTCGATGACTGTAATAAACCAGGCGGCTAGTAACACCCCGATCAATCCCCCCCGATTAGGAACCAGGGCCTCGCCAAAAAGAGTCACATTGGCGATGTCGGGGAAGATAATCAATCCCCCCGCGACGCCCCCTAAAGCTGGGGTGCCACCAAACTCCCGGGCGGTGTTGATCCCTACGAAGATAGCCAGATAGGCGAAGATGATCTTACTGATCGAAGACAGGAGAATGACCCACTGGTTTTTTTCACTGACATCGAAAGAGTGGATGATCACATTGGTAATCCCCATGATGATCCCACCGGCGACGATGGCGGGGATCAGGGGTACAAAGATGCTGGCTAGACGCCGCAGGAACTGTTTGAAAGGGGTTCGGTTCAAGTCCTGGACTTCTGCTTTTCGGTCCTGTATTTCCCCGGATTTGAGTCCTGTGTCTTCCTCCATGTGTCGTGCCACCTTCGTGACCGTGCCCGGTCCCAGGATGATTTGGAGCTGGTCTGCTAACCAGACCACTCCCATCACCCCAGCGAGGGTTTTTAATTCTTCCACCTGGACCTGATCGGGGTTTTTCGGTGTTACTCGAAGGCGGGTCATACAGTGAGACAGCGAAGCCAAGTTATCCGTTCCTCCCAGCAACTCCAGGATGGAGTGGCTGAGTGCCTTTTCCTTCTCCAAGCCGGTTTCCCCCTTTTGAAAATAAGACTGGCTTGATACAGCGTACGAGTGGCAAAGGATAAACATGACAAGGGACTTCTGTCGAAAAGCGTTTATTTGACCACAACATGAAACCGTGTATACGAAGGGACAGTTGAAACAGTTATGAGAGAAGAAAGGCGTCTCGCATTTTGACAGCTTTTGTCGAAAAGGAGTTTTCAAGGAGGAAATTTGAAATTTCGGATGGAATCATTACCGTATTTTTAAATGATAAAACGACAAAGAATTCCCGATCATTCTTTCTTTTTTTGCAGGACTGCCGCCAAGGAGAACAGGTTCGACGGAGGGTAAATTGGGGGGTTAAAACAGTTGACCGAATGGGTGATCGCCCTAAGCGATAAAGTGGAACCGATATTCAACCACCCGGCGGCGCGATGGGCGGGCATCGGAACGGACCTCGCCGCGCTATGGATGTTATTAAGAGTGAATGGCCGATGGGCAGCCGCTGTTCCTTTTTATCTCTATCCTCTTTCTGTACTCGCATGCCTCGCTGCGTTGGACTATTTGACGGGGGATTTTTCCATTATGTGGGCTTATCTGGTGGTGTTGGGCATTTTCCATCACCGCCTTTCAGAAACGAAGACCGTTCAGTCCACGCTGGCTTTTTTCACCGTTCACACCGGGATGAAATATGGGACCGACCTTGTCCCCCATGGGATAGAAATCATGTCGGAAGGTGTTCTATTTGCTTTTTTCGGTTGGATGAGCGGCTGGTTGCATCATTCAAAGAAGCGTGCCGATGAGATCCAGCAAGAAAATCGGAACCTCCTGGAAAAAGTCAACGAGGCCCATTCAAGGCTTCATGAATACATCGACGAATTGGAAGAGACATCACGGCGAGATTACCTGACGGGCCTCTATAATTTTGGCGGGTTCCAGGAGCAGGTGACTAAAAGCCTTGCCCGCTGTGTGGCTGCAGGCCAATACTATCATATTGTCTGTGTTGATCTTGTCGATTTCCAACAAGTAAACATGCGGGAGGGGATTGATGCTGGGGATCAATTGCTGGTTGAGATCGCCCGTCAGTTGAAGAAGAAACTCCCCCCTTATGCCCAGGTAGCCCGCTATGATGGTGATCAGTTTGCCGTCGGGCTGACAGGGGACGACACGGCGATGCGTCTTAGTTTGGAGACTGTGGAAGGCGTAATCGCAGGCTTGCGGGCGGAACGGTCCCTGGTTAATTACTGTATCGGAACGGCTTCTTACCCAGGAGAAGCACAGAACGCTTCAGAATTGATCCGCCTTGCTGAACATCGTCTTTCTATAGAACAGAGGCGGATTCGCCACCAAGAAGAAGAGCGGCGACGCCATCTGGAGAAACTTTCAGCCGTCGGCCAATTGGCGGCGGGGCTCGCCCATGAAATTCGCAATCCGCTCACCTCCATTCGGGGATTTATTCAGATTTCCGCCTCGGAATCCGAAGAGGTGAAGAAGTGGGAGTCGATTATCTTGCCTGAAATTGACCGGATCAACGATCTGTTGAAACAGTTTCTCCATCTCAGTGAGTCGCGTCCGGCCCGGCATACTCTGTTTAACCTGGATCGATTAATCGACGATGTTCTCCAGTTGCTCCATCCGAAATCGATTCTGATGGGACACGAATTGACCCCACAGCCCCCTGAATCGCCGGTAATTATTGAAGCGGATGCGGAGCAGTTGAAACAGGTAATGATCAATCTGGTACAGAACGGACTGGAATCCTTTACGGATAAGGGAGTCGTGTTTATCCGCTGGAAGGAGATGCGGGACCGCATCAGTATCCGTATACAGGATAATGGAAGCGGGATTCCTCCAGAGTATATGTCCCGCATTTTCGACCCCTTTTTCACCACCAAGGGTGACGGGACAGGGATGGGGCTCTCCATCTGCCACCGAATTATCTCCGAGCACGGCGGTCAGATCCATGTCACCAGTCAACCGGGACGGGGGACGACTTTTAATATTCATCTTCCCATCCGGCAAGGAAACAAACGGGAAAAGGATGAGAAGTCGGAGCCGGGTTTCCCCCCGCCGAAACGGAACCAGGTGAACCGCAGTGAGGTGGTGGATCGCCTAAATATGCTCAATACATTTTCGTCGTAAAACGCTCCTTTTGCATGGTTTTCAGCTTCTGCGATACAATGAGTCCAGGTGTGAAAAGGGGGCGACCATCGTGAAGAAGAAGAATTCGGGTTTTAATATCCTCCGGGAAGATTCCACTACCCATGGTGGGTATCATACCGGGACGCTCAACTTGTCCAACCTCTCTTCCGTCCTAATCGACGGGGATGAGGCACAGATCGATCTAGCATTGATCCATGCCAAAAGCAAGGTGGAGCGGGGAATTAAATTCCTCAGCAATCCCGACGAAGTTCCCAATGACGATAACCTGAAGGAATACCAGGTCGTCTGGGTGGCTATCGGTCGTAACGAACAGGGTCCCTACTATGCCGGAGCAGCTGCCTGTCCGATGAAAATCAACCGGGAGGCCCGGCGAGGGTGGAAAAACTTAGCTGAACACGTCAATCGTATGGATGATGTCCTAAAACGTCGGATCAAGCTGTCCCACCTGGAAGAGAGAGAAAGAAAAGCCCTGAAAAAACTCTTGGTCGAGAACAATAAAGAATGGTGGGAGAATTCCACCGCTGAACTGAAGGAAGCTCTCTCCACAGGAGAAAATTGAACGCTGTGTGAACAAATAATCCCCCTTCTTGCCGGTGGCAGATCTGGGGGTGTACACTTGAATCCAGGTTACGGAACCGATTTGCTAGGACACCAAAACAGCGGGCGATCGCCCGCTGTTTTGGTGTCCGTTTCTTTTTTTCATACAGGCGATAAAGGGCCTCTATCCTGTGCAACCTAGGAGGGAAAGGAGGCGGTTCACATAGGGCAAGGAAATGGGGAGCAACACTACGCCCGCCATGGCGGTGTTCACTTTTCTCCCAACGTCCCGCCGGAGGAGATCAACCGGTTTGTCAACCATTTGCCGACAGAGGACAAGGAGAGCTTTTACAACGTGTTGAAATCTCTCTCAGAAGCAGGTCTGATCACGCTCCACAATGATGGAGTGCTGTCGGACGGGGAAGGTCGGATTGGCGGCAGCAGTGAATGCTGACTAGGGTCGGCATGAAGAAAAAAATGGTGTGATGGCTTAGTCTTCCCACAAATGTCCAGAGGGTTTATCCACTGGGCATTTTTTGTTTAGGGTGCTGGACCTCAGCAACTTTTTGGCCGTCGGAGAACAAGCTGATTCATCGTGAAGGATGGAGTATTCTCAGCAATTTCTCATCTAACGGCATTATAATGGTGGAAATGAAAAAAGCGGGTGATCGTTCTTATGGGGGAAACTTTGAAGAGGATTTTGATCGTGGAAGATGAACTCAAAATCGCCCGTTTACTGCAACTGGAGCTGGAACACGAAGGGTATCAGGCCGAAGTGGCTCATAACGGCGTGGACGGGTTGGCACGGGCAGAGGCCGGTGGATGGGATCTAATCCTGTTGGACATCATGATCCCCCGGTTGAACGGAATCGAGGTGTTGCGGCGATTCCGCCGGAAGGATCAATGGACGCCGGTGTTACTGTTGACCGCTCGCGACACAGTTCCGGACAAGGTGATGGGATTGGATCAAGGGGCCAATGATTACATAACCAAGCCCTTTGAGATCGAAGAAGTGCTGGCCCGGGTTCGCGCCAACCTTCGTCTGGCTGGAGGAAGAAACGCGATAAATGAAGCGGAGGGGGAAATCTTTACCGTCGGCGCTCTCACCATGAACCCGAAAACCCGGGAAGTGTACCGCGGAGAAAAGGAAATTCACCTCACACCGAGGGAATTTGAACTGCTCAGCTATCTGATGCGCCATCCCGGGCAGGTATTGGAACGGGAACAGATCATCCAGGAAGTCTGGGGATTCGATTATATAGGGGACACGAATGTTGTCGACGTCTACATTCGTTATCTGCGCCAAAAAATCGACAAGCACGCTTCCGTTCCCTTGATACACACGGTCCGGGGAGTGGGCTACACCCTGCGGGAGAAAAGCGGATGAAAATATCGACCAAGATCCAGCTCTTCACTACGGCGATCATATTGGTGCTGTTGGTCGGGGCCAACGCTGGAATCTACTCGCTGTTCCAGTATCGGACGAACCATGCGGAAGTGGAGCAAATGCAGAGCAAGGCGGAAAGCATCGTGAAGGCGGTTAACGCCGGGGAAGGGAGCGACCGGCGTTCCGCCGCGCAACTTCTGCGCGCTTACCTGGACGATGGCAACATGATCCGCGTAGTTGATTCCCGTCAAAGGGCCTTGCTCACCGTCACGGAAGAACCCTCTTTGATGGAAGACATCAAGCCGCAATTTCGGGACCGACAAGACCATACCTTTTTTAGCAAGGGGGACCGAGAGTATTTGACCGTTTTTTACCCCATCATATGGAAAGATGGGCGGGTTGCCTCATTGGAGGTGACCGAAAACCTCGACCTGGCGCAGGAAAACCTTCGCCTCTTGCGATGGGTGTTGCTGTTGGCCACCTTGGCAGTCCTCATACCCACCATGGTAGCGGGCCGGATATTAAGCGGATTGATCCTTCGACCCATTCTTTATCTGATTGCGACCATGGAAAAGAACCGCAGCCAGGGAACCTTTCAACGATTGAATCTCAACAAACGATCCAACGACGAACTGAATCAGATGGCAGCTACCTACAACCGCATGATGAACTGGATGGAAGAAAACTACCGCAAACAACAACAGTTTGTCGCAGATGCATCCCATGAATTGAAAACACCGCTCACGGTGATCGAAAGTTACGCCAACCTGTTGAAACGATGGGGCCGGGAGAAGCCGGAAGTGAGAGACGAGGCTGTGGAAGCGATCCATTCCGAAGCCAAACGGATGAAAGCTCTCACCCATCAGATGCTTGATTTGGCCCGGGATGACATCCATGAGCTCCTCCAGTTGGAATCGATAGAGCTGGGTGATTTAAGCCGAGAAGCCGTTCGATCCCTGTCTCGAGCCACTGGCCGGATCATCCGGGTACATGCTGACGGAAAAGTGATGGCGGTCGGTGATGTGGAGAAGTTGAAACAATTGTTGTTTATCCTGGTGGACAATGCGCTGAAATACAGTGAAGAGGCGGTCGACATCTATGTGGAGGATACGGAGCGGGGTCCCAGGATCCAAGTGAAGGATCGAGGGATCGGCATTCCTAAACAAGACCGGGAACGCATCTTTGAACGTTTCTACCGGGTAGACAAAGACCGCAGCCGGGAAACTGGCGGAAGCGGCTTGGGATTGGCGATCGCCAAACGGATCGTCTCTGCCCACCACGGGGAGTTGACGCTTACGAGCACCGAGGGGAAAGGCACAGTGGTGACGGTCCAGCTTCCTCCCTCTGAATGAATGCTCATGAGACGATCATGAACTTCTCACCAACTTCTCATCGGACTCACCAAGGTTTATCAGTCTAACTCTTTATCCTGGTCATTGAAAACAACGGCAAGGAGTGATAGAGAGATGTTGAAAAAAACATGGTTGGGCGTGTTGGCCGGAGCCGTTATCATCGCAGGCGCGGGGTTTGGAGCGAACAAGATTTTCGCCGATGAGAAAGATTCTTTTATGACCACGCAAGAAGCCGTCAAAAAAGTGGAGGAACGGTATCCAGGGAAGGTTAAAGAAATTGAGAGGGATGGCCGGGGGGCCCGCGCCGTTTATGAGATCGAGCTGGAAGGCTCCAACGGAGAGTATGACATCAAAATGGACGCCCGCACCGGGAAAATGTTGAAGGTTCAGCAAGACCAAAATGTGGCGTTCACCAACAACGACGATGACACAAAGGGATCAGATGACACTGTCGACCGCGGCGATCATCGGGAACAAAATCAGTCCAAAGAAAAGATCGGATATGAACAGGCCGAAAAAATCGCTCTGGGCAAATTCGACGGTAAGGTTTCGGAGATTGAACTGGACCAGGACGACGGTCGCTGGATTTATGATGTCGGAGTGAAAAATGGCCGTCAGGAAGCCGATTTGGAAATAGACGCCTACACGGGCAAGGTATTGTTCCTGTCTGTGGAAAATCATGATAGCGGGGATAACGATTAAAAACCGATTGGACGTCCCCAATGCGCAAAAAAAACCCCCCGGTTTTTTACCGGCGAGGCTCTAAATGGCCACGTAAGATGAATGGTGGGACGGCTTAGCCGTCCCACCATTTTTTTATACGCTCCCAAAGGGAGTCCAAGGTTTTTGGTACTGGTGAAGGCTCGCGATGGGCAGGACAGGTTTTCTCCGGTTCCGTTCCATTCAGGAACCAGATCTTCTCCCGGCGAGGACAGGCTGATGTGGCCCGATACCCGGTGTCGGGGTCGACGGTTACCTCTGTTACCCCCTCCGGGGTAGGAAATGGCCGGGGGGGAACCGTTGCGAGGGCCTCACGCATGTAGGTTCCCCAGATGTTGTGGGTGAGACGGGAAGTCCCTGGGGGAAGGCGTTTTCCGCGATCATATCCTAACCAGACCGTTGTGGCCAGGTCCGGGGTATACCCGGAAAGCCAGGAATCCCACTCGGTACTTCCCGTTTTGCCAGCGACGGGCCGGGGAAGGATCTGCTTGACCCGATGAGCCGTTCCGCCAGAGGCAAAAACTTTTTCCAACATCTTCGTGATGACGAAAGTCTCTGGTCGGGGGATGACCGAGGTCGGTTGGGGTTGGGCACGTGCAATTACTTGTCCGTCCGTATCCTCAATTCGTCGGATGGCGAAGGGCGAATGCTTCACTCCTCCGTTGGCCAGGGTGGAGTAAACTTGGATCATCTCGAAAGGACGGACCGCACTGGAACCCAGGGCGAGAGAAGGAACAGGGGTAAGGGAGCTGTCGATCCCGAGCTTTTTCCCCATCCGGACAGCTTGTTCCCGTCCGATCTCTAGAAGGGTGCGGACGGCGTAGACGTTGTCGGAGGTGGCGATGGCTTCCCCCATGGTAATCGGTCGGTTGGCGTAGCGACCGTGATAGTTGGTCGGGGCGTACTTTCCGTCGCTGAATAGAAACGTGGTGGGCTTGCTGTCAAACCGGGTGACGGGGGTTAGCCCCTGTTCCAAGGCAGCCAGGTAAAGGATGGGCTTAAATGTGGAGCCGGGTTGCCGCCGGGCGAAAACCCGGTTGTACTGGGAGCGGCTATAATCCCTACCTCCCACCATGGCCTGGATCGCTCCGGTTCGAGGGTCGACGCTGACAAGCGCCCCCTCCAGCTGGTCCTGGGTGTTTAAGTAGCGGGCCACTGCTTTTTCGGCTGCTTCTTGTCGGGCAGGGTCCAAGGTGGTGTAGATTTTTAACCCTCCGCTCCGAACCTGGGACTCGGTCAGCCCAAACCGGGAGACGGCGGATTGGATGACATAGTCCCTGAACCAGGGGGCCCGAGCCGGGATGGGACGGGGAGGCCGTCCATAATGGAGGGGGACCCGCTTTGCCTCCTCCGCGGATCGCCGGGTGATAAATCCCGCTTTTGCCATTCGGGTTAGGATTAACTCTTGCCGCCTCTTAGCCCGGCGTGGATCCGCCAATGGCGAGTAATATCCCGGGCCGCGGGGGATACCCGCCAACATGGCACACTCCGCCAAGTTGAGGGACCGGGCCGGTTTGTGGAAATAGATGTGAGCCGCCCGTTCCACACCATAGGCGCCATGACCGTAGTAGATTTTGTTCAGATACATCTCTAGGATTTCCCTTTTGGAAAAGTGGAGTTCCAGCTGAGTAGTGAGCGCCGCCTCCCGTAATTTACGGGTCCAAGTGCGGTCGTGGGTGAGGTACAGGTTACGGGCCAACTGTTGGGTGATAGTGCTGGCTCCCTGGGCTACCCTCCTGCTTTTTAGATTGATCCAGGCTGCCCGAAGGATGCCCTTGGTGGAAAACCCCCAATGATCGAAGAAGCGCTGATCCTCGGCGGCCAGCGTGGCATCGATGAGTGATTGAGGAATCTTCCTCAGCCGGACGGGGTCCCGGTGTTCGCCAGCGTCCAACTGATCGATCACCTTCCCCCGGATGTCCATAAGCTGGGTGGTCATTCCAATCGGGGGAGGCGGGAGGGGTTTGGATTTTAGATAGAGGAGGGTAAACAGGGCCAGTCCGAATCCGGTGAGCAGGCAGAAGCTAAACCATCGCAAGATGCGTCGTCCTCGGTCCCACCACTTGGCGAAAGGAACTTGTTCCCATCCGGCCGGCGGTAGCGACCGGTCCATATCGTCTCCCATCGGATGTTCCCCTTCCGTGATGTCGTCGGTTCATGAAGGTTTCGAGGGGGAGTCCCCTTGGCAATCCTTACTAGTATGGGATTGCTTTTTGGAGTTATACGGGGGAGGAGACAAATCGCGCACACGATACAACATCGGATGAATCGACCGCCAGCGTGGAAGACTTATCGGCCTTTGGAAACATGATTGTCTCTGGTGGTTGATTGCTTTATTCTATAGGAAGGTTCTTTTTGGAACGTCCACCAAAGAATTGCCCTCACTTGGAAGGAGAAAAGAAGAGCATGGATATGGATTTATGGTATACGGAAAAACAAACACCGAACCACGGTATCACGAGCAAAATCCTTCGGACTCTTCACCATGAGAAGACCGATTACCAGACGATGGATGTCATCGAAACCCGGCAGTTCGGTCGGATGTTGGTTCTGGATGGCATGGTGATGACTACGGATCAAGATGAATTTGTCTATCATGAAATGTTGACGCATGTGGGGATGTTTACCCACCCGAACCCGAAAAAGGTACTGGTCATTGGTGGAGGTGACGGGGGTGTCATCCGGGAAGTGTTGAAACACCCAAGTGTGGAAAAAGCAGTCCTGTGTGAAATCGATGGTCGTGTGATCGAAGTATCGAAAGAATATTTCCCCGCCATCGCCGGGGCTCTCTCCGATCAGCGGGTGGAGATCCGCGTTGAGGACGGGATTCAACACATTGAAGCCCATAAAGGCGAATACGATGTGATTTTGGTAGATTCCACCGAGCCTGTCGGTCCCGCTGTCGGTCTGTTTCAAAAACCTTTCTATCAGGGTATCTTTGATGCTCTCAAACCCGAAGGGATCATGGTGGCCCAGACAGAATCCCCTTGGTTTAACCGGGATTTAATCGCTCGTGTATTTCAGGATATTTCCGGGATTTTCCCCGTCACCCGTCTTTATACCGCCAGTATACCCACCTATCCGAGCGGTCTGTGGAGTTTTACTTTGGGTTCCAAGGGCCGGGATCCTTTAGCGGTGGAGGAGACGCTCCTGGCGGATCGGAATACCCGCTACTTCCAACCCGAGCTGTTTCATTCGTTATTCCGGCTTCCTCGGTTCGTCGAAGATCTGACAAAGGGAGGGGAATGATCGGGATGCGTTTTGAAGAAGCCTACTCAGGCAATGTCTTTATCGGTGCAACGCCTGAGGTGGAAGAGGCGGATACCATCATCTACGGAATGCCCATGGACTGGACCGTCAGCTTCCGTCCGGGTTCCCGGTTCGGCCCCAAACGGGTGCGGGAAGTATCCCTGGTGCTGGAAGAATACAGTCCTTATCTCCGCAGGGATCTGTCCGAAGTGAAATATTACGATGCCGGGGACATCCCGTTGGCTTTCGGTAATCCGGAGAAGAGTGTTCACCAGATCGGAAACTTCGTTGCCAAAGTGTTGGAACAGAAGAAGATGCCACTGGGAATCGGAGGTGAGCATCTAGTTACCTGGCCGGTTGTGCGGGAAGTCAGCAAGTACTACAACAAGTTGGCGGTGATCCACTTGGACGCCCATGCCGATCTCAGGACAGATTACGAGGGGGAGATTTACTCCCATGCTACGCCCCTTCGAAAGATTGCCCAGCTCATCGGCCCGGAAAACGTTTATCAATTCGGCATCCGTTCTGGTACGCGGGAAGAATTCCAATACGCCGAAGGGGAAAAGATCCATTTCCACCCCTTTGACGTGCTTGAACCCCTGAAGAAATCGTTGCCGGAACTGGAAGGTCGCCCTGTCTATGTTACGGTGGACATCGATGTCCTGGATCCCGCCTTCGCTCCAGGCACAGGTACTCCGGAGCCCGGAGGGATCAGTTCCAGCGAACTGTTAGAAGCCATCCACGCCATCTCCCGATCGGGTGTCAAGGTAGTGGGCGCCGATTTAGTGGAAGTGGCTCCGGCCTATGATCCTACAGAACAAACCCCGGTTACGGCGGCCAAGGTGATCCGGGAGATGCTCCTCGGCTTCTCCAAGTGATGGTTAGGATTCTCGACTCCCTTCCTCCCAAGGAGGGGAATTTGCCGTTGATTGGCATTCCAAAGTTCCCCATGATACAATTCGAACCAATAAGAAAGGAGACACCGCCTGAAGTGAAACCGATTCGATTGGATATCCGTTCCGGCGTCCACCCTTCGGAAGCGGGGGGAAAGGAAGAATCCATTGAGCAGCATTTGGATGGGTTCTTCGAAGAGAGGAATGCCCACTGGGTTTTAAAATATCGGGAAAGCCCAGGGACCCCTGACGAAGTGCTAACCACAGTAAAAGCTGGTTCGGAGGAAGTGACTGTTATCCGGCAAGGAATGGTCTCCTACCGGCAGAGATACCGACCGAATCAGACAACATATAGCCGAATCGAGACACCGGGTGGCGTCTCCGAGATGGAAGTCCATACCCTGGATTACCGAAGAAACCACCATGACAAAGGAGGCTCCATCGGTTTCTCTTTCCAGCTGACTATGGGTGGAGAAGCGATGGGCCGCTATGAATTGACTATCCAGTGGACGGAGGTGTCCGTATAGAATGAACGCCTTGGAACGGATGCAGGAAACCTTAAAACAGGAGATCAAGCAAGCAGTGATCCGTGCCGATCTGGCCTCAGAAGAGGTGGTACCGGAGGTACTGCTGGAAGTCCCTCGGGAGAAGGCCCATGGAGACTTGGCCACGAATATCGCGATGCAGCTGACGCGGATTGCCAAAAAAAATCCCCGCCAGATCGCAGAAGAAATCGTGGCGGGGTTGGATCGGAAGAAAGCGAATATCCGGGAGATCGAGGTGGCTGGCCCCGGTTTTATTAATTTTTTTATCGATCGTTCTTACCTGACACAGGTTTTACCTGAACTGACGAAAGCGAGCAGCGACTATGGTCGTTCCGATACGGGAAAAGGGGAAAAGGTATTGGTGGAGTTCGTCAGTGCCAACCCGACAGGCAGTCTTCACCTGGGCCATGCTCGGGGCGCCGCGATCGGTGACGTCCTCTGCAATGTAATGGAAGCGGCTGGATTTGATGTAACGCGTGAATACTATATCAATGATGCTGGTAATCAGATTCATAACATGACTCTTTCCTTGGAGGCTCGGTACAGAGAAGCCCTTAACATGGAAGCGGATTTCCCCGAAGATGGCTACCGGGGGCAAGATATCATCGATATGGCCAAGATGCTGGCAGAAGAAAAGGGCGACGAACTGATCCACCTGGACAAGGAGGAGCGTTACGCGATTCTGCGTCAGTACGGCCTGGAACATCTGTTGAACAAGATTAAGGAGGACCTCGCCGACTACCGGGTCCGTTTTGACAGTTGGTTCTCCGAGTCTTCCCTCCACGAATCCGGCTCTGTGGAGAAAGCGGTGGAGGAACTGACGCGCCTCGGCCAGACTTATGAAAAAGATGGGGCCCTCTGGCTTCAATCGAGTGAGTACGGGGATGATAAGGATCGGGTTCTCGTCAAGCAGGACGGTTCTTATACCTATATCACCCCGGATATCGCTTATCACCGAGACAAGTACAACCGGGGGTTTGACCGGATTGTCAACATTTTTGGTGCTGACCATCATGGGTATGTTCCCCGGATGAAAGCTGCGATGACCGCCCTCGGTTTCGATCCGAAAAAGATGACTTTCCTTATCACCCAGATGGTGAAACTCTATCAAGGCGGCCAGCTGGTGAAGATGTCGAAACGGACCGGCAAGGCGATTACCCTGGTTGACCTCATGGAGGAAGTAGGTGTTGACGCCACCCGCTACATTTTCGCCTCTCGGGGCCCCGATTCTCATTTGGATTTTGATATGGATCTGGCTGTCTCCCAATCCAATGAGAATCCGGTCTTTTACGTCCAGTACGCCCATGCACGGATCAACAGTGTGTTCCGTCAGGCAGGGGAGCGGGGGATCCCTGTCCAAATAGACGAAGAAAGCCTCGACGCCTTGACGGAAGAGCAGGAGTACGACCTCCTACAAAAGCTGGGTGAATTCCCTGGAGAAGTAGCCGTTGCTGCCGAACAGATGGCACCCAACCGCATTGCCCGGTATCTGTTTGATTTGGCGACCTTGTTCCACAGTTACTACAACGCCTCCCGCGTGATTCAGGAGGACGAACGTCTGACACGAGCCCGACTTTCCCTCCTGTTGGGCACGGGGCAAGTACTGAAGAACGGTCTCAACATGATCGGTGTTAACGCCCCCGAGCAGATGTAAGGCAGGCGCTATCCATTACGATGAAGGAGGAGAGGGAACCCGCCATACGGGAGACCGAACAGGATGAAAATATATCTGTTGTCCCTACTTACGGGGGGAATGGTCGGGCTGTTCTTCGCCCTCCTGCGCCTGCCGATCCCAGCACCCCCTGCCTTGTCGGGGATTCTCGGCATCTTCGGGATTTACCTTGGATACAAGGTTGTCGAGTGGGCAGGAGGAGCGGACAAGGTTTTTGAATGGTTCACTCGGCTTTTTTCTTAAAAAAACCCGGGCTGGCTAATATGCCGGTCCGGGTTTTGATACGAAGGTTTCCTATACAAAAAACCGAAGGGGTTTCCCCCTCCGGTTTTTTCCTTCGTTAGACACTGATGGCCAGCAGGCCGCAACCCAAAAACGCTCCGGCCACTGCGAAGGAATAAATCAATGCAATCACCTGGTTGTTACTCAACATCTCTCTCTCACCTTCTCTTCCTTAATTACCCAAAACCGTTCGTGGAGACTCAAATCCCATAGATGGATTGTTTATCGCGGGTGTTTCCTTCATACCACAATTACGGATGATAACATCCGGCCGACAAGGGAACAAGGTGTTTTTTGTCGATTTGGTGACAGAGGGACAGCCCGGAAACGGAAGGATGCCAACCGTCACCGGACTTTGACCCGTCTGCCGTTCCTATCTTAACGACGGGATTTGAAGGGGATATAAAGCAGGTTTGAATATTGGGTGAAGGGGGACGATCAGCCTGAGTTGCTGTATCGCTTGGCCGCAGGAAGGGGGAGATCACAGGGGCTCCCCCAGGTTTGGGATACGAGGAGGCGGACGTATTCAGCATGGGAGAGAGGGTCTGGTGATTGTCCAGCCTTTTCCCCTGTCGCCGTGAGGAAGGTGGAAAGCATCTGTTCTCCTCCTGCGGCTTGTTCCAGAGCAGTTAGATAGGATGAGGGGTCTCGGCCGGACTGAAGTTCGTAATGCCCCCTTTCAGCGACGGACCGGACGGAAAGGAGTGGATTTTTCCCGCTTTCATTTAGCGGAGAAGCTGTCCAGAATGGCCCGTAGGCAGTCTCTTGTCGCCGGTCCCGATCAAAGAGGGCGGCAGCAGTCAAGATCTGAGGATGAGTGGCGGCGGACAGGCCGAGTCGAACCCAGGTCAACCAATCGCTTGTTCCCGCCGTGGAGGAAGGGAGATTCTCTTCCTTCCAGCGGTCGGCAGTCTCCTGCCAGGCTGTCGAGTGGGCCGCCTCCCCGGCAGTCCCCGCTAGGTCAGCAGCGCAAATCAGGGCGGCGATGCGGACAGCTGCTTCCTGAGGGGCGATTGTCCTGGGGTTTCCGTTTGCCTTCAGGAATTCGGCGGCGGGTACGATCATGCGCCGAAAAGAACGGACCTCTTCTAGCTGCCAGGCCAAAAGGAGAGTGTAGGCGGTCTGGGTGGGGCAGGAAGGGCTTGAAGACCCCTCCTCCAAGGAGAAGGATCGAGGAATCCCCCCGTCCTTCCGCTGGATTCCCTTGAGAAGACGGAAAGCCTGTTTAGGACTTCGGTGTTCCCCAGCTCCCCAGAAGGCCGTGGCGAATTGGCAGAGGGATTCTGCGGAAAACCGGAGGGGGTGGGAGAGACCCGGAGCGAAGGCACCGGGTTTTTCTTTGTCCTCCATGGCTTTTAGCATCATCAGGCTCGCATAGTAAAGGGATGGGGCCCATCCTTCCAAGCTGTTCAGCCGTTTGCAGTATGATTGCCATTCTTTTCGGTAGTTTTCGTAAATCTCCTCCCATGGACGTTCGAGGGATTCACGGACTTCCTTTTCCGCCTCTTCGGCGGTACTCCCGAAACCGATGACCATCTGGAAGCCTCCATCGGCCGGAATCGGCAGGGATCCCGATAGGACGGATCCTTCCACGACTGTAGAAGTGACCGGCTGTTGTTTTCCGTCATCGAGGAGAAGAACAGGTTGCTCCATTCCGCAGGAAGCGGCTAAAACGGCGGCTTTTTCCCCGTTTTCCGCACAGAGGAAGCGATCCCCCCCCTCTTCCAGCAACCGAATATGGTGTCGATGCTTCCCACCGGTCCAGGGTTCCCAACGAAAGTTGAGGCGGTAATCCGTTGGGGAGCCCTGCTGCGTTTCCAATCGTCCATGGAGAATGAAACACTGGCGCGAAGGATCGGTGAAAGAAATCTTGCTTAGACGGAAACATCCGGCAGGGTCTCCGTTGACCTGTCGGTAGGTGAGTGCGTGTTCGTCTGGGTGTTCCAACCGGTGGGTCATGTCCAAGGATTCCCGATAACAACGGCCTTGTCCGTCGGATACAGAGAGTTCTAAGCGGCTCTGGACGGGGGTGGATAGGTTGGGATGATAGATTTCCGATACGGCCCCTTGAGAAAGGGTGAACCAGACCTTGGATAAGGGGCTGAAAGCCGTTCCCACCCCCTCTTTTTGCTTAGGGAAACCCGTTTTTTCTGGGGTTGTCCGCATGGATGTATCCATATGAGTTCCTCCTATTTGAGAAGCTGTCCGGCGGTCCCCACCTGGTTTGTGGAGCCGGACTTCCTATGCGGTTTCCGCACAAGCCATTTAATTTCCTGCTCCTATATAGGAAAGCGTTTTCACCATGACCTAGAACACCCGGAATCGAGGGGGCATATGAATATTGAATATTTTATCAATTCGCTTCCTAAGAAAAAGTCAACCCTTGATTGGATGGAGCGGATGGAAACCGTAGCGGCTTGGGCCGCAAGGGAAAGGGTGGGGTGAAGGGTAATGAAGGGGTCGCGTTTGTCAACCTTGTTGGCAACAGTCCTGTTGGTGACGACGGTTATGGTTACGGGAGTGGGGGGGGAAACGGGTCCTCAAGCCTCTGCCGCCAAGGAAGTAGGGAAAAAGCCGTATCGGCTGGATGGGGTGGATACACGAGAGGAACGGACGCGATTAATTCGGTCGGGGTTCGGCATTGAGGAGGTAGGAAAGAATTACGTGGTCGTATACGTCGATTCCAAAGAGGTCCAACAACTGAAACGCCTCGGGTTTCGTACTAAGAAACAGGCGGGGGGCCTGGATTTCCCCGGTTATGACGCTGATTACCACAATTATGATGAAATGACGGCAGAAATCCGCCAGGCCGCTGCTGACCATCCTGGGATCGTCAAGATGTTCAGTATCGGAAAGTCCTATGAAGGCCGTGACATGTGGGCGGCTAAGATTAGTGACAATGTGAATCGTGACGAAAAGGAGCCGGAAGTGCTTTATGTTGGCCAGCACCATGCTCGCGAGCATCTCACCGTGGAGATGACTCTCTACACCTTGAAACTGTTCACTGACAATTACGGTTCCAACTCCCGGATTACCCAACTGGTCAACAACCGGGAAATCTACCTCGTCTTCAGTCTCAACCCTGACGGGAGCGAGTACGATGTCCGGAACGGCAGTTACAGTTACTGGCGGAAAAACCGGCAGCCCAATCGGTGGTCTTTCTCCGTCGGAACCGACCTGAACCGCAATTTCGGTTATAAGTGGGGATGTTGCGGCGGCTCGAGCAGTAGCCCCTATAGCGAGATATACCGGGGGGCCTCCGCCTTTTCTGCTCCGGAAACGGCCCGCCTGCGGGATTTCATCAACAGTCGGGTGGTAGACGGTAAACAACAGATCCGGACTGCGATTACGTTCCATACGTACAGTGAATTGATCCTGTGGCCATACGGCTACACCTATCAGGATGTCCCCGCGGACATGAGTGCTGATGACGCCAATGTTTTCCGGACGATGGGGAACGTTATGGCGGGAACCAACGGATATACGCCTCAACAGTCCAGCGACCTCTATATCACGGATGGAGACATGACGGACTGGGCTTATGGAGAGCACAAGATCTTTGCTTATACCTTTGAAATGTACCCGAAAAACTCCAATCCGGGCTTTTATCCACCAGATGAAGTGATCGGCCGGGAGACTGCACGCAACAAGGAAGCCGTCCTCTATATCGCCGAACAAGCTGCCTGCCCTTATAAAACGATCGGAAAAGAAGGGCAGTATTGCGGAACCCGGTAGAGGAAGGCTGAATGGTTCGAGGATCCTCTGCGTGAATTTCCGTTTTTCTCTTACGGCTCATCGGGAAAAGAGAGGTTGAAAGGGGAGTGATCCACATGCCGTTGATGGAAATCAGTGTCGTACCTGTAGGCCGGGAAAGCGGAAGCTTTCGTGATGTTGTCCAAGAAATCTGCCAGTCGGTGGAAGAAGCGGGACTGAAGTATCAGATGACGCCAACGGCTACCGTGATCGAAGGGGAAGTAGACCCCCTCCTGCAAATTGCGGGAGACATCCATCGTCAATCCTTCCGAGATGGCGTGGAGCGAGTCGTCACCCATCTGGTTCTCGATGACCGGAAACAGGAAAGGATGGAGCTGGACGCCCAGGTATCCAAGGTGAAGAACGGTGGAGGCTCCTAGAGATCGAATCCAGACAGACCCCCACGGGGTCTTTTTTTTGCAAAAAAACACCGACTCCACTTTGGAGCCGGTAGGTTGGGTTGAGGCTAGCCGTTGTTCAGCGGGCACGGTATATCCGCCAGGCGAGTCCTGATAACAGGGTAACCCCGGTGGCAGCGGCAGCCTTCTTGCCGTGTTTTTTCAGGAACATGGCAGAACTAGTGGCGATTGCGGCTTTTTTCGCTTTCTTCTTTTCCTCCGGATCCGAAAGCATCTTATCGAGGAAGGTGGTGGCAGCAGTGGCGAGAGCGGCTTTTGTCACGGTTTTTTTCAACATAGTGAAATCCCTCCTTACTATGTTCATTACCACTTCCTCGATCGTTGAAACGGGAACAAAGAACGAAGCTCGCAGATCAACGAGCTTCGTTCCCGTGTTCATAAATTATCCCGGTTGATTCAAGGTTCGCACATTGGGGGATTCGGCTTTTCCTTCTGGTTTCCCTTTTCCGATCGTTCGTTGGATTCGCTTCTTCAACAGCCGGGTCTCTTGTAGAGCGGTCCATCCATCGTAAATTTCGTTTAAGTGCTTTTCCACCCGGGATTTTTTTGTTTCCTCGGGAATGGCCTCAAACAGTTGTTGCATCACAAAGAGGATTTTTTCCTCTCGAGCCTGTAAGCTGGACACTAAGCTTTCACATTCACTTTGGTTGAATTCCATTGGAAAACCCCTTCCTTCCACTTCTTTTTAAATTGTAGGGGATCACAAGAAACTTGTAAACTCGGAGAAAGGAGGAATTATCGACGATTCGGTTCTCACTTTCATCCTCGTAAGCCCTATTTTTCTTTTTTAAGGCAAGTGTCCCTATCACAGGCTCATGGACAGCATATGCTGTTAGAGATTCGGAAGGAGGAGGTTTATCGATGAGTGGCTATGGTTACGGTTATGGTTTCGGATTGCGCCGGTTGCTGATTTTCCTGTTGGTGATCGCGACAATCTTTGCCTTGGTTTGCTTCGGCGGTTATTAAAAGAAAGTCTAGTGCCCAACCAAATAGGAACATGGGCTGGTTGATCCATCAAAAAAGAATCCCGCACCGTGCGGGATTCTTTTCGTGTTACTCATCGCCCATTTGATATTCCTGTACATCCCCATCCATCTCATCATCCAGATATTCACCGCAGTAGGGGCAGACATCGATATTTTCCGACAGGGTCCATTCGCACTCCAGGCACAATTTCACCATGCAAACCCCTCTTTTCAAAAGGTTGACGCTTCCTTTTTTACGGGCTGTCTGTTGCTTTCCGTTCCGGGCTTCCTAGGGGAGACCAGATGGTCTTTCCGGAAGGGAGCAGGTCCGGATCGAGTCCGAAATAGCTTGTCAGGTCTGGCATCAGGTCTTCTGGAAAGATGGGATGGCGGGCGATGAAACCGGCTCCGTACTGTTTGTAAGTAGGATGGCTCTCTTTCCAGTCCTGGTTGTAAAAATGCTCGTAGCTTCCGTTCCAATAGGCTTCAATGATTCCAAGTGCCGCTTCTAGACGTGTTCGAGGAGCTTGCGTGGTATCCCGAACTAAGGGCCAGAGCTCCTCTCTGACTCCTTTCCTCTCTTCCTCCGTCCAGGCGATGATGGATCCCTCCTAGCGGGCGACGGATCTAGCCGGATGTTCGCCCTTTTTCCTTGAAACCCTTCGTATAGACTATAACGAATTTTTCGCCTACAATCAAAGTGACGAAAATTCGGCATTGGCTGACCATTTTTCGGCAGCCCGTCCAAAAGGGGGAATCCGCTTTGGGCCGATCTACCTTATCCGAGCGTATGTTACGGGAAGTACTCCGTTGTATCGATGAAGGCATCCATGTGGTAGATGCCGAGGGAATCACTGTCTATTATAACCATGTAGCGGCTGTTTTGGATGGATTGCCCGAAGGGGAAGTGATGGGGACGCATGTATTGGAGGCTTTCCCCTCCCTTACTCCCAAGACGAGTACGCTCATGAAAGTGCTGAAGACCGGCGAACCCCTCTATAACCAAAGACAAACCTATACCAATCGGCGAGGGAAACGGGTGGTGACGGTGAATACCACGCTTCCCCTCACTGTCGATGGAGAACGGGTCGGAGCCCTGGAAGTGGCTAAGGATGTTACACGAATCCAGGAATTGTCGGAAAAAGTGGTCGATCTGCAGAGCCAGATGGGGAAACCGGCGAATAAGAGGACACGGCAGGCCGGTTTGTTTCGGTTTGAACAGATTGTCACCGGCGACCCAAGGATGTTGCAAGAGGTTGAACGGGCCCGAAAGGCTGCGGGGACTCGTTCACCGGTACTGGTGATCGGCGAAACAGGGACGGGAAAGGAACTCTTCGTCCAGTCGATGCATTCCGCCTCTCCGCGCAGTAACCATCCGTTTATTGCTCAGAATTGTGCGGCGATCCCCTCTTCGTTGTTGGAAGGAATCCTCTTTGGTACCACCCGGGGCGCGTTCACGGGGGCGGAGGACCGACCGGGCCTCTTTGAGTTGGCGGCGGGAGGAACGTTGTTTCTGGATGAGCTCAACGCCATGCCCGTCGATCTCCAGGCCAAATTGTTGAGGGTATTGGAAGATCAAGCCGTGCGCCGGGTTGGTGATGTTCGGACGCGACCGGTGGATGTCCGCATTTTTGCCGCCTCCAATGAGTTCCCAGAGATGAGCATCAAAGAAGGGAAGCTCCGTAAAGACCTTTACTACCGGCTTCATGTCGTCCGAATCCAGCTTCCCCCGCTACGGGAGCGCAAGGGAGATCTTCCCCTCCTCACGCGCCATTTTATCGATAAGTACAATCGGCAATTTGGGATGGAAGTGACCGGTCTCTCACCGGAAGTAGAGGAGCGGTTTACCGCCTACGATTGGCCGGGAAATGTACGGGAGCTGGAACACGCCATCGAGGGAGCCATGAACCTGATGGAGCAAGAAGGCCGGATCAAATCGGAACATCTGCCGGCTCATATGGAACCGCTGGAAGGGGGTCTTTCCGGTTGGATGCCGGAAGAGGAGCTTTCACTTCCAGAGCTGTTGGACCAGGTGGAGGGGGAATGGATCCGGCGTGCGATGGCGGCTTGCCGTGGAAATGTGCGCCAGGCCGCGATCCGCCTCGGCATTCCGCGCCAGACCCTGCAGTACAAGCTTCGCAAACGCAAAGAGGTGCTAAAAGGCGGCCAGGAGGATCGGTGAGGACTTGGGGCACGCGGGGGCGCAGAGCCTGATTTTCGATTTCGCGCTCGATGTTTCTCCCGCCATTGCGGGCCTGTTCGCCAGTGTCCTCCGGTTCCGACCAGCGGCCAAAGGAAAAGCACATGTGGCCGCAAAACGGTTGGAGCCCCCGGACACTCCGCTGGGTTGTCGGTGTCCCCCTTTCAAATGGTGTAAGGACTTTGTTCACAAAGCTGAAGTGCCGATTATTCGGCACTATTTTATTTGGAGAGTTCTTTTTTCCTTTGTCTGATCAGGGTCATTCATTTGGCATGAATTTTGCAATTATTTATGTTCTCGAGAAGGGGGGGTGACGAGATGGATCAAACCGACAGAAAAACAGGGCATCGGTTCGGGTTGCATCGGGTGTTAGAACCGAAAGGATTTCTTCCGCAACCGGCTTGGAGGCTGGATGCCGACCCGACCTGCCTGGACAACGAACTTCTCATTGACGTAACCTGCCTGAACATCGATTCTGCTTCTTTTAATCAATTGAAGGAAGCATCCGGTCGGGACCCTGACCGGGTGAAAGAGAGGATCATGGCAATCATCCGTGATCGGGGGAAAATGCACAATCCCGATACCGGCTCCGGGGGGATGCTAATCGGCCATATGGCGGAGGTCGGTCCCCGGTTTCCAGCGAAGGGTCTAAGAAAGGGGGATCGCATCGCCACCTTGGTCTCCCTTACCTTGACCCCCCTCCGTCTCGATACGATCGACGAGATCGACATGCGGACGGGTCAGGTAAAGGGGAGGGGAAAAGCGATTCTTTTCGCCAGCGGCCCCTTTGCGGTGTTGCCGGATGATCTCCCGGATACCTTGTCCCTGGCTGTGTTGGATGTTTGTGGTGCTCCGGCGCAAATTGAACGGCTCGTAACGGAGGGTAGCCGTGTGGCCATCCTGGGTGCAGGGGGGAAATCGGGCCTCCTCTCCCTTTACCGGGCGCGGAAAAAAGCGGGGCTGACGGGCCGAGTGATCGCCATGGAGGCAAAGGAAGAAGCTTGTGAAGAAATCCGTTCACTGGGATGGGCCGACGAAGTAGTACAGGTGGATGCTCGAAATCCGGTGGCAGTGATGGAGGCGGTGGATACTTTCACCGGGGGGCAAATGGCGGACCTCACTGTCAATTGTGTCAATGTGCCGGACACAGAGTTATCCGCCATCCTGGCCACGCGGGATGGGGGAACCGTCTACTTCTTCAGCACGGCGGTGCGCTTTACTGCCGCCGCCCTCGGGGCAGAGGGAGTGGGGAAGGATGTCCAGATGGTGATCGGCAACGGGTATGCTCCGGGCCATGCTCAGCTGGCACTCGATACCGTGCGGGAATCTACGGCTCTGCGGGAGCTGTTTGAAAGGCGTTATACCGCTCCGGCACAGCCCTGACAAATCCTTTGATTATCGATTAATTACGTAGCGGGCACGTCCGCTCTCAATATCGGAAAGGTGGGATACCATGCGCGACTGGCGTGAGGTGGAACTGTGGAAAGACGTGACGGAGGAACAGTGGAATGATTGGCTGTGGCAGTTGACCCATACGATTCGGAAGGTGGAGGATTTGGAGAAGGTGATTAACCTTCACCCTGATGAAGTGGGGGGCGTCGGCATTTCCCATCGGACGATTCCTCTCAATATCACCCCCTACTACGCCTTGCAAATGGATGTGGACGATCCGAAAGACCCGATCCGGATGCAGTCGGTGCCGATCTCCACGGAAATGGAACAAACCCGTTACGACATGGAAGATCCGTTGTTGGAAGACACGGATTCCCCGGTTCCGGGTCTGACTCATCGCTATCCGGATCGCGTCCTGTTCCTGATTACTAACCAATGTTCGATGTACTGCCGCTACTGCACCCGGCGTCGTTTTTCCGGGCAGATCGGGATGGGAGTCGCCCGTCCGCAGATGGATGCCTGTATCGATTACATCCGCAACACCCCAGAAGTACGGGACGTCCTTCTTTCCGGGGGAGACGGTCTGCTGGTGAACGACCGGATCCTGGAGTATGTCCTGAAAAACTTGCGAGAAATTCCCCACGTGGAGATTATCCGCATCGGAACGAGGGCACCGGTGGTCTTTCCCCAGCGGATTACTGAAAACTTGTGTAACATCCTGAAAAAATATCATCCTGTCTGGCTTAACACACATTTTAATCACCCGAAAGAGCTGACCCCGGAAGCGAAGCGGTCTTGTGAAATGCTGGCTGATGCAGGCGTTCCCCTCGGAAACCAGGCTGTCATCCTAGCTGGGATCAACGACTGTCCTCACGTCATGAAAAAGCTGAACTACGAGTTAGTGAAAATCCGCGTCAGACCCTACTATATTTACCAGTGTGACCTGTCCGAAGGAATCGGCCACTTCCGTGCTCCGGTTTCCAAAGGGTTGGAGATCATGGAGTACCTCCGCGGCCACACTTCCGGCTACTCTGTTCCCACCTTTGTTGTGGACGCTCCGGGAGGGGGCGGCAAGATCCCGGTGGCACCCAACTATGTGATTTCCCAGAGCTCCAAGAAGACGGTGCTTCGCAATTTCGAAGGGGTGATCACGTCTTATCCGGAGCCTCAGAATTACCATGAGCACAACACGGAGGATTGTGAATTCTGTCAGGCTGCTGCGGGCAAAAGTGTCGGCGTCGCTTCCCTGATGGCGGATGAACGGATTAACCTGGAACCGAAGGTACTCAGCCGGGAAGACCGGCGGGGAGAGTTCGAACGGCGTAAGAGAAGGATCCGGGAACCGAAAGGTAATCCGGTGCCGGAACCGACGGAAGCCAACTAAAATGCTCCGGCGACTGGTCATCGGCGGCGGTTCCCTGGCTGTGATCGGTCTTGCGAAAAATGCGGGCAAGACCACCGTTCTAAATGCCCTTGCCTGGGAAGCCGCGAGGTCAGGGACATCGATCGGGCTGGCCAGTGTCGGGGTGGACGGTGAGGAGAGGGATGTATGGAGCGGACGGGAGAAGCCACCGGTTTTCGTTCCCTCCGGGGGCTTGGCAGCAACAGCGGCTCCTTTGTTGGAGGACCGCCCTGGGGACTGGGAAATCACGGCCATCACCTCGTTCCATTCCTCGTTGGGTCCCATTGCTATCGCCAGGGCCCTTCGGGAAACGAAGGTGAAGCTGGCGGGGATCATCACGGCGGAGCAGATCCGGGAGACGGAAACCCTCTTTCTTGAACAAGGAGTACGGCTCATGCTGGTGGATGGGGCTTACGACCGAAAAGCGGCAGCCAGTCCTTGGGTGACTCATGGGGCTATCTGTGTGGCAGGGGCGGTGATGGGCCGCACCTTGGGTGAGGTGGTGCACCGGACGGAGGAAGCCGTACGAGTACTCACCCTCCCAGGTGCCGAGGATCCTGTCCTGATCCGCGCGGGAGAGACGGCACGGGCAACAGGGTGTCTCGTCGGAGTCCGCGGCGGGCGGGTGGAGGAGCTTCCCTTTCCTTCTTTGCTTTCCAGACCGGATCGGTTGCGGGAGCACTTGTCTTCAGGTGGCTGGAGCGGGCTGGCTTTTCCAGGGGCCCTCACTGACCGGGCACTGGAACACCTATCCGAGTCGGGTCTCCCACTAGTTCTCTGCCTTCGAGATCCGACGCGCTGTTTTGCTTCTTTGCGTTCTCTCCGTCGGTTTACCCGGGCAGGAGGACAGATCTTCTGCCTCCGGGCTCTCTCCCTAAAAGCGGTAGCGGTTAATCCTGTCTCCCCCGACGGCTGGTCCTTCGATCCGGAGGAAATGAAAGAGCGGATCCGGGAAGTTTGCGGGTCGGTGCCGGTTCTGGATGTTCGCCGGGAGGCAGATCCCCGGCCACTCTCCGAATAAAGGGTAAGGAGGGGTGAGGCATGTGGATGGATGACGGGACAAAACAGGCGCTCCTATGGGCGGAGGTGTGGGATCGTTTCCGTCCTCTCACCCCGATGGGGCAGCAGGCCAAAAGGTCGCTGCCCCCTTTTCTACCGGGGGAAGAGGCGGCATGGCAGGCGTCCCTAGCAAGGCAAGAAACCTTGTCCGGTACCATCAACGATGATCCGGATTGGGCGGAAAGGGTGGAAGGAAGGCTCAGGAAACTGCCGGATCCGGGAATGGTCCTCCTCCATCTGGAACGGGGGGGCGCCCCTGGGATTACGGACTGGTTCCGGCTCAAGCAATTTCTTTGGCATGTACGCGGCTTGGGGGCCTTGTTGAATGAGAAGGGGCTGACCGGTTGGCTTTCCGCCAATCCGTCGGAGTGGACACAAACCTTTCGCCTCCTCAATCCGAGCCAGAGGGAAGAGCCTGGCTTCTCCCTGGATCAGGGGTACGACCCTCACCTGACCGCCCTCGCAAAGAGGCTGGACGACTTGGACCAACGACGAAGGCTGGTAGTGGATGCACGGGCTTCGGAAATCGAACGTGATTACGGAATTCGTCGCGGACGGGAAGGGGAATGGGCGGTAGATCGGACGCTTCCTATCCTTAACCGGATGCGGCAAGACCCCCGTCTGGATCGGGTGCGGGAAACCCCTTTCGAAACCGTGTTTCGGCCCCTCTCTTCACCGGAAGAGGAAGCATTGGCCGAGGAAGCCGCCTCTTTGGAGAAGGAAAGGGAAGAGTTGGTACAGGACGTGCTGGAGATACTGGCTGTTTCAGTACGACCGTTTGGGCCATTCTTGACAAAGGCCCTGGAAGAAGTGACCCACTTTGACTTGGCATGGGCAAAGGTACGTGCTGCCATGGAGTGGCGAGGGGTGCGTCCCCGCCCTTCCATGGTTTTCTCCCTGGAAGATGGTGTGCATCCGGTACTCCAGGATCGGTTGCAGAGGGAAGAAAAAGTTTTCACGCCTGTCTGTCTGCGTTTAGATCAAGGGATGACCGTACTGATCGGGCCCAATATGGGGGGGAAGACAGTAGCTCTCCGCACACTGGGTGTCGTGGCCGCTCTCGGTCAATATGGTTTTCTTGTGCCGACACGGGCTTGCTCGATGCCGCTTTTTCCCTGGATTACGGCGATTATCGGGGACGCTCAGAACCCGGAAGCGGGGTTATCCACTTTTGGGGCTGAGGCGGCCCACCTTGCCCATTGGCTTCGGGAACCGGAAGCGGGGCTGCTGTTACTGGATGAGATCGGTCGGGGGACCAATCCAGTGGAGGGGGCGGCCCTATCGGCGGCAGTCACTCGTTACTTGGCGACCGGGGAGGGGTGGTCGGTTCACGCGACCCATTATCGGGAGGTGTTGGACGTTTCCGGAATCCGGGCTTACCGGACGGGAGGCCTCCGGAACGCGGAATCTCCGCCTGTGGGAGGAGAAGATCAAGGAAGCCTACACGATCGGATGGATTTTCGTCTTTACCCCTGGCAGCCGTCAGACGGATTTCCAAGGGAAGCGCTTGCGATCGCCGCTGCCCTTGGGTTGCCAAAAAAGGTGATTCGGGAGGCGAAGGCCCGTATCGATGATCGAGAGCCGCGATGTACGGAGCTCGCGGAACATGACAACCCCTGACAAGGAGGAAGGGCGATGGAGAATAAACTGCGGCTCGATCCGGAAAAGATTGCACGCGCTCGGAAAGCAGCAGGAAACATCGCCGCCGATGTGGACCGTTTTATCGGGAGTCGGACCACTGTGGCGGTGGAACGGACCGTTCTGCGTCTGATGGGAGTGGATGGGGTGGACGCTGAGGGGGTCCCGCTTCCCAATGTGGTGACGGATCATTTGTTGGAGCGGGGTCTCCTTGCCGACGGCGTTGCCGCCCCGGTGCTGAATGCAGCCATCCAATTGGGAATCACCCCCCAACAAGTGGCGGAGCGGGTGGCCACGGGATCCTTGGATCTTGCTGCGATTCCCCGTTCCGACACAGAAACTGTGACCTCCAAAGGAAGGGAACTGGCCCAAATCGGTCTAGACCGGATCTTGGCCAACCGTCGGGAACGTGAAAAGCGAATCGCCCGTCTGGGAGAAGGAAGAAAACCTTACCTATATGTCATCGTGGCGACCGGGGACATCTACGAAGACGTGATCCAAGGGAAATCAGCCGCCCGGCAGGGGGCGGATATTGTTGCCGTTATCCGAAGCACCGGACAGAGCCTGATTGATTTTGTTCCATACGGAGCCACCCGGGAGGGCTTTGGAGGAACCTACGCCACTCAGGAAAACTTCCGTCTGATGCGCCAGGCTCTGGATGAAGTTGGGGAGGAAGTGGGCCGTTACATCCGGCTATGCAATTACTGCTCGGGGCTTTGTATGCCGGAGATCGCCGCTATGGGTGCTTTGGAACGGCTGGATGTGATGCTCAATGACGCCCTATACGGCATCCTGTTCCGGGATATTAATATGCAGCGCACGCTGATCGACCAAACTTTTTCCCGTATGATCAACGGTTATGCCGGTATCATGATCAATACTGGGGAAGACAATTACCTGACTACCGCCGATGCGGTGGAAGCTGCTCATACGGTGTTGGCTTCCCAATTTATCAATGAGCGGTTTGCCCTTCTTGCCGGTCTGCCTCCGGAACAGATGGGGTTGGGCCACGCTTTCGAAATGAGCCCGGATCTGGAAGATGGATTCTTGTTGGAGCTCGCCCAGGCCCAGATGGCCCGTCAGATTTTCCCGGATGCCCCCTTGAAATATATGCCCCCCACGAAGCATATGACGGGCGACATTTTCAAAGGGCATATCCAGGACGCCCTGTTTAACCTGGTCAGCATCTGGACCAACCAGGGCGTGCAACTTCTCGGGATGATGACGGAGGCCATGCACACTCCTCACATCCACGATCGGAAACTGGCGATCGAAAATGCCCAATACATCTTCAATAACCTGCGTCATCTGGGGGATGAAGTCCTCTTCCGGCCTGGAGGCCGTATAGAGAAGCGAGCCCAAGAGGTGCTGGATAAAGCTATTGCCATGCTGAAGGAAGTAGAGGACATCGGTCTCTTCAAGGCTTTGGAACGGGGGATGTTGGCGGATGTAAAACGGAGCATGACCGGGGGAAAGGGGCTTTCTGGGGTGCTTGAAAGGGGTGCGGATTATTTTAATCCCTTCGAGATGGAGCTACGGGAGCGAACCGGGCTTCCCCAGCGGGAGGAGGGCAGTCTCCATGAGCGTGGAGAGCGTGGATTTCAAGCGAATTAAGCCCTACGGTGACACGATGAATGACGGGGCGGTCCAACTCAGCTTTTCCCTCCCGGTTCCTCATGGAGAAGAAGCCCGGGAGGCGGCACGGCAACTGGTTGCCCGAATGGGGCTGGAGGAACCCCAAGTCTACCACATGGCGGATTTGGGTGAAGGCTACACCTTTTTTATCGTCTATGGGCGGTGTGCCCACAGTGTCGATTTCACCGCCATCCGGGTTCCCAAGGTGGACACGGACCGACTGGACTATTACGGGGTTAACCAGTTCATCCGAGATCGGATCGGGCGCAAGGTTGTGGTGATCGGTGCCTGCACAGGAACCGACGCCCACACCGTGGGGATCGATGCGATCATGAACATGAAAGGGTATAACGGGGAATACGGACTGGAAAGGTATCCGGAGATCGATGCCTATAACTTTGGGAGTCAGGTTCCCAACGAGGAGATGTTGGCCCGGGCGATGGAGCTTGGGGCGGACGCTCTCCTCGTCTCCCAGGTAGTGACCCAGAAAGGGGTTCATATCAAGAACCTCACCGAACTCGTCGAACTGGCGGAAGCGGAAGGGCTGAGAGAGAAACTGATCCTGATTTGCGGCGGGCCCCGCATCAACCACGAAATGGCCCTGGAACTGGGATTTGACGCCGGGTTTGGCCCCGGAACACTAGCCCCCGATGTCGCCTCTTTCATCGTCCATGAGTTGGAGAGGCGGATGACGAGGGCGCGGCCTTGATCGAAAATATGATTGCTGGTGGAAGATGAAACGTTTCCACACCATTGAAAGGCTATGGACCATGTTCGAATTCACGGAAACAGATGGATGATTACTTCCGAAGTCCGGTTCCCGGTGCCGCGGGTATCGGACTTCTTGCGTTCCCGGTAAAGGGATTGACAACCACCCTGCTTATTTTTTATACCCTGTGATTGCAACAACGGACACGATGTCCTTAGATCCCCACCGTTGGGGTATTATTATGGTAAATATATCCCTGTGACACTGGTAAATATGGTAGAATGAAAGAGCGCGTAGAGGCTAGGGGCTGGGTCGCCGTCACTTCTGTCAAAGGAGGTGATTGGCGTTGCTCATCACTGTGCTATCAGTCATATCGCTGATATTGACGATCATATGGGGTACCCTCCGAATCATTAAGATTCGGCTGGAAATCAAGCAGATGAAGACGAAACAACCCAGAAGACGAAGAAAACCCCATGCCCCTAGCACACGGATTTGGCGGTCCCGCTAGGTGGATTGGGGTTTCTGTAGCTCCATGTCTCTCTAGGACGGCGATCCCGTCCTGTCGATGAAGCGCGTCTACAATGGCTCCGAGTGTTCCAGCACCTGGGGCCATTTGTAGTTTATGCTCATGTTAATCATAGCATACCCAAAGATAGGAAACAACAAACGATCGTCCGTCTTTCGGTTGATAGGAAACGATATCGGTAATTTGTCCTCGTGAATGTGTTTGAGTGTACCTGATCACCGATGATCGTCCCCAGAAACGGTCGGTATAGGTGACCCATCAAAAAAAGGGCTCCTTTGTTTTTTGCCCGAGGCAAAAAAAGTGGAAAATATATCTGGGATTCAGTAAACAATTTCGTTACACTAGAACATGTGATTCCGTCCCAAGGAGGTTGAATATGGCAAGGAAAACAATCGGAGCCGGCATCCTAGCCTGCTTGCTGTTTCTCGCAAGCGGCTGTTCCGTGTTGCTTCAGCAGGCGGAGGAAACGGATAAAGGCAAGGGGAAATCGTCGGCTGAAAAATCAGCCTCATCCAAGCCGGTACTGAGGTGGACGAAATTCCCGGAATCGCTCAGAGAAGTGCGTGCCAACGAAAAAGCGGGCCGTTATGCAGGGGATCAGTATGACTTGAATCGAATTCGTCCTGCGTTGGACAAGCTGCCGAAAGGAACATCACCTGAAGCGGTGTATGACCGTCTCCTCCAATTGGTAGCTGAAGATTACAGCACTCATGTCAAGAAAATGGAGAATTATGATACGAGTATTATCGAGGTAAAGGGAGGACCGGGTACGATCCGCAATCTCGAAGTGCCCGAAGACGAGGAGATTAACATGGTGATCCTGTTGGATGCCAGCGGCAGCATGGCCGGGAAGGTGAAAGACGGCACCAAGATGGATCTCGCCAAACAGGCGATCCGGGAATTCGTTGCCAATATGCCTCAGGGCGCCAATGTTTCCCTTCAAGTATACGGACATAAAGGGAGCAACGCTAAAAAGGATAAAAAACGTTCCTGTTCCTCTGTCGAGGAGGTTTACCCCCTCGGTGAATACCGGGCAAAAGCGTTCAACAAATCCCTGGAGAGTTTTAAACCGGCGGGTTGGACTCCATTGGGTGCAGCGATGGAAAAAGCCCGGGGCCAATTGAAGTCCCGTACCGGTGACGGGGTACAAAACACGATCTATGTGGTTAGTGACGGCGTGGAAACCTGTGGGGGCGATCCTGTTAAACAAGCAGAGGCTCTACATACCTCCCAGATACAGACGAAGGTCAACATCATCGGTTTTGATGTGGACGATAAAGGACAAAAAGCTCTCCAGGACGTGGCGGACGCGGGAGGCGGTACATACAAGACCGTCGGTTCGAAAGTGGGACTGAAGGAATACTTCGAAGGAGAATACAGCCGCCTCTACGACCAGTGGCAAGACTGGGCGAGTGACCATTACGACCGTGCCCAAGTGATCGGGAGCATCAAATACGATGACTTGCAAAAGCGAGGAGAGGCTCTGGATGAATTGGCTGAAAAAGAAAAGGTGCACCTGAACGAAGCTATTTCCTACTTGGAAGAGAGAAGAAAGTTTCCTTACGATACGGTCAGTGATGTCGAGGGGAAAATTTTCGACCGGGAGAAGGCGATCGAAGACTATGTTTATGAGACGCGTGACCGCCTCCAGTCCGAAGTGATCGATAATCGGGATGAGATTCAGTCTGGCGTGATCGATAAACGAGATGCAGAACAAGAGGAAATTAACGACGCACGAAACGATTGATGAAAGGGGAAATTCATATGCTGAAAAAATGGGCACTAGCTGTTCTTCTCGCGGCAATGGTGGTTACGGGGGCCGGCTGTGGTACCGCCGATGGCGAGAAGGCGGAGAAAGAAGCGAAGGTGGCCAAAATCACCTTCGGGGATTATCCACAGGACGAAGGCCGAAAAGAGCTGATTAAACCCCGAGGCCATTTCGGTAAGGATGAGGATATCGCTTTGGAGTTCGATCTGCCGAGTAAGGAAACCTTTGACTCTTCTCTGGTGAAGGTAAAAGTGTTAAAACAGCCGGGGAACAAACTGCAGTATGAATTTGAGACGGATGTGGACCCAACATGGGATAGTTTTATGTGGGAATTTACCGATTCCTCGGATTTTCCTGGGTTCTATGATCCCGGTGAATACACCATCCAGATCCTTCGCGGTAAAGAGCTGCTGGCTGAAGGGGATCTAGAGATTATCGACTGAAGACCCAATCTTTGAGTCACACCCTCGATGTCTCATATACAGCGGGAGGGAAAGATGAAGAACGAGCAGAATCGGCTCATTTATCGGCGGTGGGCACCCTTTTATGATCAGGTGATCGGTCGGTGGTCAGGATTAAATCGGGCTCGCCGCCGGTCGATTTCTCTTGCCCATCTGCACCCAGGTGAGCGAGTCCTCTTCGTGGGAGTGGGAACCGGGCTGGACCTTCCGTTGCTATCCGTTGATTTAGAGGTGACGGGCGTGGACTTATCTTCATCCATGTTGGAACGGGCTCACCTTCGAGGAGGAAAACATCCGTCGCTTCGGTTATTGAAGATGAATGCGGAAACCTTGGCATTTCCGGATGGGTCTTTTGATGTGGCCTTCCTGCATCTGATCCTCAGTGTGGTAGAACAACCACAACAAGCCCTATCCGAAGCCATCCGGGTTCTTCGGCCCGAAGGGCGATGCTTGATTCTGGACAAATTTACCCCCGTTCATCAACGCCCCTCAAAGCTTCGGCGGTTTCTGAACCTTTGGACCACCCGGTTGGGAACGGATATTGAGCGGTCCTGGGAACCGTGGATAGAGGGCCTTCCCGTTGAAGAGAAGTACGTGGAATCAGCTTGGCTCAGAGGAAGTTATCAAATCATCTGCTTACGCAAAAAGCCGCAGGGATGACATGATCCCCTGTCGGCTTTTTTTATTTTTCGGGAGTTAAGGATCCGGATTCCCAGGTGATTACACCTGCTGAGATAGGTTTTACCCTATTGACAATCAAGGAGTTGTGTTATATTCTTCTAACAAAAGGTTAATTAAATCTAACATATCAGGGAGGCTTTTTTCATGATCTCGAAATGGAAAGTGACCCTTTTAGGGGGTTTATCGTTGATCGGGGTTATTGGCATGTCTTTGCAAATGGTACTCTTGTACCAAAGAGGGAACACAGTTCCGGCCGTTTTTTTAATGGTAGGAACCATCAGCTTTATTGCGATTACTTCCGTGCTTTTGAAAAAGCTTTTTTCAGATGTTAAACAAGGCTTCCCCACTGACGATGAACGGTCAAAAAAAGTTCGAGCCTATGCTGCTGGTCGAGCTTACTTTTACTCGCTGTTTATCTGGATTGCTCTCCTAGCCTTTCATCGGTATCTCGACCGTGATGACATTTTATTAATGGGTCTATTGGGGATGGCCCTTTCTTTTGGAGTCAACTGGGTGATTCTAAATAAAAAGAAGGGTTTGGAGTAAGAAGTGAAAACACGCATAAAAGAATACAGGGCTCGGTGCAATCTAACACAAGCTTTACTAGCGAAAAAAGTAGGAGTAAGAAGAGAAACCATTGTTTTTTTGGAGAAAGGGGAATACAACCCTTCGTTAAAACTTGCAGTAAAGGTTGCTCGTGAACTTCAAGCATCCATCGATGAATTGTTTATCTTTGAAGAGGGAGATTTGGATTGATTTTTTTTGGGGGGGGGCATCTCCTTTTTAAGGATCTTAGGGGCCCGATTGGAGATAGCTTCATGTTTCAGGTGTGTGGGTTTCAAGGGAAAGCATCTGGAGAACCGGAAAAAACAGGATGCCGACGCCGATAGTGAAAGTGATAACGTCCATTCACTTGCCTATAAAGGAGGAGAGGCTTATTGATTGCAAAACCTTCCTAATAAATATACAATTTTAAACAAAACGGCTCCAAGAGGTGGAATCATGGACCAATGGAATCGGGTATTCAAACAACTGGACGTATGGGACCGACGGGGGGTCTGTCGATGAAGATGGGGAGATGGAAAACGCTCTTGGGCTTGGCCGTGGCTACTGCCCTGACATTCATCCCGACAACGGACCCGGCAGGTGCATATCAGGCTTTGCCGGAAAGACCGGAAACGCGATCGGTTCTTTTTGTCGGGAACAATTGGGAGGGCACAGTAGACATCATCGATCCCAAGAGCTTTACCCGGCTCGGGCAAATCCAAGTCATTCCGGACCTGAAGGAACGCCAGCGGGAGATACTGACGGATCCCGTTCGGGCTGGGTATTATTTGGCCATTCGCTATTTGGTCGGGGAAGGCCATGACCAGTACGTGGATGACATGTTCACATCTCGCAACGGTCGTTACCTTTACGTCTCAAGACCCAGCCTGGCGGATGTGGTCGGGATCGATCTGCGGACACGGGAAATCGTCTGGCGTGTGCCGATGGAAGGTTACCGAGCGGATCACATGGCAATGTCGCCCGACGGCACGCGTTTGTTGGTGTCAGATTCCACGGCTCGGAAGGTTCACGTGATCGATCCATCCGAAGGCCGCAAAGTGGCTGAATTCGAGTCGGGGGATTCCCCTCACGAAAGCCAGTACTCATCCGACGGTACCCGGATCTTTCACGCCAGCATCGGACATGTTTGGAGTCCGACCGATCGGCCGATTTTTGATTCCATGAAGGGAGACCGCTGGTTTCAGATCGTTGATGCCGAAACCTATCAGGTGATCAAGCGGTTGAATATTGGGGAAATCCTCGAGGATCATGGCTATGAAAACTACAGTTCAGCAGTAAGGCCCATGGCTCTTTCTCCCGACGAAAAGACCGTTTATCTGCAGTTGTCATTTCTCCATGGTTTTGTTGAATTTGATCTGGAAAACGAAAAACCATTGCGAATTGCGCATCTCCCGCTCAGTGAGAAGGCAAAAAACACACCCCGAGAGCAGTATCTTCTTGATTCGGCACACCACGGACTGGCGATGAACCCCCGGGGAACCAAGCTCTGTGTCGCCGGGACGATGTCCAACTATGCCGCGATTGTGGATCGCAAAACATTTGAGTATAAGCTCTTTCCGGATGTCGACAAGCCGTATTGGGCGACTAACAGCGCCGATGGGAAGTATTGTTTCGTTTCAGCCAGCGGGGATGATCAGGTCGTCGTCCTCGACTACCGTAACGAACGGGAGGTTGCCCGAATTCCCGTCGGGGACCATCCGCAGCGGATGCGTATGGGGGTCATTCACCGCGACTATGTAGGGGTAGAGGGGTCACCGGACCATTTCGGGAAAATTGTGGAGATGGGAAGCCGGTGAATCCCAGGCAATCAGGATGATTTGGAATTATGTCATTTAAGACTCCACTTTCTTGCGACCAATTAACCATCCAACAATATAACCATAAACAAGGTGAAGTACCAGTGTTGCCACTGTATAGGGTATACAGCGGATGAAGTATGTGAAATATGTATAAGGTTACATAACCGTGACGATTGTTACGTGGTGTATCCTGAAAACCTTGTTATACCAAGGGTTAGGGAGAGCGGTGTTTTGTTTTTCATATTCATTTTTTATGCAAAACCGCCTAAAATCCAGGGGTAACAAGGGTTTTCGGCGGTTTCAAGAGGTGACAGACAGGTTCAACTGCTCTCTCCTCTCGCGTATAAAATTCATGGGTTTTATGCAGTGATGGTGACGATCAGATGGTACTGGGGTGAATTAGTAGTGGTCCATAATGGCACAAAGTAATTCAAGATGCGTTACACGAGAGGGAACATAAGGCAACCGATGCACCTTGAAAAACCAATATTCTCCCTTGCCTTACGGAAAAGGCGTTCCTATCGGTGAGGTGTTCTCTCGCCGACGGGACGCCCTATTTTTGTTTGATGGACATAGGTGCTTTCGTGCTCCTAGATCCGTCTATTTCTGGATTCCTTTGAGCAGGGTTGTTTTATTCTCGATACGGGCCAGACCGCGGTTAACTTCCTTTGCCGGCTTAACCTGGTCTCCTTTCACTTGAAACTTACCTTGGTAAGCTCCGGCGATTACATAGGCTTCCTTGTCGGTGACCGGACCTTCATACTTTTTCAGGAAAAGGATATAGCCTTTTTTTGGTTTCATCACCCGGTTATCTTCTACGGTAAGATGGTTGCGACCGTCATATCCCCCTGTTTCCAGGATGGTGATCCGACTCAGATCGGCTTTCCCTTTAAGCACCTTCTTCACTTGAAAGGAGCTGGTGGTAAAGAGTACTCCTTTGTAAGTAAAAGCTTTCTGGTTGGACAGGGTGCTTCCTTCCACAATTAAGTCGGTATCTTTTTTCATTGCATCGACACTGGAGTAGGCTTTAGGAACGGAGACCCCTACGTTGATCTCGTGTGGGGCAAAGAATGAGACGTATACCCCCGCGATCAGGAGAACTCCGAGAGCGGCGATCAACAAGGCATAGGCTTTCGATTGAAGGGCTCTTAACATCGCGCTTTCTCCTCTCTTTTCCTTAATAGAGTGCATTGACACCGTTGATGTCGTCCTGGGTTGGTGTGTAAACAGTACGTTCGTCGTTGCTGTACATCACGGCTCCGCCTCTTCCCAGACTGTCTTCATGAGCCAGCCCCAGGGCATGTCCAAATTCGTGAACGATCACCCCTTTTATGGTGTTGGAGTCGTACCCAGCGGTAAAGTGGGTGTTAATCCTAATGTTTGAACTTGTTGTGATGTTATCTGCTCGATCAAAATACCAATCACAGTAACCGCTCCAGTCAACATTGCCATAGTTGGCGACGGTGGTGGTGATCTCGGCGTTAGCACCTCCATCGTAGAAGTCGGCTTCACTTAAATTATTCCACTCTCGAACTGCATTTTCACATTGCACTGTGTAGTCGCCTTGCATGTCACATTCGTAGCTGATTCTGCTGTCTGCCCAGTGTTGCCCTGTGTGAACAAACGCGAATACAGGGCTCCATGCTCCGAAGACCATGAGGGCGAGACCAAGTGCGACCATCCATTTCTTCATTGTCATGCCTCCTCTAAATGTTTTTATTTTTTGTTGCAATGTTATCATTCTACTTAATTTTCTGATCACCTCCGAAAAAGTGAATTTTCCGCCTTTTCAAATATTGACAGCTCCTTTGGTCTGCCCCTCTCATGGGGTGAGAGGGGGCAAAGACTCGACAAGGTAGGACAAGCAGGTTAGGATGGATATGAAAGCGGATACAGAAGCCGAAGGGTCGTTCGGAAATTAATGAATGAATACCCACTCATTTTATGCTACAATGGTTCACAAAGGAGCCGGACCTTCAACGAGGTAAAAGGTGAAACCGTTGTTAGAATTCCATATCAGATAGAAAGAGTCCGTATGAGGCCGGTTTTTTGAATCTTTTCAAATGGGTCGATTCTTCCCGATCTGCATGATGATACTTGATAACAAGGGAGTGGGAAGCTGTGTCGGTATGGCAAGTGATCAACCTGATCCTGTTTCTCGCGGCTGCCGGGTACGGATTTTACCTCTTCGCCCGGGTCGTCTATACCCGTTATACCTATATTCAATTGGGCAAACCGGCCGATTTTTCCCGGGATCTGAACCAGCAACTCAACCAGGTGTGGGTCAATGTCTTCGGGCAGAAGAAACTGTTGAAGGACAAAAAGAGCGGGATTATGCATGCTGTGATGTTTTACGGGTTCATCATTATCCAGTTTGGGGCGATTGACCTGTTCATTAAGGGTCTGTCCCCGGGAAGTCATCTGCCCTTCCCGGCTTATCCCGTCTTCACCCTGATCCAGGAGATCACGGTCTTTGCTGTTCTTCTGGCGACCTTGTACGCCTTTTACCGCCGATTCGTGGAAAAGCTTGCTCGCTTGAAACGGGGCTTTAAGGCGGGACTCGTGGTTATCTTCCTCAGTGTGTTAATGACCTCGATTCTCTTCTCGGCTGCCTTCGAACACCTGTGGTTGCAACCGGATATGCCGGCATGGGCGACTCCCATCTCTTCAGCGATTGCGGCCCTTTTCTCCTGGATGAGTCCACAGGCGGCTGCTGGGGCTTTTTACGCCTTCTGGTGGATCCATGCCCTCGACTTGTTGGCTTTCATGGTCTATGTGCCCCAATCCAAACATTTTCATCTGTTGGTGGCGCCGATCAATGTGTTTTTAAAGCGACAGGGACCGCCAGCCAAGCTGAAGGCGATTGATTTTGAAGATGAATCACTCACGGAATACGGAATTGACAAGATCGAGAATTTCGACCAGAAACAGTTGATCGATCTCTACGCTTGCGTGGAGTGCGGCCGATGTACCAACGTCTGTCCTGCTGCAACGACAGGCAAGATGCTCTCTCCGATGGATCTGCTGGTCAAGATGAGGGATCATCTGACGGAGAAAGGCGCGGCAATCACATCCAAGACCCCCTGGATGCCCGCCTATGCTTTTGCCGGTCCCAACGCGGCGACTGAAGTAGCGGCTTCCAAGGAAGAGGACGGGAGCTATGATTACCCCGTCCAACTGATCGGCGATGTGATTACCGAGGAAGAACTATGGGCCTGTACTACCTGCCGCAATTGCGAGGATGCTTGCCCTGTCTCCAATGAGCATGTGGACAAGATCATCGATATGCGTCGGCATTTGGTCTTGACCCAGGGCAAGATGCATGGGGAAGCTACCCGCACCTTTAATAATATCGAGCGTCAGGGCAACCCTTGGGGAATCAGCCGCAAAGAGCGGGATAAGTGGAAAGAGGGGCTGGAGGAAGATGTCCGGGTTCCGACCGTCAAGGAAGAGAAGGATTTTGAATACCTCTTTTTCGTCGGTTCGATGGGTTCTTTTGACAACCGGAGTCAAAAGATCACCCGTTCCCTGGTGAAGCTCCTCAACCATGCCGGCGTGAAGTTCGCCGTCCTCGGGAACAAGGAGAAAAATTCCGGGGACACCGCCCGCCGAATGGGAAATGAATTCCTGTTTCAGCAACTGGCTGCGGACAACATCGCCCTTTTTCAGAAGCATCAGGTGAAGAAGATCGTTACCGCTGATCCCCATGCCTACAATGTGTTTAAAAACGAGTACCCGGATTTCGGGCTGGAAGGAGTGGAAGTTGTCCACCACACCCAACTCCTAGCGCGGCTAATCCGGGAGGGGCGCCTGAAGCCCACCAAGGAAGTGAAGGAGCGCGTCACCTACCACGACTCCTGTTATCTGGGGCGCTACAACGAGGAATACGATGATCCCAGGTTTATTTTCCGCTCCATACCCGGAATCGAGTTGGTGGAAATGGGGCGCAATCGGGAAAACGGGATGTGTTGCGGGGCCGGAGGCGGCATGATGTGGCTGGAGGAGCAGTCGGGTGTCCGGGTGAACACCGCTCGTACCGAACAGGCATTAGAGACAAAGCCGAGCCTGATCGGAAGCGCCTGCCCCTACTGCCTGACGATGATGAGTGACGGCACAAAAGCCAAAGAAGTGGAAGACCAGGTGAAGACGATGGATGTGGCCGAAGTGCTGGCTCTCTCTGTCGACTTTAGCGACAAACCGGCAGAGGTTGCCCCAGGCGTTCACTGATCCAGAGACTCCCCCCAGGGATGAATCCATGGGGGGAGTTTTGTTGTCCGGTTGATCCTGTCTTTTTATTGCGGCTGTTAAAATGCTTGTGCTACTGTGAAGAAAGATAGAAACGTTTCCCGGGATTTTGCCCTGGGGAGCGAAAGAGGGCGGGTTTCGGTATTCGGGGAAATCATCTCCCGACGAAACCAAGATCCGCTTTAATCGGATTAGGGGGTTGAATCCAGCAGTGGAAGAGGGTAATACATGAAGGATTATTATTGCTCCGTATTAGGGGTGAGCCGTGATGCCCCGAAGGAGGAGATCAAACGAGCCTACCGGCGACTGGTTCGGCAGTACCATCCAGATGTGAATGCCTCTGAGGAAGCGAGGGAGCGTTTCCGGGAAGTAAGGGAGGCTTACGAGGCGTTAAGCCGCTCGGAGCCGGAGCCGATCCCCCTGGAGGGGACCGATGGCGGTGATGCCCACATCGATGCCGAAACGATGGAAGAGCACGAAGCCGAGAAAGAGGATCTTCCCGAGGAAGTGGAAACCGATGTCCGCAAAGATTTTGCTCCAGACAGTCGAAGCGCACCCCGACGACGGAGGTGGAAAGTAGCCGTATGGAGTATGGTGCTGATTTCACTGGTGGGAGCATGGGCGGTTTTCGGCGGGATCCAGGATCTGTTCGCCGAACCCCGCTATCTGGTTTTGACTCATGAGGGTCAAGAATGGAAGCTGGATTTGAACCAGGTGGGTTATGACGGAAAAGATCCCGCCACTTTGGATCGAAAGGCTGTCAATCGTTGGCTGAACAAGGTTGGACGAAGGGTGGACAAACCGGCTCGTAATGCTAAGGCTGAACGGCTAGGGGAGCCGGTACGGCCTGAGAAAACCGGTCGGGTGATGGATGTAAAGAAGGTGCGTGAGCAATGGCTTCCCCATGTGGACCGTTTAATCAACAAACCGCAGCCGGTCCCCATGATCCCTGATGTTCCTCTGGTATCGAGTGAGGATTTGGCTCAGGTGGACAACAAGCGACTCAGTACTTATACTACTTATTTCAATAGCGGGAATCAGGATCGTACCCGCAATATCCGCTTGTCCGCCCAGGCGATTCACAATCGTATCCTGAATCCGGGGGAATTGTTTTCCTTTAATCAGACGGTGGGTCGACGCACCAAAGAAAGGGGATACCGACCGGTTCCCATGAGAGTAAAGGGAGAATTTAGCGAAGGGGTGGGAGGAGGCGTCTCCCAAACGGCATCCACTCTTTTTAACAGTGTGGACGCCGCCGGGCTGGAAGTGGTTTATCGGTTTTCTTTCAGCCGAGATGTCACCTATGTGCAAGCAGGCCGCGATGCGACGGTTTCCTGGAAAACCCCGGACTTCCAATTCCGGAACAATCTGAAAGCTCCCATCCTCCTTCGTTGCCGAGTGGACAGCCAGTCGTTGAAGGTGGATATTTACTCCACCCCGGAGGCGAACGCTCAACTGAAAAAAGTGCCCCCGGCACCAGAGCCTCACACCCTGCCTGATGAGGTAAAAACGGATCCAGAAGAGTCATCGGATGAATTGGATCCGAAAGAGATCGTGAACGCGATAGAAGACACGGAGGATACAGAAGAAGTAAGAGGAGATCATGAGTCTTCCGCTGCGAGTTCCTCTGGCGGGGATACCGGGAGCCCACCGCCCGGAATTGCGGGAGGCGACTCAATCGGTGACGGAGAAAACACTTCCGGCGGGAGTGAGGACACCGGAAGTGCCGACGGGGACGGGAGCGATGATACTGCCCCGACCGGGACCGATGCCGGAGACGGAACGGGTACGGGGGAAGAGGAGACCAGTTCCACCTCCGGTGGAGACACAACCAGTGATGGTGGCGATTCGGGAGAGGAGACGGGCCAGGATACAGGTCAGGACACAGGCCAAGACACCACGCCGGACCCTCCTCAAGCCGATGATCCTGACGGTGCTGCTAGTTCCGACAGCACCGGGGGTGAGGCATAGGTTTAAATCGGGTAAATGGAACGGCTCCTGAATCACAGGAGCCGTTTTTTTCCATAACTTATTTCCTATGGCCTATTTGTCCTTTTTAACTGGCGTGATAGGATTTATTTGAAAGTCATCCTATTGCTAATTTTTTGAGACACCGAGCATGACAACCCCCTCCGTTACCCTTCGCCGAGACTTGTATGTGTTTGACCCTCTCCATTGACTGCTGAAGTCGGAAATAAGAACCAAGGAAGGATGAACAGAATGCCTCGTTTTGTCAAAACTTTGTTTGTAGCGGCCTTATTATTCGCGATGTTGATGCCCTCTGCTGCGTTTGCTGCAAAATCAGAGAAGTACGCCTTGCAACATGAAACCGTTGTGAAGGGTGATACCCTGACGATCCATGGAGAGATCGATGGTGCGGAGTCCGCTGAGAAGGGTCATTGGAAGCTAATTCCGACGGGTAAGGGGTCGGGTGGTAAAGCCGGTCTGCCTGTTAAAGAATTAAAGAGCGAGGCTCTTGCTTTCACCCATCAATACTCGAATCTCGCACCTGGCGAGTACTGCTTCAACCTCAAATACGAGGGCAAGCTGGACGGCAGTACGGCAACATACCCCTTCCTAGAGAAATTTTGTGTCACCGTGACAGGTGATTCCTCCAAGGAACCCAGCGACTCAGAGCAAACCGAGAACCATCCAACGGCGAAAAAGCCCCCCGAGAACACCGAAGAAACCACCACGAAACAAATGAAGGCTGGAAACGGCGATCCACAGCAGGGCGGTAAGATGCCCAAAACCGCTACGGATCAACCCTTAGCTCTTTTAGCAGGAGCAGTGTTGCTTTTAACTGGTGTTGGCCTTCTATTTTTTAAGCGCCACTCCGCCCATAACGGAAACTGAAAAAACCTGGTGAAAATCCCCTTCCTGTTTAACTGGGAGGGGATTTTTGTTATGGGTCACTCCTCAAGGTTTTGGCTCCCAAAACTGAAATTTCCGAAATCAGGGTTCCTTATGGCAGCGCTAAAAGATATAATCAGGGAGGAATGAATTGGAAATCCGGGGGGATTGGATTGTTTATCTCTTGGATGCGTTTTCTAACCCTTCTCATGCTAACGGGTATTTTTCTTGGGTTTCTTGCCGAGTATGTACCTTGGGCGTGGATGTACGTTTTTTGGGCCGGTATTCTCTCGCTTCCTATCCTTCTGGTTGTTGCTTTACGAATCGAAATCAAACAAAGAATGTCGAAGGGAGGTAAATAACGTACGTATAGCAACGATTCTCTACATCGTAGGAGGCGTCTTCCTAGCGTCGCAGTTGGCTTTAGCGGCTTGGATGATCACTCTGTGAGGATAAGGTTGGAGGCAGAAGAGTCGTCTCGATGAGACGGTTTTTTCTTTCTCTGGGGATCTAAACATAATGGGGATGAGAAATGATCGCGATACTTATTGCGAGATGCTCGGCTTAGTTAAACAAAAACAATCACCGTTGCGACGGGATATGGGGTTTCACCCGGGGGATACTGAGAGGGACGATGCTTTACCGTTCCTGACCTGGTGCTGGAGTGACACAGGAGGGTTTGGAAGAAAGGAGACAGCGATATGGAGGCAACGGACATCCGACATTTTCAATACAAACGCCATTGGGAGCAAGAGGGTCATTCTCTCGTTATCCGCCCGGCGGAGCCCCATGATGCACAGGAAATTCATCGGCGCCTTACCCGGGTGGTTGAAGAGGGCGTCTATCTCAACGAAACACCGGATTCCCTTCCGGATCGGGAGGAAAAACGGGAGGAGATTGAAGACATTCGTGAAGGCGGTGGAATGTACACAGTGGTCGAAGTAGATGGTGAAATTGCCGGTGTAGCCCTTCTCCGCCGTGGTTTGGAGGGAACAAGCGACCATACGGCTAAATTCCGCACCTGGCTGGTTCCCGGTTACCGAGGTCTCGGCCTGGGTACCCAGCTTTTGGAGTATACCATCGAATGGGCCCGGACCCATGGGGTGGAAAAGATCAATTTGGATGTCTGGGACAATAACGACCGGGCCATCCAACTGTATGAAAAGTACGGTTTCCAAGTGGAGGGCCGCCGCCTCAAACAGGCGGTGATCGAAGGGGAATATGTGGATGAATTGTATATGGGGCTCTTTGTCTAAGTCCTTTGTGTAGGCAGGCGGACTGCTTCCTTGACAGGGACTGACGCGGTATTGGAGGAAATCCGGGTGTGGCGACCCGGATAATTTTTTGTCAGGTAGTTTCGAAACACGAAAGATTCAGGGGTGAGTTCCGCTTTTCGGGGAAAAGCAATCGTGTTGCAAGCCTACAAGGAATCATTGGTACCGGCAACCCAGCGGAGGGCACCTAGTGGACAGACCCCGCATCTGCGGGAGGAACATCGGGCGCGGAGTCGGCAATCCGGCTCCGCACCTCTTTCCGGGATTTGTCCATAACCTCACAGTGTCTTTTCTTCTCATGGAAAAGGCGCTTGTTTCTTGAATACGGAAAAATGATTGCCAATCCACAAAAAACAGAGTAATCTTGATATTGAAAGCGTTTTATTTTTGCGCCGGAACTGAACGAGCGCTCGGTTGGTCAGGGATTTTTACATTTTAAGCGGAGGTGCTGACATTGGCGGAAACAGTCATTCTGGGAGGAGCCCGCACCCCATTCGGGAAATTTGGGGGCGGACTGAAAGATTTGCAAGCGGTGGATTTGGGAGGAGCGGCAATCCGGGGGGCGTTGGACCGGGCTGGCGTGCCGGGGGAACAGGTGGAGGAAGTGATCATGGGAATGGTTCTCCAGGGGGGAGCGGGCCAGATTCCCTCAAGGCAGGCGGCACGTAAGGCGGGACTCCCCTGGGAAGTAGGGACGGAGACGATCAATAAGGTATGTGCTTCCGGGATGCGGAGTGCTACCCTGGCGGATCAGGTCATCCGAGCAGGGGATGCCGACCTAATCGTAGCCGGTGGTATGGAGAGCATGTCCAACGCTCCCTATGTTCTGAAGGGCGCCCGGTGGGGCCAACGCATGGGCGACGGGCAGATGACGGACCTGATGATCCATGACGGTCTTTGGTGCGCCTTTGATGGGGTGCATATGATCGTACACGGAAGCAACATAGCCGCCGAGTATGGGGTAACCCGGGAAGAACAGGATCGTTGGGCCCAACGCAGCCATCAACGGGCGGTGGTTGCCATCGATGAAGGCAAGCTGGCGGAGGAAATTGTACCGGTGACCGTGAAAGGGCGCAAAGGAGAAACCGTGGTCGACACCGATGAGGCACCCCGTCGGGACACGACCGTTGACAAGCTCGCATCCTTAAAGCCGGTCTTTCTTAAGGATGGAACGGTGACAGCGGGGAACGCTCCCGGCGTCAACGACGGAGCTTGTGCGTTGGTTCTCGCCTCCGATTCCAAAGTGGAAGCATTGGGGGTGAAGCCCGTTGCCAAAATGCTGGGACATGCCGCAGTAGCGATGGAGGCGAAGGATTTCCCGATCACTCCGGCATATGCCATCCAGAAGCTCTTAAAAAAGCATGGCCTCACCCCAGACCAGATCGATTGCTTTGAGGTAAACGAAGCCTTTGCTGCTGTTGCTCTCGCCAATGGAAAGATTCTGGGTTGGGATGAAGAGAAGGTGAACATCAATGGCGGGGCGGTTGCACTGGGGCATCCGATCGGGGCCAGCGGTGCGCGTATTATCCTTACCTTGATTCATGAACTCCGTCGCCGCGGAGGAGGCCTGGGAGTGGCGGGTATCTGCAGCGGTGCTGCTCAGGGAGATGCCGTCCTCATTCGGGTGGATTGATTCACCCAGAAACAGAGAGCATGGGATGCCAGCTTGAAAAAGGAGGAAAAAGCCGATGAAGATCCAGCATGTCACGGTGATCGGAGCCGGTCAGATGGGGAGCGGCATTGCCCAGGTGGCAGCCGAGGCCGGTTGTCAAGTGAACCTTTACGATTTGCAGGAGGGATTCCTGGAGAAAGGAGTTGGCAGGATTGAAAAAAATCTGGCTCGACAGGTAGAGAAAGGGCGTCTGGATGAGAAAGAGAAGTTGTCGATCCTTGACCGAATTCACAAGTTCGCCTCCCTCGAAAAAGCGGTCGAGGAGACCGACATCGTGATCGAAGCCGTGGTGGAAAACATGGGGGTAAAGACGGAGCTGTTCCGTCAATTGGACGAAGCTTGTCCTAGTCGTACCATTTTGGCCAGCAATACTTCATCCCTTCCAATCACGGAGATCGCGGCATCGACGAACCGGCCGGAGAAGGTGATCGGGATGCATTTCATGAATCCGGTGCCGGTGATGAAGCTGGTGGAAGTGATCCGGGGTCTGGCTACCAGCGACGAAGTGTATCATACCGTGGAATCCCTGGCGAAAGAACTGGGTAAGACGCCGGTGGAAGTAAAGGATTTTCCCGGATTCATCTCCAATCGGGTCCTGATGCCCATGATCAACGAGGCGATCTATGCTGTCTATGAGGGTGTTGCCGAACCAGAGGCCATCGATCAAGTGATGAAATTAGGGATGAATCATCCCATGGGTCCCCTTACGCTGGCCGACTTTATCGGATTGGACACCTGTCTGTATATCATGGAGACCCTGCACGAGGGTTTTGGGGATTCCAAATATCGACCCTGCCCTCTCCTCCGGAAATATGTGAAGGCAGGTTGGACAGGGCGGAAGGCAGGGCGCGGTTTTTACATCTATGAGAGCTGATCCTGACAAGGGGCTCACCCCATAAATAGGAGTAGAGTGGGAGAGATCACCATGGAACTCCGGTTGACGGAAGAACAACACATGATGCGTAAAATGGTGCGCGAATTCGCGCGCAAGGAAATCACACCCTGGATTCCATCGATGGACCGGGAGGACCGCTTTCCCCGGGAGGTAGTGACCAAACTGGGAGAGATGGGTTTGATGGGGATTCCCGTACCGGAAGAGTGGAGTGGTGCGGGGGCCGATTTTCTTTCTTACATCCTGACCCTGGAAGAGCTGTCCCGCGTCAGCGCCACCGTAGGGGTTATCCTGGCGGTACACACCTCCGTCGGAACCAATCCGATCTTAAAATACGGGACGGAGGCACAAAAGGAGCGATATGTCCGGAGACTGGCCAGCGGGGAATTCCTCGGCGCATTCGCGTTGACCGAGCCTCAAGCGGGTTCTGACGCTTCTGCACTCCGGACTCGGGCGGTAAGGTGCGGGGATACTTATCTTCTCAGCGGGAGTAAGGTATTTATCACCAACGCGGGGGAGGCGGACACCTACACGACCTTTGCCGTCACGGATCCGGAGAAGGGAGCGAAAGGGATCACCGCCTTTGTTCTGGAAAAAGACGCCCCCGGTCTGGTCATCGGTAAGAAGGAGAAAAAAATGGGCCTGGGTGGTTCCAGCACCTGCGAAGTGATCTTCGAGGAGGCGGAAGTACCGGCGGAAAATCGACTCGGTGAAGAAGGACAGGGTTATGAAATTGCTCTTTCCAACTTGGCAGGCGGTCGAATCGGGATTGGGGCCCAGGCATTGGGGCTGGCCCAAGCTGCATTAGAAGCGGCCCGTGTTTACGCCGGAGAACGCCGGCAGTTTGGCAAACCGATTGGGAAGTTGCAAGGGATCGGATTCAAGTTGGCGGATATGGCGACGCGGATCGAAGCGGCCCGGCTCCTTGTCTACCGTGCGGCAGTCCTTCGGGACGGCGGGCATCCTTGCCGCCGTGAGGCTGCCATGGCCAAAATGTTTGCATCCGATGTCGCTATGGATGCGACCACCGAGGCGATCCAGGTTTTCGGTGGTTATGGATACACCCGGGAATATCCGGTGGAACGCCTTTTCCGCGATGCCAAGGTAACTCAGATTTACGAAGGAACCAATGAGATCCAGCGGATGGTCATCGGGGAAGACCTATTGCAGGATTGAACGTGCTTTGGAGGAGAAACCCCGTTTGTCGCGGGAGCGTAAAAGGAGTGTCAAGGATGCAATTTCGATTGAGCGAGGAACATGAGATGATGCGCAAGATGGTGCGGGATTTTGCCGTCAAAGAGGTGGCCCCCACCGCGGCAGAAAGGGATGAAAAGGAATCCTTTGACCGCTCCATCTATGACAAGATGGGGGAATTGGGCTTAACGGGCATTCCCTGGGAGGAGAAGTGGGGCGGGGCGGGTTCCGATTTTTTGAGCTATGTCATCGCTGTTGAGGAGCTTTCCCGTGTGTGTGGGTCCACGGGTGTTACCTTGTCCGCCCATCTTTCCTTGGCCAGCTGGCCATTGTGGAAATTCGGGACAGAAGAGCAGAAAAAGCATTTCCTGAAGCCCCTCGCCGAAGGGAAAAAGTTAGGGGCCTACGGCCTGACCGAACCCGGTTCTGGTTCTGATGCGGCCAACATGAGGACAACCGCTCGCCGGGAAGGAGACGAGTACACCCTAAACGGAAACAAGATTTTCATCACCAACGGGGGGGAGGCGGAGATCTATCTGGTCTTTGCCGTTACTGATGCGGAGCAAAAGCACCACGGTGTTACAGCCTTTATTGTAGAAAAGGGAACCCGGGGCTTTTCCATCGGCAAAAAGGAATCCAAACTGGGCATCCGCTCCTCGCCGACGACAGAAATTGTCTTCGAAGATTGCCGCATTCCTGTTGCCAACCGCCTCGGCAAGGAGGGGGAAGGCTTTCGGATCGCCATGATGACACTGGACGGAGGGCGAAACGGAATCGCAGCCCAGGCTGTCGGAATCGCCCAGGGAGCCCTTGATGCCGCTTTGGCTTATGCCAAGGATCGGAAGCAGTTCGGCAAACCGATCGGCAAGTTGCAAGCGATCCAGTTTAAATTGGCAGATATGGCGACCCAGATCGAAGCGGCCCGCCTGCTCACCTACCAGGCGGCATGGCTGGAGTCCAGGGGACTTCCCTATGGGAAAGCTTCGGCGATGGCGAAACTGTACGCGGGGGATATCGCCATGAGCGTCACGACGGAGGCCGTTCAAGTTTTCGGCGGTTATGGGTATACCCGGGAGTATCCGGTTGAGCGGTTTATGCGAGATGCCAAGATTACGCAGATTTACGAGGGGACCAACGAAATTCAACGCCTCGTGATTGCCGGACATCTGTTGAAGGAATGAGAAGGCCCTCCAACGGAAAGGAGGAGGAGTCCATGGACGAATGGGTGAACGCAGTCAAAGAGGGTGACCGGCGCAAAATCGCCCGGGCGATCAGCTGGATTGAGAATGGGGATATCCGCCGGGAGGCGCTGATGGAAGCTCTTTATCCCCATACCGGAGGCGCTTTCCTCATTGGTGTAACCGGATCACCAGGGGCAGGGAAGAGCACGCTTGTCGACGGACTCCTCTTCGAGATCCGCAAGCAAGGAAAAAAGGCGGCCGTGATTGCTGTCGATCCGACCAGTCCCTTTACTGGCGGGGCTCTCCTGGGAGACCGGGTTCGGATGGCTCGCCATGCCTTGGACAAAGGGGTCTTCATCCGCAGTATGGGAACGCGGGGAAGCTTGGGTGGCCTGGCCCGTCCTGCAAAAGAGGCGGCCCGGGTGCTTGACGCCGCCGGCTATGACGTAATCTTTATTGAAACGGTTGGAGTCGGCCAGTCGGAAATCGACATTATGCATCTGGCGGATACCGTCGCTCTGGTCCTCACCCCTGGGAGCGGGGATGCGGTTCAGGTATTCAAGGCGGGAATCATGGAGACCGCCGACTTATTCGTAGTGAATAAAGCGGATGGAGAGGGGGCGGAAAAGCTGGTCCGGGATATTGAAGAGATGCTTTCCCTTGTGAAAGGGGATGCTCCCTGGATGCCCCCGATTGTCCAAACGGAGAGTAAGGAAGGACGAGGCTTGGACTTGCTGTGGGGAAAGATGGAATCCCACCGCCTCTATCTCCTGGAAAGCGGAAACTGGGAGGGGCATCGTCTGCAGCGCCTCCGGCGGGAGGTACAGGAGATCATGGAAGAAGAACTTCGGAACCAGCTGGCGGATCGCATTCGGGATCCTGCCTTCCAACAGGATTTGGACCGGGTCCAATCCAGGGAAAAAGCTCCCCATGAGGTGGCTCGGAAGTGGTTGGCTCGCCTCATGGATACATCGGGAGGCGCTAACTATGACCGGGGATGAAAAAGGGATCCCTTCGTTGGTAAAAAACCGCCGTCTGGTCGAACAGCGCCGCAGTCAGATCATCCATGGGGCTTTCAACCTGTTTGTCCGGAAGGGCTTTCATAAGACGACCACCCGGGAGATCGCCCGAGAATGCGGCCTTTCCATCGGAACGATGTATGAATATATCCAGACCAAGGAAGATGTTCTCTACCTGGTATGCGACTACATCCATGCCGAGCTGGAGCGGCGCCTTCGGGAAGCCCTCGAAGGAATCCGGACAGGGAAGGAAGGGCTGATGCGGGCCGTTTCCCAACATTTTCGGCTGATGGGAGAGATGAGTGATTACGTCCTCCTGATTTATCAGGAGACCAAGTCGCTTCCCCGGGAAGCCAAAAAGCGGATTTTACAGAAAGAAGAGGAGATTACCGCTCTTTTCGAAGAGGTACTGCACCGGGGAATCCGAGATGGGACTCTGAAGCTGGACGCCTCTTCGGTCAAGCTGATGGCTCACAATATCATGGTGCTGGGGCAGATGTGGACTTTTCGTCGGTGGGCCCTTGGCGGGCATTACTCGCTGGAGGAGTATACCCGCCGCCAGACGGCCCTCCTGTTGAGTGAATGTACCCAAGAAGATGCGGGAGGCGAGTAGGATGACCAGGGAGGTATACAGACCGAAACACCCAGTGCGGTTCGTGACGGCAGCCAGTCTTTTTGACGGCCACGATGCCTCGATCAACCTGTTTCGGCGGCTGTTGCAAGCAAGTGGCGTTGAGGTGATTCACCTGGGCCACGACCGGTCTGTCGACCTGATCGTCGATGCGGCGGTTCAGGAAGATGTACAGGGGATTGCGGTCTCCTCCTACCAGGGGGGGCACATGGAGTTCTTCAAATACATGGTGGACCGGCTAAAGGAGAAGAAGGCAGACCATATCAAGGTTTTCGCCGGTGGGGGCGGCGTCATTGTCCCTCGGGAAATTCGGGAATTGGAAGCCTACGGGGTGGTTAAAGTCTTTTCGCCGGAGGATGGGCGGTCCATGGGCTTGCAAGGAATCATCAACCAGATGGTTCGGGCCTGCGATTTTCCTCCTGTGGAGCGGATTACCGGGGAACCGGAAGCGGCGGCCCGCGGGGATGTAGCGGCCATCGCCCGTTTGATTACGTCTGTCGAGCAGAATGAGGGAGAGGAGGCCGTTGCAGCTGCCGCCCTCTCTGTTCCAGCGGAAGAGGCTGCCAAGAAAAAGACGGTGCCGGTGGTGGGCCTGACCGGGACCGGTGGCGCGGGGAAGAGCTCTCTCACTGATGAATTGGTTCGCCGTTTTTTGGGAGACTTCCCGGAGAAAAAGATAGCGATCCTCTCCATTGACCCTTCCAAGCAGAAAACCGGCGGCGCTCTCCTCGGGGACCGCATCCGCATGAATGCGGTCCATCATCCACGGGTTTACATGCGGAGCCTTGCCACCCGGAAGAACCGTTCCGAGCTGTCCGCTGCCACCAAAGAAGCGATTGGTATCCTGAAGCAGTCGGGTTTCGACCTCGTCCTGGTGGAAACAAGCGGAATCGGCCAGGGGAATGCTGATATTATCGAAGTGAGTGATTTCTCCGTCTACGTGATGACATCGGAGTTCGGTGCCCCTTCCCAACTGGAAAAGATCGAAATGCTGGACTACGCGGACCTGATCGCCATCAATAAGTTTGACCGTAAAGGTTCCGAGGATGCCCTAAGGGACGTGAAAAAGCAATACAGGCGTAACCATCACCTCTTTGACGCCGATGACCGGGATATTCCGGTCTACGGGACTATGGCCCACCGATTCAACGATGCCGGTACTCACCTTTTCTACAAAGCTCTCATTACAGGCGTGTCAAAAAAGCTTTCCCTCGGCTGGGAGTCGGACCTAAATGTGGAGCACAACACGGAAGCACGTCCCATCATTCTGCCCGAGCGGATGCATTACTTGCGAGAGATCGCTTCTACCGTTCGTAAATACCGGGAATATACCGAGGAACAGGCCGACCTCGCCCGCAAGTGGTTCCAGGTGAACGGTGCCAGGGAAATTTTTAAGGAAAGGCTCCATGACGGCACCGATGAAAGGGAAGGACCGCTCGTACCGCTGGAGGAAGCCGCCGAGTCGATCAAGGAACGCCTTGCCCCCGAGTCCAGGCGTACCCTGGAAGAATGGCCGCGCTTGAAAGAAGCTTACCGGCAGGAAGAATTCGTGGTCAAGGTGAGGGATAAAGAGATCCGCACTCCCTTGTTTACCGAAACACTGTCCGGAAGTCGGATTCCTAAGGTGGCTCTCCCCCGGTTTGAGGATTGGGGAGAGGTCCTTCGTTGGGCGATGAAGGAAAACGTCCCCGGCCGCTTCCCCTATACCGCTGGTGTCTTTCCCTTTAAGCGGGGGGATGAGGATCCGAAGCGAATGTTTGCCGGGGAGGGGACACCGGAACGGACCAACCGCCGCTTTCATTATCTCTCCGAAGGGGAACCCGCAAAGCGCCTCTCCACCGCTTTTGACAGTGTTACCCTGTATGGCAGGGATCCCGATGAACGGCCGGACATTTATGGGAAGATCGGGGAGTCTGGGGTGAGTATCTGCACGTTGGAAGACATGAAGAAGCTCTACGCCGGCTTCGACCTGTGCGCTCCTTCTACCAGCGTTTCGATGACCATTAACGGTCCGGCTCCCATCATACTGGCCATGTTCCTTAATACGGCGATTGATCAGCAGATCGACCGCTTTCGGGAGAAGGAAGGGCGGGAACCTACGGAGGAAGAGCGGCAGGCCATTCGATCCCGGGCCCTGGCCACTGTGCGTGGAACGGTGCAGGCGGATATCCTGAAAGAGGATCAGGGGCAGAACACTTGCATCTTCTCCACGGAGTTTGCCCTTAAAATGATGGGCGATATCCAACAGTATTTCATCGATCACGGAGTCCGGAATTACTACTCCGTCAGTATCAGCGGCTATCATATCGCTGAGGCGGGAGCCAACCCGATTTCTCAGCTGGCCTTTACCCTGGCTAATGCTTTCACCTATGTGGAGTATTATCTTTCCCGGGGGATGAAGATCGATCAGTTTGCTCCTAACCTCTCTTTCTTTTTCTCCAACGGTCTCGACGCGGAGTATTCGGTCATTGGCCGAGTGGCCCGCCGCATTTGGGCCGTAGTTATGAAGCGTCTATACGGGGCCAACGAGAGGAGCCAGAAACTGAAGTATCATATTCAGACTTCGGGCCGATCTCTTCACGCCCAGGAGGTCAACTTCAACGATATCCGAACCACTCTTCAGGCCTTAATGGCTCTTAACGATCAGTGTAATTCCCTCCATACCAACGCTTACGATGAAGCGATCACCACTCCCACGGAAGATTCCGTCCGGCGGGCGATGGCCATCCAGTTAATCATTACGAAAGAGCTGGGCCTTTCTAAAAATGAAAATTCCCTTCAGGGCTCTTTTATCATCGAAGAATTGACCGATTTGGTAGAGGAGGCCGTACTGCGGGAGTTCGAACGTATTTCCGATCGGGGGGGCGTCCTCGGAGCGATGGAGACCCAATACCAACGGGGGAAGATCCAAGAGGAATCCCTCTATTACGAAACGAAAAAACACTCCGGCGATCTGCCGATTATCGGAGTGAACACGTTTCTGAAAGAGGGGGAGGAAGCAGAACCGGAATACGAGCTGACCCGTGCCGCCCCCGAGGAAAAGGAAGCTCAGATTCAGAACCTGCGTTCCTTCCAGGAGAGACACCGGGAAGAAACACTCGGGGCCCTCGCCCGTTTGCAAGAAACGGCCCGCAAAGACGGCAATCTCTTCGCTGAGCTGATGGAGACCGTCCGTGTCGCCAGCTTGGGGCAGATTACGGAAGCTCTCTTCGAAGTGGGTGGCCAGTATCGGCGAAATATGTAACCCTGTATAACCCGCCTCGGGCGGGTTTTTCTTTGAATCCCTTCTTGTTGGTTGACTTCGAACCCGTTTTGGTTAAAATAGACATACGACTGGATACAACTGCTTCACGTGCGGAACTTCCGCCCACTTTGGAAAGGAAGGATGTGCCCTCATGCCCGACAACCTGGCAGAAAAACTGTCCACGGAGGAGATTCGGGAGACCGCGATGGTCGACCTGGCATATAATATATTGAAAAAAAAGGGAGAACCCGTTTTGTATAGGGATCTGATGAACGAGGTTTCCCAATTGAAAGGTTTTTCCACGGGTGAAATAAAGCATTACATCGCGCAGCTCTACACGGAGATCAACATCGACGGCCGTTTTATCTGTGTAGGGAAGAGCCTGTGGGGTCTGCGACGCTGGTATCCGACGGAGCAGGCCACCGACTCCGCCGTCGCGCAAAATGTGAAAGATGATTACAGTGACGAGGACCTAAATGAAGAGGATCTCTTCGGTGAGGAAGATTCCCCCTTTGATGAGACGTCCACCGATGACGACGGTGATTACGACGAAGATTACGAGGAAGAAAGCGAAAACGGCTTCGAGGATGAAGGCGATGAAGAGGAAACCGAGGACGAAGAATCCTAACCAGTCTATGAATTGGACGATTAGCCCTCCTCACCCCTCCCTCCCGCCGCTTGACAAAGCCTGTCTGCGAGGTTAAACTAAGCGATGGGCTAATGAAGTACGTTTTATAAGCACGTTCCGAACCGCGGGTGATTTCCGCGGTGGCGGTACCCTTACACGCAAGAGCGCCCCCGTTCAGGGTGGCGCTTTTTCTCATTGTGAAACAATTTTTGGGAACCATAACCGAAGGAGGGCCGATCCATGACCAAGTTTATCTTTGTGACCGGCGGTGTCGTCTCGTCCCTTGGCAAGGGAATTACGGCGGCATCCCTGGGCCGGTTGTTGAAAAACCGGGGTTTGACGGTGACCATTCAAAAATTCGACCCCTATATCAATGTGGATCCGGGTACGATGAGCCCTTATCAGCACGGCGAGGTGTTTGTAACGGACGATGGGGCAGAAACAGACCTGGATCTAGGTCATTATGAACGGTTCATCGACATCAACCTTTCCAAGAACTCCAACGTCACCACGGGGAAAGTCTACTCTGCTGTCATCAACAAGGAACGCCGGGGAGACTACCTCGGGGGTACAGTTCAGGTCATTCCCCACATCACGAATGAGATCAAGGATCGGGTCTTCCGGGCTGCGAGGGAGACCCACCCGGACGTGGTGATCACCGAGATCGGCGGAACAGTGGGTGACATTGAGAGCCTACCTTTTCTGGAGGCGATCCGTCAGATCAAGAGTGAAGTGGGGCGTGACCATGTCCTATACATCCACTGCACTTTGATTCCGGAACTATCCGCCACCGGTGAATTGAAGACGAAGCCGACGCAACATAGTGTCAAGGAGCTCAGGGGCATCGGTATCCAACCTAATGTCATCGTCTGCCGGACAGGTCAGCCTCTGTCTGAAGACATGAAACGGAAACTGGCTCTCTTCTGCGATATCGATTATCAGGCGGTAATTGAATGCCGTGATGCAGAGACCCTTTATGAAGTACCTTTGATGCTACAAGACGAGGGTCTGGATGAAATCACGGTGAAGCACTTGGGCCTGGACGGCGGAGAAGCGGACATGACAGAATGGATTGCCCTAGTCGACAAGGTGAAGAACCTGACTCATCGAACCAAAATTGCCGTCGTCGGCAAATATGTCGCCCTTCACGATGCCTACATGAGTGTCGTCGAATCCCTCAACCACGCAGGTTTCTCCAATGATACCGAGGTGGAGATTCTTTGGGTCAACGCCGAAGAGGTAACGGATGAGAATGCTGCCCAATTGCTGGGTGAAGCCGACGGCATCCTTGTGCCCGGCGGATTCGGCGACCGGGGAATCGAGGGGAAAATCGCCGCCGTTCGCTTTGCCCGGGAACAACGGATCCCTATGCTAGGTATCTGCCTAGGAATGCAGGTCGCCTGTATCGAGGGAGCACGTAACCTCCTTGGCTTGGACGGGGCCAACAGTTCGGAGATCGATCCCGAGACCGCCAACCCCGTCATCGACCTGCTGCCCGAACAAAAGGAGATCGAAGATCTGGGCGGAACGATGCGCCTTGGCTTGTATCCCTGTAAACTTATTCCGGGTACCCGCGCTCAAGAAGCCTATGGAAATGGTCTGGTATACGAGCGTCACCGCCACCGCTACGAGTTTAATAACGAATATCGGGAACAAATGGCCGAGGCAGGATATGTCTTTGCCGGAACATCCCCTGACGGTCGACTGGTAGAAATCGTGGAATTAAAGGACCATCCCTGGTTTGTCAGCTGTCAGTTTCACCCTGAGTTCACCTCCCGGCCCAACAGGCCACAACCTCTTTTTCGCGACTTTGTCGCAGCAGCACTCCAAGCCAGCTTAAAGGCGGAACGGGTCTGACGGAAATCGATTCCCCGTACCGATGCTGGTATTCATCTTAGCCTCCGTACAACCGTGCGGAGGTTTTTTGCGGTGTTTGAGAAAAGTAGATTATCCATATAATCCCTTCCTTTGGTGCAGAATTCCATGCATAAGGCCGATTCCCTCGCTCTTTCAGCCCCTTCTTCATGGATTTTAACCGAATAGTGCAGGAAAGATGGTGGGCATATACGAATTAATAATAGGAAGGCCGCAGGTTGGAATGTACGGACGTGATAAATGGAACACCGGTACCCTGTTTCACCCATAGGGGCCGGCCAGAGGAGGAGGGATTCCCATCGGGGCGGGCCGCGCGGATTTACGGGAAGGGGGGACACAGATGTCACTCTCCGGGAAAAAGGTGTTAATCGTGGACGACCAATTCGGGATTCGGGTCCTCTTAAAAGAGGTGTTCAGTCGGGAGGGATTCCGGGTCTTTCAAGCGGCCAACGGCAAAGTGGCCCTGGATATCATCCAAACGGAGGACCCCGACCTGATCCTGCTGGACATGAAAATGCCCGGCATGGACGGCCTGGAACTCCTCCGGCACCTTCGCCAGGAGGGCCTCACCCCCCGGGTGATCATGATGACTGCCTATGGGGAGCTAGATATGGTGGAGGAGGCTTCTAAATTAGGAGCGTTAGCTCACTTCACCAAACCTTTCGACATCGAGGAGCTTCGCTCTGAAGTTCTGCGCCAATTGGATGAATCCTGATTTTTGGGGAGGGAAAAGGATGCTGGAAGCCAAAATCCGCTTGCGTATGAGTCAAGCGGATGCCCATTACGGAGGCGACCTGGTGGATGGAGCACGGATGACAGCCTTGTTCGGCGATCTGGCGACGGAACTCCTCATCCGTCACGACGGGGATGAAGGTCTATTCGTCGCTTACGATTCCGTGGAGTTCCTCGTCCCGGTTTACGCGGGGGATTTCATCGAAGCTACCGGGCGGATCACCCGGGTGGGCAATACCTCCCGTGCAATGTCCTTTACAGCAGTCAAGGTAATCGAAGCCCATATCGATCCATCCGTTCCATCAGCTGCACAGGTATTGGAAGAACCGCTGGAAGTGGCTCGAGCATCAGGTACTTGTGTGGTTCCTAAGGAAAAACAGAAGCGACTAAAAAGGTGACCGGGGCAACGGTAGACGGAAGCCCCCGCTTTCGCGCATTCCCCTCGAGGGTGTGGGCGGGAGCTTTTTTCATGGCCCGAAAGGAGCGGTCGTCATGGACAAATTGATCATTACCGCCGCCCTGGTGGGGGCGGAAGTGACACGGGAAGACACCCCTCACCTTCCTGTTACCCCAGAGGAGATTGCCGAACAGGCGGCGGAAGCCTGTGAGGCGGGAGCGTCCATCGCCCATATCCATGTCAGGGACAAGGAAGGGCGACCGAGCCAGAGTCGGGAGTTGTATCGTGAAACAATCGAGGCGATCCAAAAGCGATGCGGGATGATCATCCAGGTATCCACGGGAGGCGCCGTGGGGATGACCCCGGAGGACCGGTTACAACCGGTCACCCTTTCCCCGGAGATGGCTACATTGACTACAGGGACCGTCAATTTCGGGAACGGAGTTTTTCACAATCCGCCCGGTGAAATCCGGCAGTTTGCCGACTCCATGCAACAACACGGGGTACGCCCGGAGTTCGAGATCTTCGATACGGGAATGATTTCTACCGCCATCGCCTTGGTAAAAGAAGGGTTGGTAACAGGCCATCTCCATTTTGATTTTGTCATGGGTATGCCAGGTGGAATTCCCGCCGATGCGAAGCATCTCCTTCTCTTGGTCGATCAGTTGCCGGCAGGCGCTACCTGGACCGTGGCGGGAATCGGTCGCAACCAATTGCCGATGGCCGCTCTCGGGGTCACCTTGGGAGGGCATGTCCGTGTCGGTTTGGAGGACAACCTCTATTACCGGAAGGGTGAACTGGCAACCAATTCGCAGCTGGTCGCTCGGGTAAAACGGCTTGCGGCGGAGTTGGAACGACCCGTGGCCACCCCTGATGAGGCTCGGCGCATTTTGGCACTGCCGAATAAAGAGGAGGGCCCCTGTGAACCGATCCATACGATACCAAAATAAGATTTCCCGGGGAATGCCGGTTTTCTAGGAGCTTTTTGGGGATGATTTCCCTGAAGGCTCCTTCTCTATGTCCCGCTTGGCCCGCCTCATATTCTGAAGCCAAAGAGGGAAAAAGAGCGGAAGAAAGGAACTCGCGAAGGAGTGGAATCTAAGAGGAGGAAAAATGTTCCGGAAATAGCGATCCAAATGAATCCGCTTCCAATTGGTGGATGGCTATCGGATTCGAACAGCGAGTGTTATAATGTCAAAATGAGTGGTTCATTTTTCTCCTATGAACCGGGGGAAGACCCCGTACATACATCGCCTCTGTACAAAGAAGGTGCGTTTAGACGGGATCGAATGCCGCCGGGTTCGGGATGACGGGACCAGATTATTCCATGTCAGGAGGATTTTTTATGCCTTTGGTACCGATGACCGATTTCTTGCCCCGTGCCAAAAAGGAAGGCTTTGCTGTCGGCCAGTTTAACATGAACAACTTGGAATTCGTTCAGGGGATTGCTGCGGCTGCGAAGGAGGAACAATCTCCCTTCATCTACGGTGTTTCTGAAGGAGCTATGCGCTACATGGGCATTGACTATGTTGTCGCTATGGCGGAAATCGCCGCCCGGGAATCCGGCGTGCCTGTAGCTCTTCATCTGGATCACGGTAGCAGCTTCGACGTAGTAATGCAATGTATTCAAGCCGGTTTCTCCTCCGTGATGTTCGACGGCTCCCATTATTCGTTTGAAGAAAACATCCGTCTTACCAAAGAAGTCGTGAAAGCGGCTCATGCCGTCGGGGTTTCCGTTGAAGGTGAGTTGGGCACGATTGGTGGTGTGGAGGACGACGTTCAAGTGGATGAAGAGGACGCAGCTCTCGCCAACCCGGAAGAAGCGATCCGTTTCTGGGAAGAAACCAAGGTGGATGCCATGGCGATCGCAGTCGGAACCGCTCACGGAATGTACAAAGGTGAACCGAAAATCCACTTCGAAATCATTGATGAGGTCGCCAAAAAAATTGACGCTCCAATCGTACTCCATGGCGGCTCTGGTGTACCCGATGCGGCCATTCAGGAATCGATCAAACTCGGGGTCGGCAAAATTAACGTCAATACCGAAAGCCAAGTTGCTTGCACCCAGGTTATCCGAGACCTTCTTGGAGAAAAACCTGACATGATCGACCCCCGTAAATACCTTGGCCCCGGTCGTGACGCCATCAAAGAGACTGTCAAAGGAAAAATGCGCCTCTTCGGAAGCTCTGGCAAAGCCTGACCCTGACATCCAACAGGAGGTGAGCCGCGATGAAATTTTTCATCGATACGGCGAACGTGGATGAAATCCGCACCGTCCATTCATGGGGAGTTCTCTCCGGTGTAACGACCAACCCCAGTCTAGTGGCTAAATCTGGCCGGGAATTTACGGATGTACTGAAAGAGATCTGCGATATTGCAGAAGGAGTCGAATCCGTCAGTGCGGAAGTGTTATCCGACGATGCGGAGGGGATGTTGAAGGAAGCAGAACCCCTCGTAAACATTTCGGATAAAATCACTGTTAAAGTCCCGATGACGACAGAAGGATTGAAGGCGGTCCACGGTTTCGCCAAGCAGGGAATCCGCACCAATGTTACCCTCATCTTTTCCGCCAATCAGGCTTTGATGGCGGCTCGGGCGGGAGCCAGCTACGTCAGCCCCTTTCTCGGTCGGTTGGACGATATCAGTCATGATGGCGTTGAATTGATCGGGCAGATTTCCCGGATTTTTGACCTCCACGCCATCGACACGGAAATCATCGCAGCAAGCGTCCGGCATCCTCTTCATGTCATCCAGGCGGCAGAGAGCGGCGCTCACATCGCCACATTACCTTATAAGGTGCTTGGTCAACTGGTTAAGCATCCCCTCACGGATCAGGGTATTGAGAAGTTCAAGCAAGACTGGGAACAAGCGAATAACGGTTGAGTCGAACATAGATGGGAACATCAGAGGGTTTCCGGCGGGGCGGCCCAGTCCTCGCCGGTTTCCCCTTTTTTTGATTATGAAAGTTTTCCACGTTCCACTTCATCAGCACGGCTGGGGACAGTCCGTCCACCTGGGGGCAGTCGTGTGCGGAAAGGAAGGGTTTGGATGGAAAAGCTGATGATCAAAGGAGGGCGTCCTCTTCACGGGGAGGTACAGATCAGTGGGGCGAAAAATAGTGCTGTTGCCCTTATTCCCGCGACATTGCTGGCGGAAGCGCGCACGATGATCGAAAACCTCCCCGCAATCCGTGATGTGGAAATCTATGAAGAAATCCTCAGGGATCTGGGTGCAGAGGTGGAGAAAAACGGAGATCGTATTACCGTCGATGCCACCCACCTGACCAACCTGCCCATGCCCAATGGCAACGTCAAAAAACTCCGGGCCTCCTATTACCTGATGGGGGCCCTGTTGGGTCGGTTCGGGGAAGCCTCCATCGGCCTGCCTGGGGGATGTAATTTGGGCCCTCGCCCCATTGATCAACATATCAAGGGATTTGAAGCCCTCGGAGCCCAGGTCACTCATCGCGACGGGGCTATCCACCTATCTGCCCGCCGTCTGAAGGGAGCCCGGATCTATCTGGATGTGGTCAGTGTCGGGGCCACGATCAACATCATGTTGGCCGCGGCCCGCGCCGAGGGGCTAACTGTGATCGAAAATGCGGCAAAAGAGCCAGAGATCATCGATGTGGCCACCTTATTGGCAGCGATGGGTGCTCAGATCAAAGGGGCAGGGACCGATGTGATTCGCATCAGGGGCAAGCGGAATTTGTCCGGCTGCCGTCATTCGATTATCCCTGACCGGATTGAGGCGGGGACGTATATGATTGCCGCCGCCGCAACGGACGGAGAGGTGACCGTCTCTAACGTGATCCCCAAACATATGGAACCGGTTACTGCCAAGTTAAGGGAAATGGGCATTACCGTGGATGAGTCCGACGAAGCGTTGCGGGTGCGGGGAGAGGGACACTACAAAGGCATCGATGTCAAGACCCTTCCCTATCCGGGATTCCCGACGGACCTCCAGCAGCCCCTGACCACGCTTCTGACCCGTGCCGAAGGAACGAGTCTGGTAACGGATAATATCTACGCTTCCCGGTTTAGGCATGTGGACGAGTTATGCCGTATGGGGGCCAATGTCCGCGTTGAGGGGAGGACCGCCATGATTGAGGGAAGGACGCCGCTTCAGGGTGCGGCTGTGCGTGCCGCCGACCTGCGTGCCGGTGCCGCCTTGGTCGTAGCGGGGCTGATCGCCCAAGACGTGACGGAGATTACCGGTGTGGATCATATTGATCGTGGGTACGAAAAACTGGAAGAAAAACTGAAAATGCTTGGCGCGGAACTATGGCGGGAGTAAGGCTGTTTTCCTCTTGTGCGAAAAATCGGTGTAACACATAGGAGAAATGTGTTACCTTATATGGGTAGAATTCATTCCAATTAATGACCCATTAAGCCTGCGGGCCGTATTTGAACCGCAAGGGATAACAGAAAAGAGGGGATCCGGTTATGGAAAGAAGTCTGACCATGGAATTGGTGCGTGTGACGGAAGCCGCAGCGGTGGCTTCCGGACGGTGGATGGGCTTCGGGAAAAAAGAGGAAGCTGACGAAGCGGCCACTTCGGCGATGCGTAAGGTATTTGATACGATCCCGATGAGAGGAACCGTCGTCATCGGGGAAGGGGAAATGGATGAAGCCCCAATGCTCTATATCGGCGAGCGGCTGGGCCTTGGGTACCTCCCTGAGGTCGATGTGGCTGTCGACCCCTTGGAGGGAACCAACATCGTGGCAAATGGACTTTGGAATGCCCTTTCTGTCGTCGCTGTTGCCAACCGAGGTCATTTGTTGCATGCACCGGATATGTACATGGACAAGATTGCCGTCGGCCCCGAAGCCGTCGGTCATATCGATATCGACGCTCCGGTGGCCGACAATCTGAAATCCGTCGCTAAAGCCCTGGGAAAGGATATGAACGATCTGGTCGCCGTCATTCTGGATCGCTCGCGTCATGCTCAGCTGATTGAAGATGTTCGCAGCACAGGGGCACGAATTAAATTGATCTCCGACGGCGATGTGGCAGCCGCTATTAATACGGCTTTCCGCGACACCGGCGTTGACATCCTCCTCGGCTCCGGTGGCGCTCCCGAAGGGGTTTTGGCGGCGGTGGCACTGAAGTGCCTCGGCGGTGAGATACAGGGGAGGCTGCTCCCGGAAGATGAGGGACAATATATGCGCTGCCAAAAGATGGGTATTTCGGATCCGAAACAGGTGCTTCATATGCAAGACCTGGTCAAAGGGGATGATGCCATCTTCGCTGCTACCGGAGTAACGGACGGGGAACTGTTGAAAGGCGTCCGCTACAAAGGTACCCAGGTGTCCACCCATTCTGTGGTGATGCGAGCCAAGACCGGTACCGTCCGTTTTATTGACGGCAAGCACCGACTGGAGAAGAAGCCCAATCTTGTGCTGTAAGGGCGGCGGGCTTCCGGGGTGGCGGTAACGAACAATTGGAAAGAAGAGTGTGGTGAAAAAAACCCGTGGAGATTACTTTGCAAGACATGGAACATCAACGGTTAACGGACTTGTACAAATTGGCAAAAGCGTATCAGATTCCTTATTACGGTCAAATGAAAAAGCGGGAATTGATTTTCGCCATTTTGAAGGCGAAGGCGGAGAAAGCAGGTCTTTTGTTCATGGAGGGAGTCCTTGATATCTTGCCTGAAGGCTACGGTTTTTTGCGACCGATCAACTACCTTCCGTCTTCAGAGGATATCTACATCTCCGCTTCACAAATTCGCCGCTTTGACCTTCGTTCTGGAGATCTGGTTTCCGGAAAAGTTCGCCCCCCCAAGGAAAACGAGCGGTATTTTGGGCTTCTCCACGTGGAAGCAGTTAACGGAGAAGATCCCAATGCCGCTGCGGAGCGGTTACATTTCCCCGCTTTAACTCCTCTTTATCCTCAGAAAAAGCTTTCCCTGGAGACAGAACCGAATCGGTTATCGACCCGGATCATGGATTTAATCGCCCCGGTGGGTCTTGGCCAGCGGGGGTTGATTGTCGCACAGCCCAAGGCGGGTAAGACGATGCTTCTTAAAGAGATCGCCAATAGCATTACCGCCAACCACCCGGATATCGACCTGTTTGTCCTTCTTATCGACGAGCGACCCGAAGAAGTGACAGACATGCAACGCTCCGTCAAAGGGGAAGTGGTAAGCTCCACCTTTGACGAGATGCCGGAAAACCACATTAAAGTGGCGGAACTCGTTCTGGAACGAGCCCAACGGCTGGTCGAACATAAACGGGATGTCGTGATTCTCATGGATTCGATCACCCGGCTTGCACGGGCATACAACCTGGTGATTCCTCCATCCGGGCGCACGCTGTCCGGAGGGATCGACCCCGCAGCTTTTCACCGGCCGAAACGCTTTTTCGGCGCCGCCCGCAACATCGAAGAAGGTGGCAGTCTCACCATTCTGGCGACGGCTCTAGTAGATACGGGTTCTCGTATGGATGATGTCATTTATGAGGAATTCAAAGGGACTGGCAATCTGGAGTTGCATTTGGATCGGCGTCTCTCCGAACGGCGCATCTTTCCTGCCATCGACATCAGACGTTCCGGCACGCGACGGGAGGAGCTTCTTCTCACTCAAGAAGAGCTGGATAAATTATGGACCCTCCGCAAAGCGATGTCCGACGGACAAGAACACACGGAAGGAATTTTACGCAAACTCGCCCAGACCCGAACCAATGAGGAGTTCCTCGCCACGCTGGAGGCTTCTAATCAACCCCGCCGAACGTCTACCGCTTGATCCTTCCTTTCTTTCATAATTCCCGATAGCCTTGCATAGGATGGAGTTGGATGCCGGATATTTTCGGCCCGAATCTGTTCCGTGAGGTGGTGTGATGCCGAAGAAGAGGACGGTGGTCGCCTCATCCCTCTCCCTGTGTACAGCTTCGCTATTCATGGGAGGAGAGGCGCAGGCCGCCTATACCGGCGAATGGAACCAGACAAAAACTCCGGATTGGGAAAAAGAACAGGTAGCCCGGGAAGGATTTGTTCAATACCTCAACCCTATCTCCTCTGTTACCCAAGGGAATCTGGCTGTTAAAACGAAAAAAAAGCCTCTTTTATATGAGGTGAAAAAAGGAGACACCCTGTACGGGATCGGTCGGAGATATGGAGTGAAAGGATCTACCATCGCAAAGTACAATCGGATTCAAAATCCCGCTTTTCTTCCTATCGGTCAGAAACTAAAAATCCCTGTCGAGTTAAAGCGAATCCGGGTGAAGGAGAGACAGACCCTTTATTCCATTGCCCGGAAACACAAAGTAACGGTGGCCTCTCTCAAACAGGTCAATCCTGACCTACAGTTGACCGGTGCTCTCTATGTCGGTCAAGTGTTGATTGTTCCACGCTCCTTTGAGCCTGAGGCTTCCCATCCGGAAACAGGGCCTTCGCGACAGGGAAATCCGGGGAAGGGGGGAATTCGCCTTGCTTCCTCTTCTCGTGGAACCAAAACGGAAGTGCGAAGCTCCTCCTTCCGCTGGCCAGCCAGGGGTCAGATTACCAGCAACTATGGTTGGCGCAATGGGAAAATGCATACGGGAATCGACATTTGGAACAATCGTCGCGAGCAGAACGTTATCAAGGCATCCCTGGGAGGAACAGTGGTCAAGGCCGGTTATTCAGGTAGTTACGGGAACCTAGTCGTGATCGACCATGGTGACGGCTGGTCCACCTATTATGCTCATCTGAGCCGAATCAGCGTTGCTAAAGGGCAAAATGTGAACCGGGGCGGGGCCCTCGGCAACATGGGGACAACCGGCAACTCCACCGGGGTCCACCTTCACTTTGAGGTACGGCGCCACGATCGACCGCTCCATCCGCTCACCGTTTTGCCGTAGTCGGCATCAAGGCCTTTTCCTCATTTATCGAATCAAGGACAGGACAATAGAGCTGGAAACGTCCCTCCTTTCCCCTTGCACCATTTTTTATAACATGCTATACTTATCGAGTGTTTGCATTGAACGTGCAAAAGTCTGGATCCCGGAAAAGAGGTGAGAATCGATGAAAGCAGCGATTCATCCTGAATACAAAAAAACGACGGTCACCTGCGCCTGCGGCAACACCTTTGAAACGGGTTCCACGAAAGAAAACCTGCGCGTGGATATCTGCTCCGCATGCCATCCCTTCTATACTGGCAAACAGAAGCGGGCCAGCGCGGGCGGACGCGTGGATCGGTTCAAAAAGAAATACAACATGTAATCACCATAGATCACGTTTAAGGAGGATCAGGCAAGCGGCAACCGCTTGCCTGATCCCCTTTTGGATACATATAGGGGAGGGACTGGCATGAACCCGATTGCCAGGGACGGGTGGATCGAGGTCATTTGTGGGGGAATGTTCTCGGGGAAGAGTGAAGAACTGATCCGCCGCATACGGCGGGCCCGCATCGCCAGGCAGAATGTAGCCGTGTTTAAACCCGCTATTGACGACCGATATCGTGCTGACGCCATTGCTTCCCATAGCGGTGTTTATACCGAAGCGATCACGGTGACCCAGGCGACAGATATCTTACAGCATTTGACGACAGGGATTGATGTAGTCGCCCTTGATGAGGTGCAGTTTTTCGATGAAACGGTAGTAGAGGTAGCTCAGGCCCTCGCTTACCAGGGAATGCGCGTCATCTGCGCCGGGCTGGACCAAGACTTTCGTGGCCGCCCATTCGGCCCGACACCCACCCTGCTGGCTATCGCTGAATACGTGACCAAGTTGCAGGCGATCTGTATCCAGTGCGGGGCTGCGGCAGGTCGTACCCAGCGTTTGATCGACGGAAGGCCGGCTGGAGAGGATGAGCCGGTGATCCAGGTGGGGGCAGCGGAACAGTACGAAGCTCGGTGCCGTCATTGTCACAAGACAAATCGGAGGGAATCATTTCCGAAGAGTTTTTCACCTTCCTGACGCACACTACTGTCAGGGAGGTGCTTTTTTATGGCTCGTCGTTGGTTTTTCATCTTCGCCGTTTTCCTCCTCTTCACTTCCGTTGCCTGTGCATCCAATATCGGCTCGGAAAAACCCGGTCGCACCATGGAACGGGCTAAGGTGGACCGCCATATCGGACGGCGGTACAACACCAACAATTACGACTTCATGCATGATGACGGGCGTTTTGGTATCCGGAATGCCAGCCCCAACCTGGAGACCAGTGACTGGTCGAGGCCAACGGACACCGATGATAAAACCCGGATTCGGAAATCGGTCCGTCGTATCCATGGCGTGAAGGACGCTAGAGTCAGCATTCTGGGCGGGCACGTCGCGATCCTGGTTACCCCGGAACGGAATGTGCCCAGGAAGGATTATGAAGCCTTGCAGGAACATGTTTTACGGCGCATCAGCTTCGAGATGCCCCGTTATGAAATCCGGGTACGGGTCGGTAGGAGCAGATGGGATCCGATGCAGTATCTTCCCGGAAGGAATCGATGAAAAAGCCTGAGCGGCCAACGCTCAGGCTTTTTCGTCCGGGTTGTTTCCTTTAGGAGGCCCAGGCCGCCAGGATTCCCAGGGTCATATTGTAGGTGGCGTGTACGATCATCGTCGTCGATGTATTGTGCTTCATGCGTAGCCAGCCAAGGGTAAGCCCTACCATAAAGACGATTGTCGTGGAGAGACTGAGGCCGTAATTGCTGTGAACGACTGCGAAGAGAAGCGTTGTCAGAAACAGGCCGAGTCGGGGCTGGAGAGCACCGCGGAATATAGCTTCCTCCCCGAGGGCTGCAGATAGACCCAGCGTCAGGATTCCCCATACCGAGCCGTAAAGGGGCCCCATTAATCCTTCGGTCATCTTCTCCACATTGGGATCAGTGGTGACGCCTACTAGTCCGAGCAGATACTGCAGGAGGGTTGCCATCGCCACCAAGCCAAACCCGGCCAAGATCCCAATCCAAACCTGCCGTGTTGTCGGTTTAACCAAACCCAGTCGATGAAGTGCTGCCTTCAGACTGCGCCGGGAAAGCCAACCGACACCGATGAGAGCTATAAGGAAAAAGGTGATCTGTTGAGCCCACAAAGAGGGCATCGGGTTTGTGGTCCTCTGACTCTCGGTTAGTTTGGCAAGGTTCTCCAACCCCAGGGAGAGAAGAAACAACACATAAGCCCAGACCACCATGGACAAGGCAAGGCTGACTGCATGAACCCTGCTGTCCGGATCGATCGGAAGAAAACGAGAGACCCCTCGCCTGATGGCGGGAATCAGCAGAAGCGGTCCGAAAACGGCGGGGATGAGAAGGCTCAAGCCGAGCAGGAGCACCTTATCTGCCGCTAGACCAGCTTCCATTTCTGAAATGGGTGTTCCTGGCATAGTTTTTACTAGTATACCGCCCAGGATGAATAGAAGTCCGGCCAAAAATAGCAAGAAAAATCCGAGGGAGAGAAGTCCGTATACCGTGATGGTCCACCCTTTACCGCCATGGCCTTCTTGAGAAAGCCGACGGCTTTCAGCTTGGTTGACCAACCACAAGATCAGAATGAACGGGATAAATTGAATTGCGGTCCAAAACACTTCTGCCATAATCCATCTCCTTGCCGCCGGACGCTTCGCCGGCGAGACCGTATAATGGGAAAGAGGCCGCGGCCCCCGTATCTGAGGCTTATGATAACACAGAAAAAGAAATGTGTCCGTTCTCCCAATGAATGTCGGCTTGTTTTCATTTCCCGGGAAATGAAAACAAAGAGGAAGGAAGCATTTTTGACGCTCTGAATCGGATCCCCTATAATAAATATGTTATCCATTGGAAAAGCGGGGGATGCAGTTGAAAAACCCCATCAGAATGTTTGGGAGTGAAGCGGTGTGTTGGAGCGTTTAGAATCCATCCGAAGCCGGTACGAGGAACTGAACCGCTTGTTGAGTGATCCAGAAGTGATCGCCAACTCGGAAAAACTTCGCAAATACTCCAAAGAGCAGTCGGATTTGGAGCCGAAATACCAGGCATATTGCAATTACAAAGAGATTGCCGCCCAGCATGCCGATGCCAAATCAATGCTGGAGGAAGAAACGGATCCGGATATGTTGGAAATGGTGAAAGGGGAATTGGAAGAGCTTTCCCACCGGAAAACGGCCCTTGAAGAAGAGATCCGTTTGCTTCTCCTTCCTCGAGACCCCAACGACGATAAAAACGTGATCGTGGAAATCCGGGGAGCGGCAGGTGGTGAAGAAGCAGCCCTTTTTGCCGCCAACTTGTATCGGATGTACACCCGCTACGGGGAACGCCAGGGGTGGAAATCTGAGATTCTGGAGGCCAGTACGACGGGTATGGGCGGATTTAAGGAAGTGGTCTTTTCCGTGCAGGGCCAGGGTGCTTATAGCCGGTTGAAATATGAAAGCGGGGCCCATCGGGTACAACGGGTTCCCGCCACGGAATCCGGTGGTCGGATCCATACCTCTACTGCCACTGTCGCTGTATTGCCCGAGGCGGAAGAAGTTGATGTGGAAGTACAGGAGAAAGAGTTGCGTATTGATACTTTTTGCTCCAGCGGACCTGGGGGGCAAAGCGTTAATACGACAAAATCAGCGGTACGGATCACTCATTTGCCCACAGGGGTCGTCGTTTCTTGTCAAGATGAGAAGTCCCAGATAAAAAACCGCGAAAAGGCTATGCGGGTACTCCGTGCCCGTCTGCTTGACCAGAAACAGCGGGAAGAAGCCGCACGCATGGCCGACGCCCGCAAGACCCAGGTGGGAACCGGGGATCGTAGCGAGCGAATCCGCACCTACAACTACCCCCAAAGCCGGGTGACTGACCATCGGATCGGGCTTACCCTTCACAAACTGGATCTGGTGCTTGACGGGGACTTGGATGAAATCATCAATGCACTGGTCCTTGAAGAACAGTCGGAAATCCTGAAAAAAGCGGAATGAAAATCGGCCAGGCTTTTGCCTGGTTTTGTTATGATTTGATCGGTTGCTGGGGATCCACATGGGGAAAATAAGGGGGACAGGGGTGACTCAATGAAAAAAAGACAAGAAACAACCGTGTTGAAAGCCTGGCGTGAAGAGGCACACCGGTTGGTCAACGCGGGGGTGGAGAACGGCTCGTTTGAAGTGGAGGTTATGCTTCGGTCCATACTCGGGTGGGAGCGAACTCGTTTCTTTATGGAGATGGATCGGCCGTTGGATGAAGAAACCCTACATACCTTAAAAGATTGGGTAGAAAAACGGAAACTAGGGGTTCCCCTGCAATATCTGACCGGGGAACAGGAGTTTTACGGGCGCTCTTTTTGTGTCGGCCCGCAAGTACTCATTCCCCGGCCCGATACCGAAACATTGGTGGAAGCCGTTTTGCAGAAAGCACAAGCTATTTGGGGGGAGCAACCGATAACTGTGGCGGATATTGGCACAGGAAGCGGCATTCTCGCAGTCACTCTGGCAGCGGAACGCCCTGATTGGTCGCTGATTGCCGTCGACCGCTCTCCCTCGGCGTTGGCTATGGCCAAACGTAACGCCGAACGCCACGGCGTCTCATCCCATATCGCCTTCCAGGAAGGGGACTGGCTTTTACCTTTGATCCGGGAGGGGATTCATGCGGACCTAATCATTTCCAACCCGCCGTACATCCCAACCCCTGAAGTGGAAAGGTTGGATCGGGAAGTACGGGAACATGAGCCTCGAATCGCCTTAGACGGAGGTGTTGACGGTTTAACTCCTTATCGTGAGATCCTGAAACAGGCTCCATCGGTGCTAAATAAACCGGGGGTTGTTGCCTTTGAGATCGGTTGGGATCAGGGCTCCGCTGTAACCCAAATGGGCAGCTCTCTGCCGGGAGCTGCTGAATCCACTGTTCTGACTGATCTGGCAGGGCGTGACCGCGTGGTTGTCATGAGGGTAAACCGTTGAGTTATGGATAAACGCCGGCACGGGGCGTGGATCCGGATTTCCCACTTCGTGCCAAGTGTTACCCCCGTAGAAGAGTCCACCTCGCTGGATGCTATGCCACAGGCCTCCGTTGGAAACCAGCCCCTTTGTGGTATGGAAGGGCATTGTCAGCAGTCTCTTCATAGTTTTTGCTTGTGGATGACTAAACCTCAACCGGCCTGTCCATACTGGTGAATAGATCGGTTGAGGAGGGTTTATCTTGAAGGTTCGGACTATTATTGTTCTCATCCTTTGTTCTGCGGCCACGTATCTATTTGTTCAGTCTGCTGATACGGACGGATTTTTGACCGGTAATGGTGCTGTCCCAGTTTCTGCTGATAGTGAGAAAGCAAGCATTCCTGAGCAGGCCATTCGCCTCCGAATTTTGGCTAACAGTGATAATGCCCGGGACCAATGGCTCAAACGGCAGGTGCGGGATTCGATCCTAAAGGAAATGGGGACCTGGGCGGAGAAGCCGAAGAGTCTGGAGGAAGCCCGTTCCATGTTGCAAGCTGATTTGCCGAAGCTGGAACGGATTGCTCAGCAGACGGTGAAAAAGCACGGATTCTCCTACCCGGTACGGCTGGATTTCGGCCAGGTGCCCTTCCCGACAAAATTGTACGGAGATCAAGTTTATCCTGCGGGTGAGTATGAGGCGCTTTTGATTACGATTGGTGAAGGAAAAGGAGACAACTGGTGGTGTGTTCTGTTTCCGCCTCTCTGCTTTGTTGACATGAGCAACGGTGACGCTGTTCCCGAGGAGGAAAAGGAGGAGAATACCTTCACCGCCCAAGCGGTGGCTGCCAATCAGGTTTTGGCCGCACCCGTTGAAAAGAAACAGTTGCCGCAAGAAGACCGCTTGGAAATCCGGTTCTTTTTCCTCGATTCCCTGGAAGACTTCTTCTCCGGCCTGTTTGATTGGTAATCTCAAAAAAAGGGACGCCTTCGAGGCGTCCTATTTTTCTTGGAGCTCCATTTGGAGGCGGTGCAGATGAACCTTCCGGATGATCCGGATGGTGGGCCGTACCAACAGTTGGATACTTCCCACGACAAACAACCAAGTCCCAGCTTCTTGCGTCCCTTTCCAAAAGAAAAGGATACTGCCCACTAAAAACCAAAGGGCGATCAGAACGTCATTCAGGTTATAGAAAAATTCGTAACGGCGGTGGATGATCAATTCGTGCTTGCCGAAGACCCAATCGATATCATTCTGACGGCTCAGATTGCCCATCCAATCCTCCTTATCTGTTTTCCGTCGGTTTTTTAAAATAATACCCGTTGGTTTATTAAGTAAAACGATTCGCCGATTAGGGACGCCTTTGGAGCATCTTTTTTGGTGGGTTTAGTTCCTTTTCTCCGTGATACGGGCGTGAATCCGCACTTCGCCTCGGTCTTCGTTGATCTTTCCCACGGGGATCACTTCGGTGCGCAACTTCTCCGCCTGTATAAGGAAGGAAAACTCCCTGTGCTCGGAGATCGTTTTCCTGGCCTGAAGCGAAACCGTACCTCGGACTTGGACCTGTTCGTCCATAAGGAAACTTACCCAGATCCAGGTTTTCAAATGAACCGAACCTGTACGTACTTCACAGGGCCATACGGAGGGAAGTAGAGGTCCGCCTGAAGGGGTGACCCTTACATCGTAAGTCAATCGGTGAGCCTGATGCTCCCAATGGTAGTGGGCGATCTTCCCGCTTCTGCCAAGGGAAGAGGAAGCGATGGATTCCCGTTCTGCCACTCTCATTTCTACGGATAAGACGATGTAAACTGGTGACAGAGTCTGTTTTTGAAATCCGTTTCCTCGCAAAAACCAGCGTTCCGAACCCCTCCCGAAATCATCCGGTCCCGGCAAACCTTTCACCTCCCAGTAATTAGGCATAGTCTTCGAAGGGTGCGCCCCCCTTAGACACGGTAATTTCTGCAACCAACAGGGACAGCGCAGAGTGCAAGTTCTGAGAGGTGTTGTCGGTGCATAGGGTGAAAGAAGAAAGGATTCTGTCCAGGTTGAAGGAGGCGAAAAGATGTTTACAGTACGGAGAGCAGTTTCGGAGGATGTGGAACGAATTACGGGCATCCTTCGGAATGCCGGGGTGAATGAGAAAGGTGTGGACAAGCATGTGGAGCGTTTTCTCGTGGTGGAGGATCCATCGGTGACACCCAAGCGTATGGTGGGAACGGTAGGGCTGGAAGTTTACGGGGATCGCGGTTTATTGCGCTCTTTTGTGATGGATAATCAGTCGTGGAACGCACGAACAGGTATGGAACTGATTGAATTAGTCCTTCAATTTGCCCGAAAGAGCGGGCTTTCCGAAATATATTTGCTTGCGGGTATTTCCAGTAACATTTTCGAATACTTCGGTTTCCGGCCTCTTGCTTGGGAGGACCTCCCTCTTGATGTCCGACAGTCGGAACATGTCCATCAGTCGAAAACGGAAGGGGGCCAGCCGATGGTTTACCGGAGGGCGAACGTTGCGGAATCCTAATCCTTGTAGATGATCGGATCGGTGAAAAGGCCGACTAGGGACCGTTCCTTCCATTGTGTTCGCTTCGATGTGGTATGATAAAGGGTGAAACTTGCGTTCGTATGGAAAGGTTCGGATGGTATGGAGACGACACGATGGACAGTGGACGAAGAACTAGACGAAGGAATCCTGATAAATGATCCCGGTATTCGGGAAGCCGCCGCCCTCTTGCGAGAAGGGCGGCTGGTGGCCTTTCCGACGGAAACAGTATACGGACTAGGAGCCGATGCCCGCTCGGAGGAGGCGGTCTCTGCCATTTACCGGGCCAAGGGGAGGCCGTCGGATAATCCCCTGATCGTCCATATCGCTGATCTCAACCAATTGAAAGAATGGGTAGGGAAGGTGCCTCCTCTGGGACAGGCCTTGATCCGTCGTTTTTGGCCGGGGCCCCTGACGCTGGTTTTGCGGTATCGGAGGGGACTCGCTTCCCAGGTGACGGCAGGCCTTTCCACGGTGGGTGTGAGGATGCCCGCCCACCCGGTGTCCCTGGCCCTGTTGCGGGCAGCAGGGGTACCGGTAGCGGCACCGAGTGCGAACCAGTCGGGAAAACCCAGTCCCACCGAGGCGGACCATGTTTGGGACGATCTGGCCGGGCGCATTGACGGACTTTTGGACGGGGGGCCCACGGGGGTCGGGGTGGAGTCTACCGTCGTTGATGTAACAGGGGAAGTACCGATCCTACTCCGTCCCGGCGGTGTAACGCTGGACAGGCTCCGGAAAGTTGCAGGACGAGTGGATGTGGATCCGGGTTTAGAACAGGAAGGGGAAGCCCCACGTTCCCCTGGCATGAAGTATCGCCATTACGCTCCCCAGGGAGAGATGTGGTTGGTGATGGGCGAGGGGGAGGCCCTGCGCCGAAGGATGGCGGAGTTAGCGAGACAGGCTTCTCAAGCAGGTAATCGCGTTGGCATTCTTACCACGGAAGAGAATCAGAGCGTTTACCAGGCAGACAAGGTGCTATCCCTCGGGAGCCGGAAGGACCCCGCCTCCGTGGCTCGAAACCTCTACGCGGCTCTGCGTACCTGTGACGATGCGCGTTTGGATGTGATCTACGCGGAGGCCTTTCCCATGGAGGGCGTCTATCACTCCGTGATGAACCGGCTGTTAAAAGCCGCAGAGGGACGTGTCATCCCTGCGGAATAGAAAAGGAAGCCCTCCGGGACGTCGGATTCCGGGGGCTTCCTTTTTTGGAACTTATGGATCTATCGAACGTGAACCTTCTTTTCAAGAACCTCTACGGTTCTCGGATGAATCGCCAAGGTGGCCCAGCCCAGATGGAGAGCCATCATGCCGATGAGAACGCGGGAATGGACTTGCCACTTACGCTTAATAGAAGATATCAATTGACCGACCCGGCGCTGACTGATAAATAAATGATCGGCAATCTCTGCATTGGTTTTACCTTTGGCAATTTGTATAGCCACTTTTCTTTCCATGGGGGTCAGGTCTACTTGGTGCTCTTCCATTAGAGGCTTAATCCCTCCTTAAACACTCGATCGGGTTTAATCTGGAGGCCTTGTTAGCAGGCAAGATCCCGAATACGACGCCGAAAACCATGGAGAACAAGACAGCGCCCGCGGCGACTGGGAAAGAGATCAGGGTGGGCAATGGGCTAAAGAGGTTGATCAAACCCGCTGTAGCCGCTCCTAACAATAAGCCGATCAATCCGCCGATCAGGGATAGGGTGACCGATTCCGTTAGGAATTGTACCAAGATGTTGGACCGGGTGGCGCCTAGGGATTGACGGATACCGATCTCCTTGGTCCGTTCGGTCACGGACACAAGCATGATGTTCATGACTCCAATCCCTCCGACCAACAGGGAAATTCCGGCGATACTGCCGATTACGGCGGTCATGATGTTGGTCACTTTGCTGAGGCCCTTTTGGATCTCCTCCAGGTTTTGTACCTCGTAGTCCCCTTTGGTGTCGTGGTTGTCATTCAACACTCGAACGGCTTCTTTGCCGACCGGTTGGATTGATTTCGGGTCATCTACTTTCACGGTGATTCCACTCAGTTCACTTTGTCCAAAGATGCGAATCCAGGTCTTATCAGGAAGGTAAATACTCTCCTCACCCATCATTCCGAAGAGGCCATCCGCTTCCTTCAAGACTCCGATGACTTGAATCGGTTGATCTCCCACGCGGATAATCTCGCCAATTCCGCTCTTTTTTTTGAAAAGCTTTTCTTGGACGTCGGGGGTGATTAAGGCGACTGCGCTTCCTCCCTGAAAGTCGGAATCTTCAAGAGGACGGCCTTTGTCCACCTGACGATTTTCAGCGTGAAGGGGTTCATTGTTGTTGATGCCATTGATGGTAGCCCCTTTCAGATCCTTATCCCGATAAAAGAGGTCCCCGGATTGCATGTTGTTGGTAACGACGGCATCCACGCCATCGATCTGTTCAATCCGGCGAATGTCTTCCTGGGTGAAAAATCCGGGGGGGAGTTCTCCCTCCGTCCTTTCATACACTTTGGCACTAGGGGTGATGGTTACCGTGTTGCCAGCCCCAGTGAAGGATTCCGATAGCTTCGCTTCCCCTCCTTGTCCGATGGAGACAATCACGATCACGGAGGAGACACCAATTACAATCCCCAACATGGTTAGGATCGAACGCATTTTATGGGCGAGAATGGCGTCCAGGGCCATTTTGATGTTTTCCCAAACACTCATAAGGCATGTCCCCCTGAACGACGTTTTTCCAGGATCTGTCCGTCCCGGATGTCGATCCGGCGGTCCGCACAGGCCGCCACTTCGGGATCATGAGTGATCATGACGATGGTTTTCCCTTCCCGGTGAAGTTCGGCAAAGAGATCGAGTACCCTCATGCCGGATTCGGTGTCCAGCGCTCCGGTAGGTTCGTCTGCCAACAACAAGTCAGGATGGTTGACGAGGGCTCGAGCGATCGCGACACGTTGTTGTTGCCCCCCGGATAGTTCAGAAGGAAGGTGATGCCGGCGATCTGCGAGTCCGACTCGTTCCAGGGAGGAGGCGGCCATTCTCCGGCGGCGACTCCCCTTAATTCCGGCATAGGTTAAGGGAAGCTCCACGTTTTTCTGTGCGGTCATCCGCGACAGCAGTTGGAATTGCTGAAAGATGAAACCGATGGATTGGTTGCGGATGCGGGCCAACTCCGGCTCTTCGGCTTTAGAAATATCCCGCCCACTCAGGTAGTAGGTTCCCCGGGTCGGCCGGTCGAGGCATCCTAGGATATTCATCAGGGTGGATTTCCCTGAGCCGGAAGGCCCCATGATCGCGACGTATTCCCCTTCGGACACCGTTAGGTTGATGTTTCGCAGGACCTCCACTGTTAACTTTCCGGTGCCATACGACTTGTCCAGATCGTGGATGCGGATCACTGAACAGTCACTTCCGTGCCATTTTTCAAGTCAGCAGAGGGGTTGGCGATCACCTTTACACCTGGTTTCAGTCCGGAGACGATTTCGATGTGGCCGTTACCGCTTTTGCCGGTTTTCACCGACTGTTTGTACGCTTTCTTGCCTTTGACGACAAAGACATGATCCTTTTTCCCGCCCTTGATAACCGCCTTAGACGGGAGGGAGGGGGCTTTTTCTGCGGACAGAATGATTTCCGCCATCAGACGGGAGCCCAATTTGAGAGGGGCCTTTTCATTCAGGCTGATTTCAACCGGATACATCACCTGCTGGGATCCTTCCCCCGCCTTTCCTTCCTTCGGCAACAGCCCTACATCTGTTACTTGTGCCGACCATTCCTTATCGGGGAGGGCGTCGGAACGAACAGTCGCCCGCTGGTCCTCCTTGATCTTTAGGGCATCGTATTCGGAGATTTCAGCGCTCACTTTTAACTCCTTCAAGTTAGCCACGGTGATAAGGGGGCCTGCTCCTTCTTCTGTTTTCTGGGAGGAGTTGACACGAATGACCGTTCCCACTTGCTCACTGCGCACGGTGAGATCCGCCAATTGGGATTGCGCTTGGTTCAGTTTTTCTTGCGCCTGTTTGTACTCCAAGTTGGCCAGATGGATCTGGTTACGAAGTTCTTTTTCCGAGGAGGGAGGCGGATTCCCGTCGCCGGCCTCTGCATTCTGAGCTGGCGGCGAAGCGGCTGGGGAGCCGCCTTTCTGCATTTCCCGGAGTTGATCGTTCAGCTGGTTCAGGTTCACCCGCGCCCGTTCCACTTCCAGCTTGACCTGGTCGATGTCCACTTCACCGGAAGATTTGAACTTGACCAGCGGAGCACCCTTTTTCACCTTTTCACCGGGTTTGACGAAAATCCGTTCTACTTCCCCGCCGCCGGGCTGCATATAGACATTTTGCTGTTCTTCCGATTCCAGATGACCGGATGTCAGAACCGACTCATTAAATTCTTTCTCCTCGAGGGTGACGGTTTTGAAGGGTTTCTCCCCGGGTTGGGCCTGCAAGATAGAGGCAGTGACTAACCCGCATACCAGCAACCCGATACCGGTTCCGATCCATATCTTCTTGTGTTTCATTTCCTCACCTTTCCTTCCATTATTGGGCGGGGACGATACCTTTCAAGCTATCTCCCAGGGCCCCCATACCGGCGGCATAGGCGACTCCCAACACAAACAAGACAATTGCCACAGCCCATCCTTTAGCCCGGCTCACGTTCCCGACGATGGACAGGCCCATACCTGTCAGGATCCATTGCCAAATGGAAAAGACTTCGAATTTCCCTAGCAGCGCTCTCATCGCTTGGCTCTCCGTCGGGAAGAGGGAGACCAAGCTCGTCACACGAGCCGGAGCCTCCGGATCGGTGGGCGCTCCCATGATGATCAAGGCAACCGCCTGTACCGCCGCAGCCAAAAGGGCGACGACAGATAGGTATACATTGAAGGAGAAAACCTGTCGATAGGAAGCTTCTCCCGCCAGAAGCAGGAGAAAGAGCCATTGGAGCAGAGCGGTCAGCAAAAGGGTAAGCGGAAACCCAATAAGAACCCCGGGGATCACTGCGAGGACCCCGATTGGATTCGGGACAGTAATATATATACTGATGCCGGAAAAAATCATCGACAGCACGAGAATGATAAAGAGGGCCTTCCCGAAGACGGGTCGCTTCGCGATTCGCTGGAATTGGGTAGTGGGATCCGTTAACACCCCCAGCAACGAAGGTTTTGGAACAGCGGTGACCGTTGTTTCAGGTGGGTGCGTTTCTTGCGAATCTTGCATTTCTTTTCCCTCCATGAATGTGGATAAGCTTATATGGGATTTAGGTTAGTTAAAAGTAGCTTAGCTCTCCTTCCGGAAAAATTGGTAAACAATGAAATTCTAACACCTAAACATAGGTATATCAATAGGTATAAGGTATTGAGTTCTTACCCTAATAAAAAATAAAACGTCCTTTCCCAGTTTGTCCTGCATTTTTTACTTGCACAAAAACGGATAGTGTCAATTTATAAATGGTAAAGAGGCAAAATAGTGGGGAATATATGATTAAGGAAAATTTCCTTTTAAGGAAGTTTACAAAAAGTTAGAGGATAATTAAACTAATAAATACAGATACACGCGGTGTTTTTTACAGCGCGTGACTGATATCATCAAGGGGGATGAGATTGTGCAAACAAACTTTTTGCGTCAACATCTTAACTTGCTTTCTTGGGAAACAGCCGTATTAGTCATTGGTGTAGGAGCTTCTGTACTTTTATCTGCAACGATGAACATTAATTTTATCTGTGATCAATTAGGCGTGACCATTACGGGTCCAGAGTGGCGTAAAATCACGGACTATGTTGCAGCAGGTGGTTCACTTGCCACTGGGTTTGCCGTAATTGCTGGTATTACGGTACCTGCTTGGCTTGCCTCAGCAGCAGCTGCCTTTGGAATTTATGCTGCTTAATGTAAAAAACGGAATAAAAATGTCTCAAAACATTTTTGTTCCGTTTTTTTTCTCCTTATTCGCAGGGTTGTTTTACGGTTGGATATTTCTTGAACCGGTTGAAGCGGAAATAAAGACTATCGACAAAATACAGGCCCTTTATTCGATTTTGGTTAGAAATATCACCTGTGTTGGGACGCTAGTCATTACCATTTTTATAGGGACGATCTTTATCAAGGTTTTTTACATGGTAAATGGTTTAGTCATTGGCTTAACCATCTCGAAATTTCAGTCGATTAGCTACGTTATCATGATCCTTCCTCATGGCTTGGTGGAAATCCCTGCATTTTTGTATTTGGGATATATCTTACTGAAAGCCGATCATGCCAACTCGTTTAACCTAACCACCTTAAAAGGAATTTTAGGCTCGGTGTTCTTATTGATACTGGGTGCGGTTATTGAAGCATATATTACCCCAGAAGTGGTGAGCGCTATTTTTGGGAGTTGATAGTGAGGAAGAGAAAGAATGAATCGTAAAACTTGGTTTATTTTAGTATTATCCCTATACATACTGATCTACAGCTTGTATAATATTGTGGCAACCAATACAATCAGGGATGACTTCGCTCAGTTGGGTATACCTATTGTATTCGTTAATATCATCGGGTTTTTGATCAACCTATTTGCTTTGTTAATCATTGTGAATCTAAGTTGGTTTGCTACAACCGTCGGGATTACACTTAGAAAAAGCAAAATTATTAACGATTACCCTGATGTTAATAAACTAGACTACTATATTATCAATTTAATCTATTACTTGGTTCACTTTGTGTTTCTCCTCCTTGTACTGCTGTTTCAATCAACCATCAGCCTTAGTGAATTCAACCAAATATTCAAGATTTCCAATGCATCCGTCATTATCCTTTCAACCATAACTTTAGCCCTATACATGCATCGCCGAAAAGTGTTAAACCTTGTCTCATTTCCTAGCCTTTTTATAATCAATTCTGTTAACCTTATTTATGTCATATCTTATACATAGGAGATGAAAAGTTATGTGGATGAACACGCTCATACTTGTTCTCTTGCTGGCGGGGACGGGGTTGCTTACAGCAGGTAATAAATTAGGAGCTGTCATAAACCTGGTTGCCGTAGTCATGGCCATTTTTGTTTTAAAGAAGAGAGGCAAGTTGAAGCAGTAAGAAGACATCAGTCTAGAAGACAAACGCAAAAAAGAAAAAAGCGTCCTGGAACCCGTGAACATGTTCCAGGCGCTTTTTTTGCAAGGTTCTCTGTAGGCTTTTGATCCCATGAATGGTAATCGAATACGCCCATTGATGTAAAGGTGGAAGTGAATATGTTACTCCAAGTACAAGGTTTAACGAAGGGTCTAGGAAACCAAGATATCTTACGTTCATTAGATCTATCTGTAGAAGCTGGAGAGGCTGCTGCGGTGATGGGGCCCAATGGGGCGGGAAAAACCACCTTGCTCAATGTGATCGCAGGGTTGCTGGTTCCCGATGGAGGAAAAGTTTTGGTGCAGGGGGTTAATCCGTTTGAGCATGTGAAGGCCAGGCGGCATATCGGGTTCATTCCTGTAGACGGTTTTGCTTATGATCATTTAAATGCCGTGGAGAATTTGGAGATGCTTCTTTCTCTCTATCAAGTCAAAAAAAGTCGGTCTCACATCCTTGAGGTTCTGGACGAGGTTGGTCTTTCAGAGGCTGATGTGCGTAAGTCTGTCGGTACCTATTCGTCTGGGATGAAGCAGAAATTGACCTTTGCCTCTGGGGTGATTCATCAACCCCAATTGTTGATGTTGGATGAGCCGTTTAACGCATTAGACCTTGGGGCTACGAGGCGGTTTCAATCACTGCTGCACTCCTTGCTCCAACAAGGGCGGGGGATTTTGTTTACCAGTCACTTACCGGAGACCATCCTTCCTTTGGCGAATCGTGTTCTCCTTTTAAACGAGGGTACCATGGTGGACGAGCTGCAACTGGATGATAGGGTAGATGTGCCATACCTCCAGGAGTGGTATCACAAGCGAACGGCCCTTATTACGCAAGAAAGCCAATATGGCTGAAAATCAATGGATGAATGGGGGAAGAAGCAATAATGAAAAACAAGGCTTTGATGATTGGAAACAGGATTGTGAAGAGTTTGGATGTCACCTTTTTTCTTGCTGTATTGGTTTTTTGGTTGATAAATAAGGATTTAAAGAAGACGTTAATATTTACTTTCTTATATTTGGCCGTATCCATCGTGTTCAATAGATTTAAAAAAACAGAAAAATAGCCGTGGCATTTCATCGCAATACACTATCTCCTTGAAGGGGTCCTTATGTTTAATATATTGAACGTATACATAAGACATAAATTGAAGTATATAGTGATGAGGCGTGTTGAGGGTTTAGAAAGACGGACTTTAGCGAAATGGAGCCGAAAATGGGGAATCGACTTAAAAAAATATATCCTTGTGGTTCTAGGATTGTTTTTATGTATAGAAATGTTGCTTGCTGTAATTTTGTCTACTTTCTTGACCAGCTTTCTTACGCAATACTTTTCAATCGAATCCTTGGTTTTCTATTACTATCTAGATATTTTCTTGGTTTCTGGTATAATCGCAGGCTTCAACAATAGTCATCGTTTGCTGAACCCCGTTGATCGACAATGGTTATTTAAAGCTCCGATGACCAATCGCCAAATCTTTACGGTTTTATGGACGACCCAGCATCTCATTCGTAATAAAGATGACCTTTACGTCCTTCTTCTCGGTCTTGGGATCAGCTTCTCCCTTCCTCCAGATCAAAAGATTCCCTTCTTTTTGATCACGCTTGGACTATGGCTCTTGTCGGCTGTAGTGGCTTATATCATCCAGTGCGTGGCTCTCGCGTTGAAAACAAGGAGAATGCAAAAGGGATTTGGCTGGGATGCGTGGTTGACTTCATCCATGAGCGGGGCCATTATGTTGGTGGTTTGCCTATTCGCTTCTAAGTTTGCTTTGCAATGGTTTTTCCCCTCCATGGATATGCTGATCGATGGGATTCGCAATGGGGAGGGGGCTCCTAATCATTTTCCAGCGATGGGCGACTTATTGATTCACGTCTTGGCAGACGCCCATCGCTTGGTGGAGCAATACGGGTTTTGGCTGTTCAATGGGATCGCGACCCGCTTTCTCTTTCAAAGACCCGAGGAGACGGACAGTTTCCTGTTTGTCTTACAAATCCTCCTATTGTTTACAGCGCTGTTGATTTCGTATGGGTTGGCAGGCCGTTGGTATCGAAAGCTTCCTTCTTCCTATGCCACAGCAGAACGGGGTTGGATTGTTTGGTACGGAAGATTGCTCGAGAGATGGACGAAGAACGGGCTCGTACGGGTTCAATTGCGAAATCTGGTACGAGACTCGGAGCAGCTTTCCTCCGACTATTCCTTTTTTTATTTGGATTTCGGTGTTTGGATGTTTGTCGGGTTTGCGATGGGCGCCACAACGGTTGCGATGCCCGATTGGGCCATGATTCTGGTGTTTCATTTCTTAGTCAATGGAATGGCGCGTGATGCTTTTTATAGCATCGATTCTTTTCCGGGAAAGTTGAAGTTCGATGCCGATGGGAAGGCTTCCCGCTTGTTTCGTCTATCCGGCCAATCCTATTCCCAGCTTTATGAGGCGAAAATCTGGACGCAACGGTTACTGGGCATCCACATCGCTGTAGCGGGAGTCATTTTGGTTACGTGGATATTAAAAGGGAACCTGTTCTTTCTTCTTCTAGCTGGGGGGATCGTTGTACTCCATTTCATCTTAACGCCCCATTTGGCAACGATGCCTTCCTATATCAGCCCTCACTTTAAACGACAGCATTATACCGAAGGGGAGGAATATCAAGAGCAAGCATGGTTGGATGAGGGAGTGTTTGAAAAGGGGAGGGATTGGCTCACTTATCTGTGCCTAGCCCCTATTTTGGTTTCGATAGCTTTGGAAGGGATCCGTGTACCCATTTATGTGGCCGCTTCGATCGCATGGCTCGGGATAGTTCTGGTCGTTTTCTATACCATCACGCATTATGCGAAAAGAAAGGTGACGAAAATGATTGACCGGAGTGATATTATTTCATGAAGTTTCGGATCTCACCGGAAAGATAGAGAAGCAAAAAAGCTCGATCGTTAATGATCGAGCGAGGTTAATGACAAAGTCCTTTCCCACCCCAAAGGGTGGCCGGTTTCCGGCGAAGCGCCTGTTGGACCGACCACCCAGCGGAGTATCCGGAGGTTCCAACCGCTTTGTGGCCACTATGCTTTTCCTTCGAGTTTTTTTTATTGCTGGATACAACAAGGTGATGATTAGAATAATCGTCGATCCCGTTGTGATGAACCGCAGATCCTGGTCACCAAGAAAGAAAGCGGAATAGAAGGTGTATAGAACAAACAGGGACAATAGCACGACGAATCCATACTTGACCACCTTCAAAGAACCACATCTTTTCTTATTTTTGGTTACAGTTTAACAGTTTTTCAGCGACTTTCATATAGCTTGCAAAGGGGAGTGGTGCCCTTCGGGAATCCAGCTTGGCGCCCCTGCTTCGGGGCTTGTCAAATCTGTAATCAGGAGGTCCAACAACCCTAGTCACTGGTGTTGAGGTATATGCAAGGTATATCATGCGAAGAATCAAGAGACTTCTCAAGGTGTGATCGAGGGGTATTTTCCTGAGTCAGTAGAGTGATTTATTTGCTAATCGATACATCGGAATTACCAAGGACGATATGGATGACGTGTTCATCAAGCTTAACTTGTGATTCTCTCCTCAAAAAGCATCCCGGCCCCCTTAGTGTACAGGGAGCCGGGTTTTTGTTACGGAGATATTGTCTTAGCGTACAATTTTCTTTCTTCGGTCGGTGACCCCTATTTGTCAGGGATAAGTCCTCAAGTCATTTTTTGTTTAGCGGGGAATATTTGCAAATGAAAGGCCGATACCTAGACCCATTAAAACGGCTCCGATCAGTTTGTCGATGATAGGCTGATGTCGTATCAGTTTAGCACGGAAGCGTTCCTGGGAAAAAAACAGGGCAACCAATCCGAACCATATGAGATGCGCACCCGACATCAATAGTCCGTATGCAAATTGAGTGACGAACAGTGTATCGGGATGAACGACTTGTGTATAGGTGCTGACCACAAATAAGGTGGTTTTTGGATTCAGCGCGTTTGTCAAAAATCCCGTTTTCAAGGAGGAAAATGGGGAGATAGATTGGTCACCCTGCAGATCGATGGTTAGCTGCGCTTTGTTAAAAAAGGTCTTCCAGCCGATATAGACGAGGTATATTGCCCCTATCAGTTTAATCAATGTAAACAGTGTGACAGACTGTGAAATAATCAGTCCGATTCCGAAGATGGTGTAAAAAACATGCAACTGGACACCCAGTGCGATCCCTATAGCAACCAATACTCCAGAATGCCTGCCATACAGATAGCTATTTCGTGTGACGATCGCAAAATCTGGTCCTGGACTGATCGTAGCCAGGGTTGTAATCAAAGCAACAGCAAAAAGCTCCCCCATGTTATACGTCTCCAAACATTTTTGATGATTACAGGCATAAAGTGGTCACTACGAAGTTTGTATCCAGTCTCATTTTTTACGGAATGTCACAACCAGCACATCTCTAAAAGCTGGCTGGTCAGGATCAAGTGGAACAATCGGTGTTACCCCGTGCATAACGTGATCGTCATTAACAATTGCTGCATCAAAAGAATCAGTAAGTGTAAATTCATCCAAATGTTGTTTTTCGTTATCATAAATGGTTGTATTACCATTTGTGATATTTTCGCGGTTAACCATCATCATCATAACAAAACTGACACCATCATTGTGAATACCTTCAGGTGTTGGTTTACCCTCTTTAGCTTTATCGGCCACAATCCGAAATTGATGAACCTCGATATGCCAATGTGCATAGGGATAAAGACGTCCAAAGATATTGCAACAGAAGGATAATATGCTGGTCATTGTCTTTCCTTGCATGACTTGAGTTTCAACAGGTTCATAGTGTCTTGCAATGCCACCATTTAGGTTGTTGTAAGATATACTCTGGTAATGAGGTTGATGTGGTTCTTCGTGGAAAGTTTTGCCAGACGGGAGAGCGCTTAGCGTAGCGTGACGTCGAAAACGATAGGATCCGCCGTCTGCCATGTAATCGTCCCTTTTTAAATTATCCCAACTGTTCTTAAAATTAATAAAATCATCAGTGTCATAGGCATACTCTCTATGTAAAAAATCTTTGAAAACACTGGATGGTATAAAATGGTAATCATTGCGCATGACACGTTTACATAAGTCGTCTATATTTAATCCCTTTTCGTTTTCCACTTTGCTAAAATTGTTCATCAAAAACTTCCCCTCTCGATTCATGATGTTTAGGACAAAATAACAATAACAAAATATATAGTATATAGCAAGCAGTATTAAATGATTTATCCCCAAGAAGCCGGTTTTAATTCAAACACTTTATCTGCTAGCCACTGGGAAATCACCTGAAGGTCTTCTGCTGTATGTTTACGAAATCCAAAGAACTTCCGAATCTCTGCACGATGCCGTTTATTTGGAGGAACGGTCCCGAAAGATAGAGGAGGAAGCGCTGAAGGTCAGTGAGTTGATCCGGAAAGATCAGTTGCCGGACGTCACCCTAACCAATGGGGAACTACGGATTTCCCTTTGAAAAAGGTTGTCCCTTACGGGGTGGAGAATTTGCCCCGGCGAGCCTATGACCTTTTGCCCCGGATCAGGCTGACCGATCTATTGGTGGAGGTGGACGGCTGAACCCGGTTCAACCGTCACTTCACCCACTTGCACACCGGAACCAAGGCCAAGGACAAATCGGTACAGTTTTTTTCGGTCCTGTGACCCCTAGAAGACGGGCTGTCTTATTGATTTTTTTCCACGCCTATTTTTCTTACCAATTCCGAACGTATTTTAACAATTTCGTCACCGTACCAAAAAAGTTATCCTCCACCTCCTCTTCCGCGTGAAAATCCATCGATTGATAAAAGGAACGTCCGCTGATGTTCTCCTTTTCTACCCAGGCAAACATACATTGGAGAGGATCAGCGGTCTCCATCAATTGATTCAAAAGGCGTTTACCTATCCCGCGTCCTTGAAACTCTGGAAGAATGTAAATGCGCGTTAATTCATACTTACCAGGCTCCCTTTCTACCATCTCCCCATAACCGACAATGCGGTTGTTTTCTGTAGCAACATAAAACTGACGTTGTGGCTTGTTGCAATCTTTCTTCCAAGCTTTTCTCAAATTGTCTAAGGAATACGCATGTGATATGAATTTTAAAATGGATTCCTTCGGCAAGATTCCACGATAGGTGTGAAGCCAAGCTTTCCGTGCTACCTTCTGTATCTCCGATAAATCACTTTCCCTAACTGGACGAATCTGCATACTACCACCTCCTTTGAGCCCATGATTTATAATAATTAGATAAATTGATGTTGGAAAATTATTGTATCATCGGATTATGTTAAACGGAATACACAAAAAAACGCTCCCGAATCCCACGGGAGCGTTTCACGTTAAAAAGGTATGGTAGTATATACGCTGCTCCGGAAAAGGATACTCCCTCTTAGTCCTAGAAATGAGAGTCCTCCCCATAACCTCCGTTCTTTTTGGCCAACCCCCAGCATATCTTGTCAAAGACAAGCTCGGATGGGGAGGCGTGACTCATGGAACTCTCCTTGCCTCAGTGGGGGCAGCTTTTTACCCTGTCGATGGTAGCGATTGCCTTGGGGATGGATGCTTTCTCTCTCGGGATCGGCATGGGGATGAAGGGGGTTTTACACCGACAGATCGTCACCATCAGTGGTACTATCGGCCTGTTTCATATATTGATGCCTCTAACCGGGATCATGATCGGCCGTTATCTGGGAACCTTTGTGGAGAACATAGCCGTCATGGTGGGAGGGGGGCTCCTCTGCTTTCTGGGAATCAACATGGTATGGCAGGCCTTTCGCGACAGTCGGGAGGCCACCATCTTCGACACGGGGAGGACGTTGGGGGTCCTCCTTTTTTCGGTCAGCGTCAGTCTGGATTCTTTATCAGCGGGTCTCTCTCTGGGTTTATTCGAGGCGGATGTATGGTTGACGGTGGTCCTGTTTGGGTTAGCGGGGGGCTTGATGGCAGGGGCGGGTTTTTTTCTTGGGCAATCCGTGGGTGGATGGATCGGTGACTACGGGGAAGCGGTTGGCGGAGTGATTTTGTTTTTCCTTGGCCTCCGCTTTCTGATGTGAGGGATCTGCGATGAAGGAAGCCCTGTGGTTAAGTGCCCTCTCCGGTCTGTCTTCCTTTCTCGGGGTGGCAGCAGTGCTGTTTTTCCCCCGCCTTTCCAACCGTTTAATAGCCGCTGCACTCAGCCTATCGGCGACGGTGATGCTCCTTGTCGCTCTATTCGATCTGCTCCCGACCGCTGTCCGAGTGCGTGCCTCATTTGTCCACGTGGGGCTGGGGATGGCGGCAGCCCTGTTGGTGATGCTGAGTATCCACTACCTGCTGGAACGCGCTGACTCCCCGGATACGGATGCTGCCCGCTTTGGCCGGTTGGGATGGTACTTGGCGGTGGCGATCATTGCCCACAATGTCCCGGAGGGGATGGCGATCGGAATTGGATACGGGACGGAGAGGGAGCTGGGCCTTACCCTCGCGATGGCGATGGCTATTCACAATATCCCCGAGGGAGTAGGAATGGCGGCCCCTCTGTTGGCTTCCGGACGATCCGTCATCTCCGTGTTAGGGATCAGTCTCTTAGCTGGCGGGGCCCTTCCTTTCGGAACATGGTTCGGCCTCCGCTTCCTGCTGCACTCCCCGGACGCAGTGGCCGCGGGTCTTTTCTTCGCGTCGACCACCATGATTTGGGTGGTAACGATGGAAGTCATGCCCCGAGCGCTGGAAATTCAACGAAGATCGGCATGGATCGGGCTGGTCTTAGGGGGAGTACTCGCTTGGGGAATTCACCTATTTCATGGGTAAGGGTAAATTTTCCGAATATCCTCTTCCTTTCCCTTACGGCTGAAAGGCCGTTTACTTTTTGCCAAATAGCGGTATCATTTGGATAAACCATTGTGCGTAGTGACTATGGCCATAGTCTGAGTTTGCTGGAGGAGGTTTTTTCAGAGGTGGGGGAAATGAAAAGGGTCTTATTTGTTTGTACCGGAAATACCTGCCGCAGTCCGATGGCGGAGGCCATGTTTCGAAAAATCGCCCAGGAGGCCGGCCTGGGTGTGGAGGTTCGCTCTGCCGGTGTATCTGCCCTGCCAGGAGTATCAGCGTCGGACCATGCTGTACGGGTGATGCGGGACCGGGAGATTGATCACAGCAGTCACCGCTCCCAACAGGTCACCAAAGAGCTGGTGGAGTGGGCAGACGTGATTATTACGATGACTGCCGCCCATCAGTACAGCCTGGCGAGGGCTTTTCCCGAAGCTGTCGACAAAGCCTATACCCTGAAAGGGCTGGCCCAGGAGGAACTGGGGGAACGGTTGGCAGAGCTGGACCGGATGGGTGCGGAATTGGAGATGAATCGGGCGATCTTGAAGAAGACCGAAAAAGAAAGGGATGAGGAGGGGAGAAAGCCTTTGAAGGCGGAAATGGACCGGCTTGAGATGGAATACCGTTCCTTGCGGCAAGAAGTCGAAAAACAGGCATTTGGTGACGTGATGGATCCTTTCGGAGGGGATGAAGCGGAGTACCGGCGATGTGCCGGGGAGATGGAGGAAGCTCTTCGCCGCATCGTGGGGAAATGGGTCGAAAAGACCGGAAGATAAAAGGAAAAGCCCCTTTTACCTGGGGTGGGAGAAGCGTTATACTTGGCGAAAAGGACGCGAGGGGGTTTCATTTCAATGCGTGTGGTGATCGGTTCGGATCATGGCGGGCTTCAGCTGAAGAAAGCCTTAAAGCCCATATTGGAAGAATACGGGGCAGAGGTAGAAGATGTCGGATGTGATTGTGTCGACTCGGTCGATTATCCTGATTACGCTTTGCCTGTGGCGGAACGTGTAGCAAAGGGCGAATTTGACCGGGGCGTACTGGTGTGCGGGACAGGGATCGGCATGTCCATCGCTGCTAACAAAGTGAAAGGGGTCCGTTGCGCTGTCGTGAGCGATGAATTTTCCGCCCAGATGAGCCGGGAGCACAACAATGCCAACATCCTCGCCCTGGGAGAACGGGTAGTGGGGCCGGGGTTGGCTGCAAAGATCCTGCGTGCCTGGCTGGAAACGGAATTTGCCGGTGGTCGCCATCGACAACGGGTGGATAAAATCGAGGCACTGGAGAGAAGGGAAGACACGTGAACCGGGAGATCCGGGACCAGGTCGTGGGCGTGACGGAAGAACTGCTGGAGGCCATGCCCCTCACCTCTCGGCACTTACTGGTCATGGGAGTGAGTACCAGTGAAATTGTCGGAAGGCGAATCGGTACTTTCGGGAGTGATGAGGCAGCTGCCGCTGTTCTGGAAGGGGCTCTAGCTGTCCAGTCCCGGCATAGCTATCACCTCGCCTTCCAATGTTGTGAGCATCTAAATCGGGCTCTGGTTGTTAAACGGATGACGGTGGAGGCTTTCGGCCTGACGGAGGTAAACGCGATTCCCGTTCCCAGAGCGGGCGGGGCGATGGCTTCTTCTGTTTTTCGTCGCCTGCCCGAGGCGGTCCTGGTGGAGTCGGTCCAGGCCGATGCTGGGATCGATATTGGTAGCACGCTGATCGGTATGCACCTGAAACCTGTCGCCGTTCCTGTCCGACCGACACAGAAGCAGGTGGGAGAGGCTTTCGTCACCATGGCGAAAACGCGCCCAAAACTGATCGGCGGGGCACGGGCTGTCTATGTGCTGGAGGGGGACAAGCCGGATTAACTGTCCATCCCGTGTGGGTAATTCGGAAGAAAGCGAATGATAGAAAGAAAATCTTCTTATTCGTTCGGGCTTTATAAGCAGGCGGAACTCGGGGAGCGGAGCCTTTCTTTTCCCCGAATTCCCATGGGATAAGGGGCTTCAATCTGTTACAATGGGGTATATTGCAAAGAGGTAAAAGAGGAGGAATCATTCGTTGGAACACGTACGGCAGTTTGATCCGGAAGTCGCATCGGCGATCAGTCAGGAACTGGGTCGGCAACAGGGGAAAATTGAACTTATCGCGTCGGAAAACTTCGTCAGCCGTGGGGTGCTGGAAGCGCTCGGTACCGTGTTGACCAACAAATATGCGGAAGGGTATCCCGGCAAACGCTATTACGGGGGCTGTGAGTATGTAGACATCGTGGAGGATCTGGCACGTGATCGCGCCAAGAAACTCTTTGGCGCCGAACATGCCAATGTGCAGCCCCACTCCGGTGCCCAGGCCAACATGGCCGTTTATTTCTCTGTGTTGAATCCGGGGGATACAGTTTTGGGAATGAACCTGGCCCATGGCGGTCACCTCACCCACGGAAGTCCGGTCAACTTCTCCGGCAACCTGTATAACTTTGTCGCTTACGGGGTGGATGAAAAGACTCATCGCATCGACTATGAAGAGGTTCGTAAATTGGCTCTGGAGCACAAGCCGAAGCTTCTGGTGGCCGGTGCCAGTGCCTATCCGCGCACCATTGACTTCGCTAAGCTGAAAGAGATCGCCGATGAAGCGGGCTGTCCGTTGATGGTGGATATGGCTCATATCGCCGGACTGGTAGCGACGGGTCACCACCCCAACCCTGTGCCCTATGCGGATTTCGTCACTACCACCACGCATAAGACCCTGCGCGGTCCCCGGGGCGGCATGATTCTCTGTAAAGAACCGTATGCCAAGCAGATTGATAAGTCGATCTTCCCTGGAATTCAAGGCGGCCCCCTTATGCATGTGATCGCCGCTAAAGCCGTCGCCTTGAAGGAAGCCCTCGGCGATAACTTCAAAAGCTACTCCGAACAGGTTGTGAAAAACGCCAAGAAGTTGGCGGAATCCCTTACCGAACGCGGCTTCAATCTCATCTCCGGCGGTACGGACAACCATCTCGTCCTAATCGATGTCCGTAATCTGGGTCTTACGGGTAAGAAAGCGGAACATCTCCTCGATGAAGCGGGGATCACCGGCAACAAAAACGCGATTCCCTTCGACCCGGAAAGCCCCTTTGTCACTAGCGGCCTGCGGATCGGCACCGCCGCCGTCACTTCTCGTCATATGGATGGCGAGGCGATGGAGGAAATTGCCGATATCATGGCCCAGGTGCTGAAGAATCCGGAAGACGACCAATCCCAGCAGGAAGCCCGCCAACGTGTTGCCTCCCTCACGGGCAAGTTTCCGTTGTACGCGGATATGGAAATCTGAATGTGGCTGAAGGGCGTCTGCGTTGCCGGGCGTCATTACTCCAGCCAGGGACACCCCTCACGGGGGTGTCTTTTTTGTGTTGCGGAGGATAGATCGATACATAGACAGGGGATAAAAAGAACATTACAATGTACAGGGAACTTGAAGGGAGTGTGACGAAATCATGGGGAACGTATACGTTTTTGATCATCCGCTGATTCAACATAAACTGACGTATATCCGGGACAAGCATACTGGGACCAAAGAATTCCGCGAACTGGTGGATGAAGTGGCCGCTCTGATGGCTTATGAGATCACCCGGGATATGCCGCTACAAGACGTGTCGGTAGAAACGCCGGTTACCGAGGCCAGCTGCAAAATCCTTTCTGGGAAAAAGCTGGGGCTCGTCCCCATCCTGCGAGCCGGTCTCGGCATGGTGGACGGGATCCTGCGCCTGATTCCCGCCGCTAAAGTGGGCCATATCGGCCTCTACCGGGATCCGGACACCCTGGAAGCGGTTCAATACTATTCAAAGATGCCTTCGGATATCGGAGAGCGGGAGTTGATTGTCATCGACCCGATGCTGGCAACTGGAAGCTCCGCTTCGGAAGCGATTCGGATGATCAAAGAGATGGGAGCGCGGAGTATTCGCATGATGTGTCTGATCGCCGCTCCGGAAGGGATTGAACGGGTACAAAAGGATCATCCTGATGTAGACATCTATGTCGCTGCTGTCGACGAGAAGCTGAATGACAAAGGCTACATCATCCCCGGACTGGGGGATGCAGGGGACCGTCTCTTCGGCACCCGGTAACCGGGTCCGGTTCGTCACCGGTCGTTCACAGACATGGAGAAAACGGGGGAATAGAGAACGTATTCTGTACCAAGGTTAATTTGTTCCCCCTCGGTCTCTTTCGTTTTCGGAATATTGAGCCGGTGTTCAACTCATCCATAGAGATCCGGAACCAACTGTTCACCCGCCCTTTAAAATTGTGAATAACTGTTCACATCCGCTTTTTCGTATGCGTTGACAAGCAATATCGGGCTTCGGTAGTATAGACGGGGAAGATTAGATAAGGATTAAAAAAACAGGGTGTAAAGCCGTTTTGCGCCAATTGTTCCATGAATTTCAGCCGGTTTCATTCCCCGTTGCTATTCGCCGGATTGCCTAATTTGGGGGGATTTTTCGTGAAGAAGAACTCCGATAATCCGCTGCGGATGATGGGACTTGTCGGAACACTCGGTCTGGAAGTCGTGGCTTTTACATTGTTCGGTGCGTGGGCGGGCCGCGCCCTGGATGCCCAATGGGGAACCAAACCAATCATGCTGGCTGTCTGTGTGCTGGTCGGGTTGGCCCTCGGTTTTGTCAGTGCTGCTTTGACCGTTCGCACGTTTATGGATTAAGCGGGTAACGGTTCCCTCCTGGAAGCGGCAGCTCCCCAACCCTCCCCGACCAAAGGGTGAATGCTTCATGAAACCAACAGAGTGGCGCCAGCGCCGCCCAGTCGTGACCCTCATGGGGGTCTTCCTCACCAGCCTACTTCTCCTGTGGCTTTTGACACCGCAGAAAACCTTTTTTGCCGGGCTTTTCCTCGGCGGATTGGTTAGCCTATACAATATTCTCAATGTTGCCCGGAAGCTGACGGCCCTGGAGGCCCATGCATTCGGAGAATCCCACAAGCGTCCCGGCTCCGGGATGATCAACCGTTTTCTGATGGCGGCAGCACCCTTGCTGTTCGCGGCGGCTTATCCACAATGGATCGACTTCCGCGCGGTGCTTCTCGGTCTTCCTTCCGGCCTGGCCGCCGTTTTGCTCATTGAATTCTGGGATGTGAGAAAAAAGTCGCATCCGACGGAAAGGGGGGAAAAATGACCGATGGAAATTGCGCCTAGAGTAGATTTTTTGGGCCTCACCTTCGATGTCTCCGTGATGATCGGCACGGTCGTTACCAGCATCCTCGTCCTGCTCCTTACCATCCTTGCCACCCGGAACGTCCAGATGCGGCCCGGCGGGTTGCAGAATCTGGTGGAGATGATCCTGGATTTCGTCCGCGGGATCCTCAATATCAGCTTCGATCAGAAGACGGCGGAGAAGTATCTGGGCTTCACCTTGACACTCTTTCTCTTCATCTTTATCGCCAACCAGCTCGGGGTGATGCTGATGGTGACCACGGAAGTGCACCATCCAATTCCAGGGCTGGGGGTGACCGCGGAAGCCTTGAAAGACTCCCATGGCATTGCCTGGTTGAAGTCGCCCACCGCTGACCTCAACGTAACCGTTGTCATGGCAGTTGGGATCGCACTCTTCGCCCACTTCATGGGAATCCGGAAGAACGCCAAAGGGTATATCTCTCACTACTTTCAGCCCTTCGCCCCCATGGCTCTGATCCACATCATCGACGAGATCGCCAAACCGACGACACACGCCATGCGTCTCTGGGCCAACATCTTCGCGGGGGAAGTGCTGATCACCATCATGCTCACCTACGGCGGGCCGCTGATGACCGGAGCTCCCCTTGTGGTATGGCTGGGCTACTCGCTCTTCGTCGGCACGATCCAGGCCTACGTCTTCACTGTGTTGGCGTCCGTATACATCGCGCAGAAGACTGTGCAAGACCATTAAATCAACGATTGATTCCAAGGAGGAATTTATACAATGGAAATGTCCGTACTCGCAGGTGCCATTCTGATCGCTTTCGCCGCCATCGCCGGTGGTATCGGTAACTCCCTCGTCATCTCCAAATACCTGGAAGGCATCACACGTCAACCGGAAGCTCGGGGAACCCTCTTCGGCCAGATGTTTATCGGGATCGGTCTGGTCGAGGCGCTGCCGATCATCTCTGTGGCCTTCGGCATCCTGGTTCTGTTCGGCATCATCTAAGCGGAAACTAGGGTTCAACGGCGGGGATATCGATTCCCGCCTTGCTTACTGTAGACGTATCGCAATAGGGATTGAAGGGAGTGACTCGGTGTGCTGCAACTAAATTGGGGGACCATGATTTTTCAGGCGGTCGCCTTTATCGCCCTGATGCTGTTGGTATCTAAATTTGCTCTCCGGCCGATGCTGGGAGTGTTGAAGAAGCGTCAGGATTATATCGACGAACAGATCTCCTCCGCGGAAAAGAACCGCGAGCAGGCAGAAAAGCTGGTGGCCGAACAGCGGGAAGCTTTGGAAGCGGCCCGTGGGGAAGCCAAAGAGATCCTGGAACGGACCAAATCCCAGAAAGAACGGGAAGCGGAAGAAATCATCAAAGGCGCCCAGGAACGCGCCGAGCGGATGATCAAGGAAGCTACCTCCGAGATCGCCATGGAGAAAGAAAAAGCCCTGGCGGAATTGCGGGACGAAGTGGGTCGCCTTACCGTCCTCCTCGCCTCCAAAGTCATGGAGAAAGAGCTGGATGAAAAGGAACAGGCTAAGCTGGTGGACCGTTACCTCGACCGGGTAGGCGAACTGCAATGAGCCAGTCCATTGTAGCGAAACGGTATGCCAGAGCCTTGTTTGAAGCAGCCCGGGATAAAGGGCAGCTGGATTTGGTCGAAAAGGAATGGGAAGCAGTGGCGGAGGCTCTGCGCCAAGTGCCGGAAGCACGGGCTTGGATGGCCCACCCATCGGTGACACCGGAACAGAAGAAAGCCTTCTTCTCCAAACTGCTCGAAAACGTGTCGGAGTTGACGAAAAACCTTCTTCTGGTGCTGATTGACCGGCGACGGGAAGGGGCCATCGAAGGGATCGGTGAGGAGTATAAACTCCTCGCTAACGAATCCCGAGGCATCGCTGACGCGGAAGTGGTCACCGCCCGTCCCTTGACCGACAAAGAAGAAAAAGAATTGATCGCTGTATTCCAGAAGCGGATCGGGAAGACCCTGGTGGTAAAGAACCGTGTCGATTCCGACCTCCTGGGCGGCGTGATCGTCAAGATCGGCGACCGGTTGTATGACGGCAGCCTCGCCGGCAAGTTGGAGCGTTTCCAAAAACAGCTCAAAAACTCCCGTGTAGGGTGACTCGGATCGGAAGGATAGGGGTGAAATCATGAGCATCAAGCCTGAAGAGATCAGCTCGCTGATCAGACAGCAGATTGAGCAATATCAAGGAGACATCGAAGTCGTCGATGTCGGCACCGTTATCCAGGTCGGGGACGGGATTGCCCGTGTCCACGGCTTGACGAACGTGATGGCCGGGGAGCTCCTCGAGTTCCATAACGGCGTCATGGGGATGGCCCAAAACCTGGAGGAAGACCACGTCGGGATCGTGATCCTCGGTCCCTTCACAGATATTCGAGAAGGAGACCAGGTAAAACGGACCGGTCGTATTATGGAAGTACCCGTTGGAGACGCCCTCCTGGGCCGCGTCGTCAACCCTCTCGGCCAGCCGTTGGACGGCAAAGGCCCTATCGAAACCGCTGAATACCGTCCCATCGAAACCCGTGCTCCGGGTGTCATGGATCGGAAATCCGTCCATGAACCTCTCCAGACCGGAATCAAGGCGATTGACGCCATTATCCCCATCGGCCGCGGTCAGCGGGAATTGATCATCGGCGACCGTCAAACGGGGAAAACGACCGTAGCAGTCGATACGATCATCAACCAGAAAGACCAGGATATGATTTGTATCTACGTTGCTATCGGCCAGAAGCAGTCCACCGTGGTGGGTGTTGTGGAAAAACTGCGGAAAGCGGGCGCCATGGACTACACCATCGTTGTATCTGCCAGCGCCTCTGAGCCGTCTCCGCTCCTCTACCTGGCTCCTTATACGGGCTGCTCGATGGGTGAGCACTTCATGTATCAAGGAAAGCACGTGCTGGTGGTCTATGACGACCTGTCCAAGCAGGCCGCCGCATACCGGGAGCTCTCCCTCCTGCTGCGCCGCCCGCCGGGTCGTGAAGCTTTCCCTGGGGATGTCTTCTATCTTCATTCCCGCCTCTTGGAACGGGCTGCTAAGCTGTCCGACGAAAAGGGCGGTGGCTCCCTGACGGCGCTTCCCTTCATTGAAACCCAGGCGGGTGACATTGCCGCCTATATTCCGACCAACGTGATCTCCATCACCGACGGTCAGATCTTCCTAGAGACCGACCTGTTCCACTCCGGGGTGCGTCCGGCGGTCAACGTCGGAACCTCCGTCTCCCGGGTGGGTGGGGATGCCCAGATTAAGGCCATGAAAAAAGTGGCCGGTCCTCTGAAAGGGGAACTGGCTCAGTACCGCGATCTGCAAGCTTTTGCCCAGTTCGGTTCCGATCTGGATAAAGCGACCCAAGCCAAGTTGTCCCGGGGTGAGCGGCTGGTAGAGATTCTGAAGCAGGATGAAAGCGCGCCGCTGCCTGTGGAAAAGCAGATTCTTTCCATCTATGCAGCTACCCGCGGTTACCTGGATGACATTCCGGTGGCGGACATCCTCCGCTTCGAAAGTGAGTTCCATTCCTTCGTCGATGCCGAGCGGTCCGACCTCTTGAAGAAGCTCCGTGAAGAGAAAGCCCTGACCGAAGAGATCGAATCCGGTATCAAGAGTGCGATCGCGGACTTCAAAAAGGGCTTCGCCCCGTCTGAGTAAAACGATTTTCCCTAGCATCGATCATGCGTCGGCATGACTGTCGGTCGACGCCCTTTCCGGGGCGGCCGCAGTTAACCATCGACGGAGGAAAGGCGGTGAATAGCCATGGCAGAAAACATGCGGGATATCAAGCGGCGTATCCGTTCCTTCCAGAACATGAAACAGATTACCAAGGCGATGGAGATGGTCGCCGCTGCCAATCTCCGCAAAGCCCAGGAGCAGGCTCAGGCTTCCCGACCCTATACGGATAAGATGCGAGAGGTGATCGCTTCCGTCGCCACCGGTACCCAGGGGATCAAGCATCCGATGCTAATTTCCCGCCCAGTGAAAAAGACGGGTTACCTCGTGATCACGTCGGACCGGGGACTGGCCGGTGGGTTCAATGCGAACCTGTTACGGAATCTCCTACAAACCATCGGAAACCGGCACGGGAGCCGCGACGAGTATGCCATATTCGTCATCGGCCGCAAAGGGCGTGACTTCCTGAAACGGCGTGAACACCCGATTATCGAGGAGATCACGGGAATCCCCGATTCACCGGAGTACGCAGACATCAAGCCGATCGCCCAACGGGCTGTCAAGATGTTTGCCGACGGGGAGTTCGACGAACTCAACCTGGTCTATAACGAATTCATCAATCCGGTGACCCAGCGCCCTGTGGAAAAACGGCTTCTTCCCTTGGCCGAAGTGGAAGGGGAAGAGAAGGACGGACAAAAGGCGCTTTATGAATATGAGCCTTCCGCGGAAGAGGTGCTGGAGGCCATCCTGCCGCGTTACGCGGAGACCCTGGTCTATAGTGCCCTACTGGAATCCAAAGCAAGTGAATTCGGCTCTCGGATGACGGCGATGAGCAGCGCCACGGACAACGCCGGTGAGCTGATCGGCAAGTTGACGCTGAAGTACAACCGGGCGCGTCAGGCCGCGATCACTCAGGAGCTGGCAGAGATCGTCGGCGGGGCCAACGCCCTCAGCTAAACGGATACGGGGCGGAAAGGAGAGGGTCTTCCCTCTCTCGCTTCGGATATCGGATCAGAGTTCGTACAACAGGACAAGATTCCGTCAGCGGCAAAGCCGCTAACGGGCTTCTAAGGAGGGAAACGGATGAGCACTGGACGCGTCAGCCAGGTGATGGGCCCCGTCGTCGACATTCAGTTCGAACGCGGCCATCTGCCTGAAATCAACAACGCGATCAAGATTCAAAATAAAGCCAAGACCAGCAACGAGCAGGACATCGACCTGACCGTGGAAGCCGCCCTCCATCTGGGGGATAACATGGTGCGCTGTATTGCCATGTCTTCTACCGACGGTCTGGTCCGTGGGATGGAAGCGGTGGATACGGGGAAAGCAATTACAATCCCCGTTGGCCGCCCCACCCTCGGTCGGGTATTTAATGTCTTAGGTGAGCCGATTGACGAGAAGAATGAAGTGGTTTCCAACGACCATTATTCCATTCATCGGCCTGCCCCCGCTTATGAGAACCTCTCTACCCAGGAAGAGATCCTGGAAACGGGGATTAAGGTTGTCGATCTCTTGGCACCCTACGCCAAGGGCGGAAAGATTGGCCTTTTTGGCGGTGCCGGTGTGGGTAAGACCGTTCTGATTCAGGAACTGATCCACAACATCGCTCAAGAGCACGGCGGTCTATCCGTATTTGCCGGTGTAGGGGAGCGTACCCGGGAAGGGAACGACCTCTATCACGAAATGAGTGATTCCGGCGTGATCGAGAAGACCACGATGGTCTTCGGCCAGATGAACGAGCCGCCGGGTGCCCGGATGCGGGTCGCGTTGACCGGTCTTACCATGGCTGAATACTTCCGCGATGAGGAAGGACAGGACGTGCTGTTCTTCGTCGACAACATCTTCCGCTTTACCCAGGCGGGGTCTGAAGTGTCCGCCCTGTTGGGCCGGATGCCTTCCGCCGTGGGTTATCAGCCGACGCTCGCCACGGAAATGGGTCAGCTGCAAGAGCGGATTACCTCGACCAAGAAGGGTTCCGTGACCTCGATCCAGGCTATCTATGTGCCGGCTGACGACTATACCGACCCGGCACCGGCGACCACCTTCGCCCACTTGGATGCCACCACCAACCTGGAGCGCTCCCTGGCGGCCAAGGCCATTTTCCCCGCTGTGGATCCCCTCGCCTCCACCTCCCGGATTCTTGCTCCTTCGGTCGTCGGCCAGGAGCACTACGATGTAGCTCGGGGTGTGCAGGAAATCCTGCAGCGGTATAAAGAATTGCAGGATATCATCGCCATCTTGGGGATGGACGAATTGTCCGAGGAAGACAAGCAAACCGTCGCCCGGGCCCGTCGGATCGAGAAATTCCTTTCCCAGCCGATGAACGTGGCCGAGCAATTCACCGGCCAGCCCGGGAAGTACGTTCCGGTTAAGGATACCGTCCGCAGCTTCAAAGAAATCCTGGACGGTAAGCACGACAACCTTCCGGAAGACGCCTTCTACATGGTGGGAAGCATCGAAGAAGCCGTGGAAAAGGCGAAACAGCTCGCGTAATCCGCGGGTTGAAAGGAGAGGCTGTCCATGAGTACCATGCAATTGGACATCGTCACCCCGGAGCGGAAGGTATACTCCGAACAGGTGGACATGGTCGTTGCCAGGGCTGCCGAAGGAGATATCGGGATTTTGCCCCACCACAGCCCCTTTATCAGCCCGCTTCAGGTGACGGCGGTCAAAGTGAAAAAAGACGGTGAGGAGCAGCTGATTGCGATCAGCGGCGGGTTTATCGAAGTGCATGATAACAAGGTGACCCTCCTCGCCGAATCGGCGGAACTGCCGGGGGAAATCGACGTCAACCGCGCTATTGCAGCCAAGGAACGAGCCGAAAATCGTCTGGCTGATAAGAAGCAGGAAGACCTTGACTTTAAACGGGCACAGCTTTCCCTGCAACGGGCGATGGTTCGCATCCGTGTCGGCAAAGCCCGTTGAGGCTTGACTTACTTGTTGTAATGAAAAGGCAACCCCTACTGGGGTTGCCTTTTTCAATGGGGGATTGCACGCTCGTGTTACAACTTTGGACGTAGGGTGGATCGCCGTGGGATGTAGGACCGGACTGTGATACAATGGGGAAAAGTCCCCCTGGTTTTCTCAGGGACGGCGCTTATTGAAAGCGCTGTCATAGGGGGGATTCCTGGAGAACGGTTTTCCGAACGGGCGCTCACTTTGTAGGAAGTGCGGAAGGGAAGGGCTTGATGCGTTCCAGGTTCAGAGCTGAGCATGGATGGTGGTGACGCCAGGAAAGGTTTGGTATAATCGCAATGGAAGAAATAGCAATAAAATTGCGGTACTAGGCTCCGGCAGTTTTATGCTTCATTCTGAGGAAGCTTTTCCATGATGAGGGATGGAGGGACATCGATGGAGTACACCGAAAGTTATATGACCGTAGTGATCTTCATTATCCTGGGTCTGGCGCTTCCCGCTGCGGCATTGACGGCAGGCCGTCTGTTGCGTCCTCACAGGCCGTCACCGGCCAAGACGATCAGTTATGAAAGCGGAGTGGACCCTACCGGTGACAGTTGGGTCCAGTTCAATGTCCGGTATTATTTATTCGCCCTGTTATTTGTGATCTTTGATGTAGAGACGGTTTTTCTCTATCCTTGGGCGGTTGCTTACGATACATTACGGGCTGAGATGGGCTTGTTTATCCTGGTGGAGATGCTGATCTTTGTCCTGTTTTTACTCATCGGTTTGATTTACGCCTGGAAAAAGAAGGTGTTGGAATGGACATAAAGTTGGAGGGCCTCACACCGGACACGGAAGAGGAGCTAAAGCGCAACGTTCTGACCACGACCCTGGATCAGGTGAAAGCATGGGCTCGCAGCAATTCCCTGTGGCCGATGACATTCGGATTGGCGTGCTGTGCGATTGAGATGATGGGAACTGGGGCGGCTCACTATGATTTGGATCGGTTCGGTTCCTTTTTTCGGGCCTCCCCTCGTCAGTCGGATGTCATGATTGTCGCCGGGACGGTTACGAAAAAGATGGGACCGCTTTTACGCCGGCTGTACGATCAGATGCCGGAGCCCAAATGGGTGATCGCGATGGGATCCTGTGCCACAGCGGGGGGGCCTTACGTCAAATCTTATGCGGTGATTAAAGGGGTGGATCAGATCGTTCCGGTCGACGTCTACATTCCCGGCTGCCCGCCTAACCCGGCGGCGCTCATCTACGGGATCAATAAGCTGCAGGAAAAAATCCGCTATGAAGCGAGAACGGGGAAGAGGGTGACCCAGCGGTGACAGAGAGAGACAACGGAAAAGCGGAGAAAAAAGCCGATTCTTCGGCAGGGGAGAACCCACCGGAAACGGGGGAACAGTCCCGCGGGGATGCTTCTGAAACCAGAAAGCAAACTCAGGAATCCCCTTCCTCTGGGGCCGCTGCCGAAAAGAGGGGCACGGAAAATGAACCCAGCAGAGAAATGAACGGGGAATCCGAAGGAAAGGTCGCCGGCTCCGAGAAAGATCTAAAGACAAAAACCGCCGCTGCGGCGAAAGCAGCCGCAGCAGCCAAGCCCAAGGTGGGAAGTGCCCGTAAGCGTCCCAGCGGAAAAAAGCCAGAGGAGCCGTTGGAGCCCTCCCCCAAACAACCGCTTCTGGATGCCTTTGTCGCCAAGTTGAAACAAGGGGTGGGCGAAAAAGCGGTGGAGGATTCCTTTATCAACCGGCTCAATGGGCATTTGCCCACCCTAGTAATCCCTGCGGCCCGATGGCTGGAGGTGGCCCGTTTCATCAAAGAGGATGAAAGCTTCGCCTTCGACTTTCTGCAAAATTTATCAGGGGTGGATTACGAAACCCACATGGAAGTCGTCGTTCATCTTTATTCCCTAGAGCATCGTCATTCCCTCTGTGTCCGAGTGAAAACCGATCGAGAAGCATCCATCGTCCCTTCGGTGACGCAGGTGTGGCAGGCAGCGGACTGGAATGAGCGGGAGGTTTACGACTTGTTGGGAATCCGGTTTACTGAACACCCCAATCTGAAGAGAATCCTCATGCCTGATGACTGGGTGGGACACCCCTTGCGCAAAGATTACCAAGCCTACGATGGGGACATCTGACGGGGCCCGGCATTCCGATTTTATCTCATTTCACGGGGAGGTGGATGCCACCTTGCAAGCCATGACTATACTCGGGCCGGTGGTTCTCCTGCTGGTTGTACTCGGTTTCGTGACGATGTCCATCTTGTTTGAGCGGAAAGTGATCGGTTGGATGCAGGGGCGTCACGGCCCCAACCGGGTTGGCCCTTGGGGGATGCTACAGACCGTGGCCGACGTGTTAAAGCTGTTGCTGAAGGAAGACATTATTCCCGCTAAAGCCGATCGTTCCCTGTTCAAGATCGCCCCGGTGATCGCCTTCGTCCCTGCTTTCGCCGTCCTGGCGGTGATCCCTTTTACTCCCAAACTTGTCTTTGCCGATCTTGGTGTGGGGCTTCTCTACTACATCGCTGTTTCCAGCATCACCACCATCGGTGTCCTAGCCGGAGGGTGGGCTTCCAATAACAAATACGCACTCCTCGGGGCGATGCGTTCCGCAGCTCAGATGATCAGTTACGAAATCCCGCTGGTGATGGCGGTCGTTGGCGTGATCATGAGTGCCGGCTCGATCAACTTGGTGAAGATCGTCGAAGCTCAGCAAGATGTCTGGTACATTTTGCCCCAGATCATCGGTTTCGCCGTTTTTTTCGTGGCTTCCCTTGCGGAATTAAACCGGACTCCCTTTGATCTGCCTGAAGCGGAATCGGAACTGGTGTCCGGTTACCATGTCGAATACACCGGCTTCCGATTCGCCTTTTTCATGTTGGCGGAGTATGTGTATGTGTTCGCTATGGCAGGATTGACGACCGTTCTCTTTCTCGGCGGGTGGAACCCGGTCTTCGGCCTCGATGTCATCCCCCCGATACTCTGGTTTCTTCTTAAGTTTTTCGTGATTGTTTTTTCGCTATTTTGGATTCGGGCAACACTTCCGAGGATTCGGATCGACCAATTGATGCAACTGGGGTGGAAAGTGCTTCTGCCCCTCGCCCTCGCTAACATCTTCCTGTCCGCGGTGCTAAAAGAAGTACCGGGGATCGGAAATTTCTACTGAGCCCGCCAAGGAGGGATACCCATGAAGGGTCTGATTAAGGGGATGGGGGTCACGCTGAAGACGATGACTAAGCAGAAAGTGACCCACCATTATCCTGATGAGCCGATGAACATGCCGGACCGCTTTCGAGGGATCCAGCACTTTGACCCGGAAAAGTGTATCGTCTGCAATCAATGTGTCCGGGTTTGCCCGACGGACTGTATCACCCTGACTGGTCGAAAGCACCCGGATCCCGGCAAGCGGGGAAAAATCATCGATACCTATGATATCAATTTTGAAATCTGCATCTTATGCGATCTCTGCACAGAGGTATGCCCGACCGAAGCGATCGTGATGACCCAGAATTTCGAATTGGCAGCCTATAGTCGGGACGACCTTTTTAAGGATATGGAATGGCTCCATGACAACAACAGCCGGATCCGCAGTGAGAATAATCTTAACGCCAAGGGGGTCAAGTGATGCTGATCTCCGGAGAGTTCATTGCCTTTTTCCTTCTGTCGATGATGGCGATCGGGGGGGCCATCTTTATGATTAACCTTACCCGAGTGGTCCACATGGTGCTGGCATTGGCTTTCACTTTTTTCAGTATCGCCGGTATTTATGTCCTCCTGAACGCAGAATTTCTGGCGGCCGTACAGGTGTTGATCTATACGGGAGCGGTTTCGATCTTGATGCTTTTCGGGATTATGCTGACCCGCCACCGGGATGGCGGCGGGGATGAGACCAGTCGCCGACCCTGGCACACCTTGTTCAGCTTTCTCGGTGTTGCCGCTTTTTTCGGTGCCGTAATGTGGGTGATCTACCACACACCGATGCCTAGTGAAACCGCAAAAACGTCGGCGTACACCGTGGCCAAACTGGGGGAATCCGTCTTTAAACAGTACGTGATCCCTTTTGAATTGACCTCCGTTCTTTTGCTGGTCGCTCTGGTGGGAGCGGTTATCCTGGCGAAAAAGGAGGCGGATTCCTGATGCCGGTTACCTCGTACCTCGCTCTGGGGGCGATCCTGTTTAGTATCGGTCTTTACGGGGTTTTGACCAAGCGGAATGCAGTACTCGTTCTCTTCTCGATGGAGTTGATGCTGAATGCCGCCAATATCAACCTGGTTGCTTTCTCCAAGTACGGCCTTTACGCGAATCAGACCGGGCAAGTATTCACCTTGTTTACCATCACCGTGGCCGCCGCGGAAGCCGCGGTGGGAATCGCCATTCTCTTCGCTCTGTATCGCCACCGAAACACGGTGGAGGCGGATCGGTTCGATTCTATGAAGGGTTGAAGTTCCCTCTGTTTTCACTACACATGCAAGGACGGGTGATCCCATGTCAGAATTTGCGTGGTTGATTCCCCTCTTTCCTCTGATTTCCTTCTTCCTATTGACAGCAGGCCGCCGTTTCGTTGCGGAAGGGACCGCCGCTTGGACTGCATCCGGGGCTGTCCTCGCATCCACCATCCTCTCATTTGGCGTTCTTTTGGAGAAGATGGTGGATACGTCATCCACCGTGGTGCGCTGGCCTTGGCTGTCTTTGGGGGAAACATCGGTTACGTTCGGGGTTGAGGTCAACCAGCTCAATGCATTGATGTTGTCTATCGTCAGCCTAGTCAGCTTTCTGGTTTATGTCTATTCCCGAGGGTACATGGCCGGGGATAACCGAGTTTCCGTTTTCTACGCCTACTTATCCCTGTTCACCTTTTCCATGTTGGGACTGGTGCTGTCACCGAACTTGCTTCAGATTTATATTTTCTGGGAACTAGTCGGGGTTTGTTCCTTCCTGTTGATCGGTTTTTGGTATTTCAAGCCGGAAGCACGGCAGGCGGCTAAAAAGGCCTTTATCGTCACCCGGGTTGGGGATGTCGGTCTCTTCATTGCCGTCATTTTGGCCTTTTGGCAGGCGGGTAGCTTCGACTTGGCCGATATTTTCGCCGCCTTGGAGGCAGGAAGCATCGAGCCGGGTATGATTACGCTGATTGCGCTTCTTATCTTTGTGGGGGCGATGGGGAAATCCGGACAGTTTCCGCTACATACCTGGTTACCGGATGCGATGGAGGGTCCCACCCCAGTCAGCGCCCTCATCCACGCCGCTACTATGGTGGCGGCAGGGGTCTACCTGGTTGCCCGGACTTTTCCTCTCTTTGAAGCCTCCCCGGCAGCTATGGATACAGTGGTATATGTCGGCGCATTCACGGCGATTTTCGCCGCGTCCATCGGGCTGGTGCAGAATGATATCAAGCGCATCCTGGCCTACTCTACCGTCAGTCAGCTGGGTTATATGATGCTGGCTCTGGGTGCTGGGGGGTATGCTGCGGGCATCTTCCACTTGATGACCCACGCGTTCTTCAAAGCACTTCTGTTCCTGGCCGCAGGAGCTGTGATCACGGCTCTTCACCACGAACAGGATATTCGAAAAATGGGCGGCCTTTGGCGAACCCATCGCGGGGTCGGCTGGTTGTTTTTAATCGGGTGCTTGGCCATCGCCGGGGTGCCTCCGTTGGCGGGCTTCTTCTCCAAGGATGAGATGTTAACCGCTGCCTGGCTGGACGGTCGGCCTGGTGTCTTCACCGTCGGGGTGATAGCTGCCTTTTTCACCGCTTTCTATATGTTCCGCCTTTTCTTCGGGGTCTTCACGGGAGAATACCGGGGCGAAACGAGAGCCAAATCCGTTCCAAGGGTGATGGTGTGGCCGATGGTTGTATTAGCGGTTCCGGCTGTTACCGCCGGTTTCGCTGAAATCCCGGGACATTCCTTCAGTCAATGGCTGACTGAGGGAGCTGGCATTGCAGCTGGACCGGAAGGGGAGACCCCCCTATGGCTACCGGTTTTGGCTGTGCTGGTATCGGTTGCCGGGATCGGGCTTGCTTGGGCGATGTACAAGAAACAATCCCTCTCTCCGAAATCCTTCGTCCGCGCCGCACCTTGGCTCCATACCTTGTTGTTTCGGAAGGTTTATATCGACGAGATCTACCGGGGGGGCTTGGTCCGTCCCTACCGGGTCCTGGGCCGGGTGCTGGTCTTTATTGACCGGTACCTGGTTGGAGGGTTGGTGCGAGTTGTCGCCGGAATATTTCGGAATCTGGGACGCTTTGGTTCCGCCGCCCAGAACGGCCAGACACAGACCTATGTTCTGTACAGCCTGATCGGGCTGGTGTTGTTGTTCGTCGGTCTGACAGCGGGGAGGTTGTTGGGATAATGGAGATGCTCATAAAAACACTGCCTAGCTGGATCGTTTTCTCCCCCCTGTTGGGAGCCGCAGTGATTCTATTCTTCCCCCGGGAGAAAAGCGGTTGGATTCGACGGATTGGATGGTTGGGGACCCTTCCCCCTCTCCTGTTTTCCCTTTTTTTGTACGCTCGGTTTGATGCAGGAATACAGGGTGTGCAGTTCGGACAGAACATTCCCTGGTTCAGCATCCCGCTTCCTCAGGGAAAGAGTTGGCCGATCGCCTATCAGCTGGGCGTGGATGGTCTGTCCATGCCCCTGATGTTGCTGGCGGCGTTGATCGCCTCTCTGGCGGCGATCGCTTCCCTCTATATCAAGGAGCGCCATAAAGAGTATTTTCTCCTTTTTCTGCTCTTGGAGATGGGGACGCTGGGGGTCTTTCTCGCTCGCAACCTCTTTCTCTTTTTCCTCTTCTTTGAGGTGACCCTGGTTGCGATGTTTTTCCTGATCGGGATTTGGGGTTACGTCCACCGCGAGAAGACGGCCAATCAGTTTTTACTCTACAATGGACTGGGCTCCGCCTTCATGTTGATCGGTTTCCTCGGCATTCTCGCTCTGTTCCAAACACTGGATTTTAACCAATTGCAGGCGGTACTGAGCGACCCCCGAACCAGCCCGCTCCTGGAACAGGGGATGGTCAACAGGCTGATGTGGGGGATCTTTCTCTGCCTGGCCCTCGCCTTCGCGATCAAACTGCCGATCTTCCCTTTCCATACCTGGATGCTGAAGGTTCATACGGAAGCCCCGCCGGCGGTAGTGATGATTCATGCCGGGGTGCTTCTAAAAATGGGGGCCTACGGGATGATTCGGTTTGGGGTGGAATTGTTTCCCGAGCAGGTGAAGGCTTCCGCCTCAGTCCTGGCGCTCTTGGGTTTGGTCAATATCTTGTACGGAGCGGTCCTGGCCTTCACCCAGAAGGATTTGAAACGTGTATTGGCCTATTCGAGTGTTAGCCACATGGGGATCATCCTGTTCGGCATCGCTTCCCTCAACCTGGTCGGTCTTCAAGGGGCCGTATTTCAAGCGGTTTCCCACGGTTTCATCGCAGCGCTGCTGTTTTTCTTTGTTGCTTCTCTCCATGAGCGGATGAGGACGACGATGATCGCGGAGTTAGGGGGGCTGGCCCGGTCCATGCCGGTGTTGATGGGGATCTTCCTCGCAGGGGGGCTGGCCCTGCTTGGCCTTCCGGGTACCTCCGGCTTCATCTCCGAGTTTCTGGCTTTCCTCGGATTATTTGAAAGCCAGCCGGTGGTGGCCGCCGTCGGGACGATCGGTTTGGTTCTTACCGCGGTTTATAGCTTGCGGGCGGTTCTCTCCACCAGTTTTGGTCCGATCTCGGAGCGGTGGCAAAACCTGCGAGATATCCGATGGGCGGAGGCAGGACCGATGTTGGTTCTCCTTAGCCTCATCCTTCTGATCGGTGTTTGGCCGGCGACACTCGAGGCTCCGATACAGACGACACTGCAGCTGATCGCTGCGAGGATAGGGGGGTAGAGCATGGAAAAGTTTTTACTCGACTATGACTGGACCGTGCTGGCTCCTGAATTGACCATCGCCGGTGCGGCAGCGCTCCTGTCCATCATCGACCTGGTTCTAAAACCGAATAGAGGCCGACACATCTTGGCCTGGATGGCCTTGGCCGCTGTGGCTGCTGCAGGGTATTTCACCGCTATACGGTTGGGGGCACCCCCTTATGAAATCCTGGCTGATACCTATCGTGTGGACGACTTCGCCCGCGCCTTCAAATTAATTCTTTTGACTGGGACGGGGTTGGTGTTCCTGATATCCTTTAGGGAATTCCGGGAGGAGAAAGGGTTTGCCCAGGGGGAATACTATTACCTCCTGCTGACGGCCCTCCTCGGGGGAATGGTAATGACCTCCTCCGCCGACCTCATTACCCTCTTCGTCGGTCTGGAGTTGTTATCCATTTCCTCCTATATCCTGGCGGGAATCCGTCGGCGGCATGGGGAGTCCAGCGAAGCGGCCTGGAAATATGTCGTCATGGGCGGGGTTTCTTCTGCCTTCATCCTGTATGGGATGTCCTTCCTGTATGGGCTTGCCGGAAGCACCAATCTGTTTACCCTGAGGGAGCGACTGGCTGAAGCCTACAATAATGGTTACGAATCCTTTATTCTGCTGTCTTTTTTCTGCATGTTGTTGGGATTTGGGTTCAAGGTGGCCTCGGCGCCTTTCCATATGTGGGCACCTGATGTATACCAGGGTTCTCCAACGCCGGTGGCTGCTTTTCTCGCTGTCGTTTCCAAATCGGCTGCCTTTGCCTTCATCCTGCGGATCTTTCTCATTGCCTTCTTGTTCTTGTACCAAGTGGGTCCCGGGAAAGAAACGGTAGGATGGGGCCTGTGGATTGTTGCAAGTCTGTCTATGGTAATCGGGAACAGTGTTGCCTTGAAACAACTGCGGACAAAACGATTGTTGGCCTATTCAAGTGTCGCCCATGGGGGTTATCTCCTTGTTCCTCTGGCGGCCCTGGGGCCGACACTCTTTGAAAGTACCCTCTACTACCTATTGGCCTACCTGTTCATGACCCTGGGGGCTTTCACCGTGGTGATGGTGGTGGAGCGCGAGTCGGGAAAGGGAGACCTGTCGGCTTTTGCCGGTCTTTCCCGCCGTTCCCCCTTCGCGGCGGCTGGGATGGCTCTCTTTCTCGTCTCCCTGGCGGGGATTCCGGTGACCGCTGGCTTTTTCGGCAAGTTTTATATCCTGATTAACACCGTCACCTCCGGTTCAGCTGACAATCCGGGTCCCTACTGGTTGGCCGCCATTATGTTAGGGACCACGGTCGTTTCTTACTTCTACTACTTTGGGATCATTCGGATGATGTATTTCCGCCCGCCCCAAATGGAAGGAAAACTGAGGGTGTCTGTAGGTCCGGCATGGGTGATCGGAATCGCCGTCCTCGGCACTCTGGCTCTCGGTTTTATGCCTCAGTGGGTATTGGATTTCCTCGGCACCCTCGACTGGGTATCCGCTATCTCTCCTTTAAAACAGGGGCCTGTCGGCCAGTGACGGTAAACGTCATGGGATCAAACAGCCCGGTTTTCCATGATCCATGGGAATCCGGGCTGTTTTTTGGTTTAACGATAACTGGAAAGGGAAGGAAAAAAGAAGCCCTTTTTGAATCCCTCAGCTATCGGCGAGCTTTTGCGGGTATGAAATAGTGGAAAATCCATTCGAACCCAGCCAACATCAGGCCGATGGTGAGAGCGGCAGAGGAGGCGATGGTAAACCGGGGAAAGAGTACCGACAGAAGAATCAACACCAAGGCGTAGGTGAACAAATCGATCAGAGCTACCATAGACCCGCTTCGGATGGGATAGAGGAAATAATCGACGCCGATGGCGGCCCCTGCGAGGACAAAGGCTGTAAAGAGGAGAACGCCGGGCGAATGGATGGACATCTCTTCAAGACTGTTGTTACCGAAGCTGAGGATCACCCAGGCAACGGCCCAGCGGATAACAAAATGTAGCGTCAACAAACCAAACCTCCATGACCGGAACAGTTATCTTGGGTAGTATTCCACCAGATGAACTTCTCATGTTAGGGGTAAGGAAATCGTTGCGTTTGGGGTCGTTTTGAGTTAGCATGGGAATATCGTGAACCCACAGTCAGAGGAGTGCATACCTATGGATGGAGCGACGAGCTTCGCTGCCACTGCACTCGTCAATATCCTTATTTCCCTTGCCAGTATCGCAATCAGTTGGTGGGTCCTCCAAAACCTCCGGTTGGATGTTTTCCTGCGGGATCCAAAAGGGGTACGGGCCAAGGCTTTTTACGTGATCCTGTCTATTGTACTGGGCCATGGCCTTGCAACTTTTATCATCGACTATACGGACTGGTCCAGAATGCTTGGCCACCTGTTTGGCTGAGAGGACTCCCGGAATCTTGACCGATCAGCGGTATATCCTCTCCTTCCCTCGTGAACAATGGTGAGAAAAGGGACGGGAGAGGATGACCGATGAAACGGGCACGTTGGATTCGCGGGATATTGATTGCGGTGGCGGCTGTTTTTCTGATCGCTACCACGCCCTCGCCGGAGGCTGAGACCACCTTGACAGACGCACTGGCGGAAGCCGGTGCTGAGCCGGAATTTTATATGTTGCATTACGGCAGCCGGATGGGAGAGGCTTTCGAACGGGAAACCGTCCCGGGTCATGTGGAACGCCTCGCTAGGAAATTAAACCTGGGTTCCGTCCGGTCTGTGCCTTCGGCGGACGGGTTGCGCTGGAGCGCTTCCGGGCGTTGGAAACGAAACCTCCGAGTTGAAATGAACGTTATCGTAGATAAGCCGCGGGATTTTTTTGTACAACCATACGTTTCTATTAAAGTGATGGGACGCGGGCGCCCCGACAAAGGATTGATCCAGGCCCGGGACCACATCAGTCACATTCTCCAACAGCACCAAATCCAACCTCGCACTCATTTTTCCATCCAAGGCACCATTTCCAAACGGACTGATTCCAATGGGCAAAAAGACGAGATGATCAACCGGGTGCTCGGGCGGCTGGGAGCCCGGGAGGTCGAATCGATGCGAACGGATCGAACGGCCAGTGTGTCCGCGTACACCCCTCTTTTCTCCGGGGGACTGAAAACAAAAGGCGGGACCATGAATGTCCAAGCAGCGGCTAAGGTAGCCCACGACGACCATCATGTTATCCTGACCTTGGGGACCCCGATTATTACGATAGAATATTAGTTGACGCGGAGGGAAAACCTTTGGAAAAAATTATTGTACGGGGCGGGAAGCGCCTCAAAGGGCGGGTCAGGGTACATGGTGCTAAGAACGCTGTTCTCCCGTTGATCGCCGCCTCCATCCTGCCGTCACGGGGGGATATCACGATCCAGGACGTGCCGATGCTGGAGGACGTCAAAACGATCACACAGGTACTTTCAAGCCTAGGCATCTCCGCCGAACTGGACGAGGGAAAGGATACGATCCGGATCAATGCCGAGCACCTCTCCAGCACCCAAGCACCTTATGACCTGATGCGAAAGATGCGGGCTTCCTTCCTGGTGATGGGTCCGCTCCTCGCCCGGAAAAAGCACGGCAGGATTCCTCTCCCCGGAGGTTGTGCTATCGGCAGCCGCCCCATTGATCAGCACCTGAAAGGGCTGGAGGCTCTTGGGGCTGAATTTGAGATCGGGCAGGGGTATATTGAAGGCCGAGTGCCCGATCGCCTGCGTGGAACAAAGATCTATCTGGATGTCGCCAGCGTGGGAGCTACCCAGAACATCATGATGGCCGCTGCTCTTGCTGAAGGAACCACCATCATCGAAAATGCTGCCTGTGAGCCGGAAAATGTGGACTTAGCCAATTTTATCAATGCGATGGGCGGGCGCGTTCGCGGTGCAGGCACTGATACGATTCGGATCCACGGGGTCGATTTCCTCCACGGGACGGAGTACTGCGTCATTCCGGACCGGATCGAAGCAGGCACCTATATGGCCGCTGCGGCGATTACTCGTGGGGAGGTATTTGTGGAAGGAGCCCTCTCTGACCACTTGAATCCGGTAATCGCCAAGATGAGGGAGATGGGTATCGAGATCTTGGAAGGAGAAAACGGGGTCCATGTTCGGGCTGATAAGCCGCTGAAACCGGTCAATGTGAAGACGCTTCCCTATCCGGGTTTTCCCACTGATATGCAGTCCCAGATGATGGCGTTACAGCTGATGGCGGAGGGTAGCAGTACACTGACGGAAACCGTTTTTGAAAACCGTTTTATGCATGTTGAAGAAATGAAACGGATGGGCGCCAAGATGAAGATCGACGGTCGTTCTGTGATGATGGAAGGTGGTAAACCTTTGTCGGGTGCGACAGTCCGGTCCACTGATCTCAGGGCCGGTGCGGCGCTGGTTCTGCTCGGGTTGGTGGCTGAAGGTGCTACCGAAGTGACGGATCTCCATCACATCGACCGGGGCTATGTGGATTTGGTCGGAAAACTGCGATCCTTGGGTGCCAATATTGAGCGCGTATCGGATGAAGAGATGAAAGACGACTTGAAATTCCAGCACTCATATGCTTAATTTTTTGGCTAATGCGGGGTTAACCCCCGCATTTTTTTTGTTGTGGCAGCCTCGGCTTGGTTCTGTTTCCGGTTTTGTCGGCATAGGGTGGTTAGAGAGGTTGTCCTTTAGGGACGAAGAGGAGGCAGATCCGTTTTGCACAAAGGAATGCTGCTGATGGTGTCCATTCTGGTTGCGATCATGGTTGCCGTGCCTACGCTTCTAGTCAGTCTGGGCGGCAACAAACCTCCGGCTTCCGCTCCGGAACCACGAGAAAAAGGGACAAGCCATCCTTCCGGCGGCCCGGAGGTAGATGTTTACCTGACCCGGGAGAAACGGTTGGTAAGTCTTCCGATGGAGCAGTACATTCGCGGTGTGGTAGCAGCGGAGATGCCAGCCGACTTTCATATGGAAGCCCTGAAAGCCCAGGCGTTCGTGGCCCGTACGTATATGGCGGACCGGATGAGGAGAGAAGATTATTCGGATATGAAAAAATTAGGAGGGACCGCTGAAGAAGCCCAGGTCACCGATACGGTCCAGCATCAAGTTTACCTTACGGACAAAGAGCTGAAAAAAAACTGGGGAAGCCGTTATTCGGTTTATTCCGATCGGATCGACGCGGCGGTGAAGGAGACAGAAGGACAGGTGATTCAATACAGGGGAGAACCCATCTATGCCGCCTTTTTTTCTACAAGCAACGGATACACGGAGAATTCCGAGGATTACTTTGATGAAAAGGTTCCTTATCTGCGGAGTGTCGTCTCTCCCTGGGATAAGGTTTCGCCCAAATATAAAGCCAAAAAAACGGTTTCGGTCAGTGAATTGGCCTCACAGCTGCAAAAGGCGACAGGAAAGCAAGTGGCAGTTCCGGCGTCTTCTGGGGGCGGTTTACTGAAGGTGGTGGACCGAACCGAAGGAAAACGGATCAGCAAGGTTCGCATCGGTGATCAGTTGTTTACCGGTCGCCAAGTAAGAGAAGCACTGGGTCTTTCGTCCACGGATTTCACCTGGGAGATAGATGGAAAAGACATTACCTTGATTACCCGCGGTTACGGCCATGGAGTCGGAATGAGTCAGTGGGGGGCTCATTTGATGGCTGAAAAGGGTAAAAGTGCACAAGAGATTATTGATTACTATTACAAAGGGGTAGAGATCGCCGACGCCGGATGGAAGAAATGAAACCTTGTGTTTCCGGTTCAATAACTAAAAGAAAGTACCGTCCTAATGGGCGGTTTTTTCTGTATTCGTACCATGAAAACACCTCCGATTGTACTCGTAACGAAAGGCCGCCTCGATTCCAGCTTAACTGAGGAAAGAGGCAGTCTTTGTATGGACCTGATGAAGCAAGGACAAACAATGATCCCAGACCCTTATTCAGGGAGGGCTTTGGAGTCTACGATGAACTTTACTGTCATGGGTTTCTTTGATATGGTAATAACCTTTTTCTGAGGCCCTGCTTCTATTTTATATTTCTGACTAGTCGATAAGCCGACAACCACTTTCCCCTCCCTGTTGGTTAACATGGCTTTGGGAATGGCGCCAACCTCATCTTTTTCTTCCTCCTCTATGATCACTGTAATTCCTACAGCAAACCGAGGAATCGGTTCTCCTTCCTTATTGACGATTTGAATGGTGATCGGAGTCAAATTTGGTTTGGGCTCTTCTTTACTGCAACCCCCTGCTATCAAAACAGAAAAGACAAACATGAGAGGCATGATTCGCAAAATTGTTCACCCCCTTCTACTATTTGACGAAAAGACAGTGAAATATGTTGCAAAATTGACAATGTTTTTATATATTAATTATTAGCTGGTTCATCTTATATAGGGAGGACTTTGAAAACATGAAAAGAATCTTTGCGATCGTTTTGGCATTGGCTCTCATGGGTGTTTCTTTTTTTGGGTCAAATAACGTCCAGGCTAAAGATGAAAGGGAGGGTGAAAAAATAGGTCGCTTCGATATGCCGAAGGTTGACACTTCAAGGGCTAAAGTATTGGATCAAAGAGTAAAAAGGCGAAAGACAAAACCAAACCAGTTATGAATCTTACAAAGGATCAGATGGAGAAACTAAAGGATCTAAATTCTGATACATCCGTGAGTTCTTTTGGTGAAATTGTGACACATGATGTGGAGAAAGGTTATTCAGAAAAGAACAAGAATGCGGAAAAAACAAAAATTAAACAGGAGACAAATTTCCAAGCGCTTGCCGATAACAGGAAGCGAATCAATCGAACCACTTCCTATCCGTATAATGCCATTGCTCAACTGGAAATTTAGGACTCTAATGGAAACTGGTATGTTTGTTCCGGTTACTATATGGACAAGAATAGTGTTGTTACGGCTGCCCACTGTTTGTATGATACACACAATGATAAGTGGAATGTATTGGCTTTTGTGACACCTGGTCGAAATGGTAAGAGTGGAGAACCTTATGGCTGGACTTACTCTACCACCTTTTATGTACCAAGCCAATATATTGAAGCGGATGCGCCGGATGAAGATCATATCTATTATAGCACCGTAGAAGACGATTTTGCCGTGATTAACGTAGGAGACAATCACAGTCACTCGTTTAACATTCTGACCAACTCGACCAAAGGGGACGGTATTAACTCCACGGGATACCCGGCAGATAAGGGTTACTATTATATGTACAGTAGCTTAGGGAAAATCACTAATATCAGTTCGCTTTATGACGTGATTGAACACAATTGTTTTGTTACGGGCGGTATGAGTGGAGGCCCTGTTTTCTATAGGAAAAATGGAACTTTGGGAGCTGTTGGGTTGAATAGTACCTCCATCTGGTCCCCCGAATTCGAAACTCGACATAAGAATATATTATCCAGTTGGGCAAGTCACAACTAAGTTGGGATATAAACTAACCGGTACCCTGGCTACACTAAGACGGCGGGTCGGTGATGAGTCATTGGGAACCCAACACAAAATCCATCGGTTCCATATGGATACCGGTGGATTTTGTATAGGGGTTCTGAACTTTGAATGTAGTATATATTTGGGTGAGAATCAACCGGGAAGGATTAAGGGCGGGGTCGTGATCCCTTCTGCTTGTCATGATGTCGACAAGGGGGAGGAGGTGGTGCTGATGGAGAAAATAATCATGTTGCTTACCTTGATCCTTCAGGTGGTGACAGTCTGTCTTCTCATCGCATGAAAATGACCCGTCTCCTGATCTGACAACCTGGGTGGGTCACTTGTGTGAAGTCGCCTAGGGTGGAGATGGACGTCGAAGTGATGAGAGGGTGGGAGAATTGATTATGATCTGGTCCTAATGTTATGTTACAATCACATCAGAGAATACCATAAGGTCGCGTACGTCATCACGTTAAAAAGAGAGGAAATCCAAGATGATCATTAAACCCAAATTTCGTGGCTTCATTTGCACGACCGCACATCCTGAGGGTTGTGCCGCTGGTGTGCAGGAACAGATCGAATTTGTAAAAAAGCAACCGACTGTGAAAGGCCCCCGAAAGGTACTGGTCCTCGGTGGATCGACCGGGTACGGACTCGCCTCCCGAGTGGTGTCCGCCTTTGGCGCTGGAGCGGATACCATAGGCGTATTCTTTGAGAAACCGGCTTCAGGCAAACGTACGGCTTCAGCAGGATGGTATAACACGGCAGCTTTCGAAAAAGAAGCGGAAAAGGCCGGTCTCTATGCGAAGAGCATCAACGGTGACGCTTTTTCCAATGAAGTGAAAGAAAAAACCATCGAGTTGATCAAAAAGGATTGGGGAAAGGTCGATCTCGTCGTCTACAGTCTGGCATCTCCCAAACGGACCCATCCGGATACGGGAGAATCTTTCTCCTCTGTCCTCAAACCGATCGGCCAAGCCTATGAAAACAAAACCGTCGACTTCCACAGCGGTGAGGTATCCGATGTCCGCATCGAACCTGCGGATGATGAGGAAATCAGACAGACTGTTGCGGTGATGGGCGGCGAGGACTGGGAGATGTGGATGAAAGCCTTAAAAGAGGCTGATGTTCTTGCCGAAGGTGTTACCACCCTCGCATATTCTTACATAGGCCCGGATGTCACCCGGCCCATTTATAGGGAAGGGACCATCGGCCGGGCGAAGGACCATTTAGAGGATACAGCCCAAACCCTTCGTGAACAATTGCAAGAACTGGGCGGCCGAGCTTTTGTGTCCGTAAATAAAGCGCTGGTGACCCAATCCAGCTCTGCGATCCCGGTTGTCCCCCTCTACATCTCTTTACTCTTTAAAGTGATGAAAGAAAAAGGGCTTCATGAGGGTTGCACAGAGCAAATCCACCGCTTGTTCTCCAATTTCTTGTATTCAGGCGAAACGGCCACCGACGAAAAAGGTCGGATTCGGATCGACAACTTGGAAATGAAGCCGGAAGTTCAGGAGGCTGTCTCCGCTCTCTGGGAAAAGGTAAAGACCGACAATGTCTATGAGCTGTCCGATCTCGAAGGGTATAGAAACGACTTCTTCCGTCTATTCGGGTTCGGTATCCCAGAGGTGGATTATGAAAAGGATACGGATACGGAAATTGGAATCCCCAGTATAAACGCCTGATTTCGACTAGAAAAAACAGAAGGCCCGCCCTCAAAGAGGCGGGCCTTCTGTTTCTTTTCTTTCAAATCGACCGGGATTTCTTTGATGATGTCAGATTCAGAGGATGGAAAAGAAGAAATCCCAGTGATGGCAACTGATCCCCCTGCTCAAAAAATACGAAAATTTACGAGGGTATGGTATAAATCGGAAGATGCCTGTCGAGAATGGTTGCTGAGGTGATAACCAAATGAAACCTGAAGACAATAAACCGGTAAAGCCGGTTAGTAAAGTCTCCAACCTGAAATGGAAACGCCTCTTCGCGAAGAAGTGGTTTTTCCCCGCCGTTTATCTCGCAGCCGCAGCACTCATCCTAAGCCTGGTGTGGTGGTATCAAGGCGCCCAGGATTCCGGCGTGACCAAACCCAATACCGGCTGGGAACAAGAACTGAAGCAAGAGGAACCGATAGCCAAAACTGAGCCAATGAAGGCTCCTGCTGACAGTGGTTCCAAGGCGCTTGAAACTATGGGATATTACGATGAAACCGCTTCTGAAAAAACAAAAGAGGCCTCTCTGGTGAAATATGCAAACACTTATTGGCCCCATTCCGGCCTCGACTACACGCGTAAGGACGGCAAAACCTTCGGAGTTCTCGCAGCGATGAGCGGGAAGGTTGTCCGGGTTGAAGAGAATCCGTTAACCGGAAACCAAGTGGAGATCGAGCACAAGGATGGTCTAGTCACGGTTTACCAAAGCCTGGCCGATGTCAGTGTGAAAAAAGGGGAGTCCGTCTCCCAAGGGGAACCGATTGCCAAAGCCGGACGCAACAATTTTGAGAAAGAAGCCGGCATTCACCTCCATTTTGAAGTGCGAAAAGACGGAGAATCCGTCAACCCTGCGAAATTTCTGGGTAAACAATAACCATACCCTCAACCACCCTAACCCCCCGCTTCTTTGGAAGCGGGTTTTTTACGTGTGCATCTGTGACGGAAAATGGATGAAAATTTGGCCAAAATGGCTTGTCAGGGCCTGTCATATGAGAATAACCGCTGTCATGGCTCATATAATGTACCAGACATTCAGAGAAGGAGGCGAGGGGAGTGCACGATTACATCAAAGAGCGGACGATTAAAATTGGGCGCTATTTCGTGGAAACCCGAAACACAGTCCGCACGATCGCCAAAGAGTTTGGGGTTTCCAAGAGCACAGTGCACAAGGATCTAACCGAACGATTACCTGAAATCAATTCCGAGCTGGCTAACCAAGTAAAAGAAATTCTGGAGTACCACAAATCCATCCGGCACCTTCGTGGCGGCGAAGCGACGAAAATCAAATACAAGCGATCCCGGCCCCAAACAGAAACAAAGACCTTGGAGCCAACGGTCAAAGTATAGACGAGTTTTCCGCACACCCCGCCTGCGATATGACAAAAAAATCTGCCAGGTCGCAGCCGGACATACATACCGGCTTGTCGGACCGGCCTGCGACGAGGTCTGGTGCGCCAGATCCGGCGTTATAAAAATGAATTCCTTTGAGTCGGTGGAAGTCTCCTTGCTTTCCACCTGGTTTCTTTTTGACTTTTTCCGCCTCTCAATTGCGACCCTTCCCCATATCAATAAATGGTTGGAGTAGACTTGTGTGGTCAGTTGCGATATATTCTATCTATAGAGGATTTATAGTTGGCATTGTTATTCAACCTTGTTCATATATAGGAATGGGATTTCTTTTGGATGGACGAGCTGTCAAACACGCTGAGTCACCCATATTTTGCCGCTCGGAGAGGATAACAACCATGCAGGGGAACGACCAAAAACAACCCCGGATTAGGGAAAATGAGAACCCGGAGAAACAGGAGGCGGAAGTCCGTAAGGAAGAGACCGCCATGGATGCAACTCGCTCTGAAGGGGAGCAAAAAGCTGCGGATGCAGATCAAGGAAAAACATTGACGAACGAGGAAGAAGCTTCTCAGGATAAATCCACGGTGGACAAGGAAGAAGCCTCCCATGATAAATCGGCGTCGGATAGGGAAGAAATTCCCCATAAATCCGCGTCGGAGAAGGAAGATGTCCCCGAAGACAAACCGGCGGACAAGGAAGGCCTCACTGAGGATCCATCAACGGTGGACGAAGCTGGATCGGAAACTGGGAAATCGGATGAGACAGGCTCAGGCCAAAATTCTGACAGAGCAGAAGAGACGCACGAGAAAACCGCCCCTCCTCATGACTGGGAGGAACGCCTCCAGGATGATTGGGGAATCGGATCGGACGTTGCGGTGGAGCAGGAAGGGAAGGAAGAGAAGGAAGACCCCGACACCAGCGATGAATCCGGGGAGCCTGGTAAGGGCAAAATGAAAAAGCCCGCTGGTGAACTCATGTGGAAGAAGCCGACACAGGAAACGGATGAGGACCCTGAACCTCCCTCCGTGGGAGAGATCATGGTTCCACCGGAGCCGGAGGAAGTTTCAGAGGTTCCTGCGAAGCATTCGGCGATGAGTGCCGAGGAGGAGAAAGAGGGCCGGTGGGCTTGGTTGACCCGGCGAAGGGTGCTGATGTTCACCTTCGTATGGTTTCCTTTGTTAGCAATCGCTGCCTTAGCAGGAGGGTTATTGATCGGTTACAGTGTGATCGGAGATGATCCGGCTGGAGATGTTTTCACAAAAAGACTGTGGGAGCACTTATACAATTTGATTTACGGGTAAAATAGGGACCCGTCTCCGCCGTCCCCCGACGGCTAAGACGGGATCTTTCACGTTTACTTGGCCAGGGTAAGGGTTTATCGGGGGCCGGTTATACCGGGTGAAGGAAGAGGAGAGGAGGGACCCCGAATGAATCTGCCCAATTTGCTTACCCTATTTCGTTTTACCTTAATTCCTGTTTACTTGGGCCTGTTCTTTTCAGATCTGAGCGACCGGATGGCATGGGCGTTCGGGGTTCTCCTCTTAGCTGGGTTAACCGATGTGGTGGACGGGTATTTGGCACGGCGACACAGTCAGGTTACCCAATTGGGTGTTATGCTTGATCCTTTGGCGGACAAGCTGATGATGTTGGCTGTCTTTCTCTCACTACTCATTTCTCAAAAGATCAGTCTTACCGCTGCTGCTGCAATCTTCATCCGAGATTTGGGAATGATCATCGCCTCAGCCTTTTTTCATTTCCGAGGGAAGCTGACGGTACCGGCTAATATCATGGGGAAGCTGACGACGATTCTATATTATATCGCCCTCTTTTTGCTCATGTTCGGCCATTCCTTTGGAGAGGAGTTTTTATGGGGCGTTATCCTTTTCTCCTTCGCGACTTCGTTCATTTACCTGTTTCAGTTTAAACTGTTGAACCAGCGTTTGATGTGATACCCGCAACGAGAGGTTTCCTTCAACGAGAAAAGGGCACTGGAGGAACCTCCGGTGCCCTTTTTTATTTGAACCCCCCACCACTAGTAAGCAGGAGGGTCTCCTTTATTGTAGTGTCCGGGTCTCCCTTTCATACATGGGGATACAGAGGGATGACGACGGATGAGAGGAAAAACCCGTTGATCCGTTTTTTTATGGCACTTGGTTTTATGTTACAATTAAGGCGTTGTCGGGCCGATTGGTCTGATGGAAGGGAGAGAAGGAAAATGGAGATGGATATCAACCAACTTCAGGAAGTGATCCCTCATCGGTATCCTTTTTTGTTGGTGGACCGCATCCTGGAATGCGAATATGGCAAGCGGGCGGTTGGATTGAAAAATGTTACGATGAATGAACCTTTTTTCCAGGGGCATTTCCCTGGCCACCCCGTTATGCCCGGAGTACTGATCGTAGAGGCGCTAGCTCAGGTGGGTGCCTGTGCTGTGCTGGGCCTGGAAGAAAACCGAGGAAAACTAGCGTTTTTTGCGGGTATTGAAGGGTTCCGTTTCCGAGGGCAAGTGAAGCCCGGTGATACGCTCACGTTGGAAGTGGAAATGACGCGCCTGCGTGCTACCATGGGCAAAGGGAAAGCCACGGCCAAGGTAGATGGTCAGGTGGTGGCTGAGGGAGAACTTCTTTTTGCCATTTCGAAAACGGAATAATACATAATACAGGAAGCCCCTCGTCAGAGGGGCTTCCTGTGGCTTCGAGCGCTTTCTATCTGTTTGGTCAGCGGGCAAGATGGTGTGCTTTCGGAGAGGCCTCATGCTGTTTTTTGCCTGTATTAAGAGTTTGTTAACCATGTAACCTTTACGCCTTCCCTTACCGTTGAGATACCAGGAATTATTTTTCATTTTTAAGGGAAAACACGAGGAGGGAATGCTGTTGAAAACCGTAACGATCGTTGGAGCCCGCCCTCAGTTTATCAAAGCGGCCCCTGTGTCGCGCAGTCTCCGCAAGCAAGGAGAAGAGGTGCTGATTCATAGTGGTCAACACTATGACGACGCGATGTCCGATGTATTCTTCCGTGAACTGAAAATTCCGTCCCCCGATTATCACCTGGGTGTTGGCTCGAAGTCTCACGGCGCCCAGACGGGGGAAATGCTAACTCGGATCGAGGAGGTGCTGGTCAAAGAAAAGCCGGACTGGGTACTGGTATACGGTGATACCAATACAACCTTGGCCGGAGCATTGGCGGCAGTTAAGCTGCATATCCCCGTTGCCCATGTGGAGGCCGGTCTGAGAAGTTTTAACCGCCGGATGCCGGAGGAGGTAAATCGGGTGCTAACGGATCATGTTTCAACAGCACTCTTCTGTCCGACGGATACGGCGGTCCGCCATTTAGCGGCAGAGGGGGTCGACCGCGGGGTGGAACTGGTCGGAGACGTGATGGCTGATGCCGTCCAGTTTAATCGGTCCTTGGCGGAAGCTCGGTCGGATATCTTGTCACGGCTGGGTGTCGAGCCGCGATCTTATGTATTGGTCACCCTCCACCGGGCGGAAAACACCGATGACCCGGCCCGCCTTTCTGCGATTGTGGGCGCTCTGAATCAGCTCCATGTTCCGGTCATTCTGCCCCTCCATCCTCGTACCCGAGGGCGTATGAGCGAGCAGGGCCTAGCCTTCGACAATCCTCTGCTCACGGTGACCGAACCGGTCGGTTATCTGGATATGCTTCAATTGGAGGCCCAGGCGTCCAAAATTCTAACCGACTCCGGAGGTGTACAGAAGGAGGCGTTCCTGGTGGGAGTCCCCTGTATTACCATGCGGGATGAGACCGAGTGGACCGAAACGGTGGAACAAAAAACAAACCTTCTGACTGGAGCGGATAAAAGGAAAATCATCGAGGCTGTGGAAAATTTTGAGGTGGACTTTTCTCATGTCGCTCCTGTCTTCGGGGATGGGCGGGCGGCAGAAAAAATTGTTCGCCGGCTCGTTAGCGGGCCATGATGCCAACAGCGGGTTCACCTGTTCACGCGGAGCCCCCAGAAAGGAAGAATGATGACTCATTATGAGCTTGAATGTCTTGGTGATCTCCCATATGTATCCCAACCCGGCAAACCCGATGGCGGGTATTTTTGTCCATAACCAGATCAAGGCCATGAAGGAGGAAGGGATTGAATGCCGTATTATATCCCCGATTCCCCATTTTCCCTTCTACCCGAAATGGAGCGGATACCGAAAGTTTCCCCAGACGGCTATGATGGACGGAATCCCCATTCACTATGTACCGACACTTATGTTTCCCGGCGGCTTGTTTTTTTCGGCATACGGTTATTTCTATTACAAGGCCCTTGCCGGGGAGATTGCGGAGATCCGGGAGCATTTTCCCTTTGACATCATTCATTGTCATACGATTTTCCCTGACGGTTATGCCGGTGCGAAGTTGAAGCAGTCCTTCTCTATCCCATTGGTGACAACGATTCACGGTTCAGATATTCGATTGTATCCTTATCGGTCGACAAGGGTATATCGCCGTACGGAACAAGCCCTGCGGATGAATGATCACATCATTACAGTCAGCGAACAATTGAAGTGGGACACGCAAAAAATCGTTCCTGGGGTGGAAGCGACCACTATTTACAACGGGTTTGACCCACAGAGGTTTTATCCGTTCTGTCAAAAGGAAGCTCGTCAGAAGTTGGGTGTGCCTGAAGGTGTGAAGTCGATTTTGTTTGTAGGAAACCTGTACAAGGTAAAAGGGCTTGGTGACCTCCTCCGAGCTTTTTCGCAGGTGGCAGAGCAGCACCCCGAAGTATGTCTCTACCTGGTTGGAGATGGCCCTCTACGGGGGGAATTAAAACAGCAGGCCCGGGAGAGCGGCGTCGAGGAACAGATCCATTTTGTCGGGCGGAAACCCCACGAGGAGATTCCCGTGTGGATCAACAGCAGTGATGTGGTGGTCCTCTCCAGCCTAAGTGAGGGAATGCCTTCGATTATTCTGGAGGCGATGGGTTGTGGAAAGCCGGTGGTGGCAACGGATGTGGGTGGCATCTCGGAAATCCTCCAGCACCGGCGGACCGGTTTTCTAGTGAAACCCGGTGAACCAAAAGAATTGGCACGTTATCTCTCCATCTTGTTGACGGAAAATGAGGGGTTGGCTTGCGACATGGGGGAGCGCGCCTTTACGGAGTCGGGAGCCGTCACCTGGAAACGGAATGCAGAACGGATGCGAGCTTTGTATGAAGGCATCTTGGATGAAAAGAGGCCTGATTTTTTGTAAAGATACGCTTAAGAATCCCAAGGAGGGATACTCAAGTTATTACTGCTGTGTTACATTGATCCTAGGTTTGTAATCTATTTGTAACATTAAAGAGCCAATGGCCGCCGGTTTGATAGCCTGGCCCTGGCGGAATGAAATGAGGGACCTTTGTGATACGATACGGGATCGTCGGTTGTGGACATATCGCCAAAAAACATGTGGAAGCGATCCGGGCCGCTGAGGGAGCGGAACTAGTAGCTGTCTGCGATAAAGACCCGGAGCGGCTGGCTCCTTTCGCTGTAGATGGGGTTGCCGGTTATGGGGACCTCGGGGAGATGGTGAAGCAGGCTGATGTGGATGTGATCAATATCTGCACCCCCAGTGGTCTTCACCCTGCTCTCGCCATCCAAGCGGCAGAGGCGGGTAAGCACGTGGTGGTGGAAAAACCGATGGCCCTAACCTTGAAAGACGCAGATCTTATGATCCGGGCTTGCAAGGAGAACGGGGTTTTCCTGTCCGTCGTCCATCCTAATCGCTTTCGACCGGCGATGGAAGAGCTGCGAAAGCGGGTAGAAACAGAGGCTTTCGGCACGCTCAGTCACGCAAATGCCACGGTCCGGTGGAACCGGAACCAGGAATACTACGATCAAGCCCCTTGGCGGGGGACAAAGGCGATGGACGGCGGTGTTCTGATGAATCAGGCCATCCACAACTTGGACCTGATGCTGTGGATGATGGGGGAAGTGGAGGAAGTCTCCTCCTACCATGCCACCCGCGTTCGCGATATTGAAACGGAGGACACCTCGGTTTCCATCCTACGCTTTAAAAACGGAGCCCTGGGTGTAATTGAAGCAGCCGTTACCCTTTATCCCCGAAACCTGGAAGAATCCCTCTCTCTATTTGGAGAGAAAGGGACAGCGATCGTTGGCGGACCGACGGCCAATTGGATTCAGGCCTGGAAGTTTGCTGATCTGACCGATAGCCAGGCGGAGGAGACGATCCATCGTATTCATGAAGAACCCTATGGAAAGCCGGGTCATCAGCGATTGATTGAAGATATGACCGAAGCTGTGGCACAAGGTCGGCCACCGGTGGTATCCGGTATGGACGGGTATCGCGCTCTTGCCCTTGTTATCGCCTGCCAACAGTCGGCGGAGAGAGGCCGTCCGGTTCGCATGGAAGAATTGGAGAGAAATCCGGGGGTGAAGGCATGAATAAGACACCTCTGTTGGATCTGAAAGCCCAGTACAAAGGGATACAGGAAGAGGTAAAAGAAGCGGTTCTCGGTGTGTTGGAGAGTGGGCGTTACATCTTAGGTCCCCAGGTTCAGGCCTTGGAAGAAGAGGTGGCCGCGTTTTCCGGCGCTCGCTTTGGTATCGGGGTTGCCAACGGGACAGACGCTCTGGTTTTGGCACTGGACGCGGCGGGGGTTGGCCCTGGGGATGAAGTGCTGACCACACCGTTCACCTTTTTCGCAACGGCAGAATCGATCTCCAGGCTGGGAGCCGTCCCGGTCTTCGTCGATATCGATCCAAAGACCTACAACTTGGATACGTACCAGTTGGAGAAAAAACGCACCGAAAAAACAAAAGCGATCATCCCCGTCCACATTTTTGGACAACCGGCGAATATGGATGAAATAACTGCCTTCGCAAAAACCCACGGCCTCTTCGTGCTAGAGGACGCCGCACAGGCGATCGGTGCTGAGTATAAGGGGCGCCGGGTAGGCTCCTTGGGAGATGCGGCCACCTTCTCTTTTTTCCCGACGAAGAACCTGGGCGGTTACGGGGACGGTGGCATGGTCGTTACCGATGACGAAGAATTAGCTGCACGGATTCGGAGCCTTCGGGTTCATGGTAGTGACCCGAAATCCAAATACCTGAATCGGCTGATCGGATACAACAGCCGTCTCGATGAATTGCAGGCGGCGGCACTGCGAGTAAAATTGCAGTACCTGGAAGAATGGAACGAAGCCCGTCGAAACCACGCTCGTCTCTATGACCGCTTGTTGGCGGAAGTGCCTGTGGTTACCCCTTTTTCATCGGAGGATGTCAATCCGATTTACCATTTGTACATCATCCAAGCGGAAGAAAAAGAGGGTCTGATGACCTATCTCCGGGAACGGGGAATCGCAGTCAATGCCTATTATCCGGTACCCTTGCACCTTCAGGAAGTCTACCGGGAACTTGGCTTCCGGGAAGGGGACCTGCCGGTGGCTGAAGCGGTTTCCAAGCGCTCTTTTGCGTTGCCGCTTTACCCAGAAATGAAAGAGGAGACCATTCATTTCATCGCTGATACCGTAAACACATTTTATCAGTGATGGATTGTTGCTTTGGAAGCGGTGAAAAACCCGGTTCGGTCGAGCGGGGCGGCTCCGAACAGCCATCTGTTCCACTTTCGGGAAGGTATGACGAAATTCGGATACACCGTGGGGCAAGGAATCGGATTGCGCCAACACCATGAGACAAAGGGATGAGGGTTCCGATGAACAAAATACTGGGTAAGATCAACGACAAAACAGCAATCATTGGTGTCGTCGGCCTGGGTTACGTCGGTTTACCCCTGGCCTTGGAGAAGGCAAAAGCCGGTTACCGGGTGATCGGTTTTGATATCCAGCAGAAACGGGTAGACATGGTCAACCGGGGTGTGAACTATATCGGAGATATTGTCGATGAAGAGTTGGAACAAATTGTCGGTGACGGTCGTTTAAGGGCCACCACAGACTACTCGGATATCGCTGAAGTGGATGCGGTGGCCATCTGTGTTCCAACCCCTTTGGACCTTTATCAACAACCGGACACATCGTATGTGGAAGCCTCGACGCGGGAGATTGCCAAGCGCCTTCATCCAGGGATGCTCGTTGTTCTGGAGAGTACGACGTACCCCGGTACGACGGAGGAAGTCGTTCGTCCGATCCTGGAGGAGGGGGGGCTTAAGGTTGGAGAGGAATTCTACCTGGCCTTCTCCCCGGAGCGGGTTGACCCCGGCAATAAAGTGTATAACACCAAAAACACACCCAAAGTGGTTGGCGGCATCACGGAGTCCTGCACGAAGGTGGCTGCTTCCCTCTATCGGAACGTGTTGGAGGGAGAGGTATTCGAAGTTTCCAGCCCCGCTGTGGCGGAAATGGAAAAGATTTTGGAGAACACCTTTCGCAACATTAACATCGCCCTGGCCAATGAGATGACGATTCTCTGCAATAAAATGGGTATCGATTACTGGGAAGTGGTGGAGGCAGCCAAGACCAAACCCTACGGTTTCATGGCTTTTTATCCCGGGCCGGGACTGGGAGGTCACTGTATCCCCATCGATCCGTACTACCTGACCTGGAAAGCCAGGGAATATAAGTACCATACCCGCTTGATCGAATTGGCCGGGGAGATCAACAATTATATGCCCGATTTCGTCGTCGAGCGCTCGATGAAGATCCTCAACCGGTACGGGAAGGCACTCTCCCGCTCCAAAGTGCTGATTCTAGGGGCTGCTTACAAGCGGGATATCGATGATATGAGGGAATCCCCCGTGATCGAGATCATCGAAAAGCTGGAGAAATACGGGGCTCAAATCACGGTCAACGATCCCCACATTCCCGGGTTTGTAATTGGGGAGCGTACCTATGAGAGCCAGGAAATCACCCCGGAACTGCTGAAAGGGGCGGATCTCGTATTGATCACCACGGACCATACGGCTTATGACTACCAGATGATTGCCGATCATGCCAAGGTAATCTTTGATACGCGGAACGCTCTGAAGGGGTTAGAAGAAATCAGCGCCGACTATGAAAAGATTTGAGGGTTGAAGATGAGCTATTATCTGCATGATTCCGCTCGAATCGGGGAAGGGGTTGTCATCGGCCACTTCTCTGTTATTGAAGAAGGCGCGGTTTTGGGCGATAATGTCACCGTCGGCAACCATGTGACCATCCATGCGGGCACACGGATTGGGGATGGGGTCACGATTGCCGATCATGCCGTCATCGGTCGGTGGCCTCGACCGGCAAAGACGAGTACGGTCCAAGTGGATGCCGATCTTCCTGCATTGATTATCGGGGAAGGGAGCACAATCGGGGCCAATGCGGTCCTCTACCGTGGCAGCCTTCTCGGCGTGGAAGTCTTGGTCGGGGATCAAGCCTTCCTTCGGGAAAAGTGTCGTATCGGCGACCGGGTAGTGATCGGTCGTGGGGTTGCGGTGGAGAACCAGGTGGAGATCGGCTCCCATACAAAAATACAGACCAATGCGTACATCACTGCCTATTCCCGTTTGGAGGAGCATGTCTTCATTGCGCCGGGGGTGACGACGACCAACGACAACTTTATGGGCAGGACTGAAGAACGCTTCCAACACGTCAAGGGGCCCACGGTGAAACGAGGGGCCCGGGTCGGCGGGGGAGCCATCCTCCTGCCTGGAGTAGTCGTGGCCGAAGAGAGCTTCATTGCCGCCGGTGCCGTCGTCAACCGGGATACGGAACCGGCTGCCGTCTACGTCGGAGTGCCTGCACGACGTCTAAGGCCGGTACCGAAAGGGGAGATGCGCGGAGGTTGAACAGGTAAAGGGGCAGGTTATGCTAGCAAAGATCAAACAACTGTTCTCCGATTCAGCGGCCTTTGCGCTGGCGTTAATGGGTAATAAGATCGTGGCTTTTTTGCTGATCCCGGTCTATACCCGCCAATTGGATCCAACCCGTTTCGGGGACTGGGATTTAACCAACACAATCGCCATGGTTATCACTTATTTTTGCATTCTGGGCACAGATACTGCATTTGCTTTCTATTTCTTTGAAGCCAAGGATCAGAAAGACAGGCAAGGTTACTTCACCGCCGCTGTCTTTTTCCCGGCCCTGGTCAGCCTTGGATTTCTGCTGATCGCCCTCTTCATCAGCGCCCCCACTGCCAATCTGCTGTATGAAGACCCCAGCGGCTATCCCAATCTGCTGACTCTGGCCGTCCTCACCATCGTGGCCAACGTGATTATCCAGCAGACCCTGGCTTATGCCCGCTTTGCCCGCGAGGTTAAGACCTTTATGGCGGGTAGTATGTCCTATGTGATCGGATCCAGCTTGGCCAGCGTTTGGTTTGTTGTGATAGGAAAGATGGGCGTGCTGGGGATCTTCTACGGACAGATCCTGGCCCAGTCAGTTGTAGCCGCCATTTTGTTGTGGCATTACCGAAAACAGTTCACCCGCCATGTCGAAAAGAAGCATGTGAGGGATCTCCTGAGCTACGGCATCCCGCTATTGCCCACACTCCTTGCCTTCTGGGTTATGAATGCCGTCAGTCGACCAATGATCTATCACATGGTTTCTTCCGATGAAGCGGGGATCTACGGACTGGCGGTCCGGTTCGCCAGCATCATCGTACTGATCACTTCCGCTTTCCAGCTTGCCTGGCGCCCCTTCTCCGTCTCCATCAAGGAGCAGGAGGACGCCCAGCAGATCTATAGCCTCTTAGGTCGAGGATTCCTGGTGCTCGGGACCTTTTTCGTCATGTTCCTCACCTTCTTCATCAAGCCGATTATCGAGGTGGCAACGGGGAACCCTGATTACTATGAAGCCTATCCCTATGTCTGGATGCTGGCCCTTGGTACAGTCCTCAACACGATGCATTTGATCGTAGGTGTAGGGCTGTTGATCAACAAGAAGACCAAGGATATTTCGAAAACGTTCATGGTGGCGGCCTTGGTTTATCTGGTCGGCAACCTGGTTCTGGTGCCCGTCATCGGAGCCTGGGGGACCTCGTCTATGACGGTGGTCACCTATCTATACGTCTTTCTCTCCATCTATCGCAAGGGAAAGGCGGCCTATCAGGTCGATTTCCGGATGCGGTCGATGCTCCTCTATCTCGGACTGTATATTGCCGTGATGGGGGCGATCACGTGGATGCAAGTGGGTGGCTGGAGCGGTCTTTGGCTGTACTATGTTGCAGCGGCCGTTCTGATGGTGGCCGCTGTCTTCCTGACGGGATTGTTTAATGTCGAGTCTATAAAGCTCCTGCAAAGGATGATACCTAAACTCCTTCGCAAAAGGTGAGTGCCGATGAGTTCCCTGCTTCTGCCCAGACAACAAAAACTGAATCAGCTGTTCCACCTGATGGTGGTGTTCGCTGTATTGGGGCCAACTTTGGGTGTTCCTGTGATACCCGGGTTTAAGCTTACCCTGTTTCGCCTCTTCTTTCTGACTTTGGCGGCTGGACTGTTCATCCGCTGGGCCCGCAGTCGCGATCTGGAATCCTCTCATATGCACCCGGTACGATGGTATACGGCCTTCTTCGCCTTTTGGGTGGTCTATGCGGCCGTTTCCCTGACATGGGCCGGAAGTCTGGGGCTCGGGCTGAAATACCTTACCTTCCTGGTGACGATGTTGCTGTTATGTTTATCTTTTCCTTTCTTCTTGAAAGGGTCTAGCCATATCGAGCAGACGGGCCGCGTACTGTTCTGGGCGTTTTTTATCATTGTCGTCTACGGTCTGATCGAATCCGTCACCTATTGGCACCTGCCAGCTTCCCGATATTTTGGACGAGAAAGTTCCAATGTCACGTCTTTTTTCTCCAATCAGAATGATTTTGCCACGGCGATCACGCTAGGGCTCCCGTTCTTGGTGACGGCTCTGTATATGTTGGCAGCCCGGCGCAAGGCGAAAGTACTTATCTACTTGACCGGGATCATCACGCTTTGCGATTTGTTCCTCACGGGTTCCCGAAGCAACAGCGGCTTTGCCCTTCCTTTGGTGGCGGTGACTTGGCTAGCACTGATTCCGTTTACGGTAGAGCGATCCAAACGGAATTTTCGGAACCTCCTCAAGGGAGCGGGTTTGCTTCTGCTGGCGGTGGTGGTGACCGGTGGCCTCCTATCCTCCGTTCTTTCCGATCAGACCCGTAGCAAACTGGGAAGCACCCTGGGGGTTTTCAATGACCTACAGAGTTCCTGGACGTTACCGAACGAGGATGATATACCCCTGGACGAGGAAGAAGCCAGTTCGAGGGATCAGAGCATTTCGATCCGTAAAGCCTTGATAATGAATGGCCTTCATTTTCTGGCAAGGAGCCATTATCTTGGTGTCGGGGCGGGCAATATCGAATATTACATGCTGGGGGCTCCCGGCGTGGGCGCGAAGTCCAATATACACAACTGGTGGGCGGAAGTGCTGGTCAACTTCGGGGTGGGCGTGTTCCTTCTCTATATGACCCTCTACTTCTGGATGTTGTGGCGTCTCTTCCGCCTGGCCCGGGTAAAGGAGGCTGTTGGCCTCTCCCCGGTGATCCGCTGGGGAGCGACTGCCTCATTCATCGCACTCATCGGCTACTTCTTCGGAGGCATGTCCCCCAGCACGGCTATCCACTTTACGCCGATGTGGATCGTCTACGGTTTTGCTCTGGCGGTGATTGCTGTCGGTGAACGGCAGAGATACGCCGCGCGCCACAAGGAGGAAGGGAAAACCGCTGTATCCAGCCATTCCGCTCATGCTGATAGTAGGGATCTAAGATGAATAGCCATGTAATGATTATGAGCTCCGTTCACGGATATAATGATTCCCGCATTTTTCATAAGCAGGCTGTCTCTTTAGTGAAGGCTGGATACCGGGTGGAACTACATGCCCTCGCCGATTTTGATGAGCGGGAGATCGACGGCGTGAGAGTGGTCGGTCTTCCTGCCCCGAAAAACAGGGCAGCCCGTCTTTTGGGCGGTTGGAAGCTGTTTCGTCGGGCTCTTAAAAGCGGGGCAGACCGGTTTCATTTCCACGACCCGGAACTCCTCCCTTGGGGGATGCTGCTCCGATGGTGGACCAAAAGCCCCGTTATCTATGACGCACATGAGGATCTGCCCAAACAGATTGGGACAAAACCCTGGATTCCACGTAGGCTTCGTCAACCGCTTTCCCGCCTTGCTGATACGGCGGAGAAGGGGATGGCTCGTTGTCTTTCCGCCGTCGTCACGGCTACGGAACCCATCGCAGAGAATTTCTCTTCGGTACGCCGAACTGTGACGGTAAAAAATTATCCGCTTCCCTTCCCGCCAGCGGAGAGAGCGGGAGAAGACGGCAAAAATCGCATCCTATATGTAGGCGGTGTCTCCTATTTGCGGGGTTACAAGGAGATGATCGCAATGATGGCGCATCTTCCCCAGGAGTTGAAGGCGGAGCTGCATGTCATCGGCCCGCTGCAACATATCCAGCCGGAAGACCGGAACGAGGCAGAATTACAGGCTAAAAGGATCTATCTTCATGGCCGAATTCCCTTTGAAGAAGTGGGGCCGTGGCTGGCCCGAGGAAAAGTAGGGCTTGTCTGTCTGCATCCGGTGGAAAACTACCGGGAGTCCCTGCCGATCAAGCTCTTTGAATATATGGCGGCAGGTTTACCGGTGGTGGCGACGGACTTTCCCCTGTGGAGGGAGATTATCGAGAAAAGCGGAGCGGGTTTTACCGTGGATCCCCTCGATCCGAGAGAGATGGCGGCCAAGGTGGAGCAGATTTTGACTAATCCTTCCCTACAGAAAAAAATGGGCAAAAATGGACAAATCGCTCATATGGATGTTTACAATTGGCATGTAGAGGAGAAGAAACTAATAGAGCTCTATCAGGAACTATCCGGTTGACAGAGAGTGAGGGGGTTGCCGTGAGACGGGGACGTGACATACACACCCGCGGCGAACCGGAGCATCCGCATGGAACAGAAAGTTCCGATGCCCGTGAAGGTCCGTCATCAGCCTGAGGTAAGGAAGTGAAACCCTGTGCGTATCTGGATCGCTAACCACTATGCCGTGCCACCCAACATCGGAGGGATTACCCGTCATTATGAACTCGGCCGGGAGTGGGCGGAAAAAGAAGGGGCAGAAGTCACTCTGTGGCTTTCTTCCTTTAACCACTCCCGCCGTCGGTTCATCGACGATGAGTCTAAGCGGGAGTTGGAGACGGTAAAAGGTCTCGAGATGTGTTGGCTGTGGTCCTTTCCCCACAGCGTGAACGACTTTCGACGCGTGCTCAACATGGTTAGCTTTGCCGTGCTGTTTTTTCTGGCTGGTCTGTTTCGGCGGCGACCGGATGTACTCTTCGCTTCCTCTCCTCACTTACTGACACCCTTTGCCGGTTGGCTCCTCTCTCGGTTGAAGCGTTGTCCCTTTGTATTGGAAGTGAGGGATCTGTGGCCGGATACGTTGACCAAGATGGGCGGACTCCAAAACCCAGCGATGGTCAAAGCACTCACGTGGCTGGAATCCTTCCTTTATCGCCGTTCGGACAAGATTATCGTTCTGACGGAGTACCAGCGCCGTTTTATCGCTGCTAAGGGGATTAACCCTGAAAAGATCTCCCTCATCCCCAACGGGATCGTCGTCGGTTCCTGGGAGTCTGACGCGGACAAAAGGCAGGAATGCCGACGTCGAATGGGAGTCGCCCCCTATCAGTTCGTCGCTCTGTACGCAGGCGCCCACGGCCCGGCCAATGCCCTGGAGCATGTGGTTCGTGCTGGAGAACACCTTCCCGAAGGCTATGCCATCGTTCTGATCGGGGACGGGCCGGAGAAGGAGAAGCTAAAAAGGATCAAAGAGGAGAAAGGACTTCATCACGTCCATTTTCTGGACCCCGTTACCAAAGGGGAAGTGTATGATTTTATCGATGCGGCGGATTGTGGGATCATCTCCTTGGCAGATAACGAAATCTTTCGCGGTGCCCGGCCCAATAAATTGTTCGATTATCTGTATGTCGGTAAGCCCATCATCACCACCGTGGACGGAGAAATTCGCGATATTATCGAAGAGGCCCGGGCGGGAGTGTTCAGCGGGGCCGAAAACCCCCGTGGCATCGCCGATGCGATGAAGTCCCTCAGGGGTCTCACCCCGGAGGAGAAGAAAGCGATCCAGGAGCGTGGTCGGTGTTACATCGATCGTTCCGGCAACCGGCAGAAGCTGGCCCAAGTTCTATACCATGAACTTCGTTTTTTTCACCGGGCTGATCCCGTGAAAGAAATCAATGAAGCGAAAATGAAACATTGAACACCACCCCCGGATTGTTCCGGGGGTTTCGTGTTGATGAAGGGACTTTTAGAACCTATGTTTGAGAGAGGTTTTGTGGGGAAAACAGAAGGACGACAAAGGTTTCGGTGGTAGAAAGGAGAGGTTGGCATGATTACCTATGGATTATTTATTAACGGCGAGTGGACAAAAGCTCATAGTGGAAGAACTTACGAGGTATTCAATCCCGCTTCGGGGGATCCTATCGGTACCTGTGCCGATGGGGATGAGAAGGATGTCGACCGGGCGGTGGAAGCTGCACATCAGGCATTTCCGGAGTGGGCAGCCCTTCCTGCGAAAGAACGGGCGATCATTCTGCGTCGGGCTTATGAGCGAATGCTGGATCATAAAGAAGAGCTGGGGGAACTCATGACCCTGGAACAGGGAAAGCCCCTGGTGGAGGCCAAAGGAGAAATCCAGTATGCGGCTGATTTCGTCGAATGGAGCGGAGAAGAGGCAAAGCGCATCTACGGGGAGACTATACCCTCTTCAACGGGGGATAAACGGATCTGGGTCCACAAACAGCCCGTCGGCGTGGCCGCCGCCATCACCCCTTGGAATTTCCCAGCTTCCATGATCACCCGCAAGATCGCCCCCGCCCTGGCTGCCGGCTGCACGGTGGTTGTGAAACCGGCTAAGCAGACGCCACTAACCGCTTGCCGACTGATGGAACTGTTTCAGGAAGCGGGGGTCCCCGCCGGTGTCGTCAACCTGGTGACAAGCACTCGCGCTTCTGCCGTCGGAGATGCCCTCCTTGAAGATGGACGGGTACGTAAGGTGGGTTTTACCGGCTCCACGAAAGTGGGCAAGCTTTTAATGAAGAAGGCAGCGGATACGGTAAAGAAAATCAGTCTGGAGCTTGGGGGTCATGCGCCTTTTCTCGTATTTGAAGATGCCGATCTGGAACAGGCGACCGATGAAGTGATCGCCAGCAAATTCCGCAATGCCGGGCAAACCTGTGTCTGTGCCAACCGGATCTATGTCCATGAAAGCATTGCCGACCGTTTCACCGATCTTCTCGCAGAAAAGGCGAAGGAGTTAAAGTTAGGTAACGGGATGGAGGAAGGAGTTCAAATCGGCCCTCTGATCGATGGTGATGCTGCCGACAAGGTCGAAGAGCACGTGAAAGATGCCGTTGCCAAAGGAGCTCGTGTCGTCACTGGAGGAAATCGGCGTACCAAAGTGGGGAAAGCCCCCGGACAAAAGGCCCATTTCTTTGAACCGACCGTGTTGGATAAGGTGACCGACGACATGCGAGTGATAGTTGAGGAGACCTTCGGACCCGTGGCACCCATACAGACCTTTCGGACAGAAGAAGAAGCGGTAGAAAAGGCAAACAACAGCCGTTATGGGTTAGCTGCCTACTTTTATACAAGGGATCTGGCCCGGTCGATCCGGGTTGCGGAAAAATTGGAGTTCGGGATCGTCGGTGTGAATGACGGGGTACCCTCCACCGTTCAGGCACCCTTTGGCGGCTTCAAGGAGAGCGGTCTGGGTCGGGAAGGGGGTAAGTACGGTGTCGAAGAGTTTCTGGAAATCAAATATATCTCTTTGGGGTTGAAATGACCGGTTGAAAAGGCCTAGGGCTACTGATAAACCTTGATGCGTGCGGGGCGTGGAGCCGGACTTCTGATTCCACGCCAGATGAACTTCCCTTAGATGTCGGGCCTGTCCGCTCCGTGACTCCGGCTTCCCAATCAGCGGCCAAAGGAAAAGCGTGTGTGGCCGCAAAAACGGTGGGAGCCTTCGAGCACTCCGCTGGATTTTCGGTTGCCAACAGACGGCCGGAAACCGACTCACCTTTATAGTATAGAAGGACTTTGTCAACGATCTACGGCCGTAAAGGCCTTTTTTTCGGTTCCCCTCGAAAGGATTAGGAGAAGCCCTGGTCCCGTTTTTCCTCTTGAAGGTCACAAATTTGTCACAAAAGGCGGTTTTTCATATCATCCATCTATTGTACCTTGATAGTGGAGTGTAAATGGGCAAGCGTGTGCCTTGAAGAAATGGACACGTTTGGCGGGAAACTAGAAACCCGGATCGGAGGTTTCTGGTTCGAATGGTTCGCCCGGAAGGCATGGCGGGGAGGGGAGCGAACCTCCCTTTTCCGCAGTGAAATAGTGGTAAACTCTCCGCAAAAGGGAACCTCCTGAACGACAACGGCGTTATCCTGAGTGGGGGCCGTTCAGGGGGAGGAGCGAAGAGAGTACCACGTCCGCTACAGGAGCGAATACGGGCGAAAGGGAGTTGTGCTATGAAAGTGCTGGTAACCGGAGGAGCGGGTTTTATCGGCTCTCATATCGTGGATCATTTGCTGGAGGAAGGCATGGAAGTCGTCATCGTCGACAACTTGACAACGGGAAGTGAAAGTTATTTGCGCCCGGAGGCTTCCTTTTACCGGCTGAATATCCAGGATGAAGGGTTGATGGACGTATTCCGTGAGGAACGCCCTGACGCAGTGATCCACCAGGCGGGCCAATCCAAAGTTCCGGCCTCCATCGAAGATCCGATCTGGGACGCTCAAACCAATATTCTAGGAACGATCCGCGTCCTAGAGGGTTGTCGTCAATATGGAGTCAAAAAGGTAGTTTACGCCTCTTCCGCAGCGGTATATGGAAACCCTCAGTACCTCCCCATCGATGAGGAGCATCCGGTTCAACCCTTGTCCCCCTACGGGGTCTCTAAGTACACCCCCGAGCATTACTTGAAAGCCTATGATGAGTTGTACGGCATTCGATACACGGTGTTTCGTTACGCCAACGTATATGGTGTTCGACAGCTCCCCGGGGGCGAAGCGGGGGTTATTACGATCCTGATGAACAAATTGATCAACGGGGAGACGTTCCGTATCGAAGGGGATGGAGAGCAGTCTCGAGACTTCATCTATGTTGAAGACATCGCTACGGCTAATCTATCCGCCCTCAAGCAAGGAGACGGAGAGATCCTAAACATCGGAACGGGGAAACGGACGACCCTGAACGAATTGATTGGGGTCCTCGAAGAGTGTTTGGGCAGGAAAGTCGAGACGGCGTATTCCCCTGAACGGCCAGGGGATATTAAAGATAGCTATTTCCATAATGAACGTGTAATGAGGGTTTTAAACTGGACCCCCCGGATTGACCTGAAGACTGGTCTGCAACGGACGTATGATTATTACCGGATGAAGGCCGAGAATTAAACGGCCCGATCCCGATTCCCATAGGCTCGCCCTGCTTTATGCTGAGGCGGGTCGGATATGTTTCCTGTAACATTGGTGTAAAGTGCTTGTAAAAGAAGACGTTTGATGTATTGTAAAACTGGGCGTTCTCCAGTATACTGATAAACAGTTGAACGTTGAGAAGAATGAATTTCAAGTCCTTTCCCCCGGACGGTGCTTCACAAAAGCAATCCTTCGGGTGGGAAGCCTCACTATTCATTACGGCAGGAGTGGTTTGCGGATGCGTTCAAAAGCAGTGGCTTACGAAAGCGATTCGCAAGCGCAAACAAAAGGTTTGCCAGTCACGACGACAGGTTGGTATCCGATTGTCAAGCGGGGGTTAGAGGTCGCCTTTGTGATCGGACTTTTATTCTTTACTCTCCCTGTGCTGGTGTTGACAGCGATCGCAATCAAACTGGAATCCAAAGGCCCTGTCTTCTATAAGCAGGAACGTGTCGGGCTGGGCGGACGCCGTTTTCATGTTATCAAACTCCGCTCGATGCGGACGGATGCAGAGAAAAACGGTCCCCAGTGGGCAGCTAAAGATGATCCCCGTGTTACCCGCGTCGGACGGTTCATCCGCAAAACCCGGATTGATGAGGTGCCTCAACTGATCAATATCATGCGGGGCGATATGAGCTTGATCGGCCCCCGACCGGAACGGGATGTCTTTACTGAAAAGTTTTCCAAGGAAATCCCCGGATTTAAACAGCGTTTGATGGTGAAACCAGGATTAACGGGCTGGGCGCAGGTGAACGGTGGATATGACGCCACGCCAGAAGAGAAATTCTCCATGGACATGTATTATATCCAACGGCAGTCCTTGATCCTGGACATGAAGATTCTTTATCGAACTGTATGGGTGGTCCTTTCAGGAAGTGGAGCCCGTTAAAAGCGAAACAGCATGTAAAAGGGTTGCCGTGATTCCGGCAACCCTTTTTATCGATATTCTTGAGGCGTTAGTACGCTCTTATAATCACAGGTCAAACGAGAGGTATCCTTTCCATCTGTCTCCTATTAAGAAACCAGCCAGCGCAGGGACAGATAAAAAAGCAACCAGAGAGGAACGCTTATGAAAGCTGCGTTGAAAATGCCCAACCAGAAGGTTTTTCCCACAACCGTGTAGTTCATCCAGGGCACCTCCGATACCTCTTAGTGATTATTATTATACGGCAAACTGCCGGTGAATAGTGGGCTGTTAACCATTTGTAAAGGAAATGTAATGTCCGGGAAAGGTCGTTGAAAAACAACAGTGGAAAATTTTCTTGGTTATCTAATGGATAATTTTACCCCATTGACGTTGGGTATCCGGCATGCTAATATCGTTCTCGGACATTTAAATACGGAATGTATGATGTTCTCTTATCCAGAGAGGTGGAGGGACTGGCCCGATGAAGCCCGGCAACCGACCGCACAGCAAGGTTTTGCGGTAAAGGTGCCAATTCCTGCAGGACGTTTAAGTGCGTTCTGGCAGATGAGAGAAAGGATGGCGACTTTTAAATCCTTTCTGCTTCTGGCGGAAAGGATTTTTTTATGGTAAGGCGGTGGAAAGGACATGCTTCAATTGAAAGAAATCCAAAAAACTTATCCGTCCCGGTCCGGTTCGATCCCTGTCGTTGCTTTGAAGGATGTGAACCTGGAAGTGAATGAAGGGGAAATCTTCGGGATCATCGGACGCAGCGGAGCTGGTAAGAGTACACTCTTACGGTTGGTCAATGGCCTTGAAACTCCTGACTCCGGTGAGGTCTGGGTGGACGGTTGGTCAATTACCCGACTGAAAGAGAGGGAACTTCGTCAGGCACGCACCAAAATCGGGATGATTTTTCAACATTTTAACCTTCTCTGGTCTCGTACCGTTTGGGATAATGTCGCATTCCCTCTGGAAGTTGCGGGCCGTTCGAAAGAAGAAATTCGCCAGAAGGTTAATCATTTGTTGGAGCGGGTGGGACTAAGTGACCGGGCCAAAGCCTACCCCTCCCAGCTCTCTGGGGGTCAGAAACAACGGGTGGGCATCGCACGCGCCTTGGCCAACGACCCCAAGGTATTGTTGTGCGATGAAGCGACGTCTGCTCTGGATCCTGAAACAACGGGCTCCATTTTGCAACTTTTAAAGGAAATCAACCGGGATACGGGGATCACAACTTTGTTGATTACCCACGAAATGAGTGTGGTTCAGGCGATTTGTGGACGGATGGGGGTTATGGATGACGGTCGAATGATTGAGGTGGGAGAAGTGTCGGAGATTTTCAGGAATCCTTCTCATCCGGTTACTCGTCAGTTTGTCCGACAAACTTTATTAAAAGAACAAAGTACTCCTTTTGAGGACAAGGGTAGGGATTCCTCTGCATGTATCGTGGTGCAATGCCGTTTCCCTGGATTATCAGATGTTTGGGAGGAACTCCGAAAGGAGGCCGACCGAAGGCAACTTCAAATCCATGTCCTCGCCGGCGGCATTGACCCTTCCACACCTTGGACCCTCCGTGTGGAGGGAGATCGGGAGACTGCCGATAGGATTGTTACGGTATTGAGATCGTTGGGAGCGGAAGCGGAGGTGGCTGTCGGTGTTTCATGAAGTGGATTGGAACCTCATCTGGCAAGCAACGAGGGAGACGGTATACATGGTTGGGATTTCCACCTTCTTCACTGCTCTTTTTGGGATTCCGCTGGGAATCCTGTTGGTTATCACGGATCGGGGCCAGATCTGGGAGCAACAGGGCTTACAAAAAATCGTGGCTTCCGTCGTCAATCTATTCCGGGCGGTTCCCTTTATCGTCCTCGTCCTCGTTCTTTTCCCCGTAGCGCAATTTCTGGTGGGTACGACCCTGGGACCAACGGCAGCCACTATTCCCCTGATCGCTGGAGCGGCGCCCTTTTACGCGCGGATGGTGGAGACAGCCCTCCGGGAAGTGCCCAAGGGAGTAGTGGAGGCCGCTCGGGCGATGGGGGCCACCCGGTTCAGTGTCGTACTTAAGGTGCTCTTGCCTGAAGCGGTCCCGGCTCTGGTCTCCGGATTGACAGTCACTTGTGTCACCTTGATCAGTTTCTCGGCGATGGCAGGGGTCGTCGGCGGAGGAGGCCTCGGGGACGCGGCTTTCCGCTACGGCTTTCAGTCGTTTAATGACGGGATGCTTTACATTTGTGGAATTTTACTGGTTATCCTGGTTCAACTGGTTCAATGGGTCGGGGACTGGACAGCCCGCCGTTCGGATCAACGTTGAATATTTCATCAACATACAGATATGGGAGGAATCGATGATGGTAAAAAGATGGGCTTTTTTTGCGGTTGCGTGCGCTCTTATCACGGCTGTGACAGGATGCGGCGGCGGTGGAGTCGGGGATGAGCAAACCCTGAAAGTGGGTGCCAGCCAGGTTCCCCACTCGGAAATCCTGAATCATGTGAAACCCCGGTTGGAGAAGGAAGGGGTAAAGCTGGAAGTAAAAGTGTTGCAGGATTATGTGACACCGAATAAAGCGGTACAGGAAGGACAGTTGGATGCGAATTTCTTTCAGCATATCCCGTGGATGAAGACGACCAATAAGGAACGGGGCTGGGATCTTGCCAGCGTGGGTAAGGTTCATATCGAGCCAATTGGTGCATACTCCTCAAAAGTCAAGAAAAAATCCCAGCTCAAGGATGGAGCCACCGTCGCCATGCCCAATGATCCGACCAATGGCGAGCGTGCTTTACTGCTCCTGGACAAAGAAGGATTAATCAAGCTGGATGAAAAAGATGGGGTAAAAACGCTGAAAAATATCAAATCCAACCCGAAAAACCTGAAATTCAAGGCTCTTGAAGCAGCCACACTCCCCCGGGTGCTGGACCAAGTGGATCTCGCAGTGATCAACACGAACTATGCGCTTCAGGCCAAGCTGAACCCGAAAAAGGACGCACTCTTTCTTGAAGGGGCGGATTCCCCCTATGCCAATGTCTTGGCTGTGAAAAAAGGGAACGAAAATAAACCGGCGATCAAGAAGCTGATCAAAGTCCTCCAGTCTGACGACACCAAGAAATTCATCGAGGAAAAATACAAGGGAAGTGTACAGCCCGCTTTTTGATCGCCTCAGACTAAAACCCCCGCTCCGTGAGCGGGGGTTTGGTTTAAGTGAAGCTTATCGAGGATGCGGCCGGTGTTCCCGTTCATGGAAATGGACGAGACCGCTGCCGCTGGTCTGTTCTGCTACCATGTCGAGAATGGCCTGTACCGATCCTTCCGGTACCCAGAGCGGGAACGTGACAACCTCGGTAAAACGGGTCTTTTCCAGCTCAAAGCCTGACTGGCGCAAAGCGTGTTCCACTTTTCCCATGGAGGGATAGTCGACCGTGACTGTCAATTTGCGTTGTAGGTTCCAATCCACAAGTCCAGTGTTGTCCAAACCCGCTGAAGCAGAGGAGCTGTACGCCCGAATCAATCCACCTGCCCCCAGTTTGATGCCGCCGAAGTAGCGGGTGATGACAATGGCCGTGTTGGTCAATTCCCGGCTCTTGATTACTTCCAAGATGGGTCGACCGGCGGTACCTGCGGGTTCACCGTCGTCGGAAGAGCGTTGGACTTCGTTCTCCCCTTGCACAATATAGGCATAGCAGTTGTGAGTGGCGTCCCAGTGTTTTTTCGCGATTTTTTGGACAAAATCAACGGCTTCTTCCTCTGTGTCGACACGGTTTATATAGGCGATGAAGCGGGATCGTTGGATAGAGATTTCCGTTTCCCCATAGCCTTTCACTGTGGTGTATGCTATTGGTTTCGTCAAATTCCATCGCCCTCCTTGTGTCGAGAACCTGGCTATTTCTCCCGATGGTTGAAAAAGAAACGGTTCATTTGAGAAGCTTTGTCGAAAGGGTAGCCGCGAAGCCAAGGCTTGTTCTATTCTTGAAACCACCAACGGACAAGTGAGTCCGAGTGAAAGGAATGTGGTGGCTTTATGTTCTTTATCAGTATACCGTCCATTTATCGTGAGTGTATTTCCATTCGTCAATCGGGGTTCCGATTCTACCCTGTCTGTCAGGAGTGGCTGGAAGAAGGAAAAGAAAACCTGCGCCGCCTGTGGATGTCCCTCACAGGATCACTGCTACCGGTCCAGCAGGAAACGAAAGAACAGGCTTTTCCCGATGATCCGGTCGGTATCCCCCGCCATATCGGACGTGGGCCGCCTAACAGGAAAAGGGCCAATTCACCATTGGCCCTGTGGTAGGGAATCTTCCCACTCCGGTTCCTTATTCTGTGGAAGGGGTGCCCATGGGTTCGACAGCCTCTTTCTTCAAACCCAGTTGTTGGCGTAAGAGGTTGCTTACGCGTTGGCGTTCCTTGTCATTGACGAAGAAATACCACAGATCCATGCGACGGTTTTCCCCTTTGAGCGGCTCGTTTTGGATGTTTTGTTTGGGAATCTCTTTATAGATCGATTGTAAACGAAGGAGCTCCTGGGGTTGAATGCCCATGGAGAGATTCTTACCCACCGCTTTTAGGAGTTCATCCACTTTTGTGACGGTATTGATGCTGACTGCTTGGTCGAGCAGGTTGGTCATCACTTCCCGCTGTCGTTCGTTTCTCCCCGCGTCCCCCCGGGGATCTTGCTTGCGCATCCGGACATAAGCGAGGGTTTCATTCCCATTCAGGTGTTTTGGGCCCGGCTTGAAGGGAATGACCTCCCCGCCGAAATGAGCTTGTGAAAACGCAAATTTGACATTGACGTCCACCCCACCCAGGGCGTCAACGACATCGATGAACCCCTGAAAATTAACTTTGATGTAGTAGTCCACAGGCACATTGAGGAAGTGCTCCACCGTTTGGGCCGTGTTGTTCACAGGTCCTGGTCCCTTGGGGTTAACCTCCCGGCGGCCATAATAAGCAGAGGCGTTAATTTTGTGGTTATCGCCTCCAGTGTTGGCGATCTGGACATAGGTATCCCGCGGGATACTTACCATTTTCACGGATTTCTTGTGCGGATTAACTGCTGCGAGGATAATCACATCGGGTCGCCAGTTAGTCGATGCCTTCCTGGCGTCTGTCCCTAGAAGGAGGATGGTAAAAGGGTCATCCATCGTGACTGCCTGTTTCCGCTTGTCCGATTTTTCAAGCGGGTCATAGGTTCCTGCCAGTGCCCCCCACACTTGGTAGAAAAAGTACCCTGCCCCCGCCAAGACGATGAGCAGACTGATAAGTGCGAAACGAGTCCACCAACGCTTCTTCTTTCCTTTTTTGTAACGCCGTGACCGGCTCCATTCGAGACGGCCCATGCTGTTGTTATCCATGTTGAGTTCCCCACTTTGCTGTCCCTTATTCCCCCCGTAACCAGCATCTCTTTTATGATACTATCCCGGTAGTGAAGCTCTCAAGTAGTAACTCCCTGAACATTCGTTGAAAGAGAAAAATCCCCCTTTCTTAGGGGCTGATATCTTCATGCGAAATAGGCCCTCCCCATGGGGCCTTTTTATTGGGAAGGCTCCAGTTCCATACGACGACGGAGGGCATGTGCGGCCCGTATGCGCTCTCGCTTAGGTATGCGCAGGTAATATCGGCTTCCCCACTCGTCTGTTCCGGCGAGACGGAGCACTTCCACCCGGTCTTCAGGAACTTCTCGCAAGGCGACGAAAAGACGCCACACATCGCTTGGAGTGAGGGAGGTCTCCACGTGGTGTGTCATGATTCCGGCAAGCTCGCCCATTTTGAACAACGTTGAAAAGCGGGTCCCTTTTTCCCAGAGACTCTTCATCACCTGCTGTTGCCGTCGGTGACGATTATAGTCGCTCCCGCCGGTTCGGTCCCTTACATAAGCGAGAGCCTGTGATCCGTTGAGAGTCATGGGCCCTTTTTTGAAGTGATGCCCTTTGTATGAAAAGGAATGGCCGACGGTTACCTCAACGCCACCGAAGAGGTCGACCAGGGAACGAAAGCCGGCCATGTTCACCTTGACGTAGTGCTGGATGGGGAGGTCGAGGAAAGATTCCACCGTCCGAACGGTAGAGGGGATGCCTTCGCCGAGGGCGTAAGCGTGGTTGATTTTATCCCAGCGTGTACGCCCGTGCCCAAGCTGAAGATTTGCTTTGGAATCACGGGGGATATTAAGGAGGGTGATCCCTTTTTGACGGGGGTTGATGGCGAGGACCATCAGGGCATCGCTTCTCCCTTTGTCTCTCTTGCGCTGATCGATTCCCATCAACAGGATGCTGAGAGGACGATCCGGTGGTGAAGGCAATACGGGTGATCGATAAGCCCTGACTGGTTTCTTTGGAGGGTGTTTCTCCTGTTCCCCCTGCGTGTTGGGGGCGGGGGAAATAGCCGGGCGAAACTGGATATACGCTCCCGCACTGATTACGAGAAGCAGCACCAGGACTCCCGCACGGTAAAAGCGTCCCATGCTCCTTCATTCCTTCCCTGTGGGTTCGGGGCCGGATACTGAGCCTCCGGTCCTGACGTTGTTATTATAGGCTGCATGTGTCCCATTCCATGCGGATTCATGATAAGCTGGACCTATCACCCAAGGGATGCGGGGTTTTTCGATGAATAAAGGGCTGGGGATTTTGCTGACGGTTGTTCTTCTCTTTACCGCGGCCTGCACCGGTCAGGGTGACGAAGGAAGAGATCCACCGCAGCCGGAGAAAGGGAACGGCAAACAAGCCGTGGACAAAGAGTGGGTCGTCAAATGGAAGGGCAGGGAGCCGGATCAAGCCTTTCTGGATACGGTGCAGATCCTTCACGAGACAGGGGAGGAGCCGGATGGGGTGACGATGCTGGTTCGGCTCAAGCCGGGGGTGGAGGAAGAGCGGTGGATGGATCGCTGGTCCGCACATGAAGATGTGGAGTACCTCCATCCCAACCAGAAATATAAGGTGGAAAATCGGGAAACGACTGTACCGGGCTTTCAAGCTGAGGGCAAGTACTATCTGAATAGGATTGACGCGGATAAGGCATGGCAATCCATTGGGCCGGGTTCTTCAGAAAAGCCGGTGACAGTGGCGGTTGTGGATACGGGAGTTGACTTGAAACACCCGTTTCTCCAAGCCTGGTTGGCCGGGGGGATCAATCTGAAAGATCCCTCCCAACCGCCTCAAGATACGATGGGGCATGGAACGCATGTTGCCGGTGTCATCGCGGAAGTATGGGAAGGTTTCCGTAAAAAGTGGGGGCAATCCTATAGATCTCTGAAGATCATGCCCGTGAAGGTAATGCAAGATGGTTCAGACGGTGATGTGTACTATACATCGGAAGGGATCCGGAAAGCGGTTCGCAAGGGAGCTGACGTGGTCGTCCTGTCCCAAGGGAGTTGGACGTATTCGGAGACGATGGCGGATGCTGTTGCGCTGGCGGAAAAGAAAGGAGTGGTAGTCGTCGGTGCGGCGGGTAACGCTCAACTGGATAAGGCGGGCGAAATTCGCTATAACCGGCCATTGTATTACCCTGCCGCATTTCCGACAGTTCTGGGGGTCGGTTCCCTGGGAACCGACGGTAAAGTGGTTCCCACCTCCAACGGAGGACCCGGGATCGATGTGACCGCACCTGGGGAGGAGATTTGGGCGGCGATGCCAGGAGGCGACTTTGCTAGCGATTCAGGTACTTCCTTTGCCGCCCCCCAAGTAGGGGCTTTGGCTGCTCTCATTCGCCAGCAGCGCCCAGATTTGAGCGCAGGAGACGTTCGAAACCTGATCCGGCAGACAGCCGTACCGGTAGGGGAAGGGCGTTGGAACGAACTGGCTGGGTTCGGTCGGATCGATGTCTACGAGGCCCTTACCCAGCCGTTAAAAAAAGATATCTACGAACCGAATGATTCCCCAGCCGAAGCGATCCCTTTTTCTTCCGATCAAAGCTTGACAGCGGTGTTGGAGAAGGGAAACCGGGATTGCTTTCGGATGGAGACTCCATACACCGGAACGCTTTCCCTTGATCTAAAGGCAAAAAGCCGGAAAAATCTACGGTTGGTTATCAGACGAAAAGGGGAGCGCAGGAAGGAGATTTACCGGGGAGAGGAACTAAAAAACATTCGGATGAGCGTCCCTCCCGGGAATGTGACTTTCTGTCTCTCCTCTGACAAGCAGGAGAAAGCCGTCTATTCCCTAGAGAATCATTTTCGCCCCGCTCCGGATGACTACGAGAACAACGATCACCAGTGGAACGCCCACAATCTGGAGCTGAACGCAGGTTTCTCCTATGTGAAAGGGACCCTACATAAACAAGGGGATGAGGATTGGTTTCGGTTGAAAATCCCGGAACCGGGCGAGTTGAAGGTGCGTGTGGATGTCCAAACCCCGCGGCATGATCCGGTCCTATATATCCAGAAAAAGGGGAGCCGAGAAGGGCGGAAATTGGATGGAAAGGCGGAAGGAAAAGCGGAAGAAAGGACGCTAAAGGTGAGCCCGGGAAATCTGTATGTACGGGTGTCAGATTATGGAAATAATGTGATTCCCACTCCCTATAATCTGTTCTTTGATTATAAGCCCCGTTCCCAGGACGATTTCGAGCCGAATGACATATCCGCAGAAGCCGCGCTTCTCGCCGATGGTGAGACAGTGAAGGGAAGGCTTGCAGGGCCGTCGGATATGGACTGGTATTCCTTTTTTCTGAAAGAAGGGGAGCAGCCCCAACTGCAGCTGAAGGAATCAAAAGCCGCTGGATCGATGGAGATCATTCTTTATGATGAGAAGCGAAGGGCCCTCGTTCGGAAGACCGGAAACGAAAAGGGAGGAGCCCGGATGGAACCGAACCTGACGCCGGGAACTTACTTTATCCGGGTGTATGGGGGCGGAAAGGGGGCCGGCCAGTATGAACTCCGCTTTTCGAAAAAAAGGGGGTAAAAAGGGCAGCCCTGCCGCTCCCTGTTTTTTTAGCAAAGTAAATGCTGATCCCCAGAGGGTTGGAAAAATCCGGCGGAAGCCTTGTCTTTCCCCCCTTGATCATGTATTCTTAGGATGGATTTCGAGGATAACGGATTCCGTGCCGGATAGCACCGGGACGGCCGATATAACGTTACCTTCTTTCCTTGAGGGAAAGGTCTTTTTTGTATGGATCAGAAAGCAAAGGGGGAACTGTTTTGAATGAACAAACCCGTCGCAGTCTGTTTACCTCGGAATCGGTGACAGCGGGGCATCCGGATAAGATCTGCGATCAGATCTCTGACTCCGTGCTCGATGAAATTTTATCGAAAGATCCCAATGCTCGAGTCGCCTGTGAGACCTCTGTGAACACGGGTCTCGTGCTGGTGGCTGGCGAAATTTCCACGACTTGTTATGTAGACATTCCCAAGATCGTGCGGGAAACGATCCGCGGGATCGGTTATACCCGTGCCAAATATGGTTTTGACGCATCGACCTGCGCTGTCCTCACCTCTATCGACGAGCAGTCGCCTGATATCGCTGCTGGAGTGGACGAAGCGTTGGAAAAACGGGAAGGGGCTATAACCGAAGAGGAGATTGAAGCGATTGGGGCGGGGGATCAAGGCTTGATGTTTGGCTTCGCTGTCAACGAGACTCCAGAACTGATGCCGCTTCCTATCTCCCTTTCTCACAAACTGGCCCGCCGCTTGCACGAAGTGCGTGTGGACGGGACCCTAAGCTACCTCCGTCCCGACGGCAAGACCCAGGTGTCGGTGGAGTACGAAGGGGATAAGCCGGTTCGGATCGACACAGTGGTTGTTTCCACCCAGCACTCTGAAGAGATCGGTCTCGATCAGATCAAACGAGATATTCAGGAACATGTGATCAATGCGATTGTTCCTGAAAATATGTTGGATGAAAAGACCAAGTACTTTATCAACCCGACAGGTCGGTTCGTCATTGGTGGCCCGATGGGAGACGCTGGCCTCACTGGCCGTAAGATCATCGTGGATACCTATGGTGGTTATGCTCGACACGGCGGTGGTGCCTTCTCTGGGAAAGATCCGACCAAGGTGGACCGTTCGGGCGCCTATGCTGCACGCTATGTAGCGAAAAATATTGTCGCCGCTAGCCTTGCTGACAAGTGCGAGGTTCAATTGGCTTATGCCATTGGGGTCGCCCAACCTGTCTCTATTCGTGTAGAGACCTTCGGGACAGGTAAAGTCGCTGAGGAAGAGCTGGTCAACCTGGTTCGGAAGCACTTTGATCTACGACCTGCCGGTATCATTCGTCAACTGGATCTTCGTCGTCCTATCTATCGGCAAACGGCAGCCTACGGCCACTTTGGTCGTACGGATGTTGAGCTGCCCTGGGAAAAAACCAACCTGGCCGATACCCTCCGCCGGGAAGCCTCTCTCTGACAGCCATTACAGAGAAGCTCGAAAAACCTCCGATCATTTCGGAGGTTTTTTGTGGTGCCGTGGAGCTTGTGAGAAAGCGTCGTCATTATTGGAAAAAAATGATATACTTTTCTTTGGTAGCCACTTGGGAGCAGCTGTCCTGCTTTCCAGAACCTCCTGTTTTATCCCTGCATATACTGGGGGCAAAGGAGGGGCGGATACCATGGCACTCTGGGTCCTGTGGACAGTGGTTCTCTACGGCGCGCTCAGGTTATTGTCGGTCCTATTTGCCCGAATATTCGGATTAACATTGCAAACCGATATCCGTCGATTGGTCTTGATGACGGAAAATAGCCAAGGGTCCATTGAAGGGGTGGTCCGTTCTTTCCTCTTCCGACAACAGATCTATGGCCGGCGAGCAGAAGTGGTTTGTGTGGATACCGGATCCTCTGATGATACGTATCAAATCTTGACGCGCCTGAAACATCGGTACCCGGCATTGGAAGTCCGGTTTTTTTCCCGGGAGACGATCACACATCCCAGCTTATGGGAACGGGAGGCGGCGGTCGTAGACCTGCGGAAGGGGACTGCCCCGATCGGAGGAAAATGACGAATACGGCAGGCTCGTCCACCAGGAACACCCCGCCGGTCTCATCGGTGGGGTGTTCCTGGCGGACAGAAAGGAGAGAAGGGTGGATATCACACGTTACCGTGTAAAGGGAGAGCCGTGGGTAACACCGGACCCGCAAACGGATCGGTTTTTTTGGGGAATGGCGGGATGGGAAATGGAAGATTTGCTACAGTTCTCTTCTATTGGACAAGCCTATACAACGGTGGAGGGAAGCATGTATCGGCTCCGAGAAAAAGTGAAATTCCCAAAAGAGGCGGCTGAAGCCCCTGAGTGGACAATCCGGGACCAACAGGCCTGTATACTCCATGGATTGATCGGGGGCCGCTCCCTGCTGTGGATAGAAGTTCAGAGGCTCCTTCGCGCTCGGGGGGCAGATTGGCAGGAAGGGGAGGTGGCGGCCTCACTTCAATGGCTTCAACTAACTGGCCGGGTGAAGATAGTCCCCGGTGTAGAGGTGCCACGAGCCGTTTCCCGGTGGCGCTGCAACCGGTGCGGCGGAGGGCCGAGTGGAATCCGTTCCGTACAATGTGCCCGTTGTGGGGGAGCCTGTGCCGTCTGTGAATCATGTGCTGTGCTAGGAGCTAGCCGGGCCTGTCTCCCGCTGATACAGGCCTTACCAATACCTCAATCCCAGCAAGCGGCTATTCCCACCCTGCGGTCTCCCCGGCTCTCTCCGGCTCAATCCGATGCTGCCGCTGGTTGTCTTCGCTGGTTGGATAGTTCGGAAGAGGAACTGCTGATTTGGGCGGTAACCGGTTCGGGTAAGACGGAGATGCTCTTTCCAAGCGTCCGAAACGTGTTGGAGAAGGGTGGAAATGTCCTGTGGACAGCTTCTCGTCGAGACCTAGTGAGGGAATTGACGACCCGTTTGAAAAAAGCTTTTCCTGATACTCCCCACGTTACTCTTCACGGAGAAAGCGAGGAAACCTGGTGTGACGGGCGCCTGTTTGTGGCCACCGTTCAGCAGGCTTACCGTTTCTATCGGCGGTTTTCTCTGGTGATTGTGGATGAAGCGGATGCTTGGCCCCTATCGGAGGATTATCGGCTACAAGCTTCGTTAAAACGCGCTTGCACCCCCGAGGGAAAACGGGTTCATGTGACGGCTACACCTCCCGCTTCCTGGCGGCGTCGGGTGAAAAAGGGCCACCTTCCCACTGTTACCCTCCCTGCTCGTTACCATGGAAACCCACTCCCCGTCCCGCGCCTCACCAGAGTGCCGGGGTTGTGGAGGAAGATTGAACGGGGGCGCCCTCTTCCGGTGTTGGAAGCATTCTTGGAGCAAGCCCGTTCCACAGGGGGGCAGGTTCTCCTATTCATCCCCCGAACGGGGGATAGCAGCCGGGTGATCCAATGGCTGAAAGAACGCTTGTCCCCTTCTCTCATCAGGAAATGTGCTGCCGTCTCCGGACGGATGGAAGAGCGAACACGGCTGGTGGAAGAATTCCGGCGTGGTGAACGGTGGCTGCTCCTTACCACTACCATATTGGAACGAGGTATTACGGTTTCCCGCTGTCATGTGGGGGTGCTGGGGGCGGACCACCCTGTCTTCGACACAGCGTCTCTCGTCCAGATTGCCGGTAGGGTCGGTCGCTCTTCCGACTATATGGAGGGGGAAGTCTGCTTCTTGGCACGGATGCGGACAGAGGCTCAGGAGACAGCGGTCCGGCAAATCCGCTCCCTCAACCGATTGGCTGGTGAACAAGGCTATCTGAAGGATCAACCGGGTGAGGGGGCTTGGTGAGGAGATGGTGGGAGACGTTCTTCCCTTCCCCCCGGTGTCTACTCTGTGATTCTCCCCATCGTGCAGCTGCTTGGGCGGAAGTATGGGAACGCATCTGTTTTTCCTGTGAAAGCCGCCTTTCTCGAATCCGAGAACCGGTTTGTGCCCGGTGTGGCCGCCCCCTGGAGTTGGAGGACAGGGGTCCCTGCCCGGGCTGTTGGGGCGCTGGGTACGCCCTTCAGGGGAACCGAAGTGCTCTAGCCTACACCCCCTACACGCGGGAGTTGATCCACCTCTTTAAATACCGGGGAAAAGAAAGCCTGGCAGGACCGTTGGCGGAATTGATGGCACACTCTCTGGCAGAATTGTCCTGGCGGGTGGATAGGATTACCTATGTCCCCCTCCACCTGGAGCGACTACGGGAGCGGGGATTTAATCAAGCCGAACTTCTTGCCAGAGGCGTAGCGAAACACCTCCACCTCCCTTTGGCCCATGTATTGGAACGAACCGTCCCCACCGCCCCTCAAAGCCGCAGCGGACGCAGAGAACGTCTTAAGGCGATGGAAGGGGCTTTCCATCTTCTTTCACCCGTCCCGGAGGGATCGCTGTCCGGTCGGGTGTTCCTATTGGTTGATGATGTTTACACGACAGGAGCCACCCTGTCGGAGTGTGCTTCCGTCTTGAAGAAAGAGGGAGCCAAGGCTGTTTACTCGGTTACCCTGGCTCGCTGAATGATTACAGAGGAGCCCATCCTATTGACTGAAATTCTCCGGTAGAGTAGCGATGGACGGAAACCATGGACTGTACGGGCTTATCCTGTCCCCACGAAAAGAACAAGAGAGAGATCACCAAAAAGTTTCCTATAAGGAAAAGGGTATATTGGCGCTCATTTTGGGAAAGAAAAGGGATAGAGTTCTCCTAAACTACCATCCTGAAAAGGAGTGGAATGACCTTTGAATAAGACGGAATTGATCGATCGCGTCTCAGAAGCGACCGGGAAAACCAAGAAGGAAACGACCCAATTAGTGGAGGCGGTAATTTCCACCATCTCCGAATCTTTGCAGAAGGGTGAAAAAGTCTCTCTGATCGGGTTTGGAAACTTCGAAGTAAGGGAGCGGGCCGCCCGCACGGGTCGCAATCCCCAGACGGGGGAATCGATCCAGATCCAGGCAAGCAAAGTACCCGCCTTCAAACCAGGTAAGCAACTCAAAGAAGCCGTCAACTGATCGAATGGTCCAAACGGGGTGTAAAGATCGGCCGCCGAAAACTCGGCGGTCTTTTTATGTCATTCAGGGGGCACTTTTTCAACACAGGGTTTAATTGTTAAGGAAAAAAGAGGAATTAAATTTATTGAAATGAAAGCAGGAATTTCGTTCGGGAAAGAAGAAATGGGAACTGAACATTTCATAATTTCAGTTAAAACCGGGTGAACGGGGTGTTGCCAAAAAATACAGATTGAATATTTATGTCCATATATTTATACTAATTCAGGAAATCCCCGTACAGGCTTGATGAAAACATCTCGGAGCGAATGATGCAGAATAGTCAGTAAAAAGGGAGGCAATTATGATGAGAAAGAAATGGGGCATACTTTTTTCCGTACTGTTGGCTTTGACGGTTCTAGCCGGTTGTGGACAGCCGGAGAGCGGGGCATCCGGCAACGATGTAATCAAGGTAGCGACGGACGCGGCCTACCCCCCTTTCGAGAAGCAAGAGGGGAACGGAAAAATCACCGGGTTTGACATCGAAGTCATTGAGGCGATCGCTAAGGCTGAAGGGATGAAAGTGAGTGTCAAGCACACAGGATGGGACCCTCTCTTCGAGGCGATCAAACGGGGTAAGATGGACGTCGGTATCTCGGCGATGACTATCACCGATGAACGGAAGAAACAATTTGACTTCTCCGATCCCTACTTCGAAGCCAAACAACTGATCCTCGTGCCGAAGGATTCCAAGGTCAAGTCCCTGAAGGACCTCAAAGGAAAGAAAATCGGTGTCCAATCCGCCACCACCGGTGCAGAAGTGGTTAAAAAAGCCTTCGGCACCACCTATCCGGGTTTGAAAGGCTACGATGACACCCCAGGAGCGATCGATGATCTGGCAAATGGTCGAGTTGACGCTGTAGTTGCTGATAACGGGGTTGTCCAGGATTATGTTAAACGGAAGCTGAAAGGGCAATTTAAGACGGTGGAGGATCAATCCTTTGAACCTGAGCACTACGGGATCATCGTCAAAAAAGGAAACAAAGAATTGCTTGGGAAAATCAATTCCGGTCTGAAGAAGATCAAGAAAGATGGCACCTTGGAGAAAATCCGCAACAAGTACTTCGGAAAAGAGTAAAACGGTTCGATGCGATGGGGGAGTGCAACCGCACTCCCTATTCGCCGGTAAGGAGATATGGGCTGTCCTCTATTTCCTTTGTGGATATTGTGGATAACTCTGTGTATAAGTCGTTGGTTTTATTATTAGGACTTATTTCGTAAATGATCAAAATCGAAGAATAAAGGAGTGGCCTCATGGATTGGTCCGTTATTGTGGAATACCGTAATTATTTTATTCAAGGGGTCATCAATACGGCACTCCTTACTACTGTCGCTGTGTTGATCGGCCTGTTGATCGGTTTGAGTGTGGGGTTGATGAGGTTGTCCCGGAAGAGGTGGATCCAATGGCCGGCCAAGGTGTATGTGGATATCTTCCGAGGGACTCCTCTCTTGTTACAGATTCTCTTCATACACTTTGCCGTTATCCCCACCATTTGGGAAGATGGATTACATCTTGTCCCGCCGGACGCCCTTTTTTCCGGATTTGTTGCACTCTCTCTCAACGCCGGTGCTTATATTTCGGAAATTTTTCGTGGTGGGATCCAATCCATCGAGAAGGGACAGATGGAAGCGGCTCGATCCCTTGGGATGTCCCACTGGCAAGCGATGCGTCTCGTGATTTTGCCCCAGGCGTTTAAGCGGATGCTGCCGCCTTTGGGCAACGAATTCATCGCTTTGTTGAAGGACTCTTCCCTTGTTGCCATCATCGCTGTCAACGACCTGACCTATGCCGCATTCGCTACGGCCAAGAATACCTGGGTTCGGTGGACACCTTATATTACAGCTGGAATCCTTTATTTCCTTCTTACTTACCTCCTGTCTAGGGTGGTTTACTTGCTGGAAAAACGATACCGAACCGACGTTGAGAGGTGAACCGCATGATTCGGATCGAGGGGCTTCATAAACAATTTGGTGATACGGAAGTGTTGAAAGGAATCGATCTTCATATCAAGGAAAAAGAAGTGGTTTCGGTTATCGGTCCCAGCGGGTCGGGAAAAAGTACCCTGCTCCGTTGTATGAACCTGCTGGAGCCGGTGACGAAGGGGAAAGTGATCATTGACGGCCATGATTTGACCGATCCCAAAACGGATATCAACAAGGTGCGTACGGAAATGGGCATGGTATTTCAACAGTTCAACCTTTTCCCCCACAGACGTGTGATTGAAAATATCACCCTCGCCCCTGTCCAGGTGCGAGGATGGGATCAGAAGCGAGCGAAGGAAAAAGCCCACACTTTGCTGGAGAAAGTGGGCCTCGGGGATAAGGCAGAAGTGTGGCCGGAACAACTCTCGGGGGGACAGATGCAACGGGTGGCAATTGCTCGCGCCCTAGCAATGGATCCTAAGGTGATGCTCTTCGACGAGCCTACCTCCGCTCTCGATCCGGAAATGATCGGGGAGGTGCTGGCGGTGATGAAAGAACTGGCCGGTGAAGGCATGACCATGGTAGTCGTCACCCATGAAATGGGTTTTGCTCGAGAGGTGTGCGACCGGGTCATCTTTATGGATGGAGGGGGAATCATCGAGGAAGGCCCCCCGTCGGAACTCTTTACCCAACCGAGAGAAGAGCGGACCCGGGCATTTTTGGGCAAAGTACTCTGAAAGAATCTCCAATGTCCAGTTAAATTTCCTTGACTTTGCCTAATTTACAGTGCTATAGTGTAAGTGCATGGAAGAGGGCTGAATGGTCATTTTCATGTGCATCACATTACGAAGGGATTGTTATTATGCTGGGCAAAGTCAAGTGGTTCAACGCGGAAAAAGGTTATGGTTTCATCGAACGTGAAGGTGGCGAAGACGTATTTGTACACTACTCCGCCATCCAAGAAGAAGGCTTTAAAACGCTGGACGAAGGTCAAAGCGTCGAATTTGAAATCGTGGAAGGACCGCGTGGACCTCAAGCTGCTAATGTCGTGAAGGCCCTCTAAACCAAAATCGATTTCAACCCCCCTGGTAAAAATCAGGGGGTTTTTAAATATATTCATTCCAATCCTGGAGAATTTTGTCGAAATGATGGGTTTTGGCATAAATTTCTGTCAAAAAATCGACGAAAATAGGCAGGAATGTTCCTGATAAAAGGGTAATACATACTCATAGAAGGCGAAAAGGGGGATTCGCTTGATGCGATATAATATTCGCGGGAACAACATTGAGTTGACTGATGCTCTCCGTGACTATGTCGAAAAAAAGCTCAGCCGAATGGAGAAGTACTTCTACTCCACCCACACGACAGAAGCTTTCGTTTCCATGAGTGTGTTTAAGGATGAGCACAAAGTGGAGGTAACCGTGCCTTTCCCAGGTGTACTGGTTCGGGCAGAAGAAGCCTCGGAGAACATGTACGCCTCCATCGACAAAGTGGTGGAGAAGCTGGAACGTCAGATCCGCAAATACAAGACAAAAGTCAACCGCAAGTTCCGTCAAGACGGAAGCCTTCGTTTTCTAGAAAACGGAGAGACCCCTGAAACGCAAACAGCAATTCTGGATGAGGAAGATGATGAATTCGAGGTCGTTCGCAATAAGCGATTTAACCTGAAGCCCATGGATATGGAAGAAGCGATCTTGCAGATGGATATGCTGGGACATAACTTTTTCGTCTTTTCCAATGCAATTACCGACCAGGTCAATGTGGTTTATAAACGCAAAGATGGGCGCTATGGTCTGATCGAGCCGGAATGAACCATCGAAACAGATGGAAGACCTCCTAAAGTCAGAAACCCTCGGCAGCGACCTTTGGTCGCTGCCTTTTTGGCGGGGGAGGTTTTAACCTTTTGTGAAAACGTGAAAATCCTTGCCCGTTTTTGTTAAACTAATAGATAGGATCTTCCATTTGGACACCAACCGGTTTTGATACCCGTTTAAGTAAAAAATACAGGTACGAAAAAGCGTATCTTGAGCCTCATGAAAGGATGACGGCTGATGCTGAAACTGTTGCGTAAAGTGATCCCCGACTCCAATGAACGGGAACTGAAGCGCTGCTACCGGATTGCAGATCGGATAGAAGGGTTGGAATCGGAGATATCTGCCCTCTCGGAGGAGGAACTTCGAGGTAAGACTGCGGAATTTAAAGGACGGATCGCGAAAGGGGAAACCCTTGACGATATCTTACCTGAAGCATTTGCCGTGGTCCGGGAGGCGGCAAAGCGTGTATTAGGCATGCGTCATTTCTATGTCCAGCTCGTAGGCGGAATCGTCCTTCACAACGGGGATATCGCTGAAATGAAGACCGGGGAAGGGAAAACGCTTGTTTCCACCCTGCCCGCCTATTTAAACGCCCTTTCCGGCGATGGGGTACACGTGGTCACGGTCAACGATTACTTGGCCCGCCGGGACCGGGAGTGGATGGGTCAAATTTTCGAATTCCTGGGATTGACCGTCGGCCTCAACCTGCCTGGGATGGGGCCGAAGGAGAAGCGGGAAGCATACCAGGCGGACATCACATTCGGGACGAACAATGAATTCGGGTTTGATTACCTCCGTGACAACATGGTTCTTTATCCGGAGCAGATCGCCCAGCGGAAGTTGAATTACGCCCTCATCGACGAAGTGGACAGTATCCTCATCGACGAGGCGCGTACCCCTCTGATCATCAGCGGCCAGGCCAACAAGGCGACGGACCTCTATTACGCCGCCGATAAATTGATTCGCCGTCTCCGACTGGAAGAGGATTATTCCGTGGACATTAAGACAAAGAGTGTTTCTCTCACGGAGAAGGGCGTCGACAAGGCCGAATCCTTTATGGGTGTGGAAAACCTCTTTGACGCCAAGAACATCACCGTAAATCACCACATCCAGCAGGCACTTAAGGCCCACGTCATTATGAAGCGGGACTACGATTACGTGGTGAATGAAGATGGGGTCGTGATCGTGGATGACTTCACCGGTCGTCTGATGCACGGTCGACGGTATAGTGACGGGTTGCACCAGGCGATCGAGGCCAAGGAAGGACTCCAGGTGCAACGGGAGTCGATGACCCTGGCTACGGTCACCCTGCAAAATTATTTCCGCCTTTATAATAAACGGGCAGGTATGACTGGTACCGCTAAGACCGAGGAGGAGGAATTCCGCAAGATTTACGGGATGGACGTCGTTACGATCCCTACCAATAAACCCATGGTTCGCCAGGATCATTCGGATGTCCTCTACAAAACGGAGCAGGGCAAACTGAAATCGGTGGTGGAGGAGATCGTCAACCGCCACGCCACTGGCCAGCCGATCTTGGTCGGTACCGTCTCCATCGAGAAATCGGAACTTCTCTCCAAGATGTTAAAGAAGCGTGGGATCCCGCATCAAGTGCTTAATGCTAAAAACCACGCCAAGGAAGCAGAAATCATTTCCCAGGCGGGCCAACGGGGAGCGGTCACCATCGCAACCAACATGGCCGGACGCGGCACGGACATCGTGCTGGGCGATGGCGTGGATGAGCTGGGCGGCCTGCATGTGATCGGGACAGAACGCCATGAGAGTCGCCGGATCGACAACCAGTTGCGAGGCCGCTCCGGACGTCAGGGTGATCCCGGTTCCTCTCAGTTCTACCTCTCTTTCGAGGATGAGCTGATGCGCCGTTTTGGTTCTGATCGTATCCAGGGAATGATGGATTCGCTCGGTTTGGATGAAGAGACGCCCATTGAGGGGCGGATGTTTACCAAGGCAGTGGCTAATGCCCAGAAACGGGTGGAAGGAAACAATTTCGATGCCCGGCGATGGGTGTTGAAATATGACGATGTTCTCAATCAGCAAAGGGAAATCATCTACAAACAGCGGCGGCAGGTCCTTTCTGGGGATAACCGGGAACTCAGGGGCATTGTCCTGGAGATGGGTAAGGAGCTGATTCGCCGTGTCGTCGAAACCCACACGGCTGACGAGGACCTACCCGAGGAGTGGGATCTGGAGCCGGTGGCTGAGTTTGTCCAAAACTCGCTCCTTCCCGAAGGGAAAAAAGTGGATACGGATCAGTGGAAGGATCTGGAGAGAGACGAGTTGGTCGAACAGATCTATACCGACTTCGCCAAGGAGTATGAACACCGGGAGGAGGAAGCAGGTGCCGAACGCTTGCAGGAATTCTCCAAAGTGGTCATTCTCCGCACCGTCGACCGGAAGTGGATGGATCACATCGACGCGATGGATCAATTGCGTCAAGGGATTCATCTCCGGGCCTACGGTCAGACGGACCCCCTTCGGGAGTATCAGTTCGAAGGATATGAGATGTTCCAGCAGCTTGTGCAGGAGATCCAGGAAGAAGTCGTCCGTTATGTGATGAAATCCGAATTCAGTGAGGACGAGGAGATCGAGCGGGAGGAAGTGGCCACCAACCAAACGGCTTCCTCCGGGGGGTCTATCCACGAAGGAGAAGAGCCTCCCAAGCGGCAGCCGACTCGACGGACGGAGAAAGTCGGGCGTAATGAACCCTGCCCCTGTGGAAGCGGGAAAAAATATAAACATTGCTGTAGTCGGGCAGCCCAAACCGGTTGATATCGGCCATCCGCCGGAAGTCTCCACAGGGGGCCTCTGGCGGTTCGCTTTTATTTTTGATACCATCGTAATGATGAAGTACAAGGAGTGGTTGGTATATGATCCTGAGTGAACTTCGACACGAGTTGAATAATACAGCCAAGCGGTTGGCGGACATCAGGGGGTCTCTTTGACCTCCCTGAAAAGGAGAAACGCGTAGAAGAACTGGATCGGGAGATGACCGATCCTAATTTCTGGAACGATCAGAACCGGGCCCAGAAAGTCATTGACGAGTCCAATCGTTTGAAAGGGCTTATCGATGGCATCAAGGAGCTGGAAGAAGGTTGTGAGGAACTGTCGGTGATGGCGGAACTCATTGCCGAAGAAGAGGACGAATCTCTCCTCCCCGAAGCGGAAGAGACAGCGAAGGAGCTTCGCAAGAAGCTGGATGATTTCGAGCTCACGCTGCTTCTTTCCGAACCCTACGATAAAAACAATGCCATTTTGGAACTCCACCCGGGCGCCGGGGGAACTGAATCCCAGGATTGGGCTCAGATCCTTCTCCGCATGTACACTCGCTGGGCCGAGAGGCGCGGATTTAAAGTGGAGACTCTGGATTACCTTCCTGGTGAGGAAGCCGGTGTGAAGAGTGTGACCTTGCTCATTAAGGGGCACAATGCCTACGGATACCTGAAGACGGAGAAGGGGGTTCACCGCCTGGTGCGGATTTCTCCTTTTGATGCTTCTGGACGCCGTCATACCTCCTTCGTCTCTGCCAATGTCCTTCCCGAGATCGAGGATGACGTCGAAGTGGACATCCGGACGGAAGATCTGAAGATCGACACCTATCGATCCAGCGGCGCTGGTGGCCAGCACGTCAATACCACGGATTCGGCGGTCCGGATTACCCACCTTCCGACCAATGTCGTCGTCACCTGTCAGTCGGAACGCTCCCAGATCAAGAACCGGGAACGGGCGATGAAAATCCTGAAGGCTCGTCTTTTGGAAAAACAACTGGAAGAGAAACAGAAGGAACTAGCGGAGATCAAGGGAGAACAGGCTGAGATCGGATGGGGGAGCCAGATCCGCTCCTATGTTTTCCATCCCTACAGTTTGGTCAAAGATCACCGAACCCAGGTAGAGGTTGGCAACGTCCAAGCTGTTGTCGATGGTGAGATCGATAGTTTTATCGAGGCATACCTACGGAAAACGATCGATGTGTCTTAAAGAAAAAAAGCAACCGGCTACAACCGGTTGCTTTTTTATTTGTGGGATAGGGAAGAAAACAGGGAAATCGGTGAAACTAGGAGGGAATTGATGATTCCGGCCTGACTGCTGACCCGAGGGAGGGGGATGGTTTATGCCGGTACCTCGTTTGTTCTATGTAACCATGATCCTGATCATCTTTCTTGTGTTTTTCCCGCCTGGAGTTTCCCAGTCACAATCAGTCTATATTACTGCTGAGCGTTCCTGCCCCTCCGTGCCACGGTGCTGGCAGTTCGAGGCCAATGCATGGCACGTGGAGGGGGAGAGCGAAGCTCTCAACCAAGGGCATTCCTTCGCATTTGACCATAGAAAAAAGGCTCGGGTCGAAGGTTTCCTCCACCCAGGGGGAGAGCGGGCGGAGATGGTGTTAGAGGTGTACGACGACCGGTATCATCTCCTTCACCGGGAGTCGTTCCGTGTCTCGAAGCCAACATCCTTTTCTACCAGCTTGGCCGATGTGGGCCAAGGAACACGGAAGATCTTCGTCTTCTTTCCCAGGGGAGGGGTGAAGACCCGGGTGAAGGGGCGGTTGGTTTATTAACAGGAAGGCTTTGTCAACAATCTGGGCTGGATGAAGACTTGCCGTCAATGGGCTTGGGTCACCAACCACGTTCGTTCGAAACGGAGGGCGGCTAAATCTTCTTCTGTGATACAGAAATAGAGCATCCCGAGGTTTCCCCAAGCCATTTCCAAGGTCTCAGGGTCGGAATCCACCTGAAGCAGAAGCGTCCACTCTCCAGGGAGACCGGAACGCAAGGCGCACTCCTTAAAAACGTCTCCGGAGAGTTCCAGGGGCTGCCCGAATGCCTGGTGATAACCTCCTTCTCGGTTTTCCAGCTCATACAATTGGTCCATCAGGTGAAAATACATATCTTCCATATCTTCCATGTCTTCCGTCGCCTCTACATCGGGAAGCTGTTTCTCCTTGACAAACGTAATGCCCCGTTCCGGAAGAAGTAGCTCCCGGGGCATATCCTCGGGCAACAGGGCGGGCACGAGGCCTTTTGCTTCTGTGCTCCGATAGAAGACGAGCCAGCTGCCGGGGTTCAGAGGAGAATCAGGGGGGATTTCGTCCACAGCGAGGAAAAAATAGAGCATTCCTGACTCAGGAAGGAAAGGGAATTCTCCTATGGAAGCTAGTTCCTTCAGGTTATACTGAGCGAGAAAGCTGAGGTGCGTTCCGGGTGCTTCAGGATAAGGTTCATTGGCGGGCAGGTCCGGCAGACCGCCGAACTTGGAGGAGCCCACAGGGAGGTCTTCATCTTCTTCCCCAGGTTTGATCACGACACAGGGGACGAGGGTGGACAGGATCTCTTCTTGCATCTCGGAAAGGCCGCTCTCCTCCAACAAGGCTGTGATTTTCTCTTCCATCTTCTCTGGCATAGTTATTCCTCCCAGATTGTCGGATACCATTAAGGTTCGTTTTACCCAATCAGAGGCTACTTTAAGCCTGGTTGCTGCAGCCTCAGGAGAAGGAACGCCTCTATTTTACAGCAAGGCAGGGAAAAAGCCTATGTTCTGCTCCGCAGGGGGAGGCAAGGACCAGCTGTTTTTGGTATCTTTATGACACAAGCAAGTGCCTTTAAGGATTTCCTAGGGTAGCTCATGATAATAGCTCGTGACCAGACACGCCTTCGCCGTGAGAGATAGAGAGAGGGCGACAATGGTTGCCCGGTACTTTGTAATGTTATAGGAGGGATAAGCTGTGAAAATTGTATCGATTGAACCGACGCCCAGCCCCAACTCGATGAAAATCAACTTGGATACAAGTGTCTCCAAAGGGGCCACTTATACCCCGGACAACTGTTCCGACGCTCCGGATTACGTACGGAAAATCCTCGCGATTGAAGGGGTGAAGAGCATTTTTCAGGTGGCGGATTTCCTCGCCGTCGAGCGGAACGCCAAAGTGGAGTGGCAGCGGATCCTGCCTCAGGTGCGGGAAGTATTTGGGGAAGAGGGAGGGTCGGAAAAGCCTGGCTCCCAAGTCTCTCCCTCCGAGGAGGCTTTCGGTGAAGTGAAGGTGTTCCTTCAGACCTTCCGCGGGCTACCCATCCAGGTGAAACTTGCTGCTGCAGGAGAAGAAAAACGTTTCGCCCTGCCGCCCCGTTTTGCCCAGGCGGTGATGAAAGCCCAGGAAGCATCAGCCAATATGGTTCTGGAGCGGAAATGGGAGGATCAGGGTGTCCGTTACGGCGATCTGGAGGAAGTGGGGGAGGAAGTGGTTCAAGAGGTAGCAGCCGCCTATCCTAATGAGCGGCTGAACCAACTGGTGCGCCAGGCTCTCCAGCAAGGGCAGGGGGAGCCCGTTCCGGAACGAAAGCGATCGTATAAGGTAACCCTTGACATGCTGGAGGAACCGGACTGGAAAAAACGATACGCGGCGCTGGAACAGATGAACCCTACCTTGGATGATCTGCCGGTTCTTGACAAGGCCCTTGCCGATCCCAAGTCCTCTATCCGTCGCTTAGCGGCTGCTTATCTGGGAGCGATCGAGGAAAAAGAAGTGCTTCCCTACCTGCTGAAGGCTTTAAAGGATCCTTCGGTTACCGTCCGGCGCACTGCGGGGGACTGTCTGTCTGACCTTGGGGATCCAGCAGCAATCAGCCCCATGATCGAAGCGTTAAAGGATAAAAGTAAATTGGTTCGCTGGCGGGCGGCTATGTTTCTCTATGAAACAGGGGATGAATCTGCCGTGCCAGCTTTGCAGGAAGCCCAAAATGATCCGGAATTCGAAGTGGCGATGCAGGCGAGGATGGCGCTGGAACGGATTGAGCGGGGGGAAGAGGCCGGTGGATCCGTCTGGCAGCAGATGACACGGCGGAATGAAACCAAAGACAGTTGATCCTGGAGTGAGCGGCCCCTCAGGGGGCTCTTTTTTCTGCTGAAGACTATTATTCAATAGTAAAAGAATCCCCGAGGCTATGGTCGAGCTTGGGAGGGGGCGGTTTTTGAAGAGGCCTTTGGTTGAAAAAAGGAATGGTTAGGATTTTGTCGAAACTGATAACGATCTGACTCGTATAAATCCGGGCATTCTTGTGGAGAGAATTCAGCCCGTCATCCGGAGGTGACAGCGATGCAGTGGAAACATATCGCCGTCGAAAAAGGAGAAGGTTGGGCGCTTTTGACGATCCAGCGTCCGGAAGTGATGAACGCGTTGAATAGAGAGACATTAGAGGAATTGACGGAAGTTGTTGACTGGGTGGAGAATGAGGAAGACATCCGGGCTCTGGTCCTGACCGGTGCTGGGGAAAAAGCGTTTGTCGCCGGGGCGGATATCAAAGAATTGCGGCAGGTTCCTTCATCCAACGAGGCGGAACGGCTGGCTGCACGAGGACAAGCTCTCTTCTCCCGACTGGAGAACAGCCCAAAGCCGGTGATCATGGCTGTGAATGGCTTTGCCCTTGGGGGAGGCTGTGAGCTGGCTATGAGTGGGGATATCTTGATAGCTTCAGAAAAGGCTCGTTTTGGCCAGCCGGAAATCAACCTGGGTGTCCTTCCGGGTTATGGGGGCACACAGCGGCTGGCAAGACTGTTGGGGAAGAGCATGGCCAAATATCTCTGTCTGACCGGGGAGATGATCGGGGCGGAGGAGGCCCTTCGCATGGGCTTGGTTCAGAAAGTGGTGCCAGCGGATCAATTGCTGGCTGAAGCTAAAAAGCTGGCTTCTGCGCTGGCGGAAAAAGCGCCAGTGGCCATGAACTACACGAAACAAGCGATTAACCGCGGGGCGGAGACAGACCTGGCGACAGGTCTTGCCTTGGAATCTTCCTATTTTGGTGTCGTTTTCGACACGGAAGACCGGATGGAAGGGATGGACGCATTCCTGGAGAAAAGAAAGCCGCAGTTTAAAAATCGGTAACGCGACTTCCCTCTGTAAGAAGGAGGGAGATGGTGTCGTTTCCCGGGAAATTTTTCGAAGGGTGACAGAAGACAAGGGTCTTTCGACAGGATCTTTCGGTTTTTTCTACACCAGATAGGGAGAAGGCCTTGTCATCAGGTGTTTTATGCTATATTAATAAAAGGCCTCTAAGGTGCCTCTGGTTCCTGGGAGAGGGTAGGCTTAATGGAGGGATAAAGGTGAAAGTGTTTGAGATGGTTCCCCCGTTCCTATGGATCGGTCTTGTCGTTCTCCTTATCGTACTGGTGTTATTCCTCGTCCTTCAGACCCGTAAGCGAAGTGGTGAAGTCGATGAGTTGGAACGGGCTTTTAAAGCTCCCTATGACCCCAAGTCTGACGAACACCGAGAGGCGACTCTAAAGGAATCGAAACGGGAGCGCCAGAAGGAAGCGGAACCGGAGCCTGAGAAGGAAACAGAACCGGAACAGAAACAGGAACAAGAACAACCCCACCCGCTGTCACGGAGAAACAAGGGGCGAGCGGGTAAAAAGAAACCCTCGTAAATATCTTGAGAGCCCGCTTGATCGCCGGAGTCGACACATATCCGGCGATTTTTCGTGGAATGTTAACGTTATTATCGGTTCGGGAAATATCCTATCTTGTATGATAGCTTTGGAGATATAAGGCAAATAAGACAGGGGGGGAAATCTTGATAAACAAATCCGTGTGGAGATCTGTATTGGGTGGGGCGGTCGTCATGGTCGCCTTGAGCGCCTGTGGACAGCAACAGGGAGGATCCGACGGAGGTGCTTCCGAAACGGCATCGCCGAAGGAGATCTATGCTAGCAACTGTATGAGTTGCCACGGAGAAAAGATGGAAGGGAGCGTTGGGCCAGCTTTGGACAAGGTAGGGGCTCAATATTCCAAGAAGGAAATCGCTGCTATCATCCAAAGAGGAAAGGGACAGATGCCCGCGCAGAATCAGGTGGGTAATGCTGAACGTGACAAGCTGGCCGCCTGGTTGGCCAAGAAAAAGTAGGGCTGGAAGACCGGGAGAAGGGGAGTACTTGGCCTCTTCCCGGTTTTTTTTTATAAACGGCATTGAATAAATATTAACTCGAGTGTATAATGATACGAAACGATTTTCGATGGATGGAGGCAGTGCAATGAAAGTGGCCGTGATCGGTTCGACAGGATACGGTAGCGCCGAGTTGATCCGAATCCTGGAGCAACATCCCCATGTAGAGATTGGAGCCCTTATATCATCTTCCAGGGCGGGAGAGGAACTGAGTGCGGCCTTTCCTCACCTCTCTCACCTGGCTATCGATTTGGAAGAGTGGGATGCTGGTAGGATTGCGGAGCGAGCGGAGGCAGCTTTTTTCGCTGCACCAGCCGGTGTGAGCAGTCGCTTTCTTCCCGAATTGGCGGAACAGGGAGTGTCTGTGGTCGATCTTGCGGGAGACTTCCGTTTACGGGCGGGAGAGTACAAGGAGTGGTACGGAAAAGAACCCGCACCGGAAAAATGGTGCAATCAGGCCGTCTACGGGTTAAGCGAGTGGATGGGTGATCAAATCCGTCAAGCGAGGGTCATCGCCAATCCAGGCTGCTATCCGACTGCCGCTTTATTGATTCTCCTTCCCCTTCTGCGAACGGGTGCGGCAGTACAAGGTCCTCTGGTGATCGATGCCAAATCGGGAATGTCCGGTGCGGGCCGGGCCTTAAAGCCCGGCAGTCTCTTTTGCGAAGTGAATGAAAATCTCTTTCCCTATAAAGTGGGCTCCCACCAGCACACGCCGGAGATCGAGCGATATGCAGGAGAGATCGGCGGGCAACCGATACCGATCACCTTCACTCCCCAGATTGTTCCTATGAATCGGGGTATCCTTACATTCGTATATGCACCGGCAGCTTCGGGGTGGACCACGAAGAAGTTAAGGGAGATGCTGGCGGATACTTATGCGGGTCATCCTTTCGTCCGATTGCGTTCCGAAGGGGAATGGCCCCGGACCAAGCAGGTACAAGGAAGCAACTTTTGCGATATCCAGGCTCAGGTAGACAGCAGAACGGGTATGATCGTCGCCGCAGCCGCGATTGACAACTTGATGAAAGGGGCAGCGGGTCAGGCAGTTCAAAATCTCAATCTGATGATGGGGTGGCCCGAAACGGCGGGACTCCAGCTGCACCCGGTATATCCGTGATCGATCATAGAGAGAAACCGTCCTTGGGAGAGGAAAGGAGTAAGCGATGATGGAGACCATCCAATTGACGGAAAGCCGGGAGACGACGGCAGGGTTTACTACGGTTTCTGAACCGAGGATCACCTCACCTCTGGGCTTCACTGCCGCAGGAATGCATGCGGGGATCAAACGGAAGCGAAAGGATTTGGGCTTGATTCGTTGTGAAGTTCCCGCTGCCGCTGCCGCGGTCTATACCATGAATGCCTTCCAGGCGGCCCCCTTGACCGTGACCCGGGAAGGGATGGCGGTGGAAAGTCGTATGCAGGCTCTCCTCGTCAACAGCGGAAACGCCAATGCCTGTACCGGTGACGAAGGGTTGGCGGATGCCTACCGGATGAGAAAAGCGGCGGCCCATGCGCTGGACGTTCCCGAGCATTTGATCGGGGTTGCCTCCACGGGAGTGATCGGGGAGCGGTTGCCGATTGGAAAGATCATCGGGGCTGTTCCCGGTCTTGCCAGTTCACTGGCAGTGGTAGGACATGAAGATTTTTGCCGTTCCATTCTAACGACGGATACCGGAATCAAGGCGGCAGAAGTGCGTCTCCACGTGGAAGGGCGGGAAGTCCGTATCAGTGGGGTTGCAAAGGGTTCCGGGATGGTTCATCCCAATATGGCGACGATGCTTGCCTTCATGACCACCGATGCAGTGATTGAACCCGCTCCCCTGCATGGCTTATTACGGGAAGTGACCGACGAGAGTTATAACATGATCACCGTCGATGGGGATTCCAGCACGAATGATATGGTAACAGCGATGGCGAGTGGCCTGGCGGGGCACAGACCTCTGACGGAAAACCACCCCGACTGGGCTGCTTTCCGGGAAGCCTTCGCATTTGTTTCCCGTGAATTAGCCAAAATGATCGCTCGGGACGGGGAAGGCGCGACCCGGCTGGTGGAAGTTCGAGTGACTGGAGCGACCACTTTAGAAGGGGCGCGCCAGGCGGCTAAAGCCGTAGTCGGTTCTAGTCTCGTTAAAACGGCGGTATACGGGGCGGATCCCAACTGGGGGCGGATCTTGTGTGCGGTGGGCTACAGCGGCGCTCAGCTCGATCCTGCAGGTGTGACCGTGGAACTCGGCGGGGTTACCGTCGTCGAAGGGGGGCGACCGGCGATCTTCGATGAAGGCGCCGCACGGCGGGCTCTGGAGCAACCGACCGTGGAGATCGGTGTTCACCTCCATGAAGGGGTGGAACAGGCCTGTGCCTGGGGATGCGACCTTACTTATGATTATGTCCGGATCAATGCTAGCTACCGGACTTGATAAAAAAGCCGGGAGAGGGAGGAGGATGAGTCGATGAAAAAAGTGGTCATCAAAATTGGGGGAAGTGTGCAGGAGCGGCTCAGCTCCTCCTTTTTCCGGGATTGTGCCAATCTTGTCAGCCGGGGATGGAGGTCGGTGATCGTTCATGGCGGGGGCCCGGCGATCAACCGGTGGCAGGGGCGGATGGGCTTTTCCCCATCATTCGTAAACGGACTTCGTGTCACGGATGACACGGGGTTGGAAGTGGTTGAGATGGTATTGGCGGGAACCGTCAACAAAAGCCTGGTCAGCCGCTTGGAACAGGCGGGGGCATCTGCGGTCGGCCTTTCCGGCGTCGACGGGGGGCTGATCCGGGTGAGTCAGAAGGATCCGGCTCTCGGTTGGGTCGGTGAAGTGGAAACCGTACGCCCGGCTGTGTTGCGAACGTTGTTGGAGGGAGGGTGGCTCCCTGTCATCGCCTCACTCGGCACCGACGGAGCCGGATGTCGTTACAATGTAAACGCTGATACCGCCGCGGGAGCCATCGCTGGGGCGATTGGAGCGGAGTACCTGGTGTTGGTGACGGATGTGCCAGGAATCCGTACTGGTGATGAACGGGTTCTGAAATCGATCACGCCGGGGCAGATCGAAAAAATGGTGGCGAAGGGCGAAATTCATGGCGGAATGATTCCCAAAGTGGAAGCCGCGGTAGCGGGATTGTCGCAGGTGAAGGAAGTGGTCATCCTCGATGGTTGTTCACCCGGTTGTCTGTCGATGGAGAACGGCTTCCTGTCAGGCGGCACCCGAATTGTGACGGAGGAGGGGATGTGCGATGGCGCTTTTTCCGACGTATCTGCGCAATGAGATCCGGCCGGTCAGAGGCGAAGGGGTATGGCTTTGGGATGAGGGGGGGAAGCGTTACCTCGACTTCACTTCAGGTCTCGGGGTCTGCAATTTGGGACATGGTCACCCTCGGGTGAGGGAGGCCCTCGAAAATCAGGCCTCGCTGCTGTGGCACGTCTCCAATCTCTTTTCCATTCCGGGGCAGGAGGCAGTGGCTAACCTCTTGAAGGAAGCCTCCCATTTGGATTACGCCTTTTTCGCCAACAGCGGTGCCGAGGCCAACGAGGCAGCTATCAAATTGGCGCGACGCTACGGACATGAACACAGAGGGACAGAGAGGCCGGAAGTCATTACCTTCCGTTCCTCCTTCCACGGGCGAACCCTGGCCACCCTGACAGCTACCGGACAGGAAAAGGTGCAACAGGGGTGTGCTCCCTTGCCGGAAGGGTTTGTCTACGCTCAGTACAACGACATGGACTCGGTTCGGATGGTAGCCGGTGAAAATACGGTCGCTGTTCTCCTGGAAATCGTGCAGGGAGAAGGGGGGATCCGTCCTGCCGATACCGGTTTTCTCAAAGAACTGGAGGCCTTTTGCCGGGAGCGGGAGATCCTCCTGATGGTGGACGAGGTGCAGACAGGAATGGGGCGGACAGGCAACTTGTTCGCCTGTCGGGACGCGGGCATTCTGCCTGATGTGATCACCTGTGCGAAAGGGCTCGGCAACGGGTTTCCCGTCGGGGTGATGCTGGGACGTAGAGGGCTGAAAGAATTCTTCGGACCAGGTAGCCACGCCAGCACCTTCGGCGGCAGCCCCCTGGCGATGGCGGTTGTCCATGCCGTATTGAAGGAGTTAACGGAAACTTCCCTCCTGGAAAAATCCCAGGAGACAGGGGCCTATCTCGGCAATCGTCTGAAGGAAACCCTCCTTTCCCACTCCCTTGTGAAAGAAGTGCGGGGAAAAGGCTTGATGTGGGGAGTTGAATTGGATTGTCCGGCGGCACCGCTGGTCAGCCATCTTGCCCACAAAGGACTACTGGCTCTGCCGGCGGGGCCAGAGGTTCTGCGCTTGTTGCCCCCGTTGATCGTGACGAAAGAACAGACAGACATCGCGGTCGAGATGATCGTGGAAGGTTTGGTTGAACTGGAGGAGGAGACCGCAGATGGATGCGTATCTCGTATTTGAAGATGGGGAGACATTCTCTGGACAGTGGATCGGAAGCCCGAAGGAGACGCTGGGGGAGGTGGTCTTCACCACCGGCATGACGGGTTACCAAGAAGTTATGACCGACCCTTCCTATGCCGGACAGATCGTCACGTTCACTTACCCCTTGATCGGCAACTACGGAACGGTGATGGGGGAGAGTGAAAGCGATGCTCCGACATGCACTGGGGTGGTGGTGAGTGAACTCTTTGGTGGAGGGGAGAACGGACTCGCTGTTTGGTTGGACCGACACGGGGTTCCAGGGCTCTCCGGCGTCGATACACGGGCAGTCGTAAGGAAGATTCGCAGTCAGGGGGCGATGAGGGGGATGTTCTCCTCCAACCCACGCCCCACCGTCACTGGATGGCCCGACCCTCTCTCCGCAGAATGGGTCGATTCCGTCAGCGTTCGGACACCGGTCTTTCATCCGGCGAAAGTTTCGGACGCCTCTCATATCGTCCTGATTGACTTCGGTTATAAGCGATCCATTCTTCAATCGCTTATCGAAGGGGGATGCCAGGTGACGGTGGTTCCCTGGTTTTGGCCTCCTCAGAAGATTGAATCTCTAGACCCCGACGGTCTTCTCTTTTCGAATGGGCCGGGAGATCCGAAGGCCATGCTTCCCTGGGTAAGCGGGTGGGTTCCTCTGGTGCAAAAGATTCCCACGTTGGGCATTTGTCTCGGTCATCAGATTCTTGCCCTCGCTTTCGGCGCCGATACGCAACGGTTGCCTTTCGGCCATCGGGGGAGCAATCATCCGGTGAAGGAGCTGGCGACCGAAGAGGTATGGATGACTTCCCAGAACCATGGATATGCCGTCTGCTCTGACAGCCTTGATCTGGCTGTATGGGAGCTGACCCACTCCCATGTTAACGACGGATCCGTCGAAGGGCTCGCTCATCGGCAGTATCCGATATTCACGGCTCAATTCCATCCCGAGGCGCATCCTGGGCCGGAGGATGCGGCAGGTCTGTTCCAACGGTTCATCGACCGGGTGAACGCGGCGAAGGAGGTGAAGGTGTATGGGTGACCCGCGACAAAAAAAGATGCAAAGTGTTCTGGTCATCGGGTCCGGGCCGATTGTGATCGGTCAGGCAGCAGAGTTCGATTACGCCGGTACCCAGGCCTGCCTTGCTCTGAAAGAAGAAGGGATCCGGGTCATTCTGGCGAACAACAATCCGGCCACGATCATGACGGACCGGGAAGTGGCGGATGTTCTATACATGGAGCCCCTCACAACCGAGGTCCTAACCGAGATCATTCGCCGGGAGAGACCCGACGGACTGCTGGCTACCATGGGCGGCCAAACCGGTCTCAACCTGGCGGTAAAGCTGGTGGAGCTGGGCGTGCTGGAGGAATTTGGGGTCGAGCTATTGGGGCCCCCGGTGGAGACCATCATGAACGCAGAAGATCGGGAAGCCTTCAAGACCATGATGGAATCCATCGGTGAACCGGTTCCCCGAGGAAAGACCATCTCCGCTGTCCAGGAAGCTCTCGTCTACGCTGAGACAATCGGTTATCCCGTCGTCGTCCGGCCCGCTTACACCTTGGGCGGTTTCGGCGGAGGAACGGCGGAATGTCCCGAGGAATTGGCCCGTATCGCCCGCCAGGGGCTTGCGGCCAGCCCGATTAGACAGGTGCTAATCGAGCAGAGTATCCTCGGCTGGAAAGAGATTGAATACGAGATGATGAGGGATGCGGCGGGCACTTGCATCGCCGTGTGCAACATGGAGAATATCGATCCTGTCGGCACTCATACCGGGGATAGTGTCGTCACCGCTCCCTCTCAGACTCTGACCGACCGCCAGTACCAGTTGTTGCGGAGCTCTGCCTGCAAAGTCATCCGGTCCTTGAAAGTGGTGGGAGGTTGCAATATCCAATTTGCCCTTCATCCGGAGACGGGAGAATATGCCATCATCGAAGTGAACCCCCGGGTCAGCCGTTCCAGCGCCCTCGCCTCCAAGGCGACGGGATATCCAATCGCCCGTTTGGCTGCGAAACTCTCTATCGGATACCGGTTGGATGCGTGTCTGAACCCGGTGACCGGCCATACGTTTGCCAGCTTCGAACCGGCGTTGGATTATGTGGTGGTGAAAATTCCCCGCTGGCCTTTTGACAAGTTCCCGGAGGGGGATCGGCGGCTCGGCACGCGGATGAAAGCGACCGGGGAGGTGATGGCTCTTGGCCGCAATTTGGAGACGGCCCTTTACAAGGCGATCCGTTCCCTGGATATGGGCCGCTTCTCCCTCCTCTCAGCTTCAGATCGGGAGCTGACGGATGAGGCTCTCCGGACTCGTCTAGCTAAACCCGACGACCGGCGATTGTTTGCCCTGGGGGAAGCCTTTCGTCGGGGATGGCATCTGGAGGAAGTGCAGCGTTTGACTGGGATCACCCTCTACTACCTGGAGAAAGTGCGGGGGATGGTATGCCTGGAAACGGATTTGGCCTCTTACACTTGGGAAACCGTCCCGATTGCCCTCTTGAAGCAAGCTAAGGAAAAAGGGGTGGCTGATGCAACGCTTGCCCATATATATAAAGTCCCGGAAGCGGACATACGTGCTCGCTGGAAAGAAAAGGGCTGGTCTCCTTCCTATAAGTGGGTGGACACCTGTGCCGGGGAATTTACCGCGGACACCCCGTACTATTATTCCTCCTGGCAGGGAGAGGATGAAGTGCAGCCTTCCGGTGCGACGAGACGGGTGCTGGTAGTGGGGTCCGGTCCGATCCGAATCGGACAGGGGATTGAGTTTGACTACTGCTCGGTACACGCAGCTAAATCCTTGAAAAAGCAAGGGATCTTATCTGTCGTCATCAACAATAACCCGGAGACGGTAAGTACCGACTATGCGACGGCCGACCGCCTATACTTCGAGCCTCTGACTGTGGAAGATGTTCTCCATGTGGTGGAGAAAGAACAGGTGGATGGCGTACTGGTTCAGTATGGAGGCCAGACGGCCATCCGACTCATTCGGGGCTTGGAGGAAGCGGGAGTCCCTGTGCTGGGCACATCCGCTGAGGCCATCGACCGGGTGGAGGACAGGGAGAGGTTTTACGAGTTGCTTCGGGATCTGGATATCCCCCACATTCCCGGGCGGACGGCGGCGACACCGGCAGAGGTTCACGCCCTTGCAAAAGACCTGGGTTATCCGATCCTTCTCCGCCCCTCCTATGTAATCGGCGGACAGGGTATGCAGGTGGTTAGAGACGCCGCTGAACTGGCTTCTGTCATGGGTCGCTCCGGAGAATGCGGCTTGCCGGAGGAGGCATACCCGCTCCTGTTGGATCGGTTTATGGAAGGGATCGAGGTGGAGGTGGACGCGGTCACCGACGGGAAAGATTTCGTCATTCCTGTGCTCACCCAGCATGTAGAACGAGCGGGGGTACATTCCGGGGACAGCCTAGCGATCCTAGCGGCACCCGATTTGTCGGAGGAGCAGAAGGCGACAGTGGTCGACTACACCCGGAGGATCACCCAGGCTCTACCCCACGCGGGTCTCATGAACATCCAGTTCGTTGTCACTCCATCCCAGGTGTATGTGTTGGAAGTGAACCCCCGTGCTTCCCGGACCGTTCCCGTCATCAGCAAGGTGGCCGGGGTGCCGATGGTGGACTGGGCGACCCGTGTTCAGCTAGGTGAACCCCTCGCCTCTTTGGCTCCCCTCGGTCGGTTAGAGTCCCCCGAACGGTGGGCGGTGAAAGGGTCCGTCTTTTCTGGACCGAAGCTGCCCGGAGTCGATCCGGCATTGGGTCCGGAGATGAAATCCACCGGTGAAGTGCTGGGTCTCGGTGACACGTTGGAAGAGGCGATCGCCAAAGTCCTGCCCTGGACGATAGGTGCCCCGCTCCCCAACATGGAAGCGGGGAGCGATCTTCTCCTCTCTGTCGCTGATGGGCTAAAAAAAGAGCTGGGAGATTGGGTACCCGACCTGGCCCGCCAAGGTGTGGAACTCTTCGCCACCCCTGGGACTGCCCGCTTTATCCGAGAACAGTTCGGTCTAGAAGCCCATATCCTCACGATAGAAAATTGTGCCGATTGGCTCTCCAGCGACAGGCCGAAAGCGGTCCTAAACCTGCCGACACGGGGTGAAGACAACACCCGGGAGGGCTTCCGGCTACGGCAGATGGCGCTGGAGTGGCAGGTGCCTTGTTTCACTTCTCCGGATACATTCCGGTGGCTGCTTCAAACCCAGGGGTGGCGGGATTCCGCTTTTTGGACAGTCGCCCCCCTTGAGACAACAGGGAAAAAGGAGACGATGATCGGATGAAGACCACCCAAATGGTTATGGCGGCTCCTCCGTCCCTGAAGGGGCGGGATTGTCTGGCATTATCGGATTATACCCCCGGCGAGGTGGAATCGCTGCTTGCACTCGCTCTGGAAGGAAAAGAGAAGCTAAAGAAGGGAGAAGCTTGGCACCCCCTCTCCGGGAAGACACTGGCGATGATCTTTGATAAACCGTCTACCCGCACTCGGGTCTCCTTTGAAGCGGGGATGGCCCAACTCGGTGGGCATCCCCTTGCCCTCAACCGGCAGGAGCTGCAATTGGGCCGAGGAGAGTCGACGGCGGATACAGCCCAGATTCTGTCCGGGTTTGTGGACGCGATCTTGATTCGTACCCACTGGCACAGTGATGTGAAGGAATTAGCTTCTTATGCTTCGATTCCCGTTATCAACGGTCTAACGGACCTCCACCACCCTTGTCAGGCTTTGGCCGACCTGTTGACGCTCAAAGAGACGAAAGGGAAGCTAGCCGGTCTGAAGTTGGCTTATGTCGGGGATGGAAACAATGTGCTTCACTCCCTATTGGAGGCGGGAGCTCTCACTGGGATGCATGTAGCTGCCGCATTCCCTCCCGGCTATGAACCGGATGAGTCGATTGTTCAACAAGCGGAATTGATCGCCCAAAAAACGGGGGGAATGGTCACATGGACTCATGATCCGGCTGAGGCGGTGGCGGGAGCTGACGCTGTCTACACGGATGTTTGGGCAAGCATGGGCCAGGAAGAAGAGAAGGAGAAACGGATGAAGGACTTTGTCGGCTACCAAGTCGACCCAATCATGATGGCGAAGGCGAAGTCGGATGCCCTCTTCCTTCACTGTCTCCCTGCCTACCGCGGTCTGGAGGTAGCCGCCGAAGTGATCGACGGCCCCCAATCCGCTGTCTTCCGGCAGGCGGAAAACCGGCTTCACGCCCAGAAGGCATTGTTGGTGATGTTGTTAGGTGACTGAAGGTTGGAACGAACGCTTAGCTTCTCCTGTTGGGGGACATGTACAAAAATTAAACCCGGTTCCCTGCGCAGGGAACCGGGTTTTTCGTCTATCAAATGGAAATATATTTCTTTCTAATCATTTACCTGTAAAATGATACCACCAATTCCTCTGATAACGTAACCAGGCCAAGTTTTTTCATGCTCTTTACCTTTACAGGCGGGGGGAGGACGGGTAATCTGGTGGCAGGTGTGAAAGGAGGTTCCCTGTGACTCGTCTGGAATATCGCCTTCACGACTCATCCCGGTCATTCCCGCTCCTTTTCATCTATGACGATATCGATAGCGAGGAAATCTCCAATCGCCTGGTCTGTGACTGGTTTGTCAAAGAGGATCGTGTATTTGAAAAGGTAGCGACGGCTGTCTCCCCAACGGAATGTATTCTATTCGTGAAAGAGGCAGAGGAGGAGGAAGTGATTAGCCGGGAGCGCCTCACCCGCCCTGTCTGGGAGGGGTTGCGTCTGGAAGTGCGGGAGTATGTGGAAGGGGCTGTCTATTACCGGGTGGTGGAGATTCTCCATTTCGACTGCTCGGCAGACCTCCGTCTTTATCTCCAGTGTGATTGTTTTTATCTCCAAGAACGCGAATGGAAGAAGTTATCGGCGGAAATCGATGAGAACCGGCGGGTTTTCGTCCTCTACGCCCAACCCACGCAATGAAGAAGGGGGCTTCCGATGGAAAAGAGACAGGAAGAAACGGTCAGTCGAACCAAGCGGTTGACGGCGCTTTTCGCGGCGGCAGCCTTGACCGCCGTACCGGGATGTTCAAACGACCGTGCCGCGGAGGATTGCAACGACCAGGATGAGGACGGTTATTGCGACGAGGAGACCTGTGTGGATGAGGATCAAGACGGCTACTGTGACGATGGCAGTGGACAAACAGGAAGCAGCTATTACTATAAAGGAGGGAAAAAGATTTATAAGAAGATTTCCGGCATCTCTTCCGGCTCCAAAGGGGGCATCGGCAGTTCTGGCAGCCGATCCGGAGGGTGGTTCAGCGGGGGATGACCCGTTTTGAAGATAGGCCTTATGAAGAAAGACGGCAATTGATTTACGGCCCGGTTCGCAAGGAGGGAATCTTCACCTGGGATTGGTGTTATGGTCGGGAATACGCGCTCGCCTCGTCTCTCCCGCTCTCACCCTACCTCCACCGACAAATGGCTGAAGCCACGGAAGCGCTCGGTCGGATTTTTAGCCGTGTCATTGGAGTTGTTCGCCGGGGGGACGCGTCTCTGATGGAGGAATTGGGCATCCCGAAGGCGGCCTGGGGGGCGGTTCGCCTGGAAGCGAATCCATCCGTCCCTACTGTCGTGGGTCGTTTCGACTTCGCCCTCACCCCCGATGGATTGAAGATGCTGGAATTCAATAGTGACACGCCCACCGGGGTGGTGGAAGCCTTTTACGTTAACGGACAGGTATGTGAGGCTTACGGACAGAGAGATCCGAACGAGGGAAAGGCTGTCGACATCCAGGAGGCTTTTCAGCGTTATCTCCAACCGTGGAGGGAAAATGGGGAGTCCGTCGGCGAGGTGGTGTTTAGCGCCCTCGGTTGGCACGAAGAGGATGCGGGCACGACTCGCTATCTGATGGAACAATCCGGCTTGGACGCCCGTTTCGTTCCCCTGGAGTCCCTGCGGGTGGAGGGAGAGAGACTTATAGCTCCCTACGAGGGGGGGATGCGCCCCGTCGATGTGCTATACCGGCTTCATGCCCTGGAAGTGTTGGCGGAAGAGACCGATAGGGACGGATATCCCACCGGTGCTCGCGTTCTTGACTTGGTTGCCCAGGGGAAACTCCACCTCATCAACCCTCCATCGGCTTTCCTGGCCCAAACCAAAGCTCTCCAGGCCCTGATCTGGAGCTTGTACGAAGAAGAAATCTTTTTTACACGAGAAGAGCGGGAAACCATCGGCCGGTATATGTTGCCTACCTACCTGGAAAACCGTTTTCTCGGCCGTTCTCCCCATGTGGTAAAGCCGATCTTCGGTCGGGAGGGTGGAGCCGTCCTTCTTTGTGACGCCGACGGCATCATCCGGTGTCGGGATGGAGAAAAAGCTTACTGGGATCAGCCGATGATTTATCAGGAACGGGTAGAGATGGAGGAAGTAGAGGCGGAGACGCTAACCGGTTCTTTCCGCGGCCGCCGTCTGTGGGGTTCCTTCTTGATTGGAGGGAGACCCTCCGCCATTTTAGCCCGCCTGGACGGTCCGATAACAGGGAATTTGGCTTACTATCTTCCGGCCTTTCTGGATGAGTAGCGCATTGTGAAGCAATGGGTGCCGGATGTTTTGTGTATGCTTGTAAAGCAAAAAGGAGGATCCATATTGGAACAGTGGCCTTATATCGTGAATTTTCTTGCCTATCTCGGGGTGACCATCCCGTTGATGATTGTCGGCATCTTGCTTTTCCTCTTTACCACTCCTTACCGAGAGTACCAGCTGATCAAAGAGGGGGCGGACACCGACGATCCCCGAAAGGTAGCTGCGGCCAAAGCGGCCTCCTACGATCTGGGCGGTAAGATCCTCGGACTCAGTCTGGTCCTCGCGTCCGCCGTCTTCCACTCTGCCGGTCTGGTGGATCTGGTGGTGTGGGGCCTGATCGGGGCGATCTTCCAAGTAGCGGTTTTTTATCTTTTCGAACTGCTTACGCCCTTCAAGGTGGTAGCTGAGATTCCGAAAGGAAACGTCTCCGTCGGTATCTTCGCCGCATTCCTCAGCATCGCGACGGGCCTCCTGATGGCGTCTTTGATTAGCTATTAAATGAAAACAGAAAAATCGCCGGATGATCCGGCGGTTTTTTTACAATCTCCAGTTTTCGGGGAGGTAGCGGTTGGCTCGTTGCAGGGCGGATAGTTGTTTTTTTCGTTCGGTCCGCTCCTCTCGTCGTTCCAAGGCGGTCTCGTGTAGGTATTTTTCCTCCTCGGTTTCAGGGATCACCTGGGGGATCGGACTGGGTTTTCTCTCTTCATCCAGCGCGACCATGGTGAGGAAAGACACGGTGGCCAGTTCTCTCTTGCCGCTGGAGAGGTTTTCTGAGGTCACTTTGACAAACACCTCCATGGAGGTTCGTCCACACCAGGTGACGACGCCTTCTACGGTAATGGCATCCCCCATTTTAATGGGGATCAGAAAATCGATAGAGTCCATGGAAGCGGTCACTACAGCTTGTTTGCAGTGGCGAGCGGCGGCAATGGCGGCAACCTCATCGATATAGGCGCTCACTTTCCCGCCGAACATCGTTCCGTGGTGGTTTGTATCCGGAGGGAGGACGTGGGCGGTTTTGACGGTACGGGATTGGTTGGCATAGACGGGTTCGATGGTTTTCCACCTCGCTGTCAGTCAGACTCGGGGCGATGCCCCCCGACCCTCACAATCTACCCGTTCCGACAGAAAACCATGCGTCCGGGCCGCGTCTACTGTTTTTAGAGTTTTTATGCTAGAAGGAGGCGTATAGGATGTTACCGCCGATCCGATGCCTGTATGGTACTGGACACTTCGACGGAGTGGAAGGTACTGAATGGAAAGGAAGCTCGCTTTTCCGGTCGCCTGCTGGGCGGTTGTCTCGATACCCTGCGGATGTTAGCCGGGACGTGTTACGCTCCCGTGGCTGAATGGGCTCGGAACAGGAAGAAGGATTGGTCTGGTATTTGGAGTGCGCCCAACTCTCCGCTTCGGAGATGTATCGTGCCCTGTGGCAGATGCGGGAAAACGGTTGGTTCCAGAACACCCGCGGCCTGCTCTTTGGTCGCCTGGCACATACTGAAGGCACCCGGGATTTACCCTACATCGACGCCTTGGAAGCCGTATTCTCGCCGCTTCAGATCCCTGTCGTCTTCGATACCGATCTCGGTCATCTCCCTCCCCAGCTGACCCTTGTCAATGGGGCCTTGGCTAAGGTGGAAGTCTACTATGGCAAAGGAAGGGTAGAAATCGCGTTTCTGTAAATTTCGTTTTCTGTTAAGAAGAGGGAGTTTACAAGTCAAGCCGAATGCGTTAATAATAAGGCGATATTCTTGGTAGGATCATACCGGCAAAAGGCAGGGAAATCGCATGTCTATAAACATGGAATTGAAAATTGCCACCTCGAGGGAAACGCTGTTTGCGTACCTGGAGACAGAAGAAGGACTGAAGCAATGGATTGGCGGCCTGAAGGAGATAGCACTGGAATCCTCCCCAGAGAGTGATGAGAAAAAAGGCACTCCTTTCACTCTCAAGCTCCGTTCCGGGAGGACGGACCGGGAAATCCGGGGTGAAATCATTGCCTACCGTAACCCTGAACTCTTCGGTGTCCGCCTCTTCCTTACCCATGCGATCGTCGATCTCTTCTTGGATCTGGAGGAAGAAGGGAATGCTGTTCTCCTCAGCTGCGACTGCGAGATCGGCGTACCAGAAGGCACGGGCTTCCTCCGATCCCGCATGACTGCCTGGCAGTTCCGTCGCACCCTCTTCTCCCGTCTGAAGGGGCTGAAGACCATTACCGAGAGCCGAAAAGTCCCGGCATAACAACGGCTTTCCGAGACACCAAAAATCTTCGCTGATCCACCTCTTTTTCCGAAATCGGGGGTGGACTTTTTATTCAGCCGACCGTATAATAATACGAAACGATGAATTTTTATAAAGAGGTGTTCGGATATGGGGACGAAGGGGAAAGTGATCCTGGCCTACTCGGGCGGGTTGGATACATCCGTGGCGATTCAATGGCTGAAAGACAATTACGGATACGATGTGGTGGCGGTTGCCCTCGATGTGGGCGAGGGAAAAGATCTCGATTTCGTTAAAGAGAAGGCTCTGAAGGTAGGGGCGGTCAAGTCCCTGGTCGTGGACACCAAGGAGTGGTTTGCTGAGCATTTCCTGTTGCCGGCCCTGAAAGCCAACGCCCTTTATGAAGGGAAGTATCCTTTGGTTTCCGCCCTGTCGCGGCCATTGATCTCCCAGGTGTTGGTCAAAGTGGCGGAGCAGGAGGGAGCTGTAGCGGTCGCCCATGGCTGCACGGGTAAAGGGAACGATCAGGTTCGGTTCGAGCTCGCGGTCAAGGCGCTCAACCCCGGGTTGGAAGTGATTGCCCCCGTGCGGGAATGGGCAATGAGCCGGGAAGAGGAGATTGCTTATGCCCAGAACCACGGCATCCCGGTACCGGTGGCTTTGGATAACCCCTACAGCATCGACCAAAATTTATGGGGCAGAAGCTGTGAGTGTGGCGTGTTGGAAGATCCATGGGCCGCCCCACCTGCGGGAGCCTATGAATGGACGGTTCCGGTCGCTGAAACACCGGATCAGCCCGAAGAAGTGGAGATTACCTTTGAACAGGGAACGCCTGTCGCCTTAAACGGGGAAAAACTGCCCTTTTATCAGTTGCTCTCCAAGCTGAATCAATTGGCTGGCAAGCATGGCGTCGGACGGATCGACCATGTGGAAAACCGGCTGGTGGGGATCAAGTCCCGGGAAGTATATGAATGCCCGGCGGCGATCACCCTGATTACCGCCCACAAGGAACTGGAATTCCTCACCCACACCCGGGAAGTGACCCAGTTCAAACCTTCGGTGGAACAGAAGTGGGCCCAAATGGTCTATGACGGCCTCTGGTTCTCCCCCCTGAAAACGGCCCTGGACGCTTTCGTCAACCAGACCCAGGCGACGGTAACCGGCACGGTGCGGGTTTCGTTGTTCAAAGGGCAAGCGGTGGTAACGGGACGCCAATCCGCTTACTCCCTGTACAGCGAAGAACTGGCTACCTATACCTCCGACGATACCTTCAACCACCAGGCGGCTGTCGGCTTCATTCAGCTGTGGGGCCTGCCGACGGAAGTCCATGCCAAGGTGAACGCCGAGAAGGAGGATGCGACATTCGATGAAACTTTGGGGCGGGCGCTTTACCAAGCCAACTAACCAACTCGTTGAAGAATACACCGCATCCATTTCCTTTGACCAACGACTGGTCGAGGAGGATATCCGCGGGAGCCTCGCCCATGTCCGTATGCTGGGCGAGTCCGGTATCCTGCCAGCGGAGGAAGTAGAAGCCATCGCCAAAGGGCTCGAAAAGATCCGGGACAAGGTAAGAGCAGGAGACGTGGAATTTTCCGTCGCTCATGAAGACATCCATATGAACATTGAGAAGTTGCTGATCGAGGAAGTGGGCCCCGTGGGGGGGAAGCTCCATACCGGACGGAGCCGAAACGATCAGGTAGCCCTGGATATGCACCTCTATGTCCGGGCACGCACCGTCGATTTCGTCAAAGGGCTGACTGACTTACGCCAAGCCCTGACGGCCAAAGCGGAAAAGCACATCGACGCCATCCTCCCTGGATACACGCATCTTCAGCGTGCCCAACCGGTGCGTTTTGCTCATCATCTCCTCGCCTATGTGGATATGTTCGGACGGGATGTGGAACGGCTAATGGACAGCTATAAACGGGTCAACACCATGCCCCTAGGTGCTGGAGCCATCGCCGGTACCACATTTCCCATTCAACGGGAACAAGTGGCCGAAGAGCTGGGCTTCGATCGTCTATACGACAACAGCATGGATGCGGTGAGCGACCGGGATTACCTGGTGGAATTCCTATCCGCCGCCTCCTTGATCATGGTTCACCTTTCTCGCCTGTCTGAGGAGCTGATCCTCTGGTCCAGTGAAGAGTTCGGTTATGTGGAACTGGATGACGCCTTCTGTACCGGCTCCAGCATGATGCCCCAGAAGAAGAACCCCGACGTGCCCGAGTTGATCCGGGGCAAGACCGGGCGGGTGATGGGGCACTGGGTCTCCTTGATGACCACGCTGAAAGCCCTCCCCCTCACCTACAACAAGGACATGCAAGAAGACAAGGAGGGGGTCTTCGATACCGTCGATACCCTCACGGGCGCTTTGGCGCTGACGGCACCGATGATCGAAGGGATGACGGTGAAGGAGGAGCGTATGCGGCAGAATGCGGAAAAAGGCTTCACCAACGCCACGGACCTCGCTGATTACCTAGTGACCAAGGGCGTACCTTTCCGGGAGGCCCATGAAGTGGTAGGTCGTCTCGTCCTCCACTGCCTCAGCCGGGGCCAATCCCTCCTGGACCTGACCCTGGAGCAATACCGGGAAGCTCACCCGGCCATCCAAGGGGATGTCTTCGACCGATTGCAGGTGGAAAACGTCACCGATGCCCGCAGTGCCGGCTGCGGCACCGCCCGCGTCCGGGTGGAAGCGACTATCCTTAAGAAAAAGGATGACATCGACAAAGCCTATCATTGGATCCAAACGGCTCAAATTTGATCAAAAAAAGGAGACCGGCGACTGCCGGTCTCTTTTTCATGAGGTGAGCTTTCCTTTTTCCATACGGTGCACGTGGTCACACAGTCCGTCGATCTCTTCCCGGTTATGGCTCGCGATGAGAATGGTGACCCCTTGGTCCCGCAAGTTGAGGAGCAATTGGTGCACGTCCCGCAGTCCTTCCTCATCCAGGGCGTTGGTCGGCTCGTCCAACAGCAGGACCCGGGGTTTTTCCATGATGGCCTGGGCGATGCCGAGGCGTTGGCGCATGCCCATGGAGTATTTACGGACAGGAGCCTTCAGGGCTGGATCGAGGCCGACGGAGCGAAGGGTGGCCTCGATTTCGTCGTTACCGATGGTTCCTTGGATCGAAGCGAGCAGTTCCAGGTTTTTTTTGCCGCTGAAACCAGGGAGAAAACCGGGTTGTTCAATAAGGGCTCCCAGCTGTTTAGGGAAGGAGCCTTTTTGGAGCGGCTCGCCCATCACCGTAACCGCTCCTTCCGTAGGCTTGATCAAGCCGCAGATGACTTGGAGCAGCATGGTTTTTCCGGAACCATTGCGCCCGATCAAGCCATGAATCTCACCTTTTGGGACTGTTAAGTCAATGTGATCCAGGATGGTTTGTTTATCGAAGACTTTGGTGACTTGGTTTACTTCAATGGCAGCAGGTACCTCTCTCATCACGTTGTCATGCCTCCTTCAAGTGCTGAGTCAAATCCATAACGGAAAAACGCTGCAATCCTATCAGGAATGCAATACCAGTCAATAGAGCGTTGTAGGTCAACGACCAAAGCCAATCAAAGGGGATGGCGAGGGCATGATGGATCCCATGTCGCATCCAGATCCCTTGGTTTCCTGGCAACCAGGGAGCCCAATCAGCGCTCGGCAACAGCGAGAGCAGAAACACCACCAAAATGAGGAGATAGCCGTATACAAATTTTTGGGGCGGTAACAGAGAGTGGATCAGGGTCCAAGCCCATGACGTACTCCATTGCAACAGGAATAGCTGGCCGAGGGTGACCATCATCGCCTGACTCAAAGAGAAAGCGGATGGGTCCATGATCGAGGCAATCAGGATCAAGAGAACATCCCCCGTCAGAAAAAAAAAGGCACAGGACAAGGAGAGGGCCAGGGTCTTCGCCTGCCACCAGCGGCGGCCTGACCGGGCACGTAACAGGTACATTGTGAAGGAGCCCGTACGGCCTTCATAGGGAGTGGGGCCGATGATCAGATGGAGGATCCCATAGGGTAAAATCCAGCGAATCCAATCCAGCAACAGGTAGTTGCCGATCCCAGGCCCGCCGAAGGTGAAGGGCAAAAGCCGGGTCATCGCATCAGGGCCGAGGGTGACTTGGTTTTCCGAATAGAAGTGTAACAGGTTGAGTAAAGCGAAGCCGATAAAAAAAGCCGTCATCAGGAGGAGATGTCGCTGGGTCCAAATTGTACATAGATGAAAAGGAAGCAAGCGATTCATGAACGGGATCCTCCCATGAACCAATCGGTTCGCCTCAGCTTATGCAATCCGAGAAAGAGGACGATCCCGATCCACAACGCCCAGTAAAGGATCGATTCCATCATGGAAGGCCACTTGGAAGCGGCCTGGCCGAAACGATGGGTGTTGAGGTCCATATGTACGTTGATGAACAGCTGTTGCCAAGGGGAGGAGGGGGCATGGAAAGCAGCCAGCCCGCTCATCAAGATGATAAAAGCCACGGTGAACCCTGCCACCCGGCTTTGATAGACCACAGAAACGAGAACGGAAACCAGGCCGATCCCGAACCAACCCAATAACAACAAGAGGTTGGCAAAAAGAGCGGCTTCCAAAGGAGATAAATGAAGGATCGCCGGGTTGAAGCCGAAGATATCCCCTTCAGGCGGGTATCGGGTTGCCGTCCCCCAGGTATTGGTGCAGGGCAGGGCGACACAGGCGAAAAGAGTACTGCTGACAGTCCCAGACAAGGTGACCAAGGCAGCCGTCGTTACGACAGAGACGGCTTTCGCCAGCCACCAAATCCTTATCTCCCCGGAGCGGAGAAAGATGCTTCCCAACCAACCAGGGTTCTGAATCCCATCGTGGACCAGATGAAGAAAGAGGGGTGAAAAGCAAAAGACGATCGCATAAAAATTAGTCAGACTCCTGACGAGGATATCGCCTGCGTGATACATCGTTCCAGTATGGGGGACGATGAAGGTTCGATCCCATTCAAACCAGATAACCACCAGGTAGATGGGAATTGCCCATAGCCATTTCATCCGGAAAAAGGTGTGCCGGACATCCAAACGGATCAATCGCATCCATTTCCCGTTAAGATGCATGATCCCGATCCTTTAGTGTCCAATTGTGGAGAATGAGGAGGCTTACGCCTAATAAAGCAACCATGGGGCTCAGCACCAGCCAAGCGGTATTGGATGTACTGCTGAAGGGAACCAAGCTGGCAATAGGCTGGAGCGAGGTGAGCCAGTCGACCCCCGTGATTTGCGCTAGATTATCCGCCACAAACAAAAGGAGGATATAGAGGAGAAAGGGGGCGATTACGGTGGTGTATCGTTTTTTTAGAAACGTGGAACAAGCTAGTCCCAAGGTAGCGTAGGTGGCTCCAAACAGAAAACCCAGCCCGCAAATGATTAAACAATAGAGGAGCGGGAAGTCCACACGCAGATCGGCAAAGGCACCGACTGCGGGTGGCGGAACTGTCGGGGTAACGGGATACAACACGAGCGAGGCCAGCAATGATACAAGCAACACACCGGCGATGGTTCCTCCGCCAACCAGTGCATTGGCGATGGTCTTAGACTGGATGTATACCTTTTTTGAAGTTCGCAACAACACGTATTTCAAATAATTGCTTTCACGATCCGATGCGAGAGAGCCGGCGAAGGGAAGCGTAGCTAGCAATGGGGCGAAAAGGGCAAAGATAGAATTTCCATATGCATATTCGAAAGCGGAGTATGCGTCCGTATTGAGTAAGACGGTAGGGATGAGCCAAGGGCCTGGCAATCCATAATCGATAAATCCGATGAAACACAGGATCAAGCCAAAAACGAGGGAGAAATAAAAAGACTTGGCAGTAAAAGCCCGGATAAATTCTGATTTTAACAAGTACATGGATGGTCACCCTTTTTTTAAAAATACCTATCAGGCATCCTGTTTCAAAGGATGCCTGATAGGTATTTTAATCATATTTGTTCAAGGCGCCCTAGCGGGTAGTTCTACGGGTTTGTGGGAGTTCTAAAATTCATGTATATATAAATCGGTTTATTTTTTATTATATGTTATGCATTTATTGGGAACAAGTCTTTTCAGATAAAATTAAAAGACCGGCATCTGCCGGTCTTTTTGCCTACAGGACAGGTGAATCTATCACTTTTTTTCTCGGAAGGGCTCCGTGAAGTTTTCAGCTTTGACCAAATGGGCGCTCTCCCCACGGAATTCCACCCGAAATTCTTGTTGTATATCCAATAACGAACGTTTTTCCAGATCCGGCGGCAAATCGATATGGCTCACTTTCTGATCGTCATCGGGAAGGATTCCCGCCCCGGCCATCCCGGACGGTTCCTTTCCCATCTCTTTCAGTAAGTTGACAGAGAGAATCCGGCCTTGTTGATCAGATACGCAGATCGCCTTCATTACGCACTCCTCCCGCTTTGGTTATATCGTATTTCCGACCCAATAGTATTGGACGGAGAAAGGACCTACGTTTTTTACCGTCATATAGTAGGTAGTGGAGCCGTCATTGTTCATCTGGACTCCGGGTTCTGAATACCGGAGTTCGCTGCCGGGAGTGGCGGGTTTCACCCCGATTACTTCGAAACCGGGATATCCCGACCAATGAAACCACCAGCGGACACTGGCTCCGGGGCTGAGTGATTGAGGACCGATCTGCCAAGCCATCACGATTCTCCCCTTTCCTGGATACCGGTTTTGCAGTTTTTCCAAAAGCCTTCTGTTTTGCTTTTTTGCACTCTGCCTCCTTTCCGATGATCATCTTATTCGCCGCTTTCCCTTTTAGAACGAGGATTTCACCATTCTCCTTACCTAAGTCATTTCCGGGGAACTGGTTCGGATCTGGAGGACCTATTGCCGTTTTAGATCATCCTGCTAAGGGGACTCCTATCCCAAGGTTGCTGTTATTTTATGTATTTTTGTCATGTATACTTTACATTATGTCGTGTATATGTTACGTTGCATGTGGGGTGCATTTCATGTTATCCAATCGAATCGCAATCTGTAGGGCAGAAAAAAGATGGACACAACAAAAACTAGCGGATGAAGTCGGTGTTAGTCGTCAAACAATCGTGGCGATCGAGAAGAATAAGTACAATCCCTCTTTAATCTTGGCATTCAAGATCTCCCATGCTTTTAACAAACCCCTCACATCAGTCTTTCAATATGAGGAGGAGACAAACGATGGAAATACTTAAATGGTCTATTTTATTATTGGTGGCCGGAGTTATTGTGAGTGAATTATACAAGGGAAGGTTTGAAAGTAAACAAGAATCAAAAGATGAGCGTGGGCATTTGCTCATCTATAAATCAAAAGCTCTCTCCTACACAATTTTATCCTATGGAATTACCGCAGGGGTAATCTTGGTTGCGATCTTAGAAGTACTTAAACCAGAATATTTTGTTTTCTTTGTCATGATCGTCATGTTCATCCAGAGCATTGGCTCATCCATCTACTTGTTCAATGCACGAAAGCTTTGAAGTCAGGAGAGGGTTGATGGCACAATAATGTAGCAAAGGCCTTTAATGAAAATTTTTCCAACCTCGTTCATGTAATCAATGCCATTTTCGATATGGCTAATTCCTGTGTACGAATGGAATGGATTCTTTTCACTTGTGTGCTTATATCGCACCATACATGGCCAGAAACCGCCAATAGACACTTTAGCTCATCAAAACGGTACTAAGCCAAAAAAGATGAAACTTTCAGCCGGCCCCTCATCGTTTACTATAAACAGGGTGGGGTGAATCGTTAGGGATGTCGTTGCATCAGTATGATGATCAGGTTTTTATTTCCGTCCGATAATCGGTAAGATCCCCCTGGGAAAAGGACGGATCAATGATATAATGGGAGAGGTATCGGTACTGATTTTTGAATATTTTTCCTGAGCGTTTGTTTCCTCCTTTCATAAAAACCGTTCTGTTCTGAAAATCCAGGGTCTACCCCAGGCAGATGAAGGTGATAGTGTGATCGAGATGCATGATGTGTACAAAGTGTACGGCAACGGCGTCAAAGCCCTGAACGGGATCAATGTGAAAATTGATCAGGGCGAATTCGTCTATGTCGTGGGCCCCAGTGGTGCGGGTAAAAGTACGTTCATCAAGCTGATGTATCGGGAGGAGAAACCCTCCCACGGCGTCATCCTGATCAACGGTGTAAACGTCAAGCGGGTACGGGATTGGAAGATCCCGTACCTGCGCCGGAACATCGGGGTCGTGTTCCAGGATTACAAACTTTTGCCCAACATGACTGCTTATGAGAATGTGGCTTTTGCCATGGAAGCGGTGGAAGCCCCTAATCGGAAGATTCGCCGGCGAGTGCAGGAGATGTTGGAACTCGTAGGGCTTTACGACCGAATGAACGCCCTCCCCTCCCAGTTATCCGGGGGTGAACAACAACGGGTTTCCATCGCCCGGGCGATGGTGAATAACCCCGGTTTCCTGATTGCGGACGAACCGACCGGGAACCTGGACCCCGAGAACTCCTGGGATATCATGTACTTGCTTGAAGAGATCAATTCCCGTGGGACCACGGTCGTGATGGCCACCCACAACAAAGAGATTGTGAACACCATGCGCAAGCGGGTGATCGCTGTCGAGCAAGGCGTCATCGTCCGTGACGAACAGCAGGGGGAATACGGCTATGAAGATTGATACGTTTTTCCGGCATATTCGGGAGTCTTTCCGAAGCCTGAAGCGAAACACCTGGATGACATTCGCCGCCGTCAGTGCGGTGGGTGTGACGCTCCTGATCTTCGGTATTTTTCTCGTCTTCGCCTTTAATATCAGCTATATGGCGGGAGAATTGGACAAGCAGGTTTCCATCCGAGCTTTTATGGAGGTAACAGCCTCCGATGATGATATTGATCAAACCAAAGCCCAATTGGAAAAAGACCCCGCGATTAAATCGGTGAAAATCGTTCCAAAAGAAGACGGCCTGCGGGAGTTGAAGCAACAGTGGGGCGATGATAAGCGGTTTTTGGAGGGGTTGGAAGAGGGCAACCCCTTGCCTGATGCGTTGGTGATTCAGGCTAAGGATCCGCAGCAGACCGAGCCATTGGCCAACAAAATCAAGAAATTTAACCAAGTATCCGGTGTGGACTACGGCGAAGGGGTAACCGACAACCTTCTCGACCTGTCGGCCTGGATCCGAAACACCGTGTTCCTTTTCGGGTTTGGCTTGGCAGTGTTAGCCGCGTTCCTGATTTCGAACACGATCAAATTGACGATCTTCGCTCGTCGCCGCGAGATCGAAATCATGCGCCTTGTCGGGGCAAGTAACTGGTTCATTCGTTGGCCTTTCTTCATTGAAGGGGGGATGATCGGTGTAATGGGGGCGATCGTGCCTGTGGCCATCAGCCTCGTCGGATACAATGCCGTGCTCAACATCCTGGATGCAGGGAAGGCCTACAGCTTTTTTAAGATGTTACCCATGTGGCCGCTTGCCCTCTATGTTGCCGGGATAACCATCATCCTCGGTGTCATCATCGGGGTGTGGGGAAGTTTGATTTCCATCAGCCGCTTCCTGAAGGTCTGATCCGGATGGCGTGGCGGCGTGACCACTTGGGAGGAGATGCAGTGAAAAAGCAGCTGGTGGCGGGGTTGACGGGCTTCGTGTTGGCATGTTCGCTCCTGTCTCCGGGAATCTCCTTCGCCGACAACATCGATGACAAGAAAGAAGACATCAAAGATCGGGATAAAGAGATTCAACGGATCGAAAAGGAAAAGAAACAGACGAAAAAAGACCTGGAGTCGGTTCTTAAGGAACTGGAACAGCGGAAGCGAGAACTAAACGAACTCAATCAGGATGTCTACGAGACGGAGCAGAAACTGGAGAAGAGTAAGAAGCGGGTCGCCGAGAAGGAAAAGCAGATCGAGGAACAGAAAAAGGTATACAACGAACGGATTCGTATCGTTTATCGACAGGGGAAGATGTTTTACGTTCGGTCGCTGATGAATGCAAAAAACCTGGATGACTTCCTGAAACGCCTCGAATTTGTACGTCTGGTCGCCAAGCGGGATCAGGAGCTGATCAACGGTTACAAGACGGACCGTCGAGAACTCGTGAAGGAAAAGAAACAAATGGAAGACCTCCTCGCCGAGCGAAAGGAGAAAGCGGAGAAAGCCAAAGGGCTTCACGCCGACCTTACCGGTGATTATAAGAAAATCGAAAAACAAGTGAAAAAGCTGGGCTCTAAGCAAGAGAATCTAGAAGAGATCAACGAGAAAGAGAAAAAGCGGATCCGGGACCTGATTCGCAAGCGGCAACGTGAGCAGGCTACAGAAGATGACGACGGGTCCGATTCATACACCGGGGGCAAATTTGGATGGCCGGTGAAGGGTTCTCGGATCACTTCCACCTACGGGATGCGTTTTCACCCGGTACGAAAACGATACAAAATGCACACCGGAGTGGATTTTGCCGGTTCCCTGGGGACACCGATCCATGCTGCCGCAGGCGGCAAGGTGATTGAATCCCGTCCTGCCACAGGATATGGGTACATCGTTATCATCGATCACGGTAACGGTCTGTCCACACTCTATGCCCATATGTATGCTCAGGGTGTCAGGGTTCAGAGCGGAGATTCCGTCTCCAAGGGACAGGTGATCGCGGAGATTGGAAATAACGGGTGGTCGACCGGTCCGCACTTACATTTTGAAGTGCTGAAGAACGGAGACCAGGTGAATCCGATGTCGTACTTAAAATAAACAGAGAAGGGCGGCTCGGCCGCTCGGCTAGCCGTTCGGCTATCAATAACCGGGACTGTCGACCGGCCTTCTTATTAGGAAGGCCGGTTTCCCATGATTGCAGGAGTCGCAACCATCGGACCCATTCTTGTATACGGCGCACTTTATATGCTAGAGTGGATCTGAATACTAACTCCTTCCTGCCTGTCATATGATTGAAACAACCCCTCTCCAACCGGCGGGAAGGTACGGTTATTGGACGTCGGGATTTGGGGGCCCCTTGGTTTCATCCTGCCGGATGTCTCCAAGAGATGGTAAAGGTGGTGTTGGGATGTACTTTCGCGGGCGTACCGTTGCCTTGCTCCTTGTCTTCGCTGTGCTGTTTTCCAGTCTTGCTACGGCCGCGGTGGCAGGCGACGGCAGTTTGTTGTCGCAGGTAACGGGCTCTTCCTTCCTGTCGGGGAATAAAGCCCCCGTTTCCGGCAAGGACGTGGAAGGTCTAGAGGATAACCTGAACAAGTTGAAAGAAGCATATGGGACCATCAAGTCTCGATACATCCATGATGTGGATGACCAAAAACTGATCGATGGGGCCATTCGGGGGATGGTGGAATCCTTGGATGATCCCTACTCCGCCTATATGGACAAAAAGACGGCCAAGCAGTTCCACTCCTCGATGGAGTCCTCTTTCCAGGGAATCGGTGCGGAAGTGACCATGAAAAAGGGGCGAGTAACAATCGTTTCCCCTTTTAAAGGGTCTCCCGCGGAAAAAGCGGGGCTGCGCCCGGAAGATCAGATCGTCAAGGTCAATGATATCAGCTTGGAAGGAATGGATCTGAACGAGGCTGTTGCCAAGATCAAGGGGCCGAAGGGCTCCAAGGCCCGGCTGGAAGTCCTCCGTCCGGGTCAGGACGAGCTGATGAAAGTGACTGTCGTGCGGGATGAGATCCCGATTGAGACGGTTCACTCTCGGATGTTAGAGGACAAAATAGGAAAGATTGAGATCACCCAGTTTTCCGAAGATACTTCCAAAGAAGTTACTAAACAATTGGATAAGCTCGAAGAAAAGGGTATGAAAGGGCTCGTGATCGATGTCCGGGGCAACCCCGGCGGGTTACTGCCTTCCGTGCTGGAAATCCTTGAGAAGCTCCTTCCCGAAGGGAAAATGCTGATGATGACGGAGGATAAATCCGGCAATAAAGTCGAGTACCGTGCTGAAGAAGGGAAGAAAAAGAAATACCCGATTATCGTTCTAACAGACAAAGGATCCGCCAGCGCTTCGGAGATCCTAGCCGGAGCGATGAAATCCGCTGGCTATCCGACGGTTGGACAGACCACTTTCGGCAAAGGGACTGTTCAGACGGCAGAAGATTTTTCCGATGGTAGCAACCTGAAGCTGACGATGGCCAAATGGCTGACACCCGAAGGGAAATGGATTCATAAAAAGGGGATCAAGCCTGATGTAAAGGCGAAGCTTCCCGATTATTACAGGGCGGCTCCACCCCAACCGGATAAACTGCTGAAACGGGATCAGTCCTCTCACCATGTGAAGAATTTGCAATTGGTGCTGGAAGGATTGGGGTATCGTCCCGACCGAACCGATGGTTATTTCAGTGAACAGACAGCGACGGCTGTGAAAGCCTTCCAAAAAACCCACAAGTTGAAGATGACCGGCGAAGTCGATAAGAAGACGGCATTGAAGCTGCAGGAGGAGTTTATCAAGATGCTCCGTAAGCCGGATTCTGACCTGCAACTCCGGGTGGGTGTGGAAACGTTAAAGAAAAAAATGAAATAAGGGAAGGGAATCGCTTTCCCGTATCGAAAACAATCCCACGACCCCTCGGTCATGGGATTGTTTTCCGTTTTGCCTACAGGAGGGATTCACTTGGAGTCCGTTTTTTTTCCGATACAGACAGGGTGGACAGCGTGGCAGGAGATATGGATTCATCCGTTGTGGATAGCGGCTCTTCTCCTAGCAGCTTGGCAGTATGCATGGAAAGGAATCCGGGAACAGCGTTGTTTTGGACGCCGTCTCCATCCCCCGACTCCCCTCTTTCTCCGTACGGTGCTGGTTGGATTGGGAGGAGGGGTTGTGTTTTCCATGACGGCTTCTTTCATCACGGCAGGTATTCGTCCCGCGGAGGCTGTCTGGGTATGGGGGATCCTCCTCTTACTCACCTGTATCCGCCTTCGCTTTGCTTGCCCCGCCTATGCAGTCGGCCTGCTTGCCCTCATTTCCATGGGAGCGGCTGAAGCCGGGTTGCAAACGGGAATAGGGGGGGAGTGGACAGCTGTACTCTGGAAATTTTCCGTCGTAGAGTGGCTGTTCCTGGTGAGCGGCCTTCATGGGTTGGAATGGGCGCTGGTTCGTCTGGATGGGGAAGCGGGGAGTACACCGGTTGTCGAGAGAGACGGTGACAATCAGCCCGTCGGAGGCTATCTCTTGCAAAAAATCTGGCCGCTTCCGCTGGTATTGGTGACACCTGCTGGCTGGTTGCCGCTTCCGTTGGTAGCGAGCTTTGCCCGAATCAATCTTTCCCGCCCGCCGGAACAGCAAAAGCGACGCTCCTCCTCTTTGATTCTGCTCTATGCTTTTTTGCTCGCGGGGTTAGCTGGGATCGCCAAAGTCTGGCCCCCCATGTTATGGGTAGCCTCTCTTTTTTGCATCGCCGGTCATGAGGGAATTTACCAACTGGGGCGGTACCGGGAGCGGCGGCGCCTGTCTTTCTTTGCAGCGGTGTCCGGGGGAATCCGGGTACTGGCCGTTTGGCCGGGCAGTCCGGCAGAGGATATGGGTATTTGCCCCGGGGACATCTTACATAGGGTAAACGGAGAACCCGTTTCCGACCTTGCCGGGTTAAGGGAAGCGCTGACCCGTTCCCCAGCATTTTGCAAGCTAGAACTAACCGACGAAAACGGCGATCCTAAGCTTGCCCACCGCCCTGTCTATGAAGGAGACCCGGATCACCTCGGTATCGTGGAGGCACCTTCTCCGGGCCGCCCAGATCGCCTATCCTCGGATCTCTCATCGGCTTCAGAAGGGAAAAGGTGAGGGTTAGTGGTTTTGCACACCGGGCTATGTCCGGTGTTTTTACTCTGAAAAAGGGGTTGTAGGGCCTTTTGGAATTTCGTGATAAATATATTAATGTCCTATTATTTTTTGCCTCAACATCTTTTTTTGCCGGTTTAGTATTAGACGACAATAATATATGGTACTTGTCTTATCTGTATATAAACTTAGCCGTTGTGTTGGTACTAAGGGTTAGGTGGGAGATCAAAAAGCGGAGGCAGAAGGATTGATTTATCCCACGGTGGGGCGTTTTTGTGGTTGCGGGAAAGGGGAACGGAGACAGAAATCGGACTTTCGACGACACGTATCAACCATATATCGAGAACGAATGTTCCTGTTTTTCTTTCTGCTTGTGGTATAATGGGAAGGATGACAGATTCGAGGTGATGTGGCCATGGCCGAAGAGATCTTTCGCATGGTATCGGAATATAAACCCCAGGGTGACCAACCGGTGGCCATCGAGAAGTTGGTGGCGGGGGTGCAGTCGGGCAAAAAGCACCAGACCCTGCTGGGGGCGACGGGGACCGGAAAAACCTTCACCATTGCCCATACCATCGTTAGGGCGGGCAAACCGACCCTGGTGATCGCTCCGAACAAGACCCTGGCGGCCCAGCTGTGCGGGGAACTGAAGGAATTCTTCCCGGAGAATGCTGTGGAATACTTCGTCAGCTACTATGACTACTACCAGCCCGAGGCTTACGTACCGCAGACGGATACGTATATTGAGAAGGACGCCTCGATCAATGACGAAATCGACAAGTTGCGCCACTCAGCAACATCCGCTCTGTTTGAGCGGAAAGATGTCATTATCGTAGCCAGTGTCTCCTGTATCTACGGCCTCGGTTCGCCGGAAGAATACCGGGAGCAGGTCGTTCCCTTGCGTGTCGGCATGGAGAGAGACCGGAACGCGGTATTGCGGGACCTGGTGGATATCCAGTATGAACGCAACGACATGAACTTTGTTCGCGGTACGTTCCGCGTGAGAGGGGATGTGCTGGAGGTCTTTCCCGCTTCCCGGAGTGAACATGCGGTGCGGGTGGAGTTTTTCGGGGACGAGATCGACCGGATCCGGGAAATTGACGTACTGACCGGGGAGATTCTGGGCGACCGGGAACATATCTCGATTTTCCCTGCCTCCCACTATGTCACCCGAGAAGTGGTCCTGCGCCGTGCATTGAAGGATATCGAAGAAGAACTGGAAGAGCGGCTGGAGGAGCTAAAGTCCCAGGATAAACTGCTGGAGGCACAGCGTCTGGAACAGCGAACCCGCTATGATATGGAAATGATGCGGGAAGTGGGCTTCTGTTCCGGTATTGAAAACTACTCGCGCCACTTGGTGGGGAAGAAAGCAGGGGAGGCTCCTTATACTCTCCTTGATTACTTTCCCGAGGATTTCCTGATGATCATCGATGAATCTCATGTCACCGTTCCCCAGATCGGCGGCATGTACAAGGGGGACCGTGCCAGGAAAGAGATGCTGGTCAACCACGGCTTTCGTCTCCCGTCGGCGATGGACAACCGGCCCTTGAAATTCGACGAGTTTGAAAAACGGGTGAACCAGGTGATCTATGTTTCCGCCACCCCCGGTCCCTATGAGCTGGAGCATACCCCAGAAGTGGTGGAGCAGATTATCCGCCCGACAGGGCTTCTCGACCCCCGCATCCACGTACGTCCGATCCGGGGTCAGATCGACGACCTGATCAGCGAAGTAAACAAACGGCTGGAACGGAACGAACGGGTACTAGTGACCACGCTCACCAAAAAAATGGCCGAAGACCTGACTGACTACCTGAAGGAAGTGGGGATCAAGGTCCAGTACCTTCACTCAGATATCAAGACGATTGAGCGGATGCAGATCCTCCGGAACTTGCGCTTGGGTGAGTTTGACGTTCTGGTAGGGATCAACCTGCTCCGGGAGGGGCTGGATCTGCCGGAAGTCTCCCTCGTCGCCATCCTGGATGCGGACAAAGAAGGTTTCCTGCGTGCGGAGCGTTCCTTGATCCAGACCATCGGTCGCGCCGCCCGTAATGCGAACGGTGAGGTTATCATGTACGCCGACAAGATGACCGATTCGATGCGGAAAGCCATCGACGAGACGGACCGGCGTCGCGAGAAGCAGCTGGCACATAATGAGAAGCACGGTATTCGGCCGCAGACAATCAAGAAAGCGGTTCGGGCGGTTATCGAAGCTACGAAGGTAGCTGAGGACACCGAGACGTATCAAGCGATACCCGACACGGCTACAATGAATAAGAAAGACCGGCAGCGGATGATCGAGCGGATGGAGAAGGAAATGAAAGCGGCGGCCAAGGATCTGGACTTCGAGAAGGCCGCCGAGCTGCGTGATATGATCCTCGAGTTGAAAGCGGAGGGGGCTTAACCGTTGACCCAGGAAAACATCGTGATCCGCGGGGCGCGCGTCCACAACCTGAAGGAGGTGGACGTCACGATTCCCCGTGACCAATTCGTTGTTCTGACGGGGCTGTCAGGCTCCGGAAAATCCTCGCTGGCCTTTGATACCATCTATGCTGAGGGACAGCGTCGCTATGTGGAGTCCCTCTCCGCCTATGCTCGCCAGTTCCTCGGACAGATGGACAAACCGGATGTCGACTCCATCGATGGACTCTCCCCGGCTATTTCCATCGATCAAAAGACGACCAGCCGTAACCCCCGGTCCACCGTGGGGACGGTAACGGAGATCTACGACTACCTGCGGCTCCTCTTTGCTCGGGTGGGGCGTGCCTTTTGTCCTGAACACGGGATCGAGATCGCCTCCCAGACGGTACAACAAATGGCAGACCGCGTTCTGGAATTGTCGGAACGGAGCCGTATCCAAATCCTCGCCCCGATGGTGAGCGGGAGAAAAGGGGAACACGTCAAGCTCTTGGAGGAGATCGGCAAACAAGGGTTTGTCCGGGTCCGGGTCGATGGAGAGATCATGGATCTCTCTGAGGAGATCAAGCTGGAGAAGAACAAAAAGCATTCCATCGAAGTGGTGGTGGATCGGGTCGTGGTCAAACCGGGGATCGAGACCCGGTTGACCGACTCCTTGGAGACAGCTCTCCACCTTTCCGGCGGCAAGGTGATCGTCGATGTGATTGATGGGGAAGAGATGTTGTTCAGCCAAAACCTGGCCTGTCCTGAGTGTGGATTTTCCATGGATGAACTCTCTCCGCGGATGTTCTCCTTCAACAGCCCCTTCGGTGCCTGCCCCACCTGTGACGGACTGGGCAGCCGCATGGAAGTGGATCGGGGCCTTGTCATTCCCGATAAGAGCAAGACCCTGCGTGAAGGGGCGATTGAACCCTGGGTGGGAAAGTCCAGCACCTACTATCCTCAACTGCTGGAATCCGCTTGTCTTTACTATGGCATCGATATGGATGTGCCTGTGAAAGATCTCCCGAAAAAGTCGATGGATATCCTCATGCAGGGGACAGGGGAGCGGATCCCTTTTCGCTACGAGACCGATATGGGACAGGTGAAACAGATTCAGCTCCGTTTTGAGGGCGTACTGAAAAACCTGGAACGTCGCTTCCGGGAGACGGGGTCTGACACCATCCGAGAGCAGATCGAAAACTACATGAGTAACAAGCCCTGTCCCACCTGTGACGGGGCACGTCTGAAAAAAGAAACGCTTTCCGTCTTCGTTGGCGGCAAAAATATCGCTTATGTCACCGGTCTATCCATCCGGGAGGCGATGGATTTCTTTGAGGGATTGACGCTCAACGAAAAAGAGATGGCCATCGCCCGGCAGATCTTGAAGGAGATCAACAGCCGCCTCGGATTCTTGGTCAATGTGGGGCTTAACTATCTGACCTTGAACCGCGCTGCGGGAACCCTGTCCGGAGGCGAAGCACAACGGATTCGTCTCGCCACTCAGATCGGATCGAAATTGATGGGCGTCCTCTATATCCTGGACGAGCCCAGCATCGGCCTTCACCAACGAGACAACAATCGGTTGATCCGTACCCTGGAACAGATGCGGGATCTCGGCAATACGCTGATCGTCGTGGAGCACGACGAGGATACGATGCTGGCCTCGGACCATATCATCGATATCGGGCCGGGCGCGGGGGCCCATGGGGGAGAGATTATCGCTCAGGGGTCACCCGATGAAGTGATGGAGATGGACCAATCCCTGACCGGCCAGTACCTTTCGGGCAAGAAGTTTATCCCGCTTCCTGAGGAGCGCCGGGAGCCCAACGGCAAGTGGATCGAGATCAAGGGAGCCAGGGAGAACAACCTGCAAAACGTCGATGTGAAGGTTCCCCTGGGCGTCTTCACCTGCGTGACGGGCGTATCTGGTTCCGGCAAGAGCACCCTGGTTAATGAAATCCTGCTCAAGGCGCTGGCCCGGGAGCTGAACCGCTCCAAGTGGATCCCTGGGGCTCACGAGGAGATCCGTGGCCTGTCCCATCTAGACAAGGTGATTAATATCGACCAGTCCCCGATTGGCCGTACTCCTCGTTCCAACCCTGCGACCTACACCAGTGTGTTTGATGATGTCCGGGACGTTTTTGCCTCCACCCAGGAGGCCAAAGTACGGGGGTACAAGAAAGGCCGTTTCTCCTTTAACGTGAAAGGCGGTCGTTGTGAAGCCTGCCGGGGTGATGGGATTATCAAAATCGAGATGCACTTTTTACCGGATGTCTATGTCCCATGCGAGCAGTGCAAAGGGAAACGGTATAACCGGGATACCTTGGAAGTGAAGTACAAAGGGAAAAACATCTCCGATGTTTTGGAGATGCGAGTGGAAGAAGCCCTGGAGTTTTTCAAAAATATCCCCCGCATTCAACGCAAGCTGCAGACTCTCTACGATGTCGGGCTCGGGTACGTCAAGCTGGGGCAGCCGGCCACCACCTTGTCCGGAGGAGAGGCCCAGCGGGTAAAATTAGCCTCGGAGTTGTACAAGCGATCTAAGGGGCGGACGCTTTATATCCTGGACGAGCCGACGACAGGCCTGCATGTGGACGATATCTCCCGCCTCCTCAAGGTGTTGCAACGTCTGGTGGATAACGGAGATTCCGTCTTGGTGATCGAGCACAACCTAGATGTTATCAAGACCGCCGACTACTTGATCGACCTCGGCCCTGAAGGGGGAAACGGCGGGGGGACGATCGTTGCTACCGGCACCCCGGAAGAAGTGGTGGAAACGGACGGCTCCCACACTGGCCGGTTCCTGAAGCCGATCCTGGAGCGGGATCGGGAGCGGATGGAAACGTACTATCAGCAACTGTCCGCCCAGATCTCCGGTTGAGTGGGTCAAGCCCTTCACAGGGCTTGTTTTGTTTTTTCCGTTTACCTGGAGCCCAGTTGGGGGATAAGGATAGATGGGCATTATTATACGGGTCGGTCTGAGGGTCCGGTTTCATTCCTTTCTCCGAAGAAATTAAGGTACAATAGATGCGTGAATGGTTTGAAAAGGAGGCGTTTGGCTATGTTTGAGTACACCGTAGAGACGAACAAATCCGTCGATGAGGCGATCAAATCCCTGGATAGGACCCTGGCCGATTACAAGTTCAGCATTCTATGGAAATTGGATATCCCAACCAAACTGATGGAAGCCGGGATCGCTCTGGAACAGGATTTCCGGGTTCTCGAAGTAGATAATCCCGACGTGGCGAAAAAAATGTTGATCCATAACCAGAAGGGTGGTTACTTTCTTCCCTGTAAAATCGTTGTTTATCGTAGTGAAGAGACCCTGCGAACGCATATCGGCCTGATCCGCCCAACCGCTCTTCTGGCTATGACGGAAGATGACCGCCTTCAGGGGATTGCGAAGGACGTCGAAGCGACACTCATTCAGGCTATCGATGAGGCAAAGTAAAATGTAAAGCTCTTCTCCCATTGCGGCTGTTAATCAGCCGCTTTTTTTTGGTTTTTTGAAAGGGGAGACCTTTTCGGCATCGGTCTTGCTAATAGATGGGGGTGGGGTCTTTGAACCGGATGCCGGTAAGCTCGGTAATCCGTAGAATATAGGGAAGGAGATGGGGAGATGGCGAGATTTGAGGGAGTATATGTGGCTGTTGTAACGCCCTTTAAGGAGAGTGGGCAAGTTGATAGTCAACGGCTTGATGAAATTTCCAAGTGGTTGATCGATGAGGGCGTCCAAGGTCTGGTGCCTGCGGGTTCCCTTGGGGAATATGCAACGCTGACCTGGGAAGAGCGGAGAAAAGTGGTGGAAACCGTCGTGGCGGCGGCGAAAGGAAGAGTCCCGGTCCTAGTTGGCTCAGGCGCCCCCTCCACCCGGCAAGCGACGGATTGGGCCCATCATGCCAAGGAGGTGGGGGCTGCCGGGATCATGGCTCTTCCGCCGGTCAACTATGCCCCCCTGGAAAAGGAAATCATTGCCCATTACGAAGCGCTCTCCAGCGTTGGGTTACCGATCGTCGCTTACAACAATCCCCACGACTATCCAACGGACCTAACGCCGGATGTATTGATCCAGTTGTCCCGACTGGAGAATGTGGTGGCGGTAAAAGAATTTTCCGGCGATATCCGCCGGGTCCATGACATCTTGGATCAGACCGATTTAGAAGTGATGATCGGAGTCGATAACCTCGCCTTGGAAGGGCCTGTGGCAGGGGCGACCGGTTGGATCGCAGGAGTTCCGAATGCGCTTCCCCGGCCCTGTGTGGAGTTATTTCGTCTGGCCCGAGAGGGAAACATAGCCGAGGCTTTGCCGCTCTACCGGCGTCTGCTTCCGCTATTCCATTATGATGCTAGCCCACAACTCGTCCAAGCGATCAAATGGATGATGAAATTGGCCGGACAACCGGTCGGGGAGACGCGTCCTCCCCGGTTGCCTTTGCCGGAAGAAAAGTACCAGGAAATCCAATCGGCCTTTGAACGGGCGGTTGGCAAAAGGGAGGAATCTCATGCTGGAAAGTAAAAACTGGATTGGCGGCGAGTGGATCACTCCCCAGGGTCGGGAACAAACCGTAATGAACCCTTCCAACCTGACCGAAGAGGTGGGCGTGGTTCATTTATCCGATTCTTCGCATGCATTCGAAGCGGAGAAAGCAGCGAGGCAAGCATCGGTTCCATGGTCTGGGATGACCGGTGCCGCACGGGGAGAAATCCTGTATCAAATGGCGAATGCCTTGGAGGAGAAGCGGGAGGAACTGGCGGTTCTGGCGAGCACGGAAATGGGGAAGCCCATCGGGGAAATGCGGGGAGAAGTGACGAGGGGAATCCATCTTCTGCGCTATTATGCGGCAGAAGGAGTTCGTCCGACTGGGGAGGTCATTCCGGCTTCCATCTCCCATGTTCATCAATACACCAAGCGGATTCCCTTGGGGGTTGTTGCTGTAATTACCCCTTGGAATTTTCCGGTGGCGATCCCGATCTGGAAAATCGCTCCCGCTTTGATCTGTGGAAATACGGTGATCTGGAAACCTGCCGAAACGGCTTCTCTCACGGCCACCCGGTTAGCGGAAATTTTTGCAACTACTGAGCTTCCACCGGGTGTGATCAATCTGCTGATCGGGAAAGGAAAGGAAATCGGTGCCCCTCTGCTGGAAGAGGTAAAACTGGATGCGGTCAGCTTTACAGGATCTTCGGAGACCGGCAGTCAGATCGCGGTCATTTGTGCCAAAAGGAACATCAAGTATCAAACAGAGATGGGCGGAAAAAACGCTGCTGTCGTTCTCAAGGATGCCGATTTGGAAAAAACCGTTCCGGCTCTCTTAAGTGGGGCGTTCCGCTCTGCGGGGCAAAAATGTACCGCTACGAGCCGAATTTTCGTAGAAAAAGAAATAGCCGCTGCCTTGAAAAAAGCCCTCAGCGAAGAGATTTCACGAATCACCGTGGCACCAGCTCTGGAGCCTGCAGGGTATCTGGGACCGGTCGCATCCCGAGAACAGTATGAAAAAGTATCCCATTACATCGAGATAGCCGGGCGTCAGGGACAGATCGTGGGGGATAACCACAGCCGGCTCGATCAGGAGGGATTCTACATTCATCCGCTTGCCGTTTCAGGCTTCGATATCCAGCATCCGTTGGCCCAGGAGGAAATATTCGGGCCGTTGGCTGTTCTCTTCGAAGCGGCGGATTTTGATGAGGCTGTGGAACTATGCAATCAAACGGTCTACGGATTAAGCGCCTCCTTATTTACAAGGGATTTGTCCCAAGCACACCGATTTTTAGAGCAAGCGGAGGCAGGAATGGTACGGGTCAATCAGGAGACAGCCGGAGTGGAATATCAAGCTCCCTTCGGAGGATTGAAGGCTTCTAGTTCCCATACACGGGAACAAGGGCAGGCGGCCTTGGACTTTTACACCCAAATCAAAACCTGTGCCATCCAATATACATGAAAAGAGAGACTCCACCGGCTTATCTCAAGATAAGCCGGTTTTTCATTCTCTCCACAGGCACGTTGGTCAATCAGTACATGGGATTCATGTCTAATATTCGAGACATATTCTATAATCTTATACATTATTAGCGCTTTCTTGTCTCCATCCTTATACATCGAGCGGTGAGGTTCAGTCCGACAGCAATCGATCATAAAAAATACCCTCTCCTTACATGTGGAGAGGGGTGTTGTTCCAGGTATGTTCCAACCCACGTCGTGCTTTTTTAATATGGGGGCGGAATTGAATCAGGGCCCGGTCCCGCTCCTCTTCGACTCGTTGCAGAGACCGTTCCAGCTGCTCCTTGACGAGCGTTTCATGGGGGTTGACCTGATCAACAATGGATAATCCCGCCACCGTTCCCTGTGCCATTGCAACTTTGGCCCCTTCAACGCCAGTGATACTTCCCGCTACATACAACCCCTTTAGCGGGGTTTCCATCTTGCGGTTGTGAACCGGAACATGGCCTCCAAGCTCCGAAGCATAATGGAAGGGGCAACCGGCTACAGCAGCCAGCTCCACCAGGGGATAAAGACTTCCGGCGATACAAACAAAATCTACAGGAAGGGTTTTTTCCGTACCGGGTATGGGGGTACCATCCGGCGATACATCGGCAATGTTGACTCCTTGAACCTGCTGGTCTCCCACGATTTCCAAAACGGCTTTGCGAAGATGGATAGGGATTCCCCACATCTTCACGCCCGATTTTGGATACAAACGGAGTCCCAGGGATTGCATGGGTTCATTGTTCATCAGGTACCTTCCCCAGCGGATCCAGCGGGAAGGAGATAAGTGGGAAACGCGGAGGAGCGATTGCATGATGAATCGCGGATTACCGGCATCTTTGACGGCGGGGTTGATACCCGGGAGAAACATGCCGGTGAGGCCGATGCCTGCCAATGTCAACTCCCTGGCGATGGCAACGGATAGCACATTGATGCCGACAATCAATCCCCGTTCTCCGACTGGAACCCGGTGGACATTGGTCATCACCTGGGCAGCCCCGATGGACATCACTCCCGGCAACGTCCATCCTGGTATGGGGACGGGAGATTCCGCTGCCCCTGTTGCCAAAAGGACCCTTGGGACATCGATGCTGTATTTTTGGGTATGAACCCTCCATCCTTCGTTGATCCGTTCCAAGTGGGCTACCGGGATACTGCAATCGAACCGAACTCCCAGAGAGGTTGCTTTTTCATATAATTGCTGGGCTTCTTTCATCCCGTTCCACCAGGTGCCGTCGGGTTCTTCATGAAGCTGGCCAAGCAGGCGGCCACCGGGTTTGATGAATTCATCCAGAACCCGCACGTTGAGTCGATGTTCCGCACAGGCGATCGCGGCGGTCAAACCGGCTGGACCGGCGCCGATAATCAATACATCGGTCATCCCTCTCGCTCCCCTTTCCGCAAAGGAAGGGGTAACGCCTGACCGGAGTGGACCACCAACCCTTCTTCCACAAGGGTGAGGCAGGAACGAATTCCTTCCTGACCGTTTACGCGAACACGGCATTCGAAGCAGTGGCCCATATTACAGTAAATCCCTTTCGGTTCTCCGCTTTCCTCGTGAAATCGGAGCGTTCGAATCCCGTGGGCCAGGAGGGAGGCGGCGATTGTCTCCCCTTCGTAGGCTTCGATCAGCTGGTTATCAAAGGTGAAGGTGACTGGTTTTCTATCCCCGATAAAACCCAGTATGGGGTGATGGTAAATCCGTCTGGCTTTCACTCGGGATTCCCCCAATCACCAAACGTGACGGGACGCACAGGCGGTTGGTGTTTTAGGGGAGGTTGGTGGGTGTTTTGTCCGGTGCTTTCCGGTGCCAGAGCATCCACCAGCGTTCTGCAAGTACGCCCGCCGCAAAAACCCATGCCCGCTCGAGTACGTAGCTTCAATTCTCGCGAGGAACATGGGTGAGAATGAAGGGTTTCCATGATTTTTCCTAAGGTGACTTCTTCACATCGACAAACGATGATGGAATCGTAATTCATCCATGACCTCTCCCTTCCTAAGCTCTTTCTACAAGCATGATGCAAGAAGCAAGCCAAGGGGAGGGATCAGGGTTCAAGAGGTAGGCAGCCCTAGTTTGCGAATACGGTTATACAGGGTTGCCCGTGAGATGCCCAATTTTTTGGCGGAGGATTGTTTATTGCCCTTTTCCTGTTTCAATGTGTTCAAAATCACTTTTCTCTCGTGTCTCTCCAGTTCTTCCCGAAGAGTCATGGAGCTTTCGGAGAGAAACACGGAAGGTTCTTCGCTTTCATGGGGGAGGGAAGTGAAAGGGAGATCTTCTCTTTTGATATTGCCGTCTGTAGCAAAGATAACCAGCCTCTCGATCACATTCCGTAGCTCCCGGATATTTCCCGGCCATTCATATTGGATAAGCTCTTGCATGATATGGGGGGAAATCCCGTAGAGCGGCCGGTTATGGCGAAGGGAAAATTCATTTAGGAAATAATGGATCAGCATGATGATATCTTCTCGCCTTTCCCTCAGGGGCGGGATTCTCAATGTGATTACATTGAGTCGGTAGTATAAGTCCTCTCTGAACTTCCCTTCTTTCACAAGAGACTCTAGGTGTTTATTGGTGGCTGCCACGACACGGAAATCTGCGTCAATTTGCCGGGTGCCTCCCACACGGAAATATTTCTTTTCCTGAAGCACTCTTAACAATTTGACCTGCATATCGTAAGGCATCTCCCCGATCTCGTCCAAAAACAGGGTTCCACCTTGGGCCAGTTCGATTTTACCTTTTTTGCCTTTTTGGTCAGCGCCGGAAAAGGCTCCTTTTTCATAACCGAACAACTCACTTTCAAATAAAGAAGGGGGAATGGCCCCGCAGTTGATGGGGATGAACGGGGATGTCGGCGACTCTCTTACGTCGTGAACAGCCTTGGCAAACAATTCTTTTCCCACCCCGCTTTCCCCCGTGATTAAAACGGTCGCGCCGGTGGAACCGATTTTTTCAACTCGCTCTTTTGCCTTTTGGATAGCGGGGCTGGTTCCCTTAATGGCATCAAACGGATCCGGGGAAGGCTTTAGTTTTGCGACCTCCCGTTCCAGGTGATGCATCTTGGAGGAGGCGTTAAACAGTTCCTGGTTGAGTCGCACCTGGCTGGTTATATCCGTTTCGGAAGCTACAGCGCCGATAATCTCGCCATTTAAACGGATGGGTTTTGTATTGATCAATACGAATAAATCGGAACGGGGACGGTGCTGATGTCGATACAGGGATTTTCCGTCTTTCAGAGTTTCTAAGATTTCCAACATGCCGGGATCAAAAAAATTGGTGATGGGGCTGCCGAATATTTCTTCATGCTTGACAGAAAAGATCTCTTCAGCCCCTTTGGTCCATACGACAACCCGTTCATGTTCGTCGATTACCGTCACGGAGGCGTCCATCGTTTGTATGACCGTTTCAAAGTAAGCTTCCAAATAGCGATAAGACTGATAGAGTTGGCGGAAGAAGTCCATCCCATGCAAATAGCCAATTTCTTTTTCCGTGTCATCGTGGACTAAGACAAACTCATACTGCAAGAGTAGGGGGATGATCTCGGTCATCGGTTGATCGCGATGGACCCGGGTGCTCTCTAACCAAGGTAGAGACGGAAAGGAGAGGTCCGCTTTCGTAGAAATCCACGAGGGATGAAGATAGAACAATCCCTCCTCTCCCTGTAGGAAAATGACCGTATCCGTAAAGCAGTGCCGATTCCATAAAGAGGAGTCGTTGATCGAGGTCTTGTCTATAACGGTAAATCCGGATTGGATCATGTCATGGACGGCGGGAAGTTTGTGATGCATGAAGCTCCCTCCTGACAATCATGTTTATGAAAATAGACACATCATAAAGAATTATACACCATTAATTTGGAAAATAGGGAATATTGAAATGGATTTCCTCTCTAGTTGATCATGGCATAGATCTTGCGATGGAACAGGTTTCACCATCACCTTCTTTGAAGGGAGATCAAACATGGGAGTTGTTCATCATTCCGAGGTGCTGGTGATTGGCGGGGGGATCATCGGCGGTGCGATTGCCTATTACGCTTCAAAGTCGGGATTCGAGGTGACCGTTGTCGAAAAAGGGGAATTAGCATGTGGAACTTCTTCGAGATGTGACGGGAATATCCTCGCCATCGATAAAGACCCCGGATTTGACAGTCAAATGTCGTTGAAAAGCCAACAACTAGTGGAGGAATTAAACAAAGAGCTGGAAATGCCCTTTGAATATCGGGCGCCCGGGAGCATTTTGGTTTGTGAGACAGAGGAGGAAATGATCGCCGCCCAACAATGGGTTGCTCGCCAAAAGGAAGCGGGCTTACCTTTTCGTATGCTTGATCGGGGGGATCTCCGGCAAGAATCCTCCTATTTTGCAGAAAACTTGTACGGCGGATTGGAATGTGAAACGGATTCGACCGTCAATCCCTATCAGTTTACCTACGCCCTGTTTCACGAAGCAGGCAAGTACGGGGCGAAAATCCATGTCCATACGGAAGTGAAAGGGATTAAAAGGGAAAAGACGGGCCTATTTCGCATTTTCACCTCTCAAGGGGACTTTACAGCGAAAAAAGTGGTCAATGCGGCTGGTGTCTGGGCTCCGATGATCGGAAAGATGGTGGGGGTGGAGGTTTCGATCCAACCACGAAAGGGCCATATCCTTGTGGCTTCCAGGCAGGTTCCAGTCGGGTTGAGGAAGGTGATGGAGTTTGGTTACCTGATTTCAAAGTTTGGCGGACAACGCAAAGTGGATTCCGAGACGGAACGATGGGGAGTAGCCCTCGTATTTGAGCCCACGGAAAGCCAAAATTTTTTAATCGGCAGTAGCCGCCAGTTTGTCGGATTCGACACACGTGTGGATACTCATGTGATCCGCTGCATGGCCAAAAGAGCAGTCCGATTTTATCCCAAGATGGCGGATATGATGGTGATCCGTACCTATGCAGGCCTTCGGCCGTGGACGAAAGATCACCTCCCTATCGTTTCCCATGTGGATGAAGTGCCGGGCTTTTATATTGCTGCCGGGCATGAAGGGGACGGGATCAGTTTGGCAGCGATTACGGGAAAAGTGATGGACCAACTGCTCAGAGAAGAATCACAAACAGCCATCCCGATCGAACCGCTCCGATACGATCGGTTTAAAGAAAGGACGCATGTTTGATGAGAGCGAGTCGAATGTTTTCCACCGTTGACACCCATACGGGAGGAAACCCGACAAGAACGGTGATCAGCGGTCTGCCCTCATTGCAGGGAAGGACCATGTCCGAAAAAATGCTTCATATGAAAGAGGAGTACGATTGGATCCGAAAGTTGCTCATGTTTGAACCGAGGGGGCACGATGTGATGTCAGGCGCCCTCCTGGTTGAACCGTGTCACCCGGATGCTGATGTGGGTGTGATCTTCATTGAAACCGGCGGGTACTTACCCATGTGTGGGCACGATACGATTGGGTTTTGCACCGCGTTGATCGAAATGGGCATGGTCGAGGTTACGGAACCGATTACCACTTTAACGTTGGACACCCCTGCCGGTTTGGTGACGGCAACCATTCAAGTGGAAAACGGAAAAGCCAAAGAAGTCTCTTTTTGCAACGTACCGGCATTTTACAGCCAAAGCGTGCAGGTGGAGTTGGAGAAGGCGGAGATTCTTTCATGCGATATCGCTTACGGCGGCAATTTTTATGCCATTGTGGACGCGACAGCGTTGAATCTTGATCTGGTTCCTTCTAATTCCTCCAAGATCATCGATACAGCTGTACGCATCCGAAAAGCGATCAACCAAATAACGGATGTGGTTCATCCGGAGGCCCCTTTTATCAAAGGGTTAACCCACGTGGAATTTTTTACGGACCCGACTCATCCCCATGCGGATGTGAAAAACACCGTCGTTATACCTCCTGGGGGGATCGACCGTTCCCCATGTGGTACGGGAACCTCGGCAAAATTGGCCGTCCTGTATGCAAAAAAGCAGATTGGCCTCGGTGAGCCCTTTGTTCATGAAAGTATCGTGGGGACGTTGTTTAAAGGGAAAGTCCTCAAAGAAAAGGCGGTGGGAGGATTGCCTGCAATCGTCTCGGAAATAAGCGGCTCGGCATGGGTGATGGGGTTTCACCGGTTTTTCCACCATCCGGAGGACGAACTGGGAAGCGGCTATCTTCTCATCCCTCCCGCTGACGATCATGAATGAGGGGACGGCCCGTACCAAATGGATCGATTAAAACGAGAAGTGGGTGAAACCGATGCAATTCCAACGTCTTCTTACCACCATCGATGCCCATGCAGCGGGGGAGCCTCTCCGGTTGATTACAGGGGGATTCCAGGAGTTTAATAGGGATACCATCGATATCGCACGGAAATTACTCCTGATGGAACCACGGGGGCATCATGGTATGCGGGGGTGTGTTATCAAACAGGCAACAAGCGCGGATTCCGATTTCAGCGTTTGTTTCATCGATCATGAAGAGGTGCAGGACACGGATGTTCATGGTATCATCGCTATGGTTACCACCGTGCTTGAGACCGGGCTTTTTCCGGTCACAGGCGAAATCCCTCGGATCGTGATCGATAGTCCTATGGGGAAAATCGTTGCTCATGCTCGTTGCCGGGGAGTGGAAGTGGAATCCGTATCCTTTGAAAATGATGTCGCTTTTGTATGGGCATCAGATGTCCCCATAACTTTGGACCATCGCACCGTTACCGTGGACATCGCCTATGGAGGGGCCTTTTATGCGTTGGTGAAGGCACGGGACCTTGGGGTGAAGGTTGAAATCAATCAGTTACCATCACTTCAGGAGTGGGGCCGGCGAATCCGAGCGCAGATTGAAGACGAGATGACCATTCGCCATCCTTTGCAAAAAGAAACAAGCCGGATATGCGGAGTCGTGATTTCCGATGAGCCGCATGAGAAAGATGCCCATCTGTACAGTGTTACGATCCAATCCAACGGACAGGTTCTCCGTTCACCTGGGGAAGGGGGGACATGCGCTCTTTTGGCGACCTTGTTTCAAAGGGAGCGAATCAAGCAGGGAGAAAAGTTGATTCATGAGAGCATGATCGGCACCCAGTTGCAAGGGATGGTGTCCCGAACCCAACCCATCGCATCCTATCAAGGGGTGGTCCCCTGTATCAAAGGGCGGGCATTTATCACGGGGATGCACCAATTTGTCTTGGACCCGGATGACCCGTTATCGGAGGGGTTTCTGTTGGGTTAAAAAAAGTAGGTATAGAGACGAAATGTCTAAATATTAGAACATTATTTGGGTTGTCTTTTACACTTATTCTTCTATTTGTCTATCTTGTTAGTCAGATGGACAAGACGGACAACACAACAAAAGGGATGCCAGAACCGGTGTAAGGGGATCATTTTCGCCGGTATGCACTGGCATCCCTTTTGCTTTTATAGGAGAAGAGACGTATTCTCCAGGGAGGTGGAATAAAAGTCATTTGTTGGAAATTATATGATGCTGGAAATATTGCCGTTCCGAGTTGTTTACCTGTTTGATTCAGAATTTTCAAAATGAAATGGGATAAAGGGGGTTACCGTCCATGGGAGCCGAATCCGCGCAACCGATAAAGACAGCTTTACCGATATCCCACTTGGGGCGGGGCCGTCAAAACAGGATGAGGTGATCCAAGTGAATCGACAGAAGGCTACAAGGATTAAGGTGCTGTCTTTTTTACTGGCAATCGTTTTATGTTTGACCGTTTTGGGGGGGACCGTTTTCGCGGCACCAGCCCAAAAAGATTCTTTCTCCCGTCGCTCTGGTGCGAATCTCTCACCTCCCCCGGGGAAAACCACCCCGTGGCAAGACCGAGTGGCCGAGTATCCAAACCCGAAACAGGCGAAAGCTGTCGATCTCTCGGATAAACCGCCGCTTCCTGAAACTCGTTACAAGCCAAAAGCCCGTTCTACTAAAGGCAAACAATATCCGATGTCCTACCTGAAAACATTAAGTCATGACCAGTTGGTTGATCTTCTTGTCACCATTACGTGGAGGGATATTCCCGATCTGTTCCAATTCAATCGGGATTCGCGAGACTTTTACGGGAATGAAAAGCGTGTCCAGGCGTTAATTGATGCACTCCAACAGAGAGGGGGGCAGTATACGACCAAGGACGATAAAGGGATCCCTACGCTGGTGGAGGTATTGCGGTCAGGATTTTACCTGGGGTTTTACCATAACGAACTAGGATACTTGAATGAGCGGAGTTTTCATGACCGGTGCCTTCCCGCCTTGAGGGCCATCGCGCAAAACCCGTATTTTTCATTGGGGACAAAGGAGCAGGATCAAGTCGTTTACGCCTATGGGAAGCTGATCGGAAACGCATCCAGCGACGCTGACACGGTCAACAGGGCAACGGGAATCCTGACACAATACCGAATGCGTATGGATGAATATCTGCCGGAGAACTCAAAGGGTGACGCGGTTTACAGTCTAATGAGCGGGATCAACTATGATATCGAATCCTATATGTCGAGTACGGGCAAAACCCCAGAGGAAACCATGTGGTTTGGTAAAATCGACCCGTTCATCGGGGAAATAGGAAAATATGCGTTGTTAGGGAATCCGACCAAAGAAAACGTTTGGCTGATCAATAACGGGATCTACTTTGTCGGTTTGCTTGGGAAGCTGCACAGCCATTCAACGGAGGGGCTTCGGATCGTAACGGATGCGATTCACCGCTATCCTTATTTAACCGAGCCTTACTTCACAGCCCTCTTTCAGATTCGAAACAACTATGAAGGAAAAGACTATAACGGAAATACAGTTGATGTGGATAAAGCCAAAAAGGATGGCAAGGACTATTATTTGCCGGAAGTTTACACATTTGATAACGGCAAGTTCGTGATTCGTTCAGGGGAAAGAGTGACCCCGGAAAAGATTCAACGCTTATACTGGGCCGCGAAAGAAGTCAAAGCGCAGTTTCACCGTACCGTCGGGAACGATAAAGAGCTGGAATCCGGAAATGCGGACGAGATCATGAATGTCGTCCTTTACAATAATCCGAATGAGTATAAAATGAATCGCTTTCTCTATGAATACGATACCAATAACGGCGGCATCTACATTGAAAAAATCGGAACGTTCTTCACATACGAACGGACGCCCAAAGATAGTATCTTTAGCCTAGAAGAGTTATTCCGCCATGAATTTACCCACTACTTGCAGGGACGCTACCTTGTACCGGGGCTTTTCGGGGAAGGACCCTTTTATGAAAACGAGCGGATTACCTGGATGGATGAAGGAAATGCAGAGTTTTTAGCCGGCTCTACCCGCGTCGATAACATTCTCCCGAGAAAAACGGTGGTAAAACGGTTATCCTCCGATCCAGCCCAACGGTATACCGTTGCCCAAACCTTACACGCCAGATATGGAAGTTGGGATTTTTACAATTACGCCTTCGCTTTACAGTCCTATATGTACAATCATGACTTCAATATGCTCAAACGATTGGGCGGCTATGTGAAGGGCAATGATGTTTCCGGTTATGATCGATATATCGAGCAATTGAGCGGTGACACCAACCTTAACCGGAGCTACCAACGCTATATGCAATATCTCCTGGACAATCAGGATCAGTGGACAGTTCCCCGTGTTTCTGATGATTACTTAGTGTCACACCCTTATAAATCACGCTCCCAAGTGTATGCGCAAATCGCATCCGTTGCCCGCTTAAAAGAGATGACCACGACCGAACAACAGTCCCAATTCTTTCGAACGTTTACGGTCAAGGGGACTTATACGGGTTCCACTTCCCGTGGGGAGCTTCCGGATTGGGAGAAAATGAATCGCGAAGCCAATCAGATGTTGAAGAAATTGGAAGCCAACTCCTGGAGCGGGTATAAGACACTCACCAGCTATTTCACCAATTATCGGGTGGGCGCCAACCATCGCTATCAATTCGATATCACTTTCCATGGCATTCTCACCGATACTGCTCGGACATATCCTCGTGCTAACTAAACCCGATTCATAACGGCTCGTTTTCGGTCGGGCAGGGATAGAGAGACCATGTCCGCCATCATCATGAAAAGCGCCCAGGATATTGAGTTCTGGGCGTTTTTTACATGGAGTTGACGGTATTCACCCGTGAATAAACAGAAATAATGTTACGGTTTTGTTACATAGACATTAAATTATTGTTACGTTACGAATAACAGAATAGGAGGGTTTCAAACCCTCCAAAGAGAGAATGGGGGTTTTCGCTGGTGGAACAAAAGCCGTATACACTGGAGGAAGTCAAAGAGAGAACGTACAAGAAGAGAGATGCCTGGTGGACAGTGGTTCTTGTTGATCCGGTAGCCTCCCGTCTGGTGGTGCCGGTGGCGAATCACACCCGTATCACACCCAATCAGATTTCCGTGTTAGCCTTTTTGGTCGGGATATTTTCTGCTTATTTCTTCTATCTGGGAGATCCGACTTCGCTGGTGACGGGGGCGGTGCTGTATCACATCAGTTTTATCTTGGATTGCATGGATGGCAAGGTCGCCCGTCTGAAGGGGAACGGCTCCGTCTTTGGGATGTGGTTGGATTACATGCTGGATCGGGTGAGGGTGGTTATCACCAGTTTTGCGATGATGGCCGGTCAATACGTTCAAACTGGGGAAGCGATTTACTTCGTCCTCGCCTTTTTGATCGTTTTCCTCGACATGTTGCGATACATGGACGCCCTACAGCTTTACAAACTGCGGCGGGAAATGCGGAAGAAAATTAGGCAAGCAAAACGGGATGCCCGTCGAACCGTGGATGTAGAAGGAATCGAGGGATTTGAAGAAGGTGATGGGAAAGATCTTCAGAATACGTATGAAGGTGTGGAAGAAGGGGCTTCTCCGGTCAAGAGGAAAGTCGACTTGAACAACGCCTTCAAAAAACGCTTCGGCTGGTATCTTAAGCTTCGGGATTGGCTGGAAACGCGGCGCATCCGTCCCCACCTCTTCAGCGGTATCGAGTATCAGATGTTCATTTTCATCCTCGGCCCCTTGTCGGGAATGATTAAGGAGACCGTGGTTGCCAGTTCTGTCCTTCTGTTTATCTTTGAATTGGCCATCATCTATAAGATGTGGCTGTCCACACAGGATTTGAACCGGGAATTGGAGGAGTTGCGGCGGGAGGAGCCGATGCTCCCCTCGATCCATAAGGAGAAAGAGCTGCATCAACTGTAATACAAACAAGCGATTGCCATCAGGCAATCGCTTGTTTTTAGGAAGAGGTTCACAGGTTGCCGCCCATTTCCTTCAGCAGCTGTTCCGCTTCTTCAGCCCGGGTTTCATCGGTGATCACCGTGACAGAAAGATCTTCCGCTCCCCATTCGTCACTACCGTCCGCCATTCCGCTCTCTTTTTCATCGGCGGCTTGGAGGATTTCCGCTCCTTGCGTATCCGGAGAAAAGCCGGCAGGCCCCATCGTCTTGCCGAGGGTTTCCCCGATCATGATATCCATATTGCTGTTGACAGCAGTGAGGTCTGGGTTGAAGCGAGAGAGGGAAACCGTGTCGAATCCCTGTTCCTTCAGGCGTTGAACCGCTTGTTTGGCCCGCTGCTCCGAGCGAAAAAAAGCAAAGATGTTGCGTTCAGCCATGTTTCTGCCTCCTTCTTTGGATCGTCGTTCTCCTTTTATTGTGTCCTCCGAAGCAGTCAGATATCGAGAACGGCCAGATCATCCATCCTTTTTTTGAACGAACAGCCAACGGCCTGTCATAGTACGGGAAAACGGGTGGCGGTCATCGGCCGGAAGACGGCGTCGGTTGGTTCGTGGGATTTGTGGTGATCGATGGGCACCCCTATGTCTTTGTAGCCAACCTGGATGGTAGCGGGGCTCAAGCGAAGGAAATCACATTGAAAATCCTGCGTAAACGAGGCCTCCTTCCCTGTTTCAGCTAATCGTACGACAAGGAAAACGGCTGCAACCCCACGGAAAAGGGGTTGCAGCCGTTTCTGCGATTTTTTAGTCCTTTTTTACAACGCTGTGACCACCGAATTCATTGCGAAGGGCGGAGACTACTTTACCGTGGAAGGTGTCATCCTCCAAGGAACGGTAGCGCATCATTAGGGAGAGGGTGATAACCGGCGTGACAGCTTTCAGATCGAGAGCTGTCTGGGCCGTCCACAGGCCTTCACCGGAGGATTGCATGACACCGTGGATCCCGTCGAGTTTCGGGTCTTTAGCGAAAGCCGACTCCGTCAGTTCCATCAACCAACTGCGGATGACGGAGCCGTTGGACCAGACACGAGCCACCTTTTCATAGTCGAAGGTGAAGTCGCTTTTCTCCAGTACTTCGAAGCCTTCTGCGATCGCCTGCATCATGCCGTACTCGATTCCGTTATGGACCATCTTAAGGAAGTGGCCGCTGCCGCTCTCCCCAGCGTAGTGGTAGCCGTTTTCAACGGCCATGTCCCGGAAGATCGGTTCAAGTCGATGAAAGGTGTCAGCATCGCCACCGATCATGAAGCAGGCTCCTTCCCGGGCTCCAGAGGTGCCGCCGGAGGTCCCTACGTCCATGAAGTGGATGCCTTTTTCCTTCAGCTTTTTGCCGCGGGCGATGGAATCTTGGTAGTTGGAATTACCACCGTCAAGCAAGATATCTCCTTCCTGAAGAAGAGGAAGAAGCGTGTCGATCACTTGATCGGTGACTTCCCCAGCAGGGACCATCATCCAAATGGTACGGGGGGGTTCTAGGGAAGCCACCAATTCTTCGATACTGGATGTCGGTGTTGCCCCGGCCTCTTTCATTTTTTCCACGGCAGCCGGGGCAACATCATAAGCTGCCACCTCATGCTCATGGTCCAACAAATTCAGCACCAGGTTGGACCCCATTTTTCCCAATCCGATCATGCCCAGTTTCATTAGCTTGTACAACTCCTTTATACAGATAGTATGGATAATTGGTTCCAAGTCTAACATTCCGAGTAGAAGACCTGCATACCAGTACGATTTAAGGATATCGTTTACGTCGTTGAGCCGGGGTATCACACCGATTTGCCTCAGGGCGATGGCGGAGAAATTATACCACAACCGCTAGCCCCCTTCGAACAGTCACAAAAGGTGTTCGAGGGGGTGGGTCGGAAATTTGGATGATAGGAAAAGCGTAGAAAGGGTAATATAGAAATGGGAAAACAGATCAGGAAAGGGCTGATTTCATTGAGTTGGATCATCAGACTGCTGATCAACGGACTGGCCGTAGTCATTGCTGCCCAGGTCATTCCCCAGATTCATGTGACAGGATTCGGCACCGCGATTCTCGTGGCTTTGGTGTTGGGGGTTATCAATACCTTCATTCGTCCCATCCTGGTTTTTTTAACACTCCCGCTCTCTTTTCTTACGTTGGGGTTATTTATCTTTATCTTGAACGCTTTCTTGTTCTGGCTGACGGGTACCTTAACCCCCGGCTTTCAGGTAGAAGGATTTATGGGTGCTCTATTGGGTTCCATCCTGGTCAGTATCATTTCCTGGCTATTGAATGGGATTTGGAAGGGAATCCGGGATTAACCCTCTTAATAAAGGGCGGTGCGGTAGGCGCCGTCTTTTTTTTGGTAGGATAGGGATATAGGCACTCAACAGGAGCCGGAGGGTAAGGGGAGGTGTACGGGGTGGGAAAGCATCGACGGCAACAACTAAGGAAAATCAATAAAGTCCTTGGCGGCAAGGCACTCCTGCGTCCGGCACGGGAGGGGGAAAGGGGAATCCGAGTTCAAGGTCCGGAAGGAGAAGACAACATTACATGGGACGGCTCTCTTACCCCTCAGGAAGAAGCCCTGGTGCGGCTCCTGCTTCATGAAGAGCGCGAAGAGAGGCCCCCTTCCCCACTGAGGCTGCTGGAACAGTGGGTGAAGCTGACGGCAGAAGGAGAGGAGTCACCCTTGCCGGCTCCTGCGGAAGCCCTTTTTGGGGAAGGACGCCTCCCATGCTTGTTGATCCATCGGTCCGTGAAGACGGATCTGGAGGGAATTGTACAGAGCTACTTTGACCAGGAGGCCTGGATTCTCTCTCTTGGCAGTCGGGAACAGTTGGTACTGGTCCCTCCCAGGTTGCTCCAGGGAGAGGAAGGAGAGGAGGGGAATTCTCTGTGGAAAGAGGCGGCGGAAGGGTTGGTGGAAGCAGTCGCCTCAGAAGCCGGGGAAGAAGTGACCGCTGTTACCCACCCGCTGGTAAAGGCGGCCGGGGCGTTACCATCGGTGTTGGTTTCCCTTCGGGAAACTTACCGTATCGGTCGTCTTTTCTTTCCTGATCAGTCGGTTCATGCTGTTCTTGATCTCTCCGTCGAGCGGTTGTTGGCTGCTTTGGACATGGATAGGATCGACCGTTTCCTGGCGGAGGTGGCACGGCTTCCATTCTGGGAGGATCGAGAGCTTTCCCGTACGTTGGAGGTCTTTCTAGCCCAGAACCTGAACCTCAGTGAAACCGCTCGCCGTCTCTATATCCATCGCAATACCCTGATCTATCGGCTGGACCGGCTCAAACAGGAAACGGAGCTTGATCCCCGGCGGCTTGAGGATGCCTTTAAGATCCATCTCGCCCTCCTCCTTGCCCGACGTCGGTGTGTCTCGGATGAGGATTCTTCCTATTCCGCCGATTAGTTAACCCGCCCAAATTCACAACTCCCTTTTTGGTCCCTTTGGACATAGTCTCCCGTACCCCCTTTCGTTACAATGAAACTAACAAGGATGAAAGGGGTTTCATAACCATGGCGCAGGTGAAATTGGCTCATATTTATAAACGCTACAGCAGTGATGTGACAGCGGTTTCCGATTTTGATCTCGAGATCAAGGATAAGGAATTTCTGGTGTTGGTCGGTCCCTCAGGGTGCGGGAAATCCACTACCCTTCGCATGATCGCTGGCCTGGAGGAAATTTCTGAAGGGGAATTGTATATCGGGGATCGATTGGTAAATGACGTACCGCCCAAGGATCGGGACATCGCCATGGTATTTCAGAGTTATGCACTTTATCCCCATATGAATGTCTATCAGAACATGGCTTTCGGGCTGAAGCTGCGGAAGTTTAAAAAGGATGAAATCGACAAACGGGTTCGCGAAGCGGCTAAAATCCTTGACATTGAGCATCTGTTGGACCGGAAACCGAAAGCCCTCTCCGGAGGACAGCGTCAGCGCGTTGCTTTGGGTCGGGCGATTGTGCGTGAACCCCAGGTTTTTCTCATGGATGAACCCCTTTCCAACTTGGATGCCAAACTTCGGGTGCAGATGCGAACAGAAATATCAAAATTACATCAGCGGCTTGAAACAACGGTCATTTACGTGACCCATGATCAGACCGAAGCGATGACCATGGGGGATCGGATCGTCGTCATGAAGGACGGACTGATTCAGCAGGCCGCTACCCCGACAGAGATTTACCAGCATCCGGCCAATGTTTTTGTCGCCGGTTTTATCGGTTCTCCCTCGATGAACTTTGTCGATGGGCGTTTGGAAGAGGAGGGAGGAGAGGTTCATTTCAGGGGGACCGGCTTTGATGTCAGGTTACCGGAAGGACGGGCGAAATCCCTGCGGGAACGAGGCTTCGTAGGCAAGGAAGCTATATTTGGCATCCGCCCTGAGGATATCCACGACGAACCGCTCTTTCTGGAGTCTTCACCGGAAAGCCAAGTAACCGCTAAGGTTGAAGTGGCGGAAAACATGGGTTCCGAAATGTACCTCTACCTGTCCGGGGTCGCCGATAAGTGGGTAACCGCCCGGGTTAACGCCCGTTCCCAGTTAGCTGCCGGTACGAATGTAACCCTCGCTTTGGACATGAACAAAGTGCACATCTTTGACAAGGAGACCGAAGAAGCGGTATTCTAAACGTCAAACAAGGGCGGTTGGCTTGACGCCGGCCGCCTTTTTCCGTGTAAAGGAGGTTCGGGAATGGGCAAAAAGGTCACCGTCCAAGAGATCATGGAACAGTTCAACCTGGAGATTCTTGGGGAAGAACAGGGATTAAACCGGGAGGTGGTCACCAGCGACCTGTACCGACCTGGATTGGAGTTGGCTGGCTTTTTCACCTATTACCCGGTTGAACGGATACAGATGATGGGGCGTACCGAGCTTACCTTTATTTCGGGTCTGCCTTGGGAACAGCGGAGAGACCGGCTGGAACTACTGTGTCACAAGGATACTCCCTGTTTCTGTATCACCCGGGGGCAGGAAGTTCCCAAAGAGCTTCTCTCTGCCGCTGAGGCCAAAGGAATTCCGGTTCTTCGCACTTCCAGCGCAACCACCCGTTTTACCTCCAAAGTGACCAACTACTTGGAGAAACGACTTGCCCCGACGACGACGATGCACGGGGTACTGGTGGATATCTATGGAGTTGGGGTCCTGATCGCCGGGTCGAGTGGAATCGGCAAGAGCGAGACGGCCTTGGAACTGGTAAAACGGGGCCATCGTCTGGTAGCGGACGATGCCGTAGAAATTCGCCAATCAGAAGAGGGAGCGTTAGCGGGGCACGCACCGGAGCTTATCCGGTATCTCCTGGAGATTCGGGGACTGGGGATCATCAATGTGATGACCCTGTTCGGGGCAGGTGCAGTGCGGGAATATAAAAAAGTCTCCATGGTGGTTCGTCTGGAGGCCTGGCAGGAAAACCGGCAGTATGATCGACTCGGTCTGGATGAGGAACGGATCCGAATCATTGATACCGAGATCCCTATGCTTACGGTCCCGGTCCGCCCTGGCCGCAACTTGGCCGTGATCATCGAAGTAGCGGCAATGAATTTCCGCTTGAAGCGGATGGGTTATCACGCAGCCGAAAATTTCACCCAACGGCTGAACCAAAGCTTGTCTGATCCGGATGATCTGGATTGAACAGGGCCCTGCCATTCCGGCGGGGTTTTTTCGTAGATCCGGTAAATGAAGTGATTTTCCGGGGCAACTTCCCCTTGGGTAGCCGCGTTTCTTTTGGGGGAGAAGTAGGTTAAAATGGAATAAGACTTTTTGGGTACCAAAAGATATGAAGGAGGAAACCGTACGACATGCATATGGCGCAGGTGATCGATCCTGTGGCTGTTTCTCTGGGACCTCTGCAGATTCACTGGTACGGAATCATCATGGGTTCAGCAGCGCTGCTGGGTCTGTGGGTGGCAATCCTGGAAGGTAAACGGCACGGATTAAACAGCGAATTGTTTCTGGACATGATGATCTGGGTGATCCCCGCCGCGATTGTGGGGGCCCGGTTATACTATGTCGCTTTTGAATGGGATTACTATCTGATGAACCCCGGCGACATCTTTGCTGTATGGAAAGGCGGTTTGGCCATCCATGGCGGATTGATCGGTGCCTTGCTGGCCGGTGCAGTCTTTTTCAAAAAGCGGGATGTTTCCTTCCTGCAAATGGCCGATATCATTGCGCCTAGCATCATTCTCGGCCAGGCGATTGGCCGTTGGGGAAACTTTATGAACCAGGAAGCTCATGGGGGTGAAGTGAGCCGTTCCTTCCTCGAAGGATTGCACCTTCCCAATTGGATCATCGAGCAGATGAACATAGAGGGTGTCTATTATCATCCGACTTTTCTCTATGAATCCCTTTGGAATCTGGCGGGGTTCCTCCTGCTCCTGGGCCTTCGTAAATGGAATCCCCGCCGAGGAGAGATATTCTTTACCTATCTGATGTGGTATTCTCTTGGCCGTTTCTTTATTGAGGGATTACGGACGGATAGTCTTACCTTTGAAGGCCCCGCTTGGCTGGCCGACCTGATAAACGGGCTGTGGTCTCCGATGAGAGTTCTTTTTGAACCGGGGATGATGGCTGACGGGAATATTCGCATCGCTCAGTTGGTCAGCCTCGGGCTGGTACTGGCAGGCCTGACCTTGACCATTGTACGACGGGTGCGTGGACTGGCCAGAGACCCCTATCTTGCGAAGGAAGAGGTTACGGGATGAGTCAAATCGACTGACCAACATCATCCTGATGTTCCTCTTCCTAGCCGTCTATTACGCTGGGAACACCCTTCCCTCCTCGATATCGATGGGTTGCTGCCTGGGGTCGTCCGCTTAAAGGAGTGTACGTTGCCGGCGCTTCGTGGAAGGAGAGACAGTATGAAATTTGATACGATTTTGTTTGATCTCGATGGCACACTTCTGGATACTACTCCTCTTATTTTGGCATCTTTCCAACATACCTTGGATCGATTTTGCCCCGGTCAATATAGGGAGGAGGATGTGCTTGCCTGTTTGGGTGAACCGTTGCGTGATCAGATGAAGCGTTTCGGAGGAGAAGAACGAGCGGATGTGATGGTGGATACCTATCGTGAGCACAATATCAGCCATCACGACCAATTGGTGAACGCTTTCCCGGGTGTATTGGAAACGGTACGGCGTTTTCATCAAGAAGGCATCAGGCTGGGAGTGGTCTCCAACAAACAGCGGATCACCGTCGAGATGGGGTTGGCCCTTTGCGGATTGGCTTCCTTTATCGATGCAGTGGTCTGCCATGGGGACACGGAGAAGGCAAAACCGGATCCCGCTCCTCTCTACCTTGCCCTGAAACAGATGAACGGGTTACCAGAGCGTGCCTTGATGGTCGGGGACAGCCGTTACGATATTCTAGCGGCGAAGGGTGCCGGTATCGCCTCTGCCGGAGTGGCCTGGGCAGCTCATGGGTCTGAATCCCTCCGCCCGTATAAACCGGATTATATGCTGGAGGAGATACAGGATTTATACGGCATCCTGGGTTTTTCCCGTATAGGCGGGAACGTGTGATGAGAAGGACCGAGAGACATTCGGTTGCCGGGGGGAACTCCCTTTGGCAGATTTACCGGATCCTCCCCTTCAGCAAAGTGTTTAAAAACACCCTCGTCGCGGTTCTTGCCCGGTACATACCCCTATTTCCTCTGAAGAACTGGATGTACCGCCGGCTTCTGGGCATGGAGGTGGGGGAAGGGACGGCGATCGCTTTTTTCGTGGTGGTGGATCTCCTCTATCCAGAGCGGATCTGTATCGGTAGAAACACGATCATTGGATACAATACGACCATCCTTACCCATGAATACCTGATCAGTGAATACCGGATAGGAGATGTGCAGATCGGTGACGATGTGATGGTGGGAGCCAATACGACCATTTTACCTGGGGTTCGAATCGGAACCGGCGCCGTCGTCGGAGCTGGTTCTCTGGTTAACCGTGATATCCCAGCAGGCTCTTTTGCAGCAGGCAACCCCGTCCGGATTATCAGGGAAGGGCAAAAAACCGAACAGTGAAGAGCGCCCGCTTAGGCGGACGCTTTTTTTGTGGCTTTCTTTTCACAAACTTGTCGAATGATTGGTTGGACTTGTCAGTACCGGTTTCTTTACAATGAAATGGACTCATGTGTCAGTCAATCCATGCGAGGTGAAATCGAATTTATGCCGCGTTCACCTGAACAAAACCGTGAAATTAGGGAAAAGCGAATTCAACAAATCCTGGACGCGACCTTGTGTGTCTACCGGGAACGGGGATACCACGGGACCGAGATGGGAGCCATCGCCCGTCAGGCGGGGCTGGGCCGCGGATTGATCTACTATTACTTCAAGGATAAGCAGGATGTCTTTCTCACGTTGATTCGACAGACATTGGAGCTATGGAAAGTGGAAGTTGACCCTCTCCTCAATTCTGATCGACCGGTAGCGGAAAAGCTGGCCGAATACTTGCGGATGATTTGCTATGCTTCCCTGGAATATCCCGATATCTATCATCTCCATCAGTCGATTACTCGTGACATCAAAGTGCTGTTCCCTGAGCGAGAGAAAGAGGTGTACGGTTACTACGAAAACAATATGTTTCAACCCCTCCGCAACCAGTTCTTGATAGCGGCGGAATCCGGGGAGATCGGACTTTGTCCGGAGGTGGCTGAGAGGTTTTTTTTCAGTGTATTATTCGAAGCAGTAAGCCAGGATTACCCCAGGGCGCGGGATTCGGTAGAGGAAATGGTGAAAGCTGCTCTGTATGGGTTGGTTGGAAGCAAGAAAGGGAAGCCTGAATAACGGACTGTAAGCTCATGCGGGCTCATCGACCGAGAGGCCGTTTCTGTATGAAAAATCCCGAAAATAAATAGAGATTCGGACTGGCAAAGAACCCTAGTCCTTCTCAAGGGTGCTGGGGATTGACGTTGCCAACCAATGGATAGGAAACAGGAGGATATGGGGATGTGGTTACCGAAAACAGCAATTCGCCGTCCGGTATTTACAACTGTCGCAGTGATTATCATCCTGGTCATGGGTTTTGTCTCCTTGACCAATTTGCAAACCGACCTTTTGCCTGAAATTCAGCCCCCTGTCGGGGCTGTAGTCGCTTCGTACCCGGGTGCCGGTTCCAAGGAGGTTTTGGAGAAAGTGTCCAAGCCTTTGGAACGGAAGCTAGGTACCCTATCCGGCTTAAAGACGATCCAGAGCCAGTCCCGAGAAGGATCGGCGCTTATTCTGCTGGAGTTCGATTGGTCCCAGGATATCAATCAGGTTCAGAATGATGTGCTGTCTAGGATCAACCAGACACACCTTCCCTCGGATGTGGATACTCCCAATTTTCTTAAATTCGATCCCGCTACTTTTCCGATTATGCAGCTGTCGGTGAAGGTTGAGAATGGGAGCCGGGATGCTCTCCAGAATGACGTGGACGAGATCGTCCATTCGATTTCAAAATTACCGGGTGTCGCCAGTGCGGAGGATTCGGGGCTGGTGGGCCGACAGATACGGATCTCCCTCGACGGGGACAAGATAAAGAAGTACGGACTTACCCAGAAGGACGTCAAAGACCGGATCGAGTCTTCTAATGTGAGTCAGCCCGGGGGAATCGTGAAGGATGGGGATAACGATCTGACGGCACGAGTTGTCTCCGAGCTGACGAAAGTGAACGATCTCAAACGCTTGACCGTTTCAAGGCATCCATTGACGAGGCAGAAAATCACCCTGGATGAGGTAGCCGAGGTGAAGGTGGCCGATGCCAATCAGTCTGTGATTACTCGAACCAATGGAAAGCCTGGTGTCGGTATCAACGTATTTAAGCAGTCGGGGTCCAATACCGCCCAGGTGGCTTCCGAGGTTAGGGATGAGCTGAAGCGGTTGAACAAGGTGCTGGATAACGATACGCTGGTTATCTTTGACCAAGGAAAATATGTGGATCGATCCGTCTCGAACGTGGGCTCGACCATGGCCGGCGGTGCGCTGCTGGCTATGCTTGTTCTGTTTTTGTTCCTGCGTTCTTTTCGTAGTCCGCTCATTATCGGTATTGCGATCCCCTTGTCTGTGATCTTCACTTTTGTTCTGATGTACCTCTCCGATTTCAGCCTAAATATTATGACCTTAGGGGGGCTGGCTCTCGGGATCGGGATGCTGGTGGACAACGCCATTGTCGTCATCGAAAATATCTACCGTCATCGACAGATGGGTAAAGCACCCAAGGAGGCTTCAGTAGCAGGAGCTGGTGAAGTAGCGGCGGCAGTCACCGCCTCCACCCTAACGACAGTCTTTGTCTTCGTTCCCGTCATTTTCGTTCAGGGAATCGTGGGCCAGTTGTTCAAGGAGTTCGCCTTTACCGTTTCTTTCAGTCTGCTGGCTTCCTTGCTTGTCTCCCTGACGGTGGTACCGGTCTTATCCGCCGCAATTATGAAAAAACCGTGGAAGGGGTGGAACCGACAACAAAAGGAAAACGGGGTGTATCGTTCTTTCCGTAACGGGTTGAGCTGGGCTCTTTCTCATCGTAAAACGGTACTAGCTTCCGCCTTTCTTTTATTCCTCATTGGCGGAGTGGGGGTGTGGAAAGTAGGAACGGAATTTCTCCCCGCCTCGGATGAAGGGGTCTTTACCGTTGAAGTGAAGATGCCTTCAGGTACCGGATTGGAGAAGACAAAGGCGGTTTCTAAAAAAGTGGAAGAGATCCTCAACGAAGAAAAGGACATCGCCAACTACCAGGCTACGATCGGAGAGGGAGAAAACGAAAACGCCATTTCAGGAAGAAGCGCCCGCAATATTTCCCGCATTTACGTCAATGCAGTGGAGTCAGGGGAACGGAGCCTAACCACCCGTTCGCTCATCAATCGTCTTCGACCACGGTTGGCGGAAGCCGCTCCTGAGGCTGAAGTAACCCTTAAGGAACAATCCTCTTTTCAGACAACAGGAACTCCTGGGACGTTGGAGTTTACCCTTAGCGGATCCAAAGAACAGATGGATCGTTACGCAGCTTCCGTAACCAATCAGCTCAAAGAAATGGACCATGTCCGGGAAGTAACCAACTCGCGCGAGGAGACCAAGCCTGAGCTGCAAGTAGAGGTGGATCGGAAAAAGGCGGAGAATAAGGGGGTGATCCCCGCTCAGATCGTGGAGGCTGTCTCCAATGCGACCCGGGGGGAGACAGTGACCCGAATCGACCTGGAGAAGGGGCCTGTGCTCGATGTGGACCTCAGCTTCGATCCAACCTATCGCCAGTCTCCTGAAAAGCTGAAGGATTTGCCGATTCCCGCTGGAGGTGACGGCAGGACGGTCTCCCTCGGGACGGTTGCAAAGGTGAAGAAGGGAGAGGGGCCGATCACCATCAATCGGAGCAACCTTCAGGACAGCATCGAGTACCAAGTCCAATTTGACGGTACGGATCTGGGGAGAATGGAGAAAGCGACGGAAGAAAGGTTGGCGGAACTTCTGCCGGCAGGTATGGATGTGAAATTCACTGGTTCGGCGGAACTCTTCAATGATGCAGTCGATGACTTGCTCCTTGCTGTGGGCTTAGCTGTACTATTCGTCTTCCTCGTCTTGTCGGCCCAGTTTGAATCCTTTAGGACCCCCTTTGTCATTATCCTCACCTTGCCGTTGATGGTAATAGGAGTGGGAGTCTCCCTTTGGTTAACCAAAACCCCTGTCGGGGTGACCGCCCTTATCGGGGTAATCGTGTTGGCAGGGATTGTCGTCAACAACGCGATTGTACTGGTGGACTTCATCAACCAGTTAAAGGATCGAGGGTATTCAAGTTATGAGGCGATCCTGGAGTCGGGAACTGCCCGCCTTCGTCCGATTATGATGACGGCCCTAACCACGATCCTTGGCCTGATTCCCCTGTCTTTTGGTTTTGGAGAGGGGACCGAGATCCAACAGCCGTTGGCCGTTACGGTTATCGGTGGCCTGTTGTCAAGCACCCTGCTCACTCTATTCGTGATTCCTGTCGTTTACACACTGTTCGACCCCGAGTTACGGCGTAAACGGAAAATCGGATAAACCTACAAACCCTGGTTAGCCGGGGTTTTTTGATCCGGTAGAGAGAATCAACTGGACAATCATAGAACGGCCCGATTAAGATGTAGACAATGGTCCAACATACGGGAGAAACAGTGGCGGAATCATAAAATTCAGGGTGATTCTTTTGAAGATGGTGGAGCATTACATCGAATTGCGACTTTATTACCGGGAAATCGAAACGCATGAACCGCTGTATGTCAGTTTGGCAGAGTTATCTGACGTCCTATACTCCTCTACGCGCAATGTTAAACGGCATTTGAAGCATATGGAGGAGGAAGGTTTGATCGAATGGCGGTCAGGTGGTGGCAGGGGGAAGCGATCCGCATTAGTGTTCAAAAAGCCCCTTGAGGAGGTTTTTCCCCCTTACTTCCGCGAGTTTTTGCAACAGGGGAAGTATAAAGAAGCCATCCGTTCCATCAAAAGGGATGGGGTCCCCGCAGGGATCCGCAAATCCTGCTATAACGAGATGATGAAAGAATTGAGTATGCCTGTGATGGCCCTGGGAACGGCAGAGCGGGACAACAACCGCACTTATTCGGAAAAACTGGCATCAAAAGGATTGACACCCGCCGTGGTTTCAACAGAGACGGGCAAATGGATGATTGTCGATGAAGAACAGAGCGATCCGAGGAAAAAAGGAACAGAAGAAGACAAATGATGGATGAAGATATAAACAGGATGAACAAAAGCCCTGCGGAAGCAGGGCTTTATCCTATATTAAAGAGTGCAATAAGGGCTGATTCACCGATCCAGTCCAACGGCATCGGCTATCGATGCCAAACCATCTTTCTCCATCAGTTTCAGGAGTTCTAAGTTAATGTCCCGAGCGATGGAGGGGCCACGGTAGATCATACCGGTGTAAACCTGGATTAATGAGGCTCCGGCCCGAATTTTCTCATAGGCGTCTGCTCCGTTGAAAACGCCGCCGACACCGATTAGTGGGATTTTCCCTTCGCTGACCAGACGCAGGTGACGGATGATCTCCGTCGATAGTGGAGCGAGGGGACGGCCTGATAAACCGCCTTTCTCTACATGAAGAGGATTTTTTAACCCTTTTCGAGAGAGGGTGGTGTTGGTGGCGATCACACCATCGATCCCTTTTTCCAATCCAATCAGGACAGCTTCTGTGAGCTGTTCTTTCGTTAGGTCGGGTGCCACCTTCAAAAAGACAGGACGGACTTCACCGGTTTGTTCCCTCAGGTGGCGGCGCTCCCCGAGCACCTCTCCCAGCAATCGCTTTAAGGATTCGGCATGTTGCAAGTCCCGTAGGTTGGGAGTGTTGGGGGAGCTGATATTGATCACGAAATAATCGCCTTGTCTGTACAAGGAGGATAGCCCTTTTCGATAGTCTGAGGCTGCTTCCTCCTGGGGAGTATCCTTGTTTTTACCCAGGTTGATTCCGATCGGGACGGCAGGGCGGGGAAGTTCCTGGAAATGTAGCGCTGCCTGGCGGACGCCGTCATTGTTAAAACCCATTCGATTGATTACCGCTTCATCCTCCGGAAGACGGAAGAGACGGGGTTTGGGATTCCCCGGTTGGGGACGAGGTGTCAAAGTTCCCACCTCGACAAATCCGAAGCCGAGTGCCGCACAAGCGGGGTACACTTGGGCATGTTTGTCGAAACCGGCTGCTAACCCGACTGGATTAGGGAAAGTTAGTCCTCCTAATTTAACATTGAGGCGAGGATCGCGTACCACCATTTTTCGCTCCAGAGAGGAAAGGGTGCCGGGGATGCGCTGAACCCGCATCAGATTTTTGATCGTCCATTCATGAGCTTGTTCGGGATCCATCCGAAACAGCATGTTTTTAACAAAAGGATACACGTTGGATATGTCCTTTCCGCAAAGGGGATTCTTCCTCGTAGGATACCACAAATCCAGAAGGATGACCGCCAAGTGATTCGATCTCCGTTTAAAAGACGGAAACGGTGGGAGGAAAGTTGCAGGGAATACCCGGGTTTTCTGTTGAAACAGGATGTTTCCGAATCCCTTCGTGTTCGGAGCGAAGCCCAGGTATAATGGTACGAGAGAAATGGAGGGATTCATGTGATCCTGCCCTTTGCGACAAAAAACGAGGGAAAATTAAAGGAAGCCGAACAAGTGCTTATGCCCTGCGGGATCCAGGTCACCCCACTTTCCCTGGAACTGGCTGAACCTGATTCCGGAAGTATCGAAGAGGTGGCCCGAGAGAAGATGCGTCAGGTAATGGAGATGGGTTACCGCCGAGCGATGGTGGATGATGCAGGCATTTTTTTTGCCGCTTATCAGCAATTTCCGGGCATCCTGACCAAACGGATTTTTGAACGGATCGGTTACAAAGGGATTATGAAATTATTGGAAGGGGAGACGCGCAAGGTTTGGTTTGAAGGGGCCGTAGGTGTGTTGTGGGACGGAGAGTCAGCCATTTTTTCCGCCCGGACCTCCGGGAGGCTTTTGAAGATGAACCCCTCCGATATCCAGCCGGAACCGGGTTTCCCCTTTAATCCGCTCTTCGTCCCAGACGGGGAGACCCGGACTTTTGCCGAAATGAAGCCGGAAGAACGGGAAGCCTATTCTTACCGAGGTCGTGCTTTGAAGAAGGCTGTCCACTGGTTGCGAGGGTTACAAGCTGATTGACGCTTAAGAGGCGGCAGTGTTACACTACTAGGAAAAACCGACGAGTCTTTATCGCGTTAGCAAGATAAAGAAAGGTGAATAGGAGTGGAACCGGATGGCCAAGCCGCGTGAATTTGAGAAACCGACAGGTGTCCGTGACTTTCCACCGGATGTTACCGCCAAAAAACGGTGGGTGGAAGAGCGGGTGCAGGCATGTTTTTCGCAGTGGGGATATCGGGAAGTGATTACTCCCACCTTGGAATACTTCGAAACGGTAGGCGGAGCGAGCGCCATCGCCGAGCATAAATTGTTTAAGTTGCTGGATAAACAGGGACAGACGTTGGTGTTGCGGCCGGATTTAACAGCCCCGATTGCCCGTGCTGTCGCCTCGACCATGAGGGAAGAGCCTTTGCCTCTGCGCCTCTGCTACCATGCCAATGTTTTTCGTGCCCAGGAACGAGAAGCGGGGCGATTTGCTGAGTTTTACCAGTCAGGTGTGGAACTGGTCGGGGGCGATTCGCCGGAGGCGGATGCAGAAGTGGTCACTCTAGCTGTGGAATCCCTTCAGGATTTGGAGATTTCCCCGATTCAGTTGACGGTAGGGCACATTGGACTCCTGGATGCTCTGCTCCTGGAATTAACCGAAGATGCCGAGATTGTGGAAGGGTTGAAGGAAAGCCTCGGCGCCCGTGATATCGTGAAGTATCGCAATCGAGTGAAAGAACTGGATGTAAGCTCGGAGCAAGAGGAGAAGCTTCTCTCCATCCTCGGTGTTCGTGGCGGACGTGAGGTTTTGAAGCAGTTGCGGGAAACGACCGCTTGCGGCCGGGCCCAGGAAATCATCGATCATCTGGATGGGATTTGGGAAACCTGGGAGGACTGGAAGGTTGCTGGCTATGTTATTCTGGACCTGACCTTGGTCGGCAGTCTGGACTACTATACCGGGATTTACTTCGAAGGATACGGGGCACAGGGCCATTATCTGCTCTCTGGAGGTCGTTATGACCAGTTGTTGGAGCAATTCGCCCGATCCCATCCGGCCCGTGGTTTTGCACTGAAGACGGATCGCCTTATTATGGCCAGTCCGGGAAGCGGGGATCGACCAGAACCGATTCTGTTGGTTTACCCCCGACGGCTGCGAGCCCGTGCCTTCCGGGAAGCGGGTCGGCTTCGGGCGAATGGGCAGCCCGTAACCCTTCATTTAGAGGAAGATCAAGCACTTCCAGTGCCTGATCGTGGCCGAGTGATCCGTGTGGGGGAGGGGTACGATGGTTGAAAGACAGGAATTGATCGTTGCGATGCCCAAAGGGCGGATCTTCGGGGAGGCTTTAGAGCTTCTGCGAAAGGCCGGACTGGATATGCCGCAGGATCTGACCGAGGACTCCCGCAAACTGACGGTGACCGTCCCTCGGGAAAAACTCTCTTTTCTCCTGGTGAAACCTGTCGATGTGCCCACCTATGTAGAGCACGGGGTGGCCGATCTGGGTGTAGTTGGAAAAGACGTATTGATGGAGGAAGAACGAGATGTTCACGAACTTCTCGATCTGGAGATCAGTCCTTGCCGGGTGTCTGTGGCGGGGCTGCCGGACTGGAAGCCAGTCCTTAACCCCAAGGTAGCCAGCAAATACCCCCGGATTGCCGATCAATACTTCCGGGAGCAGGGACAACAGGTAGAAGTAATCCGGCTCAATGGGTCTGTTGAACTGGCTCCTCTAATCGGCCTGGCCGACCGGATTGTCGATATCGTTTCCACGGGTCGCACATTGAAAGAGAATGGGCTTGTTGAGCTGGAGGAGATCGCCTCCGTGACCTCCCGCTTGATTGCCAACCGTTCTAGCTACCGATTGAAAAGCAGGGCGGTCGACGAATTGTATGAACGTCTCGGCAAGGTGGTCGAACAGGGGAGAGTGGGAGTATGATCGCGATCGTTAAACCGGAAGAGCTGTCCATTCGCCGGGATGAAGAAGCGGCCAGTTCAAAGGAAGAACAGGCTGTTCGGGATATCATTGCCAGGGTCAGGCAAGTGGGGGACACCGCTCTGCGGGATCTCACGGTTCGCTTTGACCAGGTGGAACTGGCCTCCTTTGAGGTAGGGGAAGCAGAGTTTTCTCAAGCCAGCACACAGATCTCGGAGGAATTTCTAGAAGCCCTTACCGAGGCGGCGGGAAGGATTCGCCGCTACCATGAACGACAAAGGCAAAACTCCTGGATTGAAGCGGAGGAGGACGGTAGCGTTCTGGGCCAGTTGGCTCGTCCGCTGGGACGTGTCGGCCTCTATATCCCCGGTGGCCGGGCAGTTTATCCCTCGACGGTACTGATGACCGCAATTCCGGCGGCTGTCGCCGGAGTGGAAGAAATCGTCATGGTAACCCCTCCTCGTTCCGATGGAACGGTGCCAGCTCCTACCCTGGCGGCTGCTCACGCAGCCGGTGTCACCCGTGTTTTCAAGCTGGGAGGCGCCCAAGCTGTCGCAGCCCTGGCCTATGGGACGGAGAGTGTTCCCCGTGTGGACAAGATTGTCGGACCGGGTAACGCTTATGTCGCTTGTGCCAAACGGTTGGTATATGGCCAGGTGGATATCGACTCGATTGCCGGGCCCAGTGAGATCGTGGTGGTAGCGGATGAATCCGCCGACCCTGTCTTTGTAGCGGCGGATCTCCTTTCCCAGGCGGAGCACGATCCGATGGCGTCCGCGGTCCTGATCACCTCTTCCCGAGAATTGGCTGCATCAGTGACCCGGGAGTTGGAATCCCAGTGTGAGCGTCTCGAACGGAAACAGATTGCTGCTGCTTCCCTAAGGGATCATGGGGCGATTTGCTTGACCGACACACTTGATGAGGCCGTGGAAATCGCCAACCGCCTGGCCCCCGAACATTTGGAGTTGATGGTCCGGTCTCCCTGGGATTGGGTCGGGCGGGTAAAAAATGCCGGTGCTCTGTTCCTGGGACCTTGGAGTCCTGAACCGGTCGGGGATTATTTTGCCGGCCCCAATCACGTCCTACCTACCAATGGGACCGCCCGTTTCTTCTCCCCGCTTTCCGTGGACGATTTTACGAAGAAAACCAGTCTAATCGCCTATAGTCGAGAAGCTCTCTTCCGAGACGGCAAATCAGTCATCACCCTGGCTGAGGCGGAAGGGTTGACCGCCCACGCGGCATCCATCCAGGCGCGTATGGAGAAAGGGGAAAACCATGAGTAAGCGCATGGCATCCATCCAACGAAAAACGAAGGAAACCCAAATTGAGTTGACCGTCAATCTGGACGGTAGCGGAAAGACGGAGTTTTCCACCGGCGTTCCTTTTCTGGAGCACATGATGGACTTGTTCGCGAAGCATGGACTCTTTGACCTGAAGATAACGGCTCGGGGAGACAACGAAGTCGACGATCATCATACAGCGGAGGATATCGCCATCTGCTTAGGCTCTGCGATCCGGGAAGCCTTGGGCGATAAAACAGGAATTCGTCGTTATGGACAGGCCTGGGTGCCGATGGACGAATCCCTCGGCCAGGTCATCCTGGACTTGTCCAATCGGCCTCATCTGGAGTTTCGAGCGGATTTCCCGAGCCAACGGGTCGGTGCTTTCGATACCGAACTTGTACATGAATTCTTCTGGAAACTAGCATTGGAAGCACGCATGAATCTACACGTGATCCTTCATTATGGCCGTAACACCCACCACATGATCGAGTCTCTGTTCAAAGCTCTGGGACGGGCCCTCGATGAAGCGGTCCAAGTGGATCCCCGGGTCACATCCGTTCCTTCTTCCAAGGGGGTGCTTTAACGTGATCGCCATTATCGATTACGGGATGGGCAACCTCTACAGTGTCAGTCAAGCGCTGTCGCGGATGGGCTTTCAATCCTGCATCACGGATGACCCAGCAGTCATTCGTGATGCTGACGGCGTGATCCTGCCGGGCGTCGGCGCTTTCGGCGATGCGATGATGGAGTTAAACAAGCGGAATCTGGTGGAAGTCATCCGGGAAATCGTTCTGACGGAGAATAAACCCTTTCTCGGCATCTGTCTGGGTATGCAACTCCTATTTACCAGCAGTGATGAGTACGGATACCACCAAGGTCTTCATCTCCTGCCGGGTCATGTGAAGAAGTTTGAGGGGGATTATCATATACCCCACATTGGTTGGAACGCGCTCCGTTTCATGGGGCCTCATCCCCTCTTGAAAGAGGTAGAGGAGGGGTATGTCTATTTTGTCCATTCCTTCTTTGTGGTTCCGGACAATTCCGAAGACGTGTTGGCGGTGACGGATTATTACCAAGATGTACCGGCGGTCGTGGGGCGGAATCGATTGTTCGGGATGCAGTTCCATCCGGAAAAAAGCGGCGACGTAGGGCAACAGCTCTTAAAACGTTTTGCCAGCCTGTGTATCAGGGAGGCGTCCACACGATGAATTTTACTCTGTATCCTGCGATTGACCTTCGGGGTGGACAATGTGTCCGTCTCTTTCAGGGAGATTATGATGCTGAAACTGTCTATGATAAGGATCCGGTTGCTGTTGCCCGCCGATGGGTAGAACAGGGAGCGGAATGGCTTCATGTTGTCGACCTGGACGCCGCTCGCTCCGGAGAACCGGTCAATTTGCCTGTGATCCGGGAGGTTGTTTCGGCGATAGAGGTGCCTATTCAGGTGGGGGGTGGCGTCCGGGACATGGATCGGCTGGAGGCCCTCCTTGACCTGGGTGTCGCCCGCGTCGTGATCGGATCGGCGGCGATCGATGATCCGGATTTTGTCCAAGCGGCCCTCGCCCGTCATGGGGACCAGATTGCCCTCGGACTGGATGCGAGAAACGGGCGGGTTGCCACCCACGGCTGGTTGGATGACTCGGAAGTGTTGGCCGAAGATCTGGCCCAAAAGATGGTGTCGCTCGGGGCGGAGACCTTCATCTTTACGGATATCTCCCGGGATGGGACCCTCTCCGGCCCCAACATTCCTGCTGTCCGGAACTTGGCCTTAGCTACCGGGAAAAAGGTGATCGCCTCCGGCGGGGTTAAATCCGTTTCCAATTTACTGGAACTTTCCCGCTACCGAGTGGAAGGAGTGGAGGGAGCCATTGTGGGGAAGGCCCTCTACACAGGGGACGTCGAACTCTCCGAAGCACTGAGCGCCGTAAAAGGGAGGGGAACCGATGATCACTAAACGGATCATCCCTTGCCTCGATGTCAAAGACGGGCGGGTGGTCAAAGGAGTCTCTTTCGTTAATCTCCGAGATGCGGGAGATCCTGTCGAATTGGCTTCCCTCTATGATCGGGCGGGTGCGGACGAGCTAATTTTTCTGGACATCTCCGCTTCCCATGAAGGGCGCAAGACGATGGTGGATGTGGTTCGCTCTGCCGCGGGTACGCTACGTATTCCTTTTACTGTCGGAGGCGGGATCGGCTCAGTAGAGGATATGAGAGAGATTCTGCGTGCCGGTGCGGATAAAGTGTCGATCAATACCGCCGCTATCCATAACCCCGACTTGATTGAAGCGGGGGCTCGCCGGTTCGGCAGTCAGTGCATCGTCGTTGCTATGGATGCCCGTTGGGATGAAGAGGAGGAAGACTGGGTCGTATACAGCCATGGTGGACGAAAGCGGACGGATCGCCGGGCGGTGGATTGGGCGATGGAAGCCGCCCGACGCGGTGCTGGAGAGATTCTCCTTACCAGCATGGATCAGGACGGACAAAAAAGCGGTTTCGACCTTCCTCTCAACCGTGCGGTCGCTTCGGAAGTGTGCATACCGGTTATTGCTTCTGGGGGTGCCGGCACCGAGGAAGATTTCATTGAGGTGTTTCGGGAGACGCCGGTCGATGCTGCCCTGGCCGCTTCCATCTTTCATTACCGGGAAATCGCGGTGGAAAACCTGAAAATTCGTCTCAAAGAGAAGGGGGTGCATGTACGGTGAGGGATAACCATAGAAGGGGGGACAACCGGCTGGACCCGGGTGAGGTGCATTTTGGCGAGCGAGGGCTTGTCCCGGCGATTGTCCAGGATGCGGTTAGCAAGGAAGTACTTACGCTGGCTTATATGAATGAGGAATCGCTGAAAAAGACGCAGGAAACCGGGGAGACCTGGTTCTGGAGCCGCTCCCGACAGGAGCTGTGGCATAAGGGAGCCACTTCGGGGAACGTGCAGAAGGTGATTTCCATCGCCCCCGATTGTGATAGAGACGCTCTGCTGGTCCAGGTAAAGCCGACAGGCCCAGCCTGCCACACAGGAGACTATTCCTGTTTCGAGGGTGACACATCCTTTGGAGGGGATCGTTACGGGATTCTTAACCGTCTCGAATCCATCATCGCAGCGCGAGAGGCGGAACGCCCCGAGGGATCTTACACCACTTATCTTTTCGATGAAGGGGTGGATAAGATCTTGAAAAAGGTGGGGGAAGAAGCGGGTGAAGTCATTATCGCAGCGAAGAACCGCTCCCGAGAGGAGCTGACCTGGGAAGCCTCCGACCTCCTTTTCCACCTCTTTGTCCTCTTCCGGGAACAGAAGCTCCCCCTAAACGCCATCCTCGCCGAGTTGGAGAAACGGCATGGGGGTTGACGGAATACCAACGGCACCATAATAGGGTGCCTTTTTTATTTGTTTTAAAGCGGTCATGATATCGCCACAACTTACAAAAAGGTCTTTTGATACCAAGCTATTCCTTTGTAAAATCCTTCGTTGGTTATATAGGAGGACATTGACGTGCCGGGTCGACTATCCTTACAATGGAGGAAATCAAAGGAATTGGGGCCGGTCTTTTTTGTTCATAACCGCAGCAGCCGTATGGCCTGCGGTTCCATATTCGGCAGGGGGGATCTGATGAATTCCAAAGGGGCGATGCTGTTTTCGGGAACGTCCAACCCGGATTTGGTGGGAAAGATGGCCGAAGAGTTGGACATGCAACCGGGGAAGGTCCGCATCAGCCGGTTTAAAAGCGGAGAGATCTATATCCATTATGAGGAGAGTGTTCGCAACGCCGATGTTTACTTGGTACAGAGCCTCTCTCACCCGGTTAACGATCATCTGATGGAACTCCTGTTTATGGTGGATGCGGCCAGGCGGGCCTCGGCGCGGAGCGTGACCGCGGTTCTCCCTTATTTCTGTTACGCTCGCCAAGAAAAGAAAGATGCACCCCGAGAACCGATATCGGCCAAAGTAGTGGCTGATCTCCTGCACACGGTCGGAGTGGATCGGGTCATCACTCTCGACCTCCATGCCCCTGCGATTCAGGGCTTTTTCCATATCCCTGTGGATCACCTGACAGCCCTGGATCGGATTACAGAGTATCTCAGCGAAAAACGGATTGATCATCCGGTCGTTGTCTCTCCCGATGCCGGTAGAGTCAAGACGGCGGAAAAACTGGCCTCCTACCTGGATGCGCCATTCGCTATTATGATGAAGAGACGACCTGCACATAACGAAGCCAGTATCACTCATATCATCGGGGAAGTGAAAGGGCACACCCCCATCATCATTGAGGATATGATCGACACGGGAGGCACGATCGTCAGTGTGGTCGAAGGGTTGAGGGAGAAGGGAGCAAAACAAGCTTATGTCTGTGCTACCCACCCGGTTTTTTCCGCCGATGCGATAAAAAAGCTGGACAATCCGGGGATCCGGGAAGTCGTTATCACCGACACCGTCCCCGTCGACTCGTCATTTCTCAATGATCGGTTCACGGTGTTGTCAGTGGCGCCGCTGTTATCGAAGGCGATCCACCTAATCGAAAAAGGCGGCTCGATCAGTACCCTGTTTCGAGCGGGAATGTAGTTAATCATGTACGATGAGAAAGGTTGAGGGAAGTTGCAGCACCCTGCGGGTATGTAAGGGTCCCGTAAGTGTGGTATACTTTGTTCGATGTATGCAGCTTTAGCCTCAATACCCTGACGGGGTGGGGGATGCCGATGAAAAAACAACATGCGGATGCTAAAAAACAGACTCAGGAGCGAAAAGTGGTCCGGCTGAGGCTGGACGCCAGCTTCTTTTTTGAGCGTGCAGTCCGTTCTCTGGACCGGCACCGATATGATAAAGCTTTAAAGTATTTTCGCCTAGCGGTGGAAAAAGAGCCGGAAAATCCGGTTAACCAGTGCAACCTTGCAGGAATCCTATCCGAAATGGGTCGTTTCGAAGAATCCAACGATGTCCTTCGGACCATTCTGGAGAAAGTCGATCCAGAACTGAACGAATGCTGGTTTTATATGGCCAACAATGCTGCCAACATGGACGATTTTGAGCAAGCGGAGGAGTACCTGGTCCATTACCTCCAGGAAGAACCGGAGGGCGAATTCGCTGAAGAAGCGGAAGAGATGTTGGACATGTTGGCTTATGAGCTAGGCCGCCAGCCCCGACGACCCGAGGCGAAACCGAAGAAAGAGTGGCTGCGGCGGCATGAGGAAGCCCGGTCTTACCTTGAGGCCGGTAATTTCCTGCAAGCGACCGAAACCCTAAAAAAACTGGTGGAAGAGTATCCTGACTTTTCCGCAGCCATGAACAACCTGACTCTTGCCTACTATTACACGGGTGAGTTGGATAAAGCGATGGATACGATTGGCCAGGTGTTGAAGGAAGACCCTAACAATCTACATGCCCTGTGTAACCTCGCAGTGCTTGCCCAGCACAACGGGGATCGGGAACACCGTGGTCAATTGGTGGAAATGCTGAAAAAATGGGCTCCCTACCATTTGGAGCATATGTACAAACTGGCTACCACGATGGGAATTCTGGGTGAGCATCCTGTTGCTTACCGGCTTTTCAAGCAACTCCTCAAACTGGAGCGGAATCCGGAACCGAGCCTTTTCCACTATGTAGCTGTAGCCGCCTTCAATACGAAGCGATTCGCTGAGGCGAAGAAATACTGGCGAGTGGTTCGAAATTTGGATCCCTCTTCGGAGATTCCCGGTTTCTATCTGAACCAATTGGAGACCTGGGCGGATTACAGCCCGCAACAGGTACCGACACTCAGTTATCATTACCAGCTTCCCTTTGAAGAGCAGTTCTCCCAATTAGACCAACAGACCGACCCCCTTCCCGATCAGATCAAGCAGAATCCCTTGATCCGCTCTTCCTTCTTTTGGGCTTTGAACCACGGGGACTTCGAAACCAAAATGCAGGTGATCCAGGTCTTTGAATGGATCGCGGACCGGGAAGTCGAGCAGGTATTGAAAAGCTTTCTTATGCGGGCCGATGAAGATGATGAGTTGAAGCGAATGGCCCTCTATGTTTTGAAGCGTGTTGGAGCAGATACTCCCTATCGGGCAGTTCTCGATGGGCGGGATGTAACAATCCAATCCTATGAGCTTTCCCAGGAGATGCCCTCCTGGCTGGAAACATGGGAACGGGTACTGAACTGCTGTCTGGAAAGGATGAGTGGCCAGTACGACATCACCCATATGAACGATGCTCAGATCATTTGGGCGGAATTTCTTCGACAGCACCATCCTCACCTACCGGAGGTTCGCAAGGTGGAGGGGTGGGCGGCTGCCCTGGAGTATGTGGTAGCTCGGTTACACGGCCTTTCCCTCACCCAGGAAAGCGTCGCCAGAAAGCACGATGTTTCCTCTTCCACGGTGGGGCGTCATGTCCGCCTTCTGGAACAGGCCTGCCGCGTGCAACGGAAAGACGCGCAGTTTTCATGGCATTCCAAATAGCGCCGTAGGGGGAGAGGGGAAGGGACGATGGAGAAACTAGACAAAAGCACCTTCAAGAGCTTTATTGCAGAGGGTGTCAAGATGGTGGAGTTCAGTGCGGAATGGTGCTTTGATTGCAAACGTCTCGCTTTCTCCATGCCTGAGTGGGAGAGGCTGTACTCTTCCCATTTTTGCTTTGGTGGACTGGATGTTGACGAATCGCGCCAGATTGCCGAAGAGTACAACGTAAAAGGAGTTCCCACCTTCATCCTCTTCCGCGACGGGGCTGAACTAGCTCGTCTCCCCAGCAAAGATGCGAAAAAAGAAGAAAATGTGGTGCTTTTCTTCAATGAATTGACGAAGCCTCACCCTCTCTGATGAGGGTTTTTTTTTCTAATGAAAGAGAGGTTTGGACTGGCCAAAAGAGGGGATATCCATAGTGGGCATCCCACAGATGGACGTTTTCTGCCTGGATGACGTATGATATCCACGGCTAGCGTGAAGGTGAGCCTGCCCGGTGCTGGTCATGGAGAGACTTGGCCAAAAAGACCAATGAAGGATTGTGTCGCCATGAATAATCAAATAACGCATTTGTTCGTCCAGGAGATTGCGCCGCTGGTGATTCCGGGAGACCAAGTGGTAACGGTTCGTCCAGATTGGACGCTGGAACGGGCTTTGCTGGTTCTCACTCGTAAAGGGTACGCCTCGGTTCCCGTTATTGACGGGGATGGCAAGGTGGAAGGTGTCATCAGCAAGACCAATATTCTTGACTACATGTTGACCCGAAATGACTTTGACTTTGCTAAACTTTCGCAATCACAGGTGCGGGAGGCGATGAACAAAAACCATTCGGGAATCCTTGCCAATTCGATCTTTTCTTTTGCATTCGACGTCCTGATCGACCGTCCCTATATTTCGATCATCGATATCCACAATCGGTTCGAAGGGATCCTGACACGGAAAGTCCTGATGGAGAAGGTGACGGAGTACTTCCAGCATGAATTCCTGGAACGGGAACTCCGGGGAAAAAGAGAGGCCCCACCTATAAAGGAAGGGCTGGTCAATCGGATGTAAAGGTAGGGAAGCCGCCGAAGCCTTTCGGTGGCTTCTTCATTGCAGGAGATTCAGGTATAATGGATAGGGGAATCGAGCTAATTGTTTCGCGGGTGCTGTATCCCGCGTTTTTTGTGCTGTAGGGCTTCGCATTGTTCCGTGTCGAATTCGGTGATATCCTAGAAGATACAGAGGTGAAAACGGATGCAACGCGTTGCGAACTGCCTATTGAGGAAAGGGGACCAGGTTCTGCTTCTGAAAAAACCACGCCGTGGTTGGTGGGTTGCTCCCGGGGGGAAGATGGAACCGACGGAAACCATACTGGAGACGGTCTGCCGGGAATATCGGGAAGAGACGGGCCTGATCCTGGAAAATCCTACCTTGGGCGGCGTTTTCACGATGTGCATGGAGAACGAAGGGAAAAGGGATAAAGAATGGATGATGTTTACGTTTCTTGCGGACAGCCATAGAGGAGAAATGTTGGAGAGATCTCCGGAAGGGGAGTTATGCTGGCAGCCCGTATCGCATGTCCCATCTCTTCCCACTTCGGGGATGGATCGGCAGATTCTGACCCGACTCCTCCGTCCTGAAGGTGCCCTTCTGATCGGGAAGCTGGTTTATTCTCCTGAGGAAGAACTCCTCTCCCATGCGTGGCACCACACCGGCTGATTCGGTCGTCACGAAATGCCCTTTCCTTGATCATGCGGTATAATGAAGGCGAATGCTAATCAATGCTGCTTTAGCGAAGGAAAGTAAGGAGCACTCCTTGAAAGGAAAGGGGTTATCACATTGGCAAAACGTTATATCGGGATCGATCTTGGCGGTACGAGTATGAAGCTGGGAATCGTGGATGAGAAGGGTCAACTCCTATATAAGATGGAAGAACCAACGCTAACTGATGAAAAGGCCGAGTCTGGTATAAGCCGTATGGCTAAAAGCATTCGCCGGCTGGCTGACGAGACGGATACCCCTTGGGAAGAAGTCGGCGGCCTGGGTCTGGGACTGCCAGGATTCCTGGATATCCCGGGCGGAAAGATTCTCCGCCTGACCAATATCCCCTGGGAAAACGTATCGATCAAGGAGATCCTCGAAGAAGAATTGCGTGTTCCCGTCGCCATCGACAATGATGCCAATGTTGCCGCCATGGGTGAAGCCTGGAGCGGAGCTGGGGCGAGCTTTTCTGACCTAATCTGTGTCACCCTGGGTACGGGAGTTGGAGGAGGGATTATCGTCGGGGGCCAATTGGTGCATGGTGTATCGGGACTTGCCGGTGAAATCGGCCATATACAAGTGGTGGAGGATGGTTCCTTGTGTGGATGCGGTCAATATGGATGTGTAGAAACCATTTCCTCCGCTACCGGAATGGTTCGCCTTGTGAAGGAAGCGATCTCTGAGGGGAGACAGACATCTCTGGCCGCCAAAAAAGAGAAGCTGACCGCCCGGGATATCTTTGAAGCAGCCAAAGAACACGACGCCGTCGCGATCCATGTGATTGACGAGGCGACGGTCGCTCTCGCACGGGTATTGGCCATTCTCTCCGTGGTTAATAATCCGGAAGCCTTCATCATCGGAGGCGGGGTTTCCCAAGCTGGGGAACTCCTCTTCCGCCCGCTGACGGAAGCTTATACCCGGCGCTGCCTTTCCCATGCTTCCGCTGGGGTGCAGATTCTCCCTGCCCAACTGGGTAACGATGCTGGAATCATTGGTGCCGCGGGGTTGACTGCCAAGCAGAAAATGAATCGGAGAATGGCATAGAATAAAGGAAAGCGGGGGTCGCCAGTGACTGCGAAATCTGACAAAGAAATCAATCTCGTCGTTATCACAGGCATGTCAGGCGCGGGTAAAACCGTCGCCATGCAGAGCTTGGAAGACCTCGGCTTCTTCTGTATTGATAACTTGCCCCCCGTGTTGCTGACCAAACTTGCGGAGTTGTTGGAGCAATCCGGCGGGATGAAGCGAGCAGCTTTGGTTATCGATCTGCGTGGACGGGACTTTTTCTCTTCTCTTTTTGAATCCTTGGACCGGTTGGAGAAACATCATGGCATTCATTATCAGATCTTATACCTGGATGCCAGTGATCAGGCCTTGGTTCGAAGATATAAAGAAACACGCCGCCGACATCCATTGTCGCCAAACGGTACCCCGATGGACGGAATCCGTATAGAGCGGCAGCTCTTGGAGGAAATCAAGGGACGGGCGCACCAGATTATCGATACAAGCGGTCTGAAGCCCGCTCAACTCAAAGACCGTATCGTCTCCCGCTTCAACCAATCGGGGCAGAATACCTTGAATATTTCCTTCCAATCCTTCGGTTTTAAATATGGCGTCCCCATCGATGCCGACCTAATCTTTGATGTTCGTTTTCTGCCCAATCCCCACTATGTAGAGTCTCTTAAACCCCGGACGGGAAAGGAAAGTGACGTTTACGAATACGTCATGAAATGGCAAGAAACCAAGCAATTCCTCGAAAAATTAACGGATATGCTAGCGTTCCTTATTCCCCATTATCGGCGGGAAGGGAAGACCAGTCTGGTGGTGGGGATCGGCTGTACCGGTGGTAAGCATCGATCCGTCGCGATCGCCGAATACCTGAATCAATGTTTCCAGGAAAAAGAATGGACCCGATCGGCGCACCGAGACATCGATAAAAACGGCTGAGGGATCGAGCCAAAGAGGTGTCCTTTTTGACAAACAACAGGGAAAGAACGGGTCGTTTCAGGTCGCGCGTGGTGGTGATTGGAGGGGGGACCGGACTTTCTGTCATGTTGCGGGGGTTGAAGCGGTTGCCTGCAGAAATCACCGCTATTGTGACGGTAGCGGATGACGGGGGAAGTTCGGGAAGGCTTCGGAACGACATGCAGATGCCTCCGCCGGGAGATCTCCGCAATGTCTTAGTGGCGTTGGCTGACACAGAGCCCCTTCTGGAGAAAGTCCTGCAATACCGTTTTCAAAACGGTAATGGTTTAGCTGGGCATAATTTGGGAAACCTGATCATCGCAGCATTAAAAGATATTACCGGGGACTTTAACCATGCCATCCAAGAAATGAGCCGGGTGCTGGCTGTTCGCGGACGGGTTCTGCCTTCCACCGGTCAGGACGTGACGTTGAAGGCGGAAATGGCTGACGGAAGCCTGGTGGAAGGAGAGTCCCGCATTCCCAAATCGGGGAGGAAAATCCGGCGGGTTTTCCTGGATCCTCCTGAGGCCCGCCCTGTGGATGAGGCCCTAGAAGCCATCGAAAAGGCGGATGGCATCGTTGTCGGGCCTGGCAGCCTCTATACAAGCATCCTACCCAATCTCCTCGTCCAGGGGATGGTCGACGCCATTCGAGCCTCCAAAGCGAAGAAAATTTATATTTGCAACGTTATGACCCAGGCGGGAGAAACGGATGGCTACACCGCTGCCGATCATGTGGCGGCTATCCATCGTCATGTGGGAAAAAGCCTATTTGATGTCGTGATTGTGAATGACGAACTGCCGCCAATATCCATCCAACGGCGTTATGCCGAGGAAGGGGCCTCTCCGGTGCTTCCGGATGTTGGTCGTATCCGGGAGTTTGGATGCGAGGTCTTGGCTGCTAACCTGATCCAGACCCGGGATGTGCTCCGCCACGATGCTTCCTTTTTGAGCCGGTGCATCATTCGGTTGATTCGGAAGCCGTGAAGTGAAAGAAGGGATGTCCGATGTCTTTTGCCTCCACTGTCAAACAGGAACTGACCCGCATCCAAGCCGAGCCTTGCTGCCAGCGAGCGGAATTATCTGCCCTGGTTCGCATGAATGGGGCCCTCTCGTTAAGCAGAGGTCGGATCAGTCTGGAAGTTACCACGGAGAACAACGGAATCGCCCGCCGTACCTACAGCCTGATTAAAGAGCGTTACGGACTCCATCCGGAAGTGTTTGTGCGCCGAAAAGTACGGCTTAAGAAAAACAACACCTATGCGGTTCGTCTAGGAGGCGGTTCGGAAAGTATTTTGCGGGATTTGCGTATTTTGGGGGAAGGATTGGATCGGGTCCAGGGGATTGACCCCTCTTTGATCACCCGGGAGTGTTGCCGCCGCTCTTATCTGCGGGGGGCTTTCTTGGCGGGGGGCTCCGTCAACAATCCAGACAGTGCCTCCTATCATTTGGAGCTTGTTTCCACCTACCAGGACCATAGTGAGGATTTATGCAACCTATTAAACCGGTATCGTCTTCACGCCAAATGGATCGAACGGAAGAAAGGGTTTGTCGTCTATCTGAAAGAAGGAGATAAGATCGGGGAACTCCTTAATATTATGGGGGCTCACCAGTCCCTTTTCCAGTTTGAAGATGTCCGGATTATGAAGGATATGCGTAATTCCGTCAATCGGTTGGTCAATTGTGAAACGGCCAACCTGAATAAGACGATCCAAGCAGCGATGCGTCAGGTGGAAAATATCCGTCTGATCGATCGGGAGATCGGTCTCGACCAGTTGCCCGATCGACTCCGAGAGGTAGCGGAAATGCGACTGAAACACCCGGAAATCTCCCTTACTGAATTAGGGCAGATGCTTCCGCGTAAATTGAGCAAATCCGCGATCAACCACCGGCTTAGAAAGTTGGACGAAATGGCCGGTAAACTAAGGGATCCGGCCGCATTTCGAAGTTGATCCGTCCGGGCTTGGCCCGGGATTATCCATACAATCCAATACTAACCCATGGAGGGGATTTTCCGATGGCAGAAAAAAACGTGACCGTCAACCTGAAAACGGGTCTGCATGCCCGCCCAGCAGCTCTCTTCGTTCAAGAGGCCAATAAGTATTCTTCTGAGGTCTTTGTCAGCAAAGAAGCAAAAAAAGTCAACGCAAAAAGCATCATGGGAATTATGAGTTTGGCTGTCTCCAACGGCTCAGAGATCAGCATCTCCGCTGAGGGCTCTGATGCAGAGGAAGCTGTCGAAGCACTGGCTGCCATCGTCAGCAAAGAGGAACTTTAAAAGTTTCTGAATCGGATAGAGAAAGAGCTCGAACCTGTCAAAAAAAGCGACTGCTCCCGACTGAAGGCGGGAACCGGTTGCTTTTTTTGACAGGCGTTTTAGTGCTCACGCCGTTTCGCCACGAGGACTTGGCGTCTGATTCCTTATATTTACTGATGGACGGCAGTCGGGATTCAACGACTACTATGAGACTTAAAACCCCGGTCGCAATAACGGACCGGGGTTTCTGTTGGTATAAGTAGCCTCTTGACCATCAGAGACTGACACGGTATGATCGGGACCTATGAATGTTGGCTCAGTATGAGTTGGCTGAAAACATGATCAGACGAAAAAAAGCCAACAATAGAAAGACCGTTTAGGTTAGGAGCCGAAGCCGCTCTAGTTTCATGAAAGGAGGCACCCTCCATGGAAGGCCATGCTTCTTTATCGCTTATGATTGTGGTAATCGCTGCTTTTTTCATCCCCATCTTGCTGCAACGGATGCATTGGAACGCCCTTCCCGTGGCAGTAGCGGAGATCGCTGCTGGAATCCTTTTGGGACAAAGCGGATTCTCGGTCGTGGAACAGGGTACGGTTTTAGAGCTTCTGTCCACTCTTGGCATCATCTATCTGATGTTTCTTACCGGTCTGGAGATTGACTTTGACCTGATTCAAAAGAGCCGTAAAGGAAAGAGTTCTGTTAATCCGCTAAAGGTTAGCCTGGTTGCTTTCGCGGGGATTTTTCTCTTTTCCTTCATTTTGGCTTGGATGCTTTCCCTCGCGGGGATCGTGAATGATGTTTTTTTCATGACGTTAATTATCTCCACCATATCCGTCAGCGTTACGGTGCCGGTACTGAAGGATAAAGGGTTACTAGATGTCCCTCTCGGCCAAGCGGTACTTTTGACAGCCGTGGTCGCCGATCTGGTGACGATGGTTTTCTTGGCTGTTTACGTTGCATTTAACCGGACTTCCGAAGGGGTCACCAGTATTTTATTAATCCTTGGACTGTTTTTGGCGGTCTTTCTTGTCTATTGGTTTATCTACTTCTTTAAGAAGACAAAAATCATGGAAAAGGCCCAACGGGAGACCGTCTCCATTGGTACCCGGGGTGTTTTTGCACTGATCCTCTTCTTTGTAACACTGTCGGAAGGAGTGGGGGCTGAGAATATCCTGGGGGCTTTCCTAGCTGGGGCTCTTCTCTCACTTTTGGCACCGGACAAGGGATTTATTTCTCAATTGAACGCCTTCGGCTACGGCTTCCTTATTCCCATCTTTTTTGTCATGGTGGGAGTGAAACTGGATGTGGCCGGCTTGTTGGCTGATACCCAAGCGCTTCTCCTCTTTCCATTCCTCCTGGCCGCTTTCTATCTGTCCAAATTGGTAATGATTCCGGTTTTCCGACGCCACTTTGGCTGGAGGGAATCGATCGGTTCCAGTATCCTGCTGGGTTCTACCTTGAGTTTGGTGGTGGCAGCAGGAGCGGTGGGAATGGATATGGGGCTGATCACCAACACCACGAATACGGCCTTGGTGCTGGCCGCGGTCGTGACGGTGCTCACCTCGCCGGTTATTTTCCAACGCTTGGTTCCTGACGCTGAAACCTATCGGATAGCCAATGCCGCCCTGATCGGTTTTAATCCGGTCACCTTGCAATTGGCCCGGGATTTGAGTAGGGATGGTTACGAAGTTGAACTTTACGGGTCGGATAAAAGTAATCTAGAACCCCTGGAACGCCATCCTTTTCGAGTGGTGGAACTGCCGTCGCGGGACCTTGACCGGCTGGCAGAGCAGGGGGTTTTCGATAAAGAGATCGTCATCGCCTTCACCAATGAGGATGAGGAAAACCTGGAGATTGCTCGTTTTGCGGAAGAGCGAGGGGTCAAACAAGTGATTGCCCGCATCGAGGCGAAGCCCGATCTCACAAAGGAAAGCCGAATTCAAGTGGTATCCGCGTTTTATTCGAATGTAACCTTAGTCAAGGCGATGATTGAATTTCCCTCCCTGATCCAACTGGTGACTACCCATGGGTACCTACAAGAAATCCCGATGAACAACCAACGCTACCATTTCATGCGGATCCGAGATCTGGATCTGCTGGGTGAATCTCTTGTTCTCCGTATTATGCGGGGGAATGAGGTGATTGTCCCCCACGGCGATACGGTAATCCAACTCGGTGATCGGTTAATTATCAGTGATACCCCGGAACACGTCCAGCGCCTCCGCCGTCTACTAGGCGGATGAAAAAAGTAAAAAACCTGTACATGTACAGAGCAAAAATCCCGACTGGTTAACCAGTCGGGATTTTTTGCCTTTTTTTATCTTGTTGGTCTTGGTCTTTCTGGTTTCTTATTATATACTTGTCGATTTTTAATACAATAGGCTGAAAGTCGGGATCCGAAGGGGACCATTGGTAGAAGGAAGCCCTAGGAATCGGCTTTTAGTGACTACTGCGCGCATCCCGAAGCCGAATCACCAGGAAAAAGAAGGAATTTGTCCGTAAAGGGAGAATGGAGAAGGAGCAGAAGAATAAGGTTGATCCGGAAATCTATTATTTTTTACCGAAGTGGACACAAAAATAGCAGCCGTTGCGAATAACATAATGGGACATGTCTATTCTGGGCTATTTATTGCGGCAAGAGGCAGACATTCCCTAATCAGGTGAGGGGGTGGGTGATCCTGCTTGGGTTCAGAGAAGGATGGTATGGGGTGAATCTACTGCCGTACCGCAAGGGAGGCCGGTTTTGGACCGCTGTTCTGTTGACCGCCATCCTGATCGCGGGGGTCCTTCAACCGGGACGAGCTCACGGTGAGGGAACCGACAATAAGAAGAAAGAGCTGGAGGGCATCCGGGATCAGAAGGGTGCGGTACGGGAGGAACTGAAAAAGCTGGAGAAAAAAATTCGACCTCAAAAAGAAAAGGTCGTGAAAATGGAAGGAAAGATTGAGAAGGCCAACCGCAAAATCTCCGAAGTGGAAAAAGAGCAGAAGAAAAACGAGAAGCGTCTGGAATATTATGATCGCCTTTTTAAAAATCGTATTCGTATCATCTACCAGAACGGGGAAATGGGCAATATGCAATCTCTCCTTAAGGCTGGTTCCATCGAGGAGTTTCTTGCCCGCTTCCAGACGCTGCGTCTGATCTTACTTCGTGACCGAAGCTTAATGGAGAAATATGAACGGATCCGGGATGAGAAGAAAGCCCTAAAGGAGAAATACGAGGGTTTAGCAAAAGAACAGCAAGAGGAAGCGGAAAAAGCACGCAAAATCTACGTCAAAGTAGAAAAAGAAATCCGGAAGACGGAGAAGAAACTGGCTGGCCTCAACCAAAAAGAAGAGACATTACGTGAGGCCTTAAACAAGCTTTCCCTGGTAGATGCGACCCTTTATCCTTTTAAATTTGCCAGTACCGTCGGAGTGGATGCCTGGGGATTCTACAACCGCCAGTGCACCTCCTTCGTTGCCTGGCGTATGAACCAGCACGGCAAGCGATTCGCTAACACCATGGGTGGCGGGCGCTGGGGCAACGCAACAAACTGGGATAACAATGCCCGGCGTCTCGGTTATCGGGTGAACCGAACACCCCGGGTCGGGGCAATCGCACAGTGGGATGCGGGCAACCAGACAGGTGGTTTCGGCCATGTAGCTTACGTTACGGCTGTCAAAGGTTCCAGCGTGACGGTTGAGGAATACAATTACAATACCCGGTTCGGGTTTGGACGCCGAACGGTTTCGGCAGGTTCCGTCAGTAATTACATCCATCTCAATTAAGAATGGAAGACCCCCTCAGGGGTCGTTTTCATTTTGGGGCTTTCCCGTGAGAAACAAGAAAAAAGACAGGCGGTAAGGCCTGTCATGGGAGCGATGGGCATGATGGATTCCCCGTTTTAGGGTGTTAATCTGCATGTTTTCGGTTTCATCGTGATATGATATGAAATCGTGTGGCGATGTACAATACACGGTTCCTTCGCCATACAGGCCGAAATTCCCGGGAGACTGTCTCTCGGAAACCCTCCATGTGATCGAAAAAGACTTACCGGTCTTCGGAATGGGCGCGGCGGAAGCCTAAGAGAGCAAAGCCGGTCACGACCAACTGTAGGCCGGCTGTTGCCCAGGAACCGGATAGGGTGGTATCCGGAAGCTTCCCGCCCTCTTTCGAAGCGCTGTTTAGGTTGAATAAGCTGCCAGTCTCCTCCTTGCTGGGAGAATCAGCTTTCTGTTCAACGGATGCATCCGGGGTCTTTCCATCCTCAGTCGGTTTGTCGGAGGCTGCGTCCGTTTGGGGATTCTGTCCGGCAGAGGCGTTTGAATCATCTGCTGCGGGAAGGTTCTGGCCCGAATCTTTAGGGGCTGGGGCCGGCTTGAAGCCGCAGTCCCGGAGTTGAACCTTTTCTCCCTTATTGGACGCAGGATCCTTGGCCGTAAACTGGAAGCAGGCGCTCAAATCGGCGTTCGTGCCGCCGTTCTTACCGTACCAGACGGCGATCACCTGATAGTTCCTTCCTTCGATCAGATCGTCATAATTGGAAGTAAATTGCTCCGATTGTGATCCTTCAGGCGACACTTGTTCGTTGCTTCCATTGAGGGTGACGATCCAGTTTCCCTGAGGGTGGTCGGCGTTTGGGAGGGCTACTTCGACGTAATGCTTGCCGTCTTTGGTGAAGTAGGATCCTTGAAGCTGAGTCTCCGGGGTTTCAGCGAAGGCGGAAGGGGCTGCCGTGAATGTAAGTAGACCAATCAATAAAGCGAGAGCGGCAGTCCTCAATTTCTTTGTCGAGCCTCCTCAGCCTGCCCATCCTGTCCCCTCGTCAGCGTATCATAATATACGGGAATCAGGCAATGAATTTTCTATCAAGGATACAGGGAGATCCCAGTCATGGCAGGACTTTATAAATTAGCGGAATAGTTGGAAAGAACCGGAGGCATTCCCGGCTTACGAGAAAAATTGCCGAAGAAAGGCGAGCAACATGACGGCAGCGACAACCATACAAACCCAGAACAATTGACGATCCTGCTTATCAAAGGAATTCATTGTTCCACCCCTTTCTGTGAGAGATAAAAAAACGCAGCGAATGGGTTAGTCAAGGAAGGGGAAATCAGGAAAAAGACCAGGCCCTGTGGGGCCCGGCCTTAAAATTAACCCGATCACTTTGCCGGCGGCTGGGTGATGATGTTGTCGATGATCCCGTATTTTTTTGCTTCCGCTGCATCCATGAAGAAATCACGGTCAGTGTCCTGCTGGATCTTTTTCAGAGGCTGACCGGTTTGATCTGCCAGCAGATGATTCAGTTTGTCCCTCATACGGAGGATTCGTTTAGCACTGATTTCGATGTCGGATGCCTGGCCTTGGGCTCCGCCCAGGGGCTGGTGAATCATCACTTCGCTGTTGGGAAGCGCCAGCCGTTTACCCGAGGTGCCGGAGGAGAGCAAGAAAGCACCCATGGATGCAGCCATACCGACACAGATGGTCTGGATGTCGCACTTCACATGTTGCATCGTGTCATAGATGGCAAAGCCAGCCGAGATGGATCCGCCTGGGGAGTTAATGTAAAGCTGGATGTCCTTGTTGGGATCTTCAGTCTGCAGGAATAGAAGCTGGGCCACGATCGTGTTAGCGACGGCATCGTTGATTTCGCTGCCCAAAAAGACGATGCGGTCTTTCAACAAGCGGGAGTAGATATCGTAGGACCGTTCCCCGCGGTTGGTTTGTTCTACCACATAAGGAATCAGGTTCATGTCGGTTCCTCCTCTGTCAGGTGGATCGATTGCAGTTCCATGATAACCCAAAAGATCAACAAAGGTCAACGTAGGTCAAACCTCTGGGAAAAAAGACGGTATCCGATTCGGATACCGTCTTCTTCGTGGTGCGCCTACCAGGATTCGAACCTGGGCACCTGGTTCCGGAGACCAGTGCTCTATCCCCTGAGCTATAGGCGCATATGTTCTATTATCCAGCGACAAAGAACATTATATCGAAGCCCGGACGAAAAAGCAAGAGGATTTATTGGAAAAATCCCATGTCTAACTCGCCTTCGGGGTTTTGGGCGATCCGAATACCGGAGGGGCAAGGGAGTATACAGTTTTTGTTAAAAGTAACCACTAGCGCTTTGTGCTAGAATAGATAGAAAAGCATCCGGTTATCTTTCCTTATTCTTCCCAGTTTGTTCGGCCTTTAACCTCCTTTTTCACTTTTAGCCGCGCCGGATTGCGAGCATCAAAAGTGATCGGCGCCACATATACTGAAAAACGCGGAGGTGACCACATATGGCTCTGTCTATGGGCTATGGCCTGGCACAGGAGCAGCGCATGAAGTTGGTGATGACCCCCGAATTGCGCCAGGCGATTCAAGTACTGCAATATCCGGCTGCGGATTTAATCCAGTATATACAAGAGCAAGTGATGGAAAACCCAGTCTTGGAGATGGAAGAACCTCCCCCGTCGAAGGAGGATGAGCCCTTTCATGTCAGTGAAGAAAAATTATCCGACTGGGCGGCTTTCTTGCGTCGGGGAGAAGGAGGCAGGCGCACGGGTATCAATTGGGATAAAGAAGACCGGTCTCTAGAGCGGGTGACTGCTTCAGAAGAAACGCTGACCGATGTCTTGGAGGGGCAGATCCGGCTTCTCTCTCTCGATTCGAAGCAACATCGTATCTGCCGCTATATTATCGGAAACCTGGATGAAGACGGTTATGTGGAGGTGCCGTCCAAACAAATATGTAAGCGCTTTAATATCGACGAAGAGGAATTGGAAGGTTGTTTTCGGATCATTCATTCTCTTGACCCTGTAGGTGTCGGGGCTCGCTCCCTCTCTGAGTGCCTCCGGATTCAACTCCTGCGGGAGGAAGAACTTGACCCGATTGCCCTGGATGTCGTCGGACATTGTCTGACGGATCTAGCGGAAGGGCGTTACCGGAAAGCGGCCCGGCGACTGGGATGTTCCGTTAGCGATGTGCAACGGGCGGCTGATCGCATCCGCCAATTGAACCCGAGGCCTGGGCTTGCTTATAACTTCGATTCTCCCCGTTATGTGCAACCAGACGTGTCTGTAGTGGAGAGGAACGGGATGTTGGAAGTGGTCGTGAATGAGGGATATATCCCCCGCCTCGGTATTAGCACCCACTATGAAAGGATGTTAGATCGAGAGGATGAAGGGGCAAAGCAGGCCGCTTCCTACATCAAAAGCCGGCTCCAATCGGCGATGTGGCTGCTGAAAAGCATCGAACAACGGCGACACACCCTTCACCGGGTTACCGGGGCAATCTTGGAGGAACAGAGGGAGTTCTTCGAACACGGGATTTCCCGTCTGAAGCCACTGACCCTGCGCCAGGTGGCAGAGGCTCTGGAGCTTCACGAATCAACAGTGAGCCGGGCGACCCAGCATAAATATATGCAGACTCCCCGCGGATTGTTTCCCTTCCGCTTTTTTTTCCAGTCTGGGGTGGCCACCGAAACCGGGGGGAATACTTCCGCCCAGAGCGTAAAAGATAAAATAGCACGCCTGATCGCGGAAGAAAATAAATCAAAGCCGCTTTCCGATCAAAAGATCGCCGGGATCCTTGAAGAAGAAGGGGTGCGGATTTCCCGTCGCACGGTTGCTAAATACAGGGAAGAGATGGGGCTGGGATCCTCCCAGATGAGGCGCCGATACGAAGAAGAGGTCTGAAACCGGAGCGGAAAACATCATGAAACCACTGATTTTGGGTGAATTAGATCTTGTCAAAACAGAAGGGATTGGCTAAAATCAAAGTGGTCATCCCATTTTTTTGGTCTGGTTGGGACGAAAATTGCTACATGGGACATATTTAGTCCCGGAGGCCGGAGGGGTTGGATGAACACGATCCTGGAACTGCAAAGCAAGCTGCTGCCTGACTTGATGGAAGTACTGAAAAAACGGTATGAGATCCTGCGTCATCTGCAATTGATGCAGCCTGTCGGCCGAAGGAGCCTCGCTGCTGCCCTGGGGATGACGGAGAGGGTATTGCGGAGTGAAGTCGACTTCCTCCGGGAACGAGGATTGGTACGCATTGAGAGTGTCGGCATGAAACTTTCCGATGCAGGATCGGATCTGGTGGCTGACATGGAGCCGCTAATTAAGGAACTCTTTGGCCTCACGGAATTGGAAACCCGGCTGCAAAGGTCTCTCGGACTGAAAAAAGTGGTTGTTGTACCTGGAGATTCGGATCGTTCGGATTGGGTAAAAAAGGAGATGGGTCGAGCTGTGGCCCGGATCCTGAAGATAACTGCCCGTCCGAATCAGGTTGTAGCTGTAGCGGGTGGGACGACTCTCGCCGCTGCGGCGGAGATGATGAGTGCTTTCCCCGGCCTGCGAGAGACGACTTTTGTTCCGGCCAGGGGCGGTCTTGGCGAGGTAGTGGAGTTGGAGGCCAACTACATTGCTTCTCTGATGGCCCAGAAAGCAGGGGGTCATTATCGGCTGCTTCATGTCCCGGATCAGTTGTCCGAGGAAGCCCGGCAGACCCTGGTTAAGGAACCGCATATTCAGGAGATGCTGGAGCTGATGCGTTCCGCTAGGATTGTCGTACATGGGATTGGGGATGCTAGGGCCATGGCGGCCAGGCGAAAATCCTCCCCCGGACTGCTTCGTCGATTAGAGGAGGACGGAGCGATCGGTGAAGCATTTGGTTATTACTTCAACCGACGGGGTGAGATTGTCCATCGAGGTCGGAGTATCGGTCTCAACCTGGAAGATCTGGTCAACGTGGATAAGGTCATCGCTGTGGCGGGAGGCGCTGCAAAAGCGGAGGCTGTTGCTGCTATCCTGCCTGTTGCTGGCAAAGACACACTCATTACCGACGAAGCGGCGGCGAGAGCCGTCCTGACTAATCTAAACACTTGATTCCCATTGGCTAGTTTTTTCACTTTGATCCATACTTAACGGAGGGATTTTTATGGCAACTAAAGTTGGAATTAACGGATTTGGACGTATCGGTCGCGCGGTTTTCCGCATTGCGATGAAGAACCCGGAAGTGGAAGTTGTAGCGATTAACGACCTGACTGACGCTGACACCTTGGCTCATCTTTTGAAGTATGACTCCGTCCACGATCAATATGACGGGACCGTGGAAGTGACCAACGGCGGGCTGATGGTAGACGGTCGTGAAATTAAAGTCCTTGCTGAACGCGATCCTGCCCAACTCCCCTGGGGCGACCTTGGTATTGAAGTCGTCGTCGAATCCACCGGTCGTTTCACCAAAAAAGAAGATGCTGAGAAGCACCGTCAAGCCGGTGCCAAAAAAGTAATCATTTCCGCCCCAGCTAGCAACGAAGACCTGACGATCGTGATGGGAGTCAACGAAGACAAGTATGATGCTTCCACCCACCACATCATCTCCAATGCTTCCTGCACGACCAACTGCTTGTCTCCCGTTGTAAAAGTGCTGCATGAGAAGTTTGGTGTCCGCCGGGGTCTGATGACCACCGTCCATTCCTACACCAACGATCAGCAAATCCTGGATCTCCCCCATAAAGACCTACGCCGGGCTCGCGCAGCGGGCATGTCCATTATCCCGACGTCCACCGGTGCCGCTAAAGCTGTTGCCAAAGTGTTGCCTGAACTGGACGGCAAGCTGAACGGATTTGCCATGCGCGTTCCCACCCCCAACGTTTCCGTGGTGGACTTTGTCGCCGAGTTGGATAAAGAAGTCACTGTAGACGAAGTGAATGACGCCCTGCGTGTAGAAGCCGAAGGCAAGCTCAAAGGTGTCCTCGGTTACTCTGATGAACCGCTGGTGTCCAAAGATTACAACGGCGACCCTCAATCCTCCATTGTCGACGCCCTGTCCACGATGATTCAGGACGGTAACATGGTGAAAGTGGTTTCCTGGTATGACAACGAATGGGGCTTCTCCAACCGTATGGTTGACCTGATCACCTACATTGCCAAAAAAGGGCTCTAAGTCTAGAATGAAGGGGAAGAAAAGAGGGGAGGTTACTCTCCTCTTTCTCATGCCGAGGAGGACGAAAACCCATGAATAAACAGTCGATCCGTGATGTGGACCTTCGCGGGAAGCGTGTTTTTTGCCGGGTGGACTTCAATGTTCCCCTGGAGGAAGGGAAGATTACCGACGACAACCGGATTCAGGCGGCGCTGCCGACGATTCAATACCTGGCCGATCAAGGGGCCAAAGTGATTCTGGCTAGCCACCTGGGCCGACCGAAGGGAAAAGTCGTCGACGACCTGCGCCTTGACCCGGTAGCCCAGCGGCTCTCCGAGCTACTCGGAAAGACCGTGTCCAAAGCGGACCAGGCCATCGGGGAAGAAGTGGAAAACCATATCAAGGATATGCATGACGGAGATGTTTTTCTGCTGGAAAACGTCCGCTTCTACCCAGGCGAAGAGAAGAACGATCCGGGTCTCGCTCATGCCTTTGCCCAACTGGCAGATCTATATGTCAACGACGCTTTCGGGGCGGCCCACCGCGCCCATGCCTCCACAGCGGGCATCGCTGAGCATCTTCCAGCAGTGGCAGGTTTCCTGATGCAAAAAGAACTGGAGACTCTGGGAAGAGCTCTTCAGGAGCCGCAGCGCCCCTTTACGGCCATCATCGGCGGGGCCAAGGTGAAAGATAAAATCGGGGTTATCGAAAATCTGTTGGATAAAGTGGACAACCTTCTGATCGGTGGCGGGCTATCTTATACCTTCCTCAAAGCGAAGGGGTTGGAAATCGGTCAGTCCCTCCTCGAACCGGACAAGGTGGATCTGGCTCGGGAATTCATGGAGACAGCAAAAGCCAAGGGAGTCAATCTGTTGTTGCCGGAAGACGTGGTAGTGGCCAATGAATTCTCCCCTGCCGCACGGGCGGAGACCGTGGCTGCCGACGCGATTCCCAAGGATCTACAGGGATTGGATATGGGCCCGAAGACAAGGGAAAAGTACGCGGAGATTATCCGGAACTCCAAACTCATCATCTGGAACGGTCCCTTAGGGGTATTTGAATTTGACCGCTTTGCCGAAGGTACCTTCGCTATTGCACGGGCTGTTGCTGAATCGGAAGCCTTCAGTATCATCGGCGGCGGAGACTCCGCCGCGGCTGTCAGCAAGGCTGGGTTATCCGAGCGGGTGGATCATATCTCCACCGGAGGCGGTGCTTCCCTGGAGCTGATGGAAGGAAAAACCCTTCCCGGCGTAGCTGCTCTCAACGATCGGTGAGGCCACCGAAAGACCAATCAAACAAAGGCGGTGAAAGGATGCGAACTCCTGTTATCGCAGGTAACTGGAAAATGTACAAGACTGTGAACGAAGCCCTGGAGTACTTCACTTCCTTCCGGGAAAAGGGCGAAGCCGAAGGCGTGGAAACGGTTCTCTGCGCTCCATTCGTCGCGCTTCCCGCCCTGGTGGAAGCCGCCAAGGGATCCCGGATCGGCATCGGTGCTCAAAATATGCACTGGGAAGAGGAAGGGGCCTTCACCGGTGAAGTCGGGCCTTCCATGTTGAATGCCGTGGGTGTTCCCTACGTGGTGATCGGCCATTCCGAGCGCCGGACCTATTTTGCCGAAACGGATGAAGCCGTTAATAAAAAAACCCAGTCTGCTATCTCCCACGACTTGGTACCCATCGTTTGCGTTGGGGAAACGCTTGAGGAGAAAGAAGCGGATCGGACCCAGGAAGTGGTTCGAGAGCAGGTGGTCAAAGCCTTAGCAGGGCTTTCTTCCGACGAAGTAACTCAGGTCGTCCTTGCTTACGAACCGGTATGGGCCATCGGTTCCGGCAAATCCGCTACCGCGGAGGATGCCGAAGAAGTCATTCGTTTCGTGCGAAAAACGGTGGCGGATCAGTATGATCAGCAAGTGGCCAATGATATACGCATCCTCTACGGGGGCAGTGTGAAACCTGGTAACATCGATTCCTTCCTGGAGCAGCCGGATATTGACGGTGCCTTGGTCGGCGGTGCCAGCCTGGACGCGGACTCCTTCGCCCGCCTGGTCGAAGCGGCAGCTAAGCGTGGTGGAGAAGGATGAGTCAAAAGGCTCCTGTCGCCTTGATTATCCTGGATGGCTTTGCCCTTCGGGATGAGGAGCACGGTAATGCCATTGCTCAGGCGAACAAGCCCAATTTTGACCGGTTATGGTCTCAATATCCCCACACCACCCTGGGGGCAGCTGGCCATGCGGTTGGATTGCCTGAAGGTCAGATGGGCAACTCTGAAGTGGGGCATCTCAACATTGGTGCTGGGCGGGTTGTATATCAAGACCTAACCCGGGTTACCCAGTCAATCAAAGACGGCTCCTTCTTTAAAAACGACGCCCTGCTCGGTGCGGTAGAGAACGTAAAGAAAAAAGATAGTCGTCTCCACCTGATGGGACTCCTTTCTGATGGCGGCGTCCATAGCCACATCAACCACCTTTTTGCTCTTCTCGATTTGGCAAAAAAGAATGGGGTGAAGGAGGTTTTCGTCCATGCCTTCCTGGATGGACGGGACGTGCCGCCTGATTCCGGCATCGGCTATCTGGAACAGCTGGAGCGAAAAATAAAGGAGACGGGTATCGGTACCCTGGCTTCGATTCATGGGCGTTATTATGCCATGGATCGGGACAAGCGCTGGGATCGTATTGAGAAGTCCTACCGTGCCATGGTCGATGCTACCGGCCCCCGCAGTGACGATCCGATTCGTACGGTCAAGGAATCCTATGCTCGGGAAGTATATGACGAGTTCGTTATACCGACGGTCCTAGTGGATCAGGAAGGAAACCCTCGGGGACAAGTTAAGGAGGGCGATTCGGTTGTTTTCTTTAACTTCCGTCCTGACCGGGCGATCCAACTTTCCCAGGCGCTGAACAATGACCACTTCGAAGGTTTTGACCGGGGAAAACAACGGGCGGACAATCTTTTCTTTGTCTGTCTCACCCACTACAGTGACGCGGTCAACGGTTATATCGCCTTTAATACGATGGATCTGGTCAACACATATGGAGAAGTGGTTTCCAACCATCGGCTTAAACAACTCCGGATCGCCGAGACAGAGAAATATCCTCACGTCACCTTCTTCTTCAGTGGTGGCCGTGAGCAACCCTACGAGGGAGAGGACCGTATCCTGATCAACTCCCCGGATGTAGCCACTTACGACTTAAAGCCGGAAATGAGCGCCTATGAAGTGACGGATGCGCTGGTAAAGGCGATCGGCGAGGAGATCCACGATACGATCATCCTCAACTTCGCCAACCCCGATATGGTAGGTCACTCCGGGAAATTGGAGCCGACCATCCGCGCGGTGGAAGCCGTTGATGAGTGTCTCGGTCGTGTGGTCGGTGCCCTGCAAGAGAAGGGCGGCACCGCTGTGATCATCGCTGATCACGGCAACGCCGATATGGTCCTGGATGAAAAGGACCGCCCGTTCACTGCACATACCACCTTCCCGGTTCCCTGTATTGTGACGGACGAATCCGTCCGCTTGCGCGAAGGCGGCATTCTGGCCGACGTCGCTCCAACGATGCTGAAACTCCTCGGTATTCCGCAACCGGAGGAGATGACAGGCCGTTCCATCGCTGAATAAACCCTGAAGACTCCAAGGAGGAATGACGCATGACTGCTATTATCGATGTATTTGGCCGCGAAGTACTGGACTCTCGTGGCAACCCAACCGTCGAAGTGGAAGTTGTACTGGAATCAGGTGCCCTCGGTCGGGCCATTGTTCCCTCCGGTGCTTCCACCGGAGCTCATGAAGCTGTCGAACTGCGGGATGGGGACAAGGAACGTTTTCTCGGCAAAGGAGTTTTAAAAGCCGTTCAGAACGTAAACGAAGTGATTGCCCCGGAATTGGAAGGGATGGATGCCTCCGACCAGGCGGCTATAGACCAGGCTTTGATCGAACTGGACGGAACTTCGAACAAAGGGAAGTTGGGAGCTAACGCCATCCTGGGTGTCTCCATGGCTGTGGCTCGTGCCGCTGCCGAGGCCCTCGGTGTTCCCCTTTATACTTATCTGGGCGGCTTCAACTCCAAGACCCTGCCTGTACCGATGATGAACATCCTGAACGGTGGAGAACATGCCGACAACAACGTGGACATCCAGGAATTCATGGTAATGCCGGTTGGAGCAGACAGCTTTCGGGAAGGTCTGCGCATGGGAGCTGAAATCTTCCACAACTTGAAAGCGGTGCTGAAAGAAAAAGGGCTCTCCACCTCTGTCGGCGATGAAGGCGGCTTTGCCCCCGATCTTTCCTCCAATGAAGAAGCCCTGCAAACGATTGTAACCGCCATCGAAAAGGCAGGTTACAAGCCGGGGGAAGAGGTATTGTTGGCTTTGGACGTCGCCTCCACAGAGCTCTATAAGGAGGGCTCCTATCGTCTGGAAGGCGAGGGTGTGACGAAATCCGCGGATGAAATGATCGACTTCTACGAGCAACTGGTTTCGAAGTATCCGATCGTTTCCATCGAAGACGGTCTGGCTGAAGACGATTGGGATGGGTGGAAGAAATTAACCGAGCGCCTCGGCGAGAAGGTGCAACTTGTGGGTGACGATCTCTTTGTTACGAACACGGAACGCCTTTCTGACGGGATCGAAAAAGGGGTCGGCAACTCCATTCTCGTAAAGGTAAACCAGATCGGAACCCTCACGGAAACCTTCGACGCTGTCGAAATGGCCAAAAAAGCGGGCTATACCGCCGTGATTTCTCACCGTTCTGGGGAGACGGAAGACACCACTATCGCGGATATCGCCGTTGCAACAGGCGCCGGTCAGATCAAAACTGGGGCCCCCTCCCGCACGGATCGTGTCGCCAAATACAACCAGCTCCTGCGTATCGAAGAAGAGCTAGCGGGAACCGCTCAGTACCCGGGCAAACTGGCTTTCTACAACTTGCGCGGCTGATCTCCCCAAAAAGACAACCGGACGTCCGATGCGCGTCCGGTTTTTTTAAAGAGGAGGAATCACTATGGATCAGGAATTGCAGGTCTTCCTTGAGCTGGATCTGAGGGAGGATAACTTGGCCAACGGACTTTCTCAAGCGTCCCAACAGATTCGGGATGCCTATAAGGCCGACTCCGTTATCGTCCAACAGGTAATCCCCCATACGGAAAAACGCTATACCGTTATTGCAATGGCTTATGGTGCCCAGGAGCAACCTGGGGAATAAAAGGTTGCTTTGGTATAAAAAAACCGAACCTGCCCATGCGGCGGTTCGGTTTTTTACTTGATGTTCCGCTTAGCCGGTGCTTCGCTATCTTCTTGAAAAGCGTGGCACCTTATGGTACATTATGACCATGTGAAAACGGAGTTTCACACCGGCGGGAGGTGTAATGATAGATGAAGATTGCAGTGGATATCCTGCTGGCTATCGTCAGCGTCGGACTGATTCTCGTCGTCCTCCTTCAGTCCGGTAAGAGTGCGGGGCTCTCTGGAGCCATCGGGGGTGCGTCTGAGCACCTGATGGGCAAGACTAAAGCCCGGGGCATCGATGCCCTGCTGAGCAAGATCACCATCGTCTTGGCCGTACTGTTCATGGTACTTACCCTGACAGCGGGTTACTTCATCCAGTGAGAGAGGTTCGATCATGAGAACAGCGGGGGGAGCCCGGCTGTTTTTTTTATCCGGTGACTATCCCTTGGAAAGGAGTCCATAGAGAATGAAGGGATACCTGTTGCTGCATGGGTTTGCCGGTTCTCCGGAAGACCTGATGCCTGTGGCCCGGATGATCAAGGGATACGGGGGACGGGTACTTACCCCTGTATTGGCTGGCCACGGCAAAGGCCGGGACGCGATGAGGGAAGTGGACTGGGAAGATTGGCTTACCAGCGCGGAAAACGGATTGGATCAATTGAGCCGGGTCTGTTCAGGAGTCAGCGTCATCGGTTTTTCTCTGGGAGCGCTCTTGACGGTGCTTCTCGCCCGGGATTACCGGGTGGTGGACCGGGTGGTCCTGATGAGTCCACCGGTCTTTACGAACCCAACGGAATTGATGTGGGGGATGGCGGATGTACTAAAACACGCAAAAAACCCCACAGGAACTTATCTGAAGGAATACCTTCGCCGGCTGTTTCGTTCCCCTGTCCGGTCTATCGGTGAATTGCACGGCCTAATGAAGACCGTCGAACCGGTCTACAGAGAACTGGAGAAGCCCACTCTCATCCTTCAGGGTGGAAAGGATGATTTGGCCCATCCTAAAGGGGCGCGCCACATTTACAACCGGATCCCCGCTGAGGAGAAACGACTTGTTGTCTTGCACCGATCCCGCCACCTCCTATGCATGGACCGAGAGGTAGAGCGTGTTTTAGAAGAGACAGAATCTTTCCTCGGCTTGAAAGAGACGGAGCCCCAGCGACCGATCTCCTGGAGCCGAACCCGTCATGTATGATGAAGGGCCTAACATTACTCTCCAATCCCGTGATTCCGATGCGGTGGAGTTGTTGTTACAGGGAAGGCTTCTGAAGGAGGCTGTCTTTCCCGGAGGTGGTGCAGGAGGTGGAGCAGGGAATCGTACTCTGCCGGACTCAGTTCATCAATTCGTTCCAACTGTCCCATGGCCGTCTCCACCAATTGGCGACGGATCCGGTCCTCGTCACAGGTCCCTTCTTTTTCGTGATGCAAAACTTGGGTAAAGTGGGCCGCTACGCTGGCGGTAACCGAGCCGATCAGGCCGATCCCGGTGAACATCAAAACGATGGCGATCATCCGTCCACCGAAAGTGACGGGGGAGATATCTCCATATCCGACGGTGGTTGTGGTGACAACCGCCCACCAGATGGCATCGGAAAACGAATCGATCCCTTCATTCCTCTGTAGTTCCAAGAGGTAGACACCTCCCGCCCCCCACAGGATGATCAAGAGGGCAATCCCGAAGGAAACCTGGATCTGGCGGGCTCGTAAAAAGCCCCATAAAAAGGAGGACATCCGTACCAGCCGCAGAAGGCGAACCACCCTTAATAACCGCAACGCCCGAAAATAGGATTCCAGGGGGATCATCGCCAGAATGTCAATCCAGTTCCGGCGGATAAATGCGAATTTATCCTTGTTGAAACAGAGTCTGATCAGGTATTCCAGCCAAAACCAGGTGAGTAACATGCGGTCAATCCAGATAAGACGCTCTTCGGTAAACCACGAATGGTTTTCCAGCGTATCCATGGCTTCACTGATCAAGAGAATGGTATAACTAAATGTGATAAACACGATAAACAATTCGTACGCCATCTGGAGGCGGTAAGCCGATTTTCGATAAAGTGACTTCAAATCTACCTTCATATGGAGGTCTCCTCCCTAAAAACCTAATCCTGGTGATGATATCACGAGAAGGAAGGCCGATGACACGGAAAATTCGGGAAACCCCGATTTTTTTCGTTTTCTCCTTGTCAAAACCAATCAAGCATGGTATTATACTTTTTGTCTGGTGGTGACAGCGGAGGGGATCCACCCGTTCCCATCCCGAACACGGCAGTTAAGCCCTCCAGCGCCGATGGTACTTGGGGCGCGAGCCCCTGGGAGAGTAGGACGTTGCCAGGCGAAGTAGCACCCGCAATCGGCGGGTGCTTTTTTCATGCCTGAGGCTGTAGGGAAAGGGTCAGGGAACTATATCCAACCGACAAGGATGAAAAATATATCTTTTCCTCTATGGACGGAAGCCTTTATTTTGTGGAAAATCGTCCTATCGAGGTTAACAGGGAAAGGATGTCGGCATGGGTTTCCAGATGGACACGGCAATGGACAGAAAAATCCGGTCGGAAGAGAGACTTCGCCAACAAGGGGTACCGGTAGATGAGACGCTGCCGGTGATTGAAAGAGAGGGAGATGTTCACCTGCGGAACGCGGAAGAGACGGCTGCAAGATCGGTCATTCTTTACGCGCTGCAAGGGGTCATTTTTCATGATGATCCGGCACGGGTCGTCCGGTGGGTGGAGAAGGAAGGGTTGTGGGCCCAAATCAGTCCTGAGGAGAAACCCATTTTTCAGTTACCCGTCTCCTCCCTCGACCCGGCGGAAAAGGAACGGCAGTTGAACGAGCTGGAGTCCCATCCGCTTACTTGGCGCATGGAAGCCTTGTGGGCACTTTTGTGGGCCTTGGGGAAAGCAGAAAAGCTGGGTTTTCCTGCAGAGGAGTGCGATGCTCCTCTGGTAAAAGAATGTCTGCCTGGATTGGATGAACCGGTGCGACCCTACTTAGAGGAAGCACGTCTCCGACCGGTCTCTGAGATCCTGGATGAGCTGGACTGGCTTCGCCGCCTTCTGTGGGCAGGGGAACAGCGAAAAGAAGGGGAACCCGTCCCTGGCGGGTATGAGCCAGCGGTTGCTTGGCAATGGCATGAAGCACTCAACTGGTTAATCAATGATCAGGACTGGAGATGATCCGGAGGAAGGAGGATGCGGAGCAACCTCCTTTTTTTCATTCTCCTCTTGCCAAAACCAATCAAACATGATATTATAACATTTGTCTGGTGGTGACAGCGGAGGGGATCCACCCGTTCCCATCCCGAACACGGCAGTTAAGCCCTCCAGCGCCGATGGTACTTGGGGCGCGAGCCCCTGGGAGAGTAGGACGTTGCCAGGCGATAAAAAAGCACCCGCTATCGGCGGGTGCTTTTTTGTTTTTAACGGGGTTCCCGGAAAACCATTCCACCAGCGGTTTGTCTTGTGATACTCTTGATTTACGGTATGCAAGGGATTGGTGCCTCTGTCTACGGTTATAAAGGACGGATTTTGGAGCAAAATGTTACTAAATGCCGCCGTAAAAACCAACCCGGGTGTAAGCAGGGGAGGGACGGGGAACAGTTCAAACAGAGGTGCCAATCGAACAGATTGGCAGGAGGCTTGCTTCATGAAAATCCAACGCCGTTCACCCGACCTTTTCTTTTATAAGGGGGGAAGAACTGGGATCCTACTGGTTCATGGGTTTACGGGTACTCCGTCGGAAATGAGGCCATTGGGGGATTACCTGAAAAAGAAAGGTTACACCGTTTACGCCCCGCTCTTAGCTGGCCATGGGACGACACCGGAAGAGATGGTATGTACTTCCTGGACAGATTGGTGGGATAGTACCCTGGAAGGCTACGAACGGATCAAGGAGAGCGGAGTCGATCGGATTGTTGTCGTCGGCCTCTCTATGGGAGGGAGTCTCTCTCTTAACTTGGCTCGAACCAAACCTCTAGCCGGAGTGGTATCCCTTTGTGCTCCCGTCTGGCTGCGGGACAAGCGGGCGCATCTTGCCGGGATGGTCCATTTTGTAAAGCCTTATATGAAGCGGGGAGGGGGGAAACCCCTTCATATCGAGGAGCACCTGGTCCCTTACGACCGAACTCCGTTAAAGTGTGTTTCCTCCCTTTGCAGGTTGGTCCGCCATGTCCGCACCCACCTTCATGAGGTGCGGGTTCCGGCGCTAGTGGTTCAGGCAGAGAAAGATGAGACGGTTGTGCCCAAGAGCGCCTCCTACATATATGAAAGCATTGCCTCCCCTGACAAAGAGATCCGATGGTTTAAAAAGTCGAGTCACATCATTACCCTTGACAGAGAGAGGGAGCATCTATTTGACGAGATCGGTGCCTTTGTGAAGCGGGTAGCCGGAACGACGGACAATCCCTGAATGGGAAAGGAGCATCAGCGTGGTTGAAGAACGCGATATTATTGAATTTATGCTGAAAACGGCATACAAGCCAATGACATTAGAGGAATTGCAGCAAGCCCTTGAAGTGGAAACACCCGAACAGGAGTCATTCCGGGGGTTGCTCAACGGGCTGGAGGAAGAAGGGCGGATTGTACGGACCCGCGTCAACCGCTATGGGGTGCCGGAACGACTCAACTTGATGCGCGGTCGGTTACAGGGCAACGCCAAGGGGTTCGGCTTCGTCATTCCCGACGCGGAGATGCCTTATGACACGGACCTGTTCGTTCATGGAAACCAAATGAACGGGGCCATGGACGGGGATACCGTTCTCGCTCGCATCGAAGGCCAGGAGGAAGGGAAACGTCCAGAGGGAGAAGTCGTACGCATTCTGAAGCGGGGCAGAACCCAGGTGGTGGGGACTTACACCGACTCCAAGCATTTCGGCTTCGTCGTTGCCGATGACAAGCGATTGTCGGCGGATATCTTTATCCCTAAGGGCGCCAAAGGGCAAGCCAAAGAAGGGGATAAAGTGGTTGTCAAATTGACCGCTTATCCTGAGGGACGAAGGAGCGCTGAGGGAGAAATCATTGAAGTCCTCGGTCAAAAAGATGCCCCCGGCGTTGATATCCTCTCTGTCATCCGCAAGTATCAATTACCTGAAAATTTTCCCGCAGATGTGTTACAGGAAGCGGAGAAAGTGCCGGAGACTATCTCTGAAGAGGAGATCAAAGACCGCCGCGATCTGCGTGATCGAGTGATGGTAACCATTGACGGGGCGGATGCCAAGGATTTGGACGACGCTGTCTCTGTCGAACGACTGGAAAACGGACGTATCCGGCTGGGGGTTCACATTGCAGATGTTAGTTATTATGTGAAAGAGGGAAGTGCCCTCGACAGGGAGGCCTATGAGCGAGGAAACAGCGTCTACCTGGTTGATCGGGTGATTCCGATGCTGCCCCAGCGCCTTTCAAACGGTATTTGCTCCCTAAACCCCCAGGTGAACCGGCTCACCATGACCTGCGACATGGAGATGGACAGCAAGGGGAATGTGATCCATCATGAGATCTATCCTAGTGTGATTCGAACCAATGAGCGGATGACTTATGATGATGTCAAGCGAATTCTCATCGATCAGGATGAAGAGCTGATTGCGCGCTATGAGCCTCTTGTTCCTCATTTTCAACTGATGGCCGAGCTAGCGGATATTCTCCGTAACCGCCGTTTTGAACGGGGAGCGATTGACTTCGATTTTCCAGAGGCCAAGATCAAGGTGGACGAGCAGGGGCAGCCTATCGCCATCGTGAAGCGGCCCCGCACGATCGCTGAAATGATGATCGAGGAGTTTATGCTCGCTGCTAACGAAACGGTAGCAGAACACTTTTACAAGTTGAAGGTCCCCTTCATGTATCGGATTCACGAGCATCCAAACCCGGAGAAGCTCCAATCCTTCTTCGAGTTCATCACCATTTTCGGTCATACTGCTACCGGCCGGTCGGATAAGATCAAACCCCGGGTGTTGCAGCAATTGCTGGAGAAGGTCCAAGGCAAGCCCGAAGAGCAGGTGATCAGCACCGTCATGCTGCGTTCGATGCAACAGGCCAAATATTCTGCTGAGTGTCTGGGTCACTTTGGCCTGGCTGCCACCTTCTACTCCCATTTCACCTCTCCGATCCGTCGTTATCCTGACCTGATTATCCACCGAATCATGCGCGAAGTGTTCGAACACAACGGCAAAGATCTCCCGGAAAAGCGGAAAACCCACTTCGCCGGATGGCTCCCAGAAGCGGGACAGCACACCTCGGAGCGGGAGCGGATCGCTATCGACGCCGAGCGGGAGACCGACGACCTGAAAAAGGCCGAGTTTATGGAAGACAAGGTCGGCGAAACCTTCGAAGGCGTTATCAGCAGTGTCACCTCTTTCGGCATGTTCGTCGAACTGGACAACACCGTCGAGGGCATGGTACACGTCAGCTATATGACCGACGATTACTACCACTATGACGATACAACCTACCGCATGACCGGTGAACGAACGGGAAAAGTCTACAGTATCGGCGACAAGGTGACCATCCGGGTTATCGGGGTGAATCTCGACGAACACAAGGTGGACTTCGAACTGATGGGCGATGAAGAAGACGGCCAATCCCGTCCCTTGCCTCGACCCCGCAAACGCCCTTCCGGAGCAGGGCCGTCCAGACGGAAACCGTCCAATGGAAAGGGTGGCGACCGGGATCGAAGGGGCGGCGGCTTCTCTCCAAGAGGAAAAGGGAAGCCAGGCCGGAGTCGAAAGAAATAATCCGCCCCCTGTACCCCCGTATTGACGCCCGTCCTTCCCCGTTGGTATACTAAAAGATGCCGATTTCAAAACAACGGGGGTGAGCATGATGCCGAAAGGCGGTGTCAAGGTGGTCGCGCGTAACAAAAAAGCGCTCCACGATTATCACATCGAGGAAACCTTCGAGGCGGGCATCGTGCTCACCGGGACGGAGATCAAATCGATCCGCCAAGGGCGGGTCAACCTGAAGGACAGCTACGCCCTGATCGATAAAGGCGAGGTGTTCCTTCTCAACATGCACATCAGCCCCTTTGAACAGGGGAATCGCTATAATCATGAACCGACCCGGACCCGGAAACTCCTCCTTCACAAAGGGGAGATCAGTAAACTGATCGGTCTCACCCAACAAAAAGGGTTCACCTTGGTTCCGCTGGATCTCCATCTACGTCACGGCTTCGCTAAAGTCCAGCTGGCCTTGGCGAAGGGGAAAAAGCTGCACGATAAGCGGCAGGCGATTGCCAAACGAGACGCCCAACGGGAGATTCAGCGGGAGCTCAAAGAACGGATGCGATAACCGGGCCCGGGTCAAAATATTCTTTTCTAGTCTTTACAGGAAGCCGATAAGATGGTATAATGCTTTTTGTTGGCGCTCAAAATGTGCCTCAGTTGAATCCGGGGGCGTTTTTGGATTCGACGGAGACAGATCGAGCGTCGTAAGCGAGCCGAGGGGCTGCGTCCTTCGTCAAAAACGCAGATCGCCAAATGTAACTGGCAAACAAGAATCTTACGCTCTGGCTGCTTAATCTAAGTCAGTCAGGATCCGATGCCCCATCGCCCGTGTGGTGTACTCGGGTCTCATAACTTCAGCGGGTTAGCTGACCGGTGCGCCGTCGCCCGTGATGCGAAACCAAGACGGCTAGGTCTTCGGAACGCCTGTCACCGGGCAGTCCGAAGAGCGAAACTATCAATACGGTGACTGCGCTCGGAGAAGTCGACGTGGCGATGTCTTCGGACAGCGGTTCGATCCCGCTCGCCTCCACCATTTAATTAAAAAAGCAGCACGCTGATGTAGCTCAGCTGGTAGAGCACTTCACTCGTAATGAAGGGGTCGGGGGTTCGAGTCCCTCCATCAGCACCATAAAGTGAAAAAGAGCAGGACAAACCTGTTCTTTTTTTATTTGTATTTAATGCTTACTTCAATATCGGGGCGTTGCCTTTTTTATTGACCTGTGCCGAAGCAATTAATCCCTATTTATGTCTGTTAGATATTTAAAATATGTACTTAGGTCCTTCCCTTAAGTTCTTCCCCCTAACCGGATCGAACCCGTGGCTTTTCCACAACTTTTTATCCGCCCAAGACACTCTCTTTTCCGTGTCGGATGGTATAGCCTGGAGGACTTGTAATCCCGGGTTGACACCAAGGGCAAGTAGACCCTCTTTTGCCGTCGACAGAATCTCTTCCATATTTAGCTGCAAGTTGATTGTGCTCTGGTTCTTTCCTTGCTTTTCTTGTACCATAGACATGGTGTCGGTTGGTTTGCCCGCCACCGTTATACCAAACGGTTCAGGAGACCGCCACTTTCATTTCCACGATTTCCGGGACATAGCCAACTACATCTCGGGTTGGGGTATTAGCACCACGGGTAAGATGCCTATCTTCTCGTAAGACCGGATGTCGAAGTGAAAGATCTCAGCGATGAATATAGGTAGACTTGCTTATGAGGAGACCATGCTTATGCTGAACCAAACGAGTCATCGTCCTTGGAAACTTCCAAAGAAACCTTGGGTCATGTCTCAAACGTGGGGAAAGGCTTTATTCAGTCATTGGCCTGTTTCTGTCGATCAGATCCGAGATTTAGTTCCCCCTATTTTGGAGATCGATACTTTTGATAATCAAGCATGGATTAGCGTAGTTCCATTTGAGATGTCGGATATTCAATTGCGCTTGTTACCTGCGTTTCCCTTGGCTAATTTATTTCCTGAACTTAACGTAAGAACCTATGTTATCTATCAAGGCAAACCAGGGGTATTTTTCTTCAGTTGTGATGCCGCCAACCCTTTGGCTGTAGTCTTTGCCCGTTCTATTTATCACTTACCCTATCTTAATGCTAGAATGTGCTTGGCCCAGAAGGAAGAGGAGATTGAGTTTAAAAGCAAACGAACCCATCGGAATACTCCAAAGGCTGAGTTTCATTGTCTATACAAACCTGTCTCCGACGTGTTTTTTGCGCAGAAAGACTCATTAGATTATTGGTTAATGGAACGATACTGTTTGTACACGACTTACCATAAAAAATTATTCCGTACAAATATTCATCATTTACCTTGGCCACTTCAACATGCAGAAGCTGAGTTTATTCATAATACCATGGTGGATCCATGGAGGATTTCGATTCCAAAAAATCAAAGACCACTACTTCATTATGCCAATAGTATAAATGTGTTGGCTTGGCAACACTTTTGTGTAATAGGTAATTGATAGGGATGATTGCTCCTGGGTACCAATCATCCCTGCACGCTTCCTTGCAGTCGATGGAGAGGCTGCTAATGGCCTGTTTTGGCGTAATAAAAAAGCAAGCCAGCTTAACGCTAGCTTGCTTTCGATCAGTCGTGATAAATTAAACGTGTAGGGGTGTTTGTATAGTTTAGTTTCTTAACTATTAGTTCTGCTTGACCGCCACCGTCAGTAAATCCACTTACATTAAACGTATCATAGCCACCAGGGCATACAGAGCGAGTCCCTATGTAATCATTGACATCATAAGGATCATACTCCCAAAGCTCATATTTCACGCAAGCGGTATTGTATGAACTACTTGATACTTTCCAGTAACCTCCGCCAGAATCCCAATTGTCTCCATACTTATAAACGGTTTCTTCACCTACATATTGCCATCCGTTGGCTGATGCAAATGGAACAGCAACAAACATAGCCAAAGCGCATGCAAATGCAGTCATTGGCACAATCAATTTTTTAAACTTGTTCATTGTTTCACCTCTTCTTCTGTTATAGAACTATTGTATCGGAACAAACGAAATCATGCAAAACATATATTTACAAAAATTCAAACGAATCGAAATGAAGGGCATTCATAAAAAATGGAAAAGTATCGGATTTAAGCTGTTTTTTTCAAGATTTGCTCGGGAATGCCGTTGGAAATCGAAGAACGACTTCAGGAAGAGATCGAAAATCTCAGGCTGAAGTATGTAAGGAAGTTGCTAACCGCATATGGAGTGATACAGGGACAATTCCAGAGATTGGGTAATTAAAGAAAGAAGCTAACTGTTCGGAAAATGTAGCGAAAGGTGTAATAGCTGAACTTGAGAAGGAAGCAAAAAAGTAGGTTAATCCATTAATCGTGAGTTGGGCATTGCCTATCTCGCCCTTTTTTATTTTTGAGACTTAAGGTGGTGGTCGCCAGGACGGTGGTCGGGGGATATTAATAAAGCACCCTCAGAAGGATTTGAGGATGCTTGAAATATGAGTCCACGCCCAACAAATGGTATGGTAAAATAGACCATGGTAGTAGCCAAGGGCGGGCGGCCACACGACCCTCTTCAGAGAGGGGGTGAGGCCATGGAGCTTCTTAGCCTGATCGCCAAGGTGGCTGGTGTTGTTGTACAAGCATTAGCTGTCTACGTTGCGTATCGGGCACTTAAAAAGAAGTAACCCGCCCTAGTGGTGAAGGTGTACGGGTTACTTCTCGTCAACACTGTGGCCGCTCGTCTGCGGCAGCTACCCGGCGGTAGGGGTGCATCCCTGCCGCCGTTACTATTTCTATCCACAGAATATCATGGATATGCTTGTTTCGTCTAGGTTGTACGGAAAGTTATAAGGGAGCAGTGGGGGGTAGGGAAAGGGTTCACAGCCGTTTGGTACCTTTTTTCCTGGTGAATTTGCCGGCGGATTCCTTTTGCCAGCGCAGATATCAGCTATTGGAGGGACCTTAATGGAGCTTCGCTAGCGTCTTAGGATCGATGTTGCCACCGCTAATGATCACACCGATTCGCCGGATCGTATTTGGTACCCGGCGGAACAAAAGAGCGGCCAGGGGAACAGTACCGGAGGGTTCCACCACTAGCTTTAATCGGAACAGGGAAAAACGGAGCGCTTCCAGGATCTCTTCTTCGGTTACAGTTAAAAGAGACTCCACATAATGTTGGATGATCGGAAAGGTTAACTCGCCAGGCATCGTGTTCCGAAGACCGTCAGCGATGGTACGGGGGGCAGGGATGCTTACCCGTTTCCCAGCGGTGAGGGATTGTTTTGTGTCGTTTGCGTCTGCCGGTTCGATGCCGAATAGTCGTATTCCCGAAGACACCCCTTTGGCTGCGATACAGGTGCCGGATAAAAGCCCTCCGCCTCCAACGGGGGTGATGACAGTATCCAGGTCTGGAACTTCCCGCAAGAGCTCTAGCGCGGCTGTTCCCGCTCCGGCCATGATATGAGGATGATTATAAGGTGGGATCAGGGTGAGTTTCCGCTCTTCAGCTAATCGGGTAGCCACCTTCTCTCGGTCTTCCGAAAACCGATCATAAAAAACGATTTCTGCTCCGTACTCCCGGGTGGCTTCCACTTTGATCCTGGGGGCGTCTTTGGGGATACAAAGAACCGCCGGTACCTTCAACAGTGAAGAAGCCAAGGCCACCGCTTGAGCATGGTTGCCGGAGGAGAAAGCGATCACACCTCTTTCTTTTTCCTCAGTCGATAGACGACTAATCGTATGATAGGCTCCACGAAACTTAAAAGCACCGCCTCTTTGTAGGTTCTCGCATTTAAGGAAAACCTCACACCCCGCCCGACTATTGAGAGTACGAGATGTGATGATGGGGGTGTTATGACTGATTCCATCCAATCTTTCCTTGGCTCGAAGAACATCGGTAAAACTCAATGGCAGGTTCAATCTGAACACCCTCTTTTTTATGGGATTGGTATGCTTGTTAGACTTATAGGGTCTCCTTAAACAACCGTTCATGTATTACATAGATATATTATATTGTAAGGGTTATGGGATTATTATAGAATGCCTTTTAGTTCTGTTTTTTATAAGATCAGCCCTTCGAACTACAATGTTTAGGGGGTGCTTTTTTTTGGGGGGGGGCAACCTATCTGCATTGGTCGTGGTACCCCCGTTTTTTTATCGATAGGGGATTACAAAATGATAACACGCTATATTTCGGGAACAGTGGCCATGTTCTGTATGTGGTAGAAGCGGGTAATCCATCAGGATAGCCTATTTTATTTTTCATGGCTTTTCACAAAGCCCTCTTGATTGGTGGAAACAGCTTCATTCCCAACCACAGAAACAGGAGGTTAACAGTTCGTGGACATGGTCTGTCTGGGAAGTCAGGGGATGGATCTCCGAGGAGCCTTGCGAGATTTTTGGGGAAGGGTGAGGCAATCCATAAAACGTGGGGCAGCAAAAACTTACATCCAGAGGGAAACCCTCTGGGCATTTCCACACAATCAAGTTGTAGACTTTCCATAAAAGATATAGGCGTTAATATCAGTCATAGGAGCATCCGTAAGCCCGATATTACGCCCAATGGAGTCTACCTTTAAATAAAACGTCTCTTCCGCCAACGGCTGACCATTCACTATGATAAAGAAGCGATGCCAACCTTCATAATGTTTTCGGGTCGTCAAATCTTTGAACGGTTGCCTCCTTACGATTTCCATGTTTCCGGATGGACAGTTCCTCTCGGATATCTTGAAAACCTTTCGAGAAGGTTTCCCGTCTGCTTTAACATAATCAATGGCGTATTCTAAACGGATTTTTTGAGGAAAGGAGGCTTGGTTGCCTAATTGAAAAGTAAACTGCAAGGAATCACCTAGCCGAATATGTCGGCTTTTCAGGGAAAGATCAGCGTTTCCCTTTTTTAATAAGGTGCGACAACCGTGTTTGAGGATCCAATCAGTATGGGGGTTGGTCCCTGTCCACTGGCGCGCGAGTTCTAAGACAAGGTTGGGGTGGTCCTTGGATATGTCGTTGAAGTGATTCGATACGCTTCTTCGAACATATTCAGATTCATCGGCTTTTAAGGTTTCCAGGATCGGAAGAAGGGGTGTTGGGTCTTCTTGATAGATTCGTAACGGTTTGGCCCACGGCAGTCGAGGTCGGCAACCTTCACTAGCCAGCCTTCGAACATGGTGGTTGGGATGATGAGCCCAGTCCATCATTTGAGACAGCATAGTGTTCCGGGGAGTGAAGGATAAAGCGACGGACTGCAAACTCCGAACTGGAGAAGGCGGTAAACTGCTCCAATGCTGCCATCGATCGCTCCCAATCTTCCAAACCGTATACCTCTACGTAATCGGGGAAAAACAAGTATTCCAACCCGCGGCATTGCCTTGCAATCGATTTCAACAATGATATACCATCCATATAATTCATTCCCAATGTCTCGTGTAAACAAAGGCTGATATGACCGATTCGTTGCTTGAACGCTCGGGTTTCCCATTCCTGGTCAAAGATAAGCTTGCAAAATCGAGAATGATCAAAGGAAGGATGGGCTTTTTTCAATACCTCAGAAAAGCGTTCAAAAAACGGGGGGTTATACAAGTCTTTCAAATGATCTTGCACCAGCATTTCCCCCTTCATTCCACCGATGATATAACGAGAAAATAACGACAATCCGATTCTCCGATATTCACAAATCCATGTTTGACATCCGCCTCGAAATAAATCGAATCACCCGCTTCTAAAAAGAAACTATCCGTATTATCCAGGATAACTTTGAGTTTACCCGAGTCCACAAAGATGTGTTCTCGGACGTTTTTTTGATGCGCAGGAAAATTACCGGTTTGATGTCCTTTCGGAAGAATATTCAACACAAACTCGATGCCTTTAGAGGGAAGCGTTGGAGAGAGTAAGTGTCGCGCCAGCCCCGAGTTTTCATCGTATAACACGGGCCGCTTATCCTTCCTTGTTACAATTACCTCCCGTTGGGTAGGTTCATCAATGACTTGGGATATGGTGATTTGTAAAGCCTCTACGATCTCACACAGTAAGTTGATGGTAGGATTCTTTTCTCCTCTTTCAATTTTGGAAAGCATGGAGCGGCTGACCCCCGATCGATCAGACAGCTCTTGCAGGGAATAACCTTTTTCTAACCGATGTTGCTTTAAACGTTGACCAATTTCCATTTTGCGCGCCCCTTGATCACTATAGTAGATATAGACTCGACGTTTATCCCTTTGACTTCAGGGTGATTCATGTGTATAATCTCCTATATGATTTCTCCTATAGTATACAACAAGATGTGGAGATGATCCGACATGAATCTTGTCCTTTCCCTCTTACCTATTTTGATTGTATTGGTTTTGCTGTTCATTTTCAAAAGATCAGCCGTAGAGGCAGGGGTTGCAGCCTGTGTGACTGCATCGGTGGTGTCCTTGACGTCGCGCTCATTTTCCTTAAATGGATCCCAACTGTTGGACGCAGGCATTCAAGGGATGCTTACTACTTCAGTCGTGGTTTATGTTTTAATTTTCGGTATTCTCTTGTTCCATTTGATGAACGAAGCAGGAGCCATCCAAACCATTGCTGCTTTTGTGGCTCAAGCGACGCATCACCCTACGCGGCAAGTCCTGCTTTTGGCCGTTGCATTCTCCCCATTGCTGGAATCGGCCAGCGGGTTTGGACTCGCAATGATCGTGATTGCTCCTATTCTGATCTCCCTCGGTTTTGATCGCTTTAAAGCGACTCTTATCTCCTTGATTAGCTTGACCGCCGTACCTTGGGGAGCATTGGCTACCGGTACGGTGATTGGTGCTAACTTGGCTGACTATCCCTTGCAACGCCTAGGAACCGGAAGTGCCATCTTATCAGTCCCTACTTTTTTTTACTTTGCCTGTCTGATGGTTCTCGTTAGTGGAGGCTTTTCGGCCTTACGAAAACATTTCTTTGAGGTGCTTTTAGTTAGTAGTTTATTGTCGGGAGGGATTTGGTTCTTTAATTCCTTTGTCAGTGTAGAGTTAGCTGGCGTATTTGGAGCTTTTGTCGCTCTTGCTGTGGAGTTGCTCTTTATCCGATGGTCGCAAAGACGACCAATAGATCTTTCCCAAAAACTCGAAACCGCTACAGGGGAGATCGAAACCCGATTATCCATTTTTCAAGCGATGAGTGCCTATATGCTCTTAATTGCGCTGCTGCTTGTGTCCCGTCTGGTTCCCTCGATTGCACAGTATCTAAGCCGCACTGGTGTATTGCACTTTCCTACATACCATTTTAAGCTACCTCTGTTGTATTCTCCTGGATTCTATCTCTTCCTAGTCTGTATTTTCTCCATTTTCGCTTTTAAATTGTCTTTGCCCACGGTTCAAAAAAGTATCAAACAGAGTCTAAAGCAGTTGAGACCCGTGCTCTTGTCCACCCTAGGGTTTGTGGTGATGTCCCAAATCATGGCCGAAGCTGGCATGACCCAATTATTGTCTAGCTCTGCTGCACTTTTTTTTGGCCCAGTATTACTTTATCTTTCCCCTGTAATTGGAGGTCTGGGCGGGTTTCTCACAGGGAGCAATACAGGCTCGAACGCGATGTTTATCCGTTTACAACTGCAGACTGCTCAGCACCTACAAATGAGTCCCGATCTTTTTGCCTATGCCCAGAATACGAGTTCCTCACACCTCATCATGGCTTGTCCGTCCAGAGTTCTACTTGCTGCATCGATTGGAGGGATTCCTGAGCAAGAAAACCAATTGTTACGAACCATTACTTTCATCGGGTTAGGGACGGTGGTTCTTCTCATACTTGGCATTCTAGCAGCTCAATGGTTCTAGATAAAAAACGAACCGCAAAATGCGGGCCATTCAGGGGAGAGAGTCGGTTAGAAAGGAATAAGCGACGATTAGTGCTAGAATCAAGACGATTACAGATCCGAGGATGCGGATGGGAAGCACCTCCTATGGTTGCGGATAACCAATCTTATCCCAAATCCCCTTTCCGGTGTTTTTCGATTCCTTTTAAGGGAAAGTAGTGATGGAATCCAATACTTTCTCTCCATATAACTTAATGTCCACAATATCGAACCCGAGAAAATCATTCGTTTTCCCTGAGAAATAAAAAATGAGACCATTCTTTTCAATCGACCTTTCAGGCTTCTTATCCGATAGGCGAAAGGAATAGCTTGATTGGTCTCCTTTCCTTTCTTTTGTGAGTATACCTTTTATGTTTGCGAGGCTTTTGAGTTGGAGTGCCGTACTCCCAAAAAATTCAATTCCGATGATACGCCCTGATTTGTCAAAATCCAGCATGAGATCCGACTCTTCGTCCAAGTCTTCCGTGACGGAAACAATACCTCTAGTAGAGCTCTGAACGAGATATAGATAGGCCAATTCTGCTTCCGTATCGAAGGTGATCGTCGACATTTGAGGAAAGGTCATGGGAAAGCTCCTTCTTTTTTAAACCAAGTTGAAAGGGACATATAAATTAGGGATTAATCCTTATCTGAAAATTGGAGTAGAAAAAAGGAGACATACCGTTCAACTTCAGCCGCTTTTTCTTATTTGGTTTCCGTTATAAACTTTCATTATAATACAAGAAAGGGCAGGTGATTCGGATGAACGCTAAAAAAATCATGGCTGCAGCCCTTGGTGGCGTTGCTTTACTCACCTTTACGGTTTCTCCGACTTTTGCAGCAGAGCACAAAGCGGTCAAAAATGAAGTTGTTGCACAAAAGAAAGTGGATGTAACCGGGGACGGAAAAGCGGATGTGGTCAAACTGCTCGGGGAAAAAACATGGGATGACGCCTTTGTGCGTTACCTTGTGGTCGTAGATAAAGCCCACAAAAAAACAATGAAATTTAAGCCAGCCACGGGCGGTTTCCCGGAGTGGTCGTTCATGGATTACAATGGAGACAAAGTAAAAGACATTCGCTTGGAATTGTATGACGATGAGATCATCCATGAAGGGCAACTGGCAGCTTATCATTTGACCGCCAAAAACGGGAAGATCAAGGAAATCCTCGGCCCTCCGGGGGATTGACGAAAGCTCCTATCCATCAGGAAACGCAATGCCATACCGATATCCTTACCGGTCTCCAATTGGGGCCGGGTCTTTTTTATTTGGAAACGGCTGACGCAATAAAAAGGCCACTCACACTCCTCGTGAAGAGTGAAAGTGGCACAACATTCATGGGTTAGCTGTTAGTAAAGGGCGTAGACCGACACCGTAAAGGTACCGGGTTTATGAGGCATCCCGTCGGCAAAGGAAGGATCCGCAATGTAAAAGTTTCTTCCCTGTTTTACGTCTGTCTCCATACCGTTGCTTATACCGGTAAAGTGGGTAGGGTCTTTCAAAACGGATTTATCTTCCTTGATATTGAACTTGACGCCCTCCGCACCTTTTACCACCCACTTCAGTTTTTTGGTGCCAGGGGGGAGGTTTTCGATACTGAAATTCCCGCTGGAGCGATGGGATTGGCCGGATTGAGGTTGGGTTTCGGAAGTGACTGAGGCGATCAAATCCCCCTCAGGTTCTTCCTCCCTACCATCGGGATTTCCTGTTTGGTCCGTATCGGGGTGAATGGCGTACACTTTTACCTTAAAATTCGACGTTGCATTCTTAGGATCCGCAATATACAAACTTCTACTTTTCTTGATATTGGTTTCGATCCCATTGGTGAGACTTTCCCAAAACACGTTATCGTTGGCTGAAGATTTGTCTTCCTTGACCGTATATTTGATGGAACTAGCGCCTTCACCTTCAACGACCCATTTTAACTTCTTAGTTCCTGCGGGTAGGCTGTCGATACTGAAGTTCCCGCTGGAACGGCTATTTTGTCCTTTTTGTGGTTCAGAACCGGAGGTCACGGTGGCTACCAAGGTCTGTTTTTCTCCGGGCTTGTTATCGACAATGATAGAAGGCGTCTTTCCATTATGGTTAAAGACTCCCTCGATGATGCAATTTTTATCAATCTCTCCGAACTGGAACTTAAACTTCGGTTTCTTCCATTTTGCATCGGAAATGGCTTTTTTATCGACTTTGCCGTTGGATACATAATTGAAGGAACCTGCTGATGACGGGGACATTTTCACGTTCAACCCGTCGGGATCGTATATGGCTGGACTGGTTAATCCCAAGGTGCCGGGCGTGAATCGTGCCTGAAGTTTACGATTTTTCGTATTATAGTAGACCCAGGAGACTTTTGGCTTCTTGATTTCTTTGTAAATTCCTGTAGAAGATCCAGTGGTCAAGAAAGTGGTTTTGTCGACGTTTTTTAATCGGTTAAGGTGGATGAAATGTTTGGCACCTGTGAAATTAATTTGGGAATGATCCATAAAATCTTGGACGGATAGCGGCATATGATCCGTACTCTTTATTTGTCCCAAAAAAACCTTCGATAAAAAGTTCGTTGTCACATTGGATGATGGCACATACATCCGAGTTTCCGGCACATCTCCGATGTCTGTCACCAATCTGGATGTCGAAGCATGAATATCCGATTGATAATCGGCCCAGTTTCCTACATGTTCATAGACTCCCTTGTCATTCTTTTTCTTCAAACTCATTTTCGTCGCCGTATGTTCCAAAACTAGGGGAACACCTTGTTGGAATGCTTTTAATTGGTCCAAGGAAATGGTGATCTTGACATCGGGCCGAGTATCCACGCTGTCAATGAGCACCTCATGGGTGTTGTTCCCCCCTTTTTTGGTCGTTAAGAGATTGGCTTTATAGCGTTCTTGCTCCGCTTTCACGGTTCCCAACAGTTCATCGCCCAATTTGAGGTTAAACGTGGGGGATACGTCGCCAGCCGATGCCAGACCGGTATTTTTGTACTGAACATGGAACTGAAGTTGAGCGGCTTTGGAAGTATCTGCTGTTCGGGCTTTTTGCCAATTGATTTGTTTATCTTCTCCGTTGGTGTTCGACGTTTCATGGCTGTACCCGAGGGAGAGGCTGCCTCCCACATTGGCGCCTTTTTCATCCGCCCCTGCTGTCAGAGAGCCTCCCACATCGACACGATCCGTGGTAGTGGTGCTCCAACTTTTAGTGATGGAGCCCCCTTCCGTATCGGTAATGGTTTGGATCGGAGTGACCGTAATTTTTTTTAGTTGAACTTCAACTTTGGGATAAGCGGCAATCATCGGGTCGTCCCCGGGAGATTGGACATCCGGTGGCAATTTTCCGAAAACTTCTCGGTGATCGGAATAGGGGTCTCCATCACTATTGGCGCTTAAGGGATTCGTTACATAACGCTTTGCCTCGTCCCCTGGATTCCATTTTTCTACTTTTTTTCCGAATCCATCATCCGCGATTTTAAATCCACTCGTTTCCAATTCATTGGATATCTTATCACCGTCACAGTCCCCAGTGGGTTTTTTCTGGTCGTCTTTGCATGCGGTTTGATCATTCGGTTTATCTTCTTTATCGCCTTGATTATCGGCGAAAACCATCTGTGGACTAACCAGCAGGGATAGCGCAGAAATCCATAGGAGTGAACGAGCTGCCCAATTTTTCAATAAAGACTCCTCCATATGATTTTTTCAAGGCGAAACGTTACACTTTCATTACAGTATAGGTAAAAATGTTATAGATGGTAGGTGAACACCTCCTTAATTTGGTTATATCCGCAACAAAAATATATCATATAGTTTATTAATTATCAATTTGAAATTATTTCAAATTATATAGCTTTTATTTTTTGTTTTTTGTAATGATAGTGTAATGGTTGATTTGATACCCTATTATTCCGAAGGATCCAATAATTCATTCACCTAAGTGAATGAGAAAGGATGTGGACGATGAAGCATATTTCATGGGTGGTCATCTGCTTGATCTTAATCACGGGAAGTATCTTGATAAGTCCCGAGGCGGATGCTGCTGTCGATGATACGCAGCTGGCCAATCGGTGGGCTCCAGTACACTATCAGGACACAGACAGTAGCGATTATGATGCAGATTATCTATCCGCTGTGAACTTTGATGGAGACTGGGATACGAAAAATAATTGGGAACATCAAGATGACGATCAAAAGCGGCTGCAAGGAAATGTTTACTACTCCGTGTCCGAAACCAAGACGCACTGGTTTGTGCTGTACGGCTTTTATCATCCCCGGGATTGGGTCGATTGGTGGTGGAATCCATTGGAGCTTGATACCCATGAGAACGACATGGAAGGGGCCCTGATGGTGATTCGTAAAAATGAAACCGCTTACGGAAAGTTAGAGGGGATGGTGACCGTTTTTCATAACGATTTTTATGCGTATAAAACCTCAGACAGCCCCCTTCGCGACGGTAAGGAAACGATTGATGGAACCATCCGGTTTAAAAAGGTGGGCGAATCGGATCGACCGACGACGTTTCAAGAAGCGAAAGGGCATGGTTTAAAAGCATGGGGGGGCGGTGATTTTCCTGGCGGCGATGGGGTGATTTATTATCCGGGGGATAAAAGTGAAGTGCCCGAGCATGGGAAGGATCGGGATGTGAAATATCGATTGATCGATGTGTTTGCAAAGGACGGGCTTTGGGCACATCGGAAGGATTCGAAAACATTCGCCAGTTGGGGGAGTTTTCGAGGGGATAACGGCAAAGACAATGCCGCCCATGCACCGTGGAAATGGGACGACTGGAATGATGGAGAAGTAAAAGCCGGTGAAATGGCAACAGACCCGGCGCATTTAGTCGACGAGTATTTTGACGGACTTGGAGATTTCAGCAAAACGTACCTGCATAATCCCTACAAATGAGGTCAGAACCCTTTTCGTAGAATAGGTAAGCCCCCTCTCTTGACAGCGAAGGAAGTGCCTGTGGTCCGGCATTTCAACTTTATGGTTGTCAGGTGAGGGTTTTTTTGTGTGGTAAACGACTATGCTAACCCATTAAAAAGGCCACTCACACTCCTCGTGAAGAGTGAAAGTGGCACAACATTCATGGGATGATAGACCTCAGTGGCTGGTTATTTTTCACCCCTCAAGGGCATAAACGAGTACCGTGAATCTGCCCTTGAACTCATTTTCTTTAGTGTCTATAAATTTGGCATGGTCCTTTTCATCCCTTAATTTATAGGTGGGTGAGTCAATATATAGTCTCAAATTTCCTTTAAAGCTTTGTTTCAAATCTAGGGTACTATCGTTTGTTACATTTGTGTAGACATGTTGCTTGACATCCACTTCCTCGTTTACTCCGAAGGTTAGCTCATACTTCTTACCTTCCACCTCTTTCTCCAAGACTTCCTTTCTACCTCTTACTACAAACTTTACTCTCTTCGTGTTGGCTGGGAGGTTGGTGAGACTGAAATATCCGCTGGCGATCTCTTCATGATTTTTAGCGGAGACTGCTGCCACCAATTCTCCCTTTTCGTTTCCGAGCTCTGCTTTTTCATCTCCACCCTCAGCCTCACCGGAATGAATGGCATACACTTCCACGATGAAACGGCTCTGTGTACCATTAACATTCGAAATATACAAGTTGCTATAATCTAACTTCATTGGGTCTGTAGTCGCGCCCTCTCCTTTAACCGCGGCATTCGCTGAGTCTTTCGTCTCTTTATCATTGGTTATAGCGTTGTTTTTGATTGGTTCATATACAGTTGGCTCATTATTTGGTACATTCTCTTTCTTGACGGTGAAGGAGATATCATCGGGGCTATTTTCCCCGGCCTCTCTATTTTTGACAACCCATTTTAACTTCTTCGTACCACTTGGGAAGGTGATTCCCTTGAGACTGAAACTCGCACTATTCCGTGAATCTGTACCAAAGCCGCTCATCTGTTTAGGAGTAGCGGTCACAGCGGCTACCAAGGTTTCTTGTTCGGTTTGTTTGTCATCGATAATGATTAACGGTGCTAAAGTTTCGGCAATGTTGTTTTCGTTTTCATTAAGAGCGCCAAAATCGAACTGAAAGCTTTTCGTTTTCCCATCAGAAAGGGCTTTTATATCCACTTTATCTTTGGAGACGAAAGTGAAGGAGCCTTTTTGTTGCATTTCCACTTTCGCACCATCGGGGTCATAGATGGCTGAGCTGCTTAATCCCAAGGTGCCGGGAGTGAAGTAGGCCCGGAGTTTACCATCTGCTTTGCTGTAGTATACCCACGAGACTTTCGGCTTCTTGATTTCCTTGTAAAGTCCTATCCAAGAGCCAGGGGCCAAGGAAGTCTGAGTATCGACTTTATTCAATTGATGATGGTCGATGAGATTGGCATTGTTGGCATCCAGACCGGAATGGCTGATGATATCAGAGACGGTAACGGTTTTAGATGTTTCGTTGTCTTTCGGAACGTACATCCGAGTGGCCGGTCTATCTCCCGTATCCGTCGACAATAGGGCTGTCAAAGCTCGAATTTTAGATAGATAGCTTGACCAATCAGCAGACTGATCGGAGCCCTCTTTTGTCTCTGACTGTTTTCCGTCGGCCAATTTCATTTTGGTTTCCGTATGCTCTACGACAAGGGGGACACCTTGTTCGTATTTCTTCAACTCGTCCAAGGACATAGTGATCTTGACATCGGGTCGAGTATCCACGCTGTCAATGAGCACCTGGTGGGTTTCGTTCGGAGCTAATTGATTGGCTTTAAAGCGATCTTGGTCAGCTTTCACCGTTCCCAACAGTTTATCGCCCAATTTGATGTTAAAAGTGGGCGATACGTCTTTTGCCGATGCTAGACCAGTATTTTTGTACTGAACGTTTAATTTAAGCTCAGCGGCCTTGGCAGTATCTTTCGCCTTGGCTGTTTGCCAACTATTTTTCTTTTCTCCCCCTTTGGTTTTCGACCATTCTTTGCTGTACCCAAAGGAGACGCCAAACTCCGGTTGCAAGCCACCCTGGTCTCCTGGCATGTTTGTTAATTTAGGAGAAGACGAAAAGTTGAAGCCATCCTTGGTCGTATCGCTCCAATTTTCGGCTAATTCCCCTCCTTCAGTAAAAGTAATCGTTTGTTTAGTGGTGACCGTGATTTCTTTTAATTGAACTTCGATCTTCGGATAAGCTGGGATCATCGGGTCATCTCCGGGGGATTTTACATCTGCGGGTACCTTTCCGGATACTTCTTGATCATCGGAGTATGGATCCCCATCGCTGTTTTTACTATAGGGGTTGGTTACATAACGCTTTTCCTTGTCCCCTGAGTTCCATTTCTCAGCTTTTTTACCGAAATCACCGTCTTTAACAATTTTAAATCCATTCGCTTCTAAATCATTTGTTATTCTATCACCGTCACAGTCTCCATCGGGCTTGTTTTGGTCCTGTGCACATCCGAATTGATTAAAGTTGTCCTTTGCGGTGTCAGCAAAAACCATCTGTGGGCCAGCTAACAGGGACAGGACAGAAACCCACAGAAGTGAACGAGCGATCCATGTTTTCATCAAAAATTCCCTCCATATTTTGTTTTGAAGGCAAATGATTACACTTTCATTACACACTAGGCAAAATCGTTCTGGTAAAGTAGACGACACCTCCTGTAATTGACTGTTAATTGTAAAAAACATACCATGGGTTTTATTTTCAATCAATATCAAAATATTTCAAGACAGTAGGGGGGCGATTTTTGTAATGTTTGTGTAATGGATGATTTGGAATCTATAATTTTCGAAAGGATGCGGCAAACATGATGGGAGAACTGAATTGATGGAGCAGTAAAAGCCAGTGAAATGGCAACAGATCTGGCACTTTGAATCCCTTTTCGCAGAAAAGAGCCCCCCTTTCCCTTGATGACCAAAGAAGTGCCTGTGCTATGGCATTTCATCTCCATGGTTGTCAACGAGCAGGGGGGTTTTTCGTGAAGACAGAGAAAAAGGTTCCTATTCCGACCGATAAAGTCACCTTTTATAGAGGGTTTAAGCGTTGACCTCTTGTAACAGGAGGTGTAATTTGAAGGTACTTCAACCTATCGGAAATGGGGGGGTTCGGGTGGCGTTTTTTCAGAATACAGTGAGAATCCGTTACGAATATCACCCCTCTCCAAGGGGCAAAGGAGTACTGGTTCTGGCTCATGGCTTGGGGTTAACGCTTGAGGAATGGGACTGGATCCTTCCTTGTCTCAACGATGAATACCATATTCTACGCTATGATCTTCGTGGACACGGGCAGAGTGAGGCGGGTTCGGATCCTTTTTCCTTTGATCGGTTAGGTAAAGACCTACTGGACTTGGTTGATTATTTGGAAATCCCTGAATTTCATTTTATCGGAGATAGTTTAGGTGGGAAAATTGGCGTTTATATGGCCCTGTCGCATCCCACGCGCATTCGTTCTCTTGTTCTCAACACCGTACCCAGTTATATCCCTCCTTTTGTCCGGCCCATTGTCCTCAATCATTTCAAAGGGTTATTAAGTACAGGTTCTATGGAATCTTTGGCAGAGGAAGTCATCCCCCGACTTTGTTATCCTGTGACGGAGAAGAAAGAGACGAAGTTGAGCGCGATGATCTCTTCGACAACCCCCGATTCCTACGCAGCTTCACTGCGCCTCCTCATGGAGTCCCTGCCGATGGAGCGGTTAAAACAATTTCCTGCGCCGTCGTTGTCTCTATGGGGGGAGTTTGATCCATATATTCCCCATTCGATAGCCAGTGTGTTCTTCTCCGATTTGTTACCGGGTTCTCGTTTTTTACTGGTACCTAACGCTTCTCATGCGATATTTCTGGATCAACCCCATACGGTCGCCAGATGGATTAAACAGTTTATCGGTAGACCGCATAAACCAGCTCAGCCGAAACCTTCTGAGAATGAGTGGTTTGAACAGGTTCGAGCGAGGATGACAGGAATTATCGATTACTGTCAACATACGTTTACTTCGGTCAACGTCATAAATGTGGAGTTGATGACCACCTTTCGAGTATTCGTGAATGGAGAAGAGGTAAGTAAAGGGTGGAACCAACGAAACGCCAAGCGGCTGTTCATCTACCTTCTGTTTCACCGCACGGTTACCCGTGAACAATTGTGCGATGCATTTTGGGGATGGTTGGATCTGAAAAACGCCCGGAATCATCTCCGTGTGTCACTGAATCATTTGAAAAAAATGTTGTCATCAGACGATTCCGGTGAAGTTCCGTTCTTAATGATTGACAGGGAGCAGGTTTCACTGAAAGGGACCATCGATTGTGATCTGCAGAAATGGATGAAGCGTCTCCAGCGTGCTGCTGATGAGAAGGATATACAAATCAAAAAGAAGGTTTGTGAAGGATTCCTGGACCAGGTGGGTCATTCTTTTTTACCAGGCTTGTATGATGATTGGATACTGGATCTGAAAGGACAAATCGAAGGACAATTAGTCTCCCTTTTATGTTCGGTGACCGATCAACTCAAACAGGAAGGTTCCCGTTCACAAGCCATGTCATTATTAAAAAAAGCCAGGCGTATCTTCGAGGATAATGAAGAACTGCTGAAGCAGGCCACCTAACAGGCAATCATTGGCGGTGTCACTGATTAAAAAAATTGGCAGGTAAGAAGAACAAGGTGCCTCACTTCTAATGCAGAAGGGGTACCCTTGTTTTTGTCTTATTGAGTCCGACTTGGAAACCTTGCATCGTCGGGTCTAAAAAAAATGCTTGGATGGTGTCCTATATTTTCGATATCCGGTGTCTTATATATAGAGGGGTGGAAAGGAGGGATAGAATGGAGGAATCGGTTATGGTTGAGGATCCATCGTTAGAGAGAGAAACCGATGACTTTGAGCGGCTGTTTAAAAGCCATTATCCCATGGTTGTTCGCCAGATTATGCGAATCATTTCTTCGCAGTCCGTCGCGGAGGATGTCGCTCAGGATGTATTTCTTCAGTTGTATCATACAGACCGCACTGGGATTGAAAACCTCCCTGCTTGGCTGACAAAAACAGCGATCAACACCGCATATAACCATGTGCGTTCCGAAAAAAGGTACAGGGCCCGGATGGAAAAAGAAGCACACGTCGCTTCGGAATTTCTCCCATCATCTGAAAACAAATGGCTGGAGCAAGAGGATATATTGGCTGTCCGCCGCATCCTTTCACAAATGAATGAACGCGACCGAAATCTGCTTCTCATGAAATATTCCGGTTTTAGCTACGATGAGTTAGCTCAAGCGATTCAGATTAAAAAGGGGTCCGTAGGCTCCCTTCTCTCCCGGGCGAAAAAACAATTTCAAAAGCTATATCAACGAAGGGGGGATGGCTGTTGACCTGTAAGGATGAAGGGCTTTTACAAGCTTATATAGACGGGGAATTAGCTCGCAATGAACGAAAAGAAATGGCTATGCATATCGAGCAGTGCTCTGATTGTCAGTCCAAGCTTAACCAAATGAAAGAATCGGAAGACTGGATTCGAATCGTTATGGAGGAGAGTTTTTCTCATCCAAGCCAGCCGGTCAGGATCGATCCCGAAGATGCATGGGCTCGTTTCCAACAGCGCCTTGCCGACGATGGAGAGTACGAGAAACCGGAGAAAAACAAAGGAATAACTCCAATGAAACGGGGATGGGATCATATGAAAAAATCGACAAAACGGTGGATTTCGGGAGTTGCCGCCGCTGGGGTTCTTTTGGGGGCTTTTAGCATTCCACAAGTTCAGGCGGCGGCCAGTGAATGGTTATCGGTCTTCCGTTTAAGCCAAGTGGAGTATGTAAAAGTGACAGAGCAAGATTTGCAAAAAACGCAGGACTGGCTGGATAACCAACAGGTCGGATCTTTGGATTTGAAAGGGTTAGGGAAGGTACGGACGGAAGGGAACAAAAAAGACCAGATCCAGTCTTTTGACAATTACAGCCAAGCAGAAAAAGCCGGCCATTCGTTGCCGAAACTTCCCAAAGGGTATGAGTCGGAAGAGGTGGCTGTTCACTTACCCTATACGATTCATTTCCAGTTAAACACCAAAAACATCAATAAATTAATGAAGACGATGGAAACAGGTGTCCAACTGGATGAGAACCTAAATGGTAAATCCTTCAATGTAACCATTCCAAAATACGTAGCCCTCCGCCTCACCGATAAAGATTCCTCCGATTCTATTGAATATATGGAAGGGGATGCCCCGGAAATCAAAGTGGAAAAGGGCGTAGATGTGGATCAGCTACGAAAAACCCTGCTTTCTCTCCCGTTTGTTCCAGAAAATATTAAAACACAGTTGATGGCGATGGATTGGCAGAAAACACTTCCTATTCCTGTTTTCGAAGAGCAAGGGAAAAAGGTAAGGGAAGTGAACATCGATGGAGAGAAGGGAATCATTCAAAAAGACGGTTGGATGTCCACGCTTCTCTGGCAAAAAGACGGGAAAATCCGCGTTCTTTCCATCTACGACAAGAAGGCAACCAAGGATCAATTGATCCAACTGGCTCAGCAATTCAATTAAATAGGAAAAAAGCAAGCAGAGTGGCTTTAAAAAGAGAAGCCGCTCTGCTTCCTCTTGTAAAGGAGAGACGGGAATGGGCGATTATGTCATCGAAGCGGATCGTTTGACCAAATGGTACGATGGAAACGTCGGATGTCGGGATATCAGCTTGAAGGTTCCCCGGGGTGTGGTATTCGGTTTTCTCGGGCCGAATGGAGCGGGAAAAAGCACATTTGTCCGGACCTTATTGGGGTTGATTCGTCCGACCAGCGGGACAGGTTCCATTCTCGGACAACCGATTCCGTCGGTTTTTTCCCGGGATAAGGTGGGTTACCTACCGGAGTTGTTCCGCTATCCTGACTGGATGACAGGCAAGCAATTGTTGAAACTCCATGCGGATTTATGTGGGGTATCCCGTGCCGGACGTACAAAAATCATCCATAACTTGCTGGAACGCGTTGGTTTACACCAACGGGGAGATGAAAAAATCCGTGGGTATTCCAAAGGTATGCAGCAGAGAATTGGGCTGGCCTGTGCGCTTCTGGGAGATCCTGAAGTCCTTTTTCTCGATGAACCCACCTCTGCCCTGGATCCCATCGGGAGAAAAGAAGTCCGTGAACTGGTCAGTACACTACAAGACGAAGGAAAAACGGTCTTCTTAAACAGTCACTTGCTCAGTGAAGTGGAAAGTGTATGTAATCATGTGGCGATTATCGATAAAGGTCGGCTGGTTGTTCAAGGGGATTGGCGCAAACTTTCAGCGGTAAAAACGGAAGTAGAGGTCACGATTTCCGGTGTGACAGACCGTTTTTGGGAGGCTTCGCAAGGACTCGTACTCAATCGGGAGCAGTTGGACCAATGGGAAGGAAAAAGCTCATGGCGAGTGACGTTATCCGATGACCAGCAGATTCCCGCCTTAGTATCGGAACTCACCGCCCATAAGCTGGAGGTATACCAAGTGACGCCAAAGAAACAAAACCTGGAAGACATCTTTATGTATTGGATAACCAGGAAGGAGAACGTATCCGATGTGGACCATCGCTGAATTGACTGTAAAGGAGATTTTATATAAACGGATTTTTATCGTGATTTTCTGGATGTCTCTGGCCTTCCTGGTCTGTTACGGGGTGGGAACGCATTACGCAGGCGAAAAGATGGCCCAGGCAAACTCTACCATGGGTTATATGGCCAAAGGGTTCTTATCGACACAAATATATGGTATGGGTTTATATTTCGCCTCTTTTATCACCTCTTTGCTGGCCATTTTCAGCAGTGTTGGGAGCATATCCAAAGAAATTGAAAGCCGGCAAATCGACCCCCTGTTGTCTCGGCCCCTTTCCCGGTACTCTTTTGTTTTTGGGAGATTTATCGGGCTGAGCGGTTTACTGGCCCTATATGGGGTTTGGTTGTTTTTAGGGATCACGTTGGTGAATCAATGGCTCGGAGGAGACCTAAAAGCCACTGTTACGATGGTTCAAATCCTTCAGGCCTTGGGCTTATTCATCCTCCAGCCCATCATTCTGGTGACCGTTTCTCTTTTGTTCAGCGCACGAATCTCGACGCTGAACAGCGGAATCATCATGATGATGTTATATGTGATCAGTATGATTGGTGGGTTTATCGAACAGATCGGCAGTTTGGTGAAGGAAACCATCATGATTAATATTGGGATCGTGACCAGCTTGGTATTCCCGATCGATTCCTTATTTCGCAAAATGACCATTTGCTTGTTTGATTCTGCGGACAACCCGATTTCCTTTGCAGCTCAGGGGCTCTTCGGAAGCGTCTCTGCTCCGAGTAACGTGATGATTTTCTATACGTTTTTATATGGGATCGTGGCTTTGTGTACCACTGTACGTTCGTTTTCCGTAAGAGATTTGTAGAGAACCCGGCTTTTTATAAACGGGCAATGATTGGCGGAAACAGGCTGAGTGAATGAATGATCGGTTGGGTTGAAGACATTACAACAAATAACAACCGGGTGGCACTAGCCGCCCGGTTGTTTGTTAGATCTTGTGTTTTCTTATTTGGCGATAAACAGTTGTGTCCAGTAGACGGCGAAATGTCCTCCCGTTACATGGCCGACCCCGATGTGGGTGTAGCAGGGGTTCAGAATATTCTTACGGTGGTTGGGGCTATACATCCAAGCAGCAACGATATCTTCCGGTGCCGCATAAAAGGAACCCAGGTTTTCGCCCCCGTACCGGAAGGAGATGTTAAATCGCTTCAACATGTCCGATGGGGATCCGTAAGTGGGGGATTGGTGATGGAAATAATCTTTTTCCTTCATATCTTCCGATTTGATACGAGCAACCTTCGAAAGTTCTGTATCCACTGCCAGCGGGTTCAAGTTATTTTTTTGACGCTCCTGGTTGACAAGTTCAACCACTTTCTTTTCATAGTCGGAGAGTCCTTGGAGATCTTCGTCATTATTATTGGTATCGTCGTCACCGTTGCCATTGGTGTCATCATTGGAATCACCATCGGTATCACCATTGGTGTCCTCATTGTTGTTGTCCTCGTTATTGTTCTCTTCGTTGTTGGGCTCTTCGTTGTTGTTGTCTTCGTTGTTGGTATCTTCATTATTATTGTCTTGATTCGGGTCTTCGGGTTTCTCTTCTTCATTGGTGTTCCCGTCATCGTTGTTTTCATCATTGGTATTGTTATCGTTATCCTCTTCGTTGTCAGTTGCCGAATGCCCGTAACCCTTTTTATTTTTGTTAATTAAATGGTTGTGATCCGTGTCCCAAGTATCTGTTTTGTACATGGTGTCATAATTCATGATGCATTTGATTCCGCTTCCCTGCTGGTCATGATTTAACCCCAGATTATGAGAGAGCTCATGTTGAACAGCAAAGGGTGTTAACTGGCTTCCTTGATCCACATTCAAGCTAACCGCACTGCCGGTGGGTGCAGAGGGATATACATAAGCGATCCCGCCCATATTGAAGCTCCGATCCTTTGTGAAACCGACGACAAAATCAAATTTCCCTCGGTTCCAGTCGCGATCCAGATCATCCAAGAGCTGTTGGTTGTTTGCGCCATCTGATTTCCACTTAGCAAATGCTTGGACTTTAAAATCGATTTTATGGTCGCGCATAAAAGGTTGGTTGGTTTTCTCCATGATCTCTGTCGTTAATCGCATCCAATCGGGGTTAGCCGCTCGGTATTCTTCGTCGGCTACAACTTGGACAGTCATCACTTGTTTTGCCCCAGGGGCAGCTTGGGTCTCTGTGTTTTGGGCTTGGGGGGCACTCTGAGCTTTGGGTGTTTGCTGTGCTTGAGGGGCATTCTCTGTTTGAGAGGTTTTTTCTTTTCCATCAATAAAGTCTTGTGAAATCTTTTGTTTGCCAACTTTCTTTCCGTCTTCATTATAAACGTCGGCTGTTGTTTCCTGTTCCACTTTTACCGGCTCTTTGACTGTGGGGTCGCTATTGGATGCTTTCCCCTTGGGCGTAGGGTGACTTACTTCTACATGATCTCCTTTGTTGTCGACCATATAGAATTGGCGTTCCTTCGTGGATTTTGTTTTGGGAGTAATATGGGGATCCGGCTTTTTGTTAGAATCCTTAGGGGAGACGGCCGCTTCTTCTTTTGAATTATCCGGCTTTTCAGCCGAATGTTCAGTTGGCGAATTCCCATAAATGAAGAACCATGCGATAAGGGCAATCGGCACAACAATCATTGACAGCACTATTGCTTTTTTCAAGAAGTGTTCCTCCTTAAAATAAATGAAATAATTTTACCGCAGCATGGATAACGGAAGTCCTAGATCGTTTGTTTCAATTTTTTCGTTATTTTTTTTATCCAAATGGCCGGCATCTATAGATAGCGGCTGATTTTCCGTTTTATTTTCAGTTGTATACTTACCCTTGCATATTTCGGTTAAATGTCAGGTTACGGAGGTCACTGGCTACCTTTGACCAGGCTATGTCTATCTCCAAAAAGGAGACACGCTCTTCTTTTTTGGGATCTTTTTCGTATTTGTTTTTCGGGTTAGGATTTTAATTGAAGAAGAAATGATTCCACTCAAAAAGCAAATAGATGGAGGTGGAACAGTGATCAGAATATTTAAATTATTATTTGCTTTAGCCATCCTATTTTCTGTCTTTATATTCATAGGGAATTTTTACACAAATAGCGGGCTTTTCTCCCTGGATACAAAAGGAAAACAGGAAATGGATAAAAAAGAGGCAGGGAAAGAAAAAAGGGAAAATAATGAGAAAGAAAAGGAAATAATTAGAAAGAAAAAAGAGATTTTAGCGAAAGAGAAGAAAAAAATGAGATTATTAAGGGAGCGGAAGAAGAGGTATCTAGAGGCGAGAGAGAGTGATGAAAAGGATGCTAATGCCCCCTCTGTATTTTACAACGGGTCTACGAAAAAGAAACAGGTAGCGCTTACTTTTGATGATGGACCCAATGATCATGATACACAGCAAGTATTAAATCTACTGAATAGGGAAAATATTCAAGCTACATTTTTTGTTGTTGGTAGCCAAGTTCGTCGTAATCCGGAGTTGACGAAGCAGGTGATGGACGAAGGGCATGTCATTGCCAGTCATTCCTGGAGCCATAGCTATTTGCCAGCTCAAAGCCAGATTGACCCAGAGTTAGATTCCACCTATCGAGCGATCAAAAAAGCCACCGGGAAAGAAGTCGCCTGGTTTCGCCCGCCTTATGGAGCACTCACAGGGGTACAAAAGAAGCGTCTTTCCCAAAAGGGCTATTGGACCGTGAATTGGAATGTCGATACCTTGGATTGGAAAACGGGAAGAACGGCCGATCAAGTGGTCCAAGCGGTGAAAAGCCAAGCTTCCCCTGGGAGTATTATCCTTATGCATGATGGAGGAGGGGATCGATCCACGACGGTTCAGGCGCTTCCCCAAGTCATTCAGTACCTGAAAGATCAAGGGTATGAGTTCGTGACAGTAGACAAGCTGTTCAATAAACCGGCGTATCGCAACTAATCGATCTTCTTGATTGGAAAGGAAGGGGGGGTGACTTATCGTTCATTCCGGCGTGAAACGCGAAAAAAAGAAAAAGGCCCGGAGGATAGGGATCTGGTTTCTCATACTGATTCTAGTAGGCATTCTATCTACTGCGGGTTGTTTTGCCTATCAAGTATGGAAAGCCAATGAGCAATCCTATGCTCCTCTCAATCGGAATAAATCCTCTCATCGTCAAAAAGAAGTAACCATGAATGAACCATTTACCTTAATGTTGGTCGGGACCGATGTACGAACCGCAACAAATAAAAATTGGCGATCCGACGTTATTATGATCGCTGCCGTCAACCCGGCGAAAAAGTCGATCAAGGTGGTAAGTATCCCCCGGGATACCCTGACTGAAATCGCCAATACTGAGGGATTACAGACGAAGATTAATGCTGCACCTTATTATGGACGACAGGCCGATATAGATCCGATGACCAACTTAGCAGAGACCGTGGAAAACTTTATCAATATCCCCATTGACTATTACATGAAGATTAATTTCAAAGGATTTATGGATCTGGTGGATGCCGTAGGTGGGATCGAAGTCAAAGTACCCTTTGATTTCAATATGAAGCTGTTTTACAAATGGTACACCTTTAAAAAAGGGCCGACCCATATGAACGGACACGAGGCTCTCGCTTATGTTCGGATGCGAAAATCGGATCCCCGGGGTGATCTGGGACGCAATGAACGTCAGCGAGAAGCTGTTCAAGCGTTGATGAAGAAAGTGGTCAGTCTTGACTCGGTCACGAAAACGGATGACATCTTGAAGGCCGTTGGCCAAAACATCAATCACAACATCAAAATGAAGGAGATGCTCGCCCTCGAAAACCTATACCGTCAAATCCCCTCGGGTCGGATTGAGATGGTGAAGATTCGCGGGGAAAACAGCAACCAAAATTCCCAACATCTTTGGTACTACCTCGTCAATGACCAAGAGAGAAAAAGGGTCAGCCGGATCCTGCGTAAACAGTTAGACCTTTCATCTAGCACGGCCTCCCCATAAAAGGGGTGGTAAAAAGCTCGTTGGGACGGGTTTCCCAGTGGGCTTTTTCCATGCATAACCCACCGTTGTTATAGGAAAACATGACATAACAAGGTTGTATGGCTTTCATTCAATAGGAATTTCACTTATAACAACCACCATATAGAAAGGGGACATATGAAATATTTTTGGCCACTGTTTGTACTTCGTTTCCCGGTATAAAATTGAGGTGAGATTAGGAAATGGAGGGTGAAAGAATGAACATCAGAAAAATTGGTGCCACGGTGCTTGGTGGAGCTATTTTGTTTACACTTACGGCTTCCCCAACTTTAGCAGCGAAACCCGTCACGGCACAAAAGGGTTACGAAGTGGTAGCACAAAAGAAAGTAGATGTCACAGGGGATGGAAAAGAGGATGTCGTCAAGCTGATGGGGCACAAATTTGAAGACTCCAAAGTGTACTACGACAAATTTTATCTGTCCGTCACCGATGTAGCGAAGAAAAAGACCATGAAAAAGACCGTGAAGGCAGACGGCTATGAGCCCACCCTGTCCTTTAAGAAGTACAACAAAGACAACATCAAGGATATTCATGTCCGGGTTTCTTCCGGTGCCACGGGTCATTCTCCGGTAGTAGACCTATATTACACCGCCAAAAACGGCAAAATCTCTTTAGCAAAAAAGGCTAACAAGGCACATAAGGGTTACAAAGTGGTAGCACAAAAGAAAGTGGATGTCACAGGGGATGGAAAAGAGGATGTCGTCAAGCTGATGGGGCACAATTATGAAGGCTCCAAAGTGTACTACGACAAATTTTATCTATCCGTCACCGATGTAGCGAAGAAAAAGACCATGAAAAAGACCGTGAAGGCGGACGGTTACGAGCCCACCCTGTACTTTAAGAAGTTCACCAACGACAACGTCAAAGATATTCGTGTTTCGGTTTTCTCCGGTGCCACGGGTCATTCTCCGGTCAAGTGGATTCACTACACAGCTGTAAACGGTAAAATCGAGAAACTCTAAAAAAAGGCGAGACCAAGACCAAGTCTTTTCATATAAAACGATACCCGCTTAACAGCCCGTGTAGCTTATGCACGGGCTGTTTTGATATAAAATAACTTCTAGAAAAGGGGCTGTTTCTTTATCCATTTACAACAGGGCTGCATCCAGAAATAGAATACGGAACTATATGAAAATATTCATTTTGCTTGCAAATCATTTGTTGTTAGGATACTATCCTCCTGAATACAAAAAATGGAGGTATAACCATTATGAGTAAATCGACGCGTTTTTTGTTCTGGGCATTTCTTGTTGCAGTTGTTGGGTGCATGGCATTTGTTGGTTTTCAACCCAGCGTCCTTGCTGAAAATGGGCTGAAAGTACAGACTACTTCAAAGGAAAAGTCAATCGAACTTTCATGGAATTCGAGTGGCGATTATTATAAGGTCGTATTGATCGATGAAAACAATCGCGGAAAGGAATTGTGGTCCGGAAAGAAGCAAAAGTTTATACACAATCAATTAGAGAGCGACCGAATCTACGAGTATCGTCTCCAAGCATTTAACAAGGAGCATGGAGCATCATCTTCTTGATGAAGCGATCGTTCATACATCGACGAAGAAATCTGAGAAAGACCTGACTTCGTATCGCCCGATCCAAACAACCCCTCCATACAAAACTCGGGATAAAGAAGAGTGGGAAATTTCTTATCCAATGACGGATGCGAGTATTACATCAACTGTAAAGAAGAGCAAAGTCACTTTAAAATGGGAAGGGATTCCTGATGATAATCAAAAGTATAAACTCTATCGAAATGGTAAGTTAATGAAAGTAGTAAGTGGTCATCAATATACCGATACGAAGGTAAAGGAAAACAAAACCTATATCTACACGATAGTCGGGTATAAAAAACTTCCCCAAGAGCGGATTGATAAAATCAAAGAAGAACTAGAGAAAAAGAAAATCGACTATGACAAAGGGGATGAAAAAAACCTTTTTTACGAAAGGAAGGAATTGCGCCACCGTGTGGTTATACGTACAAGTAAAACGAAGGGTTTTACGCCACCCCCAGGTTACGGGTGGATCTTACGGTATAAAACCTTTATTCCAATGAAGTATGCGGATAACCCTCAGTGCCCACCTAAATGCACATATGATAAATTTAATGGTAATAACCGAGGCTTCGATCCCTGGGCCACTGGTTCACACGCTATAAAAACACATACGGATGTCTATACGACCTTTAAGGGAAGCAAAAAGTACGCAAAGATGTATCGCAATATTGGCGTGACCATCGGGTATAAAAAGGGGAAAGTGGTGAAAAAAGCATGGGCACCTAAATCTGACCTAAAACTGACTAAAGTTGAAAAAGGTAACGGATGGATTGCTCAAGGCGTGCAACATCAATCTGCCCATCCTTTAATCTTCAAAGCTCCGACTATCGATGTTTTTTATTACGCTAAGGTTTATAAAAATAAGTTAATAACTTATGGAGTTCATGATTTTGCTCCTTCTCACGAGTTTTATCTTATGAATTATCCGGGCGATTTTGTTGTGCCGATTCACCGAACTAAACATAGAGGATTTCTTTATTTATGGTTTTTTACTCCAAAAGCTGAATTTTATGCATCATTTTAGATAAAACAGAAAGGGTTATGCGATCAATCGCATAACCCTTTCTGTCTATTACCCCTTGTTAAACATCCTAGTTTTCTTTAAAGCAAAATCGACAACCCAAAATAACAGCGATAAAGTAAGCCCTAGCCATAAATCTTCTACATCATACCAATAATTGAAATCATCAAATCTCTCTACTAAGGTATCAGGGTTAAGAACAAATGATAAAACGACAGGGAATAATACCCCTCCTAGGATATAGATGGATAGATTATAAAACAAGGGAAATTGGCTTACCCTCTGATAGGCCTTATCTGCCAATATAGAAAATGGAATCCCATAAAAGAAAATAAATAAAATAGAAAATATGCTAACTATGTAAATACCCTCTATATCCTCGAGGGTAACATTAAAAAAACAAAAAAGGTAAGCCAAAAATGACAAATAAACAATCGTTGCGGTAACCAACTTTCTTTTTAGCACCTTAATCACCTCGTGTAAATTGTGAGAAAACAAATTCCTTGTATAAGTCAATCTCTTCGGTAAGGTTAACCGATTGGTAAATTACCCACGATACCTTTTCGTTCTCTTTAAAATGGAATCGATTCCACAAAATAATAGGGATAAAGTAAGCCCGAACCATAAGATTTCTGACTCAAACCAATAAAACAGCTCATCCAATCTCTCGACTGCTGTATCCGCATTAATCGTAAAGGGCAAAGCGATTCGGGAACAACGCTCCCCCTAAAAGGTGGATGGTTAGATTGGTCAATCGGGAAAAGCGATTGATCCTGTTAGCAACCTTGTAAGCAAAAACGGAAAATGAAACGCCGTAAATGAAGATATATAGGATAGCATACATATTAAAAATGCCGAAGTACTCACCTTGAGAAGTAGGGCCCGTTGAGATATGAACCGAAAATATTACAAAGAATAACAAATAAACAATCGTGGCAGTCGTCAGCTTTCTCTTCAGCATCTTTATCCCCTCATCGGTATTGTCGATACTTGTCAACCTAAACATGTTTCTCCATTCATCCCTTATTTCCTTTTATGAGTAATCGGTGGGTTTCATCCTCGGTTTTTGGAATCCTAAGGGATGCTGTATTACAATGAGGGCTGGGATCGTGGCAACATCGGTCGATTTTTTGCAGAAGAGAGTGAACGGGTATGGATGGTTTCATCATGTTACTAGTCATTGTGGTATTGGGGGTTGTATCTCAAAATTCGACGGTTTGGATTGCCGGGCTGGGGTTGATCGTGTTGCGTTTGTGGCCGAGTGATCAGCCGTTGTTATGGACCCAGCAATACGGGCTGAAAATCGGCGTAATCATTTTGACGATGGGTGTACTCGCTCCCGTCGCATTAGAAAAAATCCCCGGCTCCGCTCTGCTAGATACGATGAAAAGTACCTCCGGCTTGGCTGCGATTGCCGTAGGCATTTTTGTGGCTTATCTGGGGGGAAGAGGAGCCGGTCTGTTAACGGCTCAACCAACGATTGTAACGGGCTTATTAATCGGTACCATCGTCGGTGTAGCCATATTTCGCGGCGTTCCGGTCGGTCCGTTGATTGCAGCAGGGATGTTATCGCTGTTCGCTCATTGGTTCAAATGAAGGAAGAGAAGACCCGGCGAAAAAAGCCGGGTCTTCTCTTAAGATGAGATTTTGCGTTGTTCGATCTGCCGTTTGGCTCGGATATAGGCGATCAATTGCTGGATTTCCTCTTTGGAGAGGGGCTGGCCATCGATGGTTAGTGAGATATCGTCGGATAGCTCAAGGGGCGGGGTGTTTTTTTTCTTTCCGGTTGGGCTGGGGGAGTCGATGGCTCGGCCCATCAGATCGTCGAGGGAGGTTTCGAACAGATCGGCCATCATCGTGATCGCTTCCAGGGAGGGTCGGCGGTAGCCCGATTCATACCCCGCGTAAGTGCTTTTGGGTATCCCCAGCCGGTCGGCGGTTTCTTGTATTGACCATTTTTTCCTCTTTCTCAATTCAACCAATCGATCCAAAAACATCGCTTGCCCTCCCGATTTATTCCAACCAGAATGTACGCGATTTGAGTACATAATAGGTTGATTTCTGTTGTGTTATGATTATAATTAGCCTTAGGGTTCGCGTAATGCGTACGTTCCTATCTTATACGAAAGTCCGCTTCATGACAATACTGGGACTTCATCGAGGTGTATCGTATGAAAAAAATCCTTTTATTGACGACCGGTGGGACGATTGCGTCCGTCCAGAGAGAGGAAGGTTTGGCTCCTGGGCTGGATGCCGACGATTTGATCCGTTATTTGCCGGAACATCATCATTATCATCTTGAAAGTCAAATGGTAATGAACATAGACAGCACCAATATGCAACCGGAATCGTGGGTGAAAATCGCGAAAGTAGTCTATGAGAATTATGAGCGATTTGACGGTTTTGTCATCACCCACGGCACTGATACCATGGCTTATACCGCCGCAGCCCTGTCCTACATGCTGCAGCATTCTTCCAAGCCGATTGTAGTTACGGGCTCTCAAGTACCGATCAACTACGAGAAAACCGATGCGAGGAAAAATATCGCGGATGCGATGCAGTTTGCCTGTGAGGATATCGGAGGGGTATATGTCGTTTTCGACGGTCGGGTCATCCAGGGGACGCGAGCGGTGAAGATGCGAACGAAGAGCTATGACGCCTTTGAGAGCATCAACCATCCTTACGTAGCCTTCATTGAAGGGTCTGAAGTCCGCTATCACAAGCGGACGCTGGCGGCGGATCCGAAGCCTTTGACACTCGATACGTCCCTCTGCCCCGATGTCTTTCTGATGAAATTGCACCCGGGCACGAAGCCGGAGTTGTTCGATTTCATCAAGGGGTTATATAAAGGATTGATCATCGAAAGCTATGGAAACGGGGGCATCCCTTTTCAAGATCGGGATCTTTTGCCCAAGCTGAAAGAGGTGACAGCTTCCGGAATGGCGGTGGTGATCACGACGCAATGTCTGGAAGAAGGCGAGGATTTGGTCCTGTATGAGGTCGGGCGAAAAGTAGCGCAGGATACGATCATTCTCTCCAAAGATATGAATACCGAGGCGATGGTTGCCAAGTTGATGTGGGCGCTAGGAAAAACGGAGGACATCCGAGAGGTCAAAAAAATCATGGAAACCCCCATCGCGAATGACTTATCTCCCCAAGATCCTCTGGAAAGCGGGTTATAACATGAATGCCGTATCTGATCCAACCCATCGGAGGGAAAAGGACTTTCTCGGAGAAAAAGCGATTCCTGTTGACGCGTATTATGGGATTCAAACCTTACGTGCCACGGAAAATTTCCCCATCACCGGTTACCGCCTTCACCCCTCGCTCATCCGAGCGATAGCCATGGTCAAGAAAGCGGCTGCTTTGGCCAACATGGAAATCGGCCGCCTTCGCCCGCGTATGGGGAATGTCATCGTTACAGCAGCGGAGGAGATCATCGCCGGAAAGTGGCACGATCAATTTATTGTCGATCCGATCCAGGGCGGAGCGGGAACCTCCATCAATATGAATGCTAATGAGGTGATCGCCAACCGCGGGCTGGAACTTTTGGGAAAGCAAAAAGGGGATTATTTCTCTCTGAGTCCCAATACGCATGTGAACATGGCGCAATCGACCAATGACGTTTTCCCGACGGCCATTCATATCGCCGCCCTCCACCAGTTGGAAACCCTCCTAGAAGCGATGCAGCGGATGGAGGACGTGTTAAAAAAGAAAGCACAGGAATTCGATCCCATTATAAAAATGGGACGGACTCACCTTCAGGATGCGGTACCCATCCGTCTCGGCCAGGAATTTGAAGCTTATCGGAGGGTGCTGGACCGGGACATTAAACGGGTCAAGCAGTCTCGCCAGCATCTATATGAAGTGAATATGGGAGCGACGGCTGTCGGAACGGGATTAAATGCTGACCCCCGCTATATGGAGAATGTGGTGAAGCATCTGGCGGAAATCAGCGGACTACCGCTGATCCGTGCGGACCATCTGGTAGATGCAACGCAGAATACAGACGCCTATACTGAAGTTTCCGCCGCCCTCAAAGTATGCATGATGAACATGTCTAAAATGGCAAACGATCTTCGGTTGATGGCCTCCGGTCCCCGGGCGGGGCTCAGTGAAATCACTTTGCCAGCCCGCCAGCCTGGGTCCTCGATCATGCCGGGCAAAGTAAATCCCGTGATGGCAGAATTGATCAACCAAGTCGCCTTTCAAGTCATCGGCAATGATCATACCATTTGTTTGGCATCTGAAGCGGGGCAACTGGAATTGAATGTGATGGAACCTGTTCTTGTCTTCAACCTCCTTCAGTCCATCAGCGTGATGAACAACGCTTTTCGTGTATTTACGGATTATTGTCTGAAGGGGATTAAGGCTAATGAAGAGCAAATGAAGCGGTATGTGGAGCAAGGTGTCGGTTTGATTACTGCCGTCAACCCGCATATCGGATACGAAGTAGCCGCACGAGTTGCACGGGAGGCGGTCCTAACCGGCCAATCGATCCGTGACCTCTGCTTAAAGTACGATGTACTGAGCGAAGAAGAACTGGATCTGATCTTGGATCCTTATGAAATGACCCACCCAGGCATTGCGGGGTCTGCTTTGTTAGATAACGACTAACAGCAAATCAGGATGGATTGAAAGCGGGTGCCCGACAGAGGCAGTCGCTTATTTTATGCTGAAAACCCTTTGGTGGTTTGGGAACGTCACCCGGTTCTTATTCCATTTCATGGTTCCCTAGACCGATAATCGCCTTAACACGGGAATGGAAATAAATACATTATATTTTTAGTTGAAAAATACCGCTTCCCCGCTTATAATGAACCAATATTCAAATAATTGGTCAAGCTCTTTTCCCTATCCTCATCCATTTCCATTCAGGAGGCGAATGATGAAAAAACGCTTTTGTGCATGGACAGCCTGTCTTTTTCTTATGGCTACTTTATTGACCGCTTGCTCCAACCCCTTCGGAGAGGCGAAAGATGGCTCTGGTGATAAGCAGGTTTTAAACTTAGTGGAAAACTCGGAGCCGGTTAACCTGGATACCGCTCGGCTGATCGATGACAGCTCCGTCAAAATCATGAACAATGTGATGGAAGGCCTGATGAGATTGGATCAGGATAACCAGCCCCAGCCGGCTATGGCTAAAGGCCTTCCCGAAATCAGCTCTGACAGACGGACTTATACCTTTAAAATTAGGGAAGCCGAATGGAGCGACGGAAAACCGGTCAGGGCCCAGGATTTCGAGTATGCGTGGAAACGAGCGCTTGACCCTAAGATTCAATCGGAATATGCCTATATCTTGTACCCGCTACTCAATGCTGAGAAGTATAACAAAGGAGAAGTAGGGGCTGATGAGGTGGGGGTCAAGGCGTTGAATGATCATACGCTGCAAGTGCGATTAGAGAAACCGATTCCCTATTTCCTCAGTTTAACCGCCTTTATCACGTACCTTCCCCAGCGGCAAGATATTGTGGAAAAATACGGAGACCAATACGCCAAGGAAGACGAAAACATGGTTTTCAACGGTCCCTTTAAGCTTGCTGAGTGGACCCATGAAAACAGCTATCGGTACAAAAAAAATGACCGGTACTGGGATCGGGACCGAGTGTCCCTGGATACCATCAATGTACAGATCGTCCAGGACCACTCTACGGCAATCAGCCTGTACCAGGCCAATAAGGCGGATGTTGTCGCGTTGGATAGTCAACTGGTGGGAGCCTTTGAAAACTCAAAGGAATTCGTTCGAGTGGACAGTGGTACCGTTTATTTTTTACGGTACAATACCGTGAACGACTTTCTTTCTAATGCCGATATCCGCCGGGCGATCAGTATGGCGGTCGACCGGGAAGAGCTGGTTGACAAGGTGTTGAAAGATGACACGCCCGCTGGCGGGATGGTTCCCCCACCGATCCGAGGGTATGGTGGACGGTTGTTCCGTGATCAGACGGAAGAGAAGGTAAAATACGATCCCGAAAAAGCGAAAGAATTACTGGAAAAAGGGATGGACGATCTCGGAATCGACACCATGCCGACGATTGACCTACTGACCTATAACGACGATCGGAAAAAAGTAGCCGTTTTGATCCAGGAACAACTGAAAAGGATCCTGGGACTGAATGTGCGAATTGATCCGCAGCCCCAAAAGCAAAAGTTCGAGCTGGAAAAAGCGGGGAACTTTCAACTTTCCTTGGTGAGATGGACCGGGGATTATGATGATCCGATGACTTTTTTGGATATGTGGCATTCCAATAACCCGATCAATTTCGGCCATTGGAAAAACACCGAATTTGATTCCCTGATCGACCGTTCGAAGGACACCGTCGATTACCGGCAGCGGGAAGTGAATTTGATCAAGGCGGAGAAATTGTTGGTGGATGACGCGGGAGTGGCTCCCTTGTATTACGAAAGGGAATCATACCTACACAAACCACGTGTGAAAAACCTATACCGCCACCCCGTATTGGCCAAGTACAGTCTGAAATGGGTATCGATCCAGAAGAAAAAAGAAAAGAAGTAAGCAAAACCTTCAACCCCTTGGAAAGCAAGGGGTTTTTTTTATTTGACGGAGCCCTCATGAATAGTGGAGCTGAGTGCCGATGTTAAGATTGTTAAAAGTTTTAACTTTTTGTTAACCCTTTCCGAAACCATCCTCTGTACGATGGGATTGTAAACAGAATTTTAAAACGATTGAATAAAAAAAGGAGTGATTGGATGAAAATCCCTAATCGTACGGTCGCTGTCGTGTCCGCTTTTTGCCTCTCTGCTGCTATGATCACTTTCTCATCTCCTGATACCCATGCTAAAGCTACCTCCTCTAAGAAGGTTGTGCCGGGAGAGGTGGTCGTCAAGTATAAAGAGAATGTAAGCGAGAAAAAGGAAGCCTCCTTGAACGGAAAAATGAATGCCAAAGTCCTGTCCAGCAATAAGCAGATAGGCTTCGATGTGGTAAAAGTAGAGGGCTCCATCCAAAAGGCCGTGAAGAAGTATCAGGATGACCCCAACGTGGAGTATGCCGAACCCAACTACGTGATGAAAGCATACGGGGAACCCAACGATCCAAAATTCGGCGAACAATATGGGCCGCAAAAGTTGGAAGCCCCGCAAGCCTGGGATACGACAAAAGGGAAGAAAGAGGTCAAAGTAGCCATCGTGGATACCGGAGTGGATTATAATCACGAGGATCTGAAGGGGAAGGTGGAGAAAGGCGGAGACTTTATCGACAATGATAAAGATCCGATGGATGAACAGGGGCATGGTACCCACTGTGCCGGGATTGCCGCAGCGGCTACGGATAACGGCAAGGGGATCGCTGGAATTGCCCCGGATGTGACGATCTATGCAGTTCGCGTACTGGATGCGAACGGGAGTGGTTCCAATGAGTCTGTCGCTAAGGGGATCACAGACGCAGCGGATGCCGGTGCCAATGTCATCAGTCTGAGTTTGGGCGGAGCCGAAGAATCCAAAGTGATTGAAGATGCGGTCAATTACGCTCATAAAAAAGGTTCCGTGATTGTCGCTGCTGCCGGTAACGAAAGCACCGACGCTCCGAGCTACCCGGCTTACTATGAGAAGGCCATTGCAGTAGCTGCCACTGATGGAGATGATAAGCTAGGTGAATTCTCCAACTATGGGGATTGGGTGGACGTAGCGGCTCCCGGTGTGGACATCCTTTCCACAGTTCCGAATAACGGCTACGAAAAGTTTTCGGGTACGTCGATGGCGACTCCCCATGTAGCCGGTCTGGCCGGGCTGATCGCTTCCCAAGGGAAAAAAGGTGACGAAATTCGCAAAGCGATCGAAAGCACCTCCGATAAAACTGAAGGTGCCGGTTCAAAGTTCACCCACGGTCGTGTCAACGCTGCTAAAGCTATTGGTAAGTAAACCTATATGTCTAAGGAATGACAGTGTAGCAAAAAAGTCCAGCACCTTTTCGGGTGCTGGACTTTTATCTTTATCCTTTGGCGGGGATATGGATCTGAACACGGGTTCCTTTACCTTCCGTACTATCCAGATGTAGAGTTCCTCGGTGGAGCTCAACAATTTCCTTGCAGATGGAGAGGCCCAGGCCACTACCGGTTTTTTGGGATTTCCCTTTGTAAAACTTGTCCATGACTCGTTTTAACTCATCAGAAGGAATTCCTGTACCATTGTCGGCCACTTCCAGTAGAATGTACCCATCGGTTTTCTTGGTGGAAATATCGATTCTGCCGCCTGGCGAGGTGAATTTAAAGGCGTTTTCCACCAGGTTGATTAACACTTGTTTGATCCGATGCCGATCCCCGTACATCCACAGGGGTTTTTCGTCGGTTTGAATTGTAAGCGTTAGACGCTTGGATTGAATCCGTACGCGATATTGGTGTCCCACTTCCTGTGCCAGTTTGTTAATATCCAGCTTCCCCATTTTCATCTTAATTTTTCCGGACTGAAGTTTGGAAAAGTCGAGGAGGTCTTCAACCAAAATCGTTAGTCTCTTTGTTTCTCCTGCTATGATCCCCAGCCCCAGCATCGTTTCTTTGTAATCGCGGAGGTTTCCGGCCAATAGTGTTTCCACCCAACCTTGGATTGAAGTGAGAGGGGTCCTCAGCTCATGGGAAACGGAAGAGATAAAGGTATTTTTCAATTCCTCCGCCCTTTCGATCTCTTCTGCCATCGTATTGAAAGTATCCACCAAGGTACCGATCTCATCCTCATTCCGTTTATCCGCCCGGACGCTGAAACGTCCTTTGGCCATCTCTAAGGAGGCACTGGTCAGTTCTTCGATGGGATGGACGATGTTGTTTGCCAGCATGATACTGAAAGCAAAAGCAAGTGTCACGACAAACAAGCCGATTCCCATAGCGATAAGAGTAATTTGCTCCACGGTCTCATCGATCCGTTTCACTGAGACAGTGTAGCGAAGGACACCGAGGATACGTCCGTGGGATTTCAGCGGAGTGGAAACAGCCATCACACTCTCTCCACCGGGTTCACTATTACCCCGCCAGACGCCGGTTTGGCCTTGAAATGCAGATCGGACGTCCGGGGTATTGACCTGGGTTCCGGGTTCCCAGCCGTATGAGTTTACAAGAACACCCCGGTTCCAACTGATGATTTCAAAAGTAGCCGGATGGCTATCGGGACGGCTGTCAAAAATGTATTTGGCTTTTTCCTTCAAAGGGTAGGCGGGGCCATATTTATTAAAATGACTGGCAGCTAAGGTTGCCTGTTGTTTGAGTGTATCTTCCGCGCTTCCGTAGTAATACTGGCGGAGAGAGAAAGCAAATACGACCTCAAGGATCGTAACAATAAGAAAAATGACAATGCCAAAGTAGACGATGATCCGGGTTTTAATGCTTTTCATCAGCTGTTTGTTGCCTCCACATATAACCATATCCCCAGATGGTTTCGATAAACACGGGGTTGGACGGATTCTTTTCAATCTTCTTTCGGAGGCGGCGGATATGGATGTCGATAGTTTTTAAATCGCCGATATAATGTTCTCCCCACACACCGTCCAGGATTTCGTCCCGGCTAACCGCCGTGTCGGCTCGTTCCATCAAAAAACGGATCATATCGTATTCCTTGGGAGTGACTTCGATTTCCTCGCCGCTTTTAAAGAGCTTTCGTTGATCCAGAGAAAGGGAGAAGGGTGGTACACTCATCACAGGTTTCGCGATCGACGAGGGAATGGAATTTAACCTGCGTACAAGAGCTTTCACCCGGGACATCAATTCGGCAGGGCTGAATGGCTTTGCGACATAATCATCGGCTCCACAATCAAACCCTTCCACCTTATCCTTCTCTTGTCCCTTGGCTGTCAGCATAATGATTCCCATGCGGGGAGAGTGTTCACGCATGAGTCGGCATACTTCGAAGCCATCCACCCCGGGAAGCATGACATCCAAGATGGAGAGAGCCACATCCGGTTCCCTGCGGAAACATGCGAGGGCTTCTTCTCCGGTGGTGGCTTCTAGCACATGGAAGTTTTGTCGCTTCAGGTTGACTTTTACAAAACTGCGGATGCTGGGGTCATCTTCCAAAAGTAAAACTTTGATCACCGGTGTTTCCTCCTTCCGGGGTGGTCAGAAAGGAACCGTCCGGAATTGTTTGCGAATTTGGGACGGGTTCACAAGTAATCGATTTAATTCCGGAGATCGCCGTGCATACTTCCGAACTTTGGCGGAAGGGAAGGTAGCCCAGTAAACTCTTTTCTTCCCGACATGGAGAAGTACAGAGCGATTGTGGGGGTTGAGCTGATCTTTTTTCTTGTCCCAGTCCTTTCTGGGGCAATCATGAATCGTTAACAGAGGAAACTCCCGCTTTGTGGGAGTTTTTTTGGGATAAAAAGAGATCCTTCTTTCTGTATCGCGGTGTAGTTTCCGGACGGTCACTTTGTGTAACCAGTCCTGTGGAAAATCGAACTGGTATTCGGATTTGTAGTCCAGGTAGTTCTGATAGACCATATCAAGCCCATCTTTTCCGTCCCACTGGTACCAGGAGGTGATCCACGGGATCTCAGCTAACCGTAAGTCTTCCGTTTTCGGCGGTGTTTTTTGAAGGGCGATTTCAATAATGCCGTCCCCATTGACATCTTCGCTTGGGACAATGTTTAATGTTTGAATGCCGGGTTTTTTTCCGTTTTTACCGGCAAAAACGCTTTTCAATCGCCCCCGATCCATGATCAACAGTTCTGTATAAGGCGTGTAATCCCCGATTCCAGTGACAAAAATACCTGTTTTTCCCTTGGCGGCCAGGCCCGTCAGAATCTGTTCATAACCGTTGGTCGATCCATACAAACGGAGAGAATCCGTTTGTTTCAGCTTCCGGTTTTGTAAGGTATAAAGGTAGGCCCGTGACTGGAGTCGTTCATGGTTATGAACAAAAAGAACCAACTCGCACTTTCGGTCCTGGTCCAGGTCTGCAACAGCCAGATCGGTGTATTCAGATTTAACCAGCTCATGCAGCTTCCCATCTGTAAGGCTAAGAACCGCCATCATTTTAATGCCATCTGACTTTGGTGTTCCCCAACCGATGATGATTTCAGGGATTCGATCTCCATTCATATCTTTGAATGTAGCGTAGTCGAACGTGGTACCTCCATTGGCTTCATATTTTGCGACGGGAACCCACCCGGAAGGTTTTCTCTTTTTCAATAGGAGGGCTCCGATCAGGATCCGGCTTTTGTCTGTATAGAAGGCGACCACTTCTTTTTCTCCGTCTTCATCCAAATCAACTTTCCGGATGGCACCAGCTCTTGCGGGTCGGGAAGGGAGAGCCAACTGGGTTCCTGAAGGTAAGTTTCGGGTGACGGCCTTTTGCACGTCAACTTGACCCGATTCGATCTGAGGCGGCTGCATCAGTTTTTCAGGGGCTGAGAAACCATCGCATCCCGTCAATATTAATGCAATGGTGATCAGCAGGGGAGTTTTCCCCCTTGAACCTTTCATGTTTGGTTCCTCCATGGCAAAGGTCGTCCGGATAATTCCGGCCTAGTGAAACCCGATAATTCCGAAAAATGGGATTGGAAGGGTAACATCGGCTTGTAATATTGTAACATTTCCAGTCTCTTGTGAAAGTGGAATCATGCCTGATGATCAAAATAATAACAATATTTCATGATATTCAACGGTTATCCTCTTCCTTTACAGAGATGACATCGACAGGTGAAGTGCCGGGGTATCAGGTATATGCACGGGATGGGTAAATATGGGTAAGTGTGAATTTAACGGATTGAACCTTAAAAAAATGTAAGGTTGAGTAAATGCACAGTAATGGTAAGAGGTTGGTATGTTCCTGTATAATGAATGCATAGCAGATTGAAATAGACAAACGGTTACCTGGACGGTCCTCGAAACACCCAAATGGTTTATATCACCTTGCCAGCGGTTACAAACCGGGAAGGGGGAGATGAAAACATGGAGTCCTTTGCATTGCAAAAGATGGTCCACTCCTAACCTGGTCTTAAACGGTGGCTACTTTTTTAAACGTGTGAAAATCTTATCAGTGGGGTGATGACTGTGAAAACCTTGGAATACTATATCGAACTGCGGTTGATATATAAAGAGATTGGGGAAGACCAAACCTTTTTCATTGATTTAACCGAGTTATCGGAAACTTTATATTGTTCCCCGCGTCATGTGAAACGATTGATGAAAAACATGGAAAATGAAGAGCTGATTGTTTGGAAGCCGGGACGGGGACGGGGGAAGCGGTCGCAACTTCAATTCAAACGTTCCCTTGAAGAAGTTCTGCCTCCTTTTATTGAATATATGATACAACAGGGAAGGTTAAAAGAAGCAACACGTTTGATTAAACGTGACGGTATCCCATCGAAAGTAAGGGAGTCTAGCTTCCATTCCCTTCTCAATGAATTAAGTATTCCTGCCATCTCGATGGAGGAGGATGAGTTAAAGCGGTTGAGAACCCTTTTCCAGAAACAATCCCCCACCTTTGCTCCGGCGATTGTCTCCACTCCCACCGGAAGATGGTTTTCCGTCAAAGGAGTGAACACAAACAGCCAAAAATAAAGAGAAGGTCTGCACGAGAGTGGTCCTGTTTCTCTTTGCTCTGGTCCCTAACTGGTAGTATAATACGGACATGACCAGCCGTTATATTGAGAAATGGTCCACTCCATAACCAAGGAGACGTTCGCCATGGAAGGCAAGAGATTGGCCGGTAGATATGACATCCTCCAGCGTGCGGGCGGCGGCGGCATGGCTGTCGTGTACAAAGCGAAAGATTTGCTATTGGACCGTCTTGTCGCCGTCAAAGTAATGAATGAGGCACTCACGCACGATGACGGATTTATCCGTCGGTTCATGCGAGAGGTGAAAGCCTCAGCCACCCTGTCCCATCCGAATGTAGTCAATGTATTCGATGTCAACCGGGAAGGTTCGCTTTACTACATGACCATGGAATATGTAGAGGGACCGACCCTTCATGAAGTAATTGCTAAACAGTCTCCGCTTTCCCTTGAAGATTCTGTTTCTATCGTTTCTCAAATCTGTGATGGTCTTACCCATGCCCATGAGCACGGCATTGTTCATCGGGACATCAAGCCGCATAATATCATGTGCGCTCCGAACGGGAGAGTAAAGATTACCGACTTTGGTATTTCTGTTCTCCTTGGCAACCCTGGGATTACCCAGACTGGTATGGTCATGGGTTCAGTCCAGTACTTTTCACCGGAACAAGCAACAGGGCATCCCGTCGGATACTCTTCCGATCTTTATTCTTTGGGTGTTGTCCTCTATCAAATGGTGACGGGCCAAGTGCCATTTGAAGGGGATAGTGTGGTTTCCATTTCGTTAAAGCACGTGCAGGAACAGGCTCGCGATCCGCGGGAGATCAATCCGGCTATTCCAGACAGCTTGTGCCGTGTCATCTACAAAGCGTTGGAAAAGGACCCGAGCAAGCGGTTTCAAACAGCCAACGAGATGAAAGTAGAACTTAGACAAGCGCTTTCTCCGAGTGAATCCTCCCCTCATCATCCTATACCCGAAAATCATAACGGTTTACCCAGGAAAAGGAAACGCAATAAAAGGCCAAAAAAGGGAAAGCTCCTAATGGGTTTGGTTGGGGCCGCCTTCATAGCGGCGGCTATATTCGGTTGGACGGCTTTGGAAAAAGGCAACCCAATCACAGGGAAGCAAGAACGTCAAGTAGAAGAGAAGAAAGCCACCCAAGAGGACAAAGAAAAGAATAAGCTGCCTGGCCACCATCCTTGGTGGAAAGAAATTCCACGCGAGCCTCAAGACAACCGCAGCTTCCGTGCTTTTAAGGTAAGAGGCAAGTCCAATTCCGGGAACTATTTTATACAGGTACAGGTCGGAGATATACCCGACAAGCAATTTTATTATGATATATATGTCGTGGATCGGTTTAGTTCACGGTTAATCCTCAAGGGAAGAAGCAAGATGATCAACAGGAAGCCGGGGTTGTTGTATACGCCCGTTGAGTGGGTCGAAGAGATTCCAAAACCGTTGCTCCCAGACGAAGGGTTGGTGAAAATAGAACTCTATCGTTTGCGGGGAGGGGAAAAAATCGACGCTACAGACAATTTGTTGGAAATGCGGGGGAAACCTCCGAAGAACCGTTAGTCACGATATCAATGGATGGATCAGTCATAGGCCTGAAACGGGCCTTTTTTTTGGTGGTCATGGGATGCTTCCCAGTTCTCTTGTCCCTGGGGGAAAAGGGGACAGGGAGGCATTCGATTCGCACTTTTTGCCCATCCCGGATCCCTTATAATAATGATTAAAAGGGAATGATCATCAGCCTTTTGAAAAGGAGAGGGATGGCATGAGTATTGACGCGATTAAACAACTCGAGGAATTGAAGAAATGGGAAGAAGAAATCAAGGGTCGCTCGACGGATCGTGATAAGGATCGTTTTTTGGGTCGATTGAAGAAAAAGGTGAAACATACCATCGGATATGAGAGCCGGAATCAGGGATGAAAAAATGTACGGTGTCTTTGTCCATCATCATAGCACTATTCCTTTTGTATCGCCTTTCCTGCAATCGAACGATACGCATTTAACTGAAACCCTTGGTTTTCCGGGGGTTTCTACGTGTTGTCACCAGGATGGATCGCTATGGGTGCTTCAGGATCATCGACCGTCTACCTGAATTTTCTTACATAGGCTTAAGGATATTGACATCCTCTTCTTAAGAGGCTATACTCTTATTTGTTCGCATCCAATCCATGGGGCATTAGCTCAGCTGGGAGAGCGCTACACTGGCAGTGTAGAGGTCAGCGGTTCGAGCCCGCTATGCTCCACCAAGGAACCCGTCACATGAGGTGGCGGCTTTTTGTTGTAGGAGAGGGAAAAATCCATGGCATAGATTGCCATGGATTTTTTGTTGACGCTCCGCCTTTTTTCGCCAGTTGTCGGGAAGAGGATTTCCTTGTATCATTTGAAGTCGGCGAGACATCACTCAACTTCGATAGCGCTTTGCCGGAATGATGATGGCTTTCCCTTTTACGATCAGGATAGGGTGCTCTCCCTTATCGCTTGCAACCGGTCCAACACGCGCCGCTTCTTGTATAGCATTTGGGCGGTTTCTGAGACTTCTTCCACAGTGGATTTGTTAATCCAGGCACCGAAGAGAATACCTGCGATAGGGATAAGTTGGAAGAGCTTCTTCCAGCCAAAGTTATCCCGGTAAGTGGCGATTACTTCGCGCCAACCTTGAATTTGGGAGAGCGTTTCCCGTTCGGGGCTACCTTCGTGGAAGACGGACAGGCTTTTCAGGATCGATTGTTTGCCCACATAGTCCGAGGAAGCAAACTGGAGGCATTGAACGATGAAGATCCGTTCTTTTTTTTCCCGGGGATCATACCCGTAGGCCAAGGCCATCTCCTGGGCCGCCTTAAGGGACAGACCGAGCAGGAAAGGGATGTCGATAGCCAGGGTGAAGATTCCTCCGACCCCCGTGGTTGCCCCTTGTAAGGTGGCCAGTTGGACACGGGCTTGTTTTAGTTTGTCGGAAGTTTGGTTCATGGCGGAGAGGGGTACGAGCTCAGACACATCCTCCAGGCGGAGGGAGGTGGGAGAGATCTTCGCTTCCGTAGACAGATGATTCAGGACTGTGTCGTCGTTAATTAGGTATTGACCACCTGTCTGAATATAGCTGCCCAGTTCATCCAATGCTTGTCCAATCCATTCATGCACCTTGCGGGGAGTCACCCTGTCTAGTAGGGCGAAGGGGATACGCCCGATCTTTTCCCAAAACCAGAGATCCCTCTGATCTTTTTCCCAGCGGGCGATCACCTCCAGTTCGTATTCCAGCCGTTCTTCACTCTCATGATGTACATTCAGAGTAATCACCTCGTCATGTTTATTCTGTCCCACTTGTACAGGTTCCTGCTGAAAAAAGATCGAAAACCGATCCTTGTGTCTTTTTCAGGGGATACGGGTAAAGAGGGAGTAAGGAGGGTCACGATATGTCAGAAATGGAAGCCCGTATGATGTGGAACAAAGCGCTCGTATATATGAGAGAAGAGCTCTCCCATCCGGCTTTTAAGCAGTGGTTCGAAGGTACCCAGGCTCTAAAGATGGAAGAGGGTCGTCTCTTCGTTTTGGTACAGGACCGTTTGAGGCGAGACTGGCTGGAGTCGCGGTATGCTGAACAAGTGGAACAGGCGCTCTTGGCAGTTGCCGGTCGAATGGTTCAGGTGGTGTTTGTGGATGCCAAAGCTAAAACGGATGCGGAAATGATGAAACTTGCCGTGGGAGAACATATTATCAGTCAGATGAAAGAGGAAGACTGCATGGATGATTATGCTACGGAGGCCTATTTTTTGATCAAACGGCAACCGCCTCCTATTCAAAAACAACTCCTTGCTAAAATCGAAAACGAGCTTAAAGAGCTCTTTTCTCGACCCGGGTGACGGGTCTTATTTTTTTACTGCCTCATCCATGAGCTTTTTCCCTCAGAAAACGAATAGCGGTTCCGGCCATCATTTCCGCCCCGAGGGGGAGGGCTCGTTCGTCCACAAGGAAGCGAGGATGATGGAGGGAGAAGTTTTTCGATTCCTCGGAAAACCCGCAGCCAAGCCAGAAAAAAGCTCCGGGAACCTCCTTCAGGTAAGCAGAGAAATCCTCAGCAGCGAGGGCTGGTTCGATCAAGGGGAGAGAGGTGTCTCCCAACAAATCCCTTGCGGTCGTCTTTACGGTTTCCACCATGGCAGGGTCATTGTGGAGTACTTGATAGCCGCGTTCATAATGGACCTTCGCTTCGGCACCCATGGCGCGGGTCACATCGATGGCCACCTCGCGTAGGCGATTTTCCATGAGGTTTCGGATTTCGGACTTGAGGGTGCGAACGGATCCAGTCAGCCTGGCGTAGCCGGGAATGACATTGTGATTTTCGCCTGCCTGGATACTGGTGATGGAAAGGACGGCGGTTTCCAGAGGATTGACGTTACGGCTGACCACGGTCTGGAGGCACTGGGCCACTTGGACGGCGATCAAGGATGCGTCGATCGTCCGGTGGGGCATACTTGCGTGACCGCCTTGTCCGTGGATATGGATTTCAAATCGATCAGAGGCCCCCATCTGGAAGTCCGGCTTCACACCGATTTGGCCGACAGGAAGGTCAGGCCAGACATGAAGACCAAAGATGGCGTCAGGCCGCGGATCTGTAAGAGCTCCCTCTTCGATCATCGGCTGGGCTCCGCCGGTGGGGCTATTCTCCTCAGCAGGTTGGAACAGGAGGAGGACCCTTCCGGGGAGGCAATCCTCCATTTCTTTGAGGATCCGGGTGGCCCCCAGCAATATTGCCATGTGGGCATCATGCCCGCAAGCATGCATGACCCCGGGATGCTGAGAGGTGAAGGATACATCGGTTTGCTCTTCGACGGGGAGAGCATCCATATCAGCGCGAAGGGCGACGACGGGTCCTTCCGATTTTGGCCCTAGAAGGGCAATCAGACCGTGCCCGGCAATGCCGGTACGGATCTCTCTCATCCCCAGTTGTTCGAGTTTTTTCGCGATAAATCGGGCGGTTCTCTCCTCGTTGCCAGCAGTTTCAGGACGGCTGTGGATATATCGACGAAGCCGGGTGATCCAATCACCATCGGCCCGGTTTTTAACAGAGTATGGGGTTTCGGTGGTCATGGTTTCCCTCCCAAAATATCGTATTCTATTTCTTTTCTATACCCTGTATTGCTTCCATTGACCACTCCCCATGCGAAAACGCAGGGGACTCTTGGGTAATCTCCAGTAACCCGGAGAAATGGACCAAGTGAACCCCGTGGGCCCCACGGTTAAAAAAGCGTTTCGTTGCCATGTCTCAGGCTGAAATGACTGCTTGGTTTTCGCATGACATTCCAACCATGGAGGTACGCATAGCATTTTACATGCAAGACGATTGGCTTGCACAACCCCATATGCTATTCATTTTTCAAAGAGCAACTACTTTTAATTTAAGCCATAGAACGTATGTTTGTAAATGAATTTTCCGAATTTGTCGTTCTAAGTATCCCCGCAGGGGGATACCGAACGACGCTCGCTTTCATCCATCTAAGGGTTTTCCCGCTCGCAAAATATATAAAAAAGACGTCCGATGGGACGCCCAATCTTTCTGTCAGCGGGTTATTTGTACTTCCGGATCTGGAAGTGCTCCTTAACAAGCTCCCAATTGCGCGGGAAGTCATCGCCTAAAACCCAGTAACTTATTCCGCGCAAGCCGTACCTTTGAGCCAGGTTTATCTTAGCATGGGCGCTGGGTCCGTTTTCAAACCAGACGATATGTTCCCGATCCTGGTCATCTGTATATCGAAACCAGGGAGCCTGGTTTTTCTTGTCATAATGGATGTCCGCTCCTTCCCGCTTGGCGAGAGCCGAGGCCTGTACGGGACTCATCTTTTTGGCGTTGGTTCCTTTTCGATAAGGAACCGTCCAGTCATAACCGTAGAGGGGGGCGCCCATCATGATTTTTTCCGGGGGAATGACAGAGGTGGCATAGTCCAGCACTTGCCGAACTTTTGGAATAGGAGCGACAGGCATCGGAGGTCCGCCGGTCCAGCCCCATTCGTAGGTCATGAGGATAACGAAATCGACCACTTTTCCGTGAACAGCATAATCGTGGGCTCCGTGCCAACCGCCGGACTGTTTGGCGTTGATCTTCGGAGCTAGGGCTGTCGAGACAGGGTGGCCAGCTCTTCGAACACGGGGAGCGATCTCTCGGAGGAAGTCGTTGTACCCTGCTTTGTCGGCCGGTTTAATGTGTTCAAAATCGATGTTTAGCGCATAATACCCCTTTTTCTCCAGGGTATTGATGACATTTCGGATCAGCCGCTCTCTGGCTTGCGGATTTCTAAATACGGACCGGGCGATCTCTGGAGAGAAATTCCCCTCTTCAAAGTTGGTGATCACCATCATCGGTACCACCTTGGTCCGGCGAAGGGCTGACAATGCGGGCTCATCCTTCGGGGGGATCATGCTCCCGTCGGCACGAACGCGGTAGCTGAAGGGACTGAGGTGAGTCAGGTATGGAGCGGTGCTTTTCGCGATGCGGCGGTCCACCTTGGGAGTAGCAGGTTCCAGATACCCGTTGATTTCCATCACGGGTTGCTTGGCTTTTTTGGTGTCAGTCACCTTCCGAGGGAAGGTGACCCGTTCGGGTTGAGTCGGCCCGGGGTGTTGGCGGGCGGTCCCGTTTTCGGGGGGGGAGGGGGCAGATTGATTATTTCCCCCTGTGTTCCCCATCCCGCAACCGGTAACGGCGAGGAAGGTGCACAACATGACGTGAACAAGTCTTATTTTGGTTGCTTTCATATCGGGTCTCCTTTTTACGTGCTTATCTATGTCCTGTTCTTTTGGGCCCGATTTTATGTGCGCCTTCGATCTTTTTTTCGTGAAAAGAATTTGTACCGGATTTCTGTAGGGATCAATGTCCTCTTTTCTTAACGCCACCATGTTGGTAGGATTTATAGAGAAAAGGGGAGGGGGAAGGGCGATAGAAACCGAACCGCCTGTACCAATCTATCAGACTCCCCGGGTGTCCGGGATTTTTAGAATCACCGACCCATAAGGAGGAATTCTCGTGTTCAAAAATTGGTTGAAGAAAAAGAACAAAGAACTCACTTTAACAGCGCCGATGTCAGGGAAGGGGGTACCGATTGCCGACGTTCCGGATCCGGTTTTTTCCGGGAAAATGATGGGGGACGGGATGGCTGTCGATCCTTCGGAGGGCATCTTGACCTCCCCGGTGGATGGGGAAGTGGTCCAACTTTTCCACACAGCCCATGCTATCGGGATCCGGACGAAAGAAGGAGTGGAATTGCTTCTTCACATTGGACTGGAGACCGTCTCCATGGAAGGGGAGGGATTCACGGCCCGCGTGGCAGTCGGCGATAAAGTGAAGACGGGCCAGCCCCTGATTGAGTTTGATCTGGAAAAGGTACGAGAAATAGCGGCCAGTACCGTTACTCCCGTGGTCATTACCAATATGGATCATGTGGAACAGCTAGAGACGCTCGTATCCGGAGAGGTCCAATCTGGAGAGCCGATGCTGAAGGTAATTCTGAAGTGACTGGGTAAAAAAACCCCGCCATAAAAGGCGGGGTTTTTCCGTGGGCGATCAACGGTCCTTTGACGGGTTTTATCGTTTGCGGCGGCGTCCGCCGCCGGTGCCACCGCGTTGGCGTTGGTTTCCTTTTTGGTAGCGTCCGCCCGGTTTTTTCCCGCGGAAACCTGGGGATTCTTCAGACAGACGGACCGGGGTAGTGTCCGGTTCCCGGGTCAACAGTTTTAGAGCAGCTGCTAGTAAGGTAACGGAATCGGTTTCCTGCAGCAGCTCTTCGGCCAACTCTTTATAGGGCTGGTAGCCGCCTTGTTCGACAAGGCTCATCAGCCTTTCCATCGTTAGTCGCTGCTGTCCTTCCATTGCGGCAGTTACGGAGGGAATTGGCTGACGTGCCATCTTCTTCTTGGTGATCCGTTCGATCGACTTGAGGTGACCGATTTCCCGTGATGTGACGAAGGTGACGGCCAACCCTTCATTCCCAGCCCGTCCCGTCCGACCAATCCGATGTACGTAGCTTTCCGGATCCTGGGGGATGTCAAAGTTATAGACATGGGTTACACCGCTGATATCGAGGCCACGAGCCGCCACGTCCGTCGCTACCAGAATGTCGATCGTTCCTTCCTTGAACTGACGCATAACCGTATCCCGCCGCGCCTGGGTAAGGTCACCGTGGATGCCTTCTGCGGAGTACCCCCGCTTATTAAGCCCCTCTGCCAGTTCGTCGACTCGCCTTTTTGTCCGACCGAAAACAATCGCGAGGTCCGGTGATTGGATGTCCAGCAGGCGGCAGAGGATATCGAACTTGTGCCGTTGGGGGACTTCCATGTACTGTTGTTGGATGTTGGGCATGGTCACTTCTTTCGCTTTCACCCGGATTAACTCGGGATCCTTCATAAACGAAGTGGCCAAGCGGCGGATCGGTTCGGGCATGGTGGCGGAAAAGAGAAGGGTCTGGCGGGTTTCCGGCACCTGTTTCAGAATTTCTTCGATATCATCGATGAAACCCATGTTGAGCATCTCGTCCGCTTCATCCAGCACTGCTAGTTTCACATGATCCATGCGAATGGTCCGACGGCGAAGGTGATCCAAGAAACGCCCCGGTGTTCCAACAATGATATGAGGCCGTTTCTTCAAGGAACGGATCTGTCGGTTGATGTCTTGGCCACCGTAAACAGGCAGGGTGCGAATCCCTTTGAATTGCCCAATCTTATTCAATTCCTCCGCCACCTGAACGGCCAGTTCCCGCGTCGGGGTGATGACGATTCCTTGGACTTTGTCTTGTTCCGTATCAGCTTTCTCCACCAATGGGATACCGAAAGCAGCTGTTTTCCCAGTCCCGGTCTGAGCTTGTCCAATCAAGTCTTTTCCGTTCAGCGCCACGGGAAGAGCTTGGGCCTGGATCGGGGTAGCCTCTTCAAACCCCATGTCGCTGATGGCCCGAACGACCTGGTGATCCAATTCTAATTCATAAAAGGTGATCAATCGCTTAAACTCCTTTTTTCGCCCCATGAAGGGGACGGATGATTTTTCGACTTTAATAGACGTCATTCCTATTGTTGACCTATCCCATCATAACCAGTCCCCCGATATAGCGAAAGCTCTTTTTGAAAAAAGGTTCGTGCTTTTCTTTCCAGGAAAGGTATTCGGTCCATGTGTTTAATTCCGCTTTCTGGAAAAAGAGGGTGTACCTACAGATCCAGTAAAAGTTCCTCCAGGTATCTGCCGGTTGACAATTGCGTTGGAATTCCCTATAGTTAAGAAAATTGGCGGTTTATAACCGAACAAAATTATAGGATTCTCTTATCGAGAGTGGTGGAGGGACTGGCCCGATGAAGCCCGGCAACCTACCCCGCGAAGTCGCGGCGGTGTGGTGCCAATTCCTGCAGAGAAATTCTCTGGCGGATGAGAGAGGGTACAGTACACTCAACCTTTCATCGACAGAGATGAAAGGTTTTTTGATTATCAAAAGGGATGGTGGATATGGCTCAGACACTGGAAAAGAAGAAGCCGCTTGTACAGCGATTGGAAGAGAAAATCCTCATCCTGGACGGGGCGATGGGGACCCAATTACAGGAAGCAAACCTTTCCCCGGAAGACTTCGGGGGGGAAGAATATGACGGCTGTAACGAAAATCTCAACCTGACCCGCCCCGATGTGATCCGTCGCATCCACGAAAATTATCTGGAGGCAGGGGCCGACATCATTGAAACCAATACGTTCGGTGCCACGGCCCTTGTCTTGGCGGAGTATGGTCTTGAGGAGAAGGCGCTAGAGATCAACCGGGTGGCGGCACAATTGGCTGTGGAAGCCGTGAGGAAGTATTCCACACCGGAACATCCCCGCTACGCCGCCGGTGCACTGGGGCCAACGACCAAGACCCTATCTGTTACCGGAGGGACCACCTTCGATGAGCTGATTGATAACTACCAGGAACAGACGGTGGGACTGATTGAGGGGGGAGTCGATGCACTCCTGTTGGAGACTTCCCAGGATACGCTCAATGTGAAGGCGGCTGGCATCGGGATCCGACAGGCTTTTGAACAAACGAGTACAAATCTTCCTCTGCTGATCTCTGGAACGATCGAACCGATGGGGACGATGCTGGCGGGGCAGAATGTAGAGGCTTTTTACCTCTCCATTCAGCATTTGAAACCTCTTACTGTTGGACTCAACTGCGCTACGGGCCCCGAATTTATGCGAGATCATCTCCGGACATTGGCCGGTATGGCCGAATGCGGGGTTAGTTGTTATCCCAACGCGGGCTTGCCTGATGAGGATGGCAACTACCATGAAACCCCTCGGGGGCTGGCGCAAAAACTGGCTGGATTTGCGGATCAGGGTTGGCTGAATATGGCCGGCGGCTGTTGTGGGACGACTCCGGAACACATCCGAGCACTGTCAGAGGCATTGGCAGAGAAATCTCCTCGCCGGCGAAGCGTCGAGCCGCTCACCGCGGTATCAGGGATTGAGCCCCTTTACCTAGAGGCGGACAACCGACCGGTGCTGGTCGGGGAGAGGACCAACGTGATCGGGTCGAAGAAATTTCGAGATCTGATCAAGGAAGGGAAGTATGAGGACGCATCGGAAATCGCCCGCCGTCAGGTAAAAGGGGGCGCCCAGGTTATCGATGTCTGCCTTGCCGACCCGGATCGGGACGAAGCCGAGGATATGGTGAAATTCCTCGATTTTGCCGTTCGCAAGGTAAAGGTGCCTTTGATGATCGATTCCACCGACCATGAAGTGATTGAACAATCCCTGAAGTACTCCCAGGGAAAAGCGATCATCAACTCGATCAACCTGGAGGACGGGGAGGAGCGCTTCACCGAGGTGGTTCCCCTCATTCATCGGTACGGAGCCGCTGTCGTCGTCGGTACCATCGATGAAGAAGGGATGGCTGTCAAAGCGGATAAGAAGCTGGCTGTAGCCAAGCGTTCCTATGATTTGTTGGTGAATAAATACGGTATTCCGGCTGAGGACATCATCTTTGATCCACTCGTCTTCCCCGTGGGCACCGGTGACCAGGCATATATCGGATCTGCGGCAGAGACGGTGGAGGGGATCCGGCGTATCAAAAAGGAGTTGCCTGCCTGTCAGACGATCCTTGGGGTTTCCAATGTCTCCTTCGGCTTACCCTTGGCGGGCCGGGAGGTATTAAACGCCGTTTATCTCTATCATTGCACTCGAGCCGGTCTCGACTATGCGATCGTTAATACAGAGAAACTGGAACGCTATGCTTCCATTCCTGATGAAGAACGGCAGCAGGCGGAACACTTTTTGTTTGAAACGACCCAGGAAAATTACGATTCCGTGCTGGCGGATTTTGCTGCCTTTTACCGGGGAAAAAAGAGTGCCCCCAAAGAGCCCGTCGCTGATCTTCCCTTGGAGGAGCGGTTGGCCCGCTATGTGGTGGAGGGAAGCAAGGACGGCTTAATCACCGATTTGGATGAGGCCCTCGCTAAATATGATGATCCCTTGGAGATCATTAACGGACCGTTGATGACCGGGATGGATGAGGTAGGACGCCTCTTCAACGATAACCAACTCATCGTGGCTGAGGTGTTGCAGAGCGCCGAGGTGATGAAGGCCTCCGTTGCCCACCTGGAGCCCTATATGGAGAAAGCCTCCACGGAGAGCAAGGGTAAGATTGTTCTGGCGACCGTGAAGGGGGATGTCCATGATATCGGTAAAAACCTGGTGGAGATCATCCTCTCCAACAATGGATACCAGGTGATTAACCTGGGGATCAAAGTACCGCCGGAGCAACTGATCGAAGCTTGTCGCCGAGAAAAGCCCGACGTGGTGGGCCTATCCGGCCTCCTTGTCAAATCGGCACAACAGATGGTATTAACCGCCCAGGATATGAAGGCGGCCAGTATCGACTTGCCGATTATGGTGGGAGGAGCGGCACTTACACGCAAATTCACGACTAACCGGATCGCTACCCAGTATGATGGACCCGTCCTTTATGCCAAGGACGCCATGAACGGTCTGGAACTGGCGAATCGACTTCGGGATGCCGACAAGAGGCAGCAGCTGATCGATGAGCTGCGCCGGAACCGAGAAGCCTCCCTAAAGGCAGCAGAAGCGAAAAAGCAGGAGCAGGGAGGTGGGGGCACGGCTGTTATAACACCTGTTCGCTCCGCAGTGGATAGGGAGGCCCCCGTTTACCAGCCACCGGACTTTAAACGGCACATCCTGCGGGATTATCCAGTGAGTCACCTCCTTCCCTATGTGAACCAGCAAATGCTGCTTGGCAAGCATTTGGGTCTGAAGGGGAATGTGAGTACCCTCCTCGCTGAGGGGGACAGAAAGGCCCTGGAGCTCAAAGGGGAGATGGACGCACTTGTTGAGGAACTGACACGGGAGAAGAAAATCTGCGCTGATGGGATGTACCGCTTTTTCCCTGCTCAGGCGGATGGGGATTCGATTCATATCTATGATCCGGAGCACCCAGGAGAAAAAGTGCTGACCACGTTTACGTTTCCCCGCCAGACGAAAGATCCCCACTTGTGCCTAGCCGATTTCCTTCGCCCGGTGGAGTCCGGGGTGATGGATTATGTAGGTTTTCTGACTGTGACCGCGGGTAAGGGTGTGCGCGAACTGTCTGAAGGATGGAAAGAGACCGGAGATTATCTGCGCTCCCATATGGTGCAGGCCTTCGCTCTCGAACTGGCGGAATCCTTTGCAGAACGAATCCACCATGTCATGCGGGATGCCTGGGGCTTCCCGGATCCGCTGGATATGACCATGCAGCAGCGTTTCGGTGCCCGTTATCAGGGGATCCGGGTCTCTTTCGGCTATCCTGCTTGCCCCGACCTGGAGGATCAGGCCAAACTGTTTCAGTTGCTGGAGCCGGAGGCGATCGGGGTGCGCTTGACCGAGGGCTTCATGATGGAGCCTGAGGCATCGGTGTCGGCGATGGTCTTTGCCCATCCGGAAGGACGTTATTTCAACGCGGTTTAAGGGAGGAGAAGATGATGCGAGAGAAACCGGATCTGAGGTCCGTCTTGTCCCGTTCTATCCTGGTCGGTGACGGGGCGATGTCCACCTACCTGTATCAGCAGGGGATTCCGGTGGGGGTGTCTGCGGAAGAACTCTGCCTTTCCCGTCCGGATTGGATCGAAGAAGTCCATCGCCGTTATTATGAATCCGGCGCCCGTGTAATCGAAACCAACACATACGGGGCTAACAGGGAGCGTCTCGCTCGTTACGGCATGGAGGGAAAGCTAACCCGTATCAATCGGGAAGCTGTCCATATCGCCCGCCGTGGGGCGGGGGCGGATGCTTACGTCGTCGGGGCGGTGGGCTCCATCAACGCTGGGCGCGTCCCCAACTATGACCGGGCGGAATACCGGGACATGTATGAGGAACAAACAACGGCACTCCTGTATGCGGGAGTGGAAGGGATTGTATTGGAGACCTTCCTCGACTTGGAGGAACTATTGCTTGCTCTGGAGACCATCCGTCCTCTAACCGATGCTCCGATCTTTTGCAATGTAGCCATGATCGAAGTAGGGCGCACCCGGGACGGTCACCTTCTGTCGGAGGCATTTCGTGAGCTGAAGAAAGCAGGAGCGGACGGAGTCGGTCTCAACTGTCGCCTGGGTCCCCTGGAGCTGGAACGGGCCCTGGATAATACAGTCGTGCCGGAGGAGGTGTGGTTGTCGGTCTTTCCTAATGCGGGCCGTCTGGGCCATACCGACGGGGAGTTCCACTATAAATCCACTCCCGATTACTTTGGGGAACGAGCCCTCTCTCTACGGAAGCAGGGGGTTAACTTGATCGGCGGTTGCTGTGGCACAACACCGGCACACATCGAAAGGGTGGCCCGGAGCCTGGAAGGGTTGGAACCACTCCCTCGTGTCAACCCGGAGCAGCCGTCAGAACCAGAACCGGGGCCCCGCGCCCGTCTACAGGTACGGTCCCGGCCAACCGTGGTGGAAAAGGTGAAAAAAGAGACCACGGTGATCATCGAATTCGACTCGCCCAAGGATTTGGATATCTCCGAATACCTAATCGGTGCGGAGGAACTGAACCGAGCCGGAGCGGATGCGATTACTCTGGCAGACAACTCCATGGCGACCACCCGTATGAGCAACATGGCACTCGGCTCGATTATGAAACACCAGACCGGGGCAGAGCCCTTAGTTCATATTACCTGCCGTGACCGAAACCTGATTGGTCAGCAATCCCACCTGATGGGATTGCACGCTCTCGGTATCGACCAGATCCTGGTGGTGACGGGGGACCCGACCCGGATCGGAGATCTGCCCGGAGCCAGCTCCATCTATGATGTCAATTCCTTTGATCTGATCCGGATGGTGAAGCAACTGAACGAAGGCATATCCTTCTCTGGTAAACCGCTGAAGCAGAAGGCCCGATTTGTCGTCGGGGCGGCCTTTAACCCCAACGTTTCAAGGATGGAACCGGCAATTCGGCGTCTGGAGAAGAAAGTGGAAGCGGGGGCGGACTTTATCATGACGCAGCCTGTTTACGATAGCGAATCCATCCGTCGTGTCTCAGAAGCGACCCGTCATATCGGTATTCCTGTCTTTATCGGAATCATGCCCCTCACCAGCCACCGGAATGCTCTTTTTCTCCATAATGAATTGCCCGGAGTGAAAATTCCCCCGCCCGTCATGGCGCAGATGGAAGGGAAAAAAGGGCCGGAAGCCCGGGAAATCGGTGTTTCACAAGCTAAGGAACTCTTGGATGAAGCGGTGAAGCACTTTAATGGGATCTATCTGATCACTCCCTTTCATTATTGGCGGATGACGGCTGAATTGACCCAATATATTCGAGAAAAGGAACGGACTCTCCAAGCGGTTAACCAGTAAGGGATTCCCATTCACACCATCAAAAAACCCGCCTCTAATGGCGGTTTTTTTAATGCTGCTTCACAACTTTCTGATTGAAAATCATTCTCAATCAAGGTAAGATGGAGGCAGGAGTTAGTGAGAATGATTTTCAATGGAGGGAGCTGAACGGGTTGCCTCATATTCTTTTAATATTCGCCAGTATGTCCGGCAACACGGAAGAAATGGCGGAAGCTGTTGCAGACGGTATACGGGGTGCAGGGGGACGCGTGACGTTGAAAGCGGTGGAGGATACGAATCCCTCAGAGATGGCGGCATATGACGGCCTTCTGCTCGGTTCCTATACCTGGGGGGATGGAGACCTTCCTTACGAGTTTGAGGATTTTGTCGATGAAATAGAGGAGGGGTTGGATCTCAAAGGAGTACCCTCAGCAGTCTTCGGTTCAGGGGATACCGCCTACCCGTTGTTCTGTGCGGCTGTGGATACGTTGGAAAACCTTCTCCAAAAATATGGGGCACAGATCCTGCAACCAGGGATCAAGGTGGAACTGAGCCCGGAAGAAGAGGAGCTGGAGGCTTGCCGACAGCTAGGGGCTAATCTGATCCGGGCGGTTTCCGCCTCGATGAAGGGATGAGCGTGATGGGTACAACCCTGGAATTGTCCGACAAATCCATCGAACAGCTGGCTCGTTGTACATGTACCCGGTGCCGATATCGGATCGTGAGGGGAGAGGAGAGAAAATCCCACTGGAGAGATCAGGTGCAGGAGAGTATCGATCGTATTATCGGGGCATATGAAAACCTTCCGGTGAAAACCCGATCTGCCGAGACTGTTCTGCGATTGGTCCAGAACCATTGGGTGCGGGATTTTCGACGGTTTCCTTCAGCCCAACATTATGCTCTTACCTGCGTAAAGGTAACAGACCATATCATGCAGTTTCTGAAGGAAGATCGGGTAGTGCCACCGCCTCTTTTCACCATGAAAGAGGTTCGGGCAGAGGTGAAGGAATTAGGGTTGGGGGTGAAGGGTTGTTTCCACCGGGTGGAATGGGACGGAATTCATTGTCGGATTGTCCGTTATACGGTAGACGGACATGAAGAGGCGGTTCGTTCATTCTTTCATATGGCGGTTGTTCTGGCGGTGTGCTCTTTCGGGATCACGCCGCAAGTGGTGGAGGTACGTTCCCTTCTCTGTGGAAACCGACAAGTATTTACCACCAGGGAAAATGCATTCCAGGCTTCCCTCGATTATCTGCAGTTGATCCGGCAGAGCTTGCTGCCGGAAGAAGCGATGGCTCATCACTCGGTGGTCAGCTGATTCTTCATGTTGTCGGTAAAAATATTTGGAACGATCTAGGTCCTTTTCCTTATTTGCATGAAAGAGGGGGTTTTTCTCTGTACAATCCGGCTTTCAAAGAGGTATCTTGATACCAGTACACCACGTCCGCAAGGGAGGTGGGTTTATGGAAGGCCCGGGTTGGCTCGAAGAAGCGCTCATCTTTTTCATGTTGATCATTTCAATTGCTTTGATGGTTCTCTATATTCGGGAACGTGGGAAAAACCATCGAAAATAACCCTAGCCGCAACAAGAAAGCCCCCCTGGCGGGAGGCACCGGTTAGTTTGAATCCTGTCTGATCAGCATCCGAATCGATGGGAACTTTCGCCATAGCGACCTGAACTGGAACTTTCGTATTTTGGATAGTGGCCTCCGCAATGGTGCATGTGCCGTTTCATCCACTTGCGCTCATATTTGCGGTGGCACTTTTCCATGTATCGGTAGTAATGCATCATATGGGGGTTCATGTGGGGGTTCATGTAGCCGCCGAATCCGTCATATCCGTGATGGGAGCCGTGACCGAGGGGAAAGCCGGGACCACAGGGATCGCCACCGCAGGGGTCATAAGGGATCGGTTGGGGCACAGGTACCGGCACCGGCATTGGCTGTGGTGCGGGCATCATCGGTTGCGGAACCGGATAAGGCTCGGGCACCGGCATCGGCTGTACCGGACGATGTGGTTTCTTTTCACCCATCCTATTCACTCCTTTTCGTTCCTGTAATCTTGATTCTGGCACGTTATCCTATGAATGTCCCCTGGCAATTGTACCAGTTAGAACGAGCCCATCTTTTTTGAACGGATCCGTCTTAGCCTTTAGATGCCTTGGCCTTCCCCTCCAAGTGCGTTATAATGGGGAAGAATGTCTCTGGACGATGGCCCTGATTCCGGGCCTGGGAGGTAATAGGATGGATGTACTGCGAATCACCCCCAGGGGTTACTGTTACGGGGTGGTGGATGCTATGGTGCTTGCCAGAGAAGCGGCCAAGAACCTGGATCTGCCCCGCCCGATCTATATCCTGGGCATGATTGTCCACAACCGACATGTTACAGATGCCTTTGAAGAGGAAGGGATCATTACCCTGGATGGAGAGAATCGGCTGGATCTCTTGGAACAGGTGGATAAAGGAACCGTCATTTTCACTGCTCACGGGGTTTCTCCGGAAGTAAGGCAACGGGCCAGGGATAGAGGCTTAACGATCGTCGACGCCACTTGCCCTGATGTCACCCGGACGCATGATCTGATCCGGGAGAAGGTGGCGGAGGGATACGAAATCGCCTATATTGGGAAGAAGGGTCACCCCGAACCGGAGGGAGCGATTGGAGTAGCTCCGGACCATGTTCACCTCGTCGAGGTGGAAGCCGACGTGGATGCGATGGAGGTCCAGGCCGACAAAATTCTGATCACCAACCAAACGACCATGAGTCAATGGGATACGCGAAAGTTGATGAAAAAGGTGAAAGAAAAGTATCCCAAAGCGGAGATCGTCAATGAAATCTGCCTGGCCACCCAGGAACGGCAGGAAGCGGTCGCCGAACAGGCGGGTAAGACGGAGATGGTCATCGTTGTCGGGGATCCCCGGAGCAACAACTCCCAGCGGCTGGCCCAGGTATCCCAGGACATTGCCGGGGTTGAAGCCCACCGGGTGAGCGACGTGACGGAGGTCGACGTCGAATGGCTGAAGGGAAAAAGTTATGTCGGGGTTACGGCGGGTGCTTCCACCCCGACACCGATCACCCGGGAAGTGATCAAGTTTCTGGAGCAGTTTGACGAAAACGACCCTTCCACGTGGGATCCGGTTCGTACCGTAAAAAAAGACAAGCTCCTGCCGCCTGTCCGGAAGAAGCGGAACAAGGCGAAAGAAGCCAAATAAGAAGAATGAAACCGTGCTTTTTCGAGCACGGTTTTTCTTGTGGGGACTTCTTGGAAAGATTCTGTCAAATCCCCTCAGGAAGGCTCTCACGCTTAGCCATGTAGGTATAGCATTGGTTCATCGATCCCCGGAACTCCACCCGGTGGTCCTTTTTCATGGGGTTGTACCACTCAAAGTATTGGTCTTCGTGGAGGATAGACGGGGGATATTTCTCCGAATCCAAAATCACGTAATACATAGACTGCACCTCCTCCAGTCTAGTATTGTCTAAACAGTCCCAACATAATCCATCGCGGGTGGAAAAGGTGCCGCATCGTGTGTTCGCTGTAATCGGGACGAAATCACTTGAAAAGAACAAAGACCCTAGCTAGGGTCTTTTTCGCTGATGGGGGATGCGTTTGTTCTCACTTTTTGGAGGGGAGCAATCCCAGCCGGATGCTGGAACGAAGGGCCCAGGGGCGCTCCGTTCGTTTTTTGTATTTGGGAAGGGCGCGGTAGATTTCAATGGCTTCCCCGAAAGCCTGGCGGGCGTCTTCAATTCGACCGAATTGGTGGTAAAGAACACCGAGACGGAAGTAGGCCTCAGAGGAGGAAGTGTTCATCTCCTTAAATTTTTCCATATAGGTGAGGGCTTTTTCCCGGTTTTGTTTGCTAAAGGCCTCACCTAGCCGAAGATAGGGTTCTCCATAGTAGACCCGGGATTCCATCTTTAAGGCTTCTAGAAGGAGTTTCTCCCCTTCTTCCAACCTGCCGAGTTTGAGGAGGGCGAGGCCTTTGTCTGCTCGGCTTGCCGCTGAATCCGGCACGGTTTTCAAGACTTCATCCAGCCATGGGAGGGCTTCTTTATATTTCTTTTTCTCTAGTAAAAGGTGTGCCAGCTCCCGTTTGTCCGATGTATTGTGAGGATTGTGGCTGAGGGATTGTCTGAGTCTACGGATGCGACGGTTTCGTTTTAGAGGTCTCGTTGCACTGGGGAAAAAACCCGTAAATCGTCGATCCAGCAAGTAGACAATCAGGAGGAGTAACAACAAGGACACCAGTGGATTTCCTGTTAAGAGCCATAAAACCCAAAAGATAAAGAACTTGCCCACGAATAGACCTCCAAATCCATTGCAAAATCCCCGACATTTCATTTCGGGAGGAATAGGCCGAACCGCACTTACATATCAGGTGAGTGATCCAGCCATTCCTCCGCCCAGTTTTGTACCTGGTCCATAGCCGGTTTCAACGCCTTCCCTTTTTCTGTCAATTCATATTCGATTCGAACTGGGGTTTCGGGATAGATATTGCGGGTTAAGATTCCTGCATTCTCCAGTTCTTTAAAGCGTTCGGCAAGCATCTTGTCACTCATACCGGGAATTACCGCCGAAATTTCTTTAAACCGCTTGGGTCCATCCAGCAGGACGCGAATAATTAAACCCGTCCAACGTTTGCCCAAAAGCTGGAAGGCAAACTCGAACTTCGGGCATAGTTTTTGATTTGGATGTTTTGCCATTGCGACCATCTCCTAATTTTATCTTACCATAAGTACTTGACAAAAGTAAGCTGGGATGTTTATCGTACAAGTGTAAAGTTAGTACCTAACATTTTGTCCGTTCCATGTCCGGATTACTCCCAACAGAAAGGATGATAAGGATGTTGGATCTTGGATTGCTTATCCTTCGATTGGTGGCGGGTCTAACCATGGCTGGCCATGCTGTACAAAAACTTTTCGGTTGGTTCGGTGGTCACGGAGTGAAAGGAACGGCAGACTTTTTCGAATCAATCGGCATAAAACCGGGAGTGCCGATGGTGGCCTTAGCCGGGCTCAGCGAGCTTGTCGGGGGGCTGCTTTTTGCCGCTGGGGTTTGGACAGCTGTCGGATCGGCGCTGATCATCGTAACCATGCTGGTGGCCATTTTCAAGGTTCATGGTAAAAACGGATTCTGGGTGACAGAAGGCGGGATGGAATACAATGTCCTGCTTATCGCGGTAGCCCTAGCTGTCGCTATGACAGGTCCCGGTGCCTATACGTTGTTTTGAAAAGGTAGCCACTCTCTACTGGAAAAAGATTTTTCCTTCATTGATCCAGCGCCCTTCAGATAGTACAATAGAGCAAATACCTGATTTTTTAAAGGAGCATCCGATGCTCAACTCAAAGGAAAATCTGAAGCTGGAACTGGTTGCGGAGATCAACAGGCTAGAAGAGTTGCGGCAGCAGATGAAGGACGACATCCGCCTGGAAACGAATCGAATACTTTTCGAAGAACTGAGCCAAATGGTTAAAATTCAGAAGGGAAAAGTAGCTGCTCTATCGGAAGCGGTAAACAAAGGGACACCCTAATCGGATAAACGATTTTAAAGGAGAGGACGGCCCCCGACCGGAGGCCGTCCTCTCTCGGATTGAAATCAGTAATGGGTTTTCTACTTGGATTTCCGGGTATGGATCGTTTTAAAACCGGGAGAAGGCGGAGGGAAGACCGTTGAATGGTATGAGAGTCGAATTTCGGAAACTGAAGCCGATGGATGCGGTATGGTTTCGTAACTTCATGCTTCAAGGCTGTCGGACGGCCCCGGAAGACGTAGGGATGATGGCTGATGAATGGGGAGAGGAGAACTCCTTGGAAATACTGGCGGAACGGTTCCATACCGGATGGAGCCAGCCGGACCAATTCGTCATGGGTGCTTTTTCCGAAGGGCAATTAGTGGGGACCCTCGGATTCTCTCGCGGTAACCGGATGATGAGTGCCCACCATGCGTATATCTGGGGTGTGCACGTGGATCCTTCTTACCGGGGAGCAGGCATTGCCAAGTCCATGTTACAAGAGATCATCAACACTTCCCGGGGAATGAAGGGGCTGGAGATGCTCCGTCTCAAAGTGAGGAGCACAAATCATAAGGCCCGTAACTTATACCAAGCCGTGGGATTTAAATCCGTGGGAGTCGAGCCGCGGGTGTTGAAGTGGGGCGATACTTACATCGATCTGGAGTGGATGGTGTTGGATTTAGCGCAATAAGCCTAAAAATTCTGATCGCTGGATTATGACCGGCGCACAAGGGCCTCGATCTCCGTGAGGACAGGCATCTCTCGCCGTTCTTTTTCTGTTACTCGCTCCCAATCGATTCCTGTGGGTTTGGGAAAAGGACTCTTCGTTTCGAATACGTTGTCCTCCGTGGCGATCCAATCCACCGTCAGGTCGAAGGACTGGATGGGGATTTCCTCTTCTAATAACTGGAGAGGATGAACGGTGGAGATGACCGGGACGGGTGGATTGCCCAATTCCTGGATGATGGCGTATTCCCTATCGGCATAACCTTCACCCTTTCCCACTCGACGGCCGTCCCGGTTGACGGCGACGGAACCGATCACGATCAGGTCAATCCGGGGCAACTCCTTCAAAGGGAGTTCCCTGCCATATCGATGGATGTGGGAGAGGCTGGCGGCTTTCCGCTCTTCCCCTGAAGGGACCGACTCCGGCAGTACCTGGATGAAGCCGGCTTTCAGACGAGGGGTGGGGACGAGGAGCGTTTTTCCGTCCCGGAGCACTTGGGCTCGCAAAGGTAATTGTGGGGAATCCGGGTTCACCTTGACCGTTTTTGCATTCCGGTAGATTTCCATTTGTGCAACTTGGTCTGAGGCCCGTTCAGCCCCTTTGAAATTAGGGATGCGCCCCTGTAAAGGGAAAGGGAACCGGCCTACTCTTTCCTTCTCCATTCGGGCCCACACCCGCTCTCGGATCACCTGCTTCTTTCTCTTGGTCATTCTTGGTCCCTCCCAGGGGAATCTTCGGCGGGGGTCAGGAGCCCGATCGGGATCGCTTCCCGGATCCGCATATCCTCGTAGGTTCCCCAGGCCATCACACCGTTCAAGTATTCGACTCTGAAGAGATGCGACTCTCCTTCTACCTGGTAGAGATAACCCGGTCGGATGGTGGCGGGATCGGTTAAATAGGACTTGGCGAAGTTGATTTTTTGTCGGATCACCGCTACTTCTCCAGGCATGGATGAGCGGCGGGCTCGGCTCTCTTCCGTTTCAAGCCGACAGATTTCTTCGAGGAGATCCTCCCGGCTCATCCGGCTGTATTGATGCATGAGATATACCTCCCGATTTCGGTTTGCACACGTATTATACCAGATTGCCTGTGACGGTTTATGGCAGCGGGGAACGGGGGGAAGCTGTGATACAATGGACTTGCCGGCTTGATATTGCGACGGGGAGGGAGAACGCCTGATGTCTGTTATTCTGTTGTTCATCGATGGAGTGGGTTTGGGGGAGGAAGCGGATTACAACCCGTGGTATACGGTTCCCACTCCTCGGCTGGAGGGTATCCTGGGCGGTTCCTCTCTCGTTCGACGGGCGGCAGGGTCCCCCGCTCCCCATGTCACCTTGTTGGCCGCCGACGCCTGTCTGGGAGTGGAGGGTATTCCCCAAAGCGCCACGGGTCAGGCGACGATCTTTACCGGCCGCAATGCCCCGGCTGCGATGGGAACCCATCAGAGCGGGCTTCCTTTTCGCCGTTTACGGGAGTGGGTGGAGAGGGATAACTTGTATCATCATTTTTCTAGTCGGGGGCTTACTGCCGCTTTTGCAAACAGTTATACTCCGGAATATTTCGAACGGCCGAAGACCCGCCGGGGGTGGATCTCCGTCTCCACTGCAGCCGCAAAAAGCGGTGAGGGGAAGTTATTGACGCTGGAAGATCTGCTGACGGGGAGAGCGGTCTATCACGATTTGACCCGCCGGACATTGGCAAAGATGCGGCCCGAGGTGAAAGAGATCCAGCCGGAGGAAGCGGCCCGTCACCTGCTTGGCCTAGCTCGGCAACACGACCTGACGGTGCATGAATATTTCCTCAGCGATCTGGCAGGGCATCGCCGGGACCATGAGTTGATCGAGTGGGTGATCCGGACTTATGACCGTTTCCTGGGGGCTGTACTCGATGGGAAAAAAGAAGAGGATACCGTGATTTTGGTGAGTGACCACGGAAACAGTGAGGATTTCCGTGTAAGGACTCACACGCAAAACACAGTCCCCCTTTTACTCCTCGGTCGGGGAGCGGAGACGGTCGGGCGGTATCAGAAAGAATGGGATCTAACCTGTGTTGCGCCCCTTCTCTTGCAGGTGGCGGAGGCGTGTTCGCGGGTAAAATGGAAAGGGGAATAACATGGCTGAACGGTATGTACCCCAGGTGAGAGAAGCGGCCATCCCCGAAGATGGGGGATGGGCGGAACTCTCTAGGGAGAATGTGTTGATCCTGCATGTACCGGAATGGGAAGAAATCGTCAGGAAGTCCACGGAAGGGTACCGTTATGTCTGGATGTATGATCGAAGAGCGGATGCTTATCTCTTCTGTTTCCGCCTTTCGGACGGAACGGAACGGGCCGTCGCCTTTGCCAAAGACCACGGAGGGTTGTTACTCCAAGATGATCGAGCACGAGAGGAATTTTCCATTCTAGTGACGACCCAGCCGTTGGGGGAAGCAGAGGAAGATACACCGATGCTCCTTTTACGCGGAATCTCCCTCAAACAGCACCCCCGTGCTGGCTGGTAAAACGGGCAAGAAAAAGAAAACGAAGTTTTCCAGGGAGGCCCGTGGTTTACTTTGTCAGATTCAGAGCCGATCACGGACGAATGATCACTCGGGTACCGATTCCCACGTGGCGGCTTAAATCTTCCACATCTCGGTTGTACATACGGATACACCCTTTGGAGACCCGCTTTCCGATAGAAGCGGGTTTGTTTGTGCCATGAATTCCGTACCCTGGGCGTGATAATCCCATCCATAGGGTGCCATAAGGGCTGAGTTTGCCGCCGGGCCGACTGTAAGGATAGGGAACTTTATTAACTATGGTATAGGTGCCGACAGGTGTCTGGGTAAGCACTTTGCCAATGCCGACGGGATAGCTTTTCATTACCCGGTTTCCTTCCACGAGTGAAAGACGGCGGTCGGACAGATCGACGATGATAAATGGCACTGCAAAACACCTCCTTTCCTCATCCTATGAAAAAAAGGGTGTTTTGCCCCTCTGATGGGAACTCCTGACAGGAGGATATACTAATCTCACCGGTAACGAAAGGAGAGAGTTCCGTGAACTGGCTTTTGAAAGTGGTCATTTACGCAACGGTTCTTCATGCGGCCCATCTCCTCATCGGGGGGATTCGGTATTCCCAGATGCTCGCTCCGATGGGAATCGTCCTCTTTTTGGCTACGGTGGGTCACTTTGCGGATCAGTGGGTGCTCCCTCGGCTTGGTAATCTGAAATCTTCTCTCTCTGGTGGAGTATTTATGGCAGGGGTCATTTGGGGGGGCCAGTTTCTCTTCCCCGGATCTGTCGTTCGCATTTGGACGGCACTGTTATTGGGCGGAGTGCTGGGGGCTATCGAATATCGGATGCATAAAGATATTCTGAAGACAGAGATTTACTAAGTGAAGAGACAAGGTGTCAGCAAGGAGAAGCAGACATCGGATATATGAAAGTTCGCTCGGGTTGACTGGGATCCATCAATCATTCCATACAGGAAATTGGAACTTGCAAGCCCTTTTGAAGTGTGATACGTTATTATTTGTGAAATTGCGCTAGAAGGATCCAAGATTCACTTAAAGGGTTGGGACCTCTGAGGACTAACCTTCCCCCGTGGTGAACGAGCAGATCCTAGCGGAATATTGGCCAACACCAAATATTTCCTAGGAAGGGGGCCGAAAGATGGAGGAATACTCGACTTTCGGACGACATGTAGCCATGGATGCTTGGGGCGTTGATTTTGATCTGCTCAACGACGCCGCAAAGCTGGAGAAACACATGAAGGTTGCCGCGGAAAAATGCGGGGCGACAGTCCTTTCGTCTCAATCTAAGTCCTTTGAACCGCAAGGAGCCACCGTTCTCGTGCTCCTTTCGGAAAGTCATCTCTCGATTCATACGTATCCGGAAAAGGGGTTTGCAGCCCTGGATTGCTATACCTGCGGCTATGAGGTGGATCCGATGGTTGCCATCCAGTACATGATGGAGATCCTGAAACCGACCCAGGCCTTTGAAAAGGTGATGCGGCGCGGTGACGGTTCCATCGAGGTTGTTGAACCTGAACTGGCTATGCAACCGGTGAAGAAAGTCATCTGAACCTAGCCTCTCACGCCTCCTTACAGGAGGCGTTTTTAATTGCAGGAAAATGAAAGAGGAAAAAGGAAGAAACAGTCGAATTCAATGCTTGGAACGCGAATCGGAGGTGAAAAACCGGTGGGCTTATTGATTCGATGGGTTATAAAGACGGGAAGCTTGGCTGGTGGGTTGGCTGCCCTCTGTCTGGGGCTTTCCATCGTTCTACCAGGAGAGGGGGGGATTTTCTTCTATCGTCTGTCCCTCGTCTCTTTTTTTCTATTGCTTCCATCCATCGGTTTAACAGCATGGGGAGAATATCGCCGCCGGGGGCGGGAAGAGCGGAAAAGATCCGGCCATTCAAGGGGGCGGAAGAATCGGAAGAAGTCGCTATAAAGCTGGTTCGCTATCGTTTCGGTGCATTACATTCAGTGGCCCAGATCCCGCTCTCCGAGGAGGGGTTCTTTTTTTTGAGTTGGCGGCGGCTTGCAACTGGTAATCGAGAGGAAGACGGGTGATTGTGGTGGACGGGCCCCCAGGGGAAGTGCTATAGTCCAATTGTAAACTAAAAATTATAATAGGTTGACGATTGGAGTGGAGAAATCGATGACCTTATCCTACGAGGAATTGCTTGAAAAAAACCGGCGGTATCTGTGGAATCCCTTCACCCAGATGAAAGAATATTTCCGGGATGAACCCGTGATCATTGAACGGGGGGAAGGGGTGAAGCTGATCGATGTCAAAGGCCGGGAGTTCTACGACGGGAATGCGTCTGTCTGGCTGAACCCCCATGGCCACAACCGTAAGGAGATCAACGAGGCGATCATCGACCAATTGGGGAAAATCGCCCATTCTACGTTGCTCGGTTCAGCCAATGTACCTGCTCTCCTGTTAGCAGAGCGATTGGTGAAGATAACTCCGGAGCGGGTGGCCAAGGTGTTTTACTCCGATAGCGGGGCGACCGCTGTAGAGGTAGCCCTTAAGATGGCTTATCTCTACTGGAAACGCCGGGGGCGGGAGGAGAAACAGGTCTTCCTCAGCATGGCCAACGCCTACCACGGGGACACGGTGGGTGCCGTCAGTGTCGGAGGGATCGACCTTTTTCACTCGGCTTTCGACCGGTTGCTTTTTTCCGGGGAAAAGGTGTCATATCCCTATCCCTACCGTTATCCAGGCACCTTGGAGGAGTGCCGGGAAGCGTGTCTCCAGGAGTTGCGTGAGCGGCTGGAGGAGAAAGGGGAACAGATTGCCGGCCTCTTCGTGGAGCCGATGGTGCAGGGGGCAGGCGGCCTGATTATGATGCCGCCGGGATATCTGAAGGAAGTGGAGAGGCTCTGTCGTAAGCATGAGGTCCTGTTGATCGCCGATGAGGTGGCGACGGGTTTTGGGCGCACCGGTGAAATGTTCGCTTGCGACCATGAGGGAGTACAGCCAGATATTCTCTGTCTCGGGAAAAAGCTGACCGGTGGTTATCTGCCCGTTGCGGCTACCCTGGCCTCCGATGAGATCTATGATGCCTTCTTCGGTGACCACCAAGAGGCGAAAACGTTTTTCCACGGCCATTCCTATACGGGTAACCAGTTAGGGTGTGCCGCTGCCCTAGCCAGCCTGGATCTCTATGAACAGGAGGATCGGGTGGGCCACGTCCAGGAGATGAGCCGGTTCACCAAAGAAAGGTTGGAAAAGATAGCGGTTCTCCCCCATGTGGGAGAAGTTCGGCGGTTGGGCCTGATGATCGGGATCGAGTTAGTGAAGGACCGGCAGACGAAGGAGCCTTACAGCTGGGAAGAAGCGATGGGGGTACGGGTGTGCCGCCGAGCTCGGGAACTTGGATTGATGACCCGACCCCTGGGCCACGTGATTACCTTCCTTCCCCCGCTGGTGGTCACGCGGGAGGACTTGAAGGCGATGATTGACATTCTCCATCAGGCGATCCGAGAGGTGACCGGCCCGTGATCCGGGGGCGGGGGTTCTTTATCACCGCCACTGATACCGGTGTCGGAAAGACATGGGTGACGGCTGGACTGGCTCTCGCTTTGCGTGAGCGGGGGTATTCAATCGGGGTGATGAAGCCGGCCCAAAGCGGACACCGGCGGGAGGATCCCGAAGGAGACGGAATGATTCTCAAGCATTGGACAGGGGCCAAGGACCCGATCCATAAGATGGTCCCCTATAGCTGGTCGCTCCCGGTCGCTCCGGGCCTGGCGGCTCGGTTGGCCGGGGAAACGATCGACAAACATCATCTTTTGGAACGGCTGACTTCGCTGTCCCAACGTTACGATGCGGTCCTGGTAGAAGGGGCGGGAGGCTGGATGGTTCCACTGGGGATCGATTGGACGATCGCCGACCTGGCGGCGGATATCGGCTGGCCGGTCTTGATTGTAGCTCGTCCCAATCTTGGTACGGTCAACCACACCGCTTTGACCGCGATGGCTATCCGGCGTTGGGGACTGGAGCCGGTAGGTGTCATCCTTAACGGCTTACGCAAGGAGGAAAAAGCGCCGGATATCCCTTATAATCCGGAGCTGATCGAAGCTGTCGCCGGGGTTCCGGTGTTCGGGACGATCCCGTGGTTGGATGGAGAGCCGGATAGCTATCAACTGAAGGATGCGATCAGAAGGCACGTTGACGTGGCTCGGCTGGCTGGTCTCCTTGAGGGAAAGGGGATGGGAGGATGACTGATTGGGATCGGGACATTCGCCGCCGCCTGCATGATCTTGACGGTCAGGGGCTTCTAAGAGAGAGAAGACCTGTATCGAATGCCGCTTTCCCGGTTTTGGAACGAGAAGGAGCTTCTCTGATCAATTTTTCCTCCAACAACTACTTGGGGCTGGCAGGCAACACGAAGATCGTCCAAGCTGAAGGAAAAGGAGCGTATTCAGGGGCGGGAGCAACCGCCTCCCGCCTAATTACCGGCACTGACGAAGGCACGAAAATGCTGGAAAAGGAGCTGGCCACCTATAAAGGGACAGAAGCAGCACTCATTTTCGGAAGCGGGTATGCCGCCAACCTGGGAGTTCTGTCGGCGCTTCTCGGCAGGGAGGACGCCGTCTTCAGTGACCGGCTCAACCATGCGAGTATTGTTGATGGCATCCGGTTGAGCGGAGCCCGCTGCTTCCGTTACCGCCACGGGGATGCTGACCATCTGGAAACATTATTGCAGAAAGCGGACCGCCAGGGTTTCCGAAAAAAATTGATCGTCACCGATACGGTGTTCAGCATGGATGGTGATATCGCTCCTCTGGCGGATCTCCTAGAATTGAAGGAGCGATTCGGAGCAGCCCTGATGGTGGACGATGCTCACGGGGGAGGCGTGTTCGGCCCCGAGGGGAAAGGCGTAGTTCATCAGCTGGGTCTAGGGGATCGGGTCGACCTTCACATGGGAACATTCAGCAAGGCATTTGGTGTCTACGGAGCCTATGTGGCGGGCAGGGAAAACTGGATTCGCTATCTAGTCAACACAAGCCGCAGCTGGATCTATACCACTGCGTTACCGCCGGCGGTGACGGCGGGAATCGCGGCGTCTCTCCAGTTGGTTCGTCAGGGGGAGGACCTCCGCCAGTCCTTGCGGGAAAAGAGCAGGTGGTTTAGAAACGAACTGCAACGGGCGGGATTCGATACCGGGCCCTCTGCTTCCCAGATCATCCCCGTCATGGTGGGAGAAAACCGGGCATCCCTCCGCTTCAGCCAACGGTTGGCTGATCGGGGGGTACTGGCAGTGGGTATTCGCCCACCCACGGTGCCTAAGGGTACCGCCCGGATCCGGTTTTCCCTGATGGCCAATCACCGCTGCGAGGATCTGGAGCAGGCCCTCGAGGCCATCACAGAGACAGGTCGTGAACTGGGGGTGATCGCGTGAAGGAAGCAGGATCTTTTCTATGGGTTCCCGGCTGGTCAGCAGATTGTCGGGTGTGGGGAAAGCTCCCTGGCACGCTTTTTCCGGAAGGGGTTCACCGGATGATCGATTTCCAGGGTTGCGAGGATACGGAGTCGATTGAAACACAGGTGGAACGAGCCTTAGAAGGTCTACCGGCACCCATCCGGATTATCGGGTGGTCCATGGGAGCCATGGCAGCCTTGAAGCTGGCGGGAAGGCCCGTCAGCTCAATTCACTCCCTCTATCTGATCGGAGCCTGCGGCCAATTCGTGAAATCCGAGGAATACCCCTACGGCTGGAACCCTCGGGTGCTTCTCCGAATGGAGAGTCGTTTACAGACGGATGTGGAAGGGGTGTTGGAGGATTTTGACCGGCGAATGTTTTCAACGGAGGAACGGCACCAGAAGGAACCCGAACGGTGGAAGCGTACTTGCAGGGAAGGAAGACCGCCGTCTGTTGACTCTCTCCGTGCCGGGCTGGCTTATCTCAGAGATTACCGACTGGATCGCGAGAAAGAGCGAACGGAAGCGGCAGTGTATCTATTAAGCGGTACAGCGGATACCATCTGCCCGCCCGCATCCGCCATTCAGCTACAAAAGGTGCTGCCCCGGGCCGAAATCACCCTCTGGGAAGAGGCCGGTCACTTGCCGTTTTGGACACAAGAGGATCGGTTTCGGGAATGGCTGGAAAGGCGCGTTTATTCCAATGATTGATAAGACAGGGGTGATGCGCCGTTTCAGCCGCTCCTCGGCCACTTATGATCAGAACGCCGCGATCCAGCGGAAAATGGGCCTGGAATTGCTGGAGGCTGTTCGCCCTGCTGCGGGTAAAGTCCGACGCATCCTTGAAATCGGGTGCGGAACCGGTTTTCTGACAGAGGCGTTACGAAGGATGTTTGCCAGTGCGGAGCTGTTGGCTGTGGACATGGCCCCGGGCATGGTGGAGGCGGCACGGGCCCGTGTGGGTGAATATTCCGGGGTGACGTTCTTGGTGGGCGATGCGGAAGAGGTGAATTGGGCAGAGAAAGGTTCTTTTGATCTGATCATCTCCAATGCAACGGTACAGTGGTTTGCACGGCCCGAAACCACCCTCCGCCACTTGGCCGAAGCTTTGGAACCGGGCGGATTGGCTGCCGTTTCCACCTTCGGGCCGGGCACCTTTGGAGAGTTGCACACGCTCTTTCGCGAGGTGGAGGAAGCGTGGGGGATCTCTCCATCCAGGCACGGCTTAACCCTGCGGGGGAAAGAACACTGGGAGCGCCTATTACGGGAGGCAGGATTGGTCGCTGGGGGTTCCCATGCGCACCCCTATCGATTCACCTACGGAGATTGCCGCGGATTTCTCCGTTCCGTCAGAGGGATGGGGGCCAACCATAGTGAAGGTGGGGTTTCCCCCGTCATGGCTGGTCGGATCCTCTCTGAGGTGATGGATCGATATGACCAACGTTTCCGCGCCGGTTCCGGTGTATATGCTACCTATGAGGCGGTCTGGGTATGGGGAAAACGCGTATGATGGCAAGAGCCTGTAAAAGCCCCTTGCACTATGTGCAAGGGGCTTTTTGGGGTTTCTATCAGGACTTGAGGGGCTCTTTCGTTGCCAGTTGTCGGACCGCTTCCGGGCTTTCCTGAACCAAGGTGCGTTCGGCTAGGGTACGGGCATTATCCGTCTGCACGTTGCGAACCTCTTCTTTCACCTCGGGGATCGTCCCGGCGCTCATGGAGAGCTCATGAAGGCCCAAGCCTACGAGAACCTCGGTCATCTTGGGATCACCGGCCAGTTCTCCGCACATACCTGCGATGATCCCTGCTTCATGAGCGGCATCGCAGGTTTTCTTCACCAGGCGGAGTACGGCTGGATGGGCCGCATCGTAGAGGGGGGCCACCAGCTCGTTACCCCGGTCGGCGGCCAGGGTATACTGGGTCAGATCGTTGGTTCCGATACTCATGAAGTCGACTTCCTTGGCCAGGAGGTCGGCGTTGACGGCGGCGGCGGGAATTTCCACCATGATTCCGACTTTAAGGGAAGAGGCTGTTTCCACACCGTTTTGTTGCAGTTCCTGTCGGCACTCATCGAGAAGCGCTTTTGCTTCCCGTACTTCGGAGAGGTTCTCCACCATGGGGAACATTACCCACAGGTCCCCGTGAACACCCGCCCGCAACAAGGCTTTCAGTTGGACCTTGAAGATATCCGGGTTAGCCAGGCAGAAACGGATCGCCCGGTGACCGAGGAAGGGATTTTCCTCTTTGGGAAGTTCGGCGTAAGGGAGGTCTTTGTCCCCGCCGATATCCAGCGTCCGGATGACGACAGGCTTGTCACCAAAAGCTTCCAGAACTTTACGGTAGGCGCCGTACTGTTCTTCCTCCGTCGGCCATTGGTCGTTTTCCAAGTAGAGGAATTCGGTACGGAAGAGGCCAACCCCTTCAGCCCCGTTGTGAACGGCGGCTTCCAGATCGTTCAGGCTGCCGATATTCGCAAAGACCTGGATCCGTCGACCATCGGCAGTAAAGGCATCTTCATCCGCTTTTTTCAGAGCGTCTTCCCGCAGTTTCTGCTGTCGTTCCATTTCGGAACGGGCTTCTTTTTCCGTCTGGGGATCCGGGTTTTTGATAAGGGAGCCCGCTTCTCCATCTACGATCAGGGTGTCTCCGTCAGCGAGCTCCTCAAGGGTTTTACCCAGACCGAGAACGGCGGGGATACCCAGGGTCCTGGCCATAATGGCGGCATGGGCGGTTTTGGAGCCACGGGCGGTTACCATCCCTGCTACGCCGGGAGGAAACTGAGCTGTATCCGAAGGGGCCAGTTCCTCGGCAACGATAATGCTGCCAGGTTTCAGCATGGAGGGATCAAAGGGCTGGACTCCGGATAAGAGGAGGAGGATGCGAGTACCCACATCCCGGATGTCATCCGCACGGGCTTGCATATATTCGTCGGGAAGAGAAGCCAGCATCTGGGACATTTCATCGGTTACGTCCCGACAAACCGCTTCCGCATTCTTTTTTTGGTTGCGGATACGGTTTTTCATTTCCCCAATGTAGGCAGGATCCTCCATGAAGGAGAGGTGGGCGTCAAAAATGGCTGCCTCTTCCTCGCCGATTCGCTCAGCCGTGGTTTGGCGTAGCTGTTGGATCTGGGCTTTGGCCTGTTGCACCACTTCTTCAAAGCGTTTTATCTCCCCGTCGGGATCGGAAACCGTTTGCGTTTCTACTTTCGGGCTTTCCTTCCGCCACCAGACGACCTGTCCGATGGACAGACCGGGTGCGGCTCCCACTCCGTGATAACGTTCGGCGGTCATAGTACCCCTTCCTTCCATGAGGTGATTTATTCGCCCAATCCGTTTTCGATCAGTTGACGCAGAGAACGGGCTGCATCGGCTGCGTCGTCCCCTTCAGCACGGATAACTAATTCATCGCCTTTTCGGACGGACAGGGACATCACACCGAGCAGACTTTTGGCGTCGGCTTGTTTATCCCCTTTAACCAGTTGGATCTGACTTTGGAACTGGCCGGCTCCTTTGACGAGAAGGGCAGCTGGACGGGCGTGCAGTCCAGTTTCATTTTGTATGGTCAATGTCTCTTCGTGTGTCATGGCGATTCCTCCATTTGTGCAATAGGATTTTTATGGATTTCCGCAGATTTTTTGGGGCGCGTCTTTCGTATCAACGAGGACGAACCCCTTTGTACAAGGGGAAACTTCCGTATCACCCTTTTACGGCAGGTGAGGAGAGAAGACCGCACTCTTTCTGCGGCCATGAGGCGGTCCTTCCTACAAACTCCATTGTAAAAAGAAAGGGAAGAGAAAAATCAAGTGGAAAACACTGAAACTTCCCAGACATGGAGTCAAAAAGGAAATCAAGAGCAGTAAAGGGCTTTCAATGCCTGGTTCAGTACGGCACAGCCATCCATGCGGGCGAAAGCCCGGGGATCCACTGGAACGATAGGGATGTCGGTGATCGTTTTCTCTAATTCTGTCTGAAAGTGGTGGACGTGGGGCTCCAGTAGAACCAGGTCATAATCAAGCGCTTTCTTCCTGGGCGCAGAGACAGAGGCTGGCTCGATCTGAAGCAGAATTCCTCTTTCGAAAGCGCAGGCTTGAATTCTGCGGGACAGGAAAAAAGAAGAAGTTCCCAAACTGCACAGGATGAGAAGTCGGAGTGGCCGTTCCTTCATCCCATGCCTCCTTCCGAGAGATAAAAGTCTTTCATACTTTGTACCGACAGGCTTCCACTCATGCGCGGTTCTTTCCGATTATGAAAGATGAGAACCACCGATCCATATATTAAAGCAAATTCCATGCCAATTTAAACCCCCGCCTTTGATGACGGGGGTTTAAATTTCTTGGTGAACGCTTTTGCACACCTATTTGCACGGTAGGGAGATGTTTTTACCTCCTTAACAGTTCTGGGGGGTATGGGAGAGGCAGGCCAATTCCGCAGCTATCTCTGGTGGAAAGACGAAGGAAAGCCGCTCTGAGAGGCGATCAAGAATTCGGTACCAGGCCTCACGGTGACGTGAGTCTCCTTCCTTGATTTTTCCAGAAGGGGTTTCGCGGATGTGGTTTTCTCCCGTAATCCTTTCTTGCAATATCTGATCGATCTGGAGGCCAAGGTGGATCCACAGTCCGAGTTCACGGTCCGGATCGAGAGACAGAAAGGGGCGTTCTTCGGTCATAGCTTCCTCCATTATACGGCAAAAAAGGCGTGGGTTGAGGTGGACAGCGGTTTCAGACAGTCCGGCTTCGGCTAGGGATGTAATCTCTCCGACTTGGATGGGCTGAGGCGTTTCTTCCTCCGGAGAGGGATCGGGACGCGTGGTCTCCAACAGCCTTTCGAGACGGGCCGGCCCCTCAGGTTGAAGGAGTTCCCAGGCAGGGATAAAGGGGATCCCGTTCAGTTGAGGGGCGACCGTTCCTATGACTGCAACTAACCGATACCGATCGGCTAAATGTTCTAACAGAGGGGAGGGGCTGTTTCCTGGTTCCAGGCTGACGGAACGTACTCGGACATCGGGATGGGCGGGAAGGATACGCTCCCGGATCCAGTTTTCCAGGGTGAGGGCTGCTCCCTCGCCTGTTAGACAGACGGTAGCGATCACGCGATGGGAGTCCGGTAAACCCTGTTCCTTTTCCTTCTCCGGTCGGCTGCTTCTGCGGACAGCTTCCGTCAAAGAGGCGAGAGAGCGGCCAGGAAGCAGGGATTTGCGTCCGGCATCGATGACCATGGATAAGCTGACATCAGACAAGGTTTCAATGGGAATTCCCGTTTCGCGGCTGACCGCTTCCCCAATGGTTGTGAGAGACCCAATATCCGTCAGCATCAGCACTCCGCTTCCTCTATTCACTCCAGACACTTTTTCCCGGATGCGCTTGAAGGCGGCATCGGGGGGATGAGTAAGGGGCATATCCACGGAATGGACCCGCTCTTCCCCCAGGAGAGCGTTGGCAACCTCTGCCATGGAACGGGCGGCGGATTCACCGTGGGCTGCCACCAGAACGGAAACTGGAGCCTCTTCTCCGAAAGCGGGAGCCGAATTACGGGGGGAGAGAAGGAGAGCGATCAGATCGACTTCTCCATCGGATAAGGTGATGGAGAAGCGCTTTTTGACCCGATCCGCTAAAAGACAAGCTGCCTGACGGCTGGCGGACGGGAGTTTATCCGCCAAAGGAAGAGGGGGATGGTCTGGGGAGCGATCTCCTTTTATGAGTGCCTGAAGGTGAAGGCCGAGGGCGGCTAACAGATGGGGAGCCGCCTGCCCCTGGAGCGGGGGAGTGGTTTCCGCTATTGTTTCCCGAATCAGCTTCATCAGGGAATCATCGATTAGCCGGTCCTCTTCCTTCCAGGGCTTATAGGGCTTTTCCGTTTCTCGGGCCAGCTCCTCTTGGAGTTGGCGGATTTTTTCATAGGGGCTAAAGCCGCGTTCGTCCAGTTCACGCTCCCGGCGGATCAGGGTTTCATAGAGGTTGGAAGGCCGGGATATTTCGGGGCTGGGATAGGAGTTCGGGCCAGGTTTGGTCTCTTCTGGGGTTTGGTATTCACGAAGGGCAGCGGCTGCGGTATCAGGCAGATCTTCCCGTAGAAGAGTGACCTCCTCCTCACGACGATGGAGCCGTCGCAGAAAGGCTCGAGCACATGCTGTCTGGATGTCGCTTTTCAACTGGCCGGTATTTCCTGGGCATTCGTAAGTAAGAAATGCTCTGCGGCATTCAGGAGTGATGGATAAAGCGGTGCCCATCGCCTTGGATTCCCGATGGAGAAAGAGACGGAGAAGACTTTCCCGCTCTTCCGAGGTCCGCTCCCGCAGGGGAGGCAGGGCGAGCCGGACGGCGAACCGCCGGAGAAGGGTTGGAAGGAGTGCCGATTTCGGATCTTCCGTCGTCGCGCCAATCAGGATGAGAGAAACTGTACGCTCTGCTTCTGTCTCACCTAGCCTCCGGTAACGCCCCCGATCCATCAGGTGAAAGAGCATTTCCTGACCGGCGGGAGGGAGGCGGTGGATTTCATCGAGAAAAAGCATGCCTCCCGCCGCCCGTTCAACGAGGCCGGGCCTGTCTGAGGACGCTCCGGTGTAGGCACCTTTTTTCACGCCGAAGAGTTGTCCCATCAACAGATCCGGGTTATGGGCATATTCAGCACAATTGAAGGAAATGCGGGGGGCGTCGGAGGTCAGCCGCCCCTGCTTACAGGCCAGGCGGAACAGGGTTTGGGCGAGGTGGCTCTTGCCGACACCGGTTTCTCCATGAAGCAGGAGAGGAAGTCCGTTCGGAGGGTACATCACGGCAGCCATCGCCTCCTGGAGGATGGGACCCAGGCTTCCTCCGGCCACTGAAGGAAACTCCTCCTCCGGAACGGGTTCCTCGGGGTGGATAATGGATGGTTCATCGCGAAGCGGGCGACGGATGGCAGGAAGATAACAGACGGGCCGGCCGGGCTTTTTGACCGCGCGGCCCTGCCGGGTCAATGTGTTGAGGTAGCGGCTGACAGTGGAACGGTTAAGTCCGAGACGGTCGGCGGTTTCCTGGGCCGTCACGCCCAGGGGGTGATCCCTAGTCAAAGAGTGAAGCACCTCTTCCACTCGGTCGAGTTGTGTCACGATCAATCCCTCCGTTTCTCTTCATCATACACACTTTGCACACAAATGGGGAGGGGTTGGATGTATTCGTATAGGTAATTATCACCTAATTTATATCAAGTGTTGGAAGTTATGGAGTTCGAATGAAAAGAGAGAAAGCGGGATAAACCCCATAAGATAGAGGGTTATGCTTATTTTTTGTCAGATGGACTAAAAGCAGAAAAGAACAGTGAACGGATGAATTTCCTGAAACTGTAACCTTGGCCGCCTCCAAATCTATGTTACCATGCATGTTGGTGATGGGTTTTAACAAGACCAACTATAAAAGGGAGGATTCGATGTTTAAAACCAATATTTTGAAGAAAGTGGTTGTTTTTGCTGCTGCCTTTGCTTTGGTAGGAACCGCCTCTCCTCTGGCTGGTTCCGCACATGCGGCATCCAATCAGTTGAATGCCAATCAGATGGTCCAGGATATTTTCGCCAAAGTTCTAGCGATGCAAAAAATTCAGAAATCCAACTTGCCTTCTAAGGGTGCTCAACAAACAGCTTCTGCTGATAACCAGTCTTCTGCCGGTAGTCAACAATCAGCTCCTGCTGCCGATCAGTCTTCTGCCGGTAGTCAACAATCGGCTCCTGCTGCCGATCAGTCTTCTGCCGGTAGCCAGCAATCGACTCCTGCTGCCGATCAGTCTTCTGCCGGTAGTCAGCAATCGACTCCTGCTGCCGATCAGTCTTCCGCCGGTAGTCAGCAATCGACTCCTGCTGCCGATCAGTCTTCTGACTTCGGTGACCGGATCATCGCCACCGGTGAAAAATACCTTGGCACCCCTTATAAATTTGGAGCTAAATCTGGACAAACCAACACCTTCGACTGTTCTTCCTTTACCCAATATGTCTTCGGACAAAATGGAGTGAAATTGCCCCGAACTGCTGAGCCTCAGGCTGAAGTAGGCACGGAAGTTCCCCGCAGTCAAATGAAGAAAGGGGACCTCGTCTTCTTCAAGCTGAAGGGGCGTGAGCACTTGGGAATCGAACACGTAGGGATCTATGCCGGTAACGGTAAACTCCTTCACACTTGGGGTCCGGGCGGTGTTCGCTACGATGACATGAGCGACCGCTGGTTGGACTGGGGCTTCGTGAAAGCGACGCGTGTCCAGCCCTAAACAAGGTGAAAAGTGAAAGAAGTCCAAACCAAACCCTCCTTCCCTTCTGGGACGGAGGGTTTTTCTGTTTTCTCTCCTCCGTGAACCCAGACCAAAGGGAAGTCGGGGGCATACACTAAGGGCGACACGCCTGTTGGTTGGGGAAATAGGAGTAGAGGGGAGGAAGGATGGATCGATGATACGCTGGATGTGCAAGGGGAAGATCCACCGGGCCACCGTGACCGAATCCGACCTCGATTATGAGGGGAGCATCTGCATGGATCGGGAATTAATGAAAGCGGCTGCCATCCGCCCTTATGAGATGGTTCAGGTGACCAGCTTAAGAAACGCCGCTCTATGGAGAACCTACGCGATTCCTGTTCCGGATCCCGGGAAAGTGGCGCTCAACGGTCCACCGGCCCATTTGTTTAAGCCGGGCGATCTGGTGGTCATCCTGAGTATGGCTTTGGTGGATGAGTCCCAACTATCGGGGTTGCGGCCTAGAGTGGTTTTAGTCAACGAAGAAAATCAGATCGTCGGTTTGAAAGAGGTGGATCTCCAAGAGAAGGAATGGGATGCGTGATGGGGAAAAAAGGATATAAAATGGGGGTTCATCGCACTCTGATGGGAGATGCGGCATTGGCCCCCGCGTTGCCGGAGACCCGATGGTTCAATGAAGAAAACCTGTGGGGACTTTTGGAGCGCTATCGGTCTGTTATTTTAAAACCTTCCGGAGGAACCGGAGGGTATGGCGTCATCCAGGTAACTGCACTGGGGGATGGCCGGTTGGAAGTCCGTTTTGGTCCTCGGAGACAGGTTTTTATCAACCAAAAAGCAGCCCTCACCCGCATCAAACAGGGAATGCAACACCGAACGCTATACCTGGTCCAGCAAAGGATTTCTCTCATTGAAGTGGGAGGATGCCCGGTTGATATCCGGGTGATGGTGCAGAGGAAAAAAGGGAGCCCTTGGCAGGTAACCGGTCATCTCGCAAAAGTGGCGGGGCAAGGATATATCGTGACAAACATCGCGCGTAGTGGGGGAAAGGTTTTACCCGTACACCGGGCTATTACGTTATCGTCGGCAAAGGGAATCTCACCGAACCGGGCCGTGCGGGATCTATGTGATACGGCTCTCCGTGCAGCCCAGCGCTTAGGTCGATTTTCTCCTCGGAGCCTGATCGCCGGTTTCGATATGGGGGTGGATCGGAAAGGGAAGGTGTGGATCATCGAAGCCAATCCCAAACCGGCCTTGTCCCTTTTCCTCAAGTTGAAGGATAAGAGCATGTACCGTCGGATTATCAGTTTTCCCCGAGGATATGGATAATTGAATGGGAATGTCTCGATAACCCTTCCACAAGTGGAGGGTTGTTTGTTTATCGGTCATCATAAGTCTTCCTGCCTATTCCACTTTTAGCCGATCGGACTGTTATGCCCCCGGTCCGTTTTCCCAGTCCCTTCTTAATGATAAGATAGAAGAAAGGATAAGATTGAAATAGGAAGCTGTATAGGAGGGGTGGGTTTGCGGAGGAATGTTCGGAGCACGGTTTCCTGCCTTCTTGCTTTCCTTTGGCTGACGGGATGTGCAGCCCCAGAGCCGGACAAGCAGGAGATCCACCTGCTAGCTGCGTCGAGCCTGACCGATGCGGTCAAGGAGTTGGAAAAGCGATACGAAACTACCCATCCTCATGTAGATATTTTACCTAGCTTCGCCTCCTCTGGGAAGCTGAAACAGCAGATCCGGCAAGGGGCTCCGGCGGATGTCTTCTTATCAGCCGGTGAACGAGAGATGGATGAACTGGAACAATCCGGCAAGCTTCTCCCAGGAGCTCGAAGCGACATCTTAACCAACGAGCTGGTACTGGTGGTCCCGAGGAACGGGGGCGAAAAGGTTCAGAGCTGGACCGATCTGACACCGGAACGGATCGGTAAGTTGGCTGTGGGACAGCCGGAGACAGTACCAGCCGGCCAGTATGCAAAAGCCGCCCTTGAGAAGGACGGCCGTTGGGGGAAGCTTCTTTCCCGGATCGTTTTCGCTTCCAACGTGCGGCAGGTTCTTGCTTTTACCGCTTCAGGAAACGTGGACGCTGGTCTGGTTTACCGGACGGATGCCAAGGGAGAGGAGAGAGTGAAAGCAGTGAGTAAAGCACCTAGGGGAAGCCATCCGCCCATTCGTTATCCAGGGGCAGTGTTAAAAGGTTCAGACAACGTGAAACAAGCTTCTTCCTTTTACCGTTGGTTGAAGGGAGACGAAGCGGTCGCGGTGTGGCGAAAGCACGGTTTTAGAGGGATAGCGGCCCAACCGTCGTCATGACATACGAAGAATTTTGGTCCCCTGTCCTGCTTTCTCTGCGTGTCGCCTTGACTGCCGGGGCTTTTGCGTTTTCGGTGGCGGCTGTTACTGCTTGGTGGATGGCGGGGCGCCGGTTCCGAGGGAAGACGCTTCTGGAAACTCTCATGATGCTGCCGCTGGTTCTTCCACCGACGGTAATCGGCTTTCTCCTCTTACTCGTGCTGGGTCGGGAGAGTGTGACCGGAAGAATGTTGGAGACGATATTTTCCCAATCCCCTGTTTTTACTTGGTGGGCGGCGGTTATTGCTGCCGGGGTCGTTTCCTTTCCCCTCATCTACCAGACAGTAAAGACGGGGCTGGAAGGGGTAGAGGGCGAACTGGAGGAGGCAGCCCGTACGATGGGAGCAGGAGAATGGCAGGTGTTCCGTTTCGTCACCCTTCCGCTCGCCTGGCGGTCCTTGGTTACAGCGGCGATCCTTGGGCTTGCCCGAGGCCTGGGGGAATTCGGCGCGACATTGATGGTGGCCGGCAATATTCCAGGAAGGACCCAGACTGTGCCGACAGCAATCTATCTAGCGGTTGATGCCGGGAACTGGGTTTTAGCTGCGGCCTGGGCCGGAACGATCATTAGCATTTCCTTTCTCCTTCTCGCATTGGGTGGACGCCTGGCCCGTGGGAATTGAGAGAACAGGCTCCCGCTTTGGTTATCCGGTTGTGGACAGCTTGTCCGCAGGAATCACGAAGGGTTTTACTGTTCTCCCCATGGACGCTGGAGATTAAAACAAAAATCGACTTCCGCCAAATAGGAGCAAGAGGATAAACAAGCATAGCAGGATGATCATATAGATATTGGCACCGAGTCGCTTCAAGACATACCCTCCTTCAGCCAGGGGTGGCTTGATTGTTTAAGCGGAATATTTTATGATACCTCAATGGGGAGACTCTCCTTTCTATGACGAACCGGACTTTGTTTTGGAAGAAAAACTGATAGTCCGTACAGGGAGCCGCCTTTCGGCGGTGAACATCCGTGGATTCAGTCCGCCTTTACCCAGTTACGAATAGTGTAACATGAACCGATCCCGCTTATCAGGCGGGCCGATCGATATATGGCATGATATAGTTCAACGATTTTTCTTTTAGCCTATCAGATTGAATCAGGTGGGGAAACCGCTCTAACGGTGTTTTGCTCATCAGCACGGGTACCAATCAGCGGAGGTGGCGCTAATGTGGGTTGAGATCGGAAATCAACTCAGACAAGCCCGTGAAGCGGCAGGATGGTCGATCGAAGAATTGCAGGATAAGACGCAGATCGACAGTGTTTCTTTGAAGGCGTTGGAAAGCGGGGATTTTAATAGGATTTCCAGCCCTTTCTACGTCCGGTCCTATATCCGTACGTATGCAAAAAAGGTGGGATTGGAGCCGACATATCTTTTAAAACACTATCGCCCCCATAAGGAGGGAGAAGACGAAGGAGATTCATCGGGTAGCGGGTTACAGCACACGGGGACTTTCAAGCCGACGCAGCAGACCTCGTCCTTCCAAGCGTTACGTGGGCCAGAACCGGGTGAATCACCTTCTGCGGGCTCGGGACGGTTTCAGACGATGCCCTCTCCCCAACCTTCTCCAGATGGAAATTACGATCCTTTCCATAACATGAGGGAGGAACCGGAGGAAACGGAAAGCGTAGAACCAGCTGCCACTCTTGCTCTTGAAGGAGAGGAAACTCCCTCACGTTCCCGCTCCTCCAAAACGAAAAAGTGGTCGGTCTCTGAATTGACCCAGTCGTTGAAAATGCCGGCTTTCAATAAAAAGTCGGAGGAAAAGCGGGAAGAAAATTTCCCAGAAGGCGAAGCCACAGGTAGCATGGAGCGACCTGAGCTAGGAAGCGGTCTCCATCCACAGGTAGGTGACACGTTTCCCCCCCGGTCCGGGGAAGGGGAGGTCTTTTCTCAAACCGGCACGGACCATCGCGATTCTGTTGAAAGTGGTTGGCAGCAAGCGGGGCAGGAAGGGCTTGATGAACAAGGGACCGGTAGATTCAACCCTTCCCTGCCGCCCCGGAACGGGGAGGGGCTAACCGACGGATTTGTATCCGAGTCACAAACTCTCCCGCCTAGGGGACAGGCACAGTCGGAGGAATACCCGACTTCGTGGTACGACGGACAGACCGGCCCGAACACCGTCTACGGTAAAGAAGAGGGAATCGCCTCTTCCCGTCGGGGAGATCCTTCCTCATCGAATCTTCCTGCTCTCCTTCCCACTGCTTCCGAGAGCGGGGTCATGTCACGTTCAGGGTCCCGGCGGCAACGGGCAAGAAAAGTCATTAATGCCGGAAAAGGGTTTGCCTTCCCTAAGACCCCATTAGGCCGCATCGCCATTGCTGTTGCTTTGGTTATCATCTTGATTCCCATGACGGTTTGGGCGGCTAGCTCTTTCATGGAGGAACCGGCTAAAAGTAACAAAAAGAATACCTCTTCCAATTCAGAAGACGGAGCTACTGCCACGTCGATGGATGATCAGAGCGGTGGAACTGCCCGTCTGTTGTCAGTCAGCCAGGGGGCCACAGTTAGTGAGTACAAACTGAGCGAACTGGACGCCGTCGCCTTTGATTTCAAGGCCTCGGATAAAAGTTGGGTGCAGATCCGGGAGAGCCGAAATCCTGACGGTGGGTATTTAAAAGATGTCACGCTGAAGCCGGGGGAAGAGTTCTCCTTTAAACACAGCAAAAGTGTCACCAAGGATCTGTGGGTGACCATCGGTTCACCCAGTAATGTTGAAGTGATGATTAACGGCCAGGCTGTTAAATCCACCAAAACCATTCATATCATCAAAAGCGATCAGGGAAGCCAGTAACAAATAGGATCGATGCTCAAGGGAATGCCCTTTTTGGCATTCCCTTTTTGGTGTGTTTTGACGAGGTTTTCCAACCGTGATATACTCAAAACGCCTTTTGTCAACTGAATATAAAACTAGGTTGACGAAACAGGAGGATTATTTTTTGAAAGGTTCTGAAGTTCGTATAGGGTTTTAAGCAACGAAATGGTAGGATGGAGGAGAAAACATGATCCAAGGGGTTCAATCACGGACCAATCCCTGGGAAGTACTGGCGGATAAAGTGCTGAAGGGCGAAACGATTTCAACAGAAGAAGGGCTTGCCGTTCTTCGAAGTGACGATCATGAGTTACTCTCTTTGCTCCAGGCAGCTTTTCGGGTTCGGTATCACTTTTTCGGGAAAAAAGTGAAATTGAACATGATCTTCAATGCCAAGAGCGGTCTGTGCCCGGAGAATTGCGGCTATTGTTCGCAGTCGATCGTCTCCGACGCCCCCATCGAAAAATATACGCTACTCAAAAAGGATGTACTGGTAGCGGGAGCACGAGAAGCGATGGAACGGAAGGCAGGCACTTATTGCATCGTGGCTAGCGGTCGGGGACCAACAGACCGGGAGGTGGAAGAAGTGTGTTCGGCGGTGCGCGAAATTAAGCAGGAACTGGGGATGAAAATTTGCGCCTGCCTGGGGATTCTGAAGGAGGAACAGGCTCGCCGTCTGAAAGATGCCGGCGTCGATCGCTACAACCACAATCTGAACACCAGTGCTAGCCATCATACAAACATCACCACATCCCACACCTATGAAGATCGTGTGGGAACGGTGGAGAAAGTGAAAAAGGCGGGGATCTCTCCTTGTTCAGGGTGTATCGTAGGGATGGGAGAGAGTGACGAGCAGATTATGGAGATGGCCTATGAACTTCGAAGGCTCGATGCTGATTCTATCCCGGTCAATTTTCTTCATGCTATTCCGGGCACCCCACTGGAAGGGATGGATGAACTGGACCCCCGCCGTTGTCTGAGGGTGTTAGCCTTGTTCCGCTTTGTCTGCCCGCCCAAGGAAATTCGGATTTCCGGAGGGCGTGAGGTGAACCTCGGTTCGTTGCAACCCCTTGCTCTCTATCCAGCCAATGCACTTTTTGTCGGGGATTACCTGACGACAGAAGGTCAAGTGGCGGATCAGGATCACCAAATGATCCGAGATCTTGGCTTTGAAATCGAGGAATTTGCCGGTTAACCTTTTCAACTGCGGCCGTATGGAGGGAACCCTAAGGGATCGGGTGAAGGAGCGGGATGGACGTGAATGGGGAAAAAGAGCGTATCGCCCGGCAATTCAACCGGCTTGCTTCCGAATATGACCAGGTGGCCGTGGCCCAAAGGCGGATGGCTCACCGGATTATGCAGATCCTGGAGGACAAAGAGGTCGAGCCGAAAGAAATACTGGAGATCGGTTGTGGAACAGGATATCTAACCCAACTGTTGACGGAACGCTATCCCGAGGCCCGATTTACCGTGGTGGATATCGCAGACCGGATGGTGGCGGTAGCGCGGGAACGGACGGGAAGGGCTAGAGATATCCAGTTTGTCGTGGAAGATGTGGAGGAATGGAGTTGGAGGCCGGATCAGTTTGATCTGGTGGTTTCTAACGCGGTGCTCCATTGGTTCAGTCAGCCTGCAGCCTCTCTCCGAGGGATGGGTGCTGCACTAAAACCCGGCGGTTTTTTCATCGGGTCCACCTTTGGACCGGACACCTTTCAGGAGCTGGGTGAGATCCATCGGGACTTAGAACGGACGGAGTCCCTGCTTCTCCCTTGGGAACACGCGACCTTGGTGAATCCCGGTGAGTGGGAAGGGTTCCTGCGATCTGCTGGCATGGTCGCCAGTTCTCAGGTTTGTTGGCATCGGATTGATTATCCCAATAGTTATCATTTTTTACAGGCTATCCGGCGGATGGGCGTGTGTTACGAGGTCAACTCCGATCACGATGTCGGGATTGAGCCGAAACTGGCCAGCGAGGTGATGAGACGGTATGACCGAGCTTACCGGAACCGGGATGGGGGAATCTATGCCACCTATCAGTTGATCCAGGTTTTCGGACACAAGCCGGAAGCGGTAGGTGCCGATTCGGAATAAGAAGAGAAGGAGTAGGGGGACAGCGATGCTGACGAAAGCCGCAGCTGGCAATCCCCCGTTTTTATTCTGAAGAGGATGAAAGGCCCGGAGAATTTCGGAAGGGGGCAAACACGATGGAACTGATCTTTTTGGGCACGGGAGCGGGCATTCCTTCCAGGGAGCGGAACGTTTCTTCGGTTGCCCTTCGGCTTACGGCCTCGAAGGGCACTACCTGGCTCTTCGATTGTGGAGAAGGAACGCAACACCGCATTCTCGATTCTCCGGTGCGCCTTTCTAAGGTGGAACGGATTTTCATCACTCATTTGCATGGCGATCACATCTTCGGGCTGCCGGGCGTCCTAGGCAGCCGTTCCTTTCAGGGGGTGACTTCTCCTCTTACGCTTTACGGCCCTGAGGGTTTGGGTGACTTCGTGGAAGCGGCGCTAGCGGCCAGCCGGACGTTTCTTCGTTATCCCCTAGAATTTGTCAAGGTGGAGGAAGGAACCGTCTTCGAGTGTAAAGGCTTCCGTGTGATTGTCGGGGAGTTGGAGCATGGGATCCCCTCTTTCGGTTACAGGATTGAGGAGCCGGATTACCCGGGTGAACTGTTGGTGGAGGCACTGCGCCGGGAAGGGGTGTCCCCTGGCCCTCACTTTGCAACGCTAAAAAAAGAGGGAAACATCACGCTTTCCGATGGCCGGATCTTGCAGGGAAGAGACTATCTCGGCCCCTCCTTGCCGGGGCGTAAACTGGCTCTTTTCGGGGACACCCGACCGACGTCCCGTGGAGTAGAGCTCGCCCGGGATACGGATCTTCTCGTTCACGAAGCCACCTATGCCGCCGGTCGAGAGGACCTGGCCCGGGAACATTTCCATTCGACGGCGATCCAAGCGGCTGAGACCGCTCGGGACGCCGGGGTGAAACGGCTGATTCTCACCCATGTCAGTACGCGCTATTCGAAGGAAGAAGCGCAGGAACTCGTTCAGCAGGCCAGGAGGATCTTTCCTAAAACCGTGATGGCCTATGACCAGGCTGTTTTCTCTGTGGAGAGGCAGTAACCGAGAACTTTCACGAACACAAAAAAACCGCAGGACGAATCGCCTGCGGTACTCGAATCCTCATGAAGCGAGAGCGGCCACGATTTCGTGATCTTTGCGGTTCGCGAGGTTTTTATCCAGGATTTTATTCGCCTGGAGATGGAGGTGGTTTTCCAACTCACGGGTCGCTCCCTTTTCGCCGGTCAGAATGATACGTTGCCAATGATGACGTTTAGCGAAACGGTCGATGCGGGGAGCGAGGCTTTTCAACCAACGTTGTTGGATAGCCTGGTACCGATCATCGTATTTGTCCCGCTTGGTATTGTTTCCGCTACCCATGGAAGCATCGGCCTTATGGGGTCCCTCATGCTTTTTCCAATCCTCAGCTTCGGGATCCCATTCATATTGGTCAGAGGAAAGGATTGTTCCCATCTCGGTGGCGATCACCCGCACACTCTGATTTTGAACCAGGATGATGCCTGTCAGAGGATAGCGGTTGGTAAGCTCATAGAAGGGCTCCAATACGGCCTTTTCCTCCCAGCGGAACTCTGTCTCCACCGGAACGGAAAGGATGTGGACTTGCCAGACGGATCGGTCTGGATTGGCAAACAAAAGGAGGCCCTTCTCCATCTGAGGTTCTCGTTCGAGGACTTCTTTGTTCACGTGTTTTTTCAGGGAGGAGAAAGCTTGTTGTTCGTCAGGACTTCCGCTTTTTCCGATTGCCTCCTCCAATCGTTTTAATCCGTTTTTTAACCGGATTTTCCATTCTCCGGCCTGTTGCTCCGGGCTACTTCGATCCGTGTTCAGGTAGAGGCTTAGGATTTTCCGGGGTCCCTCTCCCTGGACATCTTCCAGCTGGTTCAGTGTGTCTGCAAATGCCATTCTGTCACACTCCTTTTTTAACCGGCAACTTGGATAGCCAGAAACGACTGACTTTGATTCTAAGGGGCCTTAGTAAGACCATTTCCGCTTAGGAACGGGTGGTAAACGGAAAATTACGGCCCAGAAGATAACACCTGATACATAGTAGAGCGATACCTTGGATCGATCGGTCATGGTGTTGAAAAAAGAGGAAAACCGGAACATCTTGTATGGAACACCGCTGTCCGGCGGGGCCGATTTCGACAGCGATCGCAGCCTGGGCCCATGGTTTAAAACCTCATTTTCACGATAAAGTTCACGGTCTCCCTACAACAGTAAGGAGACCTTATTTTTGTTGAATCCCATTCAATGATATAAATACAATATTTTAACTGAAATAGGCATTTCCATTTTCGACAAAATCGGTTAATATATACCTAGATTCGAATGGACGGAAGGTGGGCGAGGGATGGGGAAAGTCATCGATATCCACGAGATCGGGGAAATTATCCGAAAGCTCAGAAAGGAGAGGGGATTACGGCTGGAGGATCTGGCGGATTCGAATATCTCACCAGCAACGATCAGCAACATTGAACGCGGTGTTCCTCATGTTAACCCGGAGAAAACCCAATACCTTCTGGGGAAGATGAACATTGAAACGGACAAGCTCCCTGAACTGATCATGGGGGAGAAGCGGGCTCTCGAGGGCATGGAGTTCCAGTTTCTTGCAGTGGATTCCCTGTGGGGGGCCGGTGAATTTCAAAAAGCTCTCGACAAGCTACAGGCGATCAATCTCGACGACCCACATCCACTGGCACCTGATTGGTATTATTACTGTGGAAAGTGTTACTTGGAATTGAAAAACTGGAGAAAAGCGGAGCGTTCCTTTTACAAAGGCATCCAGTTGGCTACGCAAAACAGTGTTGCACAGAGAGATAATATTGAGGCGGCCTGTTTTTTGGAAATCGCCCTCTGTTCCTATCACCAAAATGATTTAGTGAAGGCCATCCAGTTTTCCGACAGCGGGATCGATGCGTTTAATCCCGAGGGTGGGCGAACCTATCTATGGCCCTTGCTCCATCGTAACAAAGGGGTTTATTTGGAGCGCCTCGGTCGGGTTGCAGAAGGGATGAAGCTGGTTCAGGAGATGTGGGGGCTTCTCCCTTCTATGGAGCAAGTCGATAGTGTCTTGGGTTTTTATTGGTTGCGGGCAGAATTTTCGCGCCGTATGGGGATGTTGGAGGATGCGCTGAAATATGCCGTTGAAGGATTGAAGCTGGCACGAATCAATGAAAAATATGATTCCATGTTTTCTAGTTGGACGGTTTTGGGTGGGGTCTACATGGCCAGAAAAGAGTGGGATAAAGCGGAAGAGGCTTTTAAAACGGCCTTGAGTTGCGAAAAAAGGGTAACCAACCAAAAACGTTCGATCATCATGTATAACCGCCTTGGTCGGCTGTATTTCCAGCAGGGGAGATTAGAAGAAGCCAAGGAAACGATACGCACGTCCATCCAATACGGAGAAAACCTGAATGACGCCCCCCATCTAGTGAAATCGTTGCTGACCATGGGTGAGATTCACTATTCCGAAGGAGATAGGGAAAAATCCCTATTACATTATCAACGGGCATTGGATTTAGCCCGAAAGCATGGGTACAGGAAATTGGAAAATCGGGTTCTTTACCATTTAGCCCAATACTGGGATGAAATAGACGAGAAGGAATTTCAAAACTGCATGAGGAATATGTACAAGGCACAAGAATTTCTTAAATTTGAGGAGGATGTCGATCATGAACTGGATTAAACGATGCAGTGTTATGATGATTTGTGCTCTGGCTGTACTGACGGGGACGGCTGTATCCGAACAGGCGATAGGATCGGGCCAGACGGGTTACAGCGAGCCGGGCCCTTCCAATTGGAGCGAGCCCGGCCCGTCTAACTGGAGCGAACCGGGCCCTTCCAATTGGAGTGAACCCGGCCCGTCCAACTGGAGCGAGCCCGGCCCGTCCAACTGGAGTGAACCGGGTCCCTCGTGATCGGGAAAGGAAAAGAACCGGCCTTCGGGCGGGTTCTTTTTCATTTGCATGAATTTCCTTCGGTTTGAGGCAGGAAATCACCCTCCCTTTTGTCTAATCCATCCCTATCCCGGAAAGGAGGACTTCGCAATGGAATACCGAAAACGACATGCCCCCATGATCGTCGACATCCTGGAGGTGGGGCGACGAATGCACCGTCAAGGGCTGGTGGCCTCCACGGGTGGTAATATCAGTGTTCGGATTGGGGAGGATCGATTCCTGATCACGGCTAGCGGAGTCAGCAAAGGCAGCATGAGGGAAGAACACATTCTCGTTATCGACGGGGAAGGAAAGGTGATGGAAGGGAAGGGCAGGCCCTCCAACGAGTTTCGTATGCATGTGGGCATCTACCGAGAACGGCCTGACACGGTGGCTGTCGTGCAGGCCCATCCACCGACGGCGACAGCCTTCACTGTGGCGGGTGTCTCCTTGATGGATCCGGTATTGCCGGAAATCGTACTCAGCCTTGGAGGGATTCCAACCGTTTCTTTCGGAGTGCCAGGCTCCGAGGACTTAATGGGGAAACTCCGTCCTTACTTGAAAGAACACGATGCCGTCCTCCTGGAGAACCATGGGGCTGTAACCCTGGGGGGCACCCTCATGCAAGCTTGGAACCATATGGAGGCGGTTGAGATGACAGCCAAAATTCGTCATACTGCTCGTATGCTTGGTACGGAACGGAGACTGACCCGAGAAGAATTGGATCGCTTGCTGCTTCTTCGTTCCGAATATACGCCCCAGGCCCGGACCCCCAGCGGAAAGATCATTCACACTGAACTCCGCGCCCGTGCAAGAGGGGAATCTGAAGAACACGAGGATGAGCAGATCCCGTTTTTTGAATAAAGGTGTTGCTGTCTCTCTAGAAATAGTTAGAGGAATACGCTTATTTCCTCTGATAAAGGAGGTGACCCCCTTCTCTGGTTATACGCTTGCCTCGAATAACGGCGACCCGTGCTTCTACCGCGGCTCTTCTGGAACTAATGACCGCTTCCTTGTTGGCCGTTGTTCTATTGGGGGAACGGCTGACTGCTGAGGATGGAGGGGGGGTGGTCTACTCCTTGCTTCTCTGGCCATTCTATTGTGGCCGGGAAGGCGAGAAAAGAGGGAAACCGATGGAGGGTGACCGTTTACAGCAGGGCGATATGGGTATAACATCAGTATAGGTACCTTTTTTTATGTACCGAGAACCTGTAAAGGGGGCATTCTATTTGGCTTTTGTCATCACCTCGACTTGTAAAGACGAACTAGCGGCGGAATGTGTGGAAGTATGCCCGGTGGATTGCATACACGGAGACGATGTGATGTACTACATCGATCCGGATACTTGCATCGAGTGTGGGGCTTGTGAACCGGTTTGCCCGGTGGAAGCCATCTACGAAGAGGATATGGTGCCGGAAGAAGAGAAAAAATACATCGAAATCAATGCCAACTTTTTCAAGTGAACGGGCAAGCGGGCGCGAGATCGTGCCCGCTTTGTTAATGAAAAGGAGGGCACGTGCGCGCCTTTTTTCTGACCAATCTAAAAAATTGAGCGAGAACCCTTGACGCAGACGATCATCAGATCAATAATAAGAGTTGAAAGGGTAACGCAGGCTCCGGTTTCCAAGCGGAGTAGCCTCTCTATGTTCAGGCAAAGGGAAGAGAGTTGCCGATCGGACAGGTGAGGTTTTTTTCTACCCCAGCAATGAATGACCATTCATTCATGATTGTAACAGGATGTATTTCGGCGGACCATCGGAGAGGAGGAACTTTTTTGGCTCAGATCAAGAAAGCGGCCGTTATTGGTGCGGGCGTGATGGGGGCGGCAATTGCCGGCCACCTGGCCAATGCGGGGATCCGCACCCTGCTCTTGGACATTGTTCCGAGGGAAGTCAACGAGAAGGAACAGGTGAAGGGACTTACTCTGGAAGACCCAGCAGTGCGGAACCGTTTCGCCCGGATGGGGAGAGAGCGGCTCCTGAAAGAAAAGCCGGCCCCCCTTTTCCATAAGAGCATGATGGATCGGATCGAAATCGGTAACCTGGAGGATGACCTGGAGCGACTGTCAGAAGTGGACTGGGTGATTGAAGCGGTGGTAGAGAACCTAAAAATCAAGCAGGATCTCTTCTCCCGGATCGAAGGGGTTTGGAACCCGGGGACCATTATCAGTTCCAATACCTCGGGGATTTCCATCCATGATATGGTCCAAGGACGTTCCGAAGAATTCCGGGCCCATTTCCTCGGTACCCATTTCTTTAATCCACCACGTTATATGAAACTCCTCGAGCTGATCCCGACTGCGGATACGAAGGATGAACTCGTCCAGGAAATGAAAGCGTTTGCTGAGGGGCGGCTCGGTAAAGGGGTTGTTCTCGCAAAGGATACCCCCAATTTCATCGCCAACCGCATCGGTGTTTACGGCCTGGCCGTGACCTTCTGGAAGATGCTGGAGGAGAACCTGGGTCCTGATGAGGTGGATGCGGTGACGGGACGCGCCATGGGCCGCCCCAAAAGCGCGACTTTCCGCACCTTGGATCTCGTAGGTCTTGATACCTTCATCCATGTTTCCGACAATGTGCGTGAAAATGTGGAGGATCCTGAGGAGAAAAAAGCTTTTGAAGTCCCTGCTCTTCTCCAAGAAATGGTGGACAACGGATGGCTCGGCTCCAAGAGCGGTCAAGGGTTCTTCAAGAAGGTGAAAGGGGAGAAAGGATCGGAGATCTACTCCCTCGATCCGCAAACCAAAGAATATCGCCCGCGTAAGAAGCTGAAGGCTCCCTCTTTGGAGATGGCCAAGCGGGCCAAGTCGATGAAGGAACAGCTCCGGGCTCTCGTTTATGCCGATGATGCGGCGGGACGTCTGGCCTGGTTCATCACCAAAAAAGTGCTTCTCTATTCGGCGGCGCGCATTCCGGAGATTGCCGACGACATCGAGAGTGTGGACAAAGCGATGCGCTGGGGCTTTAACTGGGATCTCGGGCCTTTTGAAGTGTGGGATACGATCGGGGTTGAAAAATCCGTCGCCAAGATGAAAGAAGAAGGGGAGAGCATTCCGCCGTTGGTGGAGGAACTGCTTGCTTCCGGAGCCCGGTCTTTTTATGAAAAATCTCCGGAAAGCGTTAAAGCCTTCCATCTGGGCGGTCAATTCCAGGAAGTGGACGAACACCCGAAGGAGATCCACCTGTCCCGTCTGAAAGAGCAGGGCAAGGTGATTAAATCCAACCGGGGTGCAAGTCTGGTCGACATCGGAGACGATGTCCTCTGTCTGGAATTCCACTCTCCCAAAAACGCGATTGCAGCCGACATCATTCAGATGATCCATGCCGGGGTGCAGGAAGTTTCCCGGAACTGGCGAGGTCTTGTGATCGGTAACCAGGGTTCCACCTTCTGTGTCGGTGCCAACCTGATGATGATTCTGATGGAAGCTCAGGATCAGAATTGGCCGGAACTAGATTTGATGATCCGTCAGTTCCAGAAAGCGATGGGGGCATTGCGGGCAGTCGGGAAACCGGTGGTGGCAGCTCCATTCAACATGGCTCTCGGCGGTGGCGTAGAAGTATCTCTGCCGGCGGACCGGATTCAGGCTTCGGCTGAGACCTATATGGGGCTGGTAGAGACCGGTGTGGGCCTTATTCCTGGAGGCGGCGGTAACAAAGAAATGCTGCTGCGCTGGACGGAAGGTGTCGATCCAAAGGACTCCATCGGGTTGCAGAACCGGGTCAACAAGGTCTTTGAAACGATTGCCATGGCCAAAGTTTCAACGAGCGCCGTTGAAGCGAAAGACTACCGGTTCCTGCGGGATGGGATCGATGGTATTACCATGAACCAGGACCATCTTCTCTACGATGCTAAACAGCAAGTGCTCGCCTTGGGTGCCGCAGGCTATCGGGCTCCCGAACCGAGGAAGATCCCTGTGGTAGGGGAGACCGGATTCAATACGCTGAAGCTGGGTGCCTACGGGCTGTTGCAGTCAGGATACATCAGTGAGCACGATTATAAAATCGCTACCAAACTCGCTTATGTCCTCGCCGGGGGCAACCTGCCTGAAGGGGCCCTGGTGGACGAACAATATCTCCTCGATATCGAACGGGAAGCCTTCCTGAGCCTAGCGGGTGAACCGAAAAGCCAGATGCGGATGCAGCACATGCTGACGAAGAACAAACCCCTCCGCAACTGATAAAAAAACAACCGAAGGAGGAGAGGAGAAATGCGTGAAGCAGTCATTGTAGCTGCCGCCCGCACAGCGGTGGGGAAAGCACCTCGGGGGACACTGAAAAACACTCGACCCGACGAGCTGGGCGCTGCTGTCGTCCAGGACTTGATGAAACGGACTTCCGGGCTTGATCCCAAAGAAATCGACGATGTGGTCATGGGCTGCTCGTTCCCGGAAGGGGAACAGGGAATGAATGTCGCCCGAGTGATCGCACTCAGGGCGGGCCTCCCCACTACGGCTGCCGGAATGACCGTCAACCGGTTTTGCGCCTCCGGCTTGCAGACGATCGCCATCGCTGCCGAAAAGATCATGTGCGGGTTTGCCGATGTCGTTATCGCCGGCGGTGTGGAGAGCATGAGCCTGGTTCCAATGGGTGGAAACAAACCCGCTCCCAATCCGTACCTAATGGATCACGGGCCGGAGCTCTATATGTCCATGGGGCATACAGCGGAAGAGGTGGCCGCCCGTTATGGAGTTTCCAGAGAAGATCAGGATCAGTTTGCCCTGCGGAGCCATCGAAATGCCATCGCTGCTATCAAAGAAGGTCGGTTCAAGGATGAAATTGTCCCCGTTACCGTGAAGAATCGGTACGTTGGAGAGGACGGCAAATTAAAGGAGGAAGAATTCGTCTTCGATACCGATGAGGGGCCGCGTGGGAATACATCACTGGATGCCCTGGGTAAACTGCGACCCGCCTTCCGAGTCGGAGGATCCGTCACTGCGGGCAATTCTTCTCAGACCAGCGACGGTGCTGCGGGAGTCATGGTCATGTCACGAGAAAAGGCGGAGAATCTCGGGTTGAAACCGCTCGCCGTTTTCCGTTCCTTCTGCGTCGGTGGCGTAGACCCTGATGTGATGGGAATCGGTCCCATCGTTGCCGTGCCGAAGGCTCTGGAACGGGCAGGGATTACCCTGGACCAGATTGATCTCGTCGAGTTGAACGAAGCCTTCGCCTCCCAGGCTTTGCAGGTGATCCGGGAATTGGAGATCAATCCGGATATCGTCAATGTGAATGGTGGAGCGATCGCTCTTGGCCACCCCTTAGGCTGTTCTGGAGCCAAGCTGACGGTGACTGCCTTGAACGAATTGAAGCGGCGGAACGGGAAATACGGACTTGTCACTATGTGTATGGGGGGCGGCATGGGTGCCGCCGGTGTTCTGGAAATGGTGCAATGATTCTCTGAACATTGGATGACCATAAAGGAGGAAGGCAAGATGGCTGAACAAACGATCGTCAAAGGGGGAAGTTTTCTCATTGAGGATCACTCCCCTGAGGATGTATTCACCCCGGAGGAATTTACCGAAGAGCACAAGATGATCGGCAAGACGACGGAGGAATTCGCTAAGAACAAAGTGTGGCCGGTGCTGGAAGAGATTGAACAGCACAACTTCGACCACTCGGTGCGCCTGTTGAAGGAAGCTGGCGAACTGGGGTTGCTTGGGGCCGATGTACCAGAGAATTACGGCGGGTTGGGGCTGGATAAAATCAGTTCCTCTCTGATCACGGAGAAGATCGCCGTCGCCCGTTCTTTCGGACTCAGCCATGGTGCCCACGTCGGGATTGGAACCCTCCCCATCGTCTTTTTCGGCAATGACGAACAAAAGAAAAAGTATCTGCCGGGCCTAGCCTCCGGAGAAACTTTCGCTGCTTACGCTCTTACCGAACCGGGTTCCGGTTCCGACGCCCTGGGTGCTAAGACGGTGGCGAAACTATCCGAAGACGGGAAGTATTACCTCCTGACCGGTGAAAAACAGTGGATTACCAACTCCGCCTTTGCTGACGTGTTTGTCGTCTATGCGAAGGTTGACGGTGAGAAGTTTACCGCCTTCATCGTAGAAAAAGATTTCCCTGGTGTCTCCACGGGCCCGGAGGAGAAAAAGATGGGGATCAAAGGCTCCTCCACTCGGACCCTCATCCTGGACGAAGCGAAAGTTCCGGTGGAAAACGTGCTGTTTGAGATCGGTAAAGGCCACCAGATCGCTTTCAACATCCTGAACATCGGTCGTTACAAACTGGGTGTCGGCTGCGTCGGCTCTGCCAAACGGGCAATTGAGATTTCCGCCAAATATGCCAATGAGCGAAAACAGTTTAAAACCCCGATTGCCAAGTTTCCGTTGATCCAAGAGAAACTGGCTACCATGGCTGCTAAAACCTATGCTCTGGAAAGTGCGATCTACCGGACAGGCGGTTTCTTTGAAAAAGGGATGGCCCACCTGGAGAACGCCGAGGGTGCTGCGGCAGCCAAAGCGATCGCTGAGTATGCCCTTGAATGCTCCATCACGAAAGTACTCGGTTCTGAAGTGCTGGATCATGTAGTGGACGAGGGTGTTCAGATTCATGGCGGTTACGGTTTCATGCAGGAATATGAAATTGAGAACATGTACCGGGATTCCCGGATCAATCGAATCTTCGAAGGAACCAACGAAATTAACCGCCTCCTGATCCCGGGGACACTCCTACGGAAGGCTATGAAAGGTGAGCTTCCCTTGATGGAGAAGACTGCCGGCCTTCAGGAAGAGCTTCTGATGATGATGCCGAGCTTGTCCGATGATGAACCGGCTCTTCTGGAGAAAGAGGAAGAACTGATCGCCCATGCCAAAAAAATCTTCCTGATGGCTGCCGGACTGGCTGTCGAGAAGTATCAGATGGAGCTGGATAAACAACAAGAGATCCTGCATGACGCCGCCGATATCGCTATCGAAGTGTTCGCGATGGAAAGTGCCCTCCTCCGGACTAAGAAAGCGGTGGAGAAAGTCGGGGAAGAGAAGGCGAAGGCCAAAGTGGAACTGACCACTGCCTACGTATACGAAGCTTTCCCGCGTATCGAGCGGTACGCCAAGCGGATCCTCTCCACCATGGAAGAAGGGGATACCCTCCGTACCCAACTTTCCATCCTGAAAAAGCTGACCCGGTATGAGCCAATCAATGAAGTTGAGCTAAAACGGAGCATCGCTGCACGGATTCTGGAAGAAGAACGTTACGTGGTATAACATTGCAACTGCCAAGCCACGGGTGAAAAACCCGTGGCTTTTTCCTGGTTCATTTTGTCGAAAGATCTTCATGGGCAAGGGGCACCTCTAGGCATAGAAGCGAGTTAAGATAGAGGCAAATAGCCTGCCGGTCCATTATCCCCGGTTGTTCCGGCACAAGGAGTGTTAGCCATGGTTTCATCCAGGAAACAGGACGATCCCCCCGTTCACCAAACTCCGGAGTTAAACGTTCGGGATCGGATGATAACTGCTTATATCCTCTGGTTGTTCTTGGGGGTTTTCGGTGCTCATCGTTTCTATCTTGGACAGGCTCGGTCTGGGCTGACAATGGGCTTTATCGGTCCTCTTTTCCTTTCCTTTGGCTTGGTGTTTTATTTTTTAAAAGGGTTAGGGGTGTCTCCCTTGCTGGTCATGTCTCCATTTATTCTATGGTGGTTGATTGATGCCTGCCTGATTCCAAACAGGGTCCGACAACTGGGGAAAGACTAAGGGCTTTTCCGTTTGGTTAAAAGGGGCACCCTGTCCAGGGTGTTTTTTTGTCATCGACAAAAAAGGTAATAAATGTTGCTTTATGATGAAAAATAAATGTTTATAGTGTAAAGGAGGGGGTGACGCCGGTCTATCCACTTTGTTTTTTGGTTATAAAAGCGATATTATAAAATCGTATGGAAAATATATTGAAAAAATATATGTTTTTTTATAAAATAGGAGGAGAATACTCCTTGGGGGTGGGGCCATGCTGCGGCGTTGGATGGGGTGGTACCTGGCAGGTTATTTGGCCTTCCCCTGTGTGGTCGCCCTCTTGTATATCGTCGTCTACCAACTATATTTGGATTCCACCCGTTTTTACCCCTTTTGGTTGGCGGAATCTTACTTTTACATGGGATTACCCGCAGTGGCAATCCTTGCTTGGAGGGTCCACTGGGGAAAAAAACATCCTCTTTTTTATCTCCTCCTTACCCTAGGACTCCTGGCTGCAACAGCCTGGATGGGGACGCAAAATCTGCTCGAGTATAAGGGGAATGTGGTTCGGGAGCATGTTGTACCCCTGGGGTTAGCGGAAGGAGAATTGCTGACTACAAGTGGAAAGTATACCATTCCGTATTTCCCCTATGACAAAAACCGTCTGGTCGATGCTATCGGAGAGCGAGAGACCGTAGAAGTTTGGGCCGTGGAGAAAAAAGGGTTGATCATCGCCTTTACCGATCCCGCTTTCACCTCGTATACACTGGTTGACCGTCTGCTGGAATTGGGTCTGGGATTGCTGGCTTTAGCGGTCTTTGCGATTTTCTTTTGGGTCGTAGTGGGGATATGGAGTAGGGAAATGCAGGTGAAGAAGGACTACGTACAGATCCGGCGTTGGGGAAAGATGACCTTGATTCCACTGAGGAATTTGATTCACGTCCAGTTGGACCGAAGGGGAGAAGAGATCCGACTGGAAACGGAGGAGATGGTGTACAACTTTCCTTTTGAGGAAGAGGGAGCGAGGGAAGTGGCTGCTGCTGCGGAACGGACGGGTCTGCTCCCTCTTCGGGGTGGAAGGCGTTGGGTACAGGGAGAGCAGTACCGTGAGTTGCGTTTGGAAAAGGAGCGGCTGGTTTTCCTCGGAGATGATGAGCGGGCGATTCCTTATTCCCGGATGACGGATTTAACCTGGGATCCTCTGATCCAGATTACGATGGATGATGAATCTACCCACACGATTACCGATGAACGCTATCTGGACCGCTCCTGGTTTGATGAATTGACAGCTCGGGTGAAGGCCAGCTGGGAAGAGTCGGGACAGAACTATTGGATTCAGGTGGAACCGAGGACCGGGGCTGTCACCCTTGCTCTGGCGGAGGAGTGAATGTTTGCCGTCCCAAAAACTTTACGAGCGCCTGCTTTACTGAGCCAGGCGCCCGCAGTAAGGATCTCATTACGTCCTATCGTTGAAGAAGTGGGCCACCAACCGGGTCATCCAGGGACGGGGGAGAAAACGGGGGAGGGAAGCTGTGAACCAGTTGGCGGTTCCGGGGATGACGAACGGACGGCCTTGTTCACAGGCGAGGAGCCCTTGCCGGGCCACTTCTGCCGCGGGCATCGGGTGTTGTTGTTTAAAGCCCGCCCGTTCGGCGAATTCGCTTTCGGTGCTGCCGGGGCAGAGGGCGGTGACAGTAATCCCGCTCCCTTTCAGTTCTGCGTGAAGGGCCTCTGTATAATGAAGAATGAAGGCTTTCGTGGCACCGTAGCCCGCCATATAGGGGACAGGTAGGAAAGAAGAGGTGGAAGCTACTTGCAGGACCCGCCCGGACCCCCGTTCTATCATCTGGGGAAGAGCCGCCCGGGTAAGGGCGACGGGAACTCTCACATTGAGTTGGATCATTTCCTGCTCCTTCTGCGGGTCTGTCTCGGAGGTGGGACCATACAGGCCGAAGCCAGCATTGTTGATAAGGAGGTCCACTGGATGCCAGGAGATATGTTCCTTCACACGAGTCAATCCCTCTTCCGTGGTGAGGTCGACTCCTACAACCTCGGCAGTCCCGCCCATCTGTTCAACCCCTTCGGCCAGGAGGCGTAGGCGTTCTTCCCGGCGGGAGACAAGGATGATGTGATAGCTTTTTTCAGCTAGCAACCGGACAAACGCTTCCCCAATTCCCGAGGAAGCGCCGGTTACGAGAGCGACAGGCATGATGAATCACCTCTGTGGAAGGATTTTCACGTCTAGTTCCAGGTTTGGTTGAGTTTATCGGCGTAGAACGTACTGTCCCTTCGGCTCTGCTTTATGCTGAGAGGAATATACCGGGGCTTTTCTATCTTCTACAAGTCTACCGTCGGGGCCTGCTCCCCAGAGGGTGGTTAACCGAACATATCAAGACTTTCAACAACGCCCGTCAACCTTTTTTTAGGAGGACGGGCTTCGTGTTGGTCACTTGCGGAAAAAGCTTCGCAGAACGAACAGGGCGTTGGCAGGACGTTCGGCAATACGGCGGGTGAAGTAGGGGTACCAATATTTTCCATAGGGAGTGTAGATCCGAACTTTGTATCCGTCTTGGGCCAGTTCTCGCTGGAGCGTGCCGCAAATACCGTAGAGCATCTGGAATTCGAACCGGTTGGAGGGGATATGGTTCTCCTTGACAAACTGTTTCGTCCAGTTGATGATGGCGACATCATGAGTGGCGATGGCAGTGTAGCAGCTGTTTTTCAAGTGTTTCTCCACTAGGTTCATGTAGGCCTTATCCACGTCCTGTTTATCGGGGTAAGCCACCTCTTTAGGCTCCTTGTAAGCTCCTTTGACAATCCGGAGATTGGCCCCTAATTTCCCCATTTGCTCGACGTCTTCCTCAGAACGGTAGAGGTAGGATTGGATGACGAGCCCGATGTGATTCTTGCTGTACTTTTCAAGGAGGGTAGTAAAGATGTCGATCGTGGCATCGACACGGGAGGAATCTTCCATGTCGATGCGGACGAAATTGCCCGTCTCTTTTGCTTTGGCGGCGATTCGGTCCATGTTGGCCAAGCAAAAATCGGGATCGATGGTTAAACCCAGTTGGGTTAATTTTACAGATATATTGGAATTGACGCCTTCGCGCCGGATCGTTTCAAAGGATTCGATGGTGGCGGCAGTAGCGGCTAGCGCTTCATCCCGGGTGCGGACGCTTTCTCCAAGGAGGTCGAGGGTGACGGCAAGATTGTCAGCATTCAGGCTTTTCACCGTTTGAAGGGTGTCATCCATGCTCTCTCCGGCGACAAAGCGGGAAGCTCCCAGCCTCATTCCGTATTTGGAGACGAGCTTGGTCACCACCGGGTTGGAGGAAACGGTGAGGACAGCTTTGCGTGCCAATGACATAATCTATTCCTCCCATTCCTTCGGGTGATAGCCGAAGTTAACCATGAGGGCTTATACGGGTCTCGCTCGTGCATTCGCTTTCATTATACAATAGAGATTTCTTGAATTGGGCCTACTCCCCCTTTTCTGTACTTTTAGACGAAGGGCTCCCACCTTCTCTCCTATATCGTATGCTGTCCTGTTTTCAAGGGGCATCCTTCCCTCACCGAAGGGCTGCCTGACCCAATAAAAAAACGCCCGGAAAGCCGAAGGCCCGGGCGTATATCAGCGCGATGTCGGATCGATATCTCCTACGAGGAACGGGGACTATCCTTGATTGAGCAGTGATCATCACAACCGCCGGCAGGGATAATGGTGCGTCGACTGGCGATCCAGTCATAAACCCGCTGGCCGAGTCCCAGCCATCGGGAAAGTAAGAGGACAGGCAGGATTGGCCACATGAGGGGGAGTCGTTGAACCATCTGGATAATGCCGTCGATTCCCTCTCGGAAGTGACGACCGTCATTTGTACTGTGGAGCCGTTTTTTCAAACGTTCCGGGTCGAGTCCATATTGCTCCGTCACACCGGGTTCCCTGAAGGAGACAAATCGGATCATATCAAACCAGTCCAGACGGCGGGCGGTGGTGACGCTTTGCGTACAGAAGGGACACCATCCGTCGTAATAGACCGTGATCCGATGGCGGTTGAAAAAAGGGCGCTCCGTTAGTCTGGCGAGCATGTTACCCATACGGTTTCCTCCTTTTGCTCGGATTTTTCGGAACCAGTCGCCTAGGAAGCGGTAGTCCCGGTCGGATAGCAGGATCCATTCACAGCTGATCATATACCAGGAGAAAAGCGCCAGATTCATCATGAGGCCGACGCCGATGTGGAAAAGAAAAGCCCCGCCGATAGCTGCATACTTGGTATATCGGTTGAGGAGCAGGAAGGGAAAGGCGATCTGAAAGAGGACGGAGGAATAGGTGAGAAAAATCACCAGGGGTTCCGATGACCAGACCTTTTCACTCAACCCAGGCCAAACGTAGTCCTGGACCCGCATGGCATAATAGACAGCCGTTCCGTTCTGCCACATCGATCCCATCACTTTATAGATACCCGAAGTGAAGTACATGATTAACAATTGCAGGATGATGGCGGCTACGGCAAAGTTGTGAAGGGCGGAGGAGAAGGGACGAAGACCGGGTTCTTTGGCGGTTCTTCTTCGAGCCTGTCGACGGGCGTCCAGGGATAAGTACGCTCCCGCGTTGGCGAACAAGAGGTAGAAGAGCTGCAGGCGAAGAATGTTTTCCCCGCCGTTGGTTACGAAAGGGTTGCGGTAATAAAAGGACCACAGCACTAAAAAGGTGAGGAAAGTCGTCCATCGCGTCCGATATCCAAGGGTAAACAGGAGGGCGGCTAAGATCCCTATATGATAGACTCCCTCAAAAAACCAGGGTGACTCGGACAGGTGGAACAAGGTTAAAATATGGCGTTCTTCGGCCCCCGCCAGGAACGCATCCGTCGGCCATAAGCCGCCCGCACCCCACAAAAGGTGACGCTCCGAGTAATGATAGAAGAAAAAATAAAGAATTCCTAAACCCATGGAAATACGGAGCAGGCTAGTGCCGAAAAGCATGTGTTCCCTTGTGAGAAAGCGCTCCACACGGTTCATCGGGGCCACTCCTTTTCAGCAGGAGATTTAACGGGGGCGTAATCCCGCCATTCCGTTTCCCGGAATTGGAGGGGGCCCCGGTCATCCGGTTGTCGCCGTTCTTTAAACCGGGGGAAGGTGTTGGTGACGATACGTGCTTTCACTTTCCGGATCTCTTTGTCTGGAAACCGGGTGGCAACGGCTGTAGAGGCGGCCCGGATGAGCATCCACTTCCCTTTCTTTTGTTGAAGGGGGTCTTTCTCTTCAAAAGAGCGCATACCAGCATGGAAATAGCGGATGACACGTCCTTCTGAAGAGATACGGGCAGTCTGCTTCTCCCGAAAAATCGGTCGGGTAATGTTTTTCCACCCAGTTTCTCTCAGGTTCCCGTCTGGTTGAACATAGCGGATCTTCACCCACAAATCCTTGTGCTGGGAGACGGGATTGGGGGCGAACAGTTTCCAGTTCTGGGTGAATAACGGGTCCATGTAACGGTTGAGAGGCTCCCACCATCGAACTTTCAGTGTATTGTCGGGGGTTAGATAAAAAGCGGTCAGGGAGAAATGCAAGACAAAGATACCCGCTAACAGTACGATCCATAACCGGAGAGCCCACCGCTTTGCAATCACGGACTTGATCACCTCCGCCGGACGGGCCGGATTATTTTCTTCCATCATATCACACCCTTTTTTTCTTGGTGATGACGGGAAATATCCCAAGAGACCATCGGATTTTAACGAAATATTAACCTCTTTGTAACCTTTCCTGTTGCTTTTTGTAACCTGTATCGACGAAAATATATCCCGTGAGGAAAATCTGAACGTTGCCAGGAAGCCGAAAGACCGCCGAAGGCGAAAGTCGGGCGCTGGCGAGATCCCTTTTCATTCCATATAGAACGGAGAAAGCCTGATGAAAAAATGGAAACGGATGGCGCTGCTATTGTTGGGTGCGGTTTTAGCCGGATGGTTGGTAAACGGATTAATCCCTGGAGAGCAAGTAGAAGGGTATGAGCCCAAAAGGGAATCATGGGTCGGGGCGTGGGCCGCTGCCCATCAGTATCCCTCCGGTGCAGCTCAGGTAGGTGTTGAGAATCAGACGGTTCGTCTGCTCCTGCGCCCCCATCTGGACGGAGATAAGGTGAGGATTCGCCTCTCCAACGCGTATGGAGAAAAGCCGGTAACATTTAAGGAAGTGACAATCGCTGTGGCTGGTGAGGGGGCGAGTTTGATCCCTGGTACCACCCGCAAGGTTACCTTCAGTGGAAAACGATCGGTGATGTTACCGGTAGGGCAGGAAATCCAGAGTGATCCCATCTCTATGAAGGTGTCTCGGGATGAGAACTTGGCAGTCAGCCTATATGTACCGAAGGCAAGTGGGGCTGTCAGCTGGCACCGAGTTGCTAAACAGACTTCCTATATATCGATTCCAGGCAATCATAGCCGGGAAACGAATGCTACGTCCTTTGTTACCCCGATTACTTCCTGGTTTTGGCTCTCGGGAGTCGATGTAATCCCGGTGGATGAGACGGAAAACGCGGTGGTCGCCATCGGTGATTCAATCACCGACGGAGTCGGTTCTACCACGAATACCAACAGGCGCTATCCGGACTTTCTGTCGGAGCGGCTGCGGGCGAGGGGGATCCCTCTGTCGGTGTTGAATGCCGGTATTTCCGGTAACAAAGTGTTACGTGATGACCCTGTGTACGGACCGAAGGCCCTCGACCGCTTTGAGCAGGATGTGCTCAACCAGCCCGGTGTCTCCCATGTGATCCTTCTCGAAGGAATCAACGATATTGGGCATACCCCCCACAATTATGACGCTCAATCCATCATTCGCGGTTATCGGCAGTTGATTGATATGGCTCATCAGAATGACGTCCGTATTTACCTCGGTACGCTTCTCCCGTATAAGGGGGCTACCTACTATACCAAGGAAGGGGAAGCTACCCGGCGGCAGGTGAACGAGTGGATCCGGAATAGCGGCGCTCCCGACGGGGTGATCGACTTTGAGAGAGCGATTCGAGATCCCGCTGATCCTAACCGCTTGCGCCCCGCTTATGATTCAGGGGACCATCTTCACCCGAGTGACGCGGGATACCGAACGATGGCCGATGTGGTCAACCTGAACTGGTTCCAATAATCAACAAATACAAAAAAAGCCGGCTGTTCCGAGACGGGACAGCCGGCTTTCTCATGGAACCGCCAAGATTGACAAGCTTCCAAGGTCTTGTCACAGGGGCAGGGGTAAGAGGGGGGACGTTTGTGCTATACTGTCAGAGGAAGGATTGGATTAACGACCGAGTGGATGGCGGCAAAGACAAAGTTTTTGCCGTTTGTCATAGAACAAGGAGACGGAGGTGGAAGGGATGGCAATTTCCAAAGAACAAGTGGAACATGTCGCTAAATTGGCACGCCTGTATTTGACCGAGGAGGAAGCACAGCAGTATACCGGACAATTGAATAAGATCCTGGGTTTCGCTGATAAATTGAATGAATTGGATACGGAGGATGTAGAACCCACTAGCCATGTGCTTCCCATGGCCAACGTTTTGCGGGAAGATGAGGAGAAGCCTTCCCTGGAAAGGGAAAAAGCGCTAACCAATGCGCCGGATCAGAAAGACGGGATGTTTAGAGTTCCCGCGGTATTCGAGGAGTAAAGGAGGAAGACCATGTCGTTGTTAAAAGAGCCGATCCACGAGATACATAAGAAGTTGAAGAACAAGGATCTTACCGCATCCGACCTCCTCGACGCATCCCTGGTCCGGATCCGGGAGACGGAGGAAAAACTGGGGGCGTTCCTTCAGCTGGATGAAGAAGGAGCCCGGTTGCGGGCCAACCAATTGGATGCACAGACGGGAGACCTTGGCTTGCTTACCGCCATCCCGATGGGGATTAAGGATAATATCAGCACCCGTGGTGTACGAACCACAGCTGGGAGTAAGATCCTGGGTGATTATACCCCGGTTTACGATGCTGCAGTGATGGAAAAATTGGCTGAGGCCGGAGCTAACATGGTTGGGAAGATGAATATGGATGAATTCGGGATGGGTTCTTCCAATGAAAACTCTGGGTTTCATCGGGCGGTTAACCCGTGGGATCTGGAACGGGTGCCCGGCGGCTCCAGCGGGGGGGCCGCGGCTGCTGTTGCCTCAGGGCAGGTGCAGTTCGCCCTCGGCTCCGATACCGGAGGATCCATCCGTCAACCAGCAGCTTTCTGCGGTGTTGTCGGTCTGAAACCCACCTATGGCCGGGTTTCTCGGTATGGTTTGATCGCCTTCGCTTCCTCCCTCGACCAAATTGGCCCACTGACCCGGAATGTGGAGGATGCGGCGGCTGTTATGCAGGCGATCTCCGGCTATGACGAACGGGATTCCACTTCTGCGGATGTCGGGGTCCCGGACTATCTATCTGCTCTTACTGGGGATATCAAAGGCCTCAAAGTGGCTGTGCCGAAGGAGCTTCTTAAAAAAGGAGTGGCAGAGGGCGTCAAAGAGAAGGTAAAAGAGGCCTTAAAGGTCCTGGAAAGCCTGGGAGCCGTCGTGGATGAGGTATCTCTTCCCCACGTGGAATACGCAGTGGCTACTTATTACCTGTTGGCTCCTGCTGAAGCTTCCTCTAATTTAGCCCGGTATGATGGTGTGCGCTATGGGGTTCGCGTTGAAGGAGACAACCTGATCGACATGTTCAACCGCACACGGAGCGCCGGTTTCGGGGATGAGGTGAAGCGACGGATCATGCTGGGCACGTATGCCCTCTCCTCCGGATATTACGATGCTTATTATCTGAAGGCGCAAAAAGTACGCACGTTGATCCGGCGGGATTTCGAAAGTATCTTCACCGATTATGACGTGGTGGTAGGTCCGACCGCCCCGACGACAGCCTTTACGTTTGGGGAGAACACGAAGGACCCTCTCACCATGTATATGAATGATATCTGTACGGTGCCGGTCAGCCTCGCTGGGTTGCCGGCAGTCAGTGTCCCTTGCGGTCTCTCCCAGGGTCTGCCGGTTGGCCTTCAGATTGTGGGCAAACCTTTTGATGAAGCGGGCGTTTTGAAAGTCGCCCACGCTTTTGAGGCTCATAGCGAGCGGCTCCCGGAACCGATGACAGGAGGTGGTGCCTCGTGAGCCAATTCGAAACGGTTATCGGTTTGGAAGTCCATGCCGAACTTTCCACTCGGACGAAGATCTTCTGCGGATGCTCCACGGAATTCGGGGCCCCGCCTAACACGCATACCTGTCCGGTCTGCCTCGGCCACCCCGGTGTGTTGCCAGTGCTGAACAAACAAGCGGTGGAGTTTGCGGTGAAGGCATCTCTCGCTCTTAACTGTGAGATCGCCGAAACAAGCAAATTTGACCGAAAAAACTATTTCTACCCCGATCTTCCGAAAGCGTACCAGATCTCCCAGTACGACAAGCCGGTTGGGGAGAATGGATGGATTGAAATTGAGGTAGGCGGGGAAAAGAAACGGATCGGGATCACTCGTGTTCACTTGGAAGAGGATGCAGGAAAGCTGAATCACTCGGAAAACGGGGACGGTTCCCTTGTCGACTACAACCGGGTGGGGGTACCGTTGATCGAGATCGTTTCCGAACCGGATATGCGTTCCCCTGAAGAAGGCCGTGCCTACTTGGAGAAACTAAAGCAGATTCTCCAGTATACCGGGGTATCCGATGTGAAGATGGAAGAAGGATCGTTGCGATGTGACGCCAACATTAGTCTGCGTCCGGTAGGACAGCGTGAGTTCGGTACCAAGACGGAGATGAAAAATCTCAACTCCTTCCGCAACGTAGAGCGGGCGTTGGAGTATGAGCAGGAGCGGCAGGGGAAAGTGCTTTCCGAAGGTGGGGCTATCACGCAGCAAACGATGCGGTGGTTGGAGAATGAAAATAAGACCAAAGTGATGCGTTCGAAAGAAGAAGCCCACGACTACCGCTATTTTCCGGAACCCGACTTGGTCGAGCTCCACATCGATGAATCCTGGCGGGAAAAGATCCGCACCACTCTTCCCGAATTGCCCGATGCCCGCAGAGAGCGGTACATGGAGCAATACGGCCTTTCCTCCTACGATGCCGCTTTACTCACTTCAACGAAAAAAACTGCGGACTTCTTCGATCAAGTCACAGCCGCCGGAGCTGAGTCGAAAGCAGCGGCCAACTGGATTTCCGGTGAGTTGTTGGGTTATCTGAACACCCAGGGCAAGGAGCTGGAGGAGACGGCTATCACCGCCGAATCCCTTGCCGGCATGATCGGACTGATCGAAAAAGGAACGATCAGCAACAGCATCGGGAAAAAGGTATTCAAAGAGCTGATCGAAAAGGGTGGAGATCCGGCAGGGATCGTCGAAGAGAAAGGCTGGGTCCAGATTAGCGATGAGGGGAAACTTCAGGAGGTTGTCTCTGAGATCGTTGCAGCCAATCCCCAGTCGGTGACCGATCTGAAGAATGGAAAGGACCGGGCGTTGGGCTTTTTGGTCGGCCAGGTGATGAAAGCGACCAAAGGAAAAGCAAACCCGAAACTGGTCAACGAACTGATCCGAAAAGAGATCGGTCTTTGATCGGAGGCTTATACCGACTGTCCCGGGAAAACGAGGTGTTGTTATGCAAATACTCTATACGGCGATCGTTCTAATTTTCCTGGTGATGGGGGGGATTTATCTCCAGGATCAGCCGCCTTTTGCGGTTCACTACTTTATGATCGCGTTGTATTTCTTCGTCATCCTTTTTGAGTTCCGGGGAAATCCCTTTCCTCGAGGGATTTATCTGCTCTTAGGGTTCTTACTCTTGGGGAATGCGATGATCCAGTTTTTCTATGCGGAGAACAACGTGATCGCCGGCCTGATCAGCCTTCTGTTCGCCTACTTTGCCTTGCAGGCTCGCCGCCGTCTTCACCAGTGATTTATCAGCCCGCCCTGTATCAAGGGCGGGCTTTTCCGGCATAAGACGCCTGTTATTGTCAAAGAATACAGGTGAAGGGAGTTGGATTTATCACTCCGCATGATTGATCAGGGGGAATCAGGATGAATGAATTCGCAAACACCGAGGTAGAACAGGTTTTACAGGGGGCTAAGCAAGCAGCGGAGTTTGTCCGTATGGCCCAGAACACGGCTGATTCGGAGCTCATCCAACAGGCCGGCAGCCAGTTGGATCAGGCACAAGCCCAGGTGGAAGCCTATATGGCACAGAAGGGAGCATCTGAAGAACTTGAGGAGGTTTTGGAGCAGCTTGGCCGCTCCCGCTATAACCTGAATTTGTCCGCCTCTATCAGCAATCCCGCTTGGTACGAGCCGTATTGAAGTAAAGGATCCGCATGACGGATCTTTTCTGTCTAATCATGGCAAACGAACTTGGTAGGATCGGGAAAATTGTGCTAGACTCAATCTGTGACTTACCCGCGGACTGTGAATAAACCAACGCATGTGGTAACCTTAGTCTGAAAACATGGATAACAACGAGGATGCCAGTGGTGGAGAATGAAGGATTGAACTCCGTTGCAGGGGGTTTAGATAGCGGTGGTTGCCCTCGGTCTTCGGTTTGGCGCTTGTTTTCTCCGGCCATGTCCGGAGTGTGATATAAGGGATAAAGAAAGATGGATATAAAAAAGCCACTCAAAGTGGCTTTTCATTTGATTTCGATGACAGACGTGCCCAACTGCGGGAACCGATCATCTTTTGGGAATGGACCATCGCTTCCTGGAGATAGCCCTCAGCGTTGTCCAGCCATTGGATCCAATTTTCTAGGGCGGATTTGGCTGTAGCCGGGGCCGCTCGTTTGGCTTCCATCATATGCCCCCGTTTCAGCCGGTCATGATGCCGTGCCAAGTAGAGACTCCGTACATAAGAGGAGAGTACGGTTTCATGCCAGTCTTGGGCAGCTAGACGCTCCAAACATCCCTTGGCAATCAGTCTATAGTAACAGGTACAGGGACACTCTCCTTGGGCTTCTACCATTCCGGCCAGATCTTGAATGTCGGGAAGCATGGTGAGCTGGGCACCGATGGAGGAAACCATCGATTCAGCGTACAGACTGCAGGTCATAGATTTTTGCACGTCGTTAATCCGGTCGGGATCCGGCCTGACGCCGTTCGGTCCTGAAGATTGATCGGGGTTGGTTTCGATCATTACCCGATCCCCCTTTCCGTTAGTCCTCTCCTCAATGTATGCACAAGGACGAGCGGTTAGGAGAAAGTGAGACAGAAGGAGGAAGACCAATGAAGCGTGCCCGTATCATCTACAACCGGACGGCGGGGCGGGAAGCGGTGGAACGCCAGCTTCCCCGCATCCTGGAGCGGCTGGAGGCTTATGGGTTGGAGACATCCTGTCATTCCACCCGGTATCCGGGAGATGGGACGGAGGCCGCACGTCAGGCGGTTGAACGAGGGTTTGAGGTGGTGGTGGCCGCAGGTGGCGATGGCACCATCCATGAGGTAGTCAACGGCCTGGCTCCAGGAGAACGACGCCCCCGTCTGGGGATTCTGCCATGCGGAACTAGTAACGATTTGGCCCGGGCCCTCCGGTTGCCTAAAGATCTCCTGGATGCCTGTGATGTCATCGGGCAGGGCGTGGTTTGCCCCATGGATGTGGGTCGGGTACAAAATCGTTACTTTGTCAATGTGGCAGGGGCAGGAAGCCTTACGGAGGTTACCTACAAAGCGCCCAGTCGGCTTAAGTCGGCTATCGGTCAACTGGCTTATTACGCCAAAGGGTTGGAGAAGCTGGGCACGCTGTTTCGTCCCTTCCGTGTGCGGCTAGAAGCTTCCGACCGGACGATTGAAGAGGAGATCCTTCTTCTTATCGTTGCTAATAGCCGTTCTATCGGCGGATTTCACAAGCTGGCCCCCAGTGCCGACGTTTCCGACGGACGTCTGGATGTCCTGGTGATCCGCAGAGGGGGACTCCCCGATCTAATCCAGCTTGTCGGTCTGGTCCTGAAGGGGGAGCATGTGAAAGATGATCGCGTCCTCTATTTCCAGACTCAACACCTGGATGTCTACTCCGAGGAACCGATGCAACTCAATCTGGATGGGGAATGGGGTGGGGATCTCTCCGGCCGCGTGGAGGTCCTGGCCGGGCACTTGGAGGTATTTTGTCCGGAAGCAAGAAGGTAAACCGGTTCCTGGGTTTTCTTGTTGAAAATTCCCCAAATTAAATGATTCACGCAAATATTTTATTTACTTACGAAAGGGATACATACGCATGAAAAGATCCTTCCAATCAGTGTTATTGTGTATCGCTCTCTTCGCTGTCCCCTTGGGGGGTTGTGCTGAACCGACGGGCGGGGAAGCGGGCAAAAAAAAACAGCCGACCAAACAGATGGACGGCTTGTCCGCCCAGGAAATTATCGATACCTCGCTGACGTCCATGGAAAAGATGAAAGGATACCACTGGGAAAGTCTCAATCACCAACAGTACAGTTTTCGTAAACAACCGGATAAAAACACCCGGGTGGACTGGAAACAACGAATTCTTGTTACCGAAAATCCCGTCAACATTCAAGCGAAGGGCAGCCTGACAGTGGCAGGAGAGCTAATCAGCGAGACGAAGCCCCAGCGTTGGTATGTGACGGATCAGGATGAGTTTCTGTTTTTCCGCAACCGCTGGTACAAAAAAGAACAATCCGGATTGGGGGAGAAGATGAAAGTATATGCCGATCCATTGTGGGTGCTCAGAAAGGTGGGGGAATCGGCAGACGTGTATAGAGTGGACCGTGAAGGAAAAGAAGCGAAATTGACCGTCGGTTTAACAGGGAAAGCGGTGGAGCCCTTTATCGATGACCGGTCGATGCGCTACGCCTCCATTCCTCCCCGCAAAGAATACTCCTTTACCGGGCAACGGATGAAAATCCGCATCAACATCGATAAAAAAACGTTCCGCCTTCGTAAAGTGGAACAGGCTGTAGAATTTACCATCGACTTGGGTAAGGAAAAAGTGAAAACACGCCAAGAATGGACGCATACCCTTCAGGGAGAAGCCAAGAAGATCACCGTCCCGGAGCACATTCGAAAAAATGCCCGCACCTATCCCGACTCGGAAAAGGAAGAGACGATCCCGACAGGATAAGAAATAAAGGCGGCTCATATTTCTCCATGTACAGCAAAAGGTCGAAAAAAAGCAATCTCTGTATCGAGCAGGGATTGCTTTTTATTTCGGGCATCGTTGACGGCCACTAGGAAAGGGGTTGGTCACCGCTATAGGTGATCGTTTGCAGACGCTTCTTCCGTCAGTCGGTTGCCGGTGGTTCGCATCGGGTGGCGGTAGCGGCATTCCATTCACTTGAGCTCTAAGTAGTATCCTTTTCCGCGCACATTGACGATGGTAGCGGCCTTTTTGATTTTTTTACGTACCCGGTACACCAGAGAGTTGACTTCGACGAGCCCCACGGGTGGCATGCCGTCGGGGAAGGGTTGCCGCTCGGGCCAGACCCGACGGATGATCTCATCGTTGGAGACGAACGTGTTGGAATGATCATGGAGGGCCGCCAGGAGGTTCCACTCTTTTCCGGACAGGGCAACCGGCTTGCCGGACACGATGCAAACTCTTCGTTTCTGATCCAGGAAAAGCTGTTGCAAGATCGGCGGTTCCTCCTGAGTCATGAATCCGGGGTCGAGGTCCAGGGTATGATCCGGCACCACATAGGCGAAGTGGAGAACGACCACGCCTTTGGCGAGCCGAATGATATCGGAATTGTTCAGTCGCCGGGGGATATGGGGAACGAGTTCCTCTGTGCCGACGGTCGTGCCATGCTTACTCCCAAGATCCATGATCCATGCCTTCTCTCCGTCTAGGCGGATGGAGACATGCTGACGAGAGATGAATTCGTTGGCGAAGGAGAGGTCGGCATCCCCGTCGGGGTAATCTCTCCCGATTCTGGTCGTTTCTCGCTTCAGATCGATGGGGGTCCCCGCCGGGAAAGGAGCTCCTTTTTCCACATAGAGACGTTTACCGGATTCCACGACTTGTTTCCCTCCATTTCTACCTGTTTGAACGGATTTTATAGCGTTTGGTCAGTCGTTTTGTGATGGACTTATCATTTTTTTGTGAGAGCCCTGCCATAGAAGCGAAAGCGCGGATCGATTAAGATTCAGATGATTATCTTTAAAGGAGATGATAACCGATGAAACGGACAAGAGGGTGGGGTATTCTGCTTCTGTGTTTGATGATGGGAGGCGTATTGCTGTTCCCGGGTGCGAGATCTGAGGCGGCCCATGCCGTAAACAAATATGGGGGAAAGACGATCAGCAACCCGGAAGGGACGGTGGAGCTGGCTCGATTAAACCGGGACGTCTGGGAATACACCACCTATGGTGGTAACTTTGGCGGGATGACGAACATACCCACCAACGGTTTGATTATCTCCTCTTCTAAAGGATTGGTGCTGATCGATTCCTCCTGGGACGATGACCTTACCAAAGAGTTACTGAATATGATTCGCCGTCACATCGGTAAAAAGATTGCGGTGGCGGTGATCACCCACTCCCATGAAGATCGGGTCGGGGGAATTCGCGCGTTGTTGAAAGAAGGCATCGAAGTCCGTAGTACCGCTCGCACCGCTCAACTGGCCGAAAAAGCGGGTTATCCCACACCGAACCCCATCCTGGACGAGCAGTCCCGGTTCAAGGTGGGAAACACGATTATAGAAACCTATTATCCTGGGGAGGGGCACTCCGAGGACAACATCACCGTTTGGCTTCCCCAACATAAAATCCTCTTTGGCGGATGTCTCATTAAGTCACTGGAAGCGAAGGATCTAGGCAATGTGAATGATGCCAATTTGGAGGAGTGGTCCCGTTCCATCCAAAATGTTCTCAACCGCTACCCTAGGATGAAACAGGTGGTCCCTGGTCACGGAAACGTGGGAGACAAGGGTTTGTTGATTCATACACTGGAGTTGCTGGAGAATCGAAACTAAGGGATGGTTCGTTCCTCGCGGTGTTAGATCCCGCCTAAAGGGAACCGGTTAGGGTGAGGGTTCCATCGGAGGAATCAGACCGCCGTCCTAGAGGTATAGAACGAAGAGAGACCCCTGCTACCTAGCGAGGACGCCAAATTCGCGTGCTAGGGGCAGGGGGTTTTCTTCGTCTTCAGCCCCTTAAGTGATAGAGGCCTTTAATTCTACCACATTTTCCATTCTTGGGGGATATATTTACCATTGCGGCGACAAAAGTGGCATGGGCACCCTCCCTTGTTGTAAGATCGTCATAGTGCATCCATTTCCGGTTTGATTGGACCTAGAAGGAGCATGTGGACATGGCTAAACCGAAACCCCCGGTTCAACCGGGAGACAGCTTCGAACTAACCGTCACCGGTCTCAGCCATACAGGGGACGGTGTGGGGAAGACGGAGGGAGGATTCGCTGTTTTTATCCCTCTCGCTCTTCCTGGGGAGAAGGTCCGAGTCAAGGTGACTAAGGTGAAAAAGACCTACGCCCACGCGGGTCTCGAAGAAGTCCTGAAAGCCAGCCCTGACCGGGTGGAGGCTCATTGCCCTGTTTTTGAAGCATGTGGGGGCTGTCAGTTGCAACATCTGGCCTATCCCGCCCAACTGGACAGGAAACGCCGGCAAGTGGAGGATGCCTTCAAGCGCCTCGGTGGTTTGGACCATGTTCGAGTTCTGCCCGTTCTCGGGATGGAAGAACCCTGGTACTACCGCAACAAGGCCCAAGTCCCCTTTGGGCGTGGGCGGGAAGGAACGGTTGCCGGTTTTTATGCTGCCGGTTCCCACCAGATTGTGGAATTTGATCAATGCATGATCCAGCAACTGCCCAACGACCGTACCATTCAGCGAGTGAAAAAACTTGCCATAGAGTTGGACATCCCTCCTTACGACGAGAAAAGCCATAGGGGGGTCCTTCGCCATGTCCTGGTACGGACAGGCACGAACACCGGAGAAGTGATGGTCGTACTGGTGACTAATGGTGCATATCTGCCGAGCCACAAGCGCCTTGTCACCCGCCTGAGGGAGGAGATTCCGGGTCTTACCTCTATAGTCCAGAATATCCACACGAAACGGAGCAATGTGGTCCTGGGCCAGGAAAACCGGGTGCTTTGGGGGAAGCCGGTGATTGTTGACACCATCGGCGACATCCGCTTTGTCATCTCCCCCCATTCCTTTTTCCAAGTGAACCCCGTCCAGACGAAAATCCTTTACGACCAAGTGAAAAAAGCCGCTGCTCTTACAGGGAAGGAAACCGTCATTGACGCCTATTGCGGAATCGGTACGATCGGCCTTTATTTGGCCAGGGATGCAGCTCAGGTTCTCGGTGTCGAATCGATCCCCCAGGCGGTGGAAGATGCCCGGGTCAATGCGGAAGCCAACGGGATTGAGCATGCTTCCTTTGAAGCGGGTAAAGCGGAGGAGATCATGCCTCGTTGGGCGGAGAAGGGGATCCGGCCCGAGGTGATCGTTGTGGACCCGCCGCGTAAGGGATGTGATCCAGAATTTTTAATAGCCTGTACAAATATGTCCCCAGACCGCCTTGTCTATGTCTCCTGCAATCCCGCCACGCTTGCCCGTGACGCTGCTTTCCTCGTGGAGCGGGGGTACCGGACGGAAGAGGTGCAGCCAGTGGACATGTTCCCCCATACAAACCATGTGGAGTGCGTAACGGTCTTTCACCCCGCCTGAAAGCGACTTCGATCCAAGGAGGCTAACCCATGAAAAACGGAATCCCCCTGCCTCTGGTCCGAATGAATCAATGGTTTCAGGTGATCGCTGTCTTGCTCGCCCTGAGCCTAAAACAGTATTGGCTCCTGTCTATTCCACTGGCCTTTGGACTTTGGAGCCTATTCTTCAGGCAAAATCCCCTTTTTCTGCTCGCCCGACCGTTGTTACGGAAACCGATCTCCCAATATCCCATGGAGGACCCGGACCAGCAGCGGTTTAACCAAATGATCGCCGTCATCTGTCTCGCCCTTAGCTTGCTCGGCTTCGCTCTAGGATGGAGGATTTTTGGTTACACCTTCGCCATCCTTGTGGCTACTGCCGCCCTGATTGCCATCTTGGGATTTTGTGTGGGGTGCTTCCTTCGCTACCGTTATCTTCAGTGGAAGTATCAGCGGAACCGGGCTGGATAAAAGCCGGAGGGCGGCTTTTTGTAGCTATCATTGTCAGATAGTTTGTTCAATTGTATTGTTTCTCTCTCTGTTCTCTGTTACAATACGTTGTAAAGTAAATAGACTTTAGGCGAAGGTGCCTCTAATGATGGCTTTACCGTCATGGGGGCACCTTTTTGCCGAAAAGGGGTGATCCGTTCGATTGAAAAACCCGGAGACGATTTGTCGGGAGCATACCCGTTTGGAGGAGGAAGATATCGCCCGGATCACCGATTTGGCCCGTCACCTGCCCGTTATTGCCGATTTGGCCCAGGCCAATGTGTTTATCGATTGTCCGGTGGGAGAGGGGCCCCATGCAGTGGTCGTGGCGGAAGCCAGCCCGCGTACGGCTCGCTCGCTGTATAAGGGGTCGGTGGTTGGGCAGTTTGCTTATGAATCCTATGAGCCGGCTGTCAGCCTAGCGCATCGAACCGGGGAGCCCGCGATTCGTAACCGGGCGATCACCCAGGAAGGGAAGTCAGCCAAACAGAGTGTAGTCCCCATTAAAAATGCCGCGGGAAAAACCATTGGTTCGCTGATCATGGAACAGGACATCAGCGATCAATTGATGAATGAGGTGCAGCTTCAGGCGCTGACCGATACCACGGAGCAACTGAGTCTCACTTTGATGGAACTGACAGAGGAGAAATCTTTTTTTTCTGATATCGTGCAGGAATCCCTGTACCTCGTCGATCCCCATGGGCGGGTGGTTTATGCCAATTCACAAGGGATCAACCTGGTGGCAGAATGGGGCGGTTGCGGGGAAGTGATTGGGGAGCAGATCGACGAGAGGCTTTGCTTCCTGGAAGATGTCCCCTATCAGGGCCATAAGGTTTTTTACGGGGAGCGGCATCTCGATGGGAAGGCCTATGCGATCAAGGGAGTCGGTCTTCATCGAGATCACAGCCGGGTTGGGACACTGCTTTCCATTCGCGACCTGACGGAGCTGAAGGAAAAAGAACGGCAGTTGATGGTGAAGTCGACGGTGATCCGAGAAATCCACCACCGGGTAAAGAACAACCTCCAGATGATTGCCAGCCTGCTTCGGCTTCAGATGAGACGGGGGGTGCCTCCAGAAGCGGAGGCGGTCTTAAGGGAAGGGCTTCATCGGATCCTCAGCATCGCCTCCGTTCACGAGATCTTTTCCGATACGGGTCTGGAGAAAGTAGAGCTTTTGGAGATGGTGGAGAAGATTGGGAGTATGCTGGCTGTTAACGGACCGGCTGACCAGGAGATCCGCTTCACATGCAGCGGTCCGTCCACCCTTCTTCCCTCCGAGAAGGCGGTCTCTCTGGCCCTGATCACTAACGAGTTGATCCAGAATGCTGTAGAACATGCTTTCCGCAGTCGATCATCCGGGGAAATTACCGTATCGGTGAAGCAGAGGGGAGAAGGGGTGCTTATCCGGATCGCGGATAACGGTTCGGGATTGCCGGAACGAGGAGAGATTCCGGAAAGCCTCGGTCTCCAAATTGTACGGAATTTGACGGAGCATGATCTGGCTGGCGCTTTCAAGCTTCATTCGAAGGGAAAGGGCACGACGGCGATGCTGTATATTCCCTTGGAGGAGGGGTCCCATGAACAAACCCAGGATTCTACTGGCGGAGGATGAATCCATTCTGCGGATGGACCTGAGAGAGATGCTCAAAGAATCAGGGTACGTAGTAGCCGGTGAAGCCGGGGACGGTGACAAAGCCCTGGAACTAGCTCACACCATTCGGCCTGACTTGGTAATTATGGACATCAAGATGCCGAAGATGAACGGCCTGAAGGCGGCCCGAATCATTAGCCGATCCCTCGGGATTCCAGTCCTATTGTTGACGGCATACAGCCAGAAGGATTTCATCGAAGAAGCGAAGCAATCCTTTGTCACCGGCTATCTTGTAAAGCCAATCCGTAAGTCCCAACTAATTCCTGCCGTGGAGGTTTCCCTCGGACAAGCCCGACGTATCCATGATTTGCAGGGGGAAATCTCCGGCTTGGAGGCCAAGCTGGAGACCCGCAAGCGGGTGGAGCGGGCGAAAGGAAAGTTGATGGAACAGAACGGTTGGTCAGAAGAAGAGGCCTATCATGCATTACGGTGTGAGAGCATGGAAAAAAGGGTTCCCATCGAAGAACTGTCCCGCCGAATCCTGGGAGGGGACGTCAAGGGATCGGCCTGATAAGTAAATACTGAACGAGGCAACGGCGCCGAAGAAATACATTGCGTATTTCAGGGTGCCGTTTTGTTTGCAACGAGGGAGACAGGAGGGGGCGGATTGAAACGAAAACCGTTGATCGGTCTGACCGGTTACCATGTCCGGGGAGAGGAGGGACATGGAGGAACATTTCGGGGGTTGCCGGGCCAAGGCTTCCATGTCGTCGGCCATGATTATATTCAGGCTGTTGGAAAGGCGGGAGGTCTTCCCATCGGACTGCCCGTCCTCGATCCGAGGGAGGCAAAAGGAATAATCGCCCAGTTGGACGGGTTGCTCCTAAGTGGCGGGGAGGACATCGATCCTTCTTTGTATGGAGAGCGTCCCGATATGCGCTGCTGGACCCTAGTTCCGGAACGGGATCAGTTCGAACTGGCTTTGCTTCGAGAGGCGATGGATCAAGGACTGCCTGTGCTGGCTGTCTGCCGTGGTATGCAGCTTCTCAACATTGCCTTTGGCGGGACCCTGTATAAGGACGTATCCGATATTCCCGGCGGGTCTCTTTGCCACCAGTTCCATCGAGCGCCCCGCTGGTACCCGGCGCATCGGGTCACTCTGAAGGGAAAGGAGCTGAAACAATGGTTCCAGACGGATGAAATCGAGACGAACAGCTATCATCATCAAGTTGTAAAGGAGGTGGGAATGGGGCTGGAGGTGGCGGCTGTGGCCGAAGACGGCGTGGTGGAGAGCCTGCGTCACCCTGATCATCCCCAGGTATTGGCGATCCAATGGCATCCGGAGACGATGGCTGTACAAAACGAACGGGGGATGATCCCTTTTCATTGGTTAATCGCACGGATATTGGAACGGGGAGGATGACGGTATGACACGAAAATCATGGACGCATGAAGGAGTTTGCTGGGTTGCGGGCCGAAAACGGACCCTCCCGGAGACCATCGAAGTGACGGATCCTGCAGATGGGCGGGTAATTGGGTGTGTTCCCCGGGGTGGGGTGGAACTGGCCCGGGAGGCAGTGGACACGGCTTCGGAGGCATTTCCGGCGTGGTCGAGACGGCTCCCTCGGGAACGGGGCCAGGTCTTGAAGGATTGGGCGAATCGTATTCTAGATCACCGAGCGGAGCTTGCAAAACTGTTGTCCCAGGAGCAGGGAAAACCCGTTGCCGAGGCTCTAGGAGAAGTGGAGACCGCAGCGGAGTTCGTGGAGTGGTACGGCGAGGAAGCGAAGCGGATCAGCGGGGAAGTGCTTCCTCCTGCTAAGGAAAACCAGCAGATGACAGTTCTTCGGCAACCGGTGGGAGTGGCAGCGCTGATTACTCCTTGGAACTACCCGGCCGCGATGGTGACCCGCAAAGCGGCACCAGCGTTAGCTGCGGGGTGCACGGTGGTGCTGAAGCCTGCCAAAGAGACGCCCCTGATCGCTTCGGCGCTGTTCGAGCTGCTGATGGAGACCAATCTTCCTCACGGGGCGGCCAATCTGGTGACGGGAGATGCGGCCTCCATTGGTGATACTTGGTTAGGGGATTACCGGGTAAGAAAAATCTCGTTCACCGGCTCGACGGGTGTCGGCAAGGAATTGATGAAAAAAGCGGCGGAGCATGTGAAACGGGTTTCCCTGGAATTGGGCGGGAATGCTCCAGCCCTCGTTTTCGAGGATGCGGACCTGGATCGAGCAGCGGATGCAATCGTCGCCAATAAATTTGAGAACGGTGGCCAGATGTGCAACGGCATCAACCTTATCTTCGTCCAGGAACCGGTTCGGGAAGAACTGACCGAACGAATCCTCGCCAGGGTGAAAGCTCTTCGGGTGGGAAGGGGAACGGAAACGGAGTGCCATGTCGGCCCCCTGATCAATCAGAGGGCTTGTCACAAGGTGCAAGCTTTGGTGGATGATGCTGTAAACAAGGGAGCCCGTCTCCGATACGGCGGAGAACCTTTGCTGGAAGGAGAGTATTCCAACGGGCATTTTTATCGACCCACCGTTCTGACCGAGGTGGATGATCGGATGGATCTGACGCGGGATGAGGTCTTTGGCCCTGTCGCCCCGATCCTCACCTTTCGCATCGAAGAAGAAGCAGTCCGGCGGGCCAACGGGACTCCCTACGGATTGGCAGCCTATTTATTCACCCGGGACGGGGGACGGATTCACCGTTTGACTGAAGGATTGGAAGCTGGAATGGTGGGTGTCAATGGCACCTCGCTCAGTTTCCCTCAGGCGCCTTTCGGCGGGATCAAGGAGAGCGGGCTGGGGCGAGAAGGCGGTCTTTATGGGTTGGAGGAATTTCTTGAATTGAAGTTCATCTCCACCATGCTGGACTGACGGGACGTTATTTGCGAAGGGAGAGATACGATATGCAGCGTGCTGTGCCGACCGTACAAAAAAAGGGCCTTCTGTCCAAGGGAGAACTGGAGGGGCTCATCCGCGACGGACACATCGACACCGTCATCATCGCGATCTGCGACATGCAGGGAAGACTGATGGGGAAGCGGCTGACGGGGGAGTTTTTCTTGGAGAGCGCCATCGACCACGGGACTCACTTCTGTAATTATTTGTTGGGAACCGATATGGAGATGAACACCCCGGGAGGCTTCCAGGAGATGAACTGGAATGGCGGATACGGCGACTGGCTGGCCCGTCCCGACTGGAATACCGCAAGGCGGATCCCCTGGCTGGAGAAAACAGCGTTGGTGTTGGCGGATGCCGTGGATGAAGAGAGCGGAAGGATGATTGAAATTGCCCCGCGCAGTGTACTGAAGCGGCAGATCGAACAGGCGGAGAAGAAGGGCCTCCGTCCCTTTATGGCCAGTGAGCTGGAGTTTTATCTGTTAAAAGATTCTTACGAAGAGGTCCACGGGAAGGGGTATGAATTGATCCGGGCTGCCGGTCATTATAACGAAGACTACAACCTTCTTCAGGCGACCCGGAATGAGCCAGTCTACTATAAACTTCGCAAATGGATGATCGAATCCGGCATTCCCATTGAGTCTTCCAAGGGGGAAGCCTGGATCGGCCAACACGAGGTGAATATCGGGTATGCTGACGCTCTCTCTTCGGCGGACCGGCACGTGCTGTTTAAGCACGGAGCGAAGGAAATCAGTATCCAGGAAGGGTATTCTCTCACATTTATGGCAAAACCGGACCATCGTTGGACCGGCTCCAGTGGTCATATCCATCTCAGCTGCCGCGACCTGGAGGGAGAGGAGAATCGTTTCCACCAGCCGGGGGATGAGCTTTTCAACATGTCAGAGACGATGCGTCAGTTTCTGGCCGGTGTCATGGCTTATACCCGGGACTTCTCTCTTCTCTTCGCCCCCAATGTCAACTCCTACAAGCGTTTCGCCCATGAAAGCTGGGCCCCCGTCCATATCGTTTGGAGCCGGGACAACCGTTCTGCTGGATATCGGATCGTTGGCAGCGGAAACAGCCTGCGCTTCGAGAACCGGATCACGGGAGCGGACATCAACCCTTACCTTGCCTATGCGGCTATGATCGGGGCAGGGTTGGAAGGAATCGAGCGGGAACTGGAGCTGCCGGAGGAGTTCAAGGGAAACGCCTACGAAGGAAAGGGGGTCGCTCGGATTCCCGGCTCTCTCTATGAAGCGATCCAATGCTGGGAAGAGAGCGAAATCGTGAACAAGGTGCTGGGAGAAAGTGTTCACTATCATTACGGACATGCGGCAAAGCTGGAACAACAAGCTTATGACACGGTTGTAACCAATTGGGAGAGGGCCCGGTATTTCGAACAGGGCTGATGAAATTAGGAGGAGGGAGAAGTATGCGCCTACAAGAAAAAGCCTGCCTAATTACCGGGGCGGGGAGCGGCATGGGAAAAACCGCCGCCCGGATGTTCGCAGCGGAGGGAGCGAAAGTGGCCGTCCTGGAAATCGATGAGACCTCCGGCAAGGAGACGGCAGAGGAGATCCGTGAAGCAGGTGGGTCTGCTGAGTACTTCGCTTGTGACGTTTCCAAGGAGGAGAGTGTCAAAGAGGCGGTGGAGAAGGCTTACGATTCCTTCGGCCCACCGGAGGTTCTCTACAACAATGCAGGTATTATGCCGGCGGAGGACCATTCGGTGATCGATACCGATGAAGCAGTTTGGGATCGGGTCTTCAGCATCAACGTCAAGGGGATTTACTTCATGTGCAAGTATGTCATTCCCCAGATGGCCCAGAGGCAGCGGGGTTCCATCATTAACATCGCTTCTTTCGTCGCCTCTATGGGATGTAGTGTTCCCCAGGACGCTTACACTGCCTCCAAGGGGGCGGTCATCTCCCTAACCAAGTCCCTAGCAATTCAGTTCCGTCCGAAAGGGATTCGCAGCAATGCCATCTGCCCAGGGCCAATTGAGACCCCCCTGATGACCGAGTGGCTGTTAAAGGATGAACAGGCACGGCAACTCCGACTCAGCCGCCAGCCGAGCGGTCGCTTCGGCAGGGCGGAGGATATCGTCCACTGTGCCGTTTACTTGGCCTCTGATGAAGCGGACTGGACCAACGGGGCGATTATCCAAATCGATGGGGGAATTACCAGCAACTACTTTTAAATGGAAAGTGGGGGAAGGCTGATGGAAAACAAAGGGTTGAGGAAAGCGCTGAAGCCGATTCATCTGTGGGGGATTACGGTTGGGATGGTCATCTCGGGACAATATTTCGGTTGGAACTACGGGTTTGAGAAGGGTGGGACCCTCGGGCTGGCGATTGCCGCCCTGATCATTACCCTTTTCTATACGACGTTCATCTTTAGCTACTCGGAGCTGTCCACATCGATTCCCCATGCGGGTGGGCCTTCCGCCTACGCCCGCAGAGCGATGGGCCCCTTTATGGGATATCTGACGGGGCTAGCTGTCCTGTTTGAATTTGTCTTTGCCCCACCGGCCATTGCGGTTTCCACCGGCGCCTATATCCACTTCCTCATTCCCTCCATCCCCACCCTATACGGAACCGTGATTGTCTTTGTCTTCTTCATCCTGATCAACCTGATCGGAGTCAAGGGAGCGGCCCTGATCGAGATGGTGGCGACCATCCTCGCTCTGGTCGGGCTAGCCATCTATTTCGGTGCCGGACTGCCCAAGGTGGAGTTAGCCAACATCCTAGACGGGAATGCCATGAAGGGAGGATGGACGGGGGTGTTGGCCGCCATCCCCTTCGCCGTCTGGTTTTACCTGGCTGTGGAAGGCGGTGCGATGGCTGCGGAAGAAGTGGAAAACCCCAAAAAGGATATCCCCAAAGGTTTTATCTCAGGGATCCTGACCTTGGCCGTCTGCACCGGGGGTACCCTTTTCATCACCGCCGGTCTTGGCGGAGGAAAAGGCACCCCTGCTGACTACCCGCTGCCCCAAGCTCTAACAGGGGTTTACGGGAGCGGTTCTTTCCTTCCGACCACAGTGGCCGTGATCGGATTGGCGGGACTGATCGCCAGCTTGCACGGCATCATCATCGGCTATTCCCGCCAGACCTTCGCCCTTTCTCGAGCGGGCTACTTGCCTCGTTTCCTTTCTCGTCTCAATCGGCATAAAGTCCCCCACTGGGGATTGATCGTTCCCGGATTAATCGGGGTCGTCTGCGCCGCTTCCGCTGACTTCGCTAATGCCCTCATCATCCTGTCGGTCTTTGGTGCGGTCTTGATGTATTGTTTGAGTATGATCTCCCTCTTTGTCTTACGCAAAAAAGAGCCGTATCTGGAGCGCCCCTTCAAGGTTTCGTATCCTCTTGTCCCCGGCATCGCTCTTGCTCTGGGCCTGTTATCGCTCTACAGCGTCATCCGTTACTCCGTCCTCACCACCCGCTTGCCCATCCTGGGCTTCCATGTTCCCCTCATCGCCGTCATCCTCGGCACCTTCCTCCTAGTCATCGTCTATTACGGAGCACGGGGAAGTACCCACTTACGCCCGCTGGCGGAGGAGTTTGGATCAACCGGGGGCGAGAGAGGGGTAGGGTGAAGAATAGCGCGGGTTCTTCTATCAAAGAGTCGTTCCTTAAGATAAAGGAGCGGCTTTTTTATGCGATGGTCCAAAAGTGGTCATAGATTTTATTGAGAGTGATAAGGTATTATGAAACGGCAATGAAGTTTCAAGGGGATGAGAGATGAATATATTCACCAGAAAATTAGTAACAGGTATTGTTTGTTTCATCATCATTATTATTCAAGGAAATCCTTTTAGCTATCTGAATCTGTTCGTTTTTCCATCTGTTGTGATATATGGAGGGGTTGTTTCATATCATGCAGAAAGGTTGACAAATAATAACATATTTCTCTCTTACTTGTTACATTGGTTAGGTGTGTTTATTTACCCCTTGTTCATTATGGTGTTTTTTGCTTTTGATTTTAATTTAAATCATGTAGAAATGTATTATAATAGCGTTCATTTCTATATTGTTTCTTCGGTGATCGCCTTTGTCTACTGGTTGATTGATCGGTTACTTTCACTTTTTAGTCCTAAAAAATAAGGCAGGTTCCATCACATTATGGAACCGTCTGAGGCTGAGTGCCAGGCAGACTTTTTCGTATGCCGTTTTAGAGAGTTGTCCAAAATGGACATATTGCAAAGAACGGCCCCCAACCCTCCTTCTGCATGTTAAAATAGGAGGAGTTTAGCATGTTTGGAGGACGAATGTTGTTATGATTACAGTACAAGGTGTCGGCCTGCGGTATGGCGGGCGGAAGCTGTTTGAAGATGTGAATATCAAGTTCACTCCCGGCAACTGTTACGGCCTGATCGGCGCTAACGGGGCGGGGAAGTCGACCTTTTTAAAGATCTTGGCGGGGGAGATTGAGCCCAACAAGGGAGAAGTAAATATCACCTCCGGCCAGCGGCTGGCGGTGTTGAAGCAGGATCACTTTCAATACGAGGAACATGAAGTGCTGGAGACCGTCATCATGGGCCACGAGAGGCTCTATGAAATTATGAAGGAAAAGGACGCTCTCTATGCTAAGCCGGACTTTTCCGATGAAGACGGTGTAAAGGCGGCTGAGCTGGAAGGGGAGTTCGCCGAATTGAATGGGTGGGAGGCCGAACCCGAAGCGGCCCAGCTCCTCTCCGGCCTAGGAATTCCCGAGCCGCTTCACCACCGGAAGCTCAAGGATCTGGACGGAAACGACAAGGTTAAGGTGCTCCTGGCCCAAGCCCTGTTCGGTCAGCCCGATATCCTACTCCTCGACGAGCCGACCAACCATCTGGACATCCATGCCATTCGGTGGTTGGAAGATTTTCTGCTCAACTTTGAGAACACGGTGATTGTGGTCTCCCACGACCGCCACTTCTTGAATACGGTTTGTACTCATATGGCGGATATCGATTACGGCGAAATCAAACTGTACGTGGGCAACTACGACTTCTGGTTTGAATCGAGCCAATTAGCTCTCTCCCTGGCCAAAGAGAAGAACAAAAAGGTCGAAGAGAAGCGGAAACAGCTGGAAACGTTTATTGCTCGTTTCAGCGCGCATAAGTCCAAGGCGCGGCAGGCGACCTCCCGTAAAAAAATGCTGGAAAAACTGACCCCGGAGGATATTCAACCTTCCTCCCGGCGATATCCTTTTATCCATTTTGAGCCGGAACGCGAAGCAGGCAACGATCTCCTGCGAGTAGAAGGGCTTTCCAAGACGGTGGACGGGGAAAAGGTGCTGGACAATCTCTCTTTTACTATCAACAAGGGGGATAAAGTGGCTTTCGTCGGTCCTGACGGCCTTGCCAAGACGACTCTGTTCCAGATTCTCGTCGGAGAGTTGGAGCCGGACGCTGGGGAGTATCATTGGGGGGTCACCACCAGCCAGTCCTATTTCCCCAAGGACCACAATGCTTACTTCGATGGTGTCGACCTGAGTCTGGTTGACTGGTTGCGTCAGTTTTCCTCGGATCAATCGGAAACCTTCATCCGTGGTTTTCTCGGTCGGATGCTCTTTTCCGGTGAAGAGGTGTTGAAGAAGGCCCATGTCCTCTCCGGAGGCGAAAAAGTGCGTTGCATGTTGTCTCGGATGATGCTCTCCGGCTCCAATGTGCTAATTTTGGATGAGCCGACCAACCACCTAGACATGGAGGCGATCACGGCTCTTAACAAGGGGTTGGAAGAGTTCCCGGGTACCATCCTGTTCACCACCCATGACCACCAGTTGATCCAGACTGTTGCTAACCGAATCATGGAGATCACACCGGCGGGCTTGGTGGACAAGATGACCACGTATGACGAATATCTAGAAGATGGGGCGCTTCAGGAGCGCGTTCAGGGTATGTACACCTGAGAATGATCGACTGCCTGCCGTCGGGTATCCGGGTGGCGGCGGTCTTTTTTTATCGTGAAATCTGAAGGAGGTGGCAATCATCGACGGAAAAAGCCGGAATGCGATCCGTCCTGGCCAGGTAGTAGATATCGTGTTAAAGGCGGATCAACGAACGGGGAAGCGGACCCGGGGAGTCGTCAAAGATATCTTGACGAAATCCTCGACCCATCCCCATGGAATCAAAGTGAGATTAGAAGATGGTCAAGTAGGTCGAGTGAAGGAAATCCTGGAAACCTGAACAGGAAAAATCATTCTTTTTACAAAAAAAGAGGGGTTCCCCCGTTGTATGAAACGGAAAGCCTTGCCATAATGGTAAAGGAAATCTTTTTCGGAGGAAAATCCACCCATGAAAAAGAAATGGAACCTGCTCCATGCTTCTCGTGGCTTTTTTTGTCTGCTCATGATCCTTTTCAATGCCCATCATATGGGGGTTCAGTTTTGGAAATCCGGTCCCTTCGGCTGGGATACCCCAGTGCGATCAGGGGCGATGGATTACTTTCTGATTTTGAGCGGATTTGTCCTTTTTCACACCTATCAGCATCGTATCGGAGATTTTGCCGCAGCTAGACATTTTTTTCGGAATCGGCTTTTCCGCATTTACCCTACCTACTGGTACATCTTTATCCCGATGGTTCCCTTTGCCGCTTTTTTTACTGGGGAAAAACTGGAGCTCGCAGATTACATCCGATCTTTTTTTCTCATGCCCATCTCCAATGGGGTAAACCCGCCGGCTTCGGTACTGAGTTACTTTTTACTGTTTTATGCTGTTTTCGGTTTGGTCCTCTTGGTGGGAAAAGGGCGGGGGACGGTCCTCCTTTCTCTGTGGTTCATGATCATCCTGATCCATTTTACCCACGGAATTTTCGAAGGCCATTCGGTGCTGGCGTTCGTGTTCAGCAAATACCATCTGTATTTCTTTGCTGGCGGTTTCATCGCCTACCTAGTGAAAAAGATAGAAATCCCTTATCCCCAGGTATTGGTCGGGGCAGGGCTAGCTGGTTTAGTCCTCACTTGGTTCAACAAGGTGAAGGGGTGGGTCCCGATCGACGAACTATACGAATTTGGAATCCCCGCAGCAACGGTTCTTTTTGGGTTGGCTCTCCTGGAGAGCGGAAGGGAACGAGTGATTCCGGGCTGGATAAATTTCCTAGGCCGGGCCTCCTACACCCTGTTTCTCACCCATTATCCGGTGCTGGCCCTCCTTTATCAGGGGTACACCGAGGCGGGTTTAACCCGGATGATAAGCCCTGCGGCTACAACCATGCTTATGGCTTTCCTCGCTGCAGCAATCGGATGTCTCTTGTACTTAATCGTGGAGAAGCCATTGCTCAACTTTTTGCTTCAAAACAGAAAAAAACCCGCCTCCGTAACCGGTTGACGGGCTGGTTTGCAGGGCCCTCTCCCATGGTGGGAGAGGGTCTTTGTGAATGGAGGAACTCCGCAGTTTAACCGGTAATTCGGGTGTTTTCACCCAGGCTTTCATCGGCTTCCGCTTCTTGCTGGCGAAGGTCGTTTAGCTTATCAGTCAATTTCATGAACCATTTTTTATCCTTAGTGGTAAGAGCGAGATCGATGAAATTGAGGAAATGACCCTCTTGGTCAAGGGGAGTGTCTTCTAGATATTTGATCCGGTCGGGGATGCTATGGGTCACCTTTCCGACCATATTGGTATTGTCAGATTGGGTAACACGCACTGCGATGGTGCCTTGTTGGGAATCGATTGATTCAATATATCCTTGAAACAGCTCATCGTTTTCGGTTTTGCCCTTCACCCAATCGCCAACTTGAAACGGGTGATTCAGCAAGGTTTCCATGGTCTACACCGCCTTTTCTGCAAGAGGTTTGTCGATTCTGCGGACAACTGGAATCTCTTTTATAAACAGCGGGGGTGTAAATAATAGGAACGAACGGATCCATCCGGTATTCCTGTCATTATAGGGGGCGGAACTTCTTACGTCAACCCCTTTGTCCAGTTCCTGCTGGTGGGAACCTCTTCCTTTGATTCTAGTACTATCATTCCCGGTTTTTTCTCCCTTTAATCCTCGTCTGAGAGATTTCCAGGATGACCTACTTGATTAAGCCCAGTCGCAGACCTTTGGCTACCGCTTCCGGGCGGTTCTTGGCGTTCAACTTTCTGAGAGCAGCCTGAGCGTATTCGGCAGCGGTATGTTCGCTGAGGTGAAGGGTTTCCCCGATGTGTCGGGTGGAGTATCCGTAAGCGATCATTTGGAGGATTTCCTGTTCCCGATGGGTGAGCAAAGGGGAGACAGGGGGGGCGGAGGACGACAAGGTCACACTCTCGTACAATCGGGTGCGGAGGGTGAGGGAAACCCTGGAGATGAGCTGTTCAAGCAGATCGATCTCCCTGGTTGTGGGGACGAAGCGTTCTCCGCCCCGATCCAGAAGCAGAAAACCAAAGGGCTGATTGTGCTTTCTATGAAGAGGGGCCACCAGCAGTGATTCCAGCTGGAATTGTTTCACATAGTGAAGGGGAAAGTGGAGCCGTGCGTCCGCCACATACAGGGGGCGACTCTCCTGGACGGCCCAGGTGATTCCCGGAATGTTCGATTCGAAGGTGCGTACCCGGCGCACTTCGGAAAGGTCGACCTGATGGGAATGGATTCCTTCTACGGTCCGTGTCACGGGGGAATACCAAAACAGGGCGCTTCGTTTAAAGCCGGTTGCATCCGCAATGTGGCGGACGGATAAGGTCAGAATTTCCTCCAAGGAATGGGATTCTAATAGAAACGTATCAAGAGTGATGATGGCCTCCTCCGGGGAGGGGGTTACAGGGTTTTCGCCGTCTCCGGGAGGGTTGTTTTGCAACGCTTTCCTGCTTTTACACTGGTCACTGAAGTGCGAGAAGGCGAGGGACAAAACCATGGAGTGAAGCCAGCGGATACCGGTGAGAACATCCAGTTCGGTTCGCCTGTGATCAAGAAGGCCGATCACAATTTCTTCAAAAAGCCCGAGGGTTAGGATAACCCGACCGGAATCCAGGAAGGGCTGACGCCGCCGGATTAAACGGAGGAATTTGTTCGTCAGGTGGGAGGAGTGGTCAGGCGCTAATCCCAGGTTGCGCCATAGAAGCAGAAAAAGGTCGTGGATGGCTTGTTTTTCTTCTTCCGGCAAGGAGACCATGGCCAGTTTGATCTTCCAGCTTGCTAATCCTTCTCTATCGCCTTGTTCTAGGGTATCCACGATCAGTTGCAATTCTCGATTCCCAACCGTCGGTATATTCAGAAATCCGGGGGTCTGCATCTTCATCCTCCTCTCATTCCCGCCAAAATCAATAAGTTCCCTGTTGCTGTGCCGTTTTTTTGTTTATAAGCGTATTGTTTGACACTCCCCATGCCTGAAGGCAGGGGATTCTTGGGAGCTCCCGTCTACTGACAGGATCATATCCAAGCTTAAACGGTCTGCCCGACCGCAAGTACTCGAAGTCCTTCTTGCAAGATATTGCGAGCCGCGTTGATGTCTCGGTCATGATGCTGGTGACATGCAAGGCATCTCCAATCCCGAAGGTTAAGATTCTTCACCTCTTTGTTTCGGTAGCCACAGGAGGAACACAGCTGGCTGGAAGGAAACTGTTTACCTACTTTCACCACGGTTCTTCCAACCCATTTGGCCTTGTAGGTGAGCATCGCCACAAATTCCGACCAGGACGCATCGGCGATGGATTTGGCTAGCTTGTGGTTTTTCACCATGTTCTTTACAGCTAAGTCTTCAATGCTAATCACTTGGTTTTCGTGAATCAGCTTCGAAGATAGCTTATGTAGGAAGTCATGGCGTGCGTGGGTGATCTTCTCATGAATGCGAGCGACTTTGATGCGTGCCTTATACCAGTTGGCACCGCCCTTCGTTCGTCGGCTCATGATCCGCTGTGCCTGCGCCAGTTTCTTTTCAACCTGCCGAAAATAGCGAGAGGGTTTGACCTTTGTACCATCGCTCAAGATGGCAAAGTCTTTCAGTCCTAAATCCACGCCAACGGCTTTCCCCTTTTCCACCGGAATATATGGACTCGTCTTTCGCTCACATAGGATGGATACAAAGTACTTACCCGAAGGATTGCGGCGAATCGTAGCGGAAAGGATACGCCCTTCTACTTCACGGGACTTAGCGAACTTCACCCATCCGAGCTTCGGGAGTTTGATTCGATTAGCGACGACTTCCACTGTGGGCTTTCCCTTTTTCGGATGGTTACACTGACTCGTGTAGGATTGCACCCGATTTCGTTTGCTTTTAAATCGAGGACGGTCATTTTGCTTTTTGAAGAAGCGGGAGAAGGAATCAGCGAGGTGTTTCAACGTATTCTGGAGTGACGTGGAATCCACTTCTCTCAGCCATTCGATGTCTTTTTTTAGCTGGGTCAGTTGAGCCGAACACGTCGCATAGGTAAGACCTTTTCCTGTGTTGTCGTAGGCTTCATTCCATTTCGCTAAGAATTGGTTGAAAACAAATCGACTACATCCGATGGATTTGTTAATTAGCGTAGCTTGTTCCTTGGTGGGATACAAGCGAAATTTAAATGCTTGGTGCACGGTTTTCACCTCCCCATAGAGATATAGCTAACATCATGATACCCTATTCTTCCATATGCCGTCAGCTAATACGGTCAGACTTGCGAGAGGGGTAAAAAGAACCCCTCCCTCGTCTAACGCTCGCTTTCATCCCCATATCTAAAGCTAGGGGCTTTCTCGCTCGCAAAGATATAATATTTCAAACCCGAATGCTGGAATTGTCCCCATAACCCCATGATGAAGGGGGAGGCATCACCCGCCATCATGGGGTTCCGGAACATTCGAAATTGTAATACGATTCCATTATTGGCGGAACATCGCTGATCCATTTAGGGTTTGTGTCTCCTTATGAATGGGAGTGGGTTACCATTGGTAACCGCTTACCGACTAAAAAAGCGAGGTGACTCTATTGACGTATCGCAGAAAGTGGTTCTGGACCTGTCTGACGATTTCATTGACCGTATTGTCTCTTATCGTTTCGGGACTGTTTGCTGGCGGTGTAGCAGCAGCAGTACCCATTGCTGGTATCGGCGGTTTTAGCATCGAGGCGGATCGGATCGTCATCACTGATTTTAAATTACTGCCCAAAGTGGGACCGACCAGTGAAAAAAAGGCGGTTCCCCAGGTAGCGACTCAGATGGATGCAAAGATCCGAGGGTTAAGGTTGTATAAAGATCTCCATATGCCAGGGCAAGGGAAAGTCCGTATCTTGGTGACTGCCTCGGGGGAAGTCATATCCAAAGGTATGGTTCTGGACATGTCCAAGCTAACCGGGGACCATGACTTCAAAAAGCTGACGATTAAAGAAAAGACGTCCAACGATTTTCGCCAAAAATTTGGGATGGATGCACCTGATTTGGTATTGACTAACCCGAAAATGCGGGGGCATTACCTCTTTAACAACAGCATCTCACTACCAGGTATGAAGCTGGAACTGAAGAAACTGGATTGAGGGGAGGAGAGGGTTGATGGGAGAAGGGACCGAGAGAATAATCACGAAGAAAAGCGTGAGACAAGCGCGTCCCAAAGCGGGACTGATCCTGCTGATTCTTTCCGGTTTGATAACTTTATATGTTCCCCTTCAATTGTACTGGTTGACTTTCGTTCCGGGCAACTTCGCCTTCACAGGTATTCTCTTTGGGGGACTGCTCCTCGCTTGTGGATTCGTCGGCTGGTGGATGCCTCAGTATACCCGCTTGCTCGGTGTTTTCGGCATCTTACTCGCTCTCCTTTCCCTGATCGGCGCCCTTGGCGGTTTGATCCTCGGGATGTTGGCAGGGATCGTGGGGGGAAGTCTCTGTGTTGCATGGGATAGAAAAGAAGCTTCCAGTGATGTTCAGGATAGAGATCCGGAAGGGGAGAAGTGGGCGGTCTGAGAGCAGCGGTTAAACTATTTATCCCCTGGGATATCAGCCAGGATGACCTGTCCCAGGAGTCAAACCCGCCTTTGTCCCGTACGGGGTGGTGAAGCGGGGGAGGATCGTTGAAGAAAAAAAGGTTTGTCGTTATCATCGTCTGTTTGACTATGGTTTTGTTGTTCGCTATGGTCCCATCCTCGACCGCTGTCGGCTCCTTGGAAAGTGGTCCGGAAGCCCTGATTATTCGGGCGGATCGGATTGAGTCCAAAGGATTGCTTCTCGGTCTGAGGAAGGGCAACCACGGGTTGGTTCTAAACCTCAAAATCCGCCAAGCCAACCTATCTGGGATGGAGATGGCCGGATCCTACAGAAATAGCAGTAGCAGGTGGAATCTAGGCATCCAGGACCCGGGTCCCGTATCCATCCAAGGCTTGTCAGTGAATGTCAGCGCAATCGGATTCAAAATCAAACCGGGAGATTTCATCCAATTTGAAAAACCCATGCAGATCGGTTCTTTGATGCCCGCCATCGTCCTTCACGATGTATATCTCCGTGTTGAGAAGATGGAAGCCGAAAAGGCCCGGATGCCGGCGTTGGATCTGGAGGCCGGGAAAGAGGTCTCCCTGGCTCCTCCCGATGGAGGTCTATTCATCGATTTACGCGGGTTTTCTTCCATGGGTGAGGGGAAGGCGGAAGACACGATCAACGACATGCTGGCTCAGAACGGGGACGCCAAACAAGGCAAGCCGACGAAGAAGCCCGACAAAAAGGCGGGAGGGAGCACAGGGGAAGAGCCATCAAAAGGGCCGGAGGAGCCGGACGAAAAAGGTGATTTACCGGAAAAGGAGCCCAAGGAGCCGCCTCCTGGTGATGGGCCAGATCAACCGGGCCCACAAAAAGAAAGGGTGGTACTCAAGCGTTATTTTCCTGCCCTTGAGATCGTCGGCAAGGCGAGAAAGTACGATTCTCGTGTGATCCTGATCCAGGGGAAAAAGGAGTACGATGCTAAGGATTGGGGGCGTGTCTTCCTAATGAAGCGTTTTTCCGGAACGGAAATGGAGATCACCGCCGAAGGGACGGATGCGGAAAAGGCTGTTAAAGAGTTAGCGGAGTGGTTTGGTGAGAAATAACGGATTAAAAAGGGGCTACCTTCTAAAGGTAGCCCCTTATACATGCAAGAATTAGAGGTTGAAAGAATGAAAAAGCCGGGCTGTCAGCCCGGTCTCTATCGCCGTTTTATTATCCGGTTCAGGGGCGGGAACGAAGGAGGGCTTTGCCGCTGTCGCAGGCAGGCTTTTGCACACGGGGGCAGTTAATGCAGGGGGCTGCTCCTGGAAGGCGGTGATAGAGGCAACAGGTCTGCCGGAGGCGCAGTTCCTGATCCGCTTTGGTGGGATGGGGAGCACAGCGGAAATCGGCTGCAAGCGGGTTGGTTCGGCCGTCAGCGGTTAAGGAGAGCCCGGAAGCCGTCAGATAGCGAAAGTCTCGGATAATTCGCTCCTGCTCCGCCGGGGAGTCAGTCTCCCGGCTCCATGTCTCGTAAAAGTGATGAAGATAGATACGTGCGCTCTCCCATAGGATCGAAGCTGGGACATGGTGGGACAGGCTTCCCAGCACCCGGTCCAGATTATCGGAGAAGAGACGACGTACCGCCTGTTCCCGCCAGACTTCTCTGTCCCCTTCCGGGCAAGAATGGATGGCCCCGTCCATCCATTCCAGCGTTACTTCCCATCCTTCACCAAAAGAAAGCTGTAAGTTTTCCGATGCATCATTGCGGGCGCGGTTTAGTCGCGTGATTTCATGGAGACTTGTTGAAAGCAGTCGGGCGGCATATCGTTTGGCTAACATGGAAGCGGCGACAGGAAGTTCTTCCGTTCCAATACGCCGGGCCCAGGCAGCGAGTACTTCATCCCGCCGATCTGGTTCGGTCAACTCTGATGCCGTCAGGGTAAGAAAAGGTTTTGGATGACGGGTGAGAGAAGCCCTTCTTTGCTTGTCGTTTCGGTCCTGGGCAGGTATCATTTTCTCCTCATCCTCCTGCGACCGTCAGTCGGTTGCTGCGAAGAAGACGTCCCTTGCCGTGGGGAACGCACATCGGGGTGCCAAAGACAGGATCGGGGATTACCTGGCAATTCAACCGGAAGACGTTTCGCACTAACTCTTCCGAGATAATCTCTTCCGGGCGCCCTTGGGCGAAGATCTTGCCTCCACTGATAGCCACGATATGGTGAGCATAGCGGCAGGCAAGGTTGAGATCGTGAAGCACCATGATAATGGTCCGACCTTCCTCGGCGTTGAGGTCGTAGAGAAGGTCCAGCACGTCGATCTGATGGGTCAGGTCCAGGTAAGTCGTTGGTTCGTCCAGGAGCAGGATATCCGTTCCCTGGGCGAGAGTCATGGCGATCCATGCCCGTTGTCGTTGTCCTCCTGACAGGGAATCGACTGGGCGGTACTTCAGGGAGGACATCCCGGTCACCTCCAGGGCCCACTCCACCATCTCTTCATCTTCCGAGGACCACTGGGACAGCCAGTTCTGATGAGGATACCGACCCTGTTTGGCCAGTTGCATCACCGTCAGACCTTCCGGCGCCACAGGCCCCTGAGGCAGGATAGCCAACTCACGGGCGGTTTTTCGGGTGGATTGGCTGGTGATATCCTGGCCGTTGAGGAGCACTGAACCGCTCTGCGGCTTCAGAAGGCGGGCAAGCGAACGGAGCAGGGTGGATTTTCCGCATCCATTGGAACCAACCAAGACCGTGATCTGTCCCTTAGGAATAATGAGATCCAGTTCTTCGATGACAGGGGAAGAACCGTATGCCAGTGTCAAGTTGTCAGTTACTAAAGTCGGTTTCAAGAGCGAACCCTCCCGGTTTCCTCAGATTCGAGGGAGTTAAGACTGTCGTCCGCTTCGGTACAGGAGAAGGATGAGAAACGGTGCCCCAAGTGCCGCTGTAAACAGGCCGGCAGGCAGGTCCAGGGGGCTGAAGGCAGTACGAGCGATCAGGTCGGCAGCCATCACCAGAAAACCGCCGGTCAACCCAGCAACGGGGAGCAGTTGTCCGTAGGACGGTCCTGTGAGCAATCGAGCGATGTGCGGAGACATCAGGCCGACGAAAGCGATCGGGCCGGCAACCGCCACCGCGGAACTGGCTAGGGCAACGCTGATCAGAATCAGCAAAAGTCGTTGACGCTGAACCGCATGCCCGATCCCTGCTGCCACCGCATCACCCATCTGCTGGGCGTTCAAATGGCGGCTGGAGAGAAGAGCCAGGAGCGTGAATAGGATCAGCCAAGGCAGGAATAGGTTGACAGTCTCCCAGGAGCTGGCGTAGACGCTTCCCGCAAGCCAGACCATTGCCTGGTTGGTAGCGTAGATGGGGCTTAGAATCAACAGCAGGGTCGTTAGACCGTTGGCCGCCGCATTGATTCCCACGCCGATCAATACCAAGCGCAGGGGGGAGATCCCTTTCTTCCACGCGAGAAAATAAATCAACAGGGCGGTCAAAGAGCCGCCGATAAGTGCGGCGACAGGAAGCCATGATGCCGCCGATCCGGTGAAAAGGGTGAGGGCGGCCACGGCTGCTACCGAAGCCCCCCCAGTAATCCCGATCACGTCGGGGGAGGCGAGTGGGTTCCTCATCACTCCCTGAAGGATAGATCCGGAAAGGGCCATGGCAATTCCTATCAGAAGGGCGGTCAAGACACGGGGCAAGCGAAGTGTCTGGATAATCATTTCATCTGCCGGATTGCCAATTCCGATCAGGGCCTTCCCAGCGTCCAGGGGAAGGATAGTCATTTCGCCCACCCCGACGCTGATAATCAGCAACGCTCCGCACAGGCAGGTCAGGGCGAGAATCAGAGTGAGGGCCCGCAGGCTGAGCTGGGCGGAGATGGGAAGGGATTGGCATCGAATCGTCACATGCTTCATCACTCTGAGACGCTCCTTCGGGCGATATAGATAAAGAAAGGAGCTCCGATCAAGGCGGTGAGGACCCCGACTGGTACTTCATCGGATAGGACATGGGCCCCTAAATCGGAGAGAAAGGCCATCACAGGCCCCCCCGGCATAATCAGGTACCGGGCACCGATATCCGCCAGCAACAAGAAGGTTGCTCCTAGAACAGCGCAGTAAGGGAGGATCCAGCGGTAATCAGAGCCCACCAGGAAACGTGCGAGATGAGGGATTACCAACCCGACCAGTCCGATCGGTCCGGCGACAGCGACGCTGCCCCCAGCCAGTAGGACGACGGCAAGAGCCGCTGTCAGTTTTACCCATGCTGTCCGTTGACCAAGACCTTTGGCCACGTCTTCACCGATTGTCAGGGTCGTGATGGAACGTCCCAAAAGAAGAGCGACCACCCATGCGATGGCGAAAAAAGGGAGAACATTCACCAGGGTCTCCAGGTTACGACCGACGATGGAACCGGACAGCCAATAAAGGATCTCGTCCAGAGCGTTTTCATCGGTAACGAGGATCCCCTGGGTCAGGGTGTTGAAAAAGGCGGTTATCGCCGCTCCCGCCAATGTCAACTTGATCGGTGTCAAACCTTCACGTCCCAGGGTGCTTAAACCGTAAACAACCAGCCCGCTGACAGCCGCACCGAGAAAGGCGATCCAGGTAAAGGATGCATAGGAGCGGACAGAGAAAAAGCTGGATGCCATGACCACGAAAAAAGCGGCCCCGGCATTGATACCAAAGATTCCGGGAGAGGCAAGGGGATTCCGGGTTAGCGCCTGCATCAACGCCCCGGCAATCCCTAGGCTTGCTCCCACACAAACGGCAATGAGAGCCCGGGGGAGGCGGGTAGTTTTTACCACGAGTTGTTCTTTTGTCGGGTCTGACGCCTGCCAGGCATCCATCATCGTATACCAGTCGATGTGAGTCAGCCCGAGCTTAATACTGCCGACGAAACAGGCGGCTAGTGCCACCAATCCGATGAACAGTCCCACTGGGCGGAGGGTTCCTTGAAGGGGCATGGCTCGATCTCCTATATCATCTGCGAATACAGACCGGATGCATTTTTGCTCTCCCTTGTATGATAATCATTATCAGTAGAGGCGTCAATAAGCTGATAATCATTCTCAATTTATTTCTTGACAGAAACAACTCGACTGTCTACGATAATGTCAGTACTGAAAATCATTATCAACGAGAGATTGGGAGGATGCAGATATGAGATTGGGTCGTATACAAAAAAGAATCATGGCCGCCATGTTGGCCTTCGGTCTGCTGATCACAGCGGGTTGCGGAGCGAATTCAGCAGATCAAAAATCTTCGGAAAACAAGGAGAATGAAAAGGAGCGCGTGGTCAAGCACGCCGTGGGTGAAACCAAGATTAAAGGTACCCCGAAACGGGTTGTTACACTGACCAACGATGCTACCGACAATACCCTGGCTCTGGGAGTCAAACCAGTGGGAGCCGTGAAGTCCTGGATTGGTGATCCTTACTATGACTTTATTTCCGATGATATGAAAGGGGTCAAGGTGGTAGGCGAAGAAGTACAGCCCAATCTGGAAGCGATCGCCGCGCTCAAGCCGGATCTGATTATCGGCAGCAAAGTGCGCCACGAAAAAATCTATAAGCAGCTTTCCGGGATCGCCCCAACTGTCTATACTGAAACAGTGGGCCACGTCTGGAAAGACAATTTCAAACTGCATGCAAAAGCCTTGAATAAAGAAGAGGAAGCCGACAAGCAGTTGGAGAATTGGGATAAGAAGATCGCCGACTTCAAGAAGAAAATGGGAGATAAACTGGATACGAAAGTCTCGATCATCCGCTTCCTGCCGGGAGTCGTGCGAATCCACCACAACGGATTCCCTGATGCGATTGTGAAGGAAGCCGGCCTAGACAGGCCCAAGGTACAGAAGAAAGAAGAGCACTCCAGTGAGGTAACGGAAGAGCGCATCCCCGATATGGACGGCGATGTGATGTTTGTCCTAACTATGGAAGCTGGAGATGGCAAGGCAACCAAATTGGAGAAGGAATGGATGAACAAGCCCCTCTTCAAAAAGCTGGACGTAGTGAAAAAGGACCGTGTCTACAAAGTCAACGATATCTACTGGAACCTCTCCGGGGGTATCCAGGGAGCCAACAGAATGCTGGATGATCTGGAGAAGCATCTGGCCAAGAAGTGAAGGGCGGGGACGGAGCACTCTCCTCTTAGAGAAACGAGCCCAAGGCCCCTTGGCTTGGTGAGTGGACATTAACCATGATGACCTCTCATCCATAGGGGGACACCGGACAGGTGTCCCTTTTTTGTGTAAAAAAAGGGGGATCCCGCTTCCCTCTCAGCATGAGCGATGGCGAGGATGTGTATGGTATAATAAGGGACAATTGAAACCGCCCGGGGTTTTCGAACGTTCCATGGGGTGAGTCAATCTGTCGCCCGGTGAGAAAAAGAGAGGTGGAAGTATGATGGATCGCGTGATGCCCTCAGGCGGTCTGCCAACTGATCGGGGATGGGCCTCAGCGACGGTCGTGGGCCATAATAAGGACGTCCTGCTTGTGTCGGAGAATTTCGGAGCAGGGCACACCCGAGCCGCCGAAGCGCTGGCAAGAGGAATTGGGGAAGCGGACGCCGGCATTCGGGTCCATATGGTGGAATTGGGTCGCGAACTGCGCCCGCAGATGAACCAAGCCTTATTATATTCCTACTTGGGGATGATTCGGAAAGCCCCCAATCTGTGGCGCAAAGTGTACGGACGTCACCATGGCCGTTCTTTTCCCCGTTGGATCGAATGGTGTTTGTACCATTCCCTTTATTCCAGCCTTTCGGAGTATATCCAGCGTTTCCAACCCCGGTTGGTTGTATCGACCCACCCCTTCGCCAGTTCGGGGATCGCCCGTCTCAAGCGGGAGGGGACTCCTCTATTACTGTGTACGGTTATAACGGATTTTGCTGCCCATGGATCTTGGGTTAATCCGGAGGTGGATCTTTATCTGGTTCCTCACCACGGGGTGAAGGATCAGTTGATCTGGATGGGGGTAAAGCCCGGACGAATTGCTGTAACGGGAATCCCTGCCGATAATCGCTTCTGGGAAGAAAAGGACAAAACGGAGACCCGGCTTCGGCTGGGGCTGAAGCCGATGCCGACGGTATTGATTTTAGGGGGCGGTCTCGGTGTGGGGCGTACCAGTGACATGGTACGTACAGCTGCTAAATGGAAGGATCATCTCCAGCTGGTGGTATGTACCGGGCACAATGAAAAACTGAGGGAATCCTTCCTCCAATGTGAAGAGTTAAAGCATCCCCATGTCCATATCACCGGTTTTACAAGAGAGATCGCGGACTGGATGGATGCTGCAGATATCATCTTATCCAAACCCGGCGGTATGACTTGTACAGAGGCTATCGCCAAAGGCAAGCCTCTTCTCCTCTTCGGTTCGATCCCCGGACATGAGGAGAAGAATAGTCACTTTATGGAAGAGCAAGGTCTGGCGGTACGGGTTTCCGATGAAGAAGAACTGGACGGGTGGTTCCATCGTCTGCTAACGGACGAACACTGTTTTGACCGGGTTCGCGAGCAGATGCTGACATGGCGGTGGAAGATCCATCCCTCCCGAAGCGTATCCGCAGTTCTTCACCTATTGGAACCCTCTACTGCCCGATAAACCCGCCCGAATACACCCATTTCCCCGGTTGATGAATCGATCTTGTTCTTTTTCCAACAGATGGATATAATGCTAACGTGCGTTTATTTTACGGTAAAGGGAGTCTTTGAAGTTGGATATGGACTCGCGTCACGAGAAATTAAGGGAGAGATGGGTTCAATTTTTATATATATCGATCCTGTTTTCCCCAGTTTTACCGGCGGCTGTCCTGTTGCTGATGGGGATCATTTCCCCATATCTATTGAAAGGGAAATGGAAGCCTTTCGGATGGCCGGAAAGAATCTTCCTCGCCTTCGTCGTTCTCAGCACGGTGAGCTGGGTTTTCAATCCCTACCTTCTGTTTGACTGGTTACCTGTTGCGGTTGTGCCGATTCTTTCTTTCGGCCTGTATGTGATCCTCTCTGTATGGATGAAACGGGGCCTGGATTGGACATGGGTTCGGTACCAAAAGTTGTACACCATGTTTTGGATTGCCGGGTTATACCCTGCGATTGTGACCATCTTGCAACGGGTGGATTGGATGCCGATTGGAAGATCCGCCTTTTTTTATTTTTTGGGCTTTTATCCGATGCAGGCAGAGGGTGTTCGTAGCATCGGTCCTGCTCTAAACTCCAATCTGGCAGCGGCACTCCTGATCTGCCTTGCCCTCCTCAGCATCTACGCTACCTCCCTGGCGCGTAACCGATGGGAGAAGGCGGGTGCCTTTTTCATCTTTTTCGTCCATTGCGGGGCGATTTGGTGTACAGGTTCCCGGGGTGCCTGGGTTGGGCTGGTGCTCGGCCTCCTGGTCCAGGTATGGATGACCGGAAAACGAAAACGGGCGGTGGCTTTCTTCCTGGGCTTGGTGGCTGCCGCTATGGTGATCGCCACAAACAAAACCCTGATACCGCGGGAGGATACGCTTCTTGCCACCTATCACGTTCGTAAATTCGTTTGGCAGAATTCCTTTGAAATCTTTCGCGAAAATTGGTTGATTGGAGTATTACCTCTTCATTTTAGCTCGCTTTTTGAAGTGAAGACGGGAAAATTGCTGTTTCACGCGCATAATGTTTTTCTGGGAATTGCTTCGGAGTACGGCATCTTTGGGCTGTTCTTATTTCTCACTCTCATCGTGGTCACCACCGCCCGTGCCCGCCGCTGGCGGAAGACAGCCAATGATCGGAAGGAGAAGCGGTTGGCAGGGGTGTTGATCTCCATCATTTTCGCTTTGTTGGGTCACGGGATGTATGATTATCCAATCATCGCTCCCCAGCTCGGACTGATTTTCATGTCGTCGGTGATGGTGATTAACGCCCAGTTCGAGCGGCGCTGCTTGCGCCCACCTTGGTGTAAGAACGGGAAGGAGAACGGAGTCGAGCAGTCGAAGGAGAGGGGACCCCATTTTTGACACCGAGGTGGAACCCTTGAATCCTTTTTTTGCTTATCTGTACCGGATGCGCCTTATCGACCGGTGGAGCCTGATGCGAAATGTCGTCTCGGAAAACGTGGCGGAACACAGCTTTCATGTGGCTCTCCTCACTCATGCCCTCTGCACGATCGCTTCCGAGGTCTTTGGGAAAGAGGTCCCGGTCGACAAAGCGGTCACCTTGGCCCTGTTTCACGATGCGACGGAGGTGATCACCGGGGATATCCCGAGTCCGGTCAAGCATCATAACCCTCGTATATTGAAGGGCTTCCGAGAGATCGAGAATCTGGCGGCAGAACGGTTAACGGAGATGGTTCCGGAGAAACTGCGGGAGCATTACCGTCCCCTGATCCAGCCCTCCGATCCCGACTTACATCGTTGGGTGAAGGGGGCGGATCTCTTGGACGGATACCTTAAGTGTCTAACCGAAATCTCTGCCGGTAACCGGGAATTCGCCGTCGCCGGAGAAGAGCTGAAACAGCGCCTCGATGCCCTCGATATGCCCGAGGTGGCCTATTTCCTGAAACATTTCGCCGACAGCTTTTCCAAAACCATCGATGAAATCTCTTCTTAAAAGGAGCTTCTTGATTTTGCTCCTAGGCAATGCGCTTTTTTTTCTTACGCGGTTAATCTTAAAAAGACAAATATCAAATGGTTTTGATGGGAATTAACCGGACTTAATCCTTTGAGTAGCCTTCCTAGAAAACCCCCGTTCCAAGGAATTAAATGGAAACGGGGGTTTGTTCTATTCTAGGATCGGGTACCAGTATTCTTTTTATAAATAGAGAGGTTTAAAGGAGAATAATTGTGATATGATGCATCTCGGAAAGTCTGTTATTTTTTAATCAAATAATGAAAAACCAGAGAGAGGAGAAGGTGTCTTGATTTGGTTGGGGAATGTAAGCAAACGCTACGGTAAGGTGGGTAGGCCGGCGGTTGACGGACTCCAGTTAAAGGTAGAACCGGGGGAGATTTTCGGTTTTCTGGGGCCCAACGGAGCCGGGAAAACGACCACGATTAAGATGTTGACCGGGATTATCCGGCCTGATGAAGGCGAAGTAGAGGTGGACGGAGTCTCCATGAGGGAAAATCCTCTCGATGGAAAGCGGCGCATCGGTTATGTGCCGGACAATCCGGAGGCGGTGATGCGCCTGACTGGCCTGGAATATTTCCGCTTTATTGCGGACGTTTACGGGGTGGCAGAAGAGGAGCGGGAAGAGCGCTTGCCGAAGTTGCTTCACCGTTTCGGGATGGAGGAGGCCGTCGACATGCTGATGCAGGATTATTCCCGCGGAATGAAGCAGAAAACGTGGGTGATCGCCTCTCTGCTGCATGATCCTCCGGTCTGGATATTGGACGAACCGATGGTGGGTCTGGACCCCTGGGCCTCTGCCCGGCTGAAGGAAGAGATGAAGAGCCGCTCGACGGCTGGGAAGACGGTTTTCTTCTCCACCCATGTGCTGGAGGTAGCGGAGCGCCTCTGTGATCGAGTGGCGATCCTCAGAGAGGGACAACTGGTGGCGACCGGTCGGGTGGAGGATTTGAAACGGGGTGACGGTGACCAGGTGGCCGACCGGGAAACACTGGAAGCTTACTTTCTGGAGTTGACCGGCTCATGAAACAGTGGTGGGCTTTATTGCGCGTGATCCTAAGGGGGCAATTCGCTTTATCCGTGCTCCGTGATCGCTATATCCGGAAACAGGAGCGGCTGTGGGAGCCGCTGTTGACGCTCTTTTTTCTGCTGTTCTTAGTGCCCCTCTTGCTCGTGCTGATCGAAATATATTCAGCCGTTTATCTCGCCCTCGACCGGGTGGGTCAGCCGGAGGCTTTGCTGACGGCTTTGGTTGTTGGTGGTCAGCTCTGGGTCTTGTTTTTCGGTTTCATCCACCTGATCGGACAACTTTATTTTGTTCGGGATGCGGAAGCCCTGTTACCTCTTCCCGTCACGCCACGCCAGGTGCTCGGAGCCCGTTTGGTAGGGATCTGGATCGGGCAGGTGGTCGGCCTGCTTCCGTGTTTTCTAACGGGATTCCTCGTGTATGGCGTGCTGGGAGGCGAAGGTCTTCCCTATTACCTGATGTTAGTGCCGATGTTGATGGCGATGCCGCTTCTCCCCCTGGCACTTTCCGGGGCGATCGTGCTGGTACTAATGCGGGTAACCAATATTCGCGGGCAGCAGAGCTGGTGGCGCGTGTTAGGTTCCATGAGCGGCATTTTGGTTCTCATTGGATTTCAGGTTGCTGCCAATTCGAGAGGGGACTGGAAGGATCCCGAGGTTGCGGGTGAATGGCTGACCCAGCCCGGTGGCCTTTCCGATATGATCGCTGCCTGGTTTCCCCCGTCGCAGTGGGCAGTGGAAAGTCTGGTCTCCTTTCAGGAGGGGGCGGGTTTCGGTTCCCTTTTCGTCGCCGGTGGAATACTGGCTGCGGTGATTTTTGTGTGGTTAGGCGGGTCCCTTTATTACCGGGGACTCACTGCAAGTGGAGGAAAGAAGCAAAGCCGGGAAAAAAATCCGCTCAGTCGGCGTGTGTTCCGTTCGCGCTCGTTGTTCCGGACAATGCTGGCTCGGGAGTGGCAGCTGGTGATGGGGACGCCTGTTTTTATCATGGACGCCGTGTTTCCGCTGATGATGTTTCCTGCCATGGTTTTACTGCCGTCATTGTTGGGAGGGGAAGGAAATGGATGGGGAGCTGCCTTTTCAGCGAACGTTTCTCCTCTTGTGGCGGTCTGGGCCGGGGTTGGGGTAGTCGTACTGATGGGGGGAGTGAATGGAATAGCTTTCTCCGCCATCTCCCGAGAAGGGGAATTTTTCTATCTTTCCAAAGTGATTCCCGTCTCCTGGCAGATACAATTGGCGGCCAAGTGGGTGGTTACGCTGGTTTTCACGGTGATCAGTGCTCTGATTGTGTCGGCGGGGCAGCTTTGGCTACTCGGTGCTCCCGTTGTGACGTTGTGGACCCTCGTCACAAGTATATTGGCGGCGTCCTTTGTAAATCTGTGCGGTATCCTCTTTGACCTGATTTCTCCCATCCTCGACTGGCAGATACCCCAGGAGGCGATGCGGAGGGGGTTTAATCGCCTATGGGGGCTCTTCCTGCTTTTCGGCGGAGCGTTGGTCGTTCTCATGTTCAATGTGCTTGCAGTTCGTGCTGGACTTTCCTTCACGGTCATTCAAGTGTTATGGCTCCTTGTTCTGGTGGGGCTGAACATGGGGGTGTGGTTCTCTCTCAAACGGACAGCTGGGTTCCGTTATCAGCGAATTGAAGGATAATGACAAAAAAGCCGATCCCTCATGCGAGAGGGGTCGGCTTTTACTGTTTAAGCGTGTGGGTTAAAAGCTTCCTGACCCTGTAACCGGATAGTGATCTGAGTAATCGTCATACTCGTACCGGCCCCCCTTCCACTTGGGGGATTTGGATTTCCAGACATGATTGTTCCATCCTTTGATCGGGGCGTGATCTTTCGAAACGAAAAGATAATCCAAAAATTCCGGTGGCAGTTCCGGGTAGTTATAGCCGGCGATACTATTGGTAACCGGATCCCACGTCGATGAGTGGCCGGTGAAGCGAGGCTCATCGACACGGAGGGTGTTTAACATGTCGCGGTATTCGTCTGTGTCCTTGATGACATTGAAATCACCGCCGATGAAAAGGGGTTCATCGGTAGGAATTTGTTTGTCACGGATAAAATCACGGATTTCCTGCAACTGGGATCGGCGGACGGATTCGGCTTTTCCGCGAAAACAGCCTTTATCCTGGGATTGCATGTGCGTTCCGATGACGTGGAAAAATTGATTACCTCTTTTCACTTTCACATAAACAAATCCCTTGTTGGAAAACCAATCCGCTCCGCATCCGTTTTTATAGACATGCTGGATCTTCTCTGTGATGGGGTACTTGCTGACAACGGCAACCCCCCCATCTTCCGGGGTGGTGGTGGAATAGTGCCCCCGAGTCTGATCCCAGCCCTTTTTACTTCTTCCCAGTACTGGGGTTTGATGGGGGTATCGGTCTGACAGGCCGTTCATCAACTTCTTCGAAGCCGGATTATCAAAGGCTTCGTTTAGGATAATCAGGTCATTCTGTTGGATGAAGTCAGCTTCTTGAATCAGTTCAGCCCTTTTTGTTTGCCCCCAGCGGGGATACAGATGGTGGGAAAGCATGTAGACATTATACGTAAGCAACCGAAAATCCCTTTGTCCTTCCGCTTCTGCTGCATTTGTAACCGATGCGGGAAGTATCGCTGTTAAACCCAATACGAGAGCAAAAACCCATCCCCAAATATTTTTTCGGTTCACTTGAACCCTCCTTATCCGTCGGTATAGGGTCTATTATGACCAAAAAATGTTTAATTTCGTATAAGGAACCATTAATTTATTCTGATAGGGGTATCAGAATCGTTAAAAAGTCGGGGTTCATACGCTTTATTTTGTAGGTTATTTTATTCGAAGGGACTACTATTTATCTATCTATGCCTGGTATCTATCAATACATTCCTTCTCTTTTCGTCAGTTGTGACAAAATAGAGAAGAGAGGTATGCCGATAAACCGGAACGGCCATGATGGATAGCAAGAATCTATCATTCTATGAGGTGATCATCATGGCTGTAAAGCGTTGGATGATGGCTACTGCTTGTGCGACAGGGTTGATGGGGATCGCATGTACCCAGGGCTGGATATCGGACTGGGCCGGGATGGCTGAAGCGAGGGATGAGAGCCGCACGGTGACAGTGGAAAAAGGGGACACCGCCTACCGTATCGCGAAGGAAAACGGAACGGATGTCAAAACCCTAGCCGAGTTAAACCGATTGACGGATCCTTCTCTCATTCGTGTGGGCCAGAAGTTGAAACTCCCAGTTCAGACAGGAGAGGAACGGAAGGGGACCCGGGGAAAGGTATCCCGCGGCGAGACCGTTCCAGCGATGGCTCGGGGCCGTTCCATGGGCGATTTCACGTTGACGGCTTATACGGCGGGACCGGAGTCGACAGGGAAAAAACCGGGTGACTCGGCTTATGGGATCACCTCCAGCGGAGCGAAGGTGGCAGACGGGGTAACGATCGCCGTCGATCCAGAAGTGATTCCCATCGGCTCCCGAGTTTACATTGAAGGGATCGGCTATCGGGTGGCCCAAGATACCGGAGGTGCGATCAAGGGGAAACGGATCGATGTCTACATAAGCGATCTGGAGCAAGCAAGGCAATTCGGTGTGAAAAAGGATATGAGGGTGGAACTGATCCAGTAAGGTGTGGATTTTCGCTCGTACTTCGTATGAAAATTGCTAGCAGTCTCCCGTTTTCCGGAGGGGCTGCTGTTTGGGTTTCTCTATAGTGGAAGTGATCTGATAACGAGTAAAAAATGGTATAATGAGGATGGATTGAAGCAACCCACGGGAAGGTGGATGGGCTTTGTGACACGGCTAGAGTTGAAACCGGCAGGGGTATATTCGTTTGCAGCAACCACTCGTCGGCTGGTCTCCTTTGAAAAATCGGCCTACCAGGTGCGGGATGGGCGCTTATATCGAACCCTGAGGGTTGGGGGGCGCCCTATCGTTGTGGGGTTGGGGTGGAGGGGGGAGGCGCTTTTTGCTGAGGTAGAGGAGGTGCTCACCCCGGCAGAGGAGGAGGCGTTGACAAAAACCCTCCGCCGGATGTTTTCTCTGGATGTCAACTTGGAACCGTTCTATGTACAGATGGAACAAGTCCCCGAGTTAGCCGCTCTCGTACGGGAACGAAACGGTCTTCACATGGTACTGGACCCCGATCTTTATGAATGCCTGATCAAAACGATCATCGGGCAGCAGCTCAATCTGGCGTTTGCTGCGACCCTGATCCGGCGGCTGATCGACCTCGCCGGGGAAGAAGTGGCTTATCGGGGAGAGTTGCTTCCCGTTTTTCCCACGCCGGAACAGGTGGCCCGATTGGATTATGCGGATTTGCAGGCGCTGCAGTTTAACCGACGAAAAGCAGAGTATGTCATCGATCTTTCACGGAAGATTGTTGACGGCAGCCTTGACTTAACCTCTCTCCTCTCCCTTCCCGACGAAGAAGTCGTCGAACGACTCCTCCCTTTGCGGGGGGTGGGACGCTGGACTGCCGAGTGCCTCCTCCTTTTCGGGATGGGTAGACCGAATCTGCTACCTGCGGCGGACATCGGTTTGAGAAACGCTGTTCGGAGGGTTTATCACACAGACGCCCAACCGACGGAACAAGAAGTTCGTCAGTTGGGCGGTGCCTGGGCACCCTGGAGCAGTTACGCGGTCTTTTATTTGTGGGACTATCTGAGCCAACCTGAAACGAAGGAATAAAGGTTTTCGCCGGCTCAGGCTTCTTCTAATTCTTTTTTGTAACTATTAAGAAGTTCAAGTGCTCGTGAGGCATCTTTCTTGGGGACGAGCAGTTGATAAGTGGTGATATTATTCTTGCGGCGGACTTTCAATTCACTGGTAATGTCGTGGCGTTCCAACTGCCCACGCAAGGAGTAAATGACGCGGGGCGTACCGAAAGACTGATGGATTACGGTCATTCCGCCTTTGAAAATCATGGTTGTCACCTCTTCTCTGCTTTTTCCCTTTCTGGCTCGGATGCATTCCTGAATCTGTCTTTATAGCAGAATATGAGTTCGGGATAGGATGTGTGCTTCTAATCAGAACCTTTACATTTATGTTACGTTATTTTCATCCAATTGTAAAATGAACCGGAGTTTGAAAATGGAGGGAATCCCATGAGCAAAAAGAAAAAAAAGATAGAAGTACGTGAGGTGGACCCGGTTAAAGTACTGGTTTACGACTTGAAGAGGGTCGCTCTTTGGAGCGGCATCTCGGTGGCGATCACTGTGGCGACAGCCCTGGTAGTCGAGTCACTCTTATAGGAAGGGCTGCCGGCCCATCGAAAAAAAAGCCCGGCTCCTACCGATGGTAGCGCCGGGCTTTTTGATTTAGTCTGTTTCTCCGGGTTCCCCTTTCGGGTAAGAACTGGTGGAGGATTTTTCTGTGGAATCAGCTCCGTGGGAGGGCTTGTGTCCAGGAAGGAGGTGGCGGAGCTCCGGTGAGGTCGCCAAGATTTGACGGGGATAAGCGATCTCAATCCCATTTTCATAGAACTTCCGGACGATTGCCTTTCGAGTTTCCCGCTCAATCATCCAGTACTCCTCAGGGGTACAGACAGACGTCAGGGTATACTCCACCCCGTCCTTTTGGATGTTGGTGATGCCGAATACGGAGAAAGGATCGATCAGATAAGGGGAGAACCGACGGCTAAGATCCTCGCAGATCTCATCCAATACTTGTTGCACACGTTCTTGACTTTCCTCGTAGGGGACGGTAACTCCCAGCAAGGGGCGCATCCTGTCCCGGTTGTAGTTGGTGACCCGGGTGATTTCCCCGTTGGAAAGGTAGTGAAGACGCTGGTTAAATTCCCGTACTTTGGTGACCCGAAGGCCAATCTCCTCTACGGTTCCTTCGATATTGCCGTTGATCTGGACGTAGTCACCGACTTCCATCTGTTGATCAAAGATAATAAAAAAGCCGGTGATAATGTCTTTGACTAGGTTTTGTGCCCCAAAGCCGACAGCGAGGCCGATGATCCCCGCTCCGGCGAGGATGGGGGTGACCTTGATCCCGATTTTCTCCAGGATGGTAATGGCAGCGATAAAATAAATGGCGTATCGTGCCGTCGATTTGATCAGGCGTCCCAGTGTTGCTCCCCGTTTCTGCTGAAAACGGCTCATGTTAAGGAGCCGGTCAACCAACTGGCCCACATATCGGAGCGCGATATAGGTAAGGGCGACAATCAATCCAATCTGGAAGAGGGGGACCAGGAACTTCTCTACCAGTGGATCCCATAGTTGCTGTGTGGGATTTTCGGCGATTTCCTCCGCCTTTTTTTGCACATCCTGAACACCTTTGTTCCATTCAGCCGCTGTCAGCCAGACGATGGCGTTGAAGCCAAACTCAGACAACCACTTCATACCTTCTTCACCCTCTTGCTGTTAATCGATCACTGCTTACGGGCGGCATCCTGGATCGGCCCGGCGTTGGGATCCGGCTGATTCCCAGGGTTAAATAAGACCCTCACTTGGAATCAGGAGCCATGGGGGTTGGATGCAAAACCGATAAATGACATTATATCATAGGGGCAGGGGACGATCTAACGGGGAATGTGTCTAGTCGCCATGTCACCAATCCGTAACAGGGAGAAAAATTGTTTCTTAAAGAGCCTCTTTCTTTTTGGTACACTGAACGGAAAGGAGTATTTTGCCATGATCGCTTCATAACCATAAACGAACACGTTTCATTGGTGTCCTCGGAAAGAACCATTTCGGAAAAAAGCCCGTTTCCTGTCAAGGTAATTAGCGAACAGGAAACGATCCCTCTTGGCACACTGGGATTCAGGTGAGGAGCGGATCCACAGAATGCAGGAGAAACAGGCAGAGCAATCAAATAATCCGTTCCGAAAGTTCTCTTTCCTTCGCTTACGCTTTGAGCGATGGCTTACGGTCGGCACAATTTTTCTCCTTTTATGTGCCGGATTGTTCTGGGTCGTTTGGAGCTGGGAAGGGGACGAAACACCGGAAGTGCTTCAGGAGGCGGTCTTTTCCGAAGTTGTACCTTATCTTTATGAAAATGACCGGTTTTATTTCAGGGGAAAGACAGGAGGAAGGCGAGGGAACTTTGTCTTCGATTTGAAGAAAGGGCGTCTGCAGAAGGAAGATTGGACCCGTCATTATGGTGATAATCATCATAGTTATCATTTAGGGAAAAACAGACGGCTGTTTGTGAATAACACAGGTAATTCCCCATCCATCTTTCTTGATTCCGGATCGGGAAGGCGTCCCCTCCTTGTTTCTCTTCCCTTGGTACAGCAACCTCTCTCCATCTCCCCCCAGGGAGATGCCTTTGTCTATGTCGATAGCGGGAAAAATGCTCTCAATCTTCAGTTGTATCAACTGGATAAAGGACGTTCTTTGCTTTTGGAAAAGGGGATTGCGGATAAAGAGGCTCAGAATATTCAGATTGACTGGTCCCCGAACGGTCGTTACCTACTCGCAGATGGTTGCAGGATCTATCGGGTATCAGACGGAAGAATGATACGCCGGCTATCGGGCGGTTCCGCTGTGTGGTCTCCAAAAGGGAAAGTTCTCGCTTACATCTCTCAGAGCCAGTCTGTCCCTTTGAAAAAAGGAGCCAAAGGGCCTGTTCTCCAGGGCAAAGAAATGCGCCTTTGGAATGTGGAAACCAGCCGGGGGCGCACCCTTTACCGAGCGGGAGATAAAGAATGGATTCTACAGCGGGCGGTCTGGGATCCCAACGGGCGTTATCTGACATTCCCAACCGGCAGGCAGGAAAACGAAAAGATTTATTATGAACAGGTCCACGTGATGGACGGGAAGATGTTTCATTATATCGAGGGGGAACAAAACCTGTTGCCCACGCGGCTCGAGAACCTTAGACTAAGTGAAGATGGAAACTATCTTTCTTATGCCGTGAATGGAATACTGAAGTTAATCAATCTTCAGACCCAGGAATCCCGTTCATATGACGTGTATCCCCAGGAGAAGAAGAACCGAAGCGAATACGTCCGGTACGATCCCGGCGGAGTTTGGTTAGGGCAGACCCATGAAATCTTATATGTGGGGGAGGGGATGGAAGAGAAAGAAATATACCACACATCGGCAGAGGTGTTGGGATTCTACCTTTCTTCCCAGCGAGATAAGTTGCTGGTGATGGAAGAGACGGAGAAAGGCCTAAAGCTACGGTTAGTGGCCCTTCCTAGAGATAAAAAAACCGCCCGAATCCAACCAGATTGAAACCACAAAGGAGGCGGAGTGTTGAGCCGTAAGAGACAGGATCCCGTTCCAGTGCCTAACCAGAAATGGGTTGCTTCTGTGCGGGATAAGCTGTTGGCCTGGTATGATGAGAATCGCCGAGACCTCCCTTGGCGGAAAAATAAAGACCCCTACCGGATTTGGGTCTCGGAGATCATGCTTCAGCAGACCCGTGTGGATACGGTTATCCCGTATTACGAACGATTCATGGACGCCTTCCCCACCCTGAAGGCGTTGGCAGAAGCGGAAGAGGAACAGGTGATCAAAGCGTGGGAAGGCCTTGGTTACTATTCCCGCGCCCGCAATCTACATACCGCAGTCAAGGAAGTGGCCGCTTCCTATGGAGGAAAGGTGCCTTCTGACCCAGAGGCGGTCTCCCAGTTAAAGGGGGTGGGTGCGTACACTGCTGGTGCTATTCTCTCCATCGCTTTTGATAGGCGAGTGCCCGCCGTGGACGGCAATGTCATGCGCGTTTTTTCCCGCTGGTTTGCCATGCAGGATGATGTGGCCAAGCTTTCCACCCGGAAGAAATTTGAGGAATTAGCCCTCCATGTAATTCCGGAGGGACGGGCGGGGGATTTCAACCAGGCGCTGATGGAGTTGGGAGCGCTCATTTGTACACCGACAAGCCCTTCCTGTGACACCTGTCCCGTTCGGGAAGAATGTCGTGCACGGGAATGGGGTGTCCAGGCAGAACTTCCGGTAAAGAAAAAAGCGAAACCCCCCGTCCCGTTGCAGGTGATTTTTGGATGGATTCGCCAGGGAGACAAGGTCTTGCTCCAACGTCGTCCGAATGAAGGGCTTCTGGCAGGAATGTGGGGGTTACCCACCGTAGAAGCCGGCAAAGGGGAGGTCGCGCCCGGTGAGTTCCTGCGGGAGGAACTGTGCAGGAAGGGGATTTCCATTGAGCTGGGTTCTGTGTTGGGAGAGCTGGAGCATGTGTTCAGCCATCGCCGCTGGCAGGTGACGTTGGTGGAAGGTAAGATCAAGGAGCAGGCTGACGGGAATCTCCCAGAGGGCTGGTACTGGGCCAGTGAAGAGGAACAAGAAGCCCTGGCTTTTCCCAATGTCTATCGGAAAGCCTTCGCGATGGTACGGGAACGGAAGAATGATTCCCAGGGTATTCAGGGTCGTCTTTTTTGAGGAGAATCGGGTTTGGAGTAGGAAGGAAGATAAGGGGAACCCTTACCGGACAATCTGTCCGGCAAGGCCGGAGGGAGAGAAGAACCCGTGGAAGAGAAGAAACATCCATCCTCCGAAGAAGAAAAGGAACAAACACATCGTTCCGGGGAGGAATTTAGCCGGGAGGAAGAGCCAAAACAGGCGGAGATGGAAGCAGAGCCGGACAGCGGTAAACAGGATAACCTTCTGAAGGAAGGAATCAGTTCAGGGAAGCTCGGGCAGGCGGGAGATAAGCTGATTCCATTCTTCCAACGAATTCCCCTGGTCAACCGGATTCCTTTCGACCGTGTAGGGGCAAAGCGGATAGCTGTTGGAACGTTGGTAACCCTGGCGGGCCTTACAACCATTCTCACCTTATGGGTGGCGTATGCATTGTCCGAGGAGATCGATGCTGCATCAAAGCTGGAACAGAAAGCGGTTAAATCCGTCGACACGAAACCAGCGCCACAGGAGATCACCCTGGTTCACGGGGAGCATGAATGGAAGACGGATTTGCGAAAGATGGGTTACAACGGGAAAGACCCTTCCACTCTCGATCGTGCAAAGTGGAAAGCGTGGGTGAAACAAGTGAAGAAAGAGGTGGACGATCCAGCGCAAAACGCCCGTACAGCCCGGTTCGGCGGAAAGATACGCCCAGAACGGATGGGGTGGCTGCTGGATGAGAAAGAAATGGAGAAGTGGGCGGACAGGATTGATAAAAAAGTGAACCGAATTCATTATATTCCTCTCGTTTCCGACGCCCCGACAGTCACAACAGAGGATTTGAAGCGGGTAAATGGTCAACACATCGGCCATTACACGACTTATTTTAATCCGGGCAACACGAACCGTACGACGAATCTCCGGCTGTCAAGCCAAGCGATTCATAACCGAGTGGTCAATCCCGGTGAAGTGTTCTCCTTTAACAAAACCGTTGGGGAACGAACCGCCGCCCGGGGGTACAAGTCAGCCATCATTATTGTCAAAGGAGAATACAGTGAAGGGTTAGGAGGCGGGATCTGCCAGACCTCCTCCACATTATTCAACAGCGTGGATAATGCGGGGCTGGCCATTACCGCCCGTTTCTCCCACAGTAAAGAAGTCACCTATGTTCCGAAAAGACGGGACGCCACCGTAGCCTGGCATGGGCCGGACTTCCGCTTCCGCAACAACCTGAGGAAACCAGTTCTGATCCGAACCTCTATCGGCGGAGGAACTCTTAGTGTCGATCTTTACACCGTTCCGGGGACGTACCATCATCCTCGCGCAGTGCAGGCTGCACCCAGGAAGGTAGAGGACATGGTGTTACCTCAATGAGAAAAAGCCGCCTTTCATGGCGGTCTTTTTTGTGTAGTAGGAGATAGCTATGATTCCCTCAACAGTCCGCTTTTTCTTCTTTCTCCACCGAGACTGCTGTGGAGAAGAAGACGGCCCCTCCGCCGAGATCGGCTTCCCGATCCGGTGTGAGGCGGTTAATCCCTCCATGACCGTCGAGGTGGTTGTCCCGCCACCAGAGGCCGGTGGAGACAACCACCCCTGGCAGGACATCTTCTGTCACCCGGGCGGTAAGGAGGCAACTTCCCCGTTCGTTTTTGACACGGACTGGGTTTTCATCCTCGATCCCGAGAGCAGCGGCATCATAGGGATGAATTTCCAGGAGCGGTTGACCTTCCATCCGGCGCAATGGAGGGAGATTGCCCATACTGGTGTTGAGGAATTGATGGTTGGGAGGGGAGATCAGCATGAACGGGTGGGCAGCATCAAGGGGATCAGTGGCATCTTTCCCTTCCGGCAGAGGCTGATAGGAGGGGAGCGGATCCAGTCCCGCCCGCTTCATCCGTTCGCTGTAAAGAGCGATTTTTTCACCAGGATGAGCAAGCCGTTCCGGGAAGAGGGGGGAGCTGGACAGATCTACTTTGGCGATTCCCTTCTCCATCAGATCATCGACATCTATCCCCTGTAGACAGGGATTATCCGGATGGGTCAAGGCTTGACGGATGATTTCCTCCGGCTCATCAGAAAAGCATGGATCAGTAAACCCCATCCGTTCTGCCAGGGTGCGGAAGAGTCGGTAGTTGGACCAGGCTTCTCCTGGGGGCTGGATGATAGGGCGGGCTACCTGAACGTAGAGATGCCAGTAGGACTTGTAGAGGTCCAAGTTTTCAAAGTGGCTAGTGGCTGGTAGTACCAAGTCTGCGTAACGGGCCGTATCCGTCAGAAAGAGCTCGTGGACGACTGTGAATAGATCCTCTCGCAACAGCCCACGGATCACTTTCTCTTGTGAGGGAGCGACTGCCGCCGGATTGGTTGTATAGACGAACAGGCATGTGACTGGAGGAGTCGCATCGAGGAGTACGTCACCGAGATGGATCATGTTGACGGATCGAACCGAAGGATCCGGAAGCAGGTCAGGCCTCTCTAGACGCTCTTTGTTGACAGCAGAGAGCCCGTTCTCCTTTAATGCACCTCCTCCCCGATATTTCCATTGACCGGTAAGGGCCGGTAAACAGGCCAAGGTTCGAACGGTCATACCCCCGTTATCATGATGCTGAAGGCCGTTGCCAATCCGGATCAGGGAAGGCTCGGCGGCTGCGTATTCCCGGGCGAGGCGGCGAATCGTATCCGCCGATACACCGGTTACCCGTTGTACGGCTTCAGGCGGATATTCCCGCACCCGTTCCCGGAAAGATTCCCATCCGATGGTATTTTCACGGATGAATGGATCGTCAGTCAGACCCTCTTCGACCATGACATGCATCATGCCGAGTGCGAGGGCAGCATCTGTTCCAGGATAGAGCTGGATGAATTCATCTGCCCAGCGGGCTGTACGGTTGCGCCGGACATCGACGGCAATGATCCGTGCCCCCCGCTTGCGCGCTTCTGAGAGAAACATCATCTGGTGCATGTTCGTACTGACAAAATCACCGCCCCACAAAATAACGTAACGGCTGTGGATGGTGTCTTCGGGATCGAGGGCCCCTTTGAGGCCCATTGTCATTTCAAACCCGGCATTCCCTGCGACATTGCAGATGGTCCGCTTTAGGCGCGTGGCACCGAGTCGATGAAAAAAACGGCGATCCATACTCCCGTTGTTGACGATCCCCATGTTGCCGTAATAACTGTACGGAAGGATGGATTCCGGCCCGTGGGAGCGTGCGGCTCCCTGGAAACGTCTGGTGATCTCTTCGAGGGCCTCTTCCCAGGTAATCCGTTTGAATTGTCCTTCTCCCTTGGGACCGATTCTTTTCATGGGGTAGAGTAGTCGATCAGGGTGATGGACTCTGGCAGGAAAATGACGAACCTTGTGGCAGATGGTCCCTCGGGTGACCGGGTGGTCCGGATCTCCAGTCACTCGGGTGATCCGTTCCCCTTCCAAAGTAACGTGGAGGCCGCAGGTGTCCGGACAATCCAAGGGGCAGACCGAGCGGGCGATAGTTTTTTCAACGGTCATCTAGGGTCCCTCCTTTCTGATTCCAATGAAAAAAACCTCATAAGGAGGCTTTTTTCATTGGAAATCATTCGTCCCCGCCAAAAAAGTCACCGACATCATCGAAGAATTCACCGGTATCTTCAATCTCCGGGAGGTCGATGTCAGCGGCTTCCGCGATTTCTTCGCCGACTCCATCCATCATTTGTGCCAAGACCAGGCCACCGATTGCACCAGCGGCAAAGCCTCCAATCGTCCCGCCCCCCTTGGAGAGGCCGCTGTGTTTATGGCCGCCATGTTGAAAATGGCGGGGCTGAAGGAAAGAGGAGGGGTTTTCTGCCATCTCAGACAGGGCGTCTTTTAGGAGTTGTGTCAGCTCATCAGGATTGTCGAGCTGTTTATTTTCCAGCCAGATTTCCCGGCGGACTTCCTGTTCCCCTGCCCAGGAGAAGAGATCCAGTTCCAGCAGCAGTCGAATGCCCGCTTCTTCTACAGCGGCGACAAATTCCACTTCCTCTGCCCGGCCTTGGAGGAAAGCGGTGGGGAAGAGTGCAAATTCCTGAGCGTACCCGTTGAACGAGCGGGAATCGTGTTTCTCACGAAGCCCTAACTCACTAAGAGCAGCCAGGACTTTTTGTAAGCGCAGGGGAGGGTGTATTTTTAGGAAATCATGGTCGGAGTGATCCACTCCGGAGGCGATGTCCAGATGGGTGGTAAAGAAGTAAGCCACTTTGTTGCCGGAGAGGGGGAGATCTTTGGGTAATACATAGGAAAAAGGAAGGGTTTTTCGGGCTTCTGGCTGGACGGTAAAAGATTCGTGGAAAGGGAAGCGCTCGATGGTATGGTTGATCTCTTGTTCTTTTACCTGAACAATCATGGTCAGATCCACATCGACCTGGTTGATTTTTTGTTCGATGGTTCCGCCCTCGATCACCAATTCCCCCCGCACTTCATCTCCCGGCAGGTAATTCTGCCGCTCCAGGACGAGATCTACTTTTGCTGCGCCTTTGCCCAACTTGGCCATCAGGTTTTTAAACACAGACCAGCCTCCATTTGTCATGTTTTATCAAATCTACTACCGAATCTACCCCAGGGAAACACGTTTTGTCGACAAGCTTTCATACTTGTTGATAAAAATCCACACTTGTGCCTAGGAACAAAAAAGCGAGAGTGCTCCCTGATGCATTCCTCCGAAAGTCGTCCTAGGAAACGGAAGAAGGGATACATTCTTCGGCAGAGGATGAAGCCCGTTTTTCTTTTACCACGGGGGAGTCAGCTAGGGTATCGATCCGGCGGACGAGAACGCGGTCGATCCAGCGGTCACGGGCTTTTACCACCATGAATTCCAGCCCTCCGAAGATAATGCGATCTCCCTTTTCCGGTACTTTCTCCAGGCAGGAGAAAAGCCAACCTCCGATCGTATCGTTGTCGGGGTCGTCGATGCTAACCCCAAAATGATCATTGACTTCCTCAATTAGGGCCCGGGGGTGGATAGAGGTAGCCTCTCCTTTCGGTAAAAATAATGGAGGAGATTGATCAAATTCATCCTGGATTTCGCCGAAGACTTCCTCCATGATATCCTCCTTCGTAACAAGACCGGCAGTGCCGCCGTATTCGTCTACCACGATCGCCATACCGGCCCGTTTTTCCTGTAGCGTTCGCAGGATCTGAGTTAGTTCCATCGTCTCAGGTACCGAAACTTCGGGTCTGGCGATGGTTACAAAGGAAGGGTGGCTCACTGTCTGGGTGTACTCATAGATATCGTGGATATGAACAACACCGAGGATGCGATCCTTATCTTTTTCGCAGAGTGGATAACGGGTGTGACGGTGTTGCCGGATGATGGCCTGGTTTTCCTCAAAAGTGTTGTCCGTATATAGACAAACCATGTCCACTCGGGGAACCATGATTTCTCTACCCAGCCTGTCGACGAAGGGGTAGACGTGTTCGGTAGAGTAGGGAGCTACACCTACATGGTTACTCCGTTGGTTGTGGGCTTCCAACTGGTGGGTTTCCTCTTTGTGGTGCCCGGAGTTCTCCGGAGGTTCCTTGTACAGCCGGCTTATGGCCCCGGAGATTGAAGCCTCAAACCGGGCAAAAACTCCTGATCCGGCCGCCGAATGACGAGCCGTCAGATGAGGCCAGGCGAGAATGCCAAAGAGTAAAGCGAAACCGAGTGGATGGAGTACCCACTTCGGAATGACTGGGGAGACGAAGGGGAAAAGCCCTCCTTCCACTGCTGGTTGGGCTATCCATCCGATGAAGAGGGAGGAGAGGACGACTCCCAGTCGAAGGGTCGACCGAATGGTTTCGCGATTGGATGATCGGTTATGCAAAGCCGCTGTTCGCTTGGGGATTTTGTTGGATCTGGTCCGTGTGAGGGAGGAATCCAAAGCCGCACAAAACCCGTTTAACAGAATCAGCATCACCATCAAACCCGTTAGAAAGAGTAAGCTTAGAACGTCCTCCACGTCCAATGCATCATGACCTCCTAATTTTCAGAAAAGTCAAAATCATTTCGGGGTTGTCGACCGGGAAAGCCTGTTCGTGGACTTTCACATGGTTTTGATCGTCCTCCCGGGAACCTGTTTTAATCTCTATTGTATAGAATCACAGAAAAAAAAAGTAGTGCTTTCCGTTATAAAAAACTGCCACTCCCCTCTGCCAACGGCAGAGGGGAGTGACCCATGTTCAAACTTTGCCGTGTAGACCTCCACGGCGCTCGATTTCTTCGATCAGCTGGTGGTGCAGGCTGATACCCTGCGCGTTCATTAGGGGGGACATTTGCGCCATGGCGTCATGGTGGTAGGCTAGTTCGTCCATTTCCCAGTCAGAGAGAGGGACAGCAGTCAGTTCTTCCAGGTTCCGTCCTTTGTACACTAGGATCACCTCTCTCTCAGTATGGGCTCTCCACGTAGCATCCATGCGAAAAGACTCCATTTCAAGGCGATAGGGCAAGTTTAAAACCCGGTGCTATGGCAAAGCTGGTTATTACGGTCTAAGAGGAATAATCTGATTGGTTGGAACGCTGGTGCCTTTTTTCGCGGTATTCATAGGGCTATAGACTAACGGCATATTTTCCACTAAAACGGGGTTTCAGGCAGAGACAGGGAGTGAGGGGTTATGAAGGAGAGGGGAAGGGGGGCTTTAAGTGGGCTTTTTCATTGGGTTCCCTGGCTTGGACGGGCTGCTGCTATCACAAACCTGATGGCGGTGATGACGCTGGTGTATTTTATGGTCCGTTCGGAGTACGGGCCCATTGGAGTTCGGATGCGTTCCATTTTGGCTAATGAGGCGGTCTTTCATTGGTCGTGGGGAGTTAAAATCCTGTCGGCTGTGATGATGACAGGGGTTTTTCTTGTATTAGTGTGGATGCTGGAGGCTCAGTATCGATCGATCCTACAGATGGCTCTTATGATCTGGATTATCGGTGCTGCTGGATGGATCTTGCAAGACTTGATGCAAATGTGGGTGATGCCGACGCTGTCCCGGATGTTCTTGGCTGTACCCACAGCAGGATTGGCTGATTACATCCTGATGTGGGAAAGGCTCCTGTTTCGTCTGGGGGGAGTTTTCAGCTGTACTTGTTATGCAATCAGCGGGCTGATCTATACGGCCATTATGTTTCGGAGTGACCATATTCCCAGTGGGATGGCGCGGTATTCCTTTGTTGTCTGGTGTTTTGTTTTGTTGACGGCCGTTTCTGTTCGCTGGTTGGAGGGAATGATGCCCTGGCTAACCGCTTTCGCCCTATTAATGCTGGTTCCCTGGTTCTGGCGTTTAGGTCAATGGCTCCCCCGTCCCGCCCCATCCTAACTGCCTAGGTTGGCCATCATGTTGGTGTGCGATTTTCCAATATAAAGTAATAGCCGGAAAAAGAGGGGTTATTCCCTCTTCGCAGGATATGACGAATAGAGCCAAATAAAGGCGGACGGTGATTTTTCCACCGGTAGTAAGCGTTTTCTTCACAGTTTCATCACAATTGCCAAGAAGGAAAAGCATCTTGTACACTTAAGAAATCATCCGTCGCTGGGAGGATTCATCGATGCATCTGCGTTCTTTTCAATTATCCGACGTACATGCCGTCACATCGATTTGGAAAATGACCGCATCCCGGGAAAAGGAGGAAGAGACGCTTCAAGTTCTATCCCGGCAGTTGGTCTGTGACCGAGACCTGGTCTTGGTGGCGGAGGATGAGGGCCGGGTGGTAGGAGCGATTATGGGAACGATCGATAAGGATACAGGATTCCTGTATTGCCTAGCTGTTCACCCCGCTTACCAGGGGAAAGGGGTGGCGCGCGGCCTGACCCAGCTGTTGGAGAATCGGCTTCGCGACAAAGGAGTGAACCGTACCCAAGCCGTCATCGATGAAGGGACGGAGAAGTTGTACCCTTTTTACACCCATCTTGGGTATCAGGGAATCCGTTCTTCTGTTCTGGGGGAAAACTGGATTTTCAACTTAAAGAATTTGATAGGACAGGTTGCCCGCTGATTCTTGGCCTAATCGTTCATTCTGATAGCAAGCTGGTCCTATCCCTATACCATCCAGAGGCGATAATCCTCAGCTCCGCACCGACCGGGTACGGAGGTTTTTTATTTATTTTTTAATTTTGAGAAAAGGGAGGAAATTCGGAAATGGCATCCAATACCTAGAGTAGGAGGTGGTTTCCTGTGGGAAAGAAAGAGCGGGTTTGGTTTGAGCAGGCAGAAGGATTCTTGGATCCCGGTCTGGTTCAGGAATTAAGAATGCTTCGCAAAAAAACCTCGGATGAGGAGAATGCCGCACTGCCGGTAATCGTCCGCTTCAACCACCAGGCGGAAAAGGAACGACGAGAAGAGGCGATCCGGTTCTGCCAAGACGGCTCCTGTGATCGGGTGGAAGGGGAGTTGGCTTTCCTGGGAGGGATTTACGGCTCCCTCAGCCCGGCAACGATCAAGAACCTTGTTAAGCATGAAGGTGTGGCCAAAATATATTACGACCGGGAAGTGAAGGCCCTCTTGGATATGGCATCCAAATCCATCGGTGCTTTGGATGTCCAGGTAAAAGACGGTCTAACGGGGAAAGGTGTCACGATCGCCGTCGTCGACACAGGGATCCATCCCCATGACGACCTGATGAAACCAACGATGCGAATCAAGGCATTCGTCGATTTAGTGGCCAAAGAGAAAGACTCCTATGATGACCAGGGACACGGGTCTCATTGTGCAGGGAACGCCGCTGGGAACGGTGGCCTTTCCGAGGGACTTTACACGAGTCCCGCACCGGAAGCGGATTTGGTCGGAGTGAAGGTGCTCGATGCCGAAGGGAGTGGCCGCCTGTCTACAGTGATTCAGGGTGTGGAGTGGTGTGTCAGGCATCGCAAGGAACTGGGGATTCGTGTCTTGTCCCTCTCCTTGGGAGCCCCCGCCTTTGAATCTTACCGGGATGATCCCCTCTGCCAGGCCGTTGAAAAAGCTTGGCACAGCGGGATCGTTGTCTGTGCGGCAGCGGGTAATGAGGGGCCTTATCCGATGACGATTGGAACGCCGGGGATCGATCCGCTGATCATCACGGTGGGTTCCGCTGACGATAAGAATACGGAAGATCGGCAGGACGATCAAAAAGCCCCTTATTCCAGCCGGGGCCCTACCTTCGATTTTCTTGTAAAGCCGGATATATACGCCCCCGGGACCAATATCGTCTCCCTGTCGGTTCCCGGTTCGCCTTTGGAGAAGCAATTGCCGGAGAACCGTGTCGGTGATCATTATATCAGTTTGTCCGGAACCTCGATGGCCACCCCGATCTGCGCTGGAGTGGCCGCCCTCATGCTGGAGGCCAACCCAGCTTTAAGCCCCAATGATGTCAAAGCGATCCTAATGGATACCAGTCAGGTCTTACGCGGCGATCAGGCAGGCTATATCGACGTACGTGCTGCTGTTGCCCTGGCGAAGGAGTATGCCGCCTTTCAGGGGGTTACCGCCGGTTCCCCAGGCAATTAACCAAAAACAGGCGTAAAAATAACAGCACCCCTTTGAGTAGACACAGGGAAATTCCCTGAACGGGACTACTTTTAAGGGGTATTTTTGTGGCGAAGAACGATTTTTGGAAAAACCCCATGAAACAATACGGCACCGGTAGAATACCGGTGCCGGTAGGTTATTTCCCATAGGTTTTTTTACTTTGCCGCCGATGGGGTAAACACTTGTCCAAGTTCTTCGGAACGTTTTCGAGCGCGGTGGACAGCGCTTTGAAGAGCCTGGTGGAAATGGTGGTCGGCCAGGGTTTCAATCGCGGCCATGGTGGTCCCCCCCGGAGAGGTAACTTTGCGGCGCAGCTCTGCCGGGTCTTCTCCGGTTTCCAGTAGCATATGAGCAGCCCCGACCAGGGTCTGCAGGGTGAGCTGGCGGGCAACCTGGTGGGATAGCCCTTCCCTTACCCCGGCTTGTTCCAAGGCTTCTACAAAATAGTAGATGTAGGCGGGTCCACTGCCGGAGAGACCGGTCACCGTATCCATATCTTTTTCGTCCACGATCACTGTGGAACCTATGCTGGAGAAATCGGCTACAGCCTCTTCTAGGTCGGATTTAGCGGCGTGGCGGCCGCCGCAAATGGCGGTTGCGGACCGCCCGATCATGCTGGAAGTATTGGGCATAGCTCGGATGACGGCTACTCCGGAAGCGATACGCTCTTCAATAAAGGCGGTGGAGATACCGGCAGCTACAGAGATCACCCGTTGGCCAGGACGGATTAAGCCCCCCCATTGATCGAGGGCATCAGCCATGTCCTTCGGTTTGACGGCCAGGATGATCGTTTCGGCACGCGTCACAGCCTTTTCTTTTTCTTCAGGGCATTGGATGCTGTAATGATTTTTCAGTTGGGTCAGGCGATCCCGGTCGCATCGGTTGATGACGTGGATGCCATTAGCGTCGGCTCGCCGGCTTTTGGTCAGCCCGCCGAGGATCGCTTCGGCCATGGAGCCGGCCCCGATAAAGCAATAGTGTTTTCTCTGTTTCATGAGGCATCCTCCTTTGAATGGTCGACTACATGCAAAGAGACCCTCTTTCGTCACAAGGACGAAAGAGGGTCTCTTCCGCGGTACCACCTTTTTTGGCACAAAAGTGTGCCCGGCTTGCGGAACGGCGAGGAACCACCGTTCGCTCTCGATAAGGGGAGACTCCCGTCCGATTTATCACCGTCCGCATCAGGGGTGGGTTGGGGGGACATCCCGGACGGCACCTTCCAGCCCTCGGGTGCCGCTCTCTGACCGTTAAGCCCGCCTTACTAGCCCCGTCATCGCGTTTTCATCCGTCCATATCCGGTCTGTAGTTCTTACTATTATGCAATCCATGGCAAAAGGATGTCAAGGGTGGGAACATTTTTCCACCGTTTGCTTCGGCATGAGGCGGGTAAGTAGGGAATGTATCCGGTGAAAGCCTAATTGAAAAAAATAGTCCATTCACTGAATCAATTCTGAAAATATGTTTTATAAACTCCCTTATTTGGAAATACATGAGAATGTGTAAGGCGGGTGGTCGAATGAAAGAGTGCAAAACAGGGGATATCCTCCGCATAGAGAGTTATAAACACAATGGCAAGCTTCATCGCACTTGGGAGAGGTCCATTGTTCTGGAGGGCGGTGATCCTCTTCTCTTGGCCAACCGGAATGTCCGTGTGACGGAAGCAGACGGGCGGCAATGGATTTCTAGGAATTTGGCGATTTGTCAGTTTCATAGAACCAAGTGGTTCAATACGATAGTATTGTTCAATTTCAGGAAGAAGTACCGCTGGTATTGTAACATCGCCTCTCCATGCCGTCTGGAAGCAGAACGTCTCATTTATACGGACTATGACCTAGATCTGTCGGTTGACGAGACAGGGAAGGCGCGGTGGCTGGACCGGAATGAATTCGAAGAAAATCGGCGGCGTATGGCTTACCCCCAGCACGTTATCCGTGAAGTGAAGAGAGCAGCCGCTGAGTTGGACGATCGTTTCCGAGCTGGAAGGGAACCTTTCACTCCGGCATTTGTCCAAGCAGGATATCATCGATATCTTTCTTATGAAAAACAATTGATGGGGTGAAGTGATGACACATGAGCAAATCTAGACCAAGGTTTATTTCCTGGTTGAGGACCTTTTTGTTGGCCGTTTCCTTCGCATTGGTGATCAACCAGTTCGGGATGGCGCTGTCGGTCGTCAACGGCACATCTATGCAGCCGACACTTGAAAACGGAGATCGATTGTTGATTAACAAATTTCATTTCTTATTGAACGAACCCGAACGCGGGGATGTGGTTACGTTCAAGGATCCTTCTCATAAAGGGCGTTACTTAGTGAAACGTGTCGTAGGGGTGCCAGGAGACCGGATCGAAATCAAGAAAGGTGAACTTTACCGGAACGGTAAAGTAGTATACGAGCCCTATATCGACACCGAAATTGAAGATGGTAATTATGGGCCTGTGGATGTTAAACCCAATCGCATTTTTGTGATGGGAGATAACCGCCACCGGTATGCCAGCCGTGACAGCCGTTACCAAAGCGTCGGTCTTGTACCCGATAGGCTTCTCGAAGGAAAAGTGGAATTGATCCTCTGGAGACCGTCATTGGCTGCCTTTCTCTGATGGAAACCAAATTATAAAAAAAGTCAAAAACTGTTCACAAAAACCTTTTGCGCTGATTTTTATACGAGCGCATAATAGTGAAGAGGTTGGGGCTGATCGATTCTTTCACATCGCCAATCGATAAATGTTTCGCGCAAGGACGCGGTTCCGTCGGTGCTTGGCTTGGACGGGGCGTCCGCGCTGACTGTGAATAAAGAAACGAGTGAATCTTAAAAACAGTTTTCAGGGAGGACCTGTCCATATGGATCTTTTAAACAAAACACGCCGCATTTCACGGATCTTACAGAAAAATGTCGGTCATCACCTGGTTGATTTCGACCAAGTGGCTGAAGCTTTAAGTGATGTCATTGGAGCCAATATCTACGTGGTGAGCCCGGAAGGGGAAATTCTCGGTTTGGCAACCAACCATGACATTGAAAACGAGCGGATGCAAAAATATCTGAAAGAGCGCCAATTTCCAGAGGAGTATGCCACCCTTCTGATGGAAGTGGAGAAGACCACATTCAACGTTAGTGTGGACAGCCCCTACACGGCTTACCCCGTAGAGATGAAAGATATGTTCAAACATGGGTACACCACTCTAGTGCCGGTCGTCGGTGGCGGGGATCACCTGGGAACCCTGGTTCTCTCCCGAATCAATGAGGAGTTCGTGGATGACGATATGGTACTGGCTGAATATGGGGCCACGGTCGTCGGCATGGAGATTCTTCGGGAACGGGCGGGCAAGATTGAAGATGAAGCCCGCAGCCGTGCTGTTGTCCAACTGGCTATCAATTCCCTTTCCTACAGTGAGTTGGAAGCTGCTGAGCATATTTTCAATGAATTGGAAGGGAATGAAGGCTTGCTGGTAGCGAGTAAAATTGCCGACCGGGTCGGTATCACCCGTTCTGTAATCGTCAATGCCCTGCGGAAATTGGAAAGTGCCGGGGTCGTAGAATCTCGCTCTCTCGGGATGAAAGGAACCTACATCAAAATCCTGAACAACAAGCTCTTGCCAGCTCTAGAAAAAGCCCGTAGCTAAAGGGGAAGAAGGCGGCCGCCGGATCATCCGGCGGCCGCTTTTTTTGTCGTGTGGGCTTTCAGGGACAGACTGGGAAA
>NZ_JBHSAP010000015.1:508635-553331 GCF_042650125.1 Salinithrix halophila
TCGATGAACTTGCCTTCCTTTCCATCATTAGGATAAGGTCTTAAGAGCAGGGGGTGGATGGATGGGGGAAAGGGGTACTCCATGCTATTCCGCAAAAGGGTCTACAAGATCCCGCCGGAAATGGCCGACGACTTCAACCATTATTTCAATCGATTCGTCCATCCGGTTCAGATGAAATACGGAGCGAAACTGGTTGGTCGATGGACCAACGAGGGTAAGACTGAGGTGACGGCGATTTGGCAATATGCCGGCCTCTCTCATTACGAAGAAATCCAGAAGCACGTCGCAGCGGATCCGCTGTCCCGGAGAGAGCGGGAGGAATGCATCCGGGTTGGTCTGGATCTTAGCATGGTTTTGGTGGAGGAAGAATTTATCGGCAAATCCATCGATGAGTAGGATCTGGTTGATACGAGGGGGAAAGGTAACAACCTTGGAACCCGAGGAATCCCTCTCTCTCAAAAAAGCGTTTAGAGGTTAAAAGGATTACACGACCTTATCGAAGGCCGTGTGATGATGATCGCCTATCCCTTTTGTATAATAGAGGGGTTCGATCAGAACGGGGCGGGGAGATTTTTTGTCATTGGGAGATGAAAGCTATTGGGGAGTGTTCGGAGATACCTTCGTTTTATACGACCCTATCGAAAAGAAATCGCAACGACCATGGTTGTTGGCGTACTCAAGTTCGGCATTCCCCTCCTCCTGCCGTTGATCCTGAAGTATGTTGTCGATGACCTGTTATTGACGGATCGCCCTACGGAGGAGAAGTTGGATCGCTTGTTCTGGGTCTTGGCAGGTTCTTTTTTTGTATTTACGGTTTTGCGTTGGCCTATTGAATATTATCGACAGTATTTCGCGCAGTGGACAGCGAGTAAAGTGCTGTTTGACGTCCGCAGCCGTCTTTTTGCCCACTTGCAGAAGCTTTCGCTTCGTTTTTATAACAACCAGAAAGTTGGGCAGCTCATCTCTCGAGTCATCCATGATGTGGAACAGACAAAAGAATTCGTGGTGACGGGGATGATGAACATCTGGCTGGATATGATTACTCTTTTTATCGCCATCGGGATCATGGTTTGGATGGATCCGGGGATGACGCTCGTCTCTCTGGCAGTCTTTCCGCTATACGGGGTGGCGGTCAAATATTTCTACAAACGGCTTCGCCATTTGACCAGGGAGCGATCCCAGGCGCTGGCTGAAATGCAGGGACATTTGCATGAACGGATCCAGGGAGTTTCCGTGATCCGGGCCTTCAACCTTGAAAAGCACGAACAGGAGCAGTTTCAGGTGCAGAACCGCAATTTCCTGGATCGTGCCCTAGCCCATTCCCGTTGGAACGGGAAAACCTTCGCCGTCATCAATACGATTACGGATATCGCACCGATCCTCCTCATCGGTTTTGCTGCGTACCAGGTGATTGAGGGAGATGTAACCATCGGGGAGATGACGGCCTTTTACGGTTATCTCGGCCTGATCTACTCACCGGTTCGGAGACTGGTTAACGCGTCCACGACCCTCACTCAGTCTCTAGCCTCGATGGACCGGGTTTTCGAACTATTGGATGAGCCATACGATATCAAAGACCAGGCTGGAGCGGGTGAGCTAGGCCGTGCCCGGGGCGCCATCGCCTTTCATGATGTTCGTTTCTCCTATGGGAAGGGTGGAGAAGAAGTGCTGAAAGGAGTGGATCTGGAGATTAAGCCGGGACAAACGGTGGCGCTTGTAGGGATGAGCGGCGGGGGGAAGTCCTCCATCGTTTCTCTTATACCCCGGTTTTACGATGTCCAGGAAGGACAGGTGATGGTGGACGGACGAGATGTACGTGACTGGACCCTGGCCAGTTTGCGAGAACAGATCGGAATCGTTCTCCAAGATAACATCCTGTTTAGCGGAAGTGTGCTGGACAACATTCGGATGGGGAAGCCAGGCGCCTCCATGGAGGAAGTGGAGGCGGTTGCCCGGGCAGCCAATGCCCATGATTTCATCCTTGAACTCCCTCATGGGTACAGGACAGAGATTGGCGAGCGAGGGGTGAAACTTTCCGGAGGACAGAAACAACGGGTCGCCATCGCCCGTGTTTTCCTGAAAGATCCGGCAATCCTCATCCTGGACGAAGCTACCTCCGCTCTCGACTTGAAATCCGAGCAGTTGATCCAAGAATCTCTCAACCGCTTAGCGGAAAATAGAACGACGCTGATTGTGGCCCACCGCCTTTCAACGATCACCCACGCCGACCGAATCTATCTCATAGAAAACGGTCGAATCGTGGAAAAGGGAAGCCACGGGGAACTGATGAACGCTGGCGGTCGGTATGCGCGTCTCTTCAGTGTGCAAAATCTAGAAGGGGCAGGGGAACCGGCCAGTCATACGACCGGAGCACCTTGAACCATTGGGAGGAGAAACGAGTGGAAAAGTCATTCCCGATCAAATACGAATGGGATATCGTTGCCATTCGAAAGTCGGTGAGGGAACTGGCCCGGGAACATGGGTTCAGCGAATTGAACCAGGCCCGTATCGTGCAATCGGTATCTGAATTGGCCAGTAACGTCGTTCATCACGCAGTGGAGGGGATGGTTCAGGTGGAATCAGTCCAGGGAGAGGGCAAAGCAGGGATTCGGATTATCGTGCAGGATTTCGGGCCAGGCATCGAAGATCTAGATCAAATTATCCGCCTGTCTGAATCCCCTACTTCCATGGAAGGATACGGACTGAAGCAAGTGCGGGAACTGATGGATGAGTTCTCTATTCGTGCGGTGGACGGAAAGGGAACCTATGTATCTGTAACGAAATGGAAAGATGAGTCCGACCTGAGGCCCTCCGACTAAGATATCCACAACCGATGGAGAACGAAAATGGATAACTCTTCACCCTCCTTCTGTCCTCTACGTCCCCGGCATAAGCTTTTATAAGGAGACAGGCACGAAGGAGTGGGATGGAGGGATGAAGAAGGCGGTAGAACAGTTGAAAAGCATAGCACGTTGGCTGATCGTGCTGTTGCTTCTTTTTTCCGTCTTCTGTCAGGTGGAGGATTTTTGGGTGCGTGGAAAGCCGGGACAAGAGGCAACGGCTTTCGCTCCCTTGCTGATGCCCGGTTTGCAAGCCCGGGGCCAAGTCACACACAGAAGTTGGTTTCCTTTTTACATACGAGATACCGAGATCTCCCTGTTTTCCCGCCGGTCGGGAAGGTGGCGGTTTGAAGGAACGCTGTTGGAGAGGAGACAGGGCCTCTCTTCGGAAATCCGTCTGTTTCGGATGGATGCGAATACCTTACCCCGCTTTACACCGCCGAACATCCGCGGAAAACCGGAGAGCAAGGAGGCCGCCGTCTGGATGGCCCTGGAGGAAATGCCGCCCCATGCGCGGGTTCGCTTCTCTTTTTCTACCCGCCACCCCGTTTCGCCGGAAGGGCTACTCGATATGCTGTCTCCCTATCGGCTCCGCGTGGAGTGGATGCCGATCTGGGAAGCATCCGGGCCGCATTTGGCCCATCCCCTTGGTATTCCAGCCGGAGAAGAGGGGGGGATCACCCCAACCAACTTGCCGAAACGGCGGAGTTTGCTGATGGAAACATTGGGAGAGCAGAGTCGTCCAGTGAAGTGGCTGGGTGAAACCTTTGATCCAGCCCATCACAGGCAATTGTTGGCTTCGGGGCCCTTACGGGTATATGGCGCCGTCGTTGAAGGCTCCGTCGAAGAGATTCTGCGGCTGAGAGGGCTTCTGGAGCTTCGTCATCCGGAAATCATCGATACCGGTTTGCACTGACTATCCGATGGGATTTTTGTCAATAACCTCGCCGTCCTGGGTAGGGGACGGTTTTTATATGGCTTCTTTTCGACAGCGTTTTTTCCCTTCCAATGTGTATGTATCTATATTATGAACCTTTTAGGGCCGCTCTTGACGCTTATCGGAAGATACATCTAAAATGGTACTGAGCTATACTGCCATCTATTGTATACACTCTGCTAAATGATGGGGAAGACCCCATCATGCCTTCGTAGTCTTGACTAAATTTAGCATAAGCCGGTGTCGACAGACCGCGAAGCCTTTCGACGCTTCCGACCCCGGCCTAACACGCTGGGGCCCTGTCCTTTGAAGGACATGGACGGGGTTTTTCCAGCGCAGTTTTTTTGCGGTCTTTCCCAACTGAGATGAATGAGAATCCGCGGGTACCTGCGGGGCAGTATATTCGATTCTCTTTGGGCCCGGTCCATAGAAAGGAGGGGTACCGTGGAACGACCAATGACACAAGAACCCTCGGCAGGGTTTCTAACCGGCGAGGCGAGATCCGGGGTCTCGGGACGAGCTACGTGGAGGGATTTCTGGGTACTGACCAAACCGGGAATCAACGCGTCCAACCTAATGGCTGCATTTACTGGTTTCTGGCTGGCCGGGCACCATTCCTTCGATTTCGGTCTGTTGTTGGCTACCTTGCTGGGAACAGCCTTAGTTATCGCTGGAGGGTGCGCCGTCAACAATTATATCGACCGGGATATCGATCCGCTCATGGCCCGGACGAAAGATCGGCCTGTTCCTACAGGTCGTATCCGACCCCAAACAGCGCTATGGATGGGCCTCATTCTGGGACTGGCCGGGGTAGCTGTATTGGTAGCATTGGTTAACCCGCTCTCTGCTTTGCTGGCAGCCGTAGGCTTTTTTGTCTACGTCTTCGTCTATACGGCCTGGACCAAGCGAACGACGCCGCTCAATACCGTAGTCGGGAGCATATCCGGGGCCGTACCGCCGATGATCGGCTGGGTTGCTGTGACCGGTGGACTGGATTGGCCGGCTTGGGTGCTGTTTCTGTTTATGTTTGTCTGGCAGCCGCCCCACTTCTTTGCCCTGGCGATGATGAAGACGGAGGACTACCGGGCAGCTGGGATTCCTATGCTTCCTGTGGTGAAGGGTTTTGCAGAGACGAAGCGGCAGACGCTTTTCTTCGTGATTCTGATTTTGCCTGCCTCGTTGCTGCTCTATGCAGCGGGAGTGGTCGGCTGGATTTATCTCGGGACGGCTATCGTCCTTGGTGGCGGCTTCATTTATTTGGCTCTGTCGGGGTATTCATCGAAAGATGACGAGGCATGGGCGCGGAGGCTTTTCCTCTATTCCCTGTTTTACCTGACTTTGATGCAAGTTGCCATGTTTTTGGATCCTGCCGTTTTGGGCTGATAAATCGGGAAAGCTGAGCGGTATCTTTGCCGCTCGGCTTTATTTCCCAATAGCCTGACGGCGTTTTCATATATAAAATAGTGATCGGCTGATCCATCTGATGAGAGAAAGCGGGGTTACAGGGGTATGAGTCGAGGAAAATATTTTGGGCGGATTTTCTTTGTTTTCACCATGTTCGCCCTTTTGTTGACCGGTTGCGAAGAACCGATGTCGAATGTGCTCGACCCCCAGGGCGGGGCCGGGAAAGAGCAGCTCGCGCTTATTAATTTGAGCGTTTACATCATGGTTTTCGTCTGCGTAGTCGTCTTCGCGATCTATTTCTACGTACTTATCCGCTTTAAACAAAAGCCAGGGGACAACACCATACCTGAGCAAGTAGAAGGGAATATGAAATTGGAGTTGCTCTGGATTGTCATCCCGATCATTTTGCTGGTGATCCTGGCGGTTCCAACACTGCAAACGACCTTCTCCCTAGCCGAAAAAGCTCCCAAAGAGCAGAGGGATGACGTTGTTAAGGTGAAGGTGACGGCGCACCAGTTTTGGTGGGAGTTCGAATATCCGGAATACGGTTTCAAAACGGCCCAGGAGCTCCATATTCCGACGGGTAAGAAAGTCTTCCTGGAGTTGCAGTCCGATGATGTCGTTCACTCCTTCTGGGTTCCGAGCCTAGCTGGTAAAACCGACCTCGTACCAGGCCGGATCAACAGGATGAAATTGGATGCGGACAAACCCGGTACTTACAAAGGGCGCTGCGCCGAATTGTGCGGAGCCAGCCACGCGCTGATGAACTTCCAGGTGGTGGCAGAGAAACCCAGCGATTTCGACAAGTGGGTAGAAAAGCGGAAGAAGCCTTCCTCCGAACCGCAGACAGTTGCACAGAAAGAAGGCAAGAAAGTCTTCAGTCAGAACTGTATGAGCTGTCACGCGATCGATGGCACAAACCTGAAGGTCAAAGGGGATAAAGCCCCTAACCTAACCGGGTTCGGCGAGCGCAAGAAAGTGGCCGGCCTGATGGAAAACAACGAGGAGAACCTCGATCAGTGGCTGAAAGATCCTCAGAGTCTCAAACCAGGGACCTACATGCCCGGGTTCTCCCATCTGAGCAAGAAAGATATGTCCTCTCTGCAGGAGTATCTAAGGAGCCTTGAATAAGGCATCCAGACCGCAACTATTTTCCCCGAGGGGGATATGGTTGCAGATCCGATTGGAACGGAGGAGGGAACACCCTTGGCTACACTGGTTACCTTGATCGTCTTCGCCTTGTTCCTGGCGGCGATTCTGACCGGGGGCTACAACAAGCAAATGTTGGACCGGTTCCGGTCCCACTGGCTCTGGGATTGGATCACGACGGTCGATCATAAGAAAATTGGAATTTTGTACGCGATCGGCGGCGGTATCTTCTTTGTCATCGGTGGGATTGAAGCCCTGCTGATGCGTTTGCAACTCTTCTACCCCGATAACGATTTCATCGTGGGCCGCACGTTTAACGAATTGCTGTCCATGCATGGCACCACCATGATCTTCTTCGTTGCGATGCCGCTTCTGTTCGCCTTTATGAATGTGGCGGTACCGCTTCAGATCGGGGCGCGGGATGTCGCGTTTCCCTTCCTGAACTCCCTCGGTTTTTGGTTGTTCTTCGCCGGTGGTCTTCTGATGAACCTCAGCTGGCTGTTCGGGGGTGCGCCGGATTCCGGCTGGACCAACTATGTTCCCATCGCTCTCAACGAGTACAGTCCAGGTACCGGGATTGACTATTATGTCCTGGGCCTGCAGATATCGGGGATTGGGACGACGATGGGCGGTTTGAACTTCATTGCCACCATCATTAACATGCGTGCGCCGGGGATGACTTTTCTGCGTATGCCGTTGTTCACTTGGACCAGTTTCGTTGCTTCCGCGTTGATCCTGTTTGGATTTCCTCCGCTGACGGCAGGGCTGTTCCTGGTGATGTTCGAACGGCTATTCGGGGCTAACTTCTTCGATGTCGCCCTTGGGGGCAACCCGGTGATCTGGCAGCATCTGTTCTGGATCTTCGGCCACCCGGAAGTGTACATTGTTATTCTGCCCGCTTTCGGGATCATGTCCGATATCATCTCCACCTTTTCCAAAAAGCGTCTCTTCGGGTACACCTCCATGGTGTTCGCTACGCTCCTGATCGGGTTCCTCGGCTTCATGGTGTGGGCTCACCATATGTTTACCGTCGGTATGGGGCCTGTGGCCAACTCGATCTTTGCTATCGCGACAATGGCTATCGCCGTTCCGACGGGGATTAAGGTGTTTAACTGGCTGTTTACCATGTGGGGCGGAAAAATTACCTATTCGACAGCGATGCTCTATGCGGTAGGCTTTATCCCCACCTTCGTACTAGGCGGGGTGACCGGTATCATGCTGGCTTCGCCTCCCGCTGACTATCAGTACCATGACAGTTATTTCGTTGTGGCTCACTTCCATTACGTACTGATCGGCGGTACGGTCTTCGGTATCTTGGCGGGTCTCTACTACTGGTGGCCCAAGATGTTCGGTTACAAATTGAACGAAACCTTGGGGAAATGGAACTTCTGGTTGTTTTTCATCGGGTTCCACCTCACCTTCTTCATCCAACACTTTATCGGGCTGTACGGGATGCCGCGCCGTTATTTCACCTATCAGGCTGAAGATGGAATCACCCTCTTCAACCAAATCAGTACGGTTGGAGCTGTGCTGATGGGAATTGCCTCCATTGTGTTGGTGGTCAACTTCGTAGTTAGCTACCGTAACCGTAAAGAATTGGCCGCCGACAATGATCCCTGGGATGGTCGTACCTTGGAGTGGACGATCCCGTCCCCGGCGCCGGAGTACAATTTCGCCCAACTGCCTCGAGTACGCTCCTTGGATTGCTGGTGGCAGGAGAAGATGGAAGGTAATAAGGAAATGGAGCCGGCTGAACCCTTGGCCCCCATCCATATGCCGAGTTCTACCCATCTGCCTTTTGTCATGACCCTTGGATTTTTTGTTTCCGGCTTGGGCTTCGTCTTCCGTTCCGTCGAAGTCGGGGTCTTGGGCTTGATCGTGGTGTTGCTTACCATGTTCCTCCGTTCCTTTGAACAAGACCATGGTTACCACATCGAACTGGATGAAATTAAAAAGACGCAGAAAGGGGCGTAGGCACGATGAACACTGCAGAAGTGAAACATGCGGGGACATCTGCGCCGCTCCCTCCCCATCCGGAGAAAGCCACACTGGAAGGGCGCAACAAGGTTCTGGGAATGTGGTTGCTCATCGGTGCGGAGACCGTGCTGTTCGCCTGTCTGTTCGGCACCTATCTGGCTCTGAAAGGGTCCACTTTGGACGGCCCTACCCCGGCTGAACTGTACAATATCCCGATGGTGGCCGTTGCCACTTTGCTCCTGCTCACCAGCTCGCTGACCAGCGTGCTGGGAATTGTGGGGATGCACCAGAACAATGTGAAGAAGACACAATTCTGGTTCGGGGCGACGGTACTCCTGGGAGCCGCGTTCCTCGGGTTGGAGATCTACGAGTTTTTCGAGTATGTCCATGAAGGGCACACCTTTACCGGCAGTGCCTTCGGATCGGCCTTCTACACCTTGATCGGCACCCATGGATCTCACGTGCTGTTCGGGATCAGCTGGATCACCGCGCTGATGATTCAGGTGGCCCGCCGAGGCCTCACGCTGGAGACCACTCCGAAGTTGTATGTTGCCAGCTTGTACTGGCACTTTGTCGATGTGGTCTGGGTGTTCATCTTTACCGTCGTCTACCTGATGGGGAAGGTGGGTTAACCGATGGAAAGTAATATCGAACAGAATACACAAACCACGCATGCAGCACCTAGCGGCACCAAATACGTGATGTCTTTTGTCTGGATGATTCTCTTGACCGCTGCTGCATTTGCGGCCGTAATGCTTCAAGTCATTCCCGATGCGATGGTGATTCCATTTATTATCGCTCTGGCCGCGGTTCAAGTGATTCTGCAGCTTTTTACCTTCATGCATCTAGATTTGAAAAACAATTGGCTAACGGTGATGTTCACCTTTACCGGACTTGGAATCGGCCTCATCTGTGCGATTGCCCTCTGGCTGATCTCCTGATGAAAGTCGGGCATCTCCCCCTTGCTTTCGGCGAGGGGGAGACCCATATTTGCGGAGAAAACCGCTGGAAAGGAGGAGCTTTCCATGCATCAACACCATGGAGACCCGACAATTCCAGATTTTTGGGGTATTTTAAGCCCTGGTACCCTTCTCATAACCTTGGTTCTGGCCGTTCTTTATTTTGCGGTCATCGGTCCTTGGAAGGACCGGATTGGCGGGGCGGGTCAATCGGTACAGATTAGCCAGAAAATCTCTTTTGTCTGCGGGCTGCTGATCTATTATTTGGCTACAGGTCCAGTGCAGGCTTTTGCCCCTCTGCTCTTCAGCGCCCATATGACGGAGATGGCTCTGATCTACTTGGCAATGCCTCCGCTCCTTTTGTTCGGAACGCCTGCTTGGCTGATTCGGCCCCTTTGGAACGGGAAGAAACGGGAACGGGTACTCCATTTCTTCACCCAACCTCTGATTACCCTGATCCTGTTTAACGGATTTTTCTCCCTCTACCATCTGCCGGTGGTCTTCGACACCGTCATGAGTTACGGGTGGCTGATGTCCTTGTCTCATTGGGTGTTGACCGTCAGTGCTTTCCTGATGTGGTGGCCGGTGATCTGCCCGCTACCGGAGAAGGACCATCTTAGCCACCTGCAAAAGATGGCTTACATCTTTGGCGACGGCGTGTTGCTCACTCCAGCTTGTGCTATCATCGCCTTCTCCGACGTACTTTTATACAGCACATACCAGGGAGGGAGCCAGGTATTTTCTTTCCTGCAGCCCCTGGACGATCAATCCCTAGGCGGAGTCGCGATGAAGATCATTCAGGAATTGGCGTATGGGGGGGTTCTCGGTTATACCTTTTTCCAGTGGGTGAAGAAGCAGCGCCGAGAGGATGCGGATGAGCTTGCTGCCCGCAAAAAAGAAAAAGACACCGATGTTTCCAGCGTATCCTTTAACCACTAAGGAAAAGATACCAGTGGAAAGAGCCTGTGCGTTTGCCCAGGCTTTTTTTGTATAAGAAACGACAGGCGGCGACGTTTCCCGGGAAATGACACTGTTCCTGAATCTCCCGCGCCGGATTATCGGGAACTGGCACCCACACGAACATGTTCTATGATAAATATAAAAATGGCAGTAGTTAAACGGATATAAATAGAAAATGATGTTGGTTATCCTACGAAAAAGTCCTCTGAAAGGTCCAATATCCCAAATTGGCTGCTACCAAGCCACAATCTTGGTTTGGATGAAAGCGCTGACCTCTGAAAGAAAGGGTCGGCGCCTTTTTGTTTGGCGAATCGCTTTGCCGATGGCTTTGCCCATGATTCTAATTCTGCAATCATGGCACCCGTTCCTGGCACCTGTTCGGTATTCCTGCATAGGATGCATATCGGGTCAAATCCAATTGAAACGATTTCACTTGATAACGAAATGGGGTCCGTTGGAAAACGACAGGTTCAGGGGGATAGGGTGTATGCAGAGATTGCTGGTCCTGGCATTGATCGGTTTTGTCGCCCAGTTGATTGATGGTTCCTTGGGAATGGCCTACGGAGTGACTTCCACTTCCTTGTTACTGGTGTTTGGAATCGCCCCGGCAGTCGCTTCTGCATCCGTTCATATGGCGGAAGTGGTGACGACTGCAGCTTCCGGAATCTCGCACTGGAAATTTAATAATGTGGATCGTACCATGGTCAAACGGCTGATGGTACCCGGATCGATCGGTGCCTTCCTGGGAGCTTGCTTTTTGAGCAGTCTCCCAGGGGAAATCGTGAAGCCCTATATTGCCTCTTTTTTGTTCCTGCTCGGATTCTACGTTCTTTTTCGTTTTCTTTACTCGCGTCCAGGAAAAGGATCCACTCAGGAGGGCCCACCGGGTAAATGGACGATCCCTCTCGGCCTTTTTGCCGGTTTTGCTGATTCGACGGGAGGTGGGGGCTGGGGGCCGTTGACAACGCCGATCCTCCTCTCTCGCAAAGGCATGGAAGCCCGTAAAGTAATCGGTTCCGTGGATACGAGTGAGTTTGCCATAGCTGTCTCCGCAACGCTTGGGTTTTTGATCTCCCTGGGCTGGCAAGAATTGAACTGGACTTGGGTCGGGGTACTAATGCTGGGTGGAATAGTTGCCGCTCCTATTGCAGCTTGGTTTGTCAGGATTATTCCTTCCTATATTCTGGGTGTTCTGGTTGGCGGGTTAATTCTAATCACCAACGCAAAAACCCTCCTCCTCTGTATTCCGGCCATTCCGGTAGAATGGCATATCGGTGTATACGGGTTGCTTTCCCTGTTGTGGATCACCTGCCTGGTAGGAGCCATCCTCCGTCAAAGACGGGAAAAAAGAAAGGGTGCATAGACCAGCTGCCGGTTAAGGCGAACAGTGAAAAGCGTGAAGCATAAAACACGGAGGTTCAACCGATGGTGAACCCTCCGTGTTTTTTTGTCCATCAGACGTGTACATTTCGCCAAGTACACCAATTATTACATAAATCCGTGCTGTTTTTGGAATCGTAATTCGAGATGAGACTCTGTGCGCTGTCGGATGGACGGCGGGAAAGGGTGTTCCATGAACGGACCGTATATACGGGAAGGTACCGGGGGAAAGTGGGCGGATGCCCGATCCGTGCCCGCAAGCTTTCTGGAGCTGACCAAACCGGGAATCATCCTGTCTAACCTATTGGCCTGTGCGGCTGGTTTCTGGCTGGGTAGCGGGGGGAATCCAGACTGGGTTCGTTTTTTGATGACCTTGGGGGGGACAGCCCTGGTGATTGCTGGCAGTTGTACGCTAAACAACTGGATCGATCGAGATATCGATCGATTGATGGAACGAACCCGCTACCGCCCTCTTCCCACGGGGCGCATCACCCCGGCTCAAGCTCTGTTGGCTGGATTCGGTTTGACTACAGGCGGGTTGTTGACGCTTCTGTATCGAGTGAATGAGCAGAGTGCCTTATTGGCTGCTTCGGGAGCATTATCCTATGTTGTCGTCTACAGTTTGTGGCTGAAACGGGTCACCACGTGGAACACCGTGATCGGTAGCTTTTCTGGAGCAATCCCGCCCCTGATCGGTTGGGTTGCTGCCTCCGGGACGGTAAATGTTGGAGCATGGGCGCTGTTTGCCTTCCTTTTCCTTTGGCAACCCCCCCATTTTTTCGCCCTCGCAATGTTGAAGAAAAAAGACTACCAGCGGGCGGGAATTCCGATGTTACCTGTGGTGAAGGGGAGCCGAGCGACACGGGGTCAGATCCTGTTCTTCGTATCCATTCTTTTACCGGTGTCTCTCTGGCTTCACGCTGTTGGAGTAGTGGGGCTGGGCTACTTCATGGTTGCACTGGTCTTGGGGGGGATCTATCTCTTCTTAGCCATGACAGGTTGGCGACCGGATAGGGAAGAGCGGTGGGCCAGGCTTCTCTTTCGGTATTCCTTGATCTATCTGTCGGGAATGCTGGCGGCGATGATCTTCTTTGTCCAGTAGGATGGATAGAATTCTCCATATTCGTTGTGAAGCTGTTCCTAGGTTTTTAGAAAGAGGGGTTCGATAACATGAAGCGATTTGCACCAGTCGCCATTCCCGGAGTACTGGGTGCTTTGTTAACCCAGTCGGGCTGTGCTAACCCATCGATATCCGTTGTCGATCCGACGGGGCCGGTGGGAAGAGCCCAGCTCAATCTGATCTATCTGGCTACGGGGATCATGACCCTGGTAACTGTGGTCGTCGCTGTCATCTATATTTACGTGGTGTTCCGTTTCCGGGAGAGACCCGGGCAGACTCATATCCCGGAACAAGTGGAGGGGAGCAAAAAGTTGGAGATTCTGTGGACGGTGATCCCCATCGTCCTGCTTGTCATCCTGGCGGTTCCCACCATTACCACCACCTTGAACATTGACCGAAAACCGGCTCCCGACGATGCCATCCGCATCAATGTTGTCGGTTACCAATACTGGTGGGGGTTTGAATATCCTGGGGCAGGGGTCACAACCGCCAATGAAGTCCATATTCCGACAGGGCAAAAAGTGAAGTTTATCATGAAGGCTCACGATGTCATTCATGCCTTCTGGGTGCCCAGTCTCGGCGGTAAACAGGACTTAAGCCCTGGAAAAAATACCCGTTTGATTTTGCAGGCGGATAAACCGGGGGTCTATGAAGGGAAGTGTACAGAACTATGCGGAGCAGGGCATGCCTTGATGAACTTTCGGGTGATCGCCCATCCGCCGGATGAATTCGATGCATGGATCCGATCCAGAAAGAAGCCGGACTCCCGTGGGAAGAGTGTCATGGCCCGGGAAGGACAGAAGCTGGTGGCTCAGAACTGCATCGGCTGCCATGCGATTCGGAATGCCGGCTATCGGGTCTTAGGTAAAAAAGGCCCTGACCTGACCGCCTTTAGCGAACGAACCCGGATTGCCGGTGTCATCGATAACAACGATAAAAACCTGACAGCCTGGTTGAAAAATCCCCATGCAGTCAAACCGGGCAACCGGATGCCCGCATTTGACCACCTGAGCGACAAACAGATCCGGGCCATTGTCCGGTATCTTCGTGAACTAAAAGGAAGCAGCTGATGACAAGGAGGGATGGATTTCCATGACCACGTTAATTATTCTCATTGTTTTCGCCTTGTTTCTGTCGGCCATCCTGACCGGCGGTTATAACAAGAGATATTTGGAGCGGATGGAACAGACATGGCTCTGGAGCTGGATCACGACCGTCGATCATAAGCGGATCGGGATCCTGTACCTGATTGGGGGCGGTCTCTTTTTTGCAATCGGTGGGTTGGAAGCACTCCTGATCCGTTTGCAATTGATGTTTCCTAACAATCAATTCATTGTCGGGGATATCTATAACCAACTATTGTCGATGCATGGTACGACAATGATCTTCCTGGTCGCTATGCCGTTGCTGTTTGCCCTGATGAATGCAGTGATTCCCCTGCAAATCGGGGCAAGGGACGTAGCCTTCCCCTTTCTAAATGCTCTTGGGTTCTGGCTGTTTTTCGCTGGTGGGCTTCTTCTCAATATGAGCTGGCTATTTGGTGGTGCGCCCGATGCAGGTTGGACCAGCTACGCCACCCTGGCTCTTCCTGAATACAGTCCCGGCCCGGGGGTCAATTACTACGTACTAGGGTTGCAGATTTCTGGGATTGGAACGCTGATCAGCGGGATCAACTTTTTGGTGACGATTATCAACATGCGAGCTCCGGGTATGAGCTATCTGCGCCTTCCGATGTTCACCTGGGCCAGTTTCGTCACTTCAGCTCTGATTCTGTTCGCTTTCCCTCCTCTGACTGCAGGTCTGTTTATGCTGATGTTTGATCGTCTCTTTGACACGAACTTCTTTGCTGTTCACGGTGGAGGGAATGTGACGGTATGGCAGCACGTTTTCTGGATATTCGGTCACCCGGAAGTGTACATTATCGTTTTGCCTGCCTTCGGTGTCTTTTCTGACGTGATCAGCTCCTTTTCAAAAAAGCGCCTCTTCGGTTATCACTCCATGGTATTTGCCTTGGTATTGATTGGCTTCCTCGGGTTTATGGTTTGGGTTCACCACATGTTTACGGTGGGTCTCGGGCCGATTGCCAACACGATTTTCGCCATTGCAACGATGGCGATTGCCGTTCCGACGGGAATTAAGGTGTTTAACTGGCTGTTTACCATGTGGGGCGGGCGAATCCGGTTTACAACCGCCATGCTTTTTGCCTCCGGCTTTATCGTCACCTTTGTCATGGGAGGGGTAACCGGGGTGATGCTGGCGGTTCCACCGGCAGATTACCAATTTCACGACAGTTATTTCGTGGTGGCTCATTTCCATTACGTGATGGTGGGGGGAACCATCTTCGGTTTTTTCGCGGGTCTCTATTATTGGTGGCCCAAGATGTTCGGATCCCTGCTCAACGAAAAACTGGGGAAATGGCATTTCTGGGCTTTTTTCCTCGGGCTTCACCTCACGTTTTTCCCTCAGCATTTCCTGGGTTTGTTCGGAATGCCGCGACGTGTATACACCTGGGAGGCGGGCTACCATCTGGAGTGGGGAAACCTTCTTTCCTCCATCGGAGCATTCCTGATGACTGCGGGGGTCTTTTTCCTCGTCTATAACGTGTTGTGGTCGCTGTCCAAGGGGAAGCCGGCAGGGAACGACCCGTGGGACGGGCGCACCCTGGAATGGTCGGTTTCATCTCCGCCTCCGGAATACAATTTCGCCCAGACACCCCTCATTCGCGGGTTAGATCCCTGGTGGCTGGAAAAGCGGGAGGGAAATGATCGGATGCCGGCAGCAGAACCGTTGGCCCCCATCCACATGCCTTCTCCCTCTTATCTCCCATTTGTCATGTCCCTTGGTTTCTTTATCGCTGGTTTTGGTTTGGTTTTTCAGAGCTGGCAGGTGGGAGTGTTGGGCTTGCTCGTTGTGATTGTGATCCTGTTTATCCGCTCCTTCCAGGAGGATCACGGCTATCATATCCGACCGGATGAATGGACAGAGAAAGGGGTGGAAGGCTGATGCACATCGAAGAACAGACGGGTACCGTGGCAGGTCTCCCCGCCGAGCCGGAGAAAGCGACTCTGGAGGGAAAGAACAAAGTGCTCGGTTTCTGGCTCTTTCTGGGGGCAGAGACTACTCTTTTTGCCACCCTGTTCGGGGCGTACCTTTCCCTCAAGGGAGCGACCATGGAGGGACCGACACCCCAAGAGTTATACCAGATGCCGATGGTGGCTGCGTCGACGCTGGTCCTGCTCACCAGTTCTCTCACCAGCGTGCTGGCCATCATCGCTATGCGCAGAAACGAAGCTGATCGAATGCTCCGCTGGTTTCTGGTTACCATTCTCCTCGGAGCGGTTTTCCTCGGCCTGGAAGCCTATGAGTTTTTCGAATATGTCCATGAGGGGCACACCTTTACGAGCAGTGCCTTTGGGTCCAGTTTTTATCTTTTATTGGGAACTCATGGAAGTCACGTCCTCTACGGCTTTTTCTGGATTCTATCCCTGATTATCCAGGGGAGAAACAAGGGGATTACCGTCCATACGGCGCCCAAGTTTTACGTGGCCAGTCTTTACTGGCACTTTGTCGACGTGGTCTGGGTATTCATTTTCACGGTCGTCTACCTGATGGGGATGATGCCCTAAAGGGGTATTTGGGCAAGGAAAAGGGAATGGAGGCGTCCGAGAATGGATGCACTGGTTAAACAATTTCTGACACCGGGCATGTGGAATTTGGGGCTCAACCTGGTTGTCGTCGCCCTCGGGGTCGTTTATTTGGCGGCGACCGGCCCTTGGCGCCCCATGTCGTTAAAGACGGTTACCACTGGACAAAAAATGCTCTTTTTAACCGGTCTGGCCCTGTTCTACATAAGCCTGGGCAGCCCGATGGCCTTAATCGGCCACGAGCTGTTTAGTGTCCATATGCTGCAACAGTCGATCCTCTACCTGATGATGCCTCCCCTCCTGATCCGGGGTATTCCCGACTGGATGTGGCGGAGGGGAATGAAGGTTCAGTGGTTGGAACGGTTCTTCGCTCTCGGCCAACGTCCTCTCCTGTCCCTCCTCCTATTCAACGGTCTCTTCTCCCTTTACCATGTGCCGCAAATCTTTGATGCGCTGATGGGGGACGAACTTCTCCATCTCCTCTCTCACATGGTGTTGATTCTGACCGCTTCCCTCATGTGGTGGCCGGTGGTCACCCCGCTGCAGGAGAGGACGGTTCTTTCCCCCTTGCGAAAAATCGCCTATATCGCCGCCGCCGGAGTGCTCCTGACCCCAGCTTGCGCCCTGATCATCTTTGCCGATCACTTACTCTTTGCCTCCTATTCGGGGGGCGATCCCCTATTTCCCATCCTATCTCCCAGAGATGACCAGCAACTGGGAGGCGTGATCATGAAGGTCCTGCAAGAGATCATCTATGCTTCTGCCCTGGCCCACGTCTTCTTCCAATGGGTGAGGGAAGAACGGGAGAAGGAAGAGAGGGAAGCTGTCCCTTCTTCCGGGAAACCAGTCCCTTCTGCCTCCCACTTACATGTTGTGGAGGGTGGAAAAAAGGAGGGCGGTTGAGCGGGGATAAAAAAGAGCCAAGCCTCCTGTGTAGGGGGCTTGGCTCTTACGATATGTTGTACATCAAAGCTTTGAATAACTAGGTTCCAATAGTTGAACTTAAGCACGGTAGCGGGAGTCAGGGAAAGGGGGTTTTACTTATATATAAACTCCCAAACCCAGAAGAAGAATGCACTAGAAAAAGAGTAATAATAAAACTCGTCATTCAGAAGTGGATTATAATTATAATTAAATACAGGGAAAATTAGAAAGATAATAAAGAAGGAGAATATTGTATATATAGATAAAGATCGAAAGGTAAATGCAGAAGATTTATACTTATTAATTAATACCAATCTTATTGGCAGTGCAAACAGAGAGAATAACAAAAAGAAAATAGTAATAATAATAAATAACTTGCCGAATATGGACTCTGACTCAATTAATTCTTCGATACCGTATTCCAACACTAAATAGGTTAAAGACATACAAATAGACGATAAAAGAATTGATTTCATGTGTTTTTTAAGCAAAAAACCAACTCCTAAAATTTTCAAAAATAAGGCGAGAGGTATCCTTAAGAAGGATACCTATACACCTCTTAACGTGTGAAAACACCGAAACAGGTTTGTTACTCTTACAGAGAGACATTGAAGAACTCTTGTGGTGCCCCAGGGATTAAAAAAAGAAAATCAGATTTGCTACTCACCTTGTATTTGTGTATTGTTTGTACTGGTGCATCGCTGTTTTGAAGAGCGATATAGAACTCATGGTTTGGCGCTTTGTCATGTGCACCTTTTACTACAAGAGAAGGTTTATTAGTAAGTGTAGCTTCATAGAAATAATTTATATTTGGATATTCATCACCAAAGGGAATTCCTACGTCGTGCTTTACTCTCCATTTTATTTCTTTATTGCTTACCTTATCTTTAAAGACTTCGATACCACTATCACTGGCTGTTTTCTTTTCGATTACATTTTTACAGTCTTTGTCCTTGCACCTTTCTGATTGCCCAATTTTTTTATCATACTTAAATTTTTTAGAGGGAGAAAAATAAGTATAAATGTCAGACCTAGTTCTAAAAGATCTTGCAAAAAAACCAAAACCCCTATTATCACCTTTTAAGTAAGTACTATTAAATGGTTTGGGATCCTCCACAGATTTATAAGGTATAAAAGTTGTATACCGTACAAGATAGTTCATCCAATTTTTACTTCCAGGTAAGCGCTTTGCCGCTTGTGTTTTCACAAAAAGATCTTCTTGCTTCAAAAAGCTTTCTTTTTTAACAGGTGTCCTGATCTTGTTTGATAAAGTCCCTGTTACTTCGAATAATTTTTCTTTCTTCTCCTTTGTCATCTCTTTATAATTATTTTTGATATAATTATTTATTTCCTTCCTCCTATCTTTGCTAACTCTAGTCTTTGCCATTACTTTATATTCATAATTCATACCTTTTAAAGTTCCGTTATCTACGAATTTATTTTTTTGGTTTTGCCAATATATCCTCCATTACGGTAAATTTCAAAATATCCATCTCTATCAGGTAGATAATCCCACTCTAAAACAACACTTTTAGATGTAGCAACCAGTTTTAACATGTTGGAGTTAATGTACCTTTCCATGTTTCGTTCATTTTTATCTTGGTCTTTCTCCACTGCAATAAAATCATTTGATTGCGGAGAACCCGTTTTTATGGAAACAACTTCACTCAATTTACCTTTTTTGTAGATTCCTACTTTGTAATTTTCCCTTTCGCTCCTCAATTCTTCATTCCAAACCCTTTCACTGCCTTTATACACTATATTTCCATTATTAAAGACTTTATAGTAGTCCGTTTTCGGATTGGTTAAATTTATTTTATTATTTATTTCGGTATATTCCATAATCGGTTCAGTTGCATTAGATTTATTTGTGAAAAAGAAAAAACTGACGAACACAAGAATGAAGGCTAATATTTTTTTCATTGATATCCCACCCATTAAAATTATTATTGTAAATGACATCTAGGTACAACAGCTCATATGTATGCACTTATAGTCAGTACATTCATCCTCCTTTATACCAAAATACTGGTTTGTTTTTATAACTACAATATACCTAATTCAAAACCAAAAATCAACCAATATATATTTTAGCTTGCTAAAGAGTATGTGTATTTGAACCTAATTCAAAAATAATTAGATAGTTGTTATACTGTGTGTATACACGACATGATTTAACTCCCGAACAGTGGGAACCACGATCAAGCCCCTTCTACCGCCTTGTTAAACAAGGTCGGGGACGACCAAGGACAGATGACAGAAAGGCCATGAATGGGATCTTGTACGTGCTAAAAACGGGCTGCACATGGTCCGATATGCCTTCTCAGTACGGCTCCCCCGTAACCTGTTAACGTCGTTTAAACCAGTGTCAAAAGATGGAGCCTGGGAACGGATTTGGCAAGCGCTCCTGTAACAAATGGATCAGCAACAGAAGTTGGATTGGACGGAATCTTTGCGAAAAAAGGGGAGAGAAAACCAAGTGGGGGAAGGGATCCAGGGTGATTCTGGTATCCGATGGAAACGGCCTGCTAATGGGGATCCATGTCACCAGCGTACGACGCACGAAATTACCGTGGCGCAGGAAACGTTGGAAAACAGGTTCGGGTTCCGCAGAAACGGGGCACACAATCGCCCCAAGGAGTTGGTAGCCGATCAAGCCTATGACAGCCGCAGTTGGCGTCAATATTTACGAAAGAGAGGAGCAAGGCCTACTATGCCACAAAGAAAGCATCGGAAGCCAAAACAGGGACGGCCGATTTACGTGGGATCGGCTTATCGAAAGCGCTAGAAAGTCGAGCGCTTTTTTGCGTGGATGGATAATTATTGCCGCCGTTTGGTGGTTCATTATGACAAGGCTTTTTGTCTTTCAGCTCTCATCCTCTGTCCATCAATTGAATTTCGGAATAACTCTAGTACATATATTCGATTTTACACATTAATTTTTAACTGCGAAAATTGAGGTTGTAACGGATAGTAATGGTTAAATAAGTATAAAACTTGTTCCTCGTACCGAAAATTTTAAATCACCTAGAAAATGATATATTTAAATTAGCTTTGGTGAAAACATACCAATCCAGTTCTTTGAATCAATGGTATAGAGAGGGGTTTATTTTCTGAGGTTCCCCCTCCCTCTATCCTTATTAACAAGGTGGGGTCAAAATTGCTGCTTTATGCAACAAGAAAAATCATTGTGTCTGTATTGTCAACTTTAGTCATTGTGTTGGGATATTATTTAGGTAATTTAGTTAACGATATGGCTTCTTTTATGATGTTTTTTTTAATATTTTTTTGCTTATTTTCAACTTATGGGACCATAATATCGTTATTATCTGAAAAGATAGCAAAAGTAAATTTAATTACCTCTTTGGGTATATATTTATTGGGTGGGATTCTTTTCCCGCTTTTTTTCGACATTATAGAGATAGCGCCAAACTTTCACCTTTTATTAAATATAGATGGTTATTATAAATTTTTGCTACTCGGTCTTATTTCTTCTTTTGTATATTGGCTTATTGACAAGAGTTGTAGTATATATAATTAATTCGCCTATAAAAAAACAAAGGGAGCGGTTGTTTTGTAAAAGTGGTTTTTGGTTGCATTAGCTGCTAGTTTGCTTTTTGGCTTTTCCACTTTTACACCAAATCAATTATTTGCATTCAGTAAAAAGGAGATTGATGTACATACAAAAAGCACTAGCAATTCAATTAAAATAAGTTGGGAAGGCGGAAATGAAAACTTTGAATTGGATTTATTTAACGAAAATGGCAGTTTTTCTAAAGTTTGGTCTGGAAACAAAAGTGAATATGAGATAAAAGATTTAGAACCAGGAAAGGAGTACAAAGTAAAATTAACCCATGGCGGTCTTTCTGGTAAAAGTGATTATGTTATCGTAAATACATCAACTAAGAAAACCAAAAGTCAGATTAGGCAAAAAAATCTATTATGCAATCAAGTGGGATAACAGATAGAAGTAAAGGAAAGGAAATCTACTTTCCTATGGAAGAGGGTTTGATCCCTGGGCTAGCAGTTTTAGAACACGCTCAGATGTTTATGTAACCTGGGATTATAAAACAAAAAATCTAATGATGTAAAAATGAACCCATCAACTAGAATCACAGTTGGTTATGATAAAGATAAAAAACCTATCGGGGAAGGTAAAGCACCTGAGTCTGACATGCAATTATCAAGGGTGTCTAACACCGGAAAATCAGTTACTCATTGGGTCAAGCTAGAATCTAAAATACCTCTTTTGGATTTAGTTCCTGCGATTGACGCAGAGTATGGAGCAAAGGTCTACAGAAATGGTACAGGCCATGTAGAAGGTACTAACGACCAGGCACCCTCACATGAATTTTATATTGCACCCTATGCAACTGGTGGTGGCTGGAAAAAGATAATGACTCATAAACATGTAGACTTTAAATACTTATTCCCTCCATTCCCAAATAACGAATATAAAGTAGATTTGAGATAATTGGTGCAGATAAAAAAACGATCCATTGTAATATATTACAATGGATCTGAGGCTGCTGACAAAGTATGCAGGTCAGCAGCCTTTTTCTGTCGAAAAAGATCCCCTTTTGTTTGACCTTTCCGAACGAATGTTCTTGTATTTTGGCGTCGTTTCTTGTAAAATAAAGGTGTCCCTCGATACTCTCTTACTGCTGTGGAAGACGGCTCCCGACCTGGGCCGTTTTTTTGTTTTGGTGAAGGATTACTCTGTTGAAATAGCCGGATCCGCCTGAACTTTATGGGGGATAATCTGCATGAAATGTACCTTCAAGCCTTGAAGGAGGGAGCCGATTTTATCGGCTTCTTTTTCTTGGCCGGTTTCAAGAAGCACTTGTTGGTAGGCGTCGAGCAGTTCGGTCAAATCGTTTTCTCCTGTATCGGACAGGGGTTGCAGGGTAACTTTAGCCCCTTTGGCGATGCGGCGGGCTAGAGCCGCTTCATCGAGGCCCATCTCTGGTAGCAGGCGGAGGTAGACGACACCCCCTGTCATGCCGGCGCAGATCCAGGGGCCGGGGTCCCCGAGGACAACTCCCCGTCCGTTAGTCATGTATTCGAAGGCGAAGCCTTTGATATTGGCTCGGGCGCCTAGAAGGCCGAAATTGTCTCGGAGTGATTCCCGGGGTTCACCGGCAATCAGGATGTCGGCTCCTGAAAGCCGGATACCGGCACGGGAATCGGCATCCCCTTGAACGATGAAGAGGCCTTTCTGGGCGCCGTAACAGAAGCCCTTGCCTACGGAGCCGTTGATGTATCGGCGGTTGGCGCCGGGAGCTTTCAACACTGCGACGCGGCCGCCGAAAGAGGTCTTACCGACACCATCCTGGGCCCCCCCTTTTACGGTGACGGTGATCCCCTCGGTGTTAAAAGCGGCAAGGCCGTTTCCCGGTATGGATCCTTCAGCGAACTGAAGATGGACTCCGGAAAGGTTTTTGTAACTGCCATCCAGGTGGTTACGGACTCGGGCACCGGAGACATCTGCTGCCAGTACCCGGTGGGTGGCGTGAACGGGACCGTAGGAATGGGTGCCGGGTTGGCTGAAGGCAACGACATCCTTCTGTACTCCTTCTCCTTCTGCCCCAGCGGCGATAAACAGGTTCGTTTCTTCTGCTTCTGTAGGGGTCTTCCGCTTCCAGCCATCGGGGACTGGTCGCAAGAGGTCGGCCAGGGAGAGGCGATCCAGAGCCCGTGTTTGAATCAATAAATCAGACCGGCCCACCATATCGGATAGTCGTTGGAAACCCAGTTGGGCGGTCAACTGGCGCACCTCATTCCCAAAAGCGGTGAACATGCGTTTTAAGCCAGCGACAGCGTGTTCGGGAACGCGGGGAACAAATCGGCGCAGGCCGTGTTCCTGGGCTTCCTCCTCGGTTTCAATCTGGGTGGCGATGCCCACGTGGCAGGTGTCCAAGTGACAGCCACGGCAAGTGGTGCAGCCGATGGCCAGCATCGCCAGTGTCCCAAACCCGATTCGATCTGCGCCCAGCAACACCAATTTAACTACGTCCAGACCGCTTTTTACCCCGCCGTCGGCCCAAATTTCCACCTGGTCCCGGATACCCGCCTCCACAAGGGCGACATGGGCTGCTTTAACCCCGATCTCCGCCGGTAAACCCACATGTTGCAAAGCGTGAATCCGGGCGGCTCCGGTACCGCCGTCAAAGCCGGACAGGGTGATGATATCAGCACCGGCCTTCACGATTCCGACGGCGATCGTCCCGATGTTGGGAACGATGGGTACCTTAACGATGACGCGAGCGTTACGATTTGCGGTCTTCAATTCGGTGATAATCTGGGCCAGGTCCTCGATGGAATAGATGTCATGGTTATTGGAAGGGGAGATCAGGTCGGTTCCCGGAGTGGCGTTCCGCGCGGCTGCCACTTTGGCTGACACCTTTTTACCCGGGAGGTGTCCTCCTTCACCGGGTTTAGCGCCCTGACCGATCTTGATTTCCAGAATATCAGCGGAATTGGCCAATTCGACATTGATCCCGAATCGTCCGGAAGCAATCTGGTGGCCCCGAGTTTTCCGGTAGCGGCCGTACATATCCTTGATCTCGCCGCCCTCGCCGTTGAGGCTGACCATGTTGAGCTGTTCCGCCGCTTCGGCGTAGGCGCGGAAGGCGGTTTCGTTTTGGGAACCGAAGGACATGGAGCTGATGACGAAAGGGAGGTCATGCCCTCCAACCCCGATCTCCACCTGGTCGGGATGGATCGGGTTCTTTTGTGCCTTTGCCAGGCTTAGGTTGAGGTCCGTCACGTGGCGGAGGCTGAGGGGATCGTTGATTTCCAGTCCTTCCAGTTTCTCTTTGAAATCGTCATATTCGATGGAACCTTCCGCCACCTGGACGATGGACTTCCAGATTCGGGGCCATAGCTGAAAGGATCGCCCCGGACGTGCTTTTTCATTGGCCATTTCCTCGTAGCGGGCTTTTGAATCGGCGAGAAGATCAGCAAAAGTCGTTCCTGCCTCGGAGGAACCGGCATAATTGGCGATTTGAAGGATATCGGCCACTTCGGGAGCGAAGCCGATCGAAGAGAAGAGACGGGCGTAACCCCGCAATTCGTGAATGCCGATGGTGGAGAAGATTTTCTCTAATCCTTTATTGATCGCTTCAAATAGGAGGCCTTCTTTCCTTTCCTCATCCTCCAGAATCGTGGCGAACATCAGGTAAGGGGAAACGGCATCCGCACCCAGCCCGAGGGCTACTGCTGTATCGTGCAGGTTACGAATGGCGCCGGAACGAAGGACCAATCCCGCCCGGCGGCGGAGGTTTTGCCCGCCGCCCCCAACTTCTGCCACTTTCAGGCTCTGATCCAGTTTGGAGACTGCTAGGTGAGGATCGAGGAAGAGGCGGTTTTCCTGATGGCAACCTGTGTCATCCAAAACGAGGAGGGTTTTTCCTTCCCGGATCGCCCGGACCGCCTGCTCCGCCAATTGGTCAAGGACTTCGGGAATGGAAAGGCCAAGGGGGAAATGGAGGGGGAGCACAGCTAGTTGATTATCGGCTTTAAATGTAGCCAGTAACTCTTCATAGGATAGGGTATCGAATTTTCGCCGAAGGGAAAGGCCCTGCTCCCCTTCGACCAGGATCGGGGAGGGGAGTTCCACCAGGATCTCCTCCGCTGGCGAACCCGTCAGAGGAGGACGGGTTCCGAGGAGAACACGGGTGGAAAAGTGCTCCTGTTCTCGTTCCCGATCAATGGCAGGGTTGGTGACGACAGCGACGCTTTCTTTGATATAGTCCGAAATATTGTGACGGTTTTTGGCCAGGGCGGCCAGAGGGGAATCGTGACCAAGGGAACGAATCGGGTCACTTCCGGTGTCGGCCATCTGTTCGACCAGTTTGATATGGTCCCTGTCCCAACCGTAGGCTGCATATTGACGGCCTGTGGGGACGGAGAGGTTGTAAATATCGCACTCCATTTCTTCGGGAGAGGCCAAGAATCGCTTGCGGCCTGAGAAAATCGTCCGTTTTTCAATGCGCTCAAACACTTTTCGCTGCAGGAGGTGGTGGGGGATGATTTTGACGTTGGGTTTTAGTTCGACCCCAACCGTTTCACCAGGGGCGAGGGGCTTTGGTTCTGCCGTCATTTCATGAACGGGGATAATTCCTTGCTCTGAGGAAAAGTAAAGACAATGTTCGCTCTCCACCTGCCAAAGGGGCCGCAAGCCGAGAGCGTCAACACTAAAGGCACACTCATCTCCATATCGGGAAACGATCCCAGCCGGTCCCTGGGCGAAAGGTCCCCAGGTCTGCCTCAGCCAGGCATAAAGATCCTGTATAGCCTCCGGCAGGTTGCCGATCTCATGCACAATGGTGGGAAACACCGTCTCAATCGCCTCGAACAGGGTGAAGCGGTAGCGATGGATCAGGGTTTCAACCACTCGGTTCAAATCTTGGGAATCACTTCCGTTATCGGCCAGCGGGACGCCGATCATCCGTGCTTCGTCCCGGAGTTTGCGTATCGTGTTGATTTCCCCATTGTGCCCTAGGACAGAAAAAGGCTGGACGCGGAAAAAGTTGGAGAGCGTATTGGTGGAGTATCGGTTATGGCCAATGGTAACGGTTGATTGGAATTCCGCTTTGGTTAGATCATGAAAATACTTGGGCAACAGACTGGCGGCCCCCATCACCTTGTAGACGGCAGTCCGTTCGCTGATGGAAGCTGCCTGGACGGGCATTTCTTCCTCGATCTCTACTGTCAGGCTAAAAAGGCGAGCGGAAAGGTTTCCCGGAGTCTCCGTATCCGCTTTCAAACCCAGCTGCCAAAAAAGCGGCTCATCGGCACGTCCGTTGGGGCCCAAGACATCGCTGTTGACGGCTCCCGCCTCTTCGAGAAGGAGTTCTAGCCCGCAGTCCATCAGCTTCTGTCGGATTTTTTCCTGGATGGAGCCGACGGGCTTTTCCGTCCCACAGGGAATAAAAAAATGGGCGACAACAAATTTGGAGGAATAGGCGAGTGCGGCATCCATTCCGGAACGGGCCAATTTTTGAGCCCACAGTGTCCGTGGGATGTCTGTCAAGATCCCACACCCGTCCCCTTCGCCGTTGATAAAACCGGATCGGTGTTCCATCTTGATGAGGGCCTCGATGGTGTTTCGCATGTTTTGGTGGGTAGGATTTCCGTCCTTTTCAATAACGGCCACGATCCCGCAGCTGTCATGCTCATCGGCCAGCAGATTTCGAAAGCGTCCCAGTTCAGTCTGGATTTTCTGCATGAATAAACACCTCCGGCGGTTGGAACCTGTCGTACCGTCTCCTCATCATTAAAAATCCGGATAGAACCGGCCTGAAAGGTCAAAAAAAACAGGGAAAAAAGTAAATATAGAATATCATGAATCCTTTGACACAACAAGGGCAGGGTTGTGTGTTTATTCAATAATAGGAATCTTTATGAAGTAGATGATATGCGAGATCGATCCTCCTGAAGGGTTGAAGGTTACACGTGATCAGGATGAAAGAGGATACGGAAGGGCTAAGGTAGGAAAAGAAGTCGGTCCTTGCCCCTGAAAGGGAAGGCCGACTTCTGATCAAAGATCTATTCGGGAGAGGCGAAACCCCGGTTGTTGCGGGGATCTTTTTTATGCCGTGATCAGTTGGTGTCGCGCTCATCTGCATTCGGTCTATTTACCATATGGGCGGCAGTGAAGCAGAGTCGGCTCCACATTTCTTCTCGGATCGGGCCGGTGATTCCGGCGTCATCCAGGGCGGCGGCCATATTGTGGAGCCAGGCTTCCGCCCGTTCCGGTGTGATCGGAAAGGGCAAATGGCGGGCACGCATACGGGGATGACCGTATAATTCCGTGTACAGGGCCGGACCGCCGAAAAACTGGGTGAGAAAACGGCGTTGTTTTTCCATAGTCGGGCGTATATCCTCGGGAAAGAGGGGGGAGAGCAAAGGGTCCTTCTGTACCCGGGGATAAAAGGACTCAACGATCCGTCGAATCGTCGGATCCCCCCCTATCCGCTCATATAAGGTAATCGGTTCAGTCATACGGATCCCTCCGATGGATGGTTCTTAGGTGTGCACCATAGCGTGGAAGGCTCTTTCCACCGCCTTTAGAGTGTGCTCCAAATCTTCCTCCGTATGAGCGGTGGTCAGGAACCAGGCCTCATATTTGGAAGGGGCAAGATAGACACCTTCTGCTAGCATCAGGCGGAAGAAGTGGGCAAAGGATTCGCTGTCTGCCCTTTGGGCTCCGTCGTAGTCAGTAACGGGGGAATCCGTGAAATAAACCGTAAGCGCCCCGGCTTTCCGGTTAACCTGGACAGGGAGGCCTGCTGATTGGGCGTGTTGCAGGATCCCCTCTTCGAGAAGTCGACCTTTCCGGTCCAATTCTTCATAGGTGCCGGGCTCCGCCAATGCTTCCAGGCAGGCGATTCCGGCAGCGATGGAAAGCGGATTACCAGCCATAGTACCCGCTTGGTAAGTGGGGCCTGTGGGAGCCACTTTCTCCATAAGGGACTGCTTCCCGCCGTAAGCACCGATGGGAAGACCTCCTCCGATGATCTTGCCGAGGGCGGTCAGATCAGGTTCCACTCCATACAAAGTTTGTACCCCGCCATAATGGAAACGGAAAGCCGTAATCACTTCGTCGTAAATGACGAGGGAGCCAGCATCATGGGCCTGTCGATTGACGGACTCCAGAAACCCAGGGGCGGGCTCTACAATCCCGAAATTCCCGACTAGGGGCTCTACTAACACGGCGGCTACCTCGTGTCCCCATTTGTCGAGGGCTTCTCCGAGGGCATCCGGATCATTGAAGGGGACGGTGATTACTTCCTGGGCAATACTTTGGGGGATACCAGCGGAATCTGGCGTTCCTAAAGTTGAGGGGCCGGAACCGGCTGCCACCAGGACCAAGTCGGAATGGCCGTGGTAGCATCCCGCAAACTTGATAATCTTATCCCTGCCCGTAACAGCCCGAGCGAGGCGAATCGTGCTCATCACTGCTTCTGTACCGCTGTTGACAAACCGGATTTGTTCCATGGAAGGAATCGCATCCCGCAACATTCGGGCAAAATAGACTTCCTTCTCCGTCGGTGTGCCAAAAAGAACCCCCTCCGTGGCGGTTTCTCGGATGGCTTGAGTAACGCCGGGGTGTGCGTGGCCTAAAATGATGGGGCCGAAAGCGGCCAGGTAGTCGATGTACCGATTGCCGTCCTCATCAAAGAAATGAGCGCCAGCTGCGCTTTTCATATAGACGGGATGCTCCATCCCCACCGCCTTGAAGGAACGGGACGGGCTGTTGACACCCCCGACAATGAGGTCCATCGCTTCTCTATGTAATAATTTCGAACGGGAATGCTCCACGATTACTTCCTCCTTTTTCTCTGACCCTTCTTATTCTATCAAAGAACCCCGCAAAGGGAATATCGCATATATACAGGGGAAACCGGGAATAGATCTACCATTGGAAGTAGGCTTTATCGAAGGGCAGGAGGCACCCTGAGAGACGGAGGAAGGTGGAGACGATCCGAGGGGTGCAGGATGGGATCACCAAAAAAGACGGATAGGCTGGGCTTGCCCGGCTTTTTTGATGGAGTGGCAGAACTCACTAGATAAAGAAGGGGAGAAGGAAGATGATCCATATTGTTAACGGCGATCATTGGGCCGATGTACTGCGCGATTGTGAACCGCTTCGGGGAGAAGTTTTTGTCTGGCGGGAAATGGTCGATTTTGGGCCTTTTTCCCCAGATTGGGATGAAACCGAACAGGCTGGGGCGAGAGCAACTTATTTTGAAGAGCGGCTCGGGATCCCTGCTGGGCAGATGAAGATGGTGCTTACTTATCAGGAGCAACGATTGAAACGGTTGCCGAGCACTTCCCGCATTGTCCTCTGGTTTAAGCCCAATCGTCATGATCAGTTGATGCTCCTGTATCTTCTTTTCCGGATTCGCAACCTGGATCATTCGCGGCTGGAGCTGGTGACGATTCCGGAGGACCTAACGTTGGCAAATGCTTCTCCCCTAGCAGTGGAACGCATTTTTAACGAACGCCTTCCTCTGGGGGTTGAACATTTGGAGGAGGGAGCAGAGGCTTGGCAAGATTATATCTCCCCCGTCCCCAGGGGTATGGTTGAGCGGGCAAGCTGGGAGAACCTGCTTTTCCCTTACCTCGGAGAGGCATTCCAGATGAATATGGAATACTTCCCGTCTCAGCAAAACGGTTTGAATGCAGTGGAAGAGCTTTCTCTTACACTGATCCGGAACGGAGTGGATACATTCCAGAATCTGTTTGGAGAGGTGGCGGCAGCAAGACCGGGGGACGGATTAAATGCAGTCCATTTCGCCGCTATCATTAACGAACTGGGTTCTGCCAACGGTGCTTTATTGGATACCGTTGACGGGCTGTCTGGAAAAGAAGTTCTCGGTGAAAACGATCGGCTGCAACTTACCCCCCTTGGTAAGCGGATCCTGGAAGGAGAAACGGATCGGATCCGAACAACAGGGATCGACTGGTGGGTAGGGGGCGTTCATTTGGCAGAAGACCGTTGGCGACGGGACCAGGATGGATGTTTGGTTGAACAGCAAGTTTAAAGGGATGGTATTTATCAAACTCCCTGGGATGCATATCTTTCCTTTTTGGGAGGAAACTGAAAGGTGAGTACAGGATATCGGTTGAAAGGAGGGAAACCTTTGACGGAAAAAGATATCGAGAGAAACGATTACGAAACGAAAAACGAAGAAAATATCAATAGTAACGTCCAGTTTGCCTATGAACAAAGTGGAGAACTGACGGATATGGATGTAGAAAAAGGCCGTAGGGATATGTCCGAGGAATATGGGGCCGATGCAAAAAAGAACGAGAAGAAGCAATAAAAAACAGCCCGCGTTAACGCGGGCTGTTTTATTAGGAGCAAAAAATGCGGCAAATCAGCCGCACATAAAGAAAGTTGTTCAACCGGCTCCTTTATAAGTACGGCCCGACTTAAGCAGCCAAAGGTGCTGAAAATATTCGGTCACCGCCAGGATAAAGGCTGTAAGCAGGGCTCCAGTCATCGTCACACGGGCCCCTTCAAAGAAGGTTCCGCTGAAGAGAAGAACGAGAACAGCGGCAACGAAGTCCATGGAATTATTGATCCAGAAGACCCCTCTTCGAAGAAAGAGAACTTCCATGAAATGGGCCAATACAGCTAAGATAATTCCAACGATGATCGGTTGTACCCAGTTAGGGTAATAAACCCCCTCAAATAAAAACATGGAGATCCACACAACGAGAGGGCAGATGATTAGTTTGGCAATCAATCCAGCCACTGAGACTCCCCCTTTTTCCACCTTCAGAGTTCCCCCTGAGACAGGATGTTATACATCGCGGGGCACTAGTGGTCGATAGTTGGATGGATCAAAGGAGGGCTGGGCACCCTATTTTCGTTGCATGGTTTAAAAGGGGTGGGAACTTCAATGGATCAGGAAAACCAGAAGGAAAAGAAGACCAAAGAAACAGCGGATGAGGCTGCCTATTTGCAAAAGCAAGTGTACGACGGACCCTTAAGCGCCATGGAAAAGGAAGGAAGACTCAAAGAGTACCCTTCAGAAAGGAAAGACAAGGGAGGGGGCTAAGGTCATTTAAACAGCGATAGTCTGTGGGGATGCCAACGTTGTCAGTGTTTCCGCATCGATCAGCCGAGGCGATCCGTCAAGGATACCTGCCGATTAGCCTATGTAGTGTGGCATAGAAGGAAAGACTATTCTCATCAATCGGGTAAATAGACGATTTTTTAAGCCGCCATAAGCCCCTAGCATTTCACGAGGAGGGATGCGTCGGCTTTTTTGTTGTTGTCCCCATCGATTTTACCTGTACGCTTTCGGGAAGGCTGTGGTATTCTGAAAATGGTGTTTTGTAGACAAATGGAATGGAAATCCATACGATTTTGAAATAAAGCAAGTGGGGGAGAGGGCGTTGTCGTTCTTTACTGTAGGAGAGTATTATCGGGAAACTTATCAAATTGAAAGTGTGGAGTCCTTCTTTGGAGGAGAGTGGGCTGTCGCCTCTTCCAGAGGGGAGCGTTTTTATCTCCAGTACACACCGCTCGCCAAACCGGCACCACCCCGTGCGATCCAACAGTACTTATCATTGGATCAAAAGGAGATTGTACCGTATCTCCAGGTCTATTCCGAAGAGCGTTCCCTGGTTTTTATCCGTCCCTATATCCCTTTTCGGGAACGTCTTCATGAACGGGCGGCACGGGGACCGGTGGATGAAGATCAGGTGTTTCACTGGGTTAAAAGCCTGGCACCAGTAGAACATGTGTTGAAAGAAAAGCCTCTCCGTATGTATACCCTGCTCCACCCTTCCAATATCGGTGTCACGGAGGAAGGGGAGCTCAAAGTCATCGCCTGTGGGGTAGAGGGGCGAACGTTGCCGGAACCGATTTATGATTGGGGAAACCTGATGCTGATGCTGTTAACAGGAAAGGTTTCCGAGGAGCCATTTCAACGCGTTCCGGCGGATGCAGGCCTTTCCAAACCCCTAGGTAAAGCGGTACATAAAAGCTTTAATCGTCATGTCGGGTATGTCATCTCCCAGATTGACTCCTATTTGAAGAAGCGGGATTCCAAAGGATTGTTGGACCAGCTGTTCAAAAAGGGAGAGCAGGACGATTCTTCTACCATTCGGCCAAAAACGGTGGAGGATGGGGGACGTACGATCGAAAAATCGGAACGGCATCCCACGATTCCGCCCACTCCTCCATCCAGTGTCCTGCAACAAAGATTGGAGCAAGCCCGTCAAGCCAAATTGAAGGAAGAAGCAGAACGCCGCGCCCAAGAAGAAGCGGAGCGCCGGAAAGCGGAACACCGTGCCCAAGAAGAGGCAGAGCACCGGGAAGCTGAGCGCCGCGCCCAGGAAGAAGCGGAGCGCCGGGAAGCAGAACGTCGCGCCCAAGAAGAGGTAGAGCGCCGGGAAGCAGAACGCCGCGCCCAAGAAGAGGTAGAGCGCCGGGAAGCGGAACGCCGCGCTCAAGAAGAGGTAGAGCGCCGGGAAGCAGAACGCCGCGCCCAAGAAGAGGTAGAGCGCCGGGAAGCGGAACGCCGCGCTCAAGAAGAGGTAGAGCGCCGGGAAGCAGAACGCCGCGCCCAAGAAGAGGTAGAGCGCCGGGAAGCGGAACGCCGCGCTCAAGAAGAGGCAGAGCGCCGGAAAGCGGAACGCCGCTCCCAGGAAGAAGCGGAGCGCCGGAAAGCGGAACACCGCGCTCAAGAAGAGGCGGAGCGCCGAGAAGCAGAACGCCGCGCCCAAGAAGAGGTAGAGCGCCAGGAAGCGGAACACCGCGCCCAGGAAGAGGCGGAGCGCCGGGAAGCGGAACGCCGCTCCCAGGAAGAAGCGGAACGCCGGAAAGCGGAACGCCGTGCCCAGGAAGAGGCAGAGCGCCGGGAAGCGGAACACCGCGCCCAGGAAGAAGCGGAGCGCCGGGAAGCGGAACACCGCGCCCAGGAAGAGGCGGAGCGCCGGGAAGCGGAACGCCGCGCCCAAGAAGAGGTAGAGCTCCGGGAAGCAGAACGCCGCGCTCAAATAGAGGCGGAGCGCCGGGAAGCGGAACGCCGCGCCCAAGAAGAGGTAGAGCTCCGGGAAGCGGAACACCGCGCCCAGGAAGAGGCGGAGCGCCGGGAAGCGGAACACCGCGCCCAAGAAGAGGCGGAGCTCCGGGAAGCGGAACAGCATACCCGGCCAGAGTCCATTTCGCGGGAGAAAGAACGGGTAGTTGCTGCCGCTCCCGTGGTGAACGGATTGGAAGCGGAGCGGAGAGAACATGATAAGTTGGCCGGTCAGCTAGAGGAATATGTTCGGCATGTGTTTAACCGTCAGGGCTAGGGAAAAACAAAGGAGGACTTCCTGACGATTCCCCAGGGGATGGCTCCCGGATCTCGGGGGCCGCATCGTACTTGGAGCTGCGTCTGGAAGCGCCCGGATGATCTTGTCTGGGGGAATCCATGGCGGAGGTGTGTTCGGATGGCTGAAAACTATCGGATTCAACGAGACTCTCTCGGTGAAGTAAAGGTGCCCGCCAACCGTTTTTATGGGGCACAGACCCAGCGGGCAGTGGAAAATTTCCCGATTAGCGGACTTCGTTTGCCCCGTCATTTTATCCGTGCTCAGGGATTGATAAAAGCTGCCGCCGCTCACGCCCAGCATCGATGTGGAGAGCTGGAGGAAAGATTGGCCCATGCGGTCATCCAGGCAGCAGAAGAAGTGGCTGAGGGCCGCTGGGATGATCATTTTGTCGTCGATGTCTATCAAGCGGGGGCCGGAACTTCGCAGAATATGAACGCCAATGAAGTGATTGCCAGCCGGGCGGCGGAGATTTTAGGCGGCAAGCCGGGGGATATTTCTCTGGTCCATCCCAATGACCATGTTAACCGTGGGCAATCCACCAATGACACGATTCATGTTGCTATCAACATTGCTGCTGCGGAGGAACTGGTTCACGGGCTTCTTCCTGTTACCGATCGTCTGATCCGGACCTTGGAACAGAAGGCGGAAGCGTTCGGGGAGATTGTGAAATCGGGACGAACCCATCTACAAGACGCTGTGCCGATTAAAGTGGGACAGGAACTTTCCGGCCACGCCTACGCCATCCGCTACGCTCGAGAAGGAGTTGAGGAAAGCCTCGCTTTCCTTTATCAGATCGGGCTGGGGGGCAATGCAGTTGGAACAGGGATCAACACTCCTGCCGGTTATGCAGAAACGGCGATAAAAAATATTGCTGAACGGACCGGTCTTCCTTTCAAAGAGCCGGAAAACCGCTTCGCCTTCATGCAGAATACTGGAGCTGCCCTGAAAACGAGTGCCGCTCTGAAGAATCTGGCCGTACACCTCGGCAAACTAGCCAGTGATCTACGCCTTCTTTCCTCGGGCCCTCGAACGGGGTTGGCTGAATTCCGGCTACCACCGGTTCAACCGGGCTCTTCTATTATGCCGGGGAAAGTGAATCCCGTGATGGCGGAAATGATGAATATGATTGTGACCCAGGTAATCGGAAACGATGCCTGTATTACCTCCGCGGGTGAACATGCCCAGTTGGAATTGAATGTCATGATGCCCGTCATCGCCCATAACCTTCTCCACTCGATTACCATCCTTACCAACGGGATGGAGGCCTTTCGGGAACGTTGCCTGGAAGGGTTGGAAGTTGACAAGGAGCGCTGCCAGGAGTTAATGGAGCAGTCCCTCGCCCTTGCAACCGCCCTCAATCCTTTTCTTGGGTATGACCGTGCAGCGGAGGTAGCCAAAAAAGCTTACGCTGAAGGAAAGACGGTTCGTGAAGTCATCCGTGACGAAGGACTTTTGTCAGAAACGGAAATGGATCAGGCAATGGACCCTAACCAAATGATCCCTCCAAAAAAACGTAAATAAAAAGGGGAATCCAAACAAGGAGGTGATTTTTTATGTTCAATAAAGCACTGGCCAGCCTCGGTGTCGGAAATGCCAAGGTGGATACTCGGCTGGAGAGCAATCACTACCAGCCGGGAGACTTGGTACGGGGAGAAGTGATGATCCGGGGAGGCCAAGCCCGTCAGGTGGTGGATGATATTTATCTGTATCTGGTTATCCATTACTTGAAGAATGGAAAGAAAGTGGAACACATCCTTGATAAGTTCCATCTGAGTGAATCCTTTGAAATTCCGGAAAAGGGATACCAGATCATTCCCTTTCAGATCCGGCTCCCGTATCAAACACCGATGTCCTGCGGCCGTTTCCCCATTTACTTAAAGACAGGCTTAGATATCAAGCGAGCAGTGGATCCTACGGACTTGGATCGAATCGAAGTCTTTCCCCATTCGACAGTCGAGCAAGTTCTTGGAGAAATCGAGCGATCCGGTTTTATCATGTATCGCGTGTTTAATGAACATCATCCGGGATCGAAAGCCCTCCCTTTCATCCAAGTATTTCAGTTTAAGCCGGCAGAACGGTATCACGGGTATCTGGACGAACTCAATCTCTATTTCGATGTGGACAACCATGATGTCCAGATGCAAGTAGAGATTCAACGTGGAACCAAGGTGCTGAATACGGCGTTCTCCTGGCAATTGGCTGATCCTGACGGATCGCTCTCCCTAACCAGCGGAGGCCAGAAGCAACACGTGGAAAGCCCTGCGGCCACGATCCAGTCTCTACTCAAAAAATAAACCCGCGGGGAGGAAAAGCCCATGTCACTCTTTTCGAAAGCCTTGGCCAGTCTTGGAGTTGGTAATGCCAAAGTGGATACCCGGCTGCGGCAAACCCAATATCGCCAAGGCGGCCTCATTGAGGGGGAAGTGTATATCCAGGGGGGACAGGTGGAGCAGGAAATCGACGAGATTTACCTATATCTCGTTGTTCTCTACCATCATGATCGGGCTCAACATGAATATATCATGGAGGAGTACCGCCTTTCTGAGGTCTTCACCATTGGCCCTCGCGAAACGAAGGTGATCCCCTTCGAAATTCGCCTTCCCTATGATACGCCGGTTACTACCGGCGGTTGTCCTGTTTACTTGAAAACCGGCCTCGATATTAAAATGGCAGTGGATCCGGATGATACGGACGGCATTGAGATTCTTCCCCATACCTTAGTGGAAAAAGTGCTGGCGGTCGTGGAAAAGGTGGGCTTCCAGCTGGTCGACATCGACTTCGAGTTTGAAAATTACTTTTCCCGGCATCCTTTCATTCAGGAGTTCGAATTTAAGCCCACCGGTGATCTGAGAGGGGTCCTCGACGAGCTGGAAGTGATGTTTTACATCGGCGAAAAAGAAGTAGAGGTCATCATGCAACTAGACCGCCGGGCCACCGATTTGATGACCTCTCTGGAGGAAGCACTGGAGCTGGACAACCGAACCGTTCGGCTGACGGTTCGTGAATCGGATTTGGCCGGGGGGACGGAAGCTTTGCAGAAAAAAATTTCCGACCTCATCCAGCAACATGCGCACTAATCTCTATTGACAATCTCTATGAGGCAGCAGGGAGATCCTGCTGCCTTGCATCTTTTTCGCGATCTTCATATGATAGAGAAGTGGAGTATTGTAGCAGCCTGAGGGAATCGCATCCAGCAGAGCTGCTGATGGATTTTCAGGGTAGTTGAATCTTTCGCGAAGGTTTCGGAAGAGTTTTGGCTTGTTCCGACGGGAGTGATGGATGTGAAGCTAAAAAATAAAACAGCGATTGTTACTGGTGCTGGACGGGGCATCGGAGAAGCCATCGCCTTTGCTTTTGCCAGGGAAGGGGTGGATCTTTTCTTGGTGGGCCGGACCCGTTCCGACCTGGAGAGAGTAGCGGAGGTTGTAGAAAGAGAAGGGCGACGGTGTAAAGTGTTCGCCGCTGATGTCTCCGATGAAGGGGAAGTAAAGGCAGCGGTTCAGGCAGCGGTGGATGCTTTCGGCAAGGTTGACATCCTGGTCAACAACGCCGGGGTCGGCACCTTTAAGTCGATCCGGGAGACTTCCATAGAGGAGTGGAACCGAATACTGGGAGTCAACCTGACAGGGGCTTTTCTTTTCACGCGTGAGGTGCTCGCTTCCATGACGGAACGGGGCCAGGGACAGATTATCAACATCTCTAGCGATGTCGGTACCCGAACCATTCCTCGGGCTTCCGCCTACTGTGCCAGTAAATATGGCTTGGAAGGGTTTACGGGGGTTCTGACTAAGGAAGTTCGGAAGTTAGGCATCAAAGTGGGTGTGATTCGACCGGGGATGACCGATACTTTCTTCAATGAAACCAAACAAGGGGATCCAGCCAAGGAGGGTTGGTTAAAGGCGGAAGATGTAGCAGAAGCCGCGGTTTATATGGCGGCGGCCCCTCGTCATGCCCTTGTGGATGAGATCATGGTCCATCCTGTCATCCAGGAATATTGATCAAAGATAACAACCAGTCACGGCTACCCTGCGAAAGCATCCCGGGCCATGGGATGCTTTTTTGCGAGAGGGATGCAAGGCGTATACCGGGAAGGGGTGAAACCGTTGAAGAGCATTGAAGCAAAGGGTTTGACCAAGGAATTCCGGATGGTCCAAAGTCGAAGCGGGCTTGCTGGCGCCTTCCGGGACCTTTTTAACCGGCAATACCGGACGATTCGTGCAGTGGACGAGATTGATCTTACCATCGAACCAGGTGAGATCGTTGGATATATCGGAGAGAATGGCGCGGGTAAATCAACCACGATCAAGATGCTGACCGGGATCCTTGAACCGACAGCGGGGCACTTAAGGGTGAACGGGTATGATCCGCATCGAGAGAGGGAGAAATTTGTACGGACGATCGGGGTGGTTTTCGGTCAGCGCAGTCAGCTGTGGTGGGACATCGCCGTCCGGGAGTCATTTCGCCTTTTGAAGAAGTTATACCGCGTTCCCGACGATGTTCATGAATGTCATATGAACCGGCTGGTGGAGGTGCTTGATATCGGGAGCTTCCTTGATCAGCCGGTACGGAAACTCTCCCTAGGGCAACGGATGCGATGTGAACTGGCCGCTGCTCTGATCCATCAGCCGCGCCTCTTGTTTCTCGATGAGCCGACGATTGGCCTCGACGTCCTCGTAAAAGAAAATATTCGTCGTTTTCTCAAACAGATCAATCAAGAATACGGGACGACGGTTCTCCTCACCACCCATGACCTTTCCGACATTGAAGCTCTCTGCAGCCGGGTGGTGATGCTGGACAAAGGGAGGGTGATCTATGACGGGGGCTTAAAAGAACTCTCTGTCCAATGGGGAGGCGGCCAGCGAATCCTATTAGAGTTAGAGGAGGATTGGCCCCTCCTCCCCCTCGAGGAAAAAACCCGCGGTCTCTCTGTAGTCTGGACGAAAGAGGGAGAGCGTCGGTATCAGGTTCGTTTGACCGGTCAGGAATCAGGGGTCTCGGAGGTGCTTTCCCGCCTCGTATCTCATGTGACGGTGAAAGAAATTCGAATTGAAGAGTCAACGACAGAGGATATTGTCCGCCGCATTTACCGGGAAGGTGTTCACCATGCTTAGCACTTACCTGGAACTGGTGAGGATCCGTTTTTTGATGATGCTGGCTTATCGAGTCAACTACTACAGCGGTATTATCATCTACAGTCTCAATATCGGGGTGTATTATTTTTTGTGGATGGCCATCTACGGTAGCCAGGGTTCCATCCAGGGCACCAGCGTCTTCCAAATGACCACCTATGTGGCTGTGGCTTGGATGTCTCGGGCTTTTTACTTCAACAACCTGGATCGGGAAATCGCGCAGGAAATCCGTGATGGAACGGTTGCGGTTCAACTGATTCGCCCATACCAATATATCTTAGTCAAGTGTTTTCAGGGGTTGGGGGAGGGCCTATTCCGGCTATTTCTTTTCAGTGTACCAGGAATGGCGATTGTTTCCCTCGTCTTTCCTATCAGTTTGCCGACGGCGTTGGGGCCCTGGGGTTGGTTCAGTCTCAGCCTTGTACTCGCTTTTGTCATTAATTCGCAGATTAACGTTTTGACAGGATTAATGGCTTTTTTCGTTTTGAACAACGCCGGTATGATCCGAGCCAAGCGGGTATTGGTCGATCTTTTTTCCGGCCTAATCATCCCTATCTCTTTCTTCCCCGGCTGGGCCAGGGAGGTGTTGTCCCTACTTCCCTTTCAGGGGATCAGTTATGTCCCCAGCACCATCTTGTCAAAAGGGCTGGGGCAGGGGGAGATCACTTCTTTTCTGTCCGTGCAACTTTTCTGGGGAGTGCTCTTGTGGGTGCCGATCCAACTCCTCTGGATGCAGGCACGTCGTCGGTTGGTTGTTCAAGGAGGGTAAGCTGTGTATCCTTTCCGGCTCTTTACTTATTATTTTGTCCAATATCTGAAGACCCGGTTGGAGTACCGGAGCGATTTTTTTGTTCAGCTAGTGACGGACCTACTGTTCCAGGCTGTCAACCTGATTTTTATTCTGGTGGTCTTTTCCCACACGTCCGACCTTGCCGGGTGGTCCCGGGAGGAAGTTATCTTTATTTACGGGTATTTCCTGGTTCCTTTCGCTGTTTTCGCAGCGTTTTTCAATCTGTGGGACTTTAATGAACGATACATTATTAAAGGGGAGTTGGATCGGGTTCTCACCCGGCCGGTTCACAGCTTGTTGCAGGTGATTATGGAAACGATGACTCCCGAGTCCCTGACCGGGGCGGTGACGGGTGTCGCTGTGATGGGATGGTCTGTCTGGCAGATGGGATTGAATCCGGTCTGGTATGATCCGATCCTTTTCCTCGTGTTTGTCCTCGGCGGGGCGGCTATTTATGGTGGTCTTTACATTATGCTAACCAGCATCAGCCTTTTTTCCGATTCCAAAACAGATATCCAGCCGATTATGTACAATGTGGGAAACTATGGCCGCTATCCGGTCAACATCTACAACAAGGTGATCCAAGGGGTCCTCACTTGGGTTATGCCCTTTGCCTTTGTCGGGTTTTATCCCGCCAGTTTTCTTCTAAAGGATGAACGTTGGCTCGTTTTTGCTCTCTTGACGCCTGTCGTGGGTGTGGTCTGGTTGTTTCTAGGTGTCACGGTATGGAATTACGGGATTCGCCATTATCGGGGAGCGGGAAGCTAAAGGTTCTCCCCCCAAGAAAAAGAACCGGTTCCCTATGGAATCGGTTCTTTTTTTGATTTCGCTGCACAGGCTTGATCAAGGGGTACGGTTTTGGTCAGAGAGATCCCGGTCGTTGTAGAAGTTTTTAGAACGGTAGTACCCGCGTTGATAGTCTCCCAAAGAAACCATAACTCCTTCACTTTTTATGTTTTGGGTCGGATTCACGTTGATGGTATTTCCGTAACCCACGGCTCCGGCACTGGTTATCTCCTGTATTTTCACGTCCTTCAGGTTGTTAATGGTTCCCATTCCGGCATCCCCCTCTATGAAATCAGCAGGTTCCCCCTAGCTTATGCCAATCATCGCCCAAAGGGTGTCTGAGTCGCGAAAAGGATGAATGTTTTTTTATGGCGAATCAGAATCCCCCTTCTGGGGAGGAGGGGCGGTACCCTTTCCTGGTTCTTGTTCGCCGGAAGATGAACTTTCCTTTTTTACAGGAATGGAGGATTTTTCCTCCCAAAACGGCTTCTCTCCGGTTGCTTCCGCCAAATCGATCTGCGAATCCGTCTCGTTTTTCAATTTATCCACGATACCCATGATGCTGTCCTCATCCCCTTTGAGGGTAAGCCCAATATTGAGTGCTCCACTGAGTTGTTCCACGTGTAGCTCCTGCACCTTATAATCGATTTTATCAATCCGCAGAGGCTGTATGGAATCCAGCTTCCGCCGGATTTCTTCGTTTTCTTTCTTTAAAGCCTCAAGCTCCTGTTGCAACTGGTTGATCCGGTCCCATAGATAGGCATACATCTGTTTCACCTCCGGCCTGCAGTCCCCTATCAGTATATGGGGTGGAAAGGGTATTCCATGCCAGGATTGGAAGGCGCCTTTGTTTTCCGGATGACGGGGACAGTGACCCATGGGCCTCCTTGTGAATACAATGGTGGTGGCCGTTTTTCTGCGATGGACCGAAGTACGGTATCCCACGGTAGGGAAAGGGGTCGAATGGAGTGAACGAATCTGCTAACTTTTCAAAATGGAGCCAAATGGCCCGGGATTTTCTCGGGGAGGATTTTTGGTCGGAAGTGTCCGGGATGGGAGAGGGGAAGCATCCTAAAACCGATGTATTGCTGGGAAGGAACGAAGTGATCGTGTTAATGGATCTGCCGGGTGTTGACAACTTGGAAGACGTAGATATCCGTGTCGAGGGGGAAACCCTCTTTGTTAAAGGGACGGTCCCTACCCCCTATACGAAATGTGATCGCTTGGTGAGCGAATGCTTCCGAGGGGCCTTTGAACGGGTCATTCCGCTTGGTCGGGTGGTCAGTCGGCGTCAGGGCAGTGCCCGTTACCGCAGGGGTGTCTTGGAAATCCGGTTGCCCATGATTTCCTCTACAGGTGATGACAGGCGCATCCGGGTATCAGATTCTTAAGGCTGGGCACATCTACCAGGTTAGGCACATAGGATGAGGTGGCAACGGGAGGAGATCGATCTATGGGAACGTTGAACAACATCTTCAATTTGAAAATCCAGAACGTGTCCGGACCGGGCTCCCTCAACTTTGGTAACGCCCTTAACATCGGGGCGGAATCGAATGAAAAAGGAGTGGGCGGCTCCTCATTGATTGGAGATTTCGGAAAAACAGTGACTATTGAAGGGAATGGCTACCTCGATACGGATGTGGCGGATCAAAACCGTGGCCCCCTTTGACGTTCTATTGAATGAATGGTTCGTCCGCCTCGCCCATGAGGGCCGGGTGCGCTAGACAGTTCCCTTGAGTCGGACCAGGCCGGATCCTGCGGGGAGGATCGATGATGGCGACAATCAACAATGTCAATATCCTGAAGATCGCCGCTGTCACCGGAGCGGGTTCCGTCAATTTTGGCAACACGATTAACATCGGGGCGGAAAGCAATTCCAAAGCGGTAGGCACTTCATCGGTCATCGGGGATTATGGACGGAACGCCAACAATGGAGATAACATCTACAACGATCATGATCTGATTGATCAAGGAAGGATTGGTTGATAAGGGGGAGATCCGATTGTTCCGTATCTGCATTCACAAAATCAAAGTAACGTCCATCTCTGATGTAGGTTCCCTCAACATCGGCACGACGCTTAATGCGGTTTTACGAAGAGAGAGAGCACCTTCCCCTCCAAGAGAGGAACCGCCCACGCCAACGCCCCCAGGTGTCCCCCCAGCGTCCCCGGGTGTCCCCCCGTCCCCGGGTGCCTGATTGGAGAGTCGAGAGAGGCATCCATTTTTTGCTGAAGGTAGAGGGAGGTATTCCATTGTTCTATCCGCTGCTTTCTTACTCCCTACATCCCGGTTTTTTTCGTGATCCGCTCAGAGGAAGGTATTTCGCCCAAGTGGTTCCGCCGATCGTACCTCCCCCCGTAATTCCGTCGCCACCTCCGATAACCCCAATTCCTATGCCGCCTGCTCCTATACCCCCGAGTGTGCCCTATCCCCCTATCCCTCCCTATAGGAGACATAGATGGCCTGTTATATAATGGGGGAGAGCCGACAAAAAGAACGGGGCGGGATGATTCATGGAGAACAACGTGTTAATCATTGAAGATGAGGAAAACCTGTCGCGTTTTCTGGAGTTGGAATTTCGGCATGAAGGCTGGACGGTGGAAACGGCGACTAAAGGGCGTGGAGGGCTTGCTAAAGCGTTGAGTGGGACGTGGGCGGTGATCATTCTGGATGTCATGCTGCCTGATCTAAGCGGGCTGGAGGTGTGCCGACGCATTCGGAGCGAAAGCAGAGTGCCTGTGATTATGCTGACCGCTCGGGATGCCATTCCCGACCGGGTGAGTGGTCTGGACGCCGGTGCGGATGATTACTTAACCAAACCCTTCGCTATTGAAGAGCTGTTTGCCCGGGTGAGGGCTCTATTGCGGAGAAACCATCCGGAGCCGGGAGATACCCTGGTCAACGGGCCCTGTCGCTTGCTCTTGGAGCAGAGACGGGCTCTTTGCCATGGGAAAGAAGTTCGCCTGACCACCCGGGAATTCGACCTTTTCGTATTTTTGATGCAAAACTTGGACCGGGTTATGGGCCGGGAACAGATCTTAGAACAAGTTTGGGGATTTGAGTATACCGGTGATACCAACCTAGTCGATGTTTATATTCGATACCTGCGAAGCAAGTTATCCGAGGCGGAAGTGACGGATCTGATTGAGACGGTCCGGGGGGTCGGATACGTGATCCGCCGTGTGGATCATGCCTATTAAATGGAGATTAGCCTTGTTGTCCGCTCTAATGCTGATCGTCATCTTGTTTCTGTTTCATATTTTCGTGTACAAGATATTCCATAATATGGTTATCGAGACGGAGCAACGCGTATTGCACCAAAAACTATCTACTCTGACCGATATCTACAAGAGCGGGGACGACGAGGAATGGGAATTGAGGAACTGGCTTTCGAGCTGGCTGCGCCCATTTGTGGACGAGGGACAGGCGTTTCGTGTCATTTCCAATGGACGAATCGAATGGGAAGTCAACCGTGGGATTCCACAGGATGTTTTTCTAAAGCCGAATGATCCCCGTAGTTCGGTTACGGAAGTGTGGAAAGGGGGAAGGAAGGACGTCTCTGTTTTGGCTCTCCCTCTCTCCAAAGGCAAAGAGGGAAGGGTGGAGCTGTATACCGACTTCACCTCTCTCAATCGTTACCTGGATACGATGTTGACAGCCTTGATGATTGGTTCCTCAATCTTGTTAGTGGCTGTCGCGGCTGGTGGTTACCTGATGTCCAGCATTGCTCTCAACCCGGTTAAGCGGACCATCCGGACGGTTCGGGAATTGGATCCCGCCCGCCTGGAAAGTCGTCTCCATGTTCCTGACACCAATGATGAGATCGAGGAACTTTCTCGTACGTTCAACCGGCTGTTGGATCGCATTTACCACATGATGGAACAACAGCGGCGTTTTACGGCTGATGCTTCCCATGAGTTGAAAACGCCTGTCTCTGTGATTCGCGGCTATGTCAACCTTCTCAACCGATGGGGAAAAGAAAACCCTCAGGTGTTGAAGGAGGCATTGGAGGCGATTGACCAGGAGACAGATCGAATCGAGCGGATGACAGGCCGTCTTCTAAGCCTCGCCCGACTGGAAGGGGAGGCTCCTCCCCAGAAAGTGGAACTGACGGATCTGATCCCGATTACGCGGGAGCGTGTTCGGCGGTGGCAACAGATTTATACGGGTCGGGAGGTCACTTTTATCGAAGACGGCGCCATCTACACCTGCATCCCCCGCTCTGATTGGGAGGAGTTGGTAGATATCCTGTTGGATAATGCCGGCAAGTACTCAACGGAGAACACCCCGGTCACGGTTACCCTGAAAAGAGAAGGGAATCATGTTCTCTTCACCGTCCGTGATGCCGGTGTTGGTATTCCGGAAAAAGAGCTGAATCGGGTATTTGAGCGGTTTTACCGGACGGAACAAAGCCGGGGGAAAAAGAAGTCTGGAAGTGGGCTGGGGCTGTCTATCGCCCAGAGGATTGTTCAATTGCACGAAGGGGAAATCACGATTGACAGCAGGGTGGGAGAATGGACAGAAGTGAAAGTACGGTTGCCTCTGAAGTGAATATCTTCTCTTAGAGAATTCTAATCTCCCCTTTATAGAATGCGAGCGGGAAAACCCAGCCCTTTAGAGTTGGGATGAAAGCGAGCGTCGGACGAGGGAGGGCTTGCCCCCTCTCTCGCAAGTCCGACAATTCCAAGGTAGAATATGGTTAAAAGGAGGTGATTCAGTGATCCGCACCTATAAATTCAAGTTAGTTCCCACCACCGAGCAAAGGGAGAAGATTGAGTGGGGTCTGGGCATGTGCCGATGGCTATACAATGCCATGCTGGAACAACGTCGCTTCGCTTATAAGAGACGAGG
>NZ_JBHSAP010000015.1:553514-564054 GCF_042650125.1 Salinithrix halophila
AGCTTTTCAACATTTTTTCCGTCGTATAAAACGAGGAGAAAAGCCGGGGTTTCCCCGCTTTCAAGGGAAAAATCGGTTCGACTCCCTTTCCTATCCCCAAGCAAAAGCGTCGATGTTCCAGGGGAAGTTCATTCGGGTTCCCAAAATCGGAGACGTCCGGGTGAAGATGCACCGCCATATGAATGGGAGTCCCAAAACACTGGTCATTAAGCGAAAGAATGGTCGCTACTATGTGATGGTGACCTGTGTGGTGGCACCTTCTCCGATCCCTTTCAGCAGAAAGCAGGTGGGTATTGACCTGGGCGTGAAACATTTTTCCATCACTTCTGACAGGGAGTTCTTTCCGGCGATGCGCTTTTTGGAAAAGGGACTACGGGATATCAAACGGTGGCAACGGACCGTTTCCCGTCGGAAAAAAGGGTCCCATCGTCGAAGGAAAGCGGTGGCATGGTTAGCGAAGGCACATGAACGAGTGGCCAACCAGCGAAAGGATCTTGCTCACAAAATCAGCCGCTCCCTCGTGGATCGCTATGATCTCATCGCGTTTGAAAAGCTGAACGTAAAAGGGATGGTGAAGAACCGTCCCTTAGCAAAGAAGATTGCGGATGCCGCATGGAGACAATTGATTGACTTTACCACTTACAAGGCAGAATGGGCCGGTAAAGAAGTGAAGTTGGTTGATCCTTACAACACGTCTCAAGCATGTTCGGAATGTGGTCAGATCGTGAAAAAGGATCTTTCGATTCGTGTTCACTCCTGTAGCTGTGGCTATACAGAAGATCGGGACATCAACGCGGCGCGAAATATCCTTCATCGAGCGATGGGCTATGCCCCACAACCCACGATGGGACAGTTAGAACTTTCCCTTTTTTAGGCTCGGGCGGAGCCTTCGGGAGAGGGTAGCGGGTTGCCGTACCCAATGATCCGAGAAGCCCACGGGTTTAGCCGTGGGAGACGTCACAGTCTTCAGGGGATTTTGCAGATCTTGAAGGATTCCCTCTGATTTTCTAGTCATATTTCCTTCCCTCGCTGGTTTGTTCCCATGATCGGCGCACCGGGCAATCTGCCCGGTTTTTTTGTGTGCTGTTGTTTTTTCCGTCGGACAAACTCATGATAATATAGAAGATGAATCTTACGGAGGTGAAGAGGATGTTGAAACAAGGGGAACCAGCACCGGATTTCACCCTACCGGCGTCCAATGGAGAGACGGTCTCCCTATCGGACTATCAGGGTCAAAAGAATGTCGTTCTTTATTTTTATCCCAAAGACAATACCCCGGGTTGTACAGCGGAATCCTGCGATTTCCGGGATCGGGAACACGATTTCTCTGAACTGGACACGGTGATCCTGGGAGTCAGCATGGACGATCTAGACTCCCACAAAAAATTCATCGACAAATATAACCTGCCGTTCCTCCTCCTCGCTGATATGGAGGCGGAAGCAGCCGAGAAGTATGGGGTTTACAAGGAGAAAAACGTTTTCGGAAAAAAGAAACTAGGTATCGAACGCTCAACCTTCATCATTGACAAAGAAGGTAAACTGGCCAAGGAATATCGCAAAGTGAAAGTGGATGGCCACGTTGAGGAAGCGCTGGAGTGGGTCAGGGATCATCTTGCGTCCTGATCCCTTAGCCGGGGGTTGGAGGGTTTTTGTGCCTCCAACCTTTCTTTGAGTGAGTGGGGAATACTTTGGGAATAGGAGGGGCTGCCTTGGCGGACACTTCGATGTACCGGTTACCGGATTATTACGATTGGACTTCGGAGGGGATGGACGGCGATTTGGCGTATTATGCCGATCTGGCTATGGAAAGCGGCGGGCCGGTTCTTGAACTGGGTACCGGTACAGGGAGAGTGAGTCTAGCCATTGCTCGTCACGGTATCAGAGTGACGGGCGTGGATGTCGAACCGGCCATGTTGGCTCGAGCCCAACAAAAGGCGGAGGGGATGGGACTATCCAATCGTTGCCGCTGGGTAGAATCCGACATGACGCGGTTGAATCTGGAAGACCGGTTCCCTCTTGTCATCATCCCCTATCGCTCCTTTCTCCACCTGCTGACGGTGAGAGACCAGGTCGCTGCACTAACTCAGGTACGCCAACATTTGTCCGAGGATGGGCTCTTCGTTTTCAATATATTCATCCCCGATATAGGGCAGATGGTGGAAGAAGAAGATCGTCTCATCTCTAGGGGATCCTTTCCATTACCTGGGTCGGGGGAGCTGGTGGAAGTGAACGATTTTACCCGATTTGACCACTTCCACCAAAGGGGGGATATTATCCGCTATTATGAGCGATTCGATGGGGAGGGACGAAGTCGTGAACGGCTCCGTACCACCTTCAGCCTTCGTTATATCTACCCTGCGGAATTATCCCATCTCCTGAAAATTGCCGGGTTTGAGGTGACGGCCCGCTGGGGCGGGTTTCGCCGTGAGCCCTTTGGTCCCGACAGTACGGAGCTCGTGGTGGAAGCGCGCAAGTCTCAATCGTTAGTGAATCATCGATAAAGGGGGAGGAGCACTTGGTTCATGTCGCCTCTTCCGCACGGATGAGTGACAAACACCGACGACGCTTGTCGAAGATGTTTCCAAAGACCCGTTTTACCTTTTGCGAAAGCTTGGACGAAGTACTGAATGGTGCCCCGGACGCTGATGTACTGATTACCTACGGGGAAGATCTGGACGGAGACCGATTGAAGGGGTTGACAGGGCTTCGCTGGATCCACATCATAAGTGCCGGCTTGGAGTTGCTGCCTTTTGCTGAGTTGAAGGAACGGAATATACACGTCACGAACGCTCGCGGCATTCATGAAATTCCGATGGGCGAGTACGCGGTTTCGGCCATGTTGCAGGTGACCCGCAAGGCGAATGATTTCTTCCGGGCCCAGCAGGAAGGTCGCTGGAGCCGAGAAATTCGGGTCAGAGAGCTGTTCGGTAAAACGGTTGGGATTGTTGGAGCTGGAGCGATCGGTGTCGGCATCGCCCGCCGGGTGAAGCCTTTTGGTGTGGAACTGTTGGGGATCAACTCTAATGGCCGAAACCGAGATCCTTTCGACGAAATGGGGGATTTCGACTTTCTGCCGGAACTCTTCTCCCGCTCTGACTTTATCATTGTCGCTTTACCGCTGACGGATGCGACCAAAAGACGGATCGGTCAAGCAGAGTTGGCCTGTATGAAAGCAGACGCCCACCTAATTAATATCGCTCGGGGATCGGTTGTGGATGAGATGGCTCTCCTTTCCGCGCTGAGGGAACAAAGGATCGGCGGGGCTGTTCTGGATGTATTCGAAGAGGAACCGCTGTCTCCAGAACACCCTTTTTGGGAGATGGAAAACGTCATTCTCACCCCTCATGTTGCGGGTCGTTCCCCTTTTTACATGAAGAGAGCCCTTGCGATATTTGAGGATAATTTGCCTGTTTATCTGACGGGAGAAGGGGAATGGAATAATCCCGTCAAGCTGGCTCGAGGGTATTGAGTTCCTGTTGAAGGATGCAAAGGACCATTACCTGGGGATGAGGGAAAGGAGGGAGCCGGTTTGAATCCCAAACCGAAACGTGTACAAACAAAAAAGATTTTAACCACCCTAGCTGGGATGTACCCCGACGCCCACTGCGAACTGGAGTTCCGTAATCCCTTTGAATTGTTGATCGCCACCATCCTTTCCGCACAATCCACGGATCGACAGGTGAATATCGTTACCAAAGGGTTGTTCACCAAGTATCCCGCTCCGGAAGACTACCTTGACCTGACGGAAGAGGAACTGGCTGGGGAGATTCGCGGGCTAGGTCTGTTCCGCAATAAGAGCCGAAACATACTTCAGACCTGCCGAATCCTCGTTAGTGAACACGGTGGGAAAGTACCGGAAACCCGCACTGCCTTAGAAGCATTACCAGGGGTAGGGAGAAAAACCGCTAATGTGGTTCTCTCCAATGCTTTCGGTGTCCCTGCATTAGCGGTGGATACCCATGTGCAACGGGTGGCCAATCGTCTTGCCCTGGCGGACAGCAACAATCCGCTGGAGACGGAGAAGCAGTTAATGCGCCGGGTGCCCCGCAGCGAGTGGACGGATACCCATCACCGTCTGATCTGGCACGGTCGGCGTATCTGTTCGGCCCGCAATCCGAAGTGCGGACAATGCGACTTATTGCCATCCTGCTGGTTCGGTAAAAGCCGTGTGAAGGAGAAAGCCCATTGACAAAAGTGGGAAACGGGCAGTAGACTGTTTATAGACATTATTAAGAGAGAATCATTTTGCATGTGTTTGGATTGGTGGAAACAGCGAGGTGTATGGCGATGGAAAACAACCGCCTCAATCGGGCAGTAGAAAAACTGAAATCGACAGGGGTACGTATGACCCCTCAACGTTACGCCATATTGGAGTTTTTACAAACCTCGATGAGCCATCCTACCGCTGATGAAATCTATAAGGCGTTGGAAGGGAAATTCCCCAATATGAGCGTAGCTACGGTCTACAACAACCTTCGGGTATTTAAAGAGGCCGGTCTGGTACGAGAACTAACTTACGGGGACGCCTCCAGCCGTTTCGATGCCAATATGCATGATCATTACCATATCATTTGCCGTACATGTGGCAAGATCGTGGATTTTGATTATCCAACCCTGAGGGACGTAGAGAAAGAAGCGGCCCAGAAAACGGGTTTCATGGTTGAGAACCATCGGATGGAAGTATACGGAATCTGTAAAAACTGTCAGGAAGTTCCTGTCGGGTGATGACCGGATATACAAAAACCCCTGCGACCTGCGCAGGGGTTTTTGTATGGAATCAAAACAAGGACGTCACGAACACGGCAGCAAGGTAGAAAAAGGTGATCCCGGCCATCCAGGTTAACCATTTTATGATAGGCCGGTCGCGGAGGATAGATACGAGAATCAATATTGTGAGGATGACGATGGATAGGATCGTGATCAGATATAGAATGCTGAAAAACATGGATGAACCTCCGGTTTCAACGAGGTAAAGGCAATGCCCCGAGGACAGCGAATTTTCTATTGACCGTAGCCAATTCCCGAATCGAGGTTCCTGTGAGTGAATACAACCGCTCCAGGGTGGCATGTTCTTGCTGTGTTTGCCCGGCCACCCGGGAGGAGGGAGCGATTAACTCCTCGTTTTGAGCTTTCAGGGCATTTAACTGGGTGATGACGAGGGCCGTGTTCCCATTCAGACTGTCTAGCCCTTTGACGATTTTCCCCTCGCTTTCAACCACCCGTGAAAGGCTACCATTCATCTTCTGTAATTTTCCGTTGGTCCGAGAAAGCTTGGTATTCATCTCCTCGATGGACTCTGCCGTCGCTTGGAGAGGCTTCAACTTTTGGTTAGTGTCCGCTGTCAGCTTTCCGGCAAGCCGGATGTTGTCGTGTACCTGGGCCATCACCCGATTGGTCTCCTTTTGTGTAGCGATCTGTTGGATCGTTCCCCAGATCGTGAAGCTGAGGAGAAGGAGGTTGATGAGGAGAATCAATCCTTTTGTAATCATAGTTGTACCCCCTTTTAATCAGGGAAGAGTGGGGAGAAGCGGTTCCACTATACCGTCCCCGGCTTTTTTGTTTTCCTTCCTGCCGGTTTTTTTTGAGTCTTCCGGTTTTGGGTTTTCGTTTAGTAAATTTCCAGTCGTATTCTTCAGCTTTTCGTCCAAAGGTGGATTCGCTGAGTTTTTGTCCCGAGGAAGAGGTGCATCCAGTCCCAGTAGGTTTTCCACGCTTCTCAGAGAATGAGTAAGCAGGGCGACAGAGCGGAAGTTATCCACGGATTTGTCCAGTTCCGACAACAAGACATCCGTTCGTTTATTCAACCGGGCGGTGGTGTTGCCAACCCAACCGGTATTCTCGGCCACTGCCCCGAGGTTGGATACGGTCTGAACCATTTGTTCGGTGACCGTACCTCCCTTGTCTGCCGCCCTGGAGCTCAAGGCGAGGGTTTTCCTTTCTCGTTTTAGGATCGCCTCCATCCGTTCCCTGGCCTCGATGTTTCCAGATAACTGATCATCCAGCTCGCTTTGGATCGAAGTATTGGTTTGGATCTGCTGTTTCAACAGGGAATTCTGGCGGTCGAGACCGCCCATGGCCTGTTCAGCCTCAATCACTTCTCCCTCCAGTTGACGAGTATCATCCACCATCTCTCCAGTTCGCCCCGCCAGATCCGATGTGAGGCCGAAGATGTTGTTTTCGGCCAGGACTGGAAGCACAACACGATCACTCCAGCGAGCAAGGGTAGGGGAGGAGACCAGGAGGACGATGAGAGCGGAGACGGCCAGAATCGCCTTTTTATGATTGGCCCATAGCGGCCATAATCGGTCCAAAAGGATTACCCCCTATCTCGATTGCGGGATAAAACGTGTTTTTTGATTAATCTCTTTTAGGTTGGTGTTGATGACCCTTTGAATCCGTTCCATTCCATTTAAGGTGGAGACGATGCTTTTATTGGAGCTTTCGACGGATTTCAGTACATTCGTGCTGGAGTGGAGAGTGGTACGGATCTTTTTCAGGTCTTCTTCCGTCTGTTTGGTGTTTCCGCTGATCGCGTGTACCCGATCAGCGATAGAAGCGACTACCGTATCCAGGTCGTTCAGTTCTCGCCCTAAACCGTTGGTGTTGGATTCAACGGTTTTCACCTTTTTGTCCAATTCTCCGGTTTTTTCTTTCAGCTCCGCCACAACGGTCAATTGTTCATTCATCGTTGTAGATTTTGCAGCAGAGCTTTTCAGTTGATGTTCCAATGCTTCCGATTTGGATGCAATATCCTTCTGTAGCCATAATTGGAGGGCCGTGTTGGCTGCGACGGTGGTGAGGAAAAGGGTGATAAGGAGGGTCGTTGCTTTGATGCCCCCAATGTTCTTCATCTTGTCCCCACCCCCGGTGTCTTGTTGTTTAGACTCTCAGTGGAGTCGAGGATTTTCTTCAAATGTTTTTTGTCATGGTCCGCTGTTTTATCCAGCTCTTTCAACATGGTGTCCAACTTTTCCATATGGGGGGATAATTGGGATAAGGATGAATGAACAGTGCCGATATTTTTCTTCGTGGTGCCGGAAAATTGCAGCATTCGGTCGTTAAGATGTAAAGTGTCTGCGTTTAGGTCTACCACCTGGGACAGAAGCTTTAATGTATCATCGGTTTTGGCTTGGGTCTGGTCAAGGTTGATGTTGATTTTATCAACGGTTTTTAGCATCCCTTTCAATTCTTCGTTTTTATCGATGACCGCCGCTTGCACCCCATTCAATCTTTCGATGGAGTCCAAATTATCTTCCAATCCGGCGTGCAGCTTCTTCATGTTTTGGGTCATGGTGATGCCATTGATCAGAAACCCAGCCAAAGCTAAGGTTCCTAAAATGGAAAGGATCTTTCGGATCATCACTTCCCCTCCTTGTCAGGGCAGAGACCGTTGTGCCCGGCTGCTTTTTTCAGCTGCGGAACGGAGTTTTCCTTCCAGAGCGACGTTCTCCTCCAGTACCCGCTGCATTTTCTTTTTCGTGTCGAGGGTGATGGAGTGAAGTTGCCTCACTTTGGTAAGTTGAGACCCACTACTGGTGTTAATGCGATCCATTTTTGCTGTAAGAAGCTGACTGAGTCCGTTCAAGTCCGTACTGAGTGCTACTTGTTGGCCGGTCACCCGTTGAATGCCACCCAGGGAATTGTTTTGCCCGCCCAGGCCGGAATGGACGGAACGGAGCTTCTGATGGATTGATGCGGTTGTCAGGGTCTTTTTATCAATGGATTGCAAGTTTTCCAATATTTGTTTGTTGCTTACCCCCAAGAGGCTGTTGTTCTTCCCGATTGTTTCCAACGTTCCGTTGAGGTCCGCCTGATGATGGAGATTCTTCAGGTCGATTGTCCGGATACTGTTGTTACCCACGATCCAAAACCCTCCCGCTGTCAGTATAACGGCGGAGGCCAGAATCATGAGAAAGCGGTAGGGTCTGATCATTTGGACTCCTCCCTTTTGGAATGTTCCCGGTTGTTTTCCGGCATTCATAGCTGGGCAGGTTGCGTTTCCTTTCGCAGGCTACGGCTTATCATGGTTTCAAGGACCTCTGCCAGATGATCCGGGTCGGATGGATGATCGAGCTGGAGAGACTGAATAATCACCTCATGGACCGCCCCAACCATGGCATAGGAGAGCACCCATGGATCCGGGACATCCAGGTTTTTTTGCCGGCAGGTTTGCGTGATTTCCCGCTGGAAGATGTTAAAAAAGTAACGATGAAACTGAAAACGAGTTGCTTCAAGGGCAGGGGCTACTCCCACGGTGTCCACCAGCAGCAATTTTGCCACCTCCTTGTACTGGAAGCAGGTGTTGATATATGTCTGGATGGCATGATACGTACGTTTTGAAGTGGGAGGGTGGGAGCGTAGCGAATCCTCCACTTTTCGGATCAGCATATTCATCAAGAGATGGAGAATCCGAATTAGCACGGCCTCTTTATTTCGGAAGATTTTGTAAAATGTGCTTTTAGAAGCACGCGCAGCAGCGACGATCTCATCCACAGTCGTGTCTAGATACCCCACTTCTGTAAACGCTTTCAAAGAGGCGGAAAGTAAACGTTTTTCATGCCCGGGCATATCCCCCTCCTGTAGTAATTCGTGAAAGGAAGCGGCAGAAACTGCGGGTTGTTTGTCGATCAAATCCTTACAACCTCCCCTAAGTACGTCAACGTACACTCATAATAACAAACATTTGTACCGAATCAATAGAACATTCTGGGTATTTTCGTAAAAAAAACGCCAGCCATCTGGGTGAGCGTTTTTTTCGCGGATCAAGCATTGGGCTTTGATGAATCTTCTTTGTGTGCATCTTTTGGGTCCAGGCTGAGGGTCGCTTTGCAATACATACACTGATCCTTCTTTCCGAGAATCTTGGTTGTTCGTCCGCAACGGGGACACTCCACTTGAACGGCCTGGGTAGAGAGCATCCCGATCCAAAAGTAGATCGCAACGCTGGAGGCCACACCCAAAAGGCCGAGTATAAAAAATACCAACATCGCCGATGGCCAGAGGAAGCCGAAATACATAATTCCGACACCCGCAAAAATCATTAGAAGGGCAATGGTACGAAATTTATTGATCTTACTAGCGAAGAGCAAAAAGGAAGCCCCCTTGGCGAAAGCCGGTTAAAGCTTTACGCAGCTTATTTTACCGACAGTATATCATGAAGGAAGGCGAGGAGGAATGTCAGGGTGATTAACGCAGATTGGAGTCCAGAGGCAGGATTCCTAACAAAACCGTCGAAACCAACTTTGTAAGTACTAACTGCAGGTCATCCGACGGGGGAAGGGTCATGATGGAGACGGTATACCCTGATTTGAAAAAGCATGTTGATGAGAGCGGAGACGCTCTGGGTGCCCTGGTCGTGCCTGCGGTTGTCGTCCAACAGATCGAGGCAGACGGGGCCGACCTTCTGCTTATTGTACTCAGCGAGCGAGAGGGGACCCATGGTCGGGTGTCGACCTATGCCGTCGGCACCTGGAAGGTAAAAGAAGTGCGTGCTCACAGTACCCGTTTGGCGGCGGATATCCTCTCGGGGGACCGTCCCGGACTGGTTCATTGCTTCCGATATGGAAATATTCTTTACGACCCCGACAAGCGTATCCATCACATTTGTTCTTCTCTAGAGGAATTTCCCCACGAACTGAGGAGCAAAAAGTCGTGTATTGAGTTCTCCCGCCTGTTGAAGAATACTTTGGAGACGAAAGCTTATTTGAACAAAGGGTATTTGTTGGATGCCTATGTGACCATTCAAAACGGATTACAGCATTGGGGTCGGCTAGCAGTGATTGATGCAGGCCAGTATCCCCATATCCGGTTATGGAACCAGGTGAAACCCTTAAGCCCGGGAATCTACAAACTGTATCAAGAGCTGGTTCACGGTAATGATTCCCTAGAACAGCGAATGGAGCTGGTGTTGCTAGCGGTGGAATACTCCATCCTCTCCAACCTGACCCATTATTGTGCGTATATTTTGGAATTGATGGCCGCCAAGCCAGGGATGTGGAGTGTGGAGGAACTAAGCCGGCAGTTGGCACTGGAGCAGATGGAGTTGGACTTGACCCTGCTCCTGGAGGAATTGGTGAAACGGTCTGTGCTGGAGGAAGTGCTTTTACAGGGGGATAATAAAGGACAACCCCGCTATAGGATCCAGCTACCCTGAAGAATTTCTCCTTTGGAAAACTTTTTGCGAAAAAGGTGTTGACTCTCTTTTGTCAGGGTGGTATATTAGTTGATGTCGCCGCGAGAGAGCGGCACCGCCGAAAGGCGGAAACAAAGCAAGCGTTCCTTGAAAACTGAAGAGCAATTGATTCGACCTTGTTAATTCATTTGAGCGTTTCAAGCTCACCTTTATCGGAGAGTTTGATCCTGGCTCAGGACGAACGCTGGCGGCATGCCTAATACATGCAAGTCGTGCGGAGGTCAGGGGAGCTTGCTCCCTTGATCTTAGCGGCGGACGGGTGAGTAACACGTGGGCAACCTACCCGCAAGACCGGGATAACTCCGGGAAACCGAAGCTAATACCGGATAGGACATTCGATCCCCTGAT
>NZ_JBHSAP010000017.1:0-625 GCF_042650125.1 Salinithrix halophila
ATGACATCCACAGCTTCGGTGGCGTGTTTAGCCCCGTTACATTTTCGGCGCAGAGTCCCTGGACCAGTGAGCTATTACGCACTCTTTAAATGATGGCTGCTTCTAAGCCAACATCCTGGTTGTCTAAGCGACTCCACATCCTTTCCCACTTAACACGCACTTGGGGACCTTAGCTGGTGGTCTGGGCTGTTTCCCTTTCGACTACGGATCTTAGCACTCGCAGTCTGACTCCCGGAAAACGAGTCCACGGCATTCGGAGTTTGACTGAGTTCGGTAACCTTTGACAGGCCCCTAGCCCAATCAGTGCTCTACCTCCGCGACTCTTTTATCCGAGGCTAGCCCTAAAGCTATTTCGGGGAGAACCAGCTATCTCCGGGTTCGATTGGCATTTCACCCCTACCCACACCTCATCCCCTGGTTTTTCAACACCAGTGGGTTCGGGCCTCCACTGAGTTTTACCTCAGCTTCACCCTGGACATGGGTAGATCACCCGGTTTCGGGTCGACGGCGACGTACTGAACGCCCTGTTCAGACTCGCTTTCGCTGCGGCTCCGGCTTCTCACCTTAACCTTGCACGGCACCGTCACTCGCCGGTTCATTCTACAAAAGGCACGCCGTCATCCCT
>NZ_JBHSAP010000018.1:0-481 GCF_042650125.1 Salinithrix halophila
AGGGAAACGGGAAAAGCCGATTGTCCTCCATACCAAAAACCTCCCACAAGGAACCATCAAGGAAATCGAGCTTTGTTATGATAACGGATTGTACTTATCGGTTTTCTTTGAAGATGGAAAAGAAAATCAACCCTATGAGAAGAAACAATCGGCCGGGGTTGATCCCGGCGAAATCCACACCCTTGCCGCCTTCGCTGAAAGCGGAGAAGCGTTGATCATCACGGGTCGGAAGATCCGCTCCATTCATCGCCTGCGCAACAAAAAGTTAGCAGCGATTCAGCGCCTTCAATCGAGGTGCAAAAAGGGTTCCCGTCAGTGGAAGAAATATCAGCGGGCAAAACGTTATGTGCTATCTAAATCAGAAAAACAACTACAAAATGCTCTCCATAAGACCACCAAACAGTTTGTCGATTGGTGTGTGAAACAGTCTGTATCCAATGTACAGATGGGAAATCCTGAAGGCGTACAAAGAAAGACGAAA
>NZ_JBHSAP010000018.1:704-698316 GCF_042650125.1 Salinithrix halophila
CTTCTAGAAACTACCGCTGTTCCTGCGGCTATCACGAACATCGCGATATCCACGGAGCGAGGAATATTTTAGCCAAATCGCTTCATGGAGAGATCCAGCATCTCGATGTTTCCACGAAGCAAACGTATCTACGGATCGCCTGAGTGAGAAGTAGTAGATGGTCTGTTCCGACCCAGGTACGATTCGTGCCTGTTGCTTACTTAGGAATCCAAAAGGGCTTTCCGAGTCGGTTCGATTCGAGTATGGGAGGCAAACCCTTCGATACGTGAGAGCTTTTTGGTTCTGATGGTAAGAAACCCCCACTTCTTAGCGTTAGCGTAAGTGGGGGAGGTTCATATACGAAAAACGGTTGGGTAGCATTCCCGTCACTCCCTTGGATCAAGGCATCCAAGAAACTCTGCGTGCGAAGCAGGAGGAGGAAGGATCCCCATCGCCATAAAAAATTCCCTTGGTTGGCAGGACATCGATGAGGTCCGTAACGACAACCAGGGGGATTTTTTACGATAGGTGGTTTGTATGTTAAAAAGAAAGAAACATCATTGCCAAACATGCCAAGGTTCCAAGTCCAAAGATCCCCAAAACAATAGCCAGGGTTTTCATGCTGTTTTCCTCCTTTGCTCTCCCTATTTTCCAAAGAAGGGCTTAGGCGAATTAGTGTACTAATATAATAGTACAATACAGCCAGGGAGTCAAGGAAGGCATCGAATAAAAAAAAATTTTTACGATCAAATAACCGCACCTTTTACGGTGGGGTTATCTTCCTACGTTCACGGAATGGATAACGATAGGGTATATGGGTATATTTTCTAAATATAAAATACGTAGAATTATCAAACAGTTGAATAAACCTTGTATAAACGCAGCTTATACAAGGAATTGCATAAAAAAAGCCATTGCATTATGTACGTAGGCTCCCTATAATAACCGTAGTTAACTAGAAATCATTTACAATTAATCTCCTAAAAAATGGCATGGTAGACGCTCTGTTAGGGAATATTCTCTATGATTACCTAATAGAAACCTTGGAAATGGGAGTGAGTGAGAGATGGAAAAACTGGGTACCGTTCAAGCGTTCTCCGTCGTTACCGCTTTGGTGATGCTGGCTTTGGGGCCAGTCCAACCGGTAAAGGCTGAGGGGATGGAGGCTGAAAATAGCGAGCCTTCCATTGTCGAAATCGAGGACACGTTCAATGAAGGGGAACAGGGATGGACGGGTGCGTTTGCAGATTTTCCCCATGCAGTATCAGCCCTCGAACTTTACGACGTCCGGTTCTCTCTTGAAACCTTGCCGGAGGAAATCAACCCAACGAAACAGGCCCTCTCCTTAAATGGAATGAATCGAAGTGACGACTTGTTTATGTATGTCAAAAAGCCGGTTCAAGTGAAGCCCAACACCCAGTATAAAATCAATTTTGATTTCGATATCGCAACCAATGCTCCACCTCGTAGAATGGGGATCGGCGGGGCTCCCGGAGAAAGCGTCTTTGTCAAAGCGGGAGCAGTTCCGTATGAGCCGGAGCCGGTGGTCCGAGATGATTATTATCGGCTCAACGCGGACAAAGGAAATCAAGCCAAAGAAGGGCCCGACGCCATCAACGTAGGAAACCTGGCCAAAGTCGCCAGTAAAGACAACTCCTATCAATTGAAAAACCTCCATAATCAAAGCAAACCCTTCTACGCCCGATCCGACTCCCAAGGAAATCTCTGGCTGTTTATCGGGACAGATTCCGGCTTTGAAGGGTTGACGAAAATCTACATTTCCCGAATTCAGGCGACCTTGATCGAACAGTGAGAGAAGAGGAGCGAGATGCTTATAGTGAGACTGCTGACAACAAGTCGGCAGTCTTTTTGTACGGTTCATTGATATTCTTCATGAAGTCTTCTGAATGGTGGTGGATGGAAGAGTACGAGGTGAGTGTAGCTATAGCACTTGCTGGGTATTAAATATCGTATAATCCTCCATATGAAACGCTACCTTTCATATTTATTAGGTTTCAAAATAATGTAATTGACCGATAATAAATGGCGTGATACAGTTTAATTTAAAAAATAAGAGATGGGTGGGTGTTAAATTATGGTCGATAATTTTTCCGACCTAATTATCAAAGATATTTTAAAGAAAGAGAGTGCGCTGATCGTTGGATTGGATCCAAATCCAGCGTACTTCCCCCTTTGTTTGTTAGAAAAAGGGCAGGATAGCAAAGCAATAGCCAAAGCCATATGGGAGTTTAATCAACTGATTATCGATGTAGTCAATCCACATGTGGTGGCAGTCAAGCCACAACTTGCTTATTATGAGGTCTTTGGGAGCGACGGGATTTATGCCCTCGAGAAAACGATTAGCTATGCGAAATCAAAGGGGTTATTGGTCATTAATGATGCCAAGAGAGGAGACATTGGGCCAACTGCCACCACCTATGCGAAGGCATTCTTAGGGGATTCCCCCTTGAGTGGCCACGGCGTTACGGTGAGCCCTTACCTCGGTACGGATGGAATTCTTCCTTTTTTGAAAGAAGGAACGGATCAAAGGAAAGGGATTTTTGTTCTACTGAAAACCTCCAACCCCTCCGCATCCGAATTGCAGGATTTGCAATTGAAAACCGGAGAAAAATTATATCAACGATTAGCTGAGCTATTTGATCCGATTGCCAAAGAGACGATGGGCCATTATGGATATTCCAACCTTGGGGTTGTTGTTGGGGCAACCTACCCGCAAGATGCTTCGTATATTCGCGATTCTTTAAAACACTCGTTGTTCTTGGTACCCGGCTATGGTGCCCAAGGGGGAAAAGCGAAGGAGTTGACTGGCTATTTCGATGAAAACGGAATGGGTGCCTTGGTCTCCTCCACACGCGGGATTATTTATTCGTATATACAGAAGAATGAGGAGTGGGCCCATCTCAATAAAAAAGAAATACAGGAGAGTATAGAGGAAGCGGTATTGGATGCGAAAAGGGAAATCAATGCGGTTCGTTAGGGGTTCGAATGTTGATCGGGAAAATACCCAAACAGGAACAGGCTATTAAAAAGAGATTCCGGGCTATGGCCCGGGGTCTCTTTTTGATATAACTAGAAATGATAGCATTCTAATCCAATTCGGAGGGGCTTATGTACGCTAAACTGCATTCCAGCGCGGTGCTGGGGATCGACGGATATATCGTTGAGGTGGAAGTGGATATCAGTAACGGCTTGCCTGCTTTTGAGCTGGTGGGCCTGCCGGATACAGCGGTACGGGAATCCAAGGATCGGGTGCGGGCCGCGGTTAAGAATACGGGGTGTCAGTTTCCCTTGCAGCGCATTACCACGAATCTAGCGCCTGCCGATCTGAAAAAAGAGGGGTCCGGTTTTGATCTTGCTATCGCTGTCGGAGTCTTGGTGGCCAGCGGCCAATTACAGGCAGAAGGGTTCACAGAGAGCCTTCTCATCGGAGAGCTGGCTCTCGACGGCAGCCTGCGTCCCTTAAGCGGTGTTCTGCCCATGGTGATGGCGGGAAAAGAGGCCGGTTTCCGCCAGGTGCTCCTCCCCGCTTCGAACGCAGCGGAGGCGAGGCTGGTGGAAGGGATGGAGGTGGTTCCCCTCCGATCCTTGGAGGAGTCTGTCGAGGTGCTACGAGGAGAACGGTCGGTGGCCGTGATCGAGGAAGAAGATGCCCAAGCAGGGGAAGAGGAGGAAGCTTCCTGCGAAGATTTTGCCGATGTTCAGGGGCAGGCCCATGTGAAGCGGGCGATGGAAGTAGCCGCCGCCGGCATGCACAACCTGATTTTCATCGGTCCTCCGGGATCCGGTAAGACCATGTTGGCACGGCGGCTGCCTTCGGTTCTGCCAAACATGTCCCTGCAAGAGTCGCTGGAAGTTACCAAGGTAGCCAGCATTGCGGGGCAACTGACACGCCGGGGACGCCTGATGATCCGCCGTCCTTTTCGATCTCCTCATCACACCATTTCCCAAGCGGGCCTCATCGGCGGCGGGGGCATTCCGAAACCTGGGGAGGTGAGTCTCGCCCATCGGGGGGTACTCTTCCTCGATGAGATGCCCGAATTCTCCAAAAGCGCCCTGGAAGTGCTGCGCCAACCGCTTGAGGATCGGGAGGTTACCGTCAGCCGGGCGCGAGCAGTCCTCACCTTTCCCGCCCAATTTATGCTTGTGGGTTCGATGAATCCCTGTCCTTGCGGCTACTTCGGATACGAAGAGGATCGGGCTTGCACCTGCACACCTCACCAAGTGCAAAAATACCGCTCTAAGCTATCGGGTCCTCTCCTCGACCGTATCGATATCCATGTCGAAGTCCCTCGTGTGGACTATCGGACGCTGACCGGCGTGAAAAAAGGGGAAAGCTCCTCCGACGTCCGAGAACGCGTCCATCGGGCCCATGAGATTCAAAGGGTCCGATTTGAAGGCACCCCCATTCTCCATAATGCCGCCATGCCTTCCGCCCTCATCCGAAAACATTGCACCCTCGACGAGGAATCCCGCCGCCTTCTGCAGCAGTCCTTCGACACCCTGGGCCTCTCCGCCCGGGCTCTCGACCGCATCCTCAAACTCTCCCGCACCATCGCCGACCTGGCAGGAGAAACCAACATCGCCGCCCATCACGTAGCCGAAGCGATCCAGTACCGGACATTGGACCGGAAGTGGTGGGAGTGAGGGAAAACACTCCAGACACTCGTTTGCGAATGGAGACATGGGCATTGACTGAAGTACGACCACCCGGCTGAAACCATAAAGAGCCACAAGGTGGGGGATCCCACCCGACATGTCACGACGATCGATTATCGGGTCGGACTGTTGGAGGTCCTTTCACAAGCGGAAGCTCAAGGCGTTGATCACTATGCTGGAGGAGAGCAAAGGCTTTGATTTTGAGCAAGACATAGTCTCTCTTGTATCTAAGGAGGCCAGGGACTCCCTGGGGGATGACTGGGAGTTTTGGTTGGAGGAATACGAGAGGGAAGAGGATCACCAGTAGAGAAGCCTATGGAAATGGAAGCCAGCGGGAAATACACAGACTGGCCTTACATATATTGTGGGAGGAGCAATGGTAATACAATGGATAAGCGTAAGCGGAGAAAGTACTTGAAGAAGAACATTCATAGTGGGTCTGGGAATGCTAGGGGGACCGTTAATTACTCAAGCGTGGGAGCGACAGCAACTCCTCCTGTGAATCGGGACCAAAATCGTGATACACTTGAGGAAACAGTGATACGGCAACAGGAAATGATGATTTCAATGAGCCACCAACTCCAGGCAGCTAACGATATGATAAAAGCGATGCAGGAACAAGCCGCCTCTAAGGAGGATGACCATATGGTAGAAGAGCGTTGGGAACGGCTATGGAGCCGGTTGGATAATATACAAGTAGATGTGAGCGATATAAAGGGCGATATCAAGTCCATCAAGACGGAACAGGATAACCAAGCCAAGGATATTAAGGAAATGAAGGAGACCATGGCAACCAAGGATTATGTGGGGATGCGGGTATACGCTACGGCCTTTGTATCCATCACAGTCGTCATAGGCGCGATAACGGCGATTGTGAAGTTTTTCTGACCTGGAGAGCTGGGGGAGGCCCCCGGTTCTTTTTTTGAGCGTCCCTTTTTTTCTTGGCAGACAAGCTTTTAAATCGTTTTGATACCAGTACCCTCCATGAAAGGGGCGGTCGGAGAAACTTGCGGAGTACCGGCCAGTGATAAGCAGATGTCCCACATGTCACAAAATCCAATTCAATAGGTGAGGATTAAACCGGCGGCATAATGCATTACCATGAGATGAGTGGGAGAGATACGGATCCTTATCGTTGACGGTCCCTTTCGCTATCCCAATTCCGCCGAATCACCCATTTGCCAGCCTCTGCATGTGGTCGCACAGCTGGCCGAACATGAAAGCCTGGAGACAACTCGGCGATACATAATGCCAGGGGAACATGATCGGCGGCAGGCGGTCGAAAGCATATCGGACGAGCGGGTTTAAGGGTAAGGGATTCTGTATCAATCAGTGGAAAGCGAGGGAACATCATGGGAAAACGGCAAGATTTAAAAGCCTGGGAAGAGCAAATACGCCAAGTTGTCCGGAGTGAAAACACTCGGGTACTTGTCGCCCTTCGACGGGGGCTTCAGGTTGATAACTCCACGCCGGTACCAGCTGATCCAATGGACAACAAGGAGAAGGCTGAAGCGGAGGAGCCAACCATCATCCGAAAGAAAGGCGCTCACCGAAAGACACTTCACAAGCGCCTGCCGGTTCCGGTGCCGCTACCATGCTTGACGAGACGGCCGCCGGGCAGATGGCCTGTCTGTACTCCTGGGAACCACCCGAAGGGGTTAGGGTACCCGACCCCCGATTTCGGCGTTCTTTGCGCCGCTCAGTTCGCGGAACGGGGATCGCCGGCCGGATCGGCACCGGTGACCAGCTGACGGCGCCCGTGGTTGGGGGAGGTCCGATATTTGGCCGGATCATATCCACTAAGGCACGGGATATCAGGGAAAATCCACCGGTTATCAAAATCAGGTGGACATCCCCATATTTCCTTACTTAATCTCTTTTAGATGCTCTTCCAGACGGTCCCATGTTTCGGTGATGCCCTGCAACATACCCATATCCATGACTTTCTTAAGGGCCTCTGCGGACACATATTCAGCACGGCTGACCAGCTTAGTTTTACCGCCTAGATCGATGAATTCCATCGTGACCTCGGTCGACGGCATGGTATCGTTCGTATTGCCTTCGGCATCCGAGAAGTAATCTGTGTAGATGATCGTCTCTGGCTCGACAATTTCCTTATAAACGACTTTGCCCCAAGATTCCATACCGTAAAATTGACCTTGGTTCTGATCGACGCACTTCATGCAGAAGTGCCAAACGCCACCCGGCCGGAAATCGATGTTGCAGACCGGAAGCTCCCAGCCTCTCGGCCCCCACCAGCGCTTGAGATGCTCGGGCTCCTTAAACATCTTGAACACGAGATCGCGCAGCGCATCGAAAACGCGCTCCAGCACCAGCACCCGATCATTCTCTACTCTCGAAACCATTGCATTGTTGGACACTTGTAATTCCTCCTCATCGATTTGAATTAGCCTATGATTCTTCCTTGTTCTGCAGTTCCCGCAAGTAGTCGTCCAGATTGTCGAATCTTTCTTGCATGACGCTCCGGAAGGAGTTCAGCCAAGCATCTAGCGCTTGGAAGGGCTCGGGCCGGAGCTTGTAGATCCGGCGGTTGGCTTCGGCCTTTACTTCCAAAATCCCGTTGTCGCTAAGCACCTTCAAATGCTTCGAGGCTTGGGGTTGACGAAGCCCCAGCCGGTCGGCGATTTCCCCCACGGTCAGGGGACCGTTGCGCAAGAGTTCGATGATATCCATACGATTCGGTTCGGCTAAAGCCCTAAGCGTCGTCATGTCCATGCCCGGACTCTTTCTTGACATGTCGTTCACCTCGTTAAGTGATGGGCTCTCGGTATTATCATCTCCTTCATCACTATGGTCGTCTTCCCGTTGATTAAAATATACACAACAAGGAATATTCATGTTAAGGAATATTCAAGGAATACTGTTGCAGGTAGTGTCAACTACGCTGGTATTAGGGGTAGGCCTAACGTGAACGGCTCCGATTTGGATCCCAAGATCAAGAGCTTGAAAATAGTAGGGCCTAACCAAAAAGACGTGCCCCATTGTAAAGGCACGGTTTTTTGGTTAGGCCCTCGTGGATATCGTTTCCGCCAAGTGGAATCGCCGAGTCAAGGTGATTGATCCAGACGGTTGGGAGGGACTTTAGTTGATCAGCTTGGAAGATAGCCATGGTCGGACAACAGACAACACAGGGGTAGCCTGCATTGATTGTGTATGGTCCAGGCCGTCAAACACATGCACATCCCATCCGAATGATTCCAATTCCGTTCGCCGATTGACGAGCGGACCGGCGATGTCCACCCGGGCGTCACCCCATCGCTCACCATAGTCGATCACATCGGCAGTGCCGGCAAAACAAAGATGGGGACATGCGATCCACTCTTGGGCCGACCGGTCGTCAAAATCCTGCAAATGACTGTACAGCGTGACAAACTGCCGGGTTTGGTTTTCCGTCATGGCCACTTCAACGGATGACCAATCATATTCCTCCGATGGTTGACGGTTTTCTTTTTGGGGGGTCGAACCAGAACCTGTCATTTCGTGGGCGGCGATGGTGACGCGCAACATCTCCGCATAAGGACCGTCGATCGGAGGGTAACCGCCCATAATGAGAGCGGAAAGCCGGTCCGTCCGGATGGCCAGTTGCATTCCGGTCAGGGCGAGCCAGGAATATCCGTAGTAGGCGAATCTCTCGGCTTTTGCCGAGTCGGCGATGGCCAGCAGGTCACTGACGATATTTTCGGGCGTCAATGTATCCGGCTTGGGAACACTCAACACGTGGCCCTCGTAATCGAAGGCGACCACCCGGAACCGATCACTCAGACCCTCGATCAGATTGCGCCCGAGGGCGGGGTCCGCACCCCATTTAATCATCTCATCCGCTTGGGATCCTTCGACCGGATGGGGGTTGACCGGAAGCAAAAGGGTGGGTCCGTCGCCTTGAATTTCAACGTCAATCGCACTTCCATCATGCATGTTTGTTTTCAACGTCATCGCCTCCCGTTTTCAACGAACGTTTGACTCGTCGGAGAACTGATATTCGCCCGCTTGCAGTGACTGGATCAAATGCCGGGTTTTGATGAGGGCGAATTCGATATATCCAATCCACAAGCCTACGAGTTCAGGGTGCCTGGACGGATCGGAAGGAACCGCTTCTGTTGGCAACGTCTTCAAAAAAGTGTCGTTTTCCTCCAATCGGGTGAGCCGCTCTTCCAGCAGTATGACGACCCGATTCCGGGGCAATCTGTCCATGAAGGCGATGCCGGAGGAAAACCATTCTACATCGAAGCTGGTGAGCGCATCTTCAAGCAGGGATTCGAACTCGTCACACCCTTGCGGAGTCACCGTATACTCGGTGCGCGAGGGACCGCGCTTGATCAAATCTCCCGAATCCTCGGTTTTCAGCAGTCCCTGGGATTCCAGCTTCGTCATTGCATGATAAATGGAGCCGGGTTTGACCTTGGTCCAAGTCTCCGCCCGCCAAGCGGTGATGTCCCGATAAACTCCGTATCCATGAGAGACCCCTCGGCGAAGGATCGCTCCCAACACCAACAACCGTACTGCCGATGACATCCCATCTCCTCCTTTTTCGCCCTCGATTTATTATAAGCTCATTTCACGTCGCTAGTCAAATTTGAATAGTTGATGCCAGTGCACGCCGCTGGCGGACTGCTTCTCCCCTTTGAGAGATAGAACTACCATATCGTGGACGGTCCCTTCTCAATTTCAACCCTGCCGATCACCCATTTCCGCTCGGTGTCCCCATTCGTGGAAGCGGCATTCCCTCTCTTCACATAACGTATAAGGCTGAGTTGGAGGCGAAGATTCTCCAATTGGAGGCTCGGTTGGCTGAAGTCGAAGGACAGGAACGGGTCTTCGAAAGGGAGCAAAATACCCGAGCCGGTTAGGTCTACATCATCTCCAACATTGGCTCATTCGGGGAAAACATCTACAAAATCGGTAGGACCCGTCGACTGGAGCCAATGGATCGTGTAAAAGAGTTGGGAGATGCTTCGGTACCTTTTGTGTTCGATGTTCATCATGCGATGGTTTTCAGTGAGGATGCTCCATCTCTGGAGAGGGCTCTCCATCAGGCATTCCACATAAGCGGGTTAACCTCGTTAATGAACGGAAAGAGTTCTTCAATATTACGTTAGCGTACGTTAGCGGACATTGAGAAGGTTGTTCGAGAAAATACGATAAGGTTGTGGAGTTCACCAAGTTGACCGTAGCAGTTGAATATCGGGAGACAGTAAGCTTCGGGAAAGAGAATTGGCAGCCGTACAATAAAAGGCTGTGGAAGTAGGGGAGACCCTGCTTTTTTTGTTTTTTTGGGCCATGGTTTTACTCTTCTAGATGAATCAATGAACAGTTCACTGATAAATGCTTGGAACGTCGATCGTACCCGGATAACACAGGATTCATCCAGATCCCCATTCGCACCAAATAACTCGGAACAAGTGTCATCTTTGCTGAAGGGTATCGCTTGGGGGAATTTGAATAAATCCTTAATGGGTGTAGGGTTTTCGCTATTGCCATGCCTCCCGTTACATTGAGATCCCTTATATGTATCCTCCTTTATTCTACTTTTCTCTTTTATCTTTTCTGGATAAAGAAAGTTCATGCAAAAGGGGGGAAACGCCGACACTCCCCGCCGGACTGCCTGAATAAGATGGATGAATGATCGCAGAAAGAGGGAATGCCCTATGAATCTCGCTAACTATCCCGGGATTTCTGCAAGGCAACGATGGATTCCGGCCGTCACCAATAAACTGGGAAATGCTATGCTTTTATCCGGCCATCCGTTCACCCGGGCCCATGTCCCTCTCACACGGATGTTGAATCAACAACAGCTGGAGATTTTTCTTGCCTGTTTTCCCCTGGTTTATTTGAAGCCTCTGTTTGGCTGTAGGGGAAAAGGTATCTGGCGGATCGACCGCCTATCCGGCGGCGAATACTTGCTTAGAGCCCGCAAGCGGAAACGTACGTATCGCCCGAAAAGTCAAAGAGAGCTGTGGCGAGTCCTCCGTTCTCTTCTCGGGAAACGCACTTACGTCATTCAACAGGGGATCCGAAGTGAAACCCGGAGTGGCCGCCCCTTTGATATACGGGTGCATCTGGTCCGGATCGATGGCAAGTGGCGGGAGGCGGGCATCGTGGGAAAGGTGGCTCGTCGGAACAGCATTGTCACCAACCGGCACAGCGGAGGTATCCCAAAACCGGCGATCCATCTGTTCAGGAATGATTTGGGATACAGCCGATCACAGACCGACCAAATCCTGAAGGACCTGGAGCGAATATCCGTCCAAGCCACCCGGGTCATCAGCCGTTGCCATCCGAAATGGTGGGAATTCGGAGTGGATGCGGGCGTCGACTCCCGGGGAAAGGTCTGGATCTATGAAATCAATATCACCCCCGGAGGGATGGTCTTCAGGGACGCCGACCAGAAAGTGTTCTACCGAATGCTCCGTCTTCGCCGTATCGCGAAGAAGCAGGCGGAAAGGCGCTGAAAAAAGCACCGTTGTAAAAGGCGACAACGGTGCTTTTTTCATTTTCCCTCCCAGAGCCGTACATGTGTGGCTTTTTTGTTTAAACGATCTCCTTCACAAACAACACCTGGTCTCCACCGGGAATGGACAGGGATATCGTCGAGGAAGGCGTCACCCGATTCAAGCCTAAATCCGAGTCGTTGGTGGAAGGCGATGGAACAACGGTTGACAGGTGAGGTGACGCAAAGTACCTTCAAAATGGATGTAAGCTTCTTCCTTGCATAGCGTATGAAGTTGGCACAAAAAATCGTGACCGGGTGGTCACGATTGGTTTTGTTTGGTATAATGAGGATGGAGTTGATTGCTTTGCCTGGAAAAGCATTTTTCAAACTATCGAAAGAAAAACAGAGGGAAATTTATGAGGCCTGTCTGGACGAATTCATCGAGTACGGGTACGACTCGGCATCCACCAACCGGATTGTGAAGCGGGCCGGGACTTCAAAAGGGGTACTGTTCAAATACTTTACCAGCAAGGAAAAGTTGTTTTTGGAGTTGTGTGAACGGACGGCTGAACAGGTGTGGCGCGAACTGAAGATTGATTCGGAGAAACTGCCCGATGATTTTTTTGAGGCGCTTGGGGTCTTGGTTGCACGGGAAATCCGGTTCAGTCGTGAAAATCCCAAATCCTTTTCCCTGTTCCGCATGATACTGAAACAGCCAGAACATCCTGTCCACCAAAAAGCGATTTACCTGTTCAAAACAGCGTCCAACCTCTCCCTCGAATTGCTGGCCACCAGGTTGGCATGTCATTTTCGACCGGAGATTTCCACCGATCATGCGATTCAATTATTGATCATGATTTCCAATAAGATTACGGAACAGTTCATCGAAACCGCACGACATGTGGATTGGGATGATCCAGAGGTCCTTTACGAACAGGTTTTCAAGGAAATGGAACCCTACTTCACCATTATCAAGTATGGAATCTATCCCCGCGAACACCCGGATGAGTAATAGCCATGTTTCTGATTTCAAGGGGGGCTCCTTATCAAGGTACTGATTGTTGGCGGCGGGATTGCCGGACTCACCCTGGCCGATTGTCTGCTTCGAACGGGACATTCCGTGACTGTCGTTGAAAAGGCACCGAAACTTCGTACGGAAGGCTACATGATCGATTTTTTCGGGCCCGGGTATGAGGCAGCCGAAGAAATGGGCCTGCGGGATGAGCTGGAGAAGATTCACTACCCGATCGAATCGTTAAAGTTTCTGAACCCCCAGGGGGAGGAGAAATTTCCACTTTCTTACCGGTTTCTACGTAGTCTGCTTCAGGGCAAGCACTACAACTTCATGCGGGGAAACCTGGAACGTGTTTTATATGATCGCGTCAAAGAGCACGTCGACTTCCGCTTCGGAACCACGATTCAATCTTTCGTTCAAGATGCCGATCACGTCTACGTAACCCTCTCGGACGGTTATTCCCTCACCTGTGATCTGTTGGTGGGAGCGGATGGCATTCATTCCAAGGTGCGTTCGTTAACCTTTGGGGAAAATCCATCGCCCCTCCATTTCCTGGGTTACAACACCGCTGCATTCATTTTGGATAAGCAAGGGATGGATGCGAAATACCGTAATTCCTTCTACATGTTGACCCGTCCCAGGCGACAGGTTTCGGTCTACCCCATTGATGAGGAGAGACTGGCCACTTATTTCGTGTATCAATCACCCCGGTTGAACGAATCGATTACCAGGAAAACCATCGCCCGGGAACTGCGGTTCCATTACGGGGATCTGGGGTGGATTGTCCCCGAGCTGTTGGCCTTGGTGGAAACAGCGTCGGATCTGTACTTTGACGAGGTTTCACAGGTTCGAATACCTGAATGGACGAGGGGGCGCGTGACACTAATCGGAGATGCCTGTCAAGCGGTTTCGTTGATCGCGGGACAGGGGGCTTCCATGGCCATGGCCGGTGCATGGGTTCTCTCCCACGAGATCGAAAAAGAACCGAACCTTTCCGTTGCATTGCAAAATTACGAGCAATTGATGCGCTCCCCCATTGCCAACATCCAACAATACGCCCGAAAGTTTGCGAAATGGTTTGTACCGGAAAACCACTTGACACTTTGGATCCGAGAGTCCATCATGCGGTTGGCTGTTCATCCTCCATTCAGACGGTTTGTCAATCTGAACAGAGCAAAGCTACCCAAATGACTGCAACCTAATAGGCCGGATGCATCTTTGCTTATAGGAGGAGATCTTGATCAGGGGAAGTATGGGCCGGAACGCTTTGTGGCTTTGTTGCCCGGATCGACCCTTACGAAAAATCCATCAAGCTACAGAACGGCGGGCTCTGATATAAAAGGTTATCGTAGCCGGAAGATCCACCGATGGATGAATGAGGGAGGAACACCCTAGGAGCCGCACTTATGTGGCTTTTTTTGTTTAAACAATCTCTTTCACGAACAACATCCGATCTCCGCCTGGATAGATATCATCTAGTTTATCCATATGTCTCTGGGAGGGCTTGTTCAACCCGTCTTGCCAGAGCACTACATTTTCTCGTGGACACCCAAGAAATCGGCCATCCCTTGGTGAGTCATCCCGTGGATAGAGGCGAGCCTTGTTTAATCTGACCGAAGGAATACTCGGGAAGGGACTCGAAACAACCAAGGTAGGCAATGGAAACATTCAAAGCCTGAGACAAGAGTCGTAAGGTGCTTAGTTTCAGTTTGGTCTTACCGTATTCCAGCTTGCTTAAAGCTGTTAGACTGAGTCCAATACAATCGGATAGTTCTTGGATAAACAATCCCTTATTTTTATAATGTATGGAGCACTCTATTAGAAGGTTCCTTGAAGTAGAACGTAGACAAAAAAGCCCTTAGCAAAGGGCTTATTTCTATGGAATTAGTATAAGAGTACCTACTTATGCCTCGATATCCCACTGCGGATTCCAGACGACCTCCCACAAGTGACCATCTGGGTCTTGGAAGTGCCCAGAGTAACCACCCCAAAAGGTATCGTGAGCGGGCTCCGTAATCGTTGCACCAGCCTTATTTGCTTGTTCCATTACCGCGTCAACTTCTTCTTTACTACCTACGTTATGACCTATTGTAAACTCTGTGGGACTAGCCGGAGTTTGATGAACTTTTGCCTCATGAGCAATATCCTTGCGCTTCCATATAGCGAGCCTTAATCCTTCTTGTAAGTCGAAAAAGGCAACGGCACCATGTTCAAATTCCTCTCCAACTATACCCTCTGTTGGCAACCCCAATCCGTCGCGATAAAACTTTAATGACCTTTCCAGGTCGTCCACACCTAATGTAATGACGGTAATTCGAGGTTTCATAATGGGATCCTCCCTGTTTTTCAGGCCTTTTAACGATGACGATAGTATTGATGGACGTTCTGTTGGGACCAATCCCAAAACTTTGTACCCTGGGCAATAATGAAGCGGTTCAGCCATAATTCAAAGTTTAGCCCTAATGTTTTGACATCCTCTGTGAGGCTGGATTCCCACCACATGAGGTAATCCTGGTGGCCTTCTTTGAGCTTTTCACCATCCATCAATAAGTATCCCCCATCTTGATAGCCGATGGGGTACCAGGTTTCTGGATGCAAGCCAGGCACCTGATTCTCTAGGATATCCGATATGCGATATAACTCAAATTGCCCTCCATACCAGGGTTCAAAAAAGTCCCCACCATGGCATTGCCAGGGGAACCTTGTCTTTTCCGGATCGTAGTACCGGCAGGGATACTCAAACGCTTTTTTATTGGCCAGCAACGGACCAACAGATTCAGAGGCACTATCTTTGTCGGTCAGAAAGGTCACCGTAACGTCCGTATCCACTTGATAAAACTTGGTGTTTTTAACTTCGTTTATGCGAAACTCCCTTGAACCTTTGGAATACTCAAACCAATTCCAGTCGACCTGTATATTCGAGAAATCTTCGGAAAATGGACCTTATGACGCCTTCATTTTCAGAGAATGTCAGTGTGTTTACTACTTCCAGCGGATATATCGGACTGAGAAGCCCCTCTCTCTTTCGCGACCCCAACCCTGCCGATTACCCATTTCCGTCCGGTGTCCCCTATTCGCGGAAGCGGCATTCTCTTCCTTCACATAACGTATAGAATCATCACTGCAGGGGGGATGGAACATGACCCGGACCCGTGTGAAAACGTACCAATACCGGATCGGGAAAAACAAATATCTTGTGGTGAAAATTATGCAAACCGCTACCGGCAAAACCGTACACGGGAACGTACTGGCAAGTAACGCCCTTAACGTTCAGATCTTCAAGAAAGGGCGACGGAGACAGGGGTAACGGGCGAAGCATCCCTGATTTTAGGGGGAAAGGGGAGAAACCATGCGAAAATCCTCGATCAAACGGTTGAAAAATGGGCGAAATGTGATCGTGGCCAGGCAATCCGCTACAGCCGACAACCGACAGGGAGGAAACTCCATCGCCATCAACGCCGTCGAAATGGCCGTCATTCGAGTCAACAACCGGATTCGCAACCGGTAACCAAAACGCCCACGGCTTTCATCCCGTGGGCGTTTTGCGGGTCACGGATTAACTCCAATTCCATATGGATTGATCCCGACTGGAACGGTTGCAATCACTTGATTCGTATTTCCGCTAATTACTGATACAGTACAGTCTGAAAAGTTTGCTACATAAATTTTGTTATTGGAAGAATTTACGCCAATATCTTGTGGATTCGTTCCAACTGGAACAGTTGCAATGTTGTTATGGGTAGACCCATTTATAACTGATACAGTGTGGTTATCGGAATTGGTTACATAAATTCGATTGGTGGAAGGATTTATTCCGATTTTGGTGAAATCAGTTCCAAGGGTAACCGTTGCGATAACTGTATTCGTAGCCCCATCCATGACGGATACGGGATTGCCACCAATATGCGGTATATAAATTTTATTGGTGGAAGGATTTACTCCGACCCCGTATGGAAATGAATTTACTCCAAGCCTATATGAATTCGTCCCGATTGGAACGGTAACAATAACTGAATCTGTAGCCCCATCGATGACGGATACGGTCGTGTAATCAATACCAGGACCAGGATAATTGGCATTGACTACATAAATTTTATTGGTGGAAGAGTTCACTCCAATCGCATATGGAAAAAGGCCAACCGAAATTCTTCCCATAACTGTATCCGTAGTTCCATCCATAACCGATACGGTAGCGTCAGAAAAATTTACTATATAAATCTTATTGGTGGAAGGGTTTACTTTAATCCCATATGGACTCGTTCCAACTGGAACGGTTGCAATAACTGTATTGGTAGACCCATCGATGACGGATACCGTATTGTCACCCTGATTGGTTACATAAATTTTATTGGTGGAAGGATTTACTCCCACAAAGAATGGGCCAGCCCCAACTGGAACGGTTGCAATAACTGTATTGGTAGGCCCATCGATGACGGATACCCTATTGTCAGTAAAATGTGTTACGTAAATGAGTCCGGTCGGCCGCGCTGGTCGGGGTGGGCAGGGTGGCCAAGGGGGGCGGGTTGGCCCCGGCGATTCAGTCGGTCCTGTAGACCCGCCGATGTTTCCTTGTGACATCTACCATTTTCCCTTCTGGTCATTGACAGTTTGTGCTACATAACACATCCTATGAAAGAGTAATAGAAACGTACAGGCTTTGCGGAAAGTATTTATAAAAAACGATTGAAACCCGATCGCCTTCATATGATCGGGTTTCAATCGTTTTTTGTTCTTCTGCGGTAATCACTTTGTTTTTCAGCCACCTTGTAGGTGTGCCGGTGAAACAGTCGGAAACAGGCGGGATGTATTCATGCTTTGTTTCCATTGGTTCAAAGCCACCCGGCCCCGTACCGGGATCCGGTTGTTCCATTGTCAAGCCGGTTCTCTCGCCGGATTCGAAGCTTTTTTGCCGAAGGTGAAAAGGTACATCAACGCACCCGCCACGACAACTAAGCTGATGGTCAGGATGAGGTTGCCGAACAGATAAGCTCTGGAGTCGGTGATGAAGGGATGAAAGGGAAAAGCGAACAGCCCTTTTTCCAACACTTTGGCGACCAGTGCTGTGACAACCGCCCCGGAAAGTGTGACCGTCATGTTGAACAGCCCCATACCTACGCCGATTTGATGAGTCGGCAGGATTTGCGTCATGCTCTCGGCCAGCGCCGTCTGAACGAGGGAAAACCCGATGTACATTAAGACCAGTGCCACACTGATATACCACACCCATAATCCGATGGAGGAAGATTGAAATAGGAGGCTGAGGGCGATCAGGGTCAACCCCAGATAGACGACGAAATGGCTGCCTCGTTTGACGGTGAGATGGCCGGCCACCCTGCCGAAGATGACCGCGCTCATCGCGCCTGGGAACATCAAAAGGCCGATGGTTTTGGCATCCAGGGCGTACATGTCATGAAACATGAGCGGAAGGATGAAAACTACGGACATGATGGTTCCGAAAATCAGAAAACCGATGAGGAGCCCGACGCGGAACAAGGGATTGATGAAGAGAGAAGGATCCACAAAGGGCTCCTCCGCCCGCCGGATCCGGAAGATAAACAGGACCAGAGCGATCGAAGCAGCGAGCAAATAGACCCATTTCGCTTCCGTCGTAAACAGAATCACCGAAGCCACCACGCTTCCCAACAGCACCGCCCCGACGATATCCAAGGAACCCGCCTTCCGTTGTTCCGTGGGCAAATACCTCTGGAAGAAAGGGACGGCGAGAAGAACGGGGAGCGAGACGAGAAACAGATAGGACCAGTGGAAGGAGCCGGCGATGAACCCGCCGAACAGGGGACCGACCCCGATGGCGAAGGAGACTGTAGACGTGATGATGCCAAACATCTTTCCCCGTTCTTCCTGTGTGAAAAAACGGGCAACCATCACAAAGACCAACGCCGGGATGGCGGACCCACCGATGCCTTGGATCGCCCTGGATAAGATAACGCCCGGATACCACGCTTGCAGAAGGAAGCCCAGCACCGACCCCAAGCTGTAGAGGACGATTCCAAAGATGATCAGCTTTTTTACGCTATAGATATCGGAGAGCTTTCCGAAGATGACCATACCCAAGCCGAAGACGATAAAAAAGATGGTAACCACCCAGCTGACCCCGGAAGCATCCAGATGGAACTCCCGGGCGATATCCGGGGTGGATACGTTGAAGACCGATTCGTTCAGCACGGCGAAAAAGATGACGTAATAGATCCATGGCACACTTCTCTTTATTTCGGCAGCGTTCGCTGGATGTTCGGCGTTTTTCTCTCCGGTTGTCATGGAAGTGTCTTCCTCCTTTTGCTCTGTATATCTTCATATTAACCTGCCCCATCGTCAGAATTTCTGTTGGTGAGGTGATTTGGGGAAACGGCTCATCAACAGAACGCCGGTGAAAGAAGGGTTCCGTGCAGAGGAAGGCCTCCCAGGATCGGTGTGCTAAACGGCCCAATCAAAATGACACCTTCAAAAGGAACCGTCGCCTGGACGGTTCCTTCAATAGGCTGGCCTGACGGGAAGGGAAGCGGTTTATCGAGGTGCCGGTGAATATATCCCTCCCAGGAGGAACAGACGTTTGTATTCATTTTATCACAAAATATATGGAGATAGATGATCATTTTTACCAATAGATGACCGAGTTTCAACCGTTTCTAATTCTTATGCGGGTATCCCCGGTTATTGCTTACGAATTAACACCATGTTTGCTTGAATGAATAGATCTTTACCACCCATTTTAAACGGGAATATCCGGCTGAGGGTAAAACGAGGTCCTCTAAATAACCGCTCGATTTTTTCTTTGCTTAAGGGTTCATCAGGAAGGTCGCCGGCTAGGTCTTCTATTTCCGGCATCTCTTCCTTCATCCGTGCTAACATCGTTTCATCCAACTGGCTAATTCCTCGAAGCAAAAATACCCCACCCGGTTTTAATACCCGTGTCACTTCATTAACGTAAGTCGGCTGATCTTTTTCTGGAATAATATGAAGACAGCCACGATCCGTTATAAAATCGATCGTTTCATCCTCGACGGGTAACTGCAAAGCATTCCCTTGACGAAAATCCACTTGAACACCCGCCTCTTTGGCTCGTTGCTTCGCCAATTTAATGGCCTCTGGAGCTAAGTCAATCCCCAAAACTTGATAACCACACTCCGCCAAGAAAATCGATTCCCATCCTCCTCCGCAGCCGATGTCCAAGGCTGTATCTCCTGGTTGAGGAAGCCCTTGGTTCATCATGGTGGCAACAAGCTCGGGAGATGGGGATCCAGTATCCCAAAGCATATTTCCCTGTTGATAAACTTCATTCCAGTTAAGCATGTTCATCACCTCGTATATAGACTTTTAACCCTAGCTTCTGTCTTAAGTATGGCAGGGACCTTCACGTCCAGGCTCTCGATTGTATTTTTCAATAACAATATACTCGATCCCTCTTCGCTTCCATTATAATACCATGGGCCAAACAAGGGAGAGGAAACACTTGAAAATAGAGAAAAGGATATAATAAGCTATAGACAAATAAAATGAATGGAGGCAACCGATCTAGATGAAGATGGCCGTATTTCTTGACAGAGGGTTCCGTGTCATTTAACTGAATCCATCCACAAAATGGAGGTTTTTCTATGGGAAAGTCGGCTTCCAGTCCGATTGTTTTCCTGTGCCTTCTTTTGTGGTTCCATCTGTCATGAACAATCACGGTCAATCGGTTGCTTTTTAAAAACCGTGAATGGGTTTTGTTCATTTGCGGTTTTTTTGTGGTTTTCAACCGGTTTTCCGATTGAATGAATCGGAGGAAACCCATGATGAATTACAAATATATGGCTACTGTTCTCCCTGGATTGGAAGCGATTTTAATAGATGAAATGAATACCAAATTTCCCGAAGCGCTATTGAAGTCAACAGCACGGGGGAAAGTCTTTTTCCAGTCTGGACTGCCTTGGGAGTCTCATTTGAACTTAAGGACCGCTGATAATCTTTACCGACTGATCGGCAGGTTTTCCGTTGGCCCACAAAAATGTCATCTACAGCGATTGGAAAAACAAATCTCAGCATTCGATCTATCATTCGCAGAATCGATGGGCTGCTTGGAAGGAGGGTATGTTGTAAATGCCAGCCGGACAGGAAAGCAGACGTACAGTCGATTCGAAGCTGCGGAAGCTGCCATGAGAGGGATTGCGAGACGATATCCCAGATGGACCCGAGGAACCGCACCACACCATACGATGGAATTTCGGCTGGACATTCATGGGGAAGAAGCGATATTTTCTCTGCGATTAACCGATTCAACTTTTCGATATCGCGGAAAAAATCGTGTCTTTACAAGTGCCGCTCTTCGGCCCACGATTGCTCATGCTCTGGTTTGGTGTTCGTCACCAGAGGTTACGGACATTTTTATTGATCCCTGTTGCGGATCGGGTACGATCCTCAACGAACGGTTTGCTTACCCGTACACGGAAATCAGGGGAGGAGACCATTCATCTGAAGCAGTCCAATACGCCAGAATCAATCTGAAGGAAACCCATCAGGTTGTTCAGAGGTGGGATGCCAGGCATTTGCCATTGGAAAGCGGTTATGCCGACAAATTTGTATGCAATTTGCCGTTTGGTCGTCAAATCGGGGCCCGAGTCGAATTGGGAGCTCTGTATAGTGAATTGGTTCAAGAAATGACCAGAGTGCTTAAACCGGGCGGAATAGCTATTCTCCTGACGGAAGACGGATCATTGCTTTTCCGTGCAGCGGATCAATGTTCCATCCATTGTCGTGAGTTGATGAGACTAAGTTTGAAAGGTCTCCAACCAGCGATCTATCAATTACAGAAATAGCTTCCCGGGAAAACACCTCGAATGATGAAAAAGGCGATAGGTTTTAACTCCCCTTAATGAAGAAAATGAAACGCCTCCATGTTGGAGGCGTTTTATCAAAATGACGGTTACTCATCAAAACATCCAGGAAACATGCCAGTCGCAATCGCAAGTCGGTTCCATCCATTGATGGTGTTGATGGCCATGATTAAATGGATATACTCTTGTTCGTCAAAGGAGGATCGGACATGTTGGTATACATCGTCAGATACGCCGCTTTCCGATACGAGAGTGAGGGCTTCAGCCAATTCCAGGGCCGCTCTCTCTCGTTCGGTAAAGCACGGAGCTTCCCGCCAGGCTGTCAGGAGATAGATCCGCTGTTTGGATTCCCCCTTTTTTAGTAAATCCTGAACATGCATATCGATGCAAAACGAACAGCCATTGATTTGCGATACGCGGATTTTAACCAGCTCATAAAGGTTGGGGTCAAGTCCGCTCTCTTTCACAAACCTTTCCATTTGCATCATGGTGTTGAGTGCTTGGGGGTTGGCTTTCCGATGATCCATACGAAGGTGCATCACATATACCCTCCTGTGTTGAAGAATGCCTTACACCAATCAAGACAATCTTACGGACGGTTTTGTGACACCCCTTGCAATTTTTTCAGCTTATCAGGGTTCATCACCACATAAATGTGGGCCACCTTTGATGCCCCCGGTTCCCTAGCAAAACAAAAAGCGACCGTGGTTTGTCCCTCTTTGATGAACAGTAAACTTGGTTCTCCATTCAAAGAAATCGGCAAAAAGTTTCCTTGAAACGCCCCTTTTTGCGAAACTCCTTCCAAAAAACGGAGAATACGCAGCCGACCCAATATAGGTTTGAGTGCGGCACGGACTTTGCCACCGCCATCGGAAATAAGGGAAGCATCCTCTACTAACATGCGGATAAACGATTGGAAATTCCCCGTGTTGGCGGCGTCGATAAAAGCCTCAATCAATGGTGTAGTTTTTTGCTGCGGTGAAATGACGGGGCTCTCCTCGGGAAGCTTTTGCTTGGCACGGCTCATGATTTTTCTGCAATTCGGTGCCGTTTTATCCAGCATTTCCGCGATGGTCTCATACTCAAATCGAAGCCCTTCTCGTAAGATAAACACGGCTCGTTCCATCGGGGATAACTTCTCCATTAATACGAGGAATGCGTAAGAGATCGACTCGTTCTGCTCGGTGATGGCGGCGGGCTCTTGTGGGTCTATAAGCGGTTCCGGAAGCCAGGGCCCTATATACTCCTCCCGCTTTCGGCGTGCCGAACCTAATACATTTAAACAACGGTTTGTGGTCGTTTTAATCAGATACGCTTTTACATGATGGATCTTATGGACGTCCTGTTGATGGAGAGTGAGGAAGACGTCCTGGACGATGTCTTCCGCATCCGAAACAGAGCCCAACATGCGATAAGCCAAATGAAACAGGAGTGACTGATAATCTTCGTACAATTGTTCCAGATGCATGAGATCCCCCTCGATCATGATAACCGGTGAAAATCAGTATGGTAGAATAGGCCATGATGAAGCCAAGGGCGGACGGACCATCCCCGATAGCTTCTTAGCTAAATCGTAAGGCTATGGCGGTTAGGCATTAAAAAAAGTAACCCGCCCCAAGTGGTTAAAGGTGCATGGGTTACTTCTCGTCCACTGTGGCCGCTCGTCAACGGCTGCTCGGCGGTAGGGGCGCTACCCTGCCGCCGTTGCTATTTTAGAATACCATGGATTTGCTTATGTCATCTCTCACTTCAAGACAGAACGATGAAAGCCCCCTGTAAATCATGACAAAAGGAGCCGGGCTATGAATTTTATAATGAGCGAAGCCATTGAAGTTCTGGAGCGTACACCCCAAACATTGGAGCTTTTTTTATCGGGTTTATCGGATGGTTGGTTACAATGCAGGGAAGAGGAAGGAACCTGGAATGTTTCTGAAGTGATCGAGCACCTCATTGAGGGAGAGAAAAATAATTGGATGCCTAGGCTGGAACTTATTCTTAAGGAAGGTGAAAGCCAACCATTTCCTCCATTTGATCGATATTCTCACTTGAGGGGAAAATCGGAGAGGTCAGTGGAGGAAAAGTTACGTGAGTTCAAAATGATTCGAAAGCTCAATATATCTAAGCTTCAATCCCTTATTAACGATAAACAGAATCTAGAAAAGACAGGTTCTCACCCTGCGTTTGGGGTCGTGAAGGCCAGAGAGCTGATTTCTACCTGGGTTGTTCATGATTTAACCCACATGGCGCAAATCGTACGGGTCATGGCCGACAGATACAGGGATGACGTTGGGCCTTGGAAAGAGTACTTAGGGATCTTGAAAAAAGAAAGATGACATCTACCTTGGCGGATAGGCGACCATCTGATATTTAATCCCCTTTTCTCCTGTGATATAGAAGCCCAACTGTTGATAAAAGTGGCGAGCGGGGCTGTGTTTGAGGACGGTCAGATAAACAGGGAGATTCTCTTCCCCGGCTGTTTGCAACAAATCCCGGATTAGCGCAGAACCGATCCCAGTCCCTTGGCAATGAGGGAGCAGTTCGATGTGGCGAAGATAATAACCGGATTCCTCTTTATCGACTGCGAAAATACCGATGGGTTCTCCCTCGGCCAAGATGATACAGTCTTGTCCTGGACGGAATTTTCGCTTCATGTCAGTCCACTCGTCCTCATCGTTCCAGCCGCGTATCTCTTCCACATAGGGGCGCATATTCATTTTGTTCAACTCGAAGACAAACGGAAAATCCCCAGCCACGGCCTGGCGCAGAGTAATCGTCATCGATTCACCTCCTGGTAGTGTTGGTTAAGTGTCGGAGACAATGCTCCATGGTCGTTGTATCCTATTATACATAATTACGGGAATATTCCATCATGCAGGTCCTCATCCGGCAATCTTGTAATAGCTTTGTTCTGAGAAATTTCTCTCCCTCGGAATATCATCTTTGTACCAAATCAACATCTCTCAGTAGTTTTTCCTCCTCCTGACATATATAAGCCGATTATTATAAGGAAGCTATCTCCTTTTTATCAATTTGGTTAAGTGAGAAGCCCCTACAGAGATGAATATTACATTTATTATCAAACCTATTAGGTATTCTGTAAACGGGACCAAACTGAGGTTGCTATCTATGTGTTTTATTTTTTGGTAAGAAAATAATGGCTCTAAACCTATATATACTAGTTTATTAAGATGTAGTAGACCTATTTCAAAATAATTGGATAGTTGTTAGACTGGGTGTATGAGTACACGACATGATTTAACACCCGAACAAGTGGGATCGGATCAAACCGCTTCTGCCGCCGCGCAAACAAGGTCGGGGACGACCCCGGGCAGATGACAGAAAGACGATTAACGGGATCTTGTACGTGCTAAAAACGGGCTGCACGTGGTCGGATATGCCTTCATGCTACAGCTCCCCCGTGACCTGTTGGCGTCGCTTAAACCAGTGGTCGGAAGATGGAACCTGGGAGCAGATTTGGCAAGCACTCCTGCAACAAATGGAGGAACAGCAGAAACTGGATTGGACCCAAGCCTTTTTAGACGGAAGCTTTGTGCCCGCGAAAAAAGGGGAGAGAAAATAGGAAAAACCAAGGCGGGGAAGGGATCCAAGGTGATGCTGGTATCGGATGGAAACGGTTTGCCGATAGGCATCCATGTCACCAGCGCAAAACCCCATGAAATCACTCTGGCAAGACAAATCTTGGAACGGGTTCGGGTTCCACAGGAACGAGGCCGACCACGTAATCGTCCCATGGAGTTGGTGGCAGATAAAGCTTATGACAGCAGGAACTTCCGCCAGTATTTACGAAAACGGGGAATCAAGCCAACGATCCCGCAAAGAAAACGGCAAAAACCCAAACGAGGTCGACCCATCCAAGGGGGATCGGCTTATCGCGAGCGCTGGAAAGTCGAGCGCTGTTTCGCATGGATGGATAACTGCCGCCGTTTGGTCGTTCGTTATGACTTATATGTCCATATGTACAAGGCTTTCTGCTTTGTGGCTCTCATCCTTTGGTCTCTCAAACGTTTTTTGAAATAGGTTCTAGTAAACATTTTGACTTGAAGAACAAAAAATGGGTTGATCCTTTCGAGGGTTAAAGTGCTAGATGAACACAAAGAAGAACCCGCCACTAATTAGGCGGGTTCTTCTTTAATTTAAAATGTCCTCGTGTATAACATCTCTAGGAGATCCGAAAAAGAGTCGCAAACATATGTGATTGATTTGCTTGGTTCATCTTCATAGGATACTTCCCAATTGATCAAGACAACAGAGGGTTTAGTGGGTTGGTTACGGTAATCAAAGCAGTACCATTTATTTGACCCATCAAAACCAAAGGGAACAAGACCTTGAGGCAACTCTAGTTCATCTTCTTCATACATGGTTTCATAAACCTCTAGCACATGATCGAGTGATTCTTCCTCCGTACTAGGATTGGATATGATACAAAGACGATCAAAAGTAAAGAGTTCATTATTAACGTCTAGGTAGGCACTCGGGTTACTGCCTTGGTATTTTTTTACCCACTCAACAAAGTCATCAGGGAATTTATACCCAACTTTATGTTCAATTGCTTGTATTTCTTCATCTGTAGCGGGTCTTTTTGCTGGATTCCATTTGACCATGAAAATACCTCCTTATTTATTACCATAGTCTGTTCCCCAAAGTTTGTGGCCTCCGGTATGAGGATATCCTTTTTGATGGACCGTGGAAGGTATTAATTGCATTCTTCCTGTTTCTTGATGATGGTGCCAAGTATACTTTCCAATCTTATATTTTCCTGACTTGATATCCTCTTTAATTTGATCACGTTCCTCTTCTGGGAAATTTCTGTAGAATCGATCTTTAAAAGATGGGTATTTATTCAATATTTCGCGCAATACTTGAGTAGATTGCGCAGTTTGTGTCTGACTTGCACCATGAATCTTATCTGGAGGTAGGTGGACTTCTGTTTTCACCCAATGAGAGAAATCCGGAAAACCATCACCGTCAAAAGGAATACCTTTTTTATTGGTTTTCCCAGCATATTTACTACTTAGTATATTGACCTTTTGACCATTAGGCAATACAGCAACCTTGATTTTTTCCCCTTTACTATTGGTTCCATCTTCAACGCCAAAATTCCTATCTGGAATAGAATACTTAGGCTTTGTTGGCCTGGAGCTACTAGTATTCTCGCACGAATTTTTCCCTTTAGCACAGGCCAATCCGTGTACAAAATCCAATACGTTTTTATCGGCGGCTTTTGAAGCTTTCCCTGCTTTTGCTGGGGTTGGAAGGCCTGTGATTAACCTGAATATTCGATTGGGGACACGGAGTTTTTCACCTGATTCCGAGTCCTTACCTGTCCACCAAGCTTTTAGGTCATTCCATCCAATGCCTTCAGCCAATAAAGCACCGGTATTTCCAACAGGATCTTGCTTAAAATCATCCCAGCGTTGCTTGAGGTATGAACCCTTCCGTTTTAAGTATCCGCCAGGGTCATTTATTAACTGATCCCATTGTTCCTGGTAGTTAACGTTTGTTAAGTCATACCAGGATTCTTTAAGATCATCCCAACCGATAACGTCTTTAAAATATCCTTTAGGATCATCTACTAAATCGCGAATATCTTTGTTTATATCATCCTGGTTCACACATGCCCAATACTCCAAAACCCCTCGAGATCTTGCGCATAAGATATAATCTTTATATTCTTTGTATTTCTGTTTAATCTCATCTGTCCATGAAGGAGGAGGTTGGTCTGGTGAAGGGCCTGGCTTCTTAGTCGGATGGGCAGAGTTGGGCTCGCTACTCGATTGATTTAGAGAACCTGAACTTTTCCCATTGATGGCGTTTTCGATCGCTGTGTGAATCTGCTCCTTCACTTCATCGCCTGTAACCACGTTGTACAGGATCGTAGCCAGGAGCATTGCTGCTGCGAGAATGATGACATATTCAACAGTGGAGGAGCCCCGTCGATTGAATAGATGCCGAAATGGATTGTTCATCTTAAAGCCTCACGCATACAGAATCCCAGCGATGATAAACAAAACGAGGAAGAATGAGACGGGAACGGTTACGACAGAGGCAAATCCTTTCCATGATGAAAACTGATGAACTTCACCCAGCGCTTTGGATAGCACCACAAGATGCCAAAACACAAAGACGAATTCCAGAAGGGCTAACAGAAAATAAAAGAGGGTCAAGATGAAGCTGTTATCCATCACGGGTGTGGTTGAAGTAAACATATCTCGTCCATAAATCAATAATTGCGGAAACCAGATAAGACCTTTTACCACATAGGGAATAGCGGCCCAAGCAACAGCCAACCTTGTTTCATGGAAAGTGGCTGTTCCCCCAAACAGTCGACCAAGCCCAAAGCAAATGGTACTGGCAACAAACCAACCGATGATTCCAATCATCGGGCCAAAAATAAAGGTGATGAAGAAAATAAAAAACAGTGGGCTCGAATCTCCCCAACTTCTGTTCGACATATAATCTAGAATCATGATGATACCAAAAAGGATTGCCAAGACGATCGGCATTTTTGAAGGGGTACGAACCAAATCGCGGATGGTCTCCTTCGGGCGGATCCATATCGAGAGCCAAGGGTTAGAGGGATCATTTGCATCATTGCTGTAATAAGGGTTCATCAAAAAACCTCCTAAATGTGTTTACTCATAGCTGACGATCTTTCCTCGGATGTCTTGCGTAGGGACGGCCCCAAATTGACGGCTATCCACGCTGTCTACCCGATGGTCTCCAAGGACGAATACATGACCTTTGGGCACCTGATAGGGACCGAAATCATCGGTTTTCCCCGTTTTCGTTTGGTACGGTTCGTCCAGTTCCTCACCATCGATGAAGACTTTTCCACTATGTATGCGGATGGTTTCCCCTTCCATGGCAATCACTCTTTTCACATAGGTGAGTTGCTCTGGCTCATGGTAAAAAACAATAATATCCCCACGGTTAGGCTGTAGTGGTCCCCTTTCCATTAAGTAAGTCCGTTCATTACGAAGAGAAGGGCTCATGCTGTTACCAATAATCGTGTAAAACTGATAAAAACGGAAAAAGAGAACAACAAAAAAAAGGACCAAGGCCATTATGCAAAGTCCGATAATCAAGATACGTTTTTTATCGACTACCAAATAATCTCCCTCCTTTCATTTGGTAACAACTGTACACCTACTTTTATTACAGTGCATTCTTCTAGTCAATAGGACTTAAAGTATATTTTAAGAACCGGATTGACTATTATTTATATAATACTGGGTATATGGAAAGAAAATGGAATAAAATAGGGGGTATATTTTTGGGGGGAATCGGATTATTTGTAGTTATGAAGAAAAATGAGTGGGTTTCCCGTTACATAGAAACTAGATCGAGAGACTATCAGATAAATGCTCTTTTTAAAACTGAAACACAAACACTACCACCCACAGTAAGCAATAGGAGCTAGCCTATGGTGAAAAAACCTGATTTAGCTGCCTAGCTAAGGCAAGGGGCGTCGGATGCCCCCTCTCGATGCTTACTGAAATAGAGGTGGTAGATATACCTGATTTTGTTAGTGTTTAATGGAGTAGTTTCCTTATGTGTAAATTATTAATGAAAAGTGCGTATACGTTCCCTATAATAAAAGAGGGAATGAAGAGTGCCTATTTGATTAAATTTGAGGGGATAAATATGAGCGATTGCCTGGTAAACGAAACATTAACTGCTCTGAAGAAAAGATTAGTTAACCAAGAAATCGAGGTTCAAGGAGAAAGAGGATTTTTGTACAAAGTTGAGTTCGAGTTTAACCCTCCTGCTTCAGATTCGAAAATACGGGAGTTTGAGAAAAACAATAATATTACACTCCCTGTGGATTACAAACAATTTTTGCTTATGCATAATGGCGCAGTTTTATTTGAACCCTGGTTTGGGGGAGGGTTTGAGTTACACAGTTTGTGGAGAATAATCGATTCTAAATTAGAAGGCATGCCAGAAGAATGGTTTCCGATTGGTTATCAGGATGGAGGTCAACTGTTCATTGATACCTCTGTGGCTAATGAGAATTATCTTATTTGGTTGGATTCTAGTATTTTAGAGGATGCCAAGTACCTTAACATGAATTTTGAAGCGTGGTTAGACCGATTTGTCGTAGCACAGGGAGCGAAATTTTGGGAATGGGAGTGATAATGGGCTTGACTAAATGAAGCAAGGTTGGGAAAAGACCGGGGATATTTCGAGCTCCGTCGCGATCAGGCAAGCTCCGGGCGGGAGCACTTCATCCATTGGTACCGGGTTCACGCCCAGCCTTGGCTGACGCGAAAGGTGGACCTTTGGAAATGCCGCCTGGGAGTGCATCCAACCGAGATCCCTGTCATGGATCTTGGATACCGTTGGGGCTCTTGCGGCCTCTTCGGGAAACTTTAATTTCCACTGGCGAACGATTTTACTCCCAGCATCCATCGTGGAATATATCGTTGCACACGAATTAGCTCACCTGCATGAGCCTCATCATACGCCGAGGTTTTGGGAGTACCTAGGTCGCGCGATGCCGGATTATTTAAGTCATAAACAATGGCTGGCACAGCATGGTATGGCATATGGGTTGTAGAGAAGGATGGAAAAGAAAGTTTTTGAGCTTTTTTCGAATAGCAACAAAGCAGAGCCCATGTGAAAAAAGGGCTCTGCTTTGTTTGCGAATATACAACTTCTGTAAATTAAATTCCCTCCACCCGGATCACTATGTCTGACGTATTTACAATTAGTTGAAGAGATGATTGTTCTTCATGGTTGTAAAATAAGCAGATGCTGGTAGCTGAGAGGTAAGCACCGTGATGAGGGTGAAAATCAGGCCCTTTCTTCGTTTCTGCAATAGAAATTTCCCTCCTCTTGATCTGGTCCTTATTCGTTAATCCCACCAATAAATATTTCTATCGTGCGACGAAAAACCTCTTGCCGTTTTTGGACGCTGTCTCGATTTGTATGGATTTCTAAGCCTGTAAAAATTGCAGTGGCGATGGCACTCACTTGTTTAACATCGGAAACGTTCCACTCTTTATTTTGATTTCCTTTTACAATAATGTTTTCAATGATGGATATATATCTGTCGCTTAATTCGTTCATTTTCTCTTGAATAGCTGGGGAATGGTTGGGTTGTGAGTAAAATTCAGCAAAAGCTCTATTCAATGGGTGATGAGCGTCTCTTACAGCAGAGAAATTGGCTAGCCCCAGTAATTGATCACGAGCGGTTTTGTATTTTTGTTGTTCTTTCTTCCAGCTTTCTTCCCAAGCTTTGTCATCTTCCTCAATTACATGAAGAAATAAATCCTCTTTACTTTTAAAATGATAATAGACGTTTCCTTTACTGCTGTTTGAGGCTTTTACGATATCGGCCATGGAAGTATCTTTATATCCTTTTTCAGCAAAGAGCTGTCGAGCTGCTTGGATGATCTTATTTTCTTTCATGGATTGTCCACTCCTTGACATCGATTGGGGAATCCATTAGCATTATATACCGACCGGTCGGTCTGTGTAAAGGGCTAAGAGCATATGACAGAAAAAGGGGTGGGGGCCATCATGCCTCTCCCGTAGATTCCGTTTATCAGGCGAATCGAGTCGTATCGGGTTTATTCATGGGCTTCGTAATTATAGGTAGTGTCAACAAAAGGAGAGGAGAGACCTATGAAAAGCAGTAAAGGTTTCACGTTAGATGAAGGGACTGCTATAGAGGGTACTTATCCAAAGGCCGGAAAGAAAGAATGGATCGGTTTGGTGGTTCTCACCTTGCCAACCTTGCTACTAGCCATTGATGTTACGGTGCTGCATCTGGCACTTCCGCATTTGGTTGCCGATTTACAGGCGAATAGCACCGAGCAGCTATGGATATTGGATATCTACGCATTTATGATAGCTGGATTTTTGGTGACAATGGGAACATTGGGCGACCGTATTGGTCGAAGGCGGCTTTTAATGATTGGGGCGAGCGCATTTGGGATTGCCTCAGTCGCGGCGGCTTTTTCCGTTAGCCCGGGGATGCTTATTGCGACCCGAGCCTTTCTTGGTATTGCGGGGGCGACCTTAATGCCTTCTACCTTGTCTCTCATTCGCAATATGTTTAAAGACCCGAAGCAGCGCGCCGTTGGGATCAGTGTTTGGGTAATGTGCTTCACGGTAGGGGCTGCTATCGGACCGGTGGTAGGCGGTTTGATTTTGGAATATTATTGGTGGGGATCGGTCTTCCTGCTCGGTGTGCCAATCATGTTGCTATTGCTCATAACAGCTCCATTCCTGCTACCCGAGTATCGGAATGATCAGGCCGGAAAACTTGATCTATTGAGCGTGCTACTGTCTCTCGGTGCTATGCTTCCCTTTATCTATGCGGTGAAGCAAATGGCTAGATATGGACTTGAATGGACGACATTTTTATCCCTAGTCGTTGGGGTGCTACTGGGATGGCTCTTCGTTCGCCGACAGGGTAAGTTGAGTGATCCGTTATTGGACATTCGTTTATTTCGTAATCCCGCTTTTAGCGGTGCGCTGGTGATGCTGCTTATTGATACGATGGTGTTCGGTGCTTTCTTTCTATTCTTTGCTCAATATTTGCAAATGGTGAAGGAGTTCTCTCCGTTTCAAGCCGGCTTATTAATGCTTCCCGGTTCGGTCGGTTCCATTATTGGATCCCTGATGACACCATGGCTTGCGCGCTGTTATCAGCCTCGCTATGTGATAAGCTTCGGGTTAGTCATCGCTAGTTCCGCGCTCTTGTTACTAGGCCAAATTGGTCCGGATACGAGTCTGGCTTTTCTAACAACAGTAACCTTATTTCTTACCCTCGGATCTGCCCCCATGATGGTCTTGTTGACGGACTTGATCATCGGTTTAGTTCCACCGGAGAAAGCAGGATCCGCTTCGTCACTATCGGAGACAAGCAGCGAGTTGGGAATGGCACTCGGTGTTGCAACAATTGGGAGCATAGGCATGGTCATGTACCGTATTCGGATGGAAGTGCCATCCGGTGTACCGCCTGAAGTTGCTGCCGTAGTCGAAGATAATCTAGCAGGTGCAGCATCCGTTGCCGATCAGATTCCGGATCATCTACGGGAAGAGGTCATCCGGGCCGCCCAGTTGTCCTTTACCGACGGATTTAATATCGCTTCCATCGTTAGTGCCGTTATCATTGCTTTGATTGCTATGATTGCTTTTAAGCAGTTTCGGGGGAAGGGGTAAAATTGCCGATCATATTGGAACATACCAACTCTGCTTCATGGTAACTCAGGGGCAGACGACCATCATACTTTTATCATCGTTTTTCCGTAGCTACGAACCATAGTTGCAGGGACTCCACATTTCCTGCGGGGTCGGTCTCCGTTTGGGTGTGGAGCCGTTGTTCGAGGATGTGGTAGTTTGGTTCTAAGATCTCATGTAATTCCCTTTCCGTATAGAAGTGTAAGGGTTTTGACTCGTGCTTGATGAAGGTGTTTGGTTCTACCTCTTGTCCGATGCCATAGTTGTTGGGGTCTGAGGTGGAAATGCAAGAAAAGATGAAGATTCCGGTCTGTCTGAGAAGGCTGGTTAGGTTTTGCAGGAGTTGGGCTCGTTGGTCCTTGAGGAAGAGATGGATGACATTGGACAAATACACCGCATCAAATGGATGTCCTTTCAACCGGTACTCATAGAACAGATCCCCTTGGAAAAAGCGGATATCCACTCCTTCTCGGGCCGCCCATTTTTTAGCATGGTCGATGGATACATCGGATAGGTCGAAGGCTGTAACGGTGAATCCTTGTTGAGCAAAGTACATGGCATTTCGTCCGTAGCCGCATCCGGGGACCAGTACGCTTTTTACGCCTGCTCGTTGGAAAAAAGGCAGTGCATCGGTTGCCGAAGGGCAAGGCTCGTCGCCCCAAACTCGTCCCTGTTCATAGCGTTGGTTCCAATATGTTTGAGGGTTCAAATGAATCGTCTCCTTTACCGCTTTTGATTTTCTAATAGTCTATCAACTAGCGGCCTCTTTACTAGTCAGAGCTGAACGTGCAAGGGACGGTTAATCATCACCTAGCAAAAAGTATAATGGATACGGGTGGGCAACTGGTTCGATCGTGGGGGTTACGCCAGAAATTGGCTCAATCATAGCAAAAGAGGTTTTCTCTTGTCCACCCCGCATTTAAAAAGGTGGTTTGGAATTTGGCTTTTTTATAGATTGGACCGTACAAAGAAAAAAGTCCTCCATGTATTGGTTTGTATCAGCTAATTTAGTGTGGTGTGATTCCACGTGAAATGTTGAATATTATGAGCAAAGAAGTCATCAAAAAACATAAGTGATGAGGTGATGGGATGAATATCCCCGTTTTGATTGCAGCTATATTGAGTGGACTCGCTTTTATTGCGCACACGTTTGTGGGAGACAGAGAAATCAAGATGATAAAGCCAGAGGATACACAGAATGATGGCCATAACAAAGTAGAGAAATGGACAATGTCTCGTTGTGGATGGCATTGGATTAGTTTTGACTTGTTGGCTACGTCTACCTTATTATTTCTCATCGTTTTCACGAGTGTCATTATTCATGAACAGTTTCTACTTACCATATTAGGCATTTACTATTTGGGCTATGGAACTGTATGGCTTATAACAATCACGGTATCCCAGTCGTTTCCCAACAACTATGTGCGGTTATGGCAGTGGGGCCTTTTATATACGATCGGTGGTTTGATTTTCTGGGGGATCTCTATTTGACGATAAATCATAAAATTAGCATTGCGGTGGAAGGAGGATTTTATCATTAACGATTACACATCCCGTAGCCCGAAGCTGCAACCTCTAAGGATGGAATCCGGATGGACGGTTGGGATTAACAAATTTTGCGAGCTGGATCCCAGGGATTTGGACCCGGATGATGAGAATTGGCTTTGGCACTTTCAAGAAGATACCTTGCAGTTGATTCATGAATCTTATCACGCCTGTTTAGATTTAGGGTGGTACCCGGGGCCTTGAACGGCGCAAACGGGTTGGTCAGTCATAAAGTGGTTGACGGGGTTTCTTAAACCGATTAACAACTCAACTCCCCCCATAACAAACGCCCAGAGAGAAAACTCTCTGGGCGTTTGTGTTTCTCAGGCTTCTCTTATAAACCGGTCAGGAGATGGAAATAAAAGAATGAAGGCCGTCAAAAGGGTGAAAGGGGGGTGGCGTTGATGAAGTTTTGGATTGGTTTGAGGCAAAAATTCTGGTTCCTTCCGATTCTGTTTAGCTTGCTGGCGTTGTTGGCTGCTTATCTTACGGTGGAGTTGGACAGGATTTTGACGTTGGAGCAGAAACGGATGTGGTTTTTTCAAGCGTTGCTCACGGACATTGATTTGGCGAAGATCATTTTAAGTTCGCTGGCTGTGGCCATCTTTACCATGATCACCATTACTTTTTCGTCCATCATGGTGGTGCTGACCACTTACACGGCGCAATATTCGCCGCGCACATTGCAAAATTTTATATCGAACCGGATTACGCAGCGGGTACTGGGGGTGTTTGTTGCCGGATTCATCTATACCTTGTTCATTTTGCTGTTTTTGAACCGGACACAAGCGAAAGTCTTGTTGATCACGCCGACTTTTGCGGTCAATATCGCGATTGCGTGTCTCGCTTTTTTTGTCTATTTCATTCATCATGTGGCTTCCTGGATCCAGGTGAATAACTTGATCAGCCAGTTGACAGAACGAACGCTTCACAGTATGGCTTCCCATTTTGATACCGTGTTAGGAGAGGAAAGTCCCCCTGAAAATATGGACCTGCTCTTCCACAAAACCGATCTTCAACCGGTGACCGCCCAGGATTCGGGATATATTCAGTACATCGATGTGGCGGGCATGATCCGGACCGCTGCGAGGGATGACGCGGTGATCCTGATGGAGAAGTCCGTCGGGGATTTTGTGACGAAAGGGGCCAAGATCTTTTCTTACCGGAGATTCTCCGAAAGAGAGGTCAAGGCGCAGGAGTTTCTGGATTTAATTGTGTTGGGAAATGAGCGAACCGCGGTCCAAGATATTGAATTCGGACTGCATCAGTTGGTGGAAATTGCTCTTCGTGCCGTATCCCCGGGGATTAACGATCCTCATACGGCTGTGAACTGCATCAACCGGATCGGGACGATTTTAACCACGTTGAGCAGGTATTCGATTAACCGGCCGTATCATTACGGTAGGGATCGACAATTACGGCTGATTCTTCGCTTACAATCCTTTTCCTATTATGTGTACAAAAGTTTTTATCAGATTCGGCACTATGCTTCCGGTGACCTTACCGTCATGGAAGGAATCATTACTGCCTTGCAAATGATTGCCGAGGCAGGACCTCCCCATAACAAAGAAACGATCTGGGACTTCAGCCGGTATATCACGGAAGGGATCAATACTTCCGACTTGATGGACTGGGACAAATATTATCTCAATCAGCGACTGCGGCATTTGGCTGTGACCACTGGGTTTGAAACGGCATATCGTCCCCTTAAGTAAGGTTGATCGGTGAACGGAAGCCCTTTTTCTGGGGAGTAAGGGTGCAACATGCTTCCTGCTTGTTTTTTCCATAGCGTCGAGTAGATGGATTCGTTAGACTGAAAGTTAAGTGATTGGGTAGTAACCCTACGCAACTTAGATATGGGCCATTTGAGCGGGGTGTAAGCAGATGTTTTTTCTTCGGCAATTACTTTCTTTTAGTTATCAGCAAGCGTTGTCTTGTATCTTTCCTGCTTTGATTTTTTTAACACTCGCTGTGTCGAAAGAAATCGAGATGCCATGGATTCATCGCTATGACTTTATTTTACTGGTTTGTATCGTCGTTCAATTCGGAATGCTCTATACAGGGATGGAAACGAAGGATGAATTAAAAGTTGTGATGGTTTTTCATTTGATCGGCCTCCTGCTAGAACTATATAAGGTGCATATGGGATCATGGGCCTATCCGGAGGAAGCCTGGACCAAAGTTTTGGGCGTTCCCTTGTATAGTGGTTTTATGTACGCCAGCGTGGCCAGTTATCTGTGCCAAGCTTGGCGGAGATTTCACCTTCGCATCTGCCATTGGCCGAGGTGGATGGTAAATGTTCTCCTCGGAGCGGCGATCTATCTCAACTTTTTTACCCACCATTACTTATATGATTTCCGTTGGGTTCTGACAGCGCTGATTTTTGTCGTTTACTTCAAAACCTATGTCACCTACCACCTCAACGGGATAACGTACCGCATGCCGATGGCGCTATCCTACCTGTTAATCGGTTTCTTTATCTGGGTGGCGGAGAATATCGCGACATTTTTTGGCGCATGGCAATACCCGGATCAACAAAAAACGTGGAACTGGGTCGGTGTAGAGAAAATCAGCTCCTGGTTTTTGTTGGTGATTATCAGTGTGATTATTGTGGCGCAGTTAAAGCATATCAAGGAATCCTTGACCAACAAATCATTGGAAGGTCCAGAGAACCAGGTTTCAGAAAAAACCACCTTCTACTCCTAATTTCCGCATGTACCGTTTCAACTGAGAGATTCATTGAATAACCTATCGGAAAATCTCTCTTGAGGAAGTTGAGCCATGCGGGAATTTTTTGCAGTGTTAAGTGGCAAGGAAGAAGTTCCCCCCGTCCAAACTGGGGCCTTTGGGTTCCTTCAGTTAAAAGGTAATGAGAGTCATACTCAACTGTGGTATCGGTTAAAGGTGTTTCATCTTCGTAAGTTTACCCAAGCCCACCTTCATCTGGCTCCCCGTGGCGAAAACGGTCCTATCGTGGCATTTCTATTCGGCCGTACTGTACCGGGAATCAGTGTAACCAAAGGGCGGGTTACGGGTACGATACAAAGCGGGGATCTCGTCGGCCCCCTGCAAGGGATGACCATCACCGACCTGGTCCGCCAAATCCGCCAGGGTAATATTTATGGGAATGCTCATACGGAGCAGAATCCAAGCGGGGAGATCCGCGGGCAAGTTCGTCCCCTCCGATGATTCGAAAGACGGCGAAGCCAATTCCCATCTATAAAAAAAGCCCCTTTTGATTAGGGGCTTTTTTTATGTGATCGACTCTTTAATGAAAGTTGAACAGATTGGGGAAATCTTCATCTTTCGGTTTTTCTTCTTTCTTCTCCTTCTTGTCTTCGTTGTCTTTTTCTTTTTGCTTTGGATATTCGATTTCCACCTTGACACCGTTGGAGATCCGTTTATCGTCCTCGTCTTGAGGGCCAGTGGTTACGACTCGATAATAAAGGGTTTGGGGTTGTGCCAGTTTTTTTAGATCGGGTTGGTCGGTGAACGATCCTTCGGTGGTCGTGTCAACGGACTCCCAGTGTCGGCGGTCTGCAGAACGCTCTACATGGTATTTTGCTCGGTTATCATAGTCCTTCCATTGCAGGGTGATCGATTGCTCTTGTGGGTCGTATCCGGCTAAGGATACACGGACGGCCTTGAGGACAAAAGGAGGCACCGGTTCGGGGACGCCGGGGTTTTCGAACCGACTGGCCGTTTCATTTGCCATGGCAGTTTTCATTACTTCTTTAAACAATCCGGCGGGAATTTCTCCATCGGAAAGACGGCCTTTTCCGTCGGTCTGGAAAACCGTCGAAGCCATGACGTATTGGTTCGTATACCCGACAAACCAAGCTTCCCGTTCAAGGGAGGAGGTACCCGTTTGACCGGCTACTTCATGCCCCGGGAGTTGTGCGGGTCGTCCGGTTCCCTTCATGACATTGTAACGGAGAATCCTTGTCATGTAATAGGCGGTTTTCTTATTGATAGGCTGTTTTTTTATCGGTTCCTTTTTCTTTAGCGTTAAGGCTCCTTGCTTGATTTTCCGGATACCATGGGCTTGGATCATGGTTCCGTTGTTGGCGAAAGCGGCATAGGATTGTGCCATTTGGAGGGTGTTCATGCCGTTTTTGAACGAGCCCCGGGACAGAGCGGCCACGGATAGCTTTTCGTCTTTTTGCAGGGAAATTCCGAACCGTTCTGCGTATTTAGTTGCGGTTTGAATCCCGAGCCGATTCATCATCAGCCAGGCGGGAGGCACATTAAGTGATTTAGCTACCGCGTCCTTCATAGCCAGGACACCGTAGGAAGTCCCCTGTTTGTTAGCCGGTTTCCATGCCCCCAGCTGAAAGTTGGGAGGATCTTTGACCCCGGTGTATTCGGTATAGGAGTTTTCCTGAATGAGCGGCGCATAGACAAGCAGGGGACGGATGACGGACCCTGGTTGGATGTGGGTGAGGGAACGGAGAGGATAACCGGTTCCCATGTAGTAACGCCCTCCCGCCAGAGCCACGATATTTCCTGTTTTGGGGTCTAGAATGGTTGCCCCGGCATCCAACGTTTTCTGCTGCTGATAGAAGGCGTTATCTTTGAGCGTTTCTTCGATCTTGGTTTGGATTTGGGGATCCAGGCTGGTGTAGATGTCGTAACCGCCGGTGGTGATTTCCGTTTCCTCTAGTCCGAACCGCTCTTTCGCTTCTGTCAACACATATTGTTTGTAGGGAGTATACTGACCTTTTGGTAAATGCTTATCCAAATATTCCTTTTTGATCCCCAGAGGGCGTTTTTGATAGATTTCTTTCTCCTTCTTTGTGATGATCCCTTCTCTGGCCATGATCATGAGAACGGTATTGCGACGCTTTTTTGCCTTTTTTGGATGCAGATAGGGATTATAGGTGGTCGTTGCCTTGGGGAGCCCGGCTAACAGCGCGACTTCATGGGGTTGCAATTTTTCTTTGGTCAGGTCTTTGTCAAAATAGATTTTGGCCGCCATCTTCACCCCCATGACCTGGTTTCCGAAGGTGATATTGTTCAGATAGGCTTGTAAAATCTGTTCCTTTGAGTATTTATCCTCTAGATTTTTGGCGACGACTATTTCTGTCAACTTTCTGATCATGGTTTTGTTCCGGTTTTCCAGAATCGAAGTGCGAGCGACTTGCATCGTGATGGTGCTGGCACCTTCTGCTTTTTCCATCTCTAGGACGTTTCGGAACAACGCACGGTAAAACCCTTGGTAGTCGATGCCGTCATGTTGGTAGAACCGCTTATCTTCCACGGCGACAAAGGTTTGAGTGAGCAATTTTTTCGATGAAATCTTTTTAAGGGAAACGTACTCCCGATTGGGGCCGATTCGACCGATGATCCGGTCGTTCCGGTCGTATATATTGGAAGCCGATTGGATCTTGTCCATCTTTTTTAAAGGAATGGAGTCTGCGGAAACAACAAGGTAGGTGGCACTTGTCAGCGCGAGACAAACAGAGAGTCCCACCCCCAAAAGAATCCACTTCAAAGCTCGCTTTCTCTTTGGGAGGGAAAAAGTATACGAACAGTTGGATAATTGGTTAAAAGATTGTATCCATTTTCTAATTCGGGATAAAATCACAGCGATGCTTTTCATTGGAATACCATAACCCCCATACTCGTAATCAAACAAATGGGTATAATGAAAGTGAATTAATATCTATCACAAATGTAGTAGATTGTCTAGGTGGACAAAATAAAAAATCAACTACCCAAAAAAAATAATTCCCCTGTGAAACACCCGATGCGCTTTATGCGTTTAAATTTTTTCACAAAGAAATTTTTATCAAGGATGATCAGTAGAAGATATCCGGGGGTGCTCCCATGCTGTTTACCTCTAAGATCGGTAGTTTGGCCGAGAGGAGGTAAACAGCACGGCCAGGCTGCCAATCTAACAAAAAAGCTCAGGCCAGGGGGAAACCTCCTTGCAAAAACCATTCCTCCCGGGTATTTTTTCATTTATCTCTAAATTCCTTCAATTCGCATTCCAATAACCAAAAGAACCAAATATTCTTTTGCAAGGAATTCATTTCCGTGTTATGTTATTGGTAGAATTATCAAGGGAGTGGAGGGAGATTGTTGTGAAAAAGTGGTTTTCTTGCTTGTCCATCCTAGTGATGATGGTCGTTGTATGGCCGACGATGGTTCATGCAAATGGGTCATCCCAAGAAGAAGAATTCTTTCGCCGAGTAAAAGTGTCCAAGCCCCAAGTCGTATATGAAGTGAAAGGTGAGGCACGGGTTTTTGAAGGAACCTATCATTATCGGGTGAAAGATGGGGAAAAAATCATCGCCAAAGGTTGGGGAACTGCTTCCGAAGGGGGGCCGGAATGGGGCGTCTTCAGCCAAACCATTCGACTTCCCAAAAGCAAAGATGCGATGAAAGCCAATTTGAAGCTGGAACTCTTTGAAGAATCGCCAAAGGATGGTTCCGAAGTGAATCGATTGGTTTTGCCGCTAAGAAATGGCATACATCAAAAGAAGAACGGTGCCTTCCGAAACATTCAGATCCATGAGCCGAAAGTAGAATACCGTGTCAGTGGTGAAGCTCGTGTGTTTGAAGGTACGTACGATTATGCGGTCAGTGATGGCCACAATTACCTGGCTAAAGGATGGGGAACAGCTTCTAAAGGAGCGCCGGAATGGGGAAAATTCAAGAAAACCATTCAAATCCCTTTGAAAAAGATGCCTGTCAACGGAACCTTAATGTTGGAGCTATATGAGCTCAGTATGGAAAATGGACAGCCCATTCATCACTCTTATGTAGTAATGGATCAGACACCCTGGAAGTAAATTAAATCGTTTGCTTAGGAAAAGCCACCTAAAGGGTGGCTTTTTACATGCGAAAAATTCAGCAAATGGCGAAACGATAGGCTTCTACAGGGTGGCAGGGAGTGCGTGTGGAGTTCATAGCGGGCAAGTGATGGAAGGGATTATGAAGCATGTGAGCCATATTTTAGTTGCAGAGACTTCCGGGTTGCAGAAGCCTTGGAAAAAGGAAGGCTTTTATGTAATTGGCGGAAATAGAGTTCTCATTTATTAAATGATTGAAAGTTGATTAAGGTGGTATTATATAATATAGGGACAGACCTAATGAAGAGGGGGATTACCAATGGAAAAACAACTGGATGATCAATTGACGGAAGAAATCCGTGCTTTGGTTCAGGAAGAAAATCGGAAATTGCTTATGACTTTACAGGTTTTGAGAAAAGAAAACATCAAATTTGTTTCGGCCCTGAGTGAAGGGATGGGCCAGGCCTTAAAACATTACACCAACGGGAGCCCTTCTTCCGATGCAGAAAAATCGGATGCCGATGAACCTGCTCCCATCCAATTGGTCAATACGAAAGGCATTCACAAGAAGACGATCAAAGCTGCAGAGCTGGTCGGCCAGATTCTTCAAGAACGACATGACATGCGCCTCGCGGAGATTGCGGAAGAAGTGGAGCGGCGAGGCGGGGATTTTGGGGCGAACCCGACGATTACCATGAAGTCCATCATGAAAATCGCGCCGGCGATTAAAAAGGTGGGTCGCGGTCGATTTGCTTATGACCCGCAACAAGAAGAGGACAAGGAATAAGGTTCGATCAAGGATTTGGTGGCTGGTAAAAGGAAGCCCTTTATGCAATTGACGGAAATGGAGTTCTGATTTATTAAATGATGAAAAGATGGATAAGATGGTATTATAAATAACCAGAAACACACCGAAGGAAAAGGGGATATTACCGATGGAAAAACAATTGGACGATCAACTGACGGAAGAAATCCGCGCTCTGGTTGAGGAAGAAAATCGGAAGTTGCTGATGACTTTACAGATTTTAAGGCAGGAAAACATCAAGTTTGTTTCGGCCTTGAGTGAAGGGGTCAGTCAGGCACTGAAGCGATATACGAACGAATCGGGTGAAGGCGTTTCCTTAGAAGGGGAGACGGTCAATGAGCCCGCCCCGATCCAATTGGTGAACACGAAAGGGATTCACAAGAAAACGATTAAAGCCGCGGAACTGGTCGGTCAAATCCTTCAGGAACGAAACGACATGCGTCTTTCGGAGATTGCGGAAGAAGTAGAGCGGCGAGGCGGGGATTTTGGGGCGAATCCGACGATTACCATGAAATCCATCATGAAAATTGCACCGGCGATTAAAAAGGTGAGACGGGGTCGCTTTGCCTATGATCCGCAACAAGAAAAAGAAACAGAATAATTTCGGATTCCCCACCCTCCATTGCAGGAGGGTTTTTATCTTTCTTAAGCAACAACCCCCGTTTCCTTGGAAACGGGGGTTGTTCAGTGGATGGGGTTCGGGGCTTCTCCGTAAGAAAGCCTTTATTGGTCAGAAATACGCCAATCGATTTCCGAATGTCCCTGTTCGCGGAGGGCACGGTTGATCGTTGAAAAAGGACGGCTTCCGAAAAACCCCTTTTTCGCGGATAAGGGAGAGGGATGGGCTGATTCGATAATGACGTGACGTTGGGTATCAATCCATTTCTTCTTCTTTTTTGCATAGTTTCCCCACAGAACGAAAACAACGGGTTCGGTCTTTTCGTTGACTTTGCGAATGATGGCGTCCGTGAAGGTTTCCCAGCCTCTGTTTTTATGGGAGTTGGCTTGACGGGCCCGTACCGTCAATACAGCATTTAGCATCAAGACTCCCTGGCGGGCCCAGGGAACAAGAGATCCGTTGTTGGGTCGAGGAAGGCCCAAGTCATCTTCCAGCTCCTTAAACATATTTCGCAAGGAGGGGGGAAGGGGAACGCCGGGACGGACAGAAAACGAAAGTCCATGGGCCTGGTCCTCGTTATGGTATGGGTCTTGGCCGAGCAACAAAACTTTCACCTTCCGGTAGGGGGTGAAAGAGAGAGCGGAAAACAGATCCGCTTCCGGTGGATATACGATATGTTGCCTTCGTTCTTCTTCCAGAAAAGTACGTAATTGCTGTAGATAAGACTGATTGAGCTCTTCGGCTAATACATCTTGCCAATCCTCAGGCAGATCAAATGCCATCGTTCAACCTCCGGTCATGATGAGAATGGATGAAGGCAAAGCCTCACAAGAAAACTTTAGCATAACAAAAGAAAATGACCCATGGGAATGGGTCAATTAAATCAATTCGTCCAAAGTTAATCGACGGCGCGGGCAGCGGCTTTCACCAATTCAACCGTCTGGTCGACGGTTGCCCGCCGTTCCTGTTGGAAGTCGTCATCCAGATAAATCGCCGGGTCTCGGGGATACTTCTCTAACGCCGCGATATGAAGGTGACCCCCTGGAAGATGATCTGCTCCGAGCCCCAAGCGGAGTCGGTTGGATCGGTACTGGCTCTCATTGGATAGATAGCTGCCGCCGCCGCCTTCGCGTGCTTTGGAACCCGGTGTGGGTCCTTCGTCGCGACAGACATAGGGGCCGGAATGATCCGGCGGGAGCCATTCGCAGACGGTATCATTGCGAGAGACAGGCCAGGGTCCCGTATTCGCATCGATCATCTGTTGGTAAGGAAGCGTCGTCTCGATGAATTCGGGTAGGGGATCGGGCATCGGCCATTGAGGGGCCGGTGGGATCTCGACCGATCGTGAGGCTAATTCATTATCTGTACCGGTATGCCAGCGCCCGGCAAAACCTTCGATGTCCATTTGCCGGGGCCTCCCCTGACTGATGGTCATCATCAGGTCGATCTGGCGAGGCCCTGGTTTCAGAGAAGGGCCAAAGGCGTCTTCTACAATTCCCCCTTCAAAATCCCGCCAACGGACGGGGAACATCACCGTCTGGATGATGGCTGGCCCCTCCTTGGTCTGGATGTGCAGGCCATCCATCTGAAGGGCTGAAGCGCCGGAGGGGTTGCTTCGGCGGAATTCCTGTTCCAATCGGTAGGGGTCGAACCCACTGACTAGAATCCGCTTGGCCGCTTTCCCGCGAGGGAAATCCACCGTGGGAAGCCCGCGGGAGGTATATTCCAAACGTTTGAGTATATGCTCCCGTTGCTTGTTGGAGAGCTGGAAATCCGGGTGCCATTGACGCAGATTCCGAGCCATATTCAGCCGGGCCCAGTAGAGAGGCCGATCATCATAGCGGTCAAGATCCCCCATATCGGGCCGTTTTCCCTGAGCGCGTTGGACAGCTGTTTTCCATAGCCGGGAGCCGTGTTTCTCGACGAGTTTGGTGGCAGCTTCCGGGCTGGATGCGCTGCACAGGTCCCGTTCGAATCGATCCGTAAAGCGGTCAAACCTGCTCTCTTTTAGAATTTGCTGGGGGATCGGCTTTCCGTCGGAGATTCGTTGTTCTTCTGGTGTAACGGGGATGGACCGGTCATAGCAACCGATTTCCTTTTTTGCAGAGACATCCGGTGGAAAAGTTACCCACAAGGGCAAGATTAAGCATCCAAGGAGCAGGAGCCTGAAGATTTTTTGATGAAACAACCGATCTCCTCCTTTGGCTTTGAATGGTGAGCCATATTTTTTATTTTCGAAATCAACAGAGAAAACTCCTACCCGACTCATAAAAAAGAGCGGGCCGTTAAGGCTCGCTCCGGTTGTATATCATTTATAGAGGGCAGGGTTAATCCAGTTTAGCACCCGTGATTTTCCAATTATCATCCTTTTCCGCGGGGACGGTTCCTTTTTCGCGGATATAGTTGGTCATCAGCTCGGACATTTCGATGTTGAGGTCTTTAACGACAGGTTTCCCTTGGAACATCGGGTAGCCGCCTCCGCCTCCGGCCCGATAGTTGTTAAGGGCTACGTCGTATTTCTTGTTCATGTCCAAAGGTTGTCCGTCCATGTCTGTCAGTTCTACGATCCGCTGGCCAACAGGTTGGGATACATCGATGGTGTATCGGATTCCCTCCCACATGTCATAGTTGTAGTGCTGGACTTTGGGGGAGAGATATTCCGGGTTCACCTCCAGGGGATCGGATCCACTGTTTTGTTTCCAGTAATTCGAGGACTTCTCTAGAGCATCCTTGATATCTTGGCCGCTCACCCGGATCACCTTCAAGGTGTTGGGATAGATGTACGTACTCAAGATGTCGCGAGTGGTTACTTCGGATGGAAGGCCGGGTACCGCGTTATCGAAGAGCGAGGTGGAAGAAATCTTAGCCCCGCTGTAATGCATCTGCACCCGATTGATGAACTGAATCAGGGCCGTGTCATGGGAACGAGTGTACTGAGGGTCCCGGACGGTCATGTCCCCTTCGATCTTTCCTACGGGAGCATCCAGGAACTGTTGGGTTTTCTTTTCGTAGGGGGCGACTAGTTTCACGATCTTTGGATCGGCTTTTACTGTGGAGGATTCGAGGAGTTTTGCTTTTTTTTCCTTCACTTTCCACTTTCCCTTTTTCTTGTACAGCTTCATGTCGACCACGGAGAGATGGCTTCCCCATTTGTTGGGTTCGGTGATCAGGACCCCGTTTACTCGTACATCTTCGATCGGGGTGTGCATATGGCCGGCCAGGATGGCATCAATTCCTTTGACCTGGGTTGCCAATTGGTATACTTGGTTTTCTCCGGTAGTCTCGGGAAGCGGGATGATTTCCCCGTCGGCTCCCTTTTTGTGTTCCAGGCCTCCATGATAGGAGACGAAGATGACGTCAGCCTTCTCTTTCTTTTTCATGACCGGAACCCACTTGTTCGCTGTCTTCACCACATCAGTGAAATCCAGGTGTTTGATGTGTTGAGGGTTTTCCCATTGAGGGACGAATTGGGTCGTGAGGCCGAGGACGCCGACACGAAGCCCCCCCGGCATCTTAAACATTTTGTATGGTTTTGTGTAGACCTTTTTCGTGTTTTTTCTTAGGGTGTTGGCCGAAAGCCAGGGAAAACGGGCTTCTCCTGCTGCTTTCTCAAAGACCTGACGGCCATAATTGTACTCGTGGTTTCCAATCGCCATCGCGTCATATCCGAGCTCGTTCATCGTCAGCATCATCGGGTCGGTCGGCTTGTTATCCACCCGGGCGTGATAATAGGACATCGGCGACCCCTGAATCGTGTCACCGCTGTCCAGAAGAAGAGCTTCGGGGTTGCGTTTTCGAACCTTTTTTACCAAGGTAGCGATCTTGGCGAGGCCATGGTCGGCGGGGGAATTATTGTTGTAGTGAAGAGGCATGATGAGGCCATGCAAATCGCTGGTGGACATGATTGTAAGACGGTATTCCTTGGGCGAATGGGACTTGGCCTGAACGGCGGGGGAAAGAGACAGAACAAGGATGAAGCAAATACTGAGGGAAATGGCGATGAATCGGCGGCTTTGGGACGACAGCATGAATTTTCCTCCTTATCCAAACAGCAGGATATGATCCGATATGATTCTACTGCTTTGGAAGGAAAAAGGAAAGAAATTTTTTGATTACAGAATTGAGATGATAGCGAGCGTTTTGTTTTAACTTTGGTATGATGAGAGATGTCCGATGTGTGGACCTGAAAAATAGAAATTGAAAAGAATGGAGAAGAAGGTTGTATGATGCCCCGTATGGATGAAGATACATGGAAGCATTTTACGATTACCCCGATTGATTGGTATTCACCTGATTATCGGGTGGACAGTTTCTTTCACTATGTTTCCGACTTTATGAGGTCGAATGCTTCGATCACGCGGAAGGTATATAATTTGGAAGAGATTATCGAGGGATATCGGGCAACGATTGGGGCCAGCTCAGCTACGTTTAAGATGTTCACCAAAGAGCGCTACTTTATCTTAAAAGCCACCCTGGAACCGACTGGGGATTATTATGAGGTTAGCTGGGAAGTTGACAAAGTAAAACAATGGATTCGGGAGCGGCAATTACAGCCGATCCAACTGCCGGTCATGCAACTGATCCAATCGAAACAACGGGTGAATCGGCGTGAGGTCCGGTCCTTGAAGGAGCCCTTTGAGCCGATCATTGCATTGGATTATCCCCCGATGAATCGGTTGGTGGTGCTCGATGGGAATTATCGATTGGCCAAAAGGTATCTTGAAAATCCCTGTGCCCAGATCGAGGTTTTTCGGCTGAGAGTGGAGGATCATCTCCCGTTGATGACGGATGAACTATGCCGTACCTTATTCAAGGTTCATCATAATCTCATCACCCTTTGTCATTACATGGCAGAGGGCGGGGATCAACGTCTATTTTTCGGTGATTCAGATTCCAAGCAAGACCTTGGTAACCTGTACCCCATTCAGGGAGCCCCTGTTCCAAAAGTCAAGGACTCATTATGGCAACGGCTTTTTTTTCTGTTCAAGAAGATGACCAAGTGATCGAGATCAAGGACCTGCGACTCATTCGCAGGTCTTTCTCCATAGGACGAAAAATAGCTTATTGAATCCGTCGTTGCTTGTTCCATAAAAAAAGCTTGTCCGTATTTTACGGACAAGCTTTTTGGTTATCCTTTCAATGATTCAAGCCACTCCGAGTAACAATGGTCACACAGGAGTTGGTCGTTTTCATTTTCTTGTTCGTAAAAGGTGACAGGGTGGACGCTTGTCACTTGATGTTCACAGTGGAAACACGTGTATTCTTTCATAGAAATCCCCTTTCGGTGGGTCTTTGTCCGTTTTAGGATTCCGAAAGGGGAGGGGGATTATTTATTGGAGAGTGTGTGAAAAAGGAGTGGAGTTGGCTTTTTACATGATGCAGATGACGACGGGGTAGTATGGAAACTCCATTGGATTTGCCCCAACTGGCGGAGAGTAGGTCGTATTGGACCCCTCTGCCCTCCAGCCTAGGGCATTCGTTTGAGACATCATCGAGAGAGGAAAAAGTTAGGAAGGGCTCATTGGTTGTTGTACCGGGTTACAGACTGAAGCGATGCAAATTGGCGAAAAACTCTTTCAGAAACTCAAAGAACAACTTTTCGGAAGGGGGAAGTTCCCGGTTGTTTGGGGTAACGGCTCCGACGGTTCGGTTTAAGGATGGTTCGCTCACGTGAACCTTCACGGTCCCTCGAGGGACGCTGTCAATCAGGGTAATCTCTGGGAGCAGGGTTACCCCGAGGCCTGCCGCCACCAATCCTTTGATCGCATCGATATCTTCCCCTTCAAATGAAACTCTCGGTTTGAACCCCATCTGATAACAGGCGTCCATCACGATCCGGTGCAGGACAAACCCGGAGGGAAAAAGAACGAAGGCATCCTCCTGAAGCTGATCCAGGCGCAGAGAGGGTTGGTCGCTGAGGGGATGGGTGGATGGCAGGAGGGCGACCAGTTTTTCCGAGAAAAAGATGTGCCCCTGTACATCTTTTTCTTCGGTAGGGACGGGAGCAATAAAGGATAGTTCAGATTCACCTTTGACCACCGAATCGATCAGATGGCGGAAGGAGCCCTGTCGCAACTGAAATCCAACGTCAGGGTACCGGGAGCGGAAGGCGGAGATCACCGTAGGAAGGATATGGGAGGCTAGGCTACTGGGAAAGCCGATTCGGATGGTCCCTTTCTCCGGATCGAGAAATTCCTCGATCTCCACTTTGGCCTTCTCCATCTCCATCATTGACTTTTCCGCATGTCTAAGAAAAATTCGCCCCAGAGGGGTCAAACGGACATTGCGACCCTCGCGCACAAACAGTTGGACTCCCAGTTCCGTTTCCAGGTTGGCGATCTGTCGACTCACGGCCGATTGAGCTACGTGTAACGCATGAGCGGCTTCGGTCACATGCTCCCGCTTAGCTACTTCGATGAAGTATTTTATTTGCCTAAATTCCATGGAAATCCCCTCGATCCGCCTATCAATCTCGATATGAGATTGATTTAATCGGAAATATATATTGTTAATATGAATGGTTACCAATAAAATAACAAGAACAAACCATATGCGCAAGAGACGGGGGCAGTGGCTAGGTTAGCTGTGCTCGTCATCCGCCGGGTTCTGAGTATGATTGGATCCCAAGATCGAATCCGCTTGTGAGAGGTGAAACCCATGATTAAAAAAGGATGGCCACAAAAACAGGGCCTTTATGATCCGACATATGAACACGATGCCTGCGGTGTTGGCTTCGTGGCAAACCTAAAAAGAAAAGCCTCCCACGAGACTGTGGAACAGGGACTGGAAATTTTGCGCCGCTTGGTACACCGAGGCGGACTTCAGGATGAGGAAACGGGAGACGGTGCTGGCATTATGCTGCAAGTGCCGCATGAATTTTTCCAAAAGAACGTTGATTTCGACTTGCCACCGGCTGGCCGGTACGGGGTAGGAATGATGTTTCTCCCGATGGATGCGTCCCGCCGGGCGGAATATGAAAAAACGTTGGAAACGATTGTAAACGAGGAAGGCCAACAGTTGCTGGGTTGGCGTACAGTCCCGGTCGAGCCGGGACGGATCGGAAAAAAAGCGGGTGAGGTCCGGCCCTTCATCCGTCAGGTTTTCATCGGGGCAGGAGAAGCCACCGAGGAAACCTTAGCCTTTGACCGAAAATTGTATGTGATCCGGAAGCGAATGGAACAGATGGCCGGAGACGAGGTCTACATTGCCAGCCTCTCCACTCGCACAATCGTTTATAAAGGGTTTTTGACACCGGAGCAGGTGAACGGTTTTTATCGGGATTTGCGGGATCCGGCGTTCACCTCCGTCTTTTCTATGGTGCATAACCGCTTCAGCACCAATACCTTTCCCAGCTGGGAGCGTGCTCATCCCAATCGATATCTGCTTCATAACGGTGAAATCAACACGCTTCGCGGCAATGTCAATTGGATGTTGGCTCGGGAGAAGATGTTTGAGACGGACGCTTTCGGTGATGACCTGAATAAGGTGCTGCCGATTATCGACCATGAGGGAAGCGACTCAGCGATCCTAGACAATTGTTTTGAATTTTTTGCCCTGTCCGGCTATTCTCTTCCTCATGTCGCGATGATGATGATCCCAGAACCTTGGGATAAAAACGGCTCGATGGATGATGCGAAAAAAGCGTTTTACGAGTACCACAGCTGCCTGATGGAGCCTTGGGACGGCCCGACCGCGATCGCATTTTCCGACGGGAGACAGATTGGGGCGGTCCTGGATCGGAACGGGCTCCGACCGGCACGGTACTATGTGACCACGGATGACACGATCATCTTCTCCTCAGAAGTCGGCGTCGTGGATGTGCCGGCGGAAAAGGTTACACAAAAAGGCCGGTTGGAACCGGGCCGGATGTTGCTTGCCGATCTGGAGGAAGGAAGGATCATTTCCGATGAGGAGATTAAGGAACGGGTGGCATCGGAACATCCTTACCGCCGGTGGCTGAAGGATCACCTGGTATCGGTAGATGAGCTGCCGGCGCAGTCCACCGAGCAGGAAACGGATGAAGAAACGCTCTTCTGTCTCCAAAAGGCTTACGGTTACACCTATGAAGAGCTGACCAAGAACCTGATGCCGATGGTAACGGAAGGGAAAGATCCCATTGGCTCGATGGGGAATGATACCCCCCTCGCCGTTCTTTCCGATAAACCCCAGCTCTTGTATAACTATTTTAAACAATCCTTCGCCCAAGTTACCAATCCGCCGATCGACGCGATCCGGGAGGCCTGTGTCACCTCTACCGTGACCAACCTGGGGGCAGAAGGAAACCTTCTGCAACCGGAACCGGCGCATTGTCGTCGGATCCGCCTGGAGTCCCCGGTCATCTCGGACGAAGCTTTTGCCAAGCTGAGCTACAATCCCCATCCCGAATTCAAGACCCGGACGTTACCGATCTTGTTCTCCGCTAGCGAAGAGGAAACCGGTCTTGTATCGGCGTTGGAGGAACTATTTGCTGCTGCGGATCAGGCGGTGGAAGAAGGATGTTCCTTGCTGATCCTGTCGGATCGGGGTATGAACCGAGAACAGGTGGCAATCCCGACCCTGCTGGCCGTTAGCGGTCTGCACCATCATCTGGTCCGGAAAGGAACACGGACCCGGGTCAGCCTGCTTGTGGAATCCGGAGAACCTCGGGACGTCCACCAGTTTGCGATGTTGCTGGGGTATGGGGCGGATGCGATCAACCCGTATCTGGCCATTGCCACTCTTCGACAGATGGTGGAAGAGAAAACCCTTCCGGGTGTCACCGAAGAAGAGGCCGTTAGGAAATATCTCTCGACGGCGACAGAAGGGATCGTTAAGGTGATGTCCAAGATGGGTATCTCTACCATTCAAAGTTACCGAGGGGCTCAGATCTTCGAAGCGATCGGCATTGCACCTTCGGTCATCGACCGCTACTTTACACGGACCACCACTCAGATTGGTGGGATCGGGCTGGAGGTTATCACTAAAGAATCCCTGCTTCGACATAGGGACGCCTTCCGTGAGCGGGAGACCGACCAGACATTGGAGCCGGGAAGTGAACTGCAATGGCGGAGGAACGGGGAGCATCACGCCTTCGACCCGATCACGATCCACACCTTGCAGCAAGCCTGCCGCCGAGGCGATTATGACCGGTTTAAGGAATATTCCAAGCGGGCCGATGAGGAGCAAGTGGCGTTCCTGCGGAGCCTGTTGGACTTTCAAGTCGAGCGCACTCCCGTACCCATTGAGGAAGTGGAACCTGTCGAGTCCATTGTCCGCCGCTTCAAGACTGGGGCTATGTCCTACGGAGCCCTGAGTGAAGAAGCCCATGAAGCGCTGGCCATCGCGATGAATCGCCTGGGTGGCAAGAGCAACAGCGGAGAAGGCGGGGAGGACCCGGATCGGTTCACTCCGGAGGCAAACGGGGACTCCCGCCGCAGCGGGATCAAACAAGTAGCTTCCGGCCGCTTCGGGGTCTCCAGCCACTATCTGATGAATGCCGACGAGATCCAGATCAAGATGGCTCAGGGGGCAAAGCCCGGTGAGGGTGGTCAGCTTCCCAGTAACAAAGTGTATCCCTGGATTGCTGAAGTGCGGGGATCTACACCTGGAGTCGGGTTGATCTCTCCACCGCCTCATCACGATATTTACTCCATCGAGGATCTGGCTCAGTTGATCCATGACTTGAAAAACGCTAATCCCGAGGCTCGGATCAACGTTAAGCTCGTATCCAAGCCCGGTGTCGGAACGATTGCCGCCGGAGTCGCTAAAGGATTGGCGGATGTGATCATGATCAGCGGTTACGAAGGCGGGACTGGTGCCTCACCGAGGACCAGCATCAAACATGCCGGCCTTCCCTGGGAGCTTGGGTTGGCGGAAACCCATCAGACCCTGCTCCTCAACAATTTGCGGGAGCGGGTGGTGTTGGAAACCGACGGCAAAATGATGACCGGCCGGGACGTGGTTGTCGCCGCCCTGCTCGGGGCTGAAGAATATGGATTTGCGACAGCTCCCCTTGTCGTTCTGGGCTGTGTGATGATGCGCGCTTGTCATTTGGATACCTGTCCTGTGGGGGTTGCTACGCAAAACCCGGACCTTCGTAAAAAATTCATCGGTGATCCGGATCATGTCGTGAACTATATGCGTTTTGTGGCTGAAGAGGTTCGGGAGATCATGGCCCAGCTCGGCTTCCGTCGGCTGGAAGAACTGATCGGTCGCAATGATTTGCTGAAGGTGAGCGAGCGGGCGAAACACCACTGGAAAGCCAAGAGCCTGGATCTGTCACCGCTTCTGCACCAGCCGGATGTTCCGCCGGAAACGGGCCGCTACTTTAAACGTCCTCAGGATCATGGTTTGGACGGCTCCCTCGACCGCCGGGAACTGTTGGCTCTCTGTCAGCCGGCTCTGGAATCGGGAGAGCAAGTGGAAGCGACCCTCCCGATTCGTAACACCGACCGAGTAGTAGGGACCATCCTGGGAAGCGAAGTGACGAAACGTTTCGGTGCAAAAGGGCTGCCGGACGATACGATTCGCCTTCGTTTCCAGGGTTCTGCGGGACAGAGCCTGGGAGCCTTCGTGCCGAAAGGCGTTAGCCTGACGGTGGAAGGTGACGCAAATGATTATGTGGGCAAAGGGCTTTCCGGCGGGAAAATCGTGGTGTACCCGCCGGAAGGAGCAGCTTTCGCGCCGGAGGAAAACACGGTGATCGGTAACGTTGCCTTTTATGGGGCAACGGCAGGAGAAGCCTATATCCGCGGGGTCGCCGGCGAGCGTTTCTGTGTCCGCAACAGCGGAGTTCGCGCTGTTGTTGAAGGTGTCGGTGACCACGGCTGTGAATATATGACGGGGGGACAGGTGGTGATCCTCGGCTCGGTGGGCAAAAACTTTGCCGCCGGGATGTCGGGCGGGGTTGCTTACGTACTGGCTGAGGATCTCGATACCCTCACCCGCAATGTAAACCGTGAATTGGTCCTGCTTGAGAGCCTGGAGGATGAGCAGGATCTCGGAGAAGTGAAAGAACTCATCGAAAACCACATCCGGCACACAGGTAGCCTTCACGCCACATCCGTGCTGGAAAAGTGGGAGGATTCCGTTGCCAAGTTCGTCAAGGTGATCCCGAAGGATTACAAACAAATGATGGAGTCCATCGGGGAACTGATGGCCGCCGGTATGAATGAACAAGAGGCGATGGCAGCCGCTTTCGAGAAAAAGGAAGGAAATCGACCGGAGAAAAAGACCGGAAAGGTACGCCGCGAACCGGTACTCACTGGATAAGGAGGGGAGTCGCATGGGTAAAGCCACGGGCTTTATGGAATACGAACGCAAGACAGCGAGTGAGCGGGATCCGCTCACCCGTCTGCGGGATTGGAACGAATATCAACTACCGCTTCCCGAAGATGAATTGAAAAAGCAGGGGGCCCGCTGCATGGATTGCGGCACACCCTTCTGCCATACGGGGATTCCAATCAACGGCACCGATTCCGGATGCCCGCTCTACAACCTGATCCCCGAGTGGAACGATCTAGTCTACCGGGGCCGCTGGAAAGAGGCGTTGGATCGCCTCCTCAAAACCAATAATTTTCCTGAATTTACTGGGCGGGTCTGTCCCGCTCCCTGTGAAGGGGCCTGTACGGTGGCTATTCACGATCCAGCGGTGGCCATCAAGAACATCGAACGGGAAATTATCGACCGCGGGTTTGCAGAAGGCTGGATTGTACCGAGCCCGCCGAAAACTCGAACGGGGAAAACCGTGGCAGTGGTGGGGTCAGGGCCTGCCGGTCTGGCTGCTGCTGACCAACTGAACAAAGCGGGTCATTCGGTGACCATTTATGAGCGGGATGATCGGATCGGTGGACTGCTCATGTACGGGATTCCCAACATGAAACTGGAAAAACGACTCGTGGAACGCCGGGTTGATCTGTTGAAGGAAGAAGGCGTCCACTTTATCACCGGGACGGAAATCGGGAAAGACGTCACCCTCGACCAATTGCGGGATGAATTCGATGCCGTTATCCTGTGTGCAGGAGCGCAAAAACACCGGGATCTCGCCCTGGAAGGGCGGAATCTAGAGGAGATTCATCTGGCGATGAAATACCTGACCGAATCGACGAAAGACCTGCTCGACCCCGCTTTCGAAACTTCCATTTCCGCAGAAGGAAAGGATGTTATCGTCATCGGGGGCGGGGACACCGGGGCGGACTGTGTCGCCACCGCCTTGCGCCAACGGTGCAAAAGTGTCGTTCAGTTCGGTAGGCATCCAAAGCTGCCTGATACAAGGGAGGAAAACAATCCCTGGCCGGAACAACCTTTTGTCTTTACCTTGGACTACGCTTACGAAGAGGCGAAAGCCCGTTTCGGTAAAGACCCTCGGCAATATTCCATCATCACCAAGAAGCTGGTGGGGGATGAAAACGGAAAGGTCAAAGAATTGCACACCGTCGAGGCCGAGAAGATCATCCGTGAAGACGGGAGCTATTCCTTCCGCGAGCTTCCCGGCACGGAGAAAGTGTGGCCTACCCAGCTCGTGCTGGTCGCCATCGGCTTCGAAGGGACGGAAGACGCCCTGTTGCAGAACTCCGGCTTAGATCACCAAAACCGCCGGGTGAAGGCCGAATACGGGGAGTATATGACCAATTTTGACGGGGTGTTCGCTGCTGGTGATGTACGCAGGGGACAGAGCCTCATTGTCTGGGCCATCCACGAAGGACGTGAGGCGGCCCGTGAATGCGACCGCTATCTGATGGGGGAGACAGACCTGCCGTAAAAAAAATCATTCCTTACCCACTTAGTAGTCTCCGGGCACTCCGCTGGGTGGTCGGTGCCTACAGGCGCTTCGCCGGAAACCGGCCCACCTTTGCGGTATAGAAGAACTTTGTCATCCGCCGTTTCGGCGGATTTTTTTATGCTCGCGGTTTCGTAGTAGAGGAGGGAAAAATCAAGCTATACAAAATTTTGTAGACAAAGATTCCGTAAACAGGTATATTGAGGTGGACGGACAACTTCATACGAAAAGGACAGGTGCCGAACATTCCTTTAGGAGTGTTCGGTTAAAAGGGAAGTCGGTGAAAGTCCGACGCGGTCCCGCCACTGTAAATGGGTAGCGAACTGCAAGATGTCACTGTTCCATAGGGGAACGGGAAGGCGCAGGGAGCGATGACCATGAGCCAGGAGACCTGCCTGTCCTGACCACCATTTGTACCTGCGAGGATGGGGAGGTGAGTGACGGAGAACCGGACACACGGTGAATTTCACCGAGGTGATCACCGGTTTATGCTTTCATGCACACAAAGCACATCCTAACAGGGGTGTGTTTTTTATTGTTTTCGCCAGGGCCCGCGGCATAGAGGCTTCATGGCGGAAGGAGGCGTTGCGACGTTGGAGAAGGGTTTCGTTTTTATCGTGGGAGCAGGACCGGGAGCTCCGGGTTTGATCACTGTTAAAGGGAAGGAAGCGCTGGAGATGGCGGATGTGGTCTTGTACGACCGCCTTGTTAGTCCGCGTTTACTGGAGAGCGTTCCAGATCATTGTGAGAAGATCGACGTGGGCAAACGTCCTTCATCCAATCGGTGGACCCAGCAGGAAATCAACCGGACCCTTGTCCAAAAAGCGGGGGAAGGGAAAACCGTGGTACGGCTGAAGGGAGGAGACCCCTTCGTCTTTGGTCGGGGTGGGGAGGAAGCGGCCACTCTGGTACAAGCCGGGGTCCCCTTTGACGTAATACCCGGTATCAGCTCTGTGACGGCGGTTCCGGCCTATGCGGGAATCCCGGTCACTCATCGCGATTACAATTCTTCCTTTGCCGTGGTGACCGGGCATGAACGTCCAGATAAAAAAGAACCCTCGGTGAAATGGAAGCATCTGGCTAAAGGGCCGGAAACGCTAGTCATCCTGATGGGCGTCTCCAACCTAGACTATATCTGCGAACAATTGATCCAGTACGGACGTAGCCCGGAAACGCCGGTAGCCCTGGTTCGTTGGGGCTCTCGGATAGACCAGGAGACGTTGACAGGCACTTTGTCTGACATCGCGGAACGGGTGATTATACACAGCTTTAAGTCCCCTGCCGTCATTATCGTGGGGGAGGTGGTTCGGGAGCGGGAACGACTCTCCTGGTATGAACCAAAGCCCTTGTTCGGAACGCGGATATTGGTGCCTCGGACACGGCAAGGTCCGAGCGTGCTTTCCAAAACCATCGAATTCCTTGGAGGAGAAGCGGTGGAATTTCCCGTCGCCTGTATAAGGCCGACGGAGGGTTTTTTGCAGGAGATGAGCCGGGAACATTCGTGGGACTGGCTTCTGTTCAGTCACGTCTCGGCGGTGGACGCCTTTTTCCGCGCTCTGGGGGAGTTGGAAAAGGATATTCGAGCATGGGCCGGGGTCAAGGTGGCGGCAATCGGAGATAAGACCGCTAAAGCCTTGCAGGAGAAAGGGGTATGTGTGGAATCTTTTGCCGCCGACGACCGGGTGGAAACCTTGTTGGAAGCCATGGAAGAGCGAATCGCCCCTGGAGAAGAGGTCCTTCTATTGCGAGGCCGCTCTCGACGGGATGAACTGGCGGAATCTCTTCGCCAGGTGGGATGCCGTGTGACGGAAACCAAAGCCTTCGGGGCCCAGACCGTATTTGGTCAGTCGAAAGAAGCCATCCGTCTGCTACTGGATAGAAAAGCGGACTGGATCGCTTTTGCAAGCTCCTCGACGGTCCGCCACTTTTCAGAAGTCCTTCGATTAGAGCGTCCGGATGGGGAGGAGTTGCTGCACTCCATTCAAATCGCTTGTATCGGGCCGGAGACGGCCCAGGCGGCGGGGGAATCGGGGATGCGTGTCGATGTGGAGGCCAATCCTCATACCGTAGAAGGGTTAGTCGAGGGAATTAGCCGATGGCTGCCGGAACCGAAGGAAGCACTTGCCGGCCTGGCGGATTGATCACAACTTTACATGGGACAGAGGAGGAAAACGGATGGATTGGGGAATATGGACGACCTTAGGAGTTGGTTTGCTGCTGGGTTTACGCCATGCATTGGACCCGGACCATTTTATCGCGGTATCTACTATCGCCAGCCGCACCGGTAACGTGTTGAAGGCGACGGCTTCTGGTATCTACTGGGGGTTGGGGCATACCTGTACCCTGCTCTTGATCGGGCTGCCGCTCCTGGCCATGAAGACAGCACTGCCGGATTCGATTCAACTGGTTATGGAGATCGCTGTCGGTTGTATGCTCGTCACCCTGGGCTGGACTTCGTTTCATGCCTTCCGAAGGGGAGAGATGCGACGGCCTTCGGCGGAGACAGGGGATGAAAATCCCGGAGAACAGCGGGTCGGGTATCGGTTGCGCTCGTTCCTGGTGGGAATGGTTCACGGAATGGCCGGGACCGGGGCGATGGTGGTCATGGTGATGGCTTCCTTGCGGAGCTTGTCCGATGCTTTTCTGTACCTGTTAGTGTTTGGGGTCGGCACGGTAGCGGGGATGAGCTTGTTCGCCGTTTTAATCGGTTTTCCTTTCACTTATGCGAGTAAGCATTCGGTCAGTATCGAGCGAGGGATGGGGATGACAGCTGGTGTGGTTTCCATATTGTTCGGTTTTTACTATATCCAAGGCACGCTGTTTCACGATGGGTTCTTTTAAAAGAAAGGGGCGTGACCATGCGGATTTATACACGCAGAGGGGACGAAGGGGAAACATCGGTCATCGGAGGTCGGGTCTCCAAGGATCATATTCGGGTAGAGGCTTATGGAACTGTGGACGAGGCCAACTCGTTTGTCGGTGATGCAATCGCCCGGATGTGGGAGAAAGATCCGGAGGAATTTGACGACATGATCCGGGTTTTGACCGACATTCAACAGGAGTTGTTTGATACAGGCGGGGATCTGGCCGTGGTGAAAGGAAAGCGGCCCTATAAAATCACGGCAGACCATGTGGACAGGTTGGAAGAGTTGGTAGACGCATACCTGGAACAGACACCCGTTGTCAAGAAATTCATCCTGCCGGGCGGAACTTCCATTGCCGCGGCTCTCCATCTCTGTCGCACTGTGGCCAGGCGGGCGGAACGGCGGGTAGTTACTCTTGCTTCTCGAGAGGAAATCAACGAAGAGGCTCGGCGCTATCTAAATCGTCTCTCCGACTTCTTCTTCGTTTTGGCCCGGGCCGCCAACGCCCGGGAAAGCCGGGAGGATATCCAATACGCTCGAGGAAGGGAAGTTTTTCGCGATCGCCCTCGTAAGGAACGCCCCATGACGTAAAGGCGCAGAAAACAGGTTTTTCAAAAAATCGGGGTTGGAGGTGTGTAAGATGGCAGACCGAAAGAACGGAAAACTGCTGGTTATCGGATTCGGTCCCGGTCATTTCGATCACATGAGCCAACGGGCTAAAAAGGCCATCCAGGAAAGCGATGTCATCGTCGGCTACAACACGTATGTGGATATTATCCGCGGACTGTTGATCGATCAGGAGATTGTCCGCACGGGGATGACTGAGGAGGTGAGCCGGGCTCAAGAAGCAGTGAGACAGGCGGAAGAAGGGAAGGCGGTTGCCGTCATTTCCAGCGGCGATGCCGGTGTCTACGGCATGGCCGGGTTGGTCTATGAGGTGCTGATCCAGAAGGGATGGAAGCCGGAGGATGGTGTGGAAGTGGAGGTCATCCCCGGGATTTCCGCGATCAACTCTTGTGCTTCCTTGCTCGGCTCTCCTGTGATGCATGATGCCTGCACGATCAGCCTAAGCGACCACCTCACGCCGTGGGAGTTGATATCCCGTCGGATCGAGGCGGCAGCTGGGGCTGACTTTGTAATCGCCCTATACAATCCGAGGAGCGGCCGTCGAACCCGGCAGATTGTGGAAACCCGCCGTATCCTGCTGGAGCACCGATCTCCCGACACTCCCGTCGGGTTGGTGAAAAGTGCTTATCGAGAACGGGAGCATACCGTATTGACCACGCTGGACAAGATGCTAGAACACGACATCGGGATGCTGACGACCGTAATTATCGGCAATTCCACCACCTTCGTCCATCACGGCCTGATGATCACGCCGCGAGGTTATCAACGAAAGTATACGTTGGACAAGACCGTCCAGGAGTTAAAACCTCACCAGCGGTTGAAACCGGAGGCGGAGCCCTGGTCTCTGACAGGAGGAGAGCAGTACAAGGCAGGAAGGCAAGGGGAAAAGGAAGAGACGGTCACAGCCGCTTCCGACAATACGACTTCCGGTGAAGTTCCCCCAGCTCCCGGCCATAGCTCTCCGTCAGTCCTTGCTTCCGAAGCGTTAAGGATCCTTCAGGCAAAGGGAGTCGTCGAGACGTCGGTGGTTTCGGAAACGGAAGGTACAGCGCCGGTCCTCTCGATCTTTGAAGTGGCCGTCTCCACGGGAGTAGCCGAAAAGAAGTGGACGTCCGCTCAAATGAGCTTGTTGGCAGAGATCGCCGGGGAGAAGGGGGAGATTGAGTATACCCCTCATCACCGCATTCTGATCCGGGTGCCGACGGATCAACCTGAGGGGATCGTCGACCGCCTTAAGTCGGAAGGATTGCAGGTGGATCCGGTAGGGGATACCGTCCAGGTCAAGGCCTGCGACTTTTGTCACGGTGACAAAGGGGAATCGATCCCCTATGCCGAGGAGTTGCACCGGCGGATCGGTGGGCTCTCTGTACCGAAGGAGCTGAAGATCGGCTTCAACGGATGTGCCATGGCCTGCTACGGGGCGGTGACGGAGGAAATCGGTGTCGTATTCCGGCGAGGGACCTTCGATCTGTTCCTGGGAGGCAAAAACATCGGTCGCAACGCTCATCCCGCTGAAAGGGTGGCGGAAGGGCTTGCTCCGGAAGAGCTGATTGACGCCGTGGAGAAGGTGGTCCGGGAATACGCGGAGAAGGCCCAGCCCAATGAACGGTTCAATAAGTACTTCAAACGGGTGAAAGAAGTGGCTGGTTACCGTTCTTCCGAAGCGCCGAAACCGAAAATTCCCGAATTGGCTTGCGGTGAATGAAGGCGGCCCGCAGGGATCGAGATCGAGGGCGCGGTATTGGCGCCGACTCACTAGAGGAGGGGAAAGGAATATGGAGGCAATCCTGTTCGTCGGTCACGGGAGCAGGGATCCGGAAGGGAATACCGAACTGCTCCACTTTACCGAGCAGGTTACCGAGCACCTGGAGGCACCCATCATGGAGACCTGTTTCTTGGAGTTAACGCAACCGGACATCCCTCAGGGGATCGACCGCTGTGTGGCACGGGGGGCGACAAGCATCTGTGTCATCCCGATCATGCTGTTTTCCGCTGGTCACGCCAAGGTGCACATTCCCTTGGCCATCCAGGAAGGCCGGGAGCGTTACCCCGAAGTTGAGTTTCGGTACGGACGGCCTTTCGGTGTTGACGAGAATGTTCTTCCCCTATTGAAAAGGCGGATGGATTTGATCCATCCCTTGAAAGTGAATGAAGAGGGAGAAAGACACCCCATTGCGGTCTTGTTGGTAGGAAGGGGTTCGAGTGATCCAGACGCCAACAGCGATTTGTACAAAATTAGCCGGTTATTTTGGGAACAGACGCGGGTGAAATGGGTGGAGACTTCATTTATCGGAGTGACCGACCCGCGTTTTGAAGAGGGGCTAGAGCGATGCTTGCGGCTGGGAGCCCAGCAATGCATCGTGCTGCCCTATTTTCTGTTTACCGGGGTACTGATTAAACGGATGGAGGAGAAGCTGGTGCGATTTGCTTCCGCCCATCCGGACCTCACCGTACAGATGGGCTCTTATCTCGGGTTGGATGAAGGGTTGATCCCGATCCTGTTGGACCGGGTGAGGGAAGTGGAGCGGGAAGGCGGGAGTGATTGGCAGGCTCTGGCGGAAAGCGCGGAGGCAGCTGGACATCATCATCACCATCATCACCATCACCCTCACGACCATGCCCATAGACATCGTCCGGTTCATCCGGCTGGGTAAGCCCATCAGCAGGGGAGGGAAAACACGTGATTCTTTTTTTAGCGGGCACCAGTGATGCGAGAGAACTGGCTGTGCAAATGAAAGAGGCGGGGCATCGCCTGCTGGCGACGGTGGTGACGGAAAGTGCCGCCGTCAGCCTGCGGGAGGCGGAGATTCCGGTACGGACGGGCCGGCTCGACACCGCACAGATGGCGGCACTGATCCGCGAACGGGAATGTATCGGTGTGGTGGATGCCAGTCACCCCTTCGCCGAAGAAGCTTCGCGAAATGCGATGGACGCCTCGAGGGAAGCCGACGTCCCCTATATCCGGTATGAACGGCCCGCAGGCCGGTATGGAAGCCACCCCCGATTGAAAGTGACGGATTCTTACGAAGAAGCGGCGACAGAGGCGGCTCGGCATTCCGGCGTGGTGATGCTGACCACGGGGAGCAAAACCCTGGCCATTTTCGCTGAAAAAATGGTTGGACTACCGGATCTTCGTCTGGTAGCCCGGATGCTTCCCCGCAAAGAAAACATGGAAAAATGCGAGGCGTTGGGGATCCCGCAAAAAGATATCGTGGCGATGCAGGGCCCTTTCAGCGAAGAGATGAACCGAGCGCTGTACCGCCATTACGGCGTAACCACTGTGGTCACCAAAGAAAGCGGCAAGGTGGGTGCCGTCGATGAAAAAGTGACCTCGGCACTGGAGATGGGACTAAACGTGATCCTGATCGCTCGCCCGCGCCTTGATTACGGCCGAGTGTTTACCACGATGGAGGATGTCCTGCAGGAAATGGACAAAGAAAGGGGAATAGATCATGTCGCAACAGGGGTTTAAGCCAGCTACCACCCGCCCCCAGGAAATCGAGAGTTTAAGCTTTCGGATTATTACGGAGGAACTGGGGGAGCATCCCTTCACAAAAGAACAGTACCCCGTGGTGCAGCGGGTGATCCATGCCTCTGCGGACTTTGATCTGGGCCGTAGCCTGATTTTCCATCCCCGCGCTGTCGAAGCGGGGATAGAGGCCATCCGAAGGGGGCGTCCGGTCGTCGCTGATGTGCAGATGGTCCAGGTGGGGATCAGCAAACCCCGTATTCACCAGTTTGGAGGCGATGTTCGCGTCTACATCTCCGATCCCGATGTGATGGAAGAGGCGAAACGGCTGGAAACGACCCGAGCCATTATCTCTATGCGGAAAGCTGTCAAGGAAGCCGAGGGAGGCATCTTCGCCATCGGCAACGCCCCTACGGCCCTTCTGGAGCTGATCCGCCTGGTGCGAGAAGGAGAGGCGAAACCGGGCCTGATCGTTGGCGTTCCCGTCGGCTTCGTCTCTGCGGCGGAGTCGAAGGAAGAACTAGCCAAACTGGACGTCCCCTTCATTACCAACCAGGGGCGCAAAGGTGGAAGTCCCACCGCAGTGGCTGCGGTCAATGCGCTTTCCCTGCTGGCAGTCAAGGAATAAGGGTTCGGTAATTATCCGAATCTGGCTCTGAGGCAGCCCATTTGTTCGCTGCCTTGATCATAGAAAACGTATAGGGCGGAAATAGAGCCTTTTGTTCAACACAGAACAGTTAGCACCTGGGGGGAGTTCGATGAAGAAGCAGGCGGAAGCAAAAGATCCCGCCAATATGCGCCGTGGTTACACGACAGGGGCCTGTGCCACCGCCGCCACAAAAGCGGCGCTCCTTTCCTTAATCACGGGAAGTTCCCCCCCGGAAGTGGAGATTCTTCTTCCGATTGGCGAAAGGGTCTCGTTTCCCATTGAAAAAGCCGCCCTCTCCGACGAGTCTGCGGTCTGCAGTGTCATCAAAGATGCGGGAGACGATCCCGACGCTACCCATGGGGCGGAAATCGTCTCCACGGTAGCCTGGGCATCTGAGGAGGGGGTTCACCTGGATGGGGGGACCGGGGTGGGGCGGGTGACCAAACCCGGTTTGTCCGTTCCCGTCGGTGAGGCGGCAATCAATCCGATCCCGCGGAAAATGCTGAACCAGGTGGTAACAGAGACTCTAGGAGAACTAGAGGAGGAGCGGGGAGTCCGCGTGGTGATTTCCGTGCCGGAGGGGGAGGAGATTGCCAAAAAAACCTTAAATGAGCGGCTGGGCATTGTAGGGGGGATCTCCATCCTGGGGACCCGGGGGATTGTGGTTCCCTTTTCTACCTCCGCTTACCGGGCCAGTGTCGTTCAGGCGATTTCTGTTGCCCGAGCGAACGGATGCTCCCATCTGGTCCTGACCACAGGCGGCAGCAGCGAGAAACATGCGATGAAGATGTTTCCCGAGCTCCCAGAGGAGGCCTTCATTCAGATGGGGGATTTCGTCGGGTTTGCGCTAAAACACGCCAAACGGCTGGGGGCGGAGAAGGTCACCCTGGTCGGTATGATGGGGAAGTTCTCCAAAGTGGCTCAAGGGGTGATGATGGTTCATTCCAAAAGCGCTCCCGTGGATTTTGGTTTTCTGGCGAAGGTAGCGGAAGAAGTGGGAGCGCCCCCCGACTTGCTTGATGAGGTACGGGGAGCCAACACGGCTACCCATGCTGGCCAGCTGATGGAGGAAGCGGGTTTTCAGGAGTACTTTACCACCCTGAGCCGTTACGTCTGCCACCAGGCCCATCGTCACGTGGGAGGCGGCATCCGCGTGGAGACGGTGCTGGTAAAAATGAAGGGAGAACTGCTGGGAAGGGCGGGAATGGATTGATGCACAAAGTGAAAGTGATCGGGATTGGGGATGACGGAAAAAATGGACTATTTCCTCTCTACCGGCAATGGGTTGAGGAAGCGGAAGTGGTTGCGGGAGGAAAGCGCCAATTAGCCTTCTTCCCGGAACATCTAGGAGAGCGGATTCCCATCACAGGCGGAATCCGTCCTGTCCTGGATCGGATCGCACAGGTTGCCCCCTCTCAGCAAGTCGTGGTGCTGGCTTCAGGAGATCCCTTGTTTTACGGGATTGCCTCTCTGGTCGTACGGGCTCTTGGGCGGGAACATGTGGAGGTACATCCTCACTTGAGTTCCGTTCAGTTGGCCTTTGCCCGTATGGGGGAGAGTTGGCAAAACGCCCAGGTAGAAAGCGTCCATGGGAGGTCGATCCGAGGGCTGGCGCAACGGCTGGACGGAAAGGAGAAAGTGGCTCTTCTGACTGACGAAACCAACACTCCCGCCGCCATCGCCGCCTATCTTCTGAAGTTCGGGATGAGGGAGTACCGAGCCTTTGCTGCCGAAAACCTCGGCGGCCCGGAGGAACGTTGCCGTTGGTACGGGTTAGAAGAGCTAGCGGACACGGAGTGTTCTCCCCTGAACGTGGTGGTTCTGAAGCGGGAAAAAGGGGCGGCCTCTCCCCATTGGAGCCTGGGTATCGATGATTACCATTTTTCTCAGCGGAAACCGGAAAAGGGGCTCATCACCAAAAAAGAGGTGCGCGTCCTGAGTTTGTCCGAATTGAACCTGTCCCCGGACAGTGTCGTTTGGGACATCGGGGCGGGGTCCGGTTCCGTCTCTGTGGAGGCGGCCAAACTGGCTCCTCGGGGTCAGGTGTTTGCAGTGGAAAAGAATGAGGCCGACATCGCCAATATGGAGGCCAATCGGGTTAAGTTCCGCACAGACTTCACGATCCTTCATGCCAAGGCACCGGAGGGATTGGCGGATTGGCCCGATCCTGACGCCGTTTTTATCGGCGGCAGCGGCGGTGAACTGGGCGAATTGCTCTCTCTGTGTTGTCATCGCCTAAAGGCGGGGGGACGGATCGTGGTCAATGCAGCTACCCTGGAAACCTTGTCTCGCACCTTGGAATCTCTGAAAGAAGAAGGGTTTGAGTCCCGGGTCACGATGCTCCAGGCGGCACGGAGCAAGCCGATACTCTCTATGACAAGGCTGGAAGGACTCAATCCTGTGTATATCATCTGTGGAACCCGGAAGGAGGAGAGCCCATGAGTTTGCAAGCGGAATCGAATCCAGCTTCCATTGGGCATCTGTACGGATTGGGTATCGGCCCTGGTGATCCGGAACTGGTAACCGTTAAAGCCTTTCGGTTGATGAAAGAATCCCCGGTGATCGCTTACCCGAAAAAGCGGATGGGAGAAAAGAGCTATGCCCTGACCATCGCGGAGACCTATATCAACCCGGCGGAAAAGGAAATGCTGGGGTTGGTCTTTCCCATGACCCGGGATCGGGAGCTCTTGGAGAAAGAATGGGATCGGGCGGTGGCTGCTGTCTGGGAGCGGCTTTCCCAAGGAAAGCATGTTGCTTTCGTGACCGAAGGGGATCCGATGTTGTACAGCACGTTTATCCACTTGAGCCGCCGGTTAAAAGAGTTGCACCCCGAGGCGGAAGTCTCCTCAGTACCGGGGATTTCCTCTGTCAACGGGGCCGCTTCCCGCCTGGATTTGCCTCTAGCCGATGGGGATGAGCAGATCGCGATCGTCCCGGCGACAAAGGACCAAGAACGGATGAGAAAAGTGCTTCAGGATCATGACACGGTGGTATTTCTCAAGGTGGCCAAAGTTCTCGACCCGACCATCGACCTTCTGGAGGAACTGGGACTAGCGGATCGGGCGATGGTGGCCGCCAAAGTGACCTCCGGCCAGGAAATGGTCTGGCGGAAAGTGGAAGAACTGCGGGGCGTAAATCCCGGCTATCTGACGCTAATGGTGGTGAAAAAATGAGCGAACTGGAAGCAAAAGTCTATATTGTGGGAGCCGGGCCGGGGGATCCGGACCTGATTACGGTCAAGGGAGAGCGAATTCTACGCTCGGCGGATGTGGTGCTCTACACGGACTCGTTGGTCAGTGAGGAGTTGATCGCCCGGGCCCGCCCTGATACATGTGTCATGAAAAGCGCCGGAATGGCTCTGGAAGAGATCGTGGAAGAAATGGTTGTCCATGTGCGGCAAGGAAAGAGTGTGGCCCGCATTCATACCGGTGACCCGGCTGTTTATGGAGCCATTTTTGAACAGCTGTCTCTATTGAAAAAAGAGTCGATTCCCTATGAAATCGTGCCGGGGGTGAGTTCGGTCTTCGCTTCGGCTGCCGTGCTGGGAGCCGAACTCACGATCCCCGAGCTGACGCAAACCCTGATCCTTACCCGAGCCGAAGGAAGGACCCCTGTTCCGGAGAAGGAGAAGCTTCGGAGCCTGGCTGCCCACCATACCACCATCGCTCTGTTCCTAAGCGCAACCCTTACCAAAAAGGTGGTGCGGGAGCTCCTGGATGCCGGCTGGTCTGAGGAGACTCCTGTGGCGGTGGTGCAGCGAGCCACTTGGCCGGATCAAAAAATCCTTCGTTCCACCCTTTGCAGCCTGGATGAGGATATGCGAAAAGCTGGCATTCGAAGCCATGCAATGATCTTGGCTGGATGGGCGCTGGATGAGAAACTGGCTGATAGAGCGGAGGACTATCGCTCTAAATTATACGATAAAACCTTTACCCACGGGTACAGAAAGGGGGTGCCGGCCCAGTGAGCAGAACCATTGCCGTGGCGGCGATCACTAAGCACGGGGTGGAGATGGGGAGGGAGTTGGCGGAGAAGTTTCCGGGATGTGATCTTTATATCATGGAGAAATTCCGCAGGGGTGACGAAGAGGCCAAGGGAGTTCACCTTTTTTCTGGATCGGTCCGCCATATTTTGCCGAACCTTTTCCAACGATATGACGGAATCATCCTGATCATTTCACTGGGAGCCGTTGTGCGTATGATCGCTCCCATCCTGAAAGACAAAAAGACGGATCCCGCCGTCGTGGTGGTGGATGATCGGGGCGAGCACGTCATCAGTGTCCTCTCGGGCCATCTGGGCGGTGCCAACGAACTGACCCGACAGGTGGCGGCGTCTTTGGGGGCCCGGCCCGTCATTACGACGGCATCGGATGTACAGCAGACCATCCCTGTCGATCTCTTTGGCCGCTCCTTCGGCTGGGAGATTGAGAGTTTCGAACGGGCGATTCCGGTTAGTGCTGCCGTTGTAAATGAAGAACCGGTGGCCGTCATCCAGGAGTCGGGAGAGACCGGGTGGTGGACCTATGACAAGCCGATTCCTTCCCATATCCGAACCTACCGCTCGACCGATGAAGCGAGGAAAGCGGATTTCCGGGCTGCATTGGTTGTCACCCACCGCCTTCTCTCGCAGGAGGAAGAAGCGATCTTTCTCTCCAATGGTGTTCTTTACCGGCCCAAGGTGATTGTGCTAGGGATGGGTTGTAACCGGGGAACCTCCCTGGAAGAGTTGGAGGAAGTGGTGCAAAGGACCCTGTTGGAGCAAAAGTTTTCTCTCAAAAGCGTACGCAATATCGCCACCATTGATCTGAAAAAGGATGAACCGGGCTTGGTGGCTTTGGCGGAAAAGTATGGATGGCGGATGGACGTGTATACCCCCGAGGAACTGAACACCGTGACGTTGAAGAACCCTTCAGAAACGGTCTATAAATACACTGGTGCTTACGGGGTGAGCGAACCGGCGGCTCTTCTCTCCTCCGGTGCCCGTGAGTGGCTTCTTGAGAAGAAAAAATCGGGGAACGTTACCGTCTCCATCGCCTTGGCGGATGTCGCTGCTCGGGCGGAGGTTCTGTGATGAGCAAGAAGAAACGACCTCGTCTGGTGATCGCCGGTACCGGGAGCGGAGTGGGAAAGACGACGGTTACCCTGGGGTTGATGGCGGCCTTTGCCCGCCGCCTTAAAGCGGTGCAGGGGTTTAAGATCGGACCGGATTACATCGATCCCAGCTATCATACGGTGGTAACCGGACGCCCTTCCCGCAACCTGGATACCTGGATGATGCCGCCGGAACATATGAAGGAAATTTTTCTCCGGGGTAGTGCCGGAGCGGACCTGTCCCTGATCGAGGGCGTGATGGGGATGTATGACGGCAAGGATCCTTTGAGTGACGAGGGAAGTACTGCCGATATCGCCATCCGGTTGGAGAGTCCCGTGATCCTGGTCGTGAACATCCATAGCATGGCCCGGAGCGCAGCCGCTGTCGTTTTGGGGTATCAACGATTTACCCCCCGGGTGAGAGTCGCTGGCGTCATCGTCAATCGAGCGGGCAGCGAGGGACATTACCGCCTTGCTAAAGCGGCTATTGAACAAGAATGCGGAATACCGGTCGTAGGTTGGCTGAAGCGGGATGAAGGGTTGGCGATCCCCGAGCGGCACCTCGGGTTGGTACCGGCGATGGAGAGGGGGGAATTGGACCCCCTCTTTGAAACGCTGGCCGATTCGGTAGAAAAAACCGTCGATCTGGAGGCACTGCTAGGATTGGCCGAAGAGGCGCCGCTCCTGGAAGAAGGGAGCCAATCCCTGTTTGAGCCTCGGCAGGTTTCTACTGAGGAAGCCCCGCCAGTGATCGCTGTCGCACGGGACGCTGCGTTTAATTTTTACTATCCCGAGAACTTCGATCTTCTCCAGTTATATGGAGCCGAGCTCCGTTTTTTCCGTCCCCTGGAGGGGGAAGAGGTGCCGGAAGATGCCGACGGATTGATGATCGGAGGCGGGTTTCCGGAAGAATTTACGGACCGTCTAGCTCGGGAAGAGCGAGTCAAAGAATCGGTTCGGAATGCGATAAAGAAGGGATTACCCACCTTTGCCGAGTGTGGGGGATACATGTATTTATGTGAGAAACTCGTCACCGCCAAAGGGAAGGAGTACCCCATGGTTGGGGTGATCCCCGCCACGGTCCAAATGAAAGGCCGACTGGCAGCACTCGGTTATCGGGAAGTACGGGCCCTCTCTGACACCATCCTGTTAGAGAAAGGGGAGACGGCCCGGGGGCATGAATTTCATTATTCCAGCCTTACCCATCATCAGCCGCACCCTCCTTTCGCCTATGAGAGCCAGGGGAGGCGGGGCCTTCATTCCGAGGGTTTCGCGAAGGAAAATCTTCTTGCCGGTTACACCCATCTCCATTTTGCCTCGAACCCTCTCATGGTGAAGCGGTGGCTTGAGCTTTGCCGCCGCTCTCGCCGAAAATTTGATAAAAATGTTTAAAAAGGGACACAAATGAGAAACTCCTTTCGAATAATGTAATGGGAAGGATGTCTCCCGATCTCAAGGGGGGTCTTGGTCGACACCCTGCTTTGAAGGCGGGGTGTATCTTACAGCCGGGCTATGGCCCGGCTTTTTTGTACTTCCTATCCGGCTAAAAGCATTTTACTCCTTCGGCTCCCTGTATTAACATAGATTTATGTGTGTGGCCGGACAGGCCCAGAGGGTGAAGAAGGATCTCATCATGAGTCGAAGGGGAAGGTCACAGTGCTTGAAACCATCCAGTCCGATACCGTTCATCGTTTGGTTCAGATCCGACGGGAAATAGAGAAGCAGGGGGACGAAGCCCGGGCGGAGAAGCTTCTGGACCTAATTCGAAAAGCCCAGCGTAGGGAGTTCACCCTCGCTTTCTGCGGTCATTTTTCGGCAGGAAAATCATCGATGTTAAACGCGTGGTATAAAGAGGAACTATTGCCGACGAGTCCGATTCCGACAAGTGCCAATGTGGTGGCTGTGCGCAGCGGGGAGGACCGGGTCGTCCTCACCCTCCGGAGCGGAGAGCGCCGGATGTACCGTGGGGCTTATACGGAAAAGGAATTGAAAGCTCTCGCGAAAAACGGGGACGAGGTTATTGCCGTCGACGTTTGGCGGGAAGGCGGGCGGCTGCCGGAAGGAACGTGCCTGCTGGATACGCCGGGAATCGATTCTACGGATGATGCCCATCGGGTAGCGACGGAATCGGCTCTTCATATGGCGGATATCCTCTTTTACGCGATGGATTACAACCATGTCCAATCCGAAGTGAACCTGCAATTCGTCAAAGAACTGAAGCAGCGGGGGAAGCGGGTTTATTTGGTCGTGAATCAAATTGACAAACATCGGGAGGAGGAACTCCGTTTCCAGCATTACCGGGAGAGTGTGGAAACTTCCTTCCGCAACTGGGGAATCGAAGTAGACGGGATTTTCTATACATCCTTGAAAGATCCGAGCCATCCCTATAACGAATGGAACCGCCTGAACGAGAGGATGGAGGGGATGTTCCAGGATCGGGAAGCGTTGATCGAGGGAAGTGTCCTTCGGGAAGCGGAGTATTTGATCCGGGAGCATCTCGCCATGCGGGAAGCCTCAGACAGGGAAAAGGCCCGCCAGTTGTTGAGGGATACGGAGTCGACTCGTTCCGTCGAAGAGTTGGAAACGGCGATTGATTTGTACGCTCAGAAACGGGAGGAACACCTCCAGGAAGCCGAGGAGAAGGAACAGGTCTATCTGCGCGGACTGGAGGAGCTCTTCGCCAATGTTTACCTCATGCCCTACGAAGTCCGAGAATCCGCCCGGGATTACCTGGAGACACAGCTGACCGACTTCCGAGTGGGATTCCTCTTTTCCAAAGGGAAGACGGAAAAAGAGCGGGAACGGCGTCGCCAGACCTTTGCCGAGCGGTTGAAAGAGACCGTCGACACCCAGTTGGATGTCCATGTCCGAGAATACGTCATCCGTTTTCTGAAGGAACATGGTATTTATACCCCGAAACGAGGAGAGGCGATCTATGGAACGGTTCACCCTCTCGACCCGCAATTGCTGGAGATGACGGTAAAGAGCGGGGCGAAGTTGACTAGGGAGTATGTGCTGAAATATACGGATGACTTAAGTGAAAGTATCAAACAGGCTTGCCGCCGCCAGGCAAAAGCATGGTATGAGGATTTCGGCGGAGAGATCGAGGAGAAGTTGAAGGCCCGTGCCGCAGAGACAGCCGAAGAATTGGCGGGGCTGAAGCGGGAATTGGAAGGAAAGCGCTTCCTGGAGAAGCTGGAGGCGGAACAGTTTGCATATGAAGCCCGCTTTATGGACCTGCTCCAGGGTACAATCGTTCCGGAAACGGAGCTCTCTTTCCTTCCGGAAGAAGAAGCGGAGGAGGCCTTTGCTAGTTGCGGCCCTTCCCTTCTGGCGGGCCTGTCTCATCCTGAGCCGGAGAATCAAACGGTTCTTTCCGCATCTTCAGCGATCGATCCGGCGGGAGATGAGACGGAACACATAACGGAGGACCCGCAAGCCCAAGTGTTGCGCCAGGCCGAGGTTGTGGAAGAGCTGTTGGCTGATATGGAGGGTTTAACCGCTCTCCGTGAAGAATTGGCTGACAAAAGGCACCGTTCGAAGGAACGGCAATTTACGGTCGCTCTCTTCGGAGCGTTCAGTGCCGGAAAATCCTCCCTCGCCAATGCGCTGATGGGTAACGGAGTGCTACCGGTCTCGCCCAATCCGACTACGGCAACCATCAACCGGATTGGGCCTCCCACGGAATCGTATGGCCATGGGGAAGCGGTGATCCGCTTTAAGTCCAAGGAAACCTTGTTAGGAGACCTGTGTGAGGTGTACCGGCTGTTTCGTCGGGAGGCCACATCTCTAGAGGAAGCCTTGAAAGGGATTGACGAGCTTTTGAACCTGCCGATAACCGGTCCTCGGCAAAAAACAGCTCTCCCCTTCTTGCGGGCGGTTAAAGAGGGTGCGTCTTCCTTTGTCGACCGTCTGGGTACCTCGGTGGTCCGATCCTTCGGGGAATTTGAAGCGTATGTGGCGCGAGAGGAGAAATCCTGTTTTGTTGAAAGGGTGGACCTCTATGTTGATTGTCCCCTCACCCGGCTGGGGGTGACGCTGGTGGACACCCCTGGAGCCGATTCGATCCACGCCCGGCATACCGATGTGGCTTTCCGTTACATTAAGGATGCCGATGCCATCCTCTTTGTCACGTACTATAATCATGCCTTTTCCCGGGCCGATAGGGAATTCCTGATCCAGCTTGGTCGTGTGAAAGATACCTTTGCGATGGACAAGATGTTTTTCATCATGAACGCTTCCGACTTGGCCGCCTCTGATGAGGAGCGGGAGGAGGTTCAGGCCTATATCGGGGAGCAACTCCTCCGTTACGGAATCCGCCATCCGCGCATGTTTGCCGTTTCCAGCCTTCGGGCCTTAGAGGAGAAGACAGGGGGAAATCCGGTGCAACCTTCCGGGATTGCCGCCTTTGAGAGGGACTTTGCGGCTTTTCTGCAAAAAGACTTGCAGACGGTTTCCCTTCACAGCTTAAAAAACGTGACCGGGCAGGCACATCAAACGGTCTGCCGCCTCTTGGAGGCGGCGCGGCAAGGGAACGCGGAGAAAGAGCAGAAGCGGGCGGAGACGGAGATGGAACAGGATGCCTTCCTCCGCATCATTACCCATCATGAGGGAAAGACGGAAGAGCACGCGCTGCGCCGGGAGGTGGAAGAGCTTCTCTACTATGTGAAGCAACGCCTCTTTTATCGGTATCCCGAGGTCTTTGCGGAGATCTTCAGTCCCGGTGTATTACGGGAGGATCGGGGGGATATCCGGGAGATTTTCCGTTCGTGTGTCCTGGAGATGGTCGATTTTATCCGGCATGACCTCATGCAGGAATTTCGTGCGACTTCCCTTCGCCTGGAAGGGTGGCTGGACGGAAAATTAAAGGAGAACATGGGGGAGCTGACCCAGGAATGTCTGGGGTTGAACGGGGCTTTCCCCGTCCCGGAGCCTCCTTCATTGGTCACCGGCACACCGACGATCAAGACGCCTTTTCCGGATCTTTCCGCCGACTCGTTCAAAAAGACAATCACTTCTTTCAAAGGGAGCAAATCTTTCTTTGCCAAGGATGATAAATCCCGGGTTCGCCAAGAGATCAAAGAGGTGCTGGAGGCTGAGGTGGAGAAATGCATCGGCCCGGCGGGAGAACAGCTTTTCCACCATTATCAGGAGGCTTGGCGGCAGGCTGTAGCAGAAGAGAAGGAACGATTGGAAAAGGCTGGGCGCCGGTATTACAAGAGTGTCCTCTGTGCCCTTTCCTCCGAAGGTGACGCTGGCAATTTAGAGGAACGGGCAGCGGCCCTCAGCCATGCGGTACAAGAGATGGAAAAAGCTCTTAACTAGTTTTAGTGGAAGGCTAGCTATCCGTTTCGTTCCAAAGGAACTATTTATACAGAAAGACCTATTGCACTTCGGTCCCAAATCGAATATGGTGGGGCTGGTAACATCATAGAGAAGTTATCACAGCTAAATAGGAAGGTGACGGTTTCTTGGAACAGTGGTGGGAAATATTGAAGTTTTTGGTGCTGGGGCTGATTCAGGGAGTGACCGAGCCGATCCCGGTTTCCTCCAGCGGCCATCTGTTACTCGCCTACCATTATTTCGGACTAGGCGTCGACGGGCAAAAGGGATTGGGTTTTGCCGTGTTGGTCAACTTCGCTTCGCTTTTATCCGTTTTAGTTATCTACCGGAAAGACCTGGTTCGTCTCGTGTTGAATACCCTTTCCTATGTGAAGGACCGAGATCCTGACAACAAGACAGATTTTCGTTTTGTCTGCTACCTTATTCTGGGGACGATTCCGGCGGGCGTATTAGGGGTCCTCTGCAATGACGCGATTGAAGAAAATCTGACCAGTGTGAAAGTGATCGGTATCACTTTATTGGTGACAGGGATCGCCCTCTATATCATCCGGAACCTGCGCGGACGTAAAAAAGACGGGGATCTGAGCGTAAAGGATGCCCTCCTAATCGGGCTAGGACAGGCGGTCGCCCTGATCCCAGGGATCAGCCGTTCCGGGGCAACGATTGTTGCCGGAATGTTGCTGGGAATGAGACAGGAGACCGCTCTCCGTTTCTCCTTCCTCCTATATATCCCGGTCAGCCTGGGAGGAATGATCTTGGAAGGAGAGGGCATCTTGCAGGTGATGAGCAGCCCTGACCTGTTCCTGCCCTATCTAGTAGCCTTCCTTTCCGCTTTTGTCTCTTCGTACTTTGCCTTGAAGTGGTTTATGAATGTCATGCGGCATGGCAATCTGATTATCTTCGCCGTCTATTGTTTCATCGTCGGCCCGCTGATCCTGATCTTTTCTTGAAGCACGCTGGCAGCCTACGGGCTGCCTTTTTTGGCGGAGGAGTTGCTATGTGGGAGTGGAGAGAAATTAACGTGGGAATCAAATGTAGTTTGACGATTCTTCTATCTGTCGGAATTCTTGCCGGTTGCTATCCACTGACGAAGGCGGAGCCGGGAACACCGGCTGAGCAGGACCATGCGACTGGCCCCCGGGCGGAAGAGCCCCTGCATGAAAAGGAGAGACCGGCTGGGCCCTCCCGGCGGGAGATCCGTAAGGTGATTCAGGCCAACCGGAATCAACGACCCTCTCAATGGGGGGAAGACGTCCCTGGGGTCAAGCATCGTTTAAAAACAACGGAAAAAGTGGCCGCCCTCACCTTCGATGCCTGCGGCGGCCCGAAGGGGAGCGGGTATGACTGGGCATTGATCCGATTTTTAAAAAGAGAAAACATCCCGGCTACTTTATTTGTCAATAGCCGTTGGATCGATGAAAACCCCGAGTTGTTCCGAGAACTAGCGAAGGAACCGCTGTTTGAAATCGAAAACCACGGCACGCGCCACCGTCCCCTTTCCGTCACGGGCCGTTCCGTCTACGGTATTGCAGGTACGGCCAATCTGGAGAAGGCGGTGGAGGAAGTGATAGCGAATCAGCAAAAGATTGCGGAGAAAACGGGTAAACTGCCACATTTTTTTCGGTCAGGAACGGCCTACTACGATGAGGTGGCTGTCAAGGCCGCTAAAAAGCTGGGAGTGGAGATCGTCAATTACGATGTGTTAGGGGATGCCGGGGCGACCTGGTCACGAGCACAAGTAAAACAGGCCCTCTTGGATCTCCAACCCGGTTCCATCGTCCTCCTTCACATGAACCAACCCGGCAGCGGGACAGCCGGTGGAGTACAGGATGCTGTTCCCCGACTCAGGGAGCGAGGGTATCGGTTTGTGAAGTTGGAAGATTATGAGCTGGAGTAACCCCCTATCCTGTTATAGGCTAAACATGAAAATGTCCTCCCCGATGGTGATAGGGGAGGGCGTTTTTAAAATGGCAAGGATCACCCCATTCAACGAAGAGGAGGGTCCACTGGTGGATATGCTAGGATGACTTCTGATTATCCAGGGTGACGGGAGAAGGGGTTAGGCTTTATCGCGTTGCATGAAGCCGGTCAGGAAGGAAAGCAGGACGTGGACACCCGTTTTGATCGTGATTTGGTTGATATCCCGGCGCGGATCGAGACAGACGATATCCATTCCCCGTACCCTAGGATGGGTACCGGCGATTCGAACCGCCTCAAACAACTCTTCCGTCCGCATTCCGCCAGGGGCCCCTGCTGGGGTTCCTGGTGCACAGGCGAGGTCCAGCACGTCCATGTCCACCGTCAAATAGATGGTATCTACCTTTTTTTCCAACTGCGTGAGAGCGGAGTGGACAGCGGTCTCCAACCCGATTCGCCGGGCTTCTTTCATGGTGATCCAGTTGACACCGGCCCGGTCGGCATAGTCACGCAGAGAGCGGGCGTTGAAAAAACCGTGAAGACCGATGTTCCAGACGTCGCTTCCCCGCAAACTTCCGCTTTCAATCAGGTTGCGGACGGGGGTGCCGTTGGCCGGGCCAAACTCCTCCAAACTGCGTAAATCAAAGTGGGTATCCAGTTGTAAAAGGCCGATGGACTTCTCCGGGCGGGTATCTTTGATGCCCATGATGGACATCGCCGTGATAGAGTGGTCCCCGCCGATCAGGATGGGAAGAGTGGAAGGATGGTGGCGTTGCATGGTTGCAGCAGCTTCCCGGATCGACTGATGGCATCGGGAGATATCGGTGACATGCTGACGTACATCCCCCAGATCAACGACGGATAAAGGGGTGAGGTCGATGTCCTCTTCCAGGTTGTAAGGAGTGAAAGACCGCCACGCCCGGCGGAACTCTTCAGGGGTTTCGCTAGCCGCCGATGCGCTGATAGAGGAGCGTGAAAGGGGGACGCCCAGGATCGCTGCGTCGATGCGCGACCAATCTGTGTCGTGGGCCGCGCTTGGTTCCAGGGTACGGATCCACTCGTGGACTTTGGGTTCGGGAAGGTCCGGCTCCGCCTGCCAACGGAAGGGAGGTGGATTTAACATCGGATAGGGGTATCCGGTATTTTTTTTCGCCTGGTTGCTCATATCCGGGATCTCCTTTCGGTATTTGTGAATGCAAACAGGGGAGCACGGTTCGCAGTGCCTAACTGACGGCCTTTCGGCTGTGGACGGGGAAGCCGTCTCGTACAGCTACACACCCGCTCTTGATGACCGTGCGGGCGTGGTTCACCCCATAAGCATATTGGAGACTTCGGTAGTCGGGGACATCGTAAAGGACGAGATCGGCTTTCTTTCCTTCCTCGATACTTCCGATTTCGTGTCCCCGGCGGATCGCGTGCGCCGCATTGATGGTGGTTGCCGTCAATACCTCAGCTGGGGTCATCCCCATTTTGAGACAACCCAGATTCATGATCAGGGAGAGGGAGACAGTTGGAGAGGAGCCGGGATTGCAGTCCGTGGACAGGGCTACTGGGACACCAGCATCAATCATGTTCCGTCCGTCCGCCGCCTCGGCCATCAAGAAGAAAGCGGTTCCCGGCAGAAGGACGGCAACCACTCCCGCTTCCGCCATCGCTTGGATACCGGTCTTGGAGGCGCGAAGGAGGTGATCTGCCGAGACAGCTCCCACTTCAGCCGCCAGTTCCGCCCCTCCGTAGGGTTCAATCTCGTCGGCGTGGATCTTGGGAGCGAGGCCGTATTTTTTCCCAGCCTCTAAAATACGGCGGGATTGTTCCGGGGTGAAGACTCCCCGTTCGCAGAAGACATCGTTGAACTCCGCCAGCTTCCGCCGGGCTACTTCGGGGATCATTTCTGTGACCACCTGATCAACGAACACTTCGGGGCGTTCCCGGTAGGCGGCTGGTACCGCATGAGCCCCCATGAACGTGGACACCACGTCGACCACATGGGAGCGATCCAGTTCCTTTGCCGCCTCCAGTTGCTTCAGCTCGTGCTCCAGACTGAGGCCGTAGCCGCTTTTGGCCTCCACGGTCGTCACACCCTGTTGGAGGAAGAGATCCAGGCGGCGGGTGCTTTCGCTGATGAGTTGTTCGATGGAAGCCTCTCGGGTGGCGGCGGTGGTGGCGTGGATGCCGCCGCCCGCTGCCATGATTTCCATATACGTAGCCCCCCGCAGCCGCTTTTCAAACTCGTTTTCTCGACTGCCCGCATAAACCAGGTGGGTATGGGGATCGACCAGACCTGGGGTAACAAGCCGACCCGAAGCGTCAATCACCTCGGCTTCATTCATCCGGGTTTGGTACTTGGCGGCAATTTCTTCATCAGGGCCCGCTGCACGGATCGTTCCATCTTCTACCCATACGCTGCCGTTTTCAATGATGGACAAGCGCTCCATCGCTTTTCCGCGCAAGGGTGCGTTGGATGAGTCCGCCAAGGTGACCAATTGGGAGGCCCGGCGGATGTAAAGGGGTTTTTGCTGTTGCATGGTATGACCTCCAGTAGATGTCCGACGGGGAAAAGGCGGATTCTTCTGCCCGTCGGGGTATATTGCGATTCACTGGGCGTGCCTTTAGGCATCGGGCTTCTTCAGCATCGGGATTTGGACGCCTTTTTCATGTGCCGTCCGGATGGCCAGATCATAGCCGGCATCGGCGTGGCGGGCGACTCCCATACCGGGGTCAGTGGTCAGCACACGTTCCAGCCGTCTAGCTGCTGCTTCCGTTCCATCGGCAACGATCACCATCCCGGCGTGGAGGGAATAACCCATACCCACGCCACCGCCGTGGTGAACGGAAACCCAGCTCGCACCACCGACAGCGTTGATAAGCGCATTCAGGATTGGCCAGTCGGCGACGGCGTCGCTGCCGTCTTTCATCCCTTCGGTTTCCCGGTTGGGGGAGGCGACGGAGCCGGAATCCAGATGATCCCTGCCGATGACGACGGGAGCTTTCAGCTCGCCTCTCGCCACCATTTCGTTAATGATACGGCCAAAGCGAGCCCGTTCCCCGTATCCTAACCAGCAGATGCGGGAGGGAAGTCCCTGGAAGGCGATGGTTTTCCTGGCCATGCGGATCCAGCGGCAGAGGTGTTCATTATCGCTAAACTCCCGCAAAATCACTTCATCCGTTTTATAAATATCTTCCGGGTCACCGGAAAGGGCGGCCCAACGGAAAGGACCTTTCCCTTCGCAAAACTGGGGACGGATGTATGCGGGGACGAAACCGGGGAAATCGAAGGCATTCTCCACCCCTTCATCCTTCGCTACTTGTCGGATATTGTTCCCATAGTCAAAAACGACGGCGCCTTTTTCCTTCATCGCCAGCATCCCTTGAACGTGGACGGCCATGCTGGTTCTGGCCCGTTGGATCAGGGTTTCGGGATTATTTTTACGCAGCGTCTTCGCCTCTTCCAGAGCCATGCCTTCAGGCAGGTAGCCGTTCAGAGGGTCGTGGGCTGAGGTCTGGTCGGTGACGATATCAGGAATGAATCCCTGCTTTACCATGCGGGGCAATACTTCCGCCGCATTGCCGAGGAGGCCGATCGAGAGGGCTTTTCCCTCCTGTTTCGCCTCTTTGGCGAGGGTGATGGCTTCATCTAGATCATGCACCGCCCGGTCGAGGTACCGGGTGTCCAGACGACGCTGGATCCGGGTGTTATCCGCTTCGATGGCGATCACCACGCCCCCGTTCAGCGTGACGGCGAGGGGCTGGGCGCCTCCCATGCCGCCGAGGCCCGCCGTGACGGTAATCGTGTCCTTCAGCGTACCGCCGAAGTGCTGCCGGGCACACTCGGCGAAAGTTTCATAGGTTCCCTGTACGATTCCCTGGCTGCCAATGTAGATCCAGCTTCCCGCGGTCATCTGGCCAAACATCATCAACCCTTTTTGATCTAACTCGTGGAAGTGATCCCAGTTAGCCCAGGCAGGAACGAGATTGGAGTTGGCGATCAGGACCCGAGGAGCGTCCGTATGGGTCCTGAAGACAGCGACAGGTTTGCCGGACTGGATCAACATCGTTTCATCGTCTTCCAGGTTCGTCAATGTCTTGACAATGGCGTCATAGGATTCCCAGTTCCGGGCCGCCTTCCCGATTCCGCCGTAGACAATCAAATCTTCGGGCTGTTCTGCTACATCGGGGTCCAGGTTGTTCATCAGCATCCGAAGTGCCGCCTCTTGAACCCAGCCCTTCGCCTGAAGGTCTGTCCCGCGGGGAGCCCGAATTTCCCGTTTGGCTCGTTGATCTTGCAACCTCTTCACCACCCATTTGTTTTCTCCCTTTGAGTATAGGGAGGAAGGAAGGGAATAAACAGAAGAATATGACGGGAATCTCGTCGCTATTTTGGGACCGATCCGATAATAAGAGGAAGTTTCCTAGGTGGAAACTTCCTCTTATTTTGGTTTCTGTCTTTTCTTTTGGTCCCGATAGGCACGGGGGGATAAACCGGTCTGTCTTTTAAAAATACGGCTGAAGTAGTTGGCATCGGAAAAACCGGTTCGTGCCGCCACCTGCCCGATCGGGAGAGAAGTGGTTTCCAGGAACTTCTTGGCGTGCCGTAGACGGATGTCAACCAACAATTCCCGATAGGGCTTCCCCTTTTCCCGGGACAGGAGATGGCTGAGATAGGAAGCGTTTCTCCCGATATGACGGGCGACAGCTTCCAGGCTTAGACGGGGATCCGTATAATGGTTCTCCATGAATTGGACGGCATTCGTTGCCGGGTCGGAAAGAGCTACCTGATTCGATGAGGCGGTTGTGTCGAGGAGGGTGCTGACAAACAGTAACAGATCCTGGACAATGCGGTAGAGAACAGGTCCATGAAGGATGGAATGGAAAATTTCATGATAGCGCATTTCAAAAGAGGGATCGCGGTGCAGCTCTCGGGTTTTCATATAACGTCGAATCTGAGCGAGGATACTGGTCAATCGAATGCGCAGGCGACCCGGTTCCGGGTAGGGGGGGCCTGCTTTGAAAAAGGAATGGTGCATCCACTCTCGGATTCGCTCCCGGTCTCCCTTTTCAAGCATCGTAATCCATTCCCGTTGCTCTTCCGGAGTTAGAAAGGGATCGATCGGTTTCCAATGCACGGGCTCGGCAACGGGAATGACCTGCCGGGTTCCTTGGAAGAAGCGCCATTCCAAGGCTTCTTTAGCGGCCAGGTATTGCTTGTGCAAGGGAAGGGGGAAATCCGTGGGATGAAGTGCCATGGTAAGGCCGTCTGAAGCCAATTCGTCCCAGGCTTCCAGCAGGCGGTTCCCTTCCAGTTGAAGGGCCTTTTCTCCTCCTTGCTCCAACAGGGGAAAGATACAAGCTACAGCTTGGCTCAGGGGCAGGATGATCGGTTGCCTTGAAAAGGGATAGGTTTCTAAAAATGAGACCAAAGCCGGAAGCCGTTCCTCTTTTTCCGGTTGGGCCAGCATCAACGTACCGGCTGATCTTCCCGCTGGTTGGTCCATGAAGAGAGAACGGTACCCGACCGAAGGGGATGAAGCCGGGGTGGCGGGTTCTGTTCTCTCGGTTTCAGCGAGTTCCCGACTGTAGCGCCTTAAGGTCCGTTTCACTCGATCGGGGGAGAGGGGTTTCACCCATAAATCGGTCGCGTGTAGCTCAATGGCTTGGCTGGCTCGCTCAAACGTGGCTTCGGCTGTCATCCCCACGACCATCTGTGCATACCGGCGCACCACCCGTTTCACTTCTTCCCATTGTTCGGGGGGGACCAGATCCAGTTCCAGGCAGACCACTTCAGGCGTCTTTCTTTCCAGTTCGGCGATGAGAGACTCCGTATCTTGGGCTGCGAGTACCTCTTCATATGGGAGAGGATAAGATTGGATGAGCCATTCCAATCCAGAGCGCTCCTTCCCGTCCCGATCGGCTATTAACAGTTTCGGCATGAGCGGAGCTCCTTTTACGGGAAGATGGGAGGATCTATTCATTCATTCTCCACGGACCGAGGGGCATTCCTTCCCAGAGGGATCTTAATTTGCTGGAAATGGTAGACAGATGGCGAGGTTTATTGTAAAATTTGGAAAAAGAATCAATCTGCTTCCCTAATCGATTTATGACGGGAGGGCAATGGATGAGCCAACAAATTTTTGGTGTTGCTTTGGTACCGCTGATTGTTGGGTTAGTGGAGTTGACTAAGTTGTGGGGGTTGTCGAGCAAGTGGGCGGCGGTGCTGTCGGTCGCCTTAGGATGGGGAGCGGGGATCTTCCTGGTATCTCCGGGGGACTGGGTACAAGGTACGGTGATCGGATTGGCCATGGGGTTGTCGGCAGCAGGATTGTACAGCGGGTCCAAAAGCGTCCTGAAAGGGGTTACGGAACGTAGACGGAGAAAAGGGCGAAGGGATAAGCCCGACCGGAAGTTAGGTGCCTAAATGATCAAAAGCCTTCCTCGAAGGAAGGCTTTTTTCTCTGTCTGTTTATGAAACTCCTCGATAAATCTTGACCCGAAACCAGGGGAGGTCCTTCCTCTTTTTTTAGCGGCCCCTATCCTTTTTATTCGAAACGCCTTCGGATTTTGTGTCCGTTTGGACGAAGAAATTTTGTAGAGAAGAGATGAGGTCGTCTCACTTCCAGCTGGATCCCCCGTAACAGGGTGTAATATTTTTCCTGTAGAGCAACAATAACAGGGGAAGAAAAGGGTGGGAGGAGGAAAGTGAGTGAAGGAGGCGATGCCGTTTACGGTCCTGTCATATGGGCTGTGGAGTCCACCAATCATGCTTCTGTTATTGATAGGCAGCGGTTTTTTATTATCTCGTTTCGGTTTTTTACGGGTGAGTCGGTTGGAAGGATTGATAAGGAAAACATTGGATGCCTCAGGCCCGGATGCGGGCCGGGAAGGGACAATCCCTTCTTTTGATGCCTTCGCTACCGCCTTAGGCGGTTCGCTGGGGGTGCACAATTGGATTGGCGTTCCGCTGGCGGTCGCCTTGGGTGGGCCGGGTGCCCTCTTTTGGATGACAGTGGTAGCTGCGTTCGGAATGGTCATCCTCTATGGGGAGATCCTCCTCGGCCTGCTATATCGGGAGAAAAACAGCCGGGGAGAGTGGGTGGGAGGGCCCGCCTATACGATGAAAAAGGGGCTGGGCTGGAAGTGGGCGGCCCGACTTTATGCTGTCGGGCTGATCTTGCAAGTTGGCTTGTTTACTATGTCTCAGCCCGCTATGATTTCCCAACATTTGCATCGATCTTTTGGAATCGAGGGAAGCCTGATCGGCATCGTTGTGGTTCTGGTGGTGGCCCCTCTTCTTTTTGGGGGCATCCGTCGGATCGGGCGGGTGATGAAAGCGATCATTCCCCTCTTAGTCCTGGCCTATATCATCACCGTTGTCTGCATCCTATGGTCAAATCGGGCTGTCCTTCCAGACATGTTGATCTCTGTTCTCACCCATGCTCTGGTCATCCCCACAGCACCGGCAGGTGCTTTCGCCGGGGCTGGTATTGTTGCATCCATGAGTTGGGGGCTGAGTCGGGGGATTCACTCTGGAGGAGCTGGCATGGGTACCGCTTCCATCGTCCATTCTGCCGCCGTGAATAGGCATCCACCGAAGCAAGCATTCTGGGGAATGCTTGCGGTGCTCATCGATACTTTCCTAATTAGCAACCTAACGGGATGGGTCGTCCTGGTGACTGGGGTGTGGAAGGTGATTCCCACCCACCGGGTAACGGAGATGCTCCCCACCGCTTTCGCCGATGCTTTTCCCTCGGACCATGCCCATTTGCTTGACGCTGTCTTTTTGACACTGTTTGCTCTGGTTTCCCTTCCCGTTTTTATCTTCTATGGAGAAAAACAAGGAGAATTTCTCTTCGGTCCGAGGGGCGGACATGCTCTTCGTTTTCTTTATCTGGGCGTTATTCTCGCTGGCTCTTTTTGGGGCTTTTCCTCCCGGTGGCCTGTTTGGGATCTCCTGTTAATCGCGATTGTCGTTCCTAACCTTCTGGCCCTTCTTGCGTTAAGCCGGAAAACGAAGGAAGCGACACAAGCTTACCTGGCGGCAGACTTGGAAACATAAAGATCCGTGCGAATAGACATCCATCCCCCTAAAAAGGGGGTATTTTTTTAGGTTGAATCGGGATTTGGTTGATCCGCTATGCGTAGAATGCTCCATATACCTACCCAAAGGAGGCGGACAATGGAGAGAAAGGAAGATCGTTTTGTAGAAACGTTGCTCGGGATGCTAGGGGTTTCACTCCTCCTCATCGGACTTGCGATCCACGGGGTGGAGGCCTTGTTGCTGGTAAAGGGCTGGTCCATGTGGTGGGAGGGGATTCTCCACCTGGGTGCTTTTGTTTTCACGCTCTATGCCGCCCCCCATACTTCTCCGAAACGAATCGAGCACAGGCCCCAAACATCCGGGAAGTGGATGTTGGCTTGCGGGCTGATTGGCCTGTGGTTTTCTTGGTTCACTGCTCTGGCTGGGTTGTTGCTGATCAGCGGAGGGTTGCTGTGCTTAAGGAAACGCCAGGATCAAAAAAAAGGATCCACTCAAACCTATCTCGAATAAGATTCTTTGTTCAACTGTACAAAGACGTACTGGACTGGAGGTTTTTTAGATGCCCAATGAAGCCCTTGTGACGTCTCCCTTCGGGGTCGGGGCGGTGATCACGACACTGATCGCCGTTTCTTTTTGGCTGGATCGCCGGTATCGGTGGTTTTCCTTTCTGGGAACAGCAATCCTGGTGATAACCGGCGGGGCAGTGCTGGTGAATCTGGGTGTCATTCCGCCTTCCATCGGGCAGGCCTCGGAAAAACTAAATCCGATTTATGTGTTTTCCAATGATTATGGTATCCCCATCGCTATCGTCCTGTTGCTTCTTACCGCGGATTTAGGAAGCTTGCGTCGGTTAGGCCGTCCGGCTTTGTTCGCTTTTTTGCTAGGAGCGGGGGGTACCCTGATCGGCTCGGTTGCTGCCCTCTGGGTGACAGCTGAAGGGATCGGGTCCGAAGCCTGGAAAATCGCCGGTCAGTTTGCAGCCAGCTATATCGGTGGGGGAGTGAACTATGCAGCGGTAGGAGAAGCTCTCGGAACGTCGGGGACGATGTTTGCCACCGGAGCTGCGGCGGACAATATCATGACGAATCTTTGGATGGTCATGACGGCTGTCCTCCCGGTTTTGTTGATCCGTTGGTATCCTTCGATACGCAATCGGGACGGGTCTGGCGGGGGAACCCGAGGAGTTGGTCCACGGGTTATTAAGGATATCACCGTTTATGACCTGGCTGCCCTGGCAGCAGTCACCTTCACGGTGGTAGGGGTCTCGAATTTTGTCATCCCCTATATTGACCGAGTTGTCGGGTTCGCGATTCCGCCGGTGCTCGGCTATACCACTTTGGCTCTATTGTTAGCCCTGTTTACACCGGTCAACCGTCTCAGAGGCGGGGAAGAGCTGGGCAACTTCATCCTCCATTTCTTTTTTGCCACCATGGGGGCGGGAACGGTGCTATCTACGCTGGTCGATAAAGGGCCCGTGGTCTTTCTTTTCCTTGCAATCCTGGTGTTTGTCCATGCGTTAGTTATCTTTGGTTTTGGCCGCCTGTTCCGGATCGAGATAGAGATGTTGGCAGTGGCCAGCCAAGCTTGTGTAGGCGGTCCTTCGACGGCTCTCGCTCTGGCGTCTTCGAAGGGATGGGCGTCTCTTGTCCCCGCTGCAGTCCTCCTTGGCGTGCTGGGCTACGCCGTCGGCAATTATGCGGGGGTGGCCATGGGTCAAGGATTCCGATGGCTGCTGACCACTGGTTGACATGTCTTGGAAAGAAAAAGACCGCCTCGGCATTTGCCTCAAGCGCCTTTTTAGGAAAAAATCAATGGGAGGATTTTTTCTCTCTCAGCACCCGAAGGATATATTCCTTCAGGTCAACCATGCGCAGGTATTTGGGTTGTTCTTTGGTGCCTGTGATGATCAGGGGAAAGAAAGAATCCACATGGTGGAGGGATCCGTGTCCTCCTCCTCCTTTGTGGAGGGGGGAGTATTCCGCTGCCAGTTCGTATCCGGGTTTGGCGTTAACGATCATAAACCGGGCCTGATGGGAATGGAGGGAGGCGTGCAAGCGCATCAGGGGATCGGGATACTCTCCATAGGTAAGGGTTCGTTTCTTATGATCGGGGGTCATATCCAAAGCGGCGAAGTCTCCTCGGATCTCCCACCGCTGATCGAAAGGATCGATCCAGTCCCCACCGGGACGAAACCAGAGTTCCGTCTTCAGGTGGGTATGAAGGACATGAGCCCAATCCTCTTCCAGCCAAACCAGGAGGTCAATTCGGTGGTCCGATCGGAGTTTTTCCACTAGCTCCAGCATCGTTATTTTTTCATTCAGGGGATAGACGAATGCAGATCGTTCGTTGACACACAGGGCGATCTCTGTTTCCGAATCGGCGGTCTTTCCTGGTTGCAGCAGCTGGTAACCTTCAAACAGGTGATGAAGGGGAATGACAGGGTCTTTACCGGAAGAGAGGACTCCCGTCTGTCCACTATCTCCGCATACCACCCAAATGGCTCCCTGAAGAGCCTGTTCCCATGAGCCGAAAGCGTCCAGCAATTCTCCAATGTGTTGGTCCAGCTTACGGACGCCCTCGATCTCAGAGGGTCCTTTTTTATGGAGGGATTTATCCAGATCCGACAGATAGACGAACAAAAAGTCGGGGAGGCGGCTTTCACGGATCAAATGAGTGGTTACGGCTAAAGAGTAGGTATCACCGAACCCGAGGCTGTCTAGGATTCCGTCAGGCAGAGCGGTTTCATCCTTCAGGGGGTTGATAAAGGTTCCCAATGCCAGGAAATCAGGCCCTTTTACTTCTTGTTTTTCCGGTAAAGAAGTCGGCCCGGAGATCCAGGCAGGGAAACGGAGAAAGTGGGTGGCTGGTCCACGGTAAACCAGGGGGTTGACGGCTCCGGACTGGAACTCCTGTTCTCTCATATCGTCAAAAAGAGTCTTCACCTCGGGATTGAGATGGTCTCGGTTGAGACGAATCAGGCCATCCTTTAAAGCGCGGTTGGGGCCGTTTCGGACCACTTCTCCGAGGGCGGTCCCATAGTTCACGATTCGTTTTTCGCCGGGATCATACCAGATCAAGCCGGGTATCCGGTGATGATCTGCACAAACGCCCGTCAGGAGCGTCGCGTCGATGTTGACCGACATGGTCGGAAAAGAACTAACCACTTCTCGGTAGTACTGGCCGTGTTCCGTTAGCCAGCCGAGGGCGGGCAGCTCTCCGCTATCCACCCCTTTGTCGATGGCATGAGCCATAAGGGAGTCAGTCATCAGCCAAATCACCGGCTTCCCCTTGCGACTCGGATTGAGCCGCTCTTGCTTTTGCCCCCGCTCTCGTGGTTCTGGCCGGGGGCGTCGAAAGAAATAAAGGATAAGCAGACCTCCCAGTATGATTCCAACCACCCACCATCTCATCATGAACCCTCCTAAGTTGACTTGATACCCAAATTCTGCCTTTCGGACGGAGGATTTATTCAGCAAAAGAGGGAAAATGGATGAATGGCTATTCATTCATTTTGTGCTATACTCGGGATACCAGCAGCAATGAAAGAGGAGGTTTACACGTGAAACATGAGTTTGAGCTGACTGTACGTTCCACCGATGTCGATATGATCGGACATGTCAACCATGCCAAGTACCTGGAGTATATGGAGTGGGCCCGGTTCGAATGGATGCGGGGGCTTGGACTCACCATTGAGGAGATGAACCGCCGCCGGTTGATGCCGGTAGTTGTCCATGTCGCTGTGAATTACCGAAAGGAATTGCGTATGGATGAACGGGTCCGGGTTGTTTCCGAGCCGGCCCGCCTCGGAAACAAGAGCGTTGTCATTGCCCAGAGGTTGTACAATTCCACAGCTGAACTTGTCTGCGAAGCGGAAATTACCTCCGTCGTCATCGATGCTGTAAAACGAAAAGCTGCTCCTCTTCCTCCAGAGTTCCAGGAGCTGTTTGAAACGGTGAAGTTGACGAATGAAGGCTTGTCAACATAACAGGGAAAAATGTCCCGTCAAGTTTTCGTTGTTCCAACGGGAATGTCTGGCATTGGAAAGAAGACGTCCCCATCGTGGCGATGGCTGATGCGGTCAGACAAAGGGCGATTTTGCAACACGTGCCTCCGAATCAGCTCCCGGCCGCTTTCCGGAGTGATGCCGTGGAACCATGTGCCTTCGGGGTACAGAATGACGACACAAGCATCCTGGCAACGGCCGTTGCAACGGGTGCGGGTGGTATGGATGCAGGCGTCATTTCCAGAAGTGCGAATTACCTCCCGGATGGCGTCAGTCACTTCTTCTGCCCCTTGTTTCATACAGCTGCCGCCATTGCAGATGAGAAGGTGATGTCGGGTTTCGGAAAGATTCCAGGTGGCCACTCCGTATCCTCCTTGATTAGGAAATGTAAAAAAGAAATAATCAATTTAAGTCAAATTGATTGTATGGAATCCTATGCGAAGTATTAAGGCTCAGGTTACTATTTTTCGACATAAACCGATCGTTTACCTTTAACGTTTCATCGGCTCTTTCTTCGCTTTTCCGTGCCCTTGTATACATATCTCGATCCATCCCGATATTGGAAATGATTAGGTTTTAAAATGAGGAGATCCAGTGAGGGAGGAGAGTCATGCATAAAGAAAGCGGACCCCGGAGGGTCCGCTTCTTTGACATGGTTTTTACTTTTTCGTGTTGATATAAAGTTTACCTTTCGCTCGCTTTGTACTGACATTGCCGTAGTCGTCCCTTAGGATTACCTCGATTTCTGCTCCACGGATGTTTTTCAGATTCTTGGTGGCGGTGTAGTAGCCTACATAGTGGCCGTCCGAGGTTTCCTGTAGAGGGAACTCGGTGACACTGGTGGGATTGACCAAAGGCATTCGGATGATATAGCTTCCTTTCAATCCCGCTTCACTGTTCAATTCAATCTTGACACTCTGACCGGTTTTGAGCCATTTATCTTTGTTCGGCTTCAGATCGCTGATGGCGGGAGCGTTAAATTTGGCATGGATGGTGGTTCGTTTTTGTTTCTGGTTGCCCGCTTTGTCAGAGGTGGTGACGGTGATCCGGTTCTCCCCCTCTTCCAGAAGCATGCGAAGAGAGTAGGAGCCATTAGGGGAGACGGAGGCTTTCACGCCATTCACTTTCACCCAATCGAGGTGCTCGTCTGTCGCTTTCCCCTTGACAGTGACGGCCTCTCTGTTGGTCTTCATGCCGTTGGTGGGCTTCGTGATGGTAAGCACCGGTTTGATTTGGTCGAGGATGACCGTTACGGGAGCAGAGGGGTCAGTAGTCCCTTTGTCGGTGGATGCTGTAGCGGTTAGGGTGTTTCTTCCCTCGGACAGGGTGACCTCAGCGGAGAAAGAGCCGTCATCCTGGGCAGGAACAGAGGCGATCTCTTTACCATCACTCTGGATTTTTACTTGGGTGGCGGGGGCAGCTTGCCCTTTCACAGTGACTTTGGATTGGTTGGTGTAGACACCGTCCGTAGGTGCGGTGATGACAGGAGTATCCACTTCATAACTGACCCGGGCTCGAATCATGTAGTTCCCTTCCGAGGCGGGGGTCGGTGACCAAGTGCCGCCCGCCATCTGCCAGCTGCGGTCGGCCTTGGAGCCGTTTTCGTCGGTGGCGAGCCCAGGGGCATTCGGGTTTGGTTTTGTTTGGATGTAGACCATATAGAAGTCGCCGTCAACAAAGATTCCTTTGTCAGCTAGATCCACTACGGTCCACTCCCCGTTTCTTAAAGCTGTCGCTTCATAGGGACCGGCCAATTTCTTGCCGGGGGATCCCTCGGGACCCTTCGCGTCATAGACAGCCACTTTGAACTCGGTGCCCCCAGGAACCGGCCATTCCGTATTCCAGAAGCGGAAGAGGCCGCCGGTTACCAAGGCCTTTTCCTTTCCTTTCTCGAGGGACATCTTTACCGCCCAGGCGTTTCCAGCGTCATGGAAAGCACGGGCGTTTTCGGCAGAGCCATCGTCGTAGCCGATCTCTCCGGGGTAGCCGATAAAGGGCTTCAGCTGCAGGTTTTTGCTGACGGTGTCGTTTCCTTCGATGGTGATGGATGCTTCTTGTCCATAGTAATGGGGAGCGGACACCTTCAGGGTGTATGTCCCTTCAAAGGCTTTGATTTCGAAGTGCCCGTTTTCATCCGTTCTAACCGGCGGGATTGCTGCATCTTCAACGAGGTGGAGAGTAGCACCGGCTACGGGTTCTCCGGTCCGTTGGTTGGTAACGGTTCCGCTGACGGTGCCTTGCGGGATCGGTTCCAGGGTGAAATCAGCCCGGGTGAGTCCATCCCGTTCGATGGTTACCCGCTGATCTTCGGAACGGAATCCGTAGGTTTCTGCCCGCAGCGTGAATTCTCCAGCAGGATGCTTCATTACATAGCTACCGTCTGCTGGGTTGGTCGTGACCGAACGGCCGGATTCCAAGACGCTCACCTGAGCAGAGAGGGGGAGGGTGTTGGGAGAGGCCTTGGGTTGATTTTTCACCAAGGGTGCGGTCGGGGCCATCAGGTTGTTTGATGAGGAGGGTTTCATCGTTTCGGGTTTGACCGCTTTTTTGCCTTTGGCGGGTGTACTTAACGTCTTGGATTCCAAGCTCTTGGCCGCATCCTTTGCGGCGGCAGTCTCGGCTTGATCGGTCAGGACGATATCATCCAGGTACCAGCCTGCCTTCACGATACTGCTGTCGGTCGTGACATTGAAGGCGAGATAGATGCGCTTGCCGGCATAGGCGGAGAGATCGATCACCGCATCCTGCCAGCTATTGGACGTATCGTTGTACCGAGCGAGCTGGGTCCAGGTTTTCTGGTCCGTAGAAACGAGCACGTGTCCATAATCGTAATTCCGTTCCAGCTCATACCAATGCTTAAATTTAAGGAAGCTGCTTCCCTCGGAGAGGTCAATGGGGGGCATCCGTAGCGTCATGTTGGACCGATTCTCGTAGTTACCGGAAAGGTTGGTAGCATAAGCCTTTTCCCCGGAAGCGGCCTGTTGCGGGCCAGAGGCCGGTTTGCCCCACTCCCAGCTGTTTAGGGTGCCAGAGGAGGCCCAACCGTCAGGTTCCGACTCGAAATCCTGTTTGTAGCCGACAGTAATACCGGGTTTCACCGTTACCTGGTAGGTGTCGGAGATGACTTCGTGGCCGCCGTAGTCTTTCATTTTCCAGCGGTAGCGGAGTTCCGGTGTTTGGATGGCGTCTCCCCGAAGAACCGCCTGATAGGTACCGTTTTTGTAGTTACCGGCTGTGCGGGCGGCATCGACGCTCTGCCAATCTTCATTCTCCGCAGCCCGGTATTCCAACTTTACCTCCGTGACGCTGATATTGTCCTGAACCTGGACAGTGAGTGGCAGATCCATACCGGCAAAGGTTTCCGAGGGAGCGCGGTGTTCAAAGGTGGGCTCTTCCTCGTCTTGCCCTTCTTTCAAGACTTGTCCACGAACCTGACCCAACCCACTTTGCACGGAGGAGACGGCTTGGTACGCGTTGACCAGCCCGTGACCGTACCCGTTATTGGGGGCCTGGGGAAAAGTATCGTCGGTGAGGGGATCAGCGGTATTCGTCAGGATCTCTTCGATATCATTAACCGTCAAGGAGGCATTGGCCTGTTTCAGCAGGGCCACGACGGCGGAAACATGGGGGCCTGACATAGAGGTGCCGTTCCAACCGCCTTCATAAGCACCGCCAGGGACCGCAGAGCGGACGTTGACCCCTGGCGCGGAGACTTCCGGCTTGGTCTCATCGTAAGGGGAGGGACCTTGAAGGGAGAAAGAAGCGAGCCGTTTGTCGATGTCTGTAGCCCCAGTGGCGAAGGATTCCGGATAGTTTGCCGGGGAGGCGACAGAGCCTGGGCCACCGGGAGTACCCGCCCTTATGTTTCCGGCGGAGAATTCTGGGAAGATGTCAGCAGCTCGCCAACTGGTTACCATCGGACGATACCACTCGTCGAGCCCAGAACCGCCGCCCCAGGAGTTGTTTACCACATCGGGAGCTTTCTCCGGATGGGGATTGCCTGCAGCATCCTTGGGAGCCAAGATCCACTCTCCGGCTTCCAGCAGATCCACGTCAGAGCCACCGCCAGCGCTAAACGCTTTGACGGCGATCCACTTAGCACCAGGGGCTACCCCGATCTGATTGGAGCCGTCGGGTTCGCGACCCACCATGGTCCCCATGGTATGGGTGCCATGGGCGAGGTCGTCGTAGGGGGTATTCCGGTCGGAGACAGCGTCGAACCAGTTGTACTCATGGTTGGGCTGATCCGGCTCGGCGGGGTTGAAACCCCGGTATTGTTCCTTCAACGACGGATGGTCCCACTGAACGCCGGTGTCGATGTTAGCAACCACCGTTCCAGCCCCGTCAATACCCATCTCCCATACTTGTGGGGCACCGATCTGTTCAATGTTCCATTCAATGGCCTGGGTACCGGCTTTTTTGGTTTTGCTGCCGGTTTTTTTCCCGTCCAACCCGATCAGGTGCCGGGTCTCGTTCGGCAAGACCTTTTCCACTTCAGGGAAGGCGGCCACTTTTTCCATGGTTGCTTCGGTGCCAGTGATGGCCATGGCGTTGACGATATAGAAAGACTGATACGTCTTAACCCGGCCTGCCTTTTTTTCTTTTTTCAGAAATTCTTTGAGCCCCGTTTGGGTTTCCGAGGCGGTGGCCCGAAGGGTGGATACGACCGCCGAGCGCTTCATCAGCTCGCTCCGGGCGGCAGTCTGTTTCTGCTTTTTGGCTTGTCCAGCGGCTTTTTTCGCCGCTTTTTCGGTGTTAGCCTGTGCTTTCATTTTAATTAGGAAGGTGACGGTTTTTTTTCGGTCGAATTGTTGTTTCAGTTTTTTGCTGATTTTTTCTTTAGCCGGTTGTTCCTTGGTTTCTTTGAAGGAGATGCTTTCCTTGCCCTCAGTCGCCAGTGTTGCCTGGGGAAGTAGACCCATCAGGAGCAACAACGCACATAGGGTCCAGATGAATGGTGCAAAGCCGACTTTCTTATTCATGGATTCGATCCCCTCTCCCGTATCGTTCCAAATCAGGGTGAATCAACTGTCAAGGTTTCTCTCCCTTTGATCACCACCTATTGTGACTAATGAAAAATTTTACAATTGTCAGACAAACATATTGTATGATAATTAGGAAAAATTTTCATCATTTTTTTGAGAAATAATTTTCCTCTAATACCGTTAATGGATTTCCCGTTAAGGGCGGAACTAGTATTGGGAAGGAAACCGGGCAGGGTAGGCGAAATACATAGGGTGAACGGAATAGCGGGTCCATTTCATTTGCTAGGGAGGCGGGTGGTAAGGTGATACTGACCAAAGGGTTGCTGGTATCCGCGCAAAATCGAGCCGATTGCACGGCTGTTATCGACGGCGAACGCCGTTTCACCTACGGGCAGTTCCATGATCGGACCAGCCAGCTGAAAGGGGCGCTAAAGGACCGCGGGATTCAGAAGGGGGATCGGGTCGCCCTTTTGATGATGAACAATTTTCGCTATCTGGAACTCTTTTATGCGGTTACATCGATCGGGGCGATTGTTGTCCCCTTGAATGTGCGCCTGACACTGCCGGAACTGGAGAGAATCTTGGAGGATGCCCAGCCCGTCATGCTCTTTCTCTCCCGGGAGTTTTTACCGGCGGCACCGATCTTGAAAAGCAAGGTTCCTTCGATTCGCCGACTTGTGCTGGCAGAAGATAGGAAACCGGGGAGAGATGAAGGAGAGACCATTTCCTATGAGGACCTGATTCAGTCCCAGGCTCCTTCTCCTTTGGATTACGAAGGAGTGGAGGAAGGGGATCCGGCGGGGCTTTTCTATACCGGAGGCACTACCGGACGTCCCAAAGGGGTGATTCTGACCCATCGGAATCTGGTAGCGAATGCCTGGCATGTTGCCCTGGGGATCGGTTATGACCGGGAAACCCGCTATCTTCATGCTGGGCCGATGTTTCACCTTGCGGATGGGGCCTCCACCTTTGCTGTCACCCTGGTGGGAGGAAGCCACAGCCATCTCCGGGTTTTCCGTCCGGCGGAATTTCTACAGGTATTGGAGCGGGAACGGCCCAATGCGACGCTGTTGGTTCCGACAATGATCCATGCTCTCCTCCAATCGCCGGAATTGGCTAAACGGGACACGGCTTCCTTGGGAAAAATCGTGTACGGCGGGTCCCCGATGCCGGTGGAGGTAATGAAAAAGGCCTTGGATCGTCTTCCGGGGGTTCGATTCTACCAGGCCTATGGTATGTCGGAGGCAGCGCCGGTCCTAACGGTGTTGCAACCGGAGGATCATGACGGATTGGAAACGGAACGGGAACACCTCCTTACCTCCTGCGGCCAACCGGTAGCCGGAGTGGAGATAAAGTTGGTCGATTCTGAGGGAGACGAAGTTCTGGTTGGAGAAGTGGGTGAAGTGATTGCACGGGGTCCGAATATCATGCAGGGCTATTGGAATCTACCCGAGGAGACAGCGCTTGCGTTGAGAGACGGATGGTACTATACCGGGGATATGGCGTACCGGGATAAGGAGAATTACTATTATATCGTCGACCGTAAAAAGGACATGATCGTATCCGGCGGGGAGAACGTCTATTCCGTGGAGGTGGAAAATACTCTCTATCGACATCCTGATGTGGTGGAGGCTGCTGTGGTAGGGGTTCCTGACAAGTCTTGGGGCGAGCGGGTGCTGGCGATGGTGGTGAAGAGAGAGGGTTCAGCACTCACCGAAGAGACACTGATTGAGCATTGCCGGGAATCCCTGGCGGGCTTTAAGGTACCCAAGTGTGTGGAATTCACCGAAGAATTACCCAAATCCGGTGCGGGCAAGATTCTGAAACGGAGCCTGCGAGAAAAATATTGGGAAAGCCATACCCGCCGGGTGAACTAGGGGATAAACGGTTTTAAAGATACCCGGCCATAGGCGATCTTTCCCCTTTGAAGAGGTAGCCCAATGGCAGGCTAGGGCTCTTTCAGTGAGCTGATCGGGTCTTTTTTGAAATCGTGTGAAATGAACCAAGGAATGAGTGAAGCTTCACTCATGAGAAGGAGAGGAGTAGGGTGGAGATTCGACGTATAGCCGTGATTGGGGCCGGGTTGATGGGAAGTGGTATCGCTCAAGTGTTGGCCACAGGCGGAAAAAGGGTCTATCTTTTTGATATATCAGAGGCGGCGCTCACCGAGGGACAGTCCCGGATCGAAGAGAGTTTGTCTCGAAGGGTCACGAAAGGCCGGATGACCGAAGAAGAAAAGGAGGCTGTGTGGAACAGGATTACGGGTTATACCGACATGGAGGCCGCGGTAAAACAGGTGGAACTGGTGGTAGAGGCGGTACCGGAAAACCTCGAGTTGAAAAAAAGGGTGTTCCGTGATCTGGATCGTTGGGCGGACCCGTCGGCCATTCTGGCCACCAACACATCAGAACTTTCAGTGACGGCCATCGCTTCGGCTACTGGACGTCCTGAGATGGTAGCGGGGATGCACTGGTTTAACCCTGCACCGCGGATGCCTCTGGTGGAAATTATTCGAGGAGCGGTTACCTCCGATGAGACCGTAGAAGCGATCCGGCAGGTCTCAACGGAGGTCGGCAAAGAGACGGTGTTGGTCAAAGATGCCCAAGGTTTTATTACATCCCGGGCAGTTGCTGTCCATATGATCGAATGCATGCGGATTTATGAGGAGGGGGTGGCCAGTACCGCTGACATTGATAAGGCGGTCCGACTCGGTCTCAACTATCCGATGGGTCCCTTTGAGCTGGCCGACACGATCGGTTTGGATACCCTGCTCTTCGCCAGTGAAGGGATGACGGAAGCCTTCGGGGACCGTTTCCGTGCACCTCAAACCCTCCGCAAACTGGTGGAAGCAGGCCATTTAGGTCGCAAGACCGGAAAAGGTTTCTATGACTATCCAAGGGAAGGGCAACCGGTTTCTCGTCGATAACATCACGTTGATTACAGAAAGGGGTGCTGTCATGAGGGAAGTTGTCATTGTCAGCGCAGTCCGCACACCGGTGGGGAAGCGAAAAGGAGTGTTCCGCAACCTTCATCCCGTCGAATTGGGGGCCATAGTTTTAGAGGAAGTTATCAGACGGGCGGGTATCAACAAGGGGGAAGTGGAAGACATTGTAATGGGGTGTGTCTCCCCTGTCCAAGAGCAAGGTTTAAACATCGGTCGCCTGTCGGCCCTACGTGCGGGGTTTCCAGTGGAAGTCCCCGCGGTCCAGATTAATCGTATGTGCGGTTCCGGTCAGCAGGCGATCCATTTCGCTTGTCAGGCGATCCGCTCCGGAGATATGGATGTAACCATCGGTGCGGGGGTGGAAAGCATGAGCCTCGTTCCGATTGGCAGCGATGGGGATGAGAGGACGATCCCCCCCGCCCTGGCGAAGCAGTACGAGTTTATCCACCAGGGGGTTTCCGCCGAGCGAATCGCCCGGAAGTATGGGATGAGCCGGGAGGAGTTGGACGGCTACTCCCTGGAAAGCCACCGGCGGGCCTTGGCGGCGATCCGGGAAGGTCGGTTTGAGCGGGAAATCATGGCCGTCACTGGAACGGACGCCGACGGAAATCCTGTGGAAGTGACGCAGGATGAAGGGCCCCGTCCCGATACGTCGTTAGAGAAATTGGCGGCTCTAAAGCCGGTCTTCCAACAGGATGGTTTAATCACCGCCGGCAATGCCAGTCAGATGAGCGATGGGGCGGCTGCCGTTCTTTTGATGGAGCGGAAGACGGCGGAAGCCCTAGGCCTTCGTCCCCGGGCGAGGATTCTACACCAGGTGGTGGTGGGGTCTGATCCGACGATGATGTTGGACGGAGTGATTCCGGCTACCAAAAAAGTGTTGAAACGGGCAGGCCTCGACTTGGACGCCATCGACCGGGTGGAGATCAACGAAGCCTTCGCCCCGGTGGTGCTGGCTTGGCAAAAGGAACTGGATGCCGATCTTGAGCGAGTAAACGCCAACGGCGGTGCCATCGCTCTGGGGCATCCTCTGGGAGCTACCGGTGCCAAGTTGATGACAACGCTCCTCTACGAATTGGAACGAATCGAAGGCCGTTACGGGTTGCTCACTATCTGTATTGGTCACGGCATGTCCACGGCGACGGTGATCGAACGATTATGACAGGAGGGTATGGGAGATGACGCAACGAGGACTTTCCTTTAACAACACGATTATGGAAGTTTTAGGAATCGAAGCCGTGAGCCTCGAGCCGGAACGAGTCGTGATGAGGATGCCCGTAGATGCCCGCCATCATCAACCCTTCGGTATCCTCCACGGTGGAGCTTCGGTGGTTTTAGCGGAGACAGCGGCCAGTTTTGGTGCCATACTCAACTGTGACCAGGAGAACGAAGTGGCAGTCGGGCTAGAGATTAATGCCAATCATCTCCGGCCTAAAAGGGAGGGGATCGTAACAGCTGAAGCCACCCCCCTTCACAAAGGGAAAAAGACGATGGTTTGGGAAATCCGGATCCAGGACGAAGAGGAGAAATTGGTCTGCGTCTCCCGTTGCACCATGGCCGTCGTTCCGAAAAACCGGGATTGACCCGCTTGGTTTCTTGAAAAACCGGACTTCCCGAGGTCTCGCCAGAAGACTCTCCCACCCTATGGAACCGGGGGAGTCTTCTATTTGTCGGAGCGGAAATGGTTGTCGATTCTATTTTTGTACGTGCGGCGACAGAGGCTTTCGTGTATCCTGGAGGTGATTGGATGAAAGGGGGAGGAATATGTCGCAACACGGGAAAGAAAAACAATGGGAATCGAATATTCATACGAATTTTAATAACGAGATGACCTATGGGGATTATCTTCAGTTGGATACGATCCTCTCCAGCCAGCGGCGTCTCTCGGGACACCATGACGAGCTGTTGTTCATCATCATCCACCAGGCCAGTGAACTCTGGATGAAACTGATTCTTCATGAACTGGAAGCGGCTATCTCTTCGATCGAAGAGGGGGATCTGGAACCCGCCTTCAAGAAGTTGGCCAGGGTTTCCCGGGTTCAGGAGCAGTTGATCCAGTCTTGGTCCGTCCTTTCCACGCTGACGCCTTCAGAGTATATGCAGTTTCGAGATAAATTGGGTCACTCTTCCGGGTTCCAATCCTGGCAAAACCGGCTCATCGAGTTTACCCTCGGCCATAAGAAAGAACAGGTGCTGGCTGTTTATGAGCACCAGCCGGAACTTTACCGCCGTCTGGAGAAGGCACTTCATCGTCCCAGCCTTTATGATGTGTCGATCCAGGCCCTGGCGAATAGGGGCCTACCTGTCGATCCTTCTTGCCTTGACCGGGACTGGTCCCAGGATTACCAAGCGGATAAGAGTGTCGAGGCAGCGTGGCTCGCTGTGTACCGGGATGTCAAAAAATACTGGGATCTATACGAATTGGCGGAAAAGCTGGTGGATGTGGAGGATAAACAACAACAATGGCGGTACAACCATATGAAGACGGTGGAACGAATTATCGGCTATAAGCAGGGAACAGGCGGCTCCTCCGGGGTGACCTATCTGAAAAGGGTACTGGATCATCGCTTCTTCCCGGAACTGTGGAATTTGCGTACCCAGTTGTGAGGACGGAAAAGCAAGGAGGGACGAGAATGGATGAACGATTTCAACCCACTATGGATTATGCAGAGCAGTTAGACGCACAAGATGAACTGGCTGCCTTCCGGAAGGAATTTTACCTGGATGAGGAGACGATTTACTTAGACGGCAATTCTCTCGGTCTTCTGTCGCGCAGGGCGGAAGCCTCCTTGACGGAGGTACTTTCCGCCTGGAGGGATTATGGCATCGACGGTTGGACGGAAGGGAAGTACCCCTGGTTTACCCTGTCGGAACAGTTGGGGGAAAAACTGGCCCCCTTGGTGGGGGCAGAGGCGGATGAAGTGGTGGCGACGGGCTCAACGACGGTCAATTTGCATCAGCTTTTGGCCACCTTTTATCGGCCGGAAGGAAAACGGACCAAGATCCTGGCTGACTCTCTAAACTTTCCTTCGGATATCTACGCCATGCAGAGCCAGCTTGCTCTGCACGGGTTGGATCCGGCTCAACATCTGATTCGGGTGGGAAGTGAGGACGGCTGCACGCTGGACGAAGAGGCGATTATTGATGCCATGACGGAAGAAGTGGCGGTGACTATCTTGCCTTCGGTTCTATACCGGAGCGGACAAATCCTCGATATGGAACGACTCACCCGTATCGCTCGAGAACGGGACATTCCCATTGGGTTTGATCTCTGTCACTCCATCGGGGCGATTCCTCATGAATTGACCACTTGGGGCGTTGATTTCGCTTTCTGGTGTAACTACAAATATCTGAACAGCGGGCCTGGCGGGGTAGGAGGTCTCTATGTTCATCGGCGCCATCATGGGCGTGCCCCGGGTTTAGCGGGCTGGTTCAGCTCCGACAAAGCCGTCCAGTTTGATATGGATCACCGCTTGACCCCAGCCGCCGATACAGGGGCATTCCAGATCGGGACTCCCCATGTGCTCAGCCTGGCTCCCCTGATCGGCTCTCTGGAGATCTTCGCCGAGGCCGGCATTCACCGTATCCGAACCAAGTCTCTCCGACAGACCCGGTATTTGATGGGCCTGGTAGAAGCGGAGTTGGACGGTATGGGCTTCTCTTTCGGCAATCCGTTGGAAGATCACCGACGGGGCGGGCATGTATGCCTGCTTCATGAAGAGGCGGTTCGGATCTCGAAATCCCTCAAAGAACATTGGGTCATTCCCGATTTTCGTGCTCCCGATGTAATCCGGCTCGCCCCGATTGCTCTCTATACTTCTTACCGGGAGGTATGGGAAGCGATTCGCCGTCTCAAAGAAATCATGGAAAGCCGGGAATATGAGAAATACCCCAAAGAGCGGGGTGTGGTCGCGTGACGACTTGGATCGATATCTCCCAACCCCTAAGGGAGGGGATGGCTGTTTGGCCGGGCGATACACCTTTTTCCTATCAGTCTGTACTGACCAAGGCCCAGAGCGGTTCGGTGAACGTGGGAAGCCTGACGATGAGCGCTCACTCCGGTACCCATGTTGACGCGCCATTCCATTTTGATAACCAGGGAAAGGGGATACTGGAGCTGGATTTGGACCCCTATGTTGGACCTGCGCGGGTGGTCTCGCTTCCTCCGGGAACGGAGTCCATCGGGCCGGCTTCTCTGGAAAAGGAGGAGCTAGCTGGGGTGGAAAGGCTCCTGCTTCGAACCGGTGTCTGGACGGACCGGTGTACCTTCCCGGAACGAATCCCCCCGGTGGAACCGGAATTGGCTCTCTGGCTTGCGGAGCGGGGGATCCGACTCCTCGGCCTCGACCTCCCCTCGGTGGATCCCCTGGACAGCAAAGAGCTTCCCGCTCACCATGCCCTGGCCCGCCACGGAGTGCACATTTTAGAAGGAGCCGTCTTGGATGATGTGGAACCTGGGAATTATGAACTTTATGCATTTCCTCTGCCGCTGAAGGGTGCCGACGGGAGCCCGGTTCGAGCGGTGCTGCGGAAGGTGAATTCATAAACATTTCTTGATTGATAGCACAAGATCTTTGCTAGAAGGACGGAGCCCCTGCCGCTAAAGGGCCCGTCCTTTTATGTTTTATATAGGTGATCAAGCGTTCCCAGCATTTGCTGGTTCATAATCGAACGTATATTCGTGTATCCTATCCCTGAGGTGATTCAGATGAAGGGTTTGGATCGGGGAAATAAACTGTGGGAAGGGCATCGGATGATCCTTCCTGAGCATGAAGAACGGCTTTGGAAGGAACGGCGGAAAGCGGAAGCGTATGTGCCTCCGGATCTGGACCCGGACCAGCTTGCTGAGATCGGCCGTATGATTGAACGGGCTCTGTTGGAGGAAGAGCCCATCCTCATTACCTATGCCTCCAAGTACGGGCCGAAGAAGGTTTGCGGGTTTGTGGCTCGTATCGATTCGGTGGAACGTTGGATTCTGATCAAAAACGGTGACCATCGGGAGATGATCCCTTTCCGAAACATCCTGGGAGCGGAATCGCCTCCTGAAGATGCTTAAAAGGCTGACTCGGTGATTCCTATTTATAAGCTACCGACAAACCCCGACCGTGGGGGAGGGGTGTAAAAGCAGTCTCGCCGTCTTTAGACGGTTTTTTTATGCCCAAAAATAGGAAATCAAGCTCCCGTCCATACCATTAGGCTGGGAGATTCATAGAATGATATAGCTCTATCAAACTATAACTTTGAGGATGTGAATGTCATGGCATCGAACGCCCCCAGGGGTATCGCGATTACGCCTGACGGTACCCGAGCCTATGTCACCCTATATAACGCGAATAGTGTGGCAGTTATCAACACCGCCACTAACACCGTTATCACCACTGTACCCGTCGGTCTCCAGCCGTGGGGAGTGGCGATTACGCCTGACGGTACCCGGGCCTATGTGACCAATTCGGGTGTCAATACGGTTTCCGTGATCAATACGGTAACCAATACAGTGATCGCTACCGTGGTAGTGGGAAGCGGTCCTCTCGGCATCGACATTACACCGGACGGCACCCGGGCTTATGTGGCAAATTCTCGCACCACGTTTGTATCCGTCATCAACACCGCCACCAACACGGTGATCGCTAATGTGCCGGTCGCTTCTCAACCGCTGGAAATCGCCATCACCCCGGACGGTACGCGTGCCTATGTGACGATGGCCAATAATATGGTGGCTGTCATCAATACCGCTACCAATACGGTGATCGCCACCATCCTTGTGGGTCCTTCGCCTCGGGGCATCGAGATCACGCCTGACGGTAGCCGGGCCTATGTCGCCACAGCCGGAAACAATTCGCTGACGGTGATCAATACGGCGACCAATACGGTGATTGCGACCGTACCCACGGGGGGATCGACTCCTGTCGCCATCGCGATTATGCCTAACGGAAGCAGGGCCTATGTCACCAATGCGAACAGCAATAACGTCTCTGTCATCGATCTTGCTACCCATACTCTGATCACGCTGGTGCCGGTCGGGAGCGCTCCCTGGGGAGTGGCCATCACCCCGGATGGTACCCGCGCCTATGTGACCAATTTCAATAGTTCTACGGTGTCAGTGATTGACACGTCGACGAACACGGTGATCGCGACGATCCCTGTTTGATGAATTTGCACAAAAAAATCGGCCCTAGCGGCCGGTTTTTTTGTGGCTTCCGTTATGGTTGATAGCAGGTGGTTCGAAATCCGACGGGTTACCCTTTCCGCTGGAGGACTCCGTAGAGGGTGTCTGAAAGCGGGCGGGGTGGGGGTCAGGGGCTGGTTTCGTCTCGGGCAGGGTGGCGATGACCCGGCGAGTGACGGTGACGGTCGTCTTCAGAATCACTTTGAACAGGATGGAGGCTGGTGTAATGCCTAGAGCAGCGATTCCCTGAACGATGACTGCTTCTATCTCCAAGGGCGTTTCCGTCACTTGATCCTCTGGACAAGCCCCCGTACACACCATTTCTTGCTGGAAAGGAAGATTTATCGGGACAGGAAGGGGAACGCCGGTAATAGTGATGTCTGCTGGAAGAAAGCCTGAGCTGATCACCCGATCAGGAAATAAAAGGTTGTCGATCACGACCTCGCCGATATGAGGATTCAAAGTGACGAGAGGGGTGATGGTACCGTTGGGGCTGATGGTGAGCAGGGGATTTACGGTTGTGGCTGGGATGATTAACCCGGCTGATTTCTGGACGGTTTTGCTGCAGATGAGAGAATCGACGACAAAACGATCGTTGACCTTCGGAGGAGCTGGTGTTGATTGGGAGGAGGAACGTGTCTGCCGACTGCGAGAACGCTCGTTCCCCATGTGGACTCCTATCGGTCGAAGGGAGTCACGGCACAAACTTCAATTCCGATGAGGATCAACAACTGGATGCTTCCCCGTGTGAAACCAAAATCGGTATCGACTAAATGGGTATGCAGCCGAGTACTTTTCACACGGACAGCGGATATGGTTGCATGAGGGCTGACAGGAACGAAACATTGAAAGGGGACATGGAAAAATACACATTCACATGGGGAGCCGAAATGGAAAAACACCGGAAGGTGGCCTTGGATCACATTTGTGTCGGTCCCCACTACGGGACGGATCACCACATTCCCCTTTTTGATACTGGAAAAAACGTCGTTTCCGAAGGCATCCTGCAGCCTCCCATTCCGGACTTGAATTCCCCCGAACCGGGAATTGGATAAATCCACTTGAAACTGTGAGGTGCAACAGAAGGGGAAACACCGGATGGCACGAGTTTTTTTAATCGGGGGGGTGGGTGCACAGGGATCCGGTTTTTTTTCAGGGAGATCATGGTCCCACTCTTCCCTCGACGACTCCTCATCACCATCCGGGGAAAGGACAAAATCGTCGGGTGGGTCCACCATAGATGCCAATTGCGGTTTGTAGTCGATAACCTCATGGGGAGGATCGCTGTTTTCTTTCGTTTCAATGGGGTTGGGCGGCTGAGGTGGCTGGTTCTTTGTTGGAACCGGGTCATCTGAGGGAGCCGTTGAAGTCTTCTCATCAGATGTTGCTGTACTCTTTTTAGAGTGAGAAGGGATCTCTGAAGAGTCTGTGTGGTTGGAACTATTCTGGTGGCGTGTGTCTTTCCTGTCTTCCTTAGGGGTTGTTAGATGATGGGATGTGGCTGCCAGTTGAAGACGGGCATCTGGAACGTCTGCTGGAGGAGCTCCGTTGAATATCAGGGATTCAGACTCGCCGTGGTCTCGGGAAGGAGTATTTGAGGAATCTGTCTGGTTGGAATCGATCGGATGGTGGGTAGATTCCTCGTGCTTCGGGTAGCTTACCTGGTCATCGATTTCGGTTGTATTCGTCTCAATTGGATCGTGCTTGGGAGAAGGGGGGTCTGCTGGAGCCGCCTGGTTGGAACCGGCCTGGCGGGGAGCGGATTTCCTGTTTTCCCTTGGGGCTTCGCTTCCCTTTTTCTTTTTGGGTTGGAGCATTCGACTGTCTGTCGGAGTATGGACGCGGTCTAGGGGTTTGGGAGAATCGCTGTGATCGGGGAGTGGGGTGCCCGCTTGAGTCAGGCTGGAACCCGTGTGCCGGTGATTTAATCTTTGATCGCCCTGCCGAGTTGCTTGGCTGTTTAACCAAGCTGGGCTCTCCTCGATCGTTTTACTTCTGTCAGAAGGGTCATCGAGGCGAACTGGCTCGTTGTCCTCATCCAGCGTATAGAGTTCATCGAAAAAATCAGCATCCAGATCATCGAACCAGATGGCTCGTTTAGAACGGGTCTTCCGACGCTTCAATACAACCTTCCTCCTTTCACTTGCACGGTGGTTATCGGATTCGCTTCATGGTATTCGGAGTATGATTTCTGGGGTACAAGCGAGGATAAAAAAGGGCCGGCCCTTTTTTCACCATCCGATTTATTTGTATGTAAAGACTGGCGAGACTATCTCTTTGGGAGAAGAGCCCTTTTTCTAGACGATATGCCGAAGTTTCCGAGTGGTGTCATGGAATCAACCGATTTTTCCAATATTTCTGTTAACCCTTCCATTCGCCTATACATGCTCTTTCCGGTTGTCATAGATTAATAGGGAGGTGATGGTTCGTTGACGAAAATTGTCATTGACCCGGGGCATGGAGGAATCGATCCGGGAGCGGTGAGTGGAAATCATCAGGAAAAGGATTTTACATTAGAAATTGCTTTGGGCGTACGGGATTATCTAACAGCCAATTATCAGGCTACCCTCCTGATGACCCGGACCACGGACGCCACGGTCAGCCTAACTCAGCGGACGGATTATGCGAATGCCAACAAGGCCGATTATTTTGTCTCGATTCACATCAACGCCGGCGGGGGGACAGGTTGGGAGAGCTATATTTATAATGGGGGGGTCTCTCCCTTCACTGTGGATGCCCAAATCATCATCCATTCCACAGTCATGGATGTGATTGGGCCGAAGTACGGTGTCCGGGACCGGGGGAAAAAACGGGCCAATTTCCACGTGCTGCGGGAAACCCATATGCCTGCGATCCTGATGGAGAACCTGTTCATCGATACCGATGGAGATTTGAATCTTCTTCGGAACGCTAGCTTTATCCACGACTTGAGCCATGGAATCGGCCTGGGTATCGGGAAAGCGCTTTCTCTCCCCGCAAAACCTGCCAAACTCTACAAGGTGATGGCCGGGTCTTTTGAGAGTCAGGAGAATGCTCGGGACCGAGAGCGATACTTGGAGCAAAACGGCATCGAGGCGGTAGTAGTGACTGCAACGGTGAACGGTCAGCTCCGCTACCGGGTGCAGGCAGGAGCCTTTTCGGAGCGTTCCAACGCAGAAGCCCGATTGGCCGAAGTCAAAAAAGGGGAATCCAGGATGCTTTTATTATCGAAGAGTAGTCAAACTACCGCCCAGAGGAAAGGCGGTAGTTTGGGGGGGAAATGAACTCCTGTGAAGAACAAGATATTATAGCCTTGCATAAGATGAATCTTGAGTGAGTTCATCATATTTCTCAACAACGAAGGAGGAAAATATGGATCTCGTTCACGAATTAAAGGGTCTCCTTCAGCCCATCACGCAACCGACTCCCCTCGAAATCAAACAGGTATTAAAAGGCATCGGCTGCACTCATGACCGGATCGCTCCCTATCTGTCGGAACCGGACCCCCAAAGTTCATTGCCCTATGGGAGAAAGGTGATCCTGCGTACCGATCTATTTGAAGTGATCGTGATCAATATTCCGGGAAAAACGGAAACACCTGTTCACGATCACGGTCATTCCATCGGTTGTGTATATGTGGTTTTCGGTGGTTTTATCAACCGCTTGTACAAAGTAGGGGAACATTCTAAAGAACCGGTTCTTCAGACGGAAACTCGATACGGACAGGGAGAGTGTCTCTTGATCGATGATGGTTTGATCCATTCCATGGGTAACCCCGTGCAGAAAAACATGGTTTCCCTACACGTTTATTCTCCACCCATTCATGACAACAAGCTGTATTCGTCGTCCACAGGTTCCTCCCCTTTACAGATCAGCCGGCGAAATTCGGGCAATCTCTCCTCGATTTGGGCTGGCGAAAAGGGACCATAACCCGACCTGGGGTCGGGTCGTTTGGCAGTGGGGCAAAGGTTCTGGGAAACGCCGCCGGCTCTTTCACATTTCCTCCACATATTCAGGGAACTCTTCCAGAAAAACCCGAGCGACTTCTTCGTATTCATCCTCTGGGATATCCTGCAAATCGTCTTCCCGCAGTTCAAAGAAGAAGGGGGGGCCTGTGGTTTCTTCCCGGTTGTAAAACATGCCCATCAGCCGACCCTGGTGGCGGAAAGTGGCTCCTAGTACCACGGAGAGAAGACCACTGTCCGTCTCCAGGTGCCGGAAAAAGACTGGTTCCACTTGGATGAGGACGGTTTCCTCGTAGGTTTCGCCGGGATAGGTGAGAGAGAGGAGACCGTCCTCCTCTTCCACCACAAAAAGCTGTCGTTTGGCTTCCTTGGGCCAGACCAACAGCAAATGTTTGACGTTTTCATGCACGAATACATACTGATGAGGGGTGTTAAAACGGATGTTCATGGAAACCTCCCGTTTCATGAAAGGGTTGCTCGTACTATATCACGAAACAGCCGATGGTTGGGGGTATCCATTGTTCATTGCAACGGCTCCCTTTAACATACCTGCGCAAGAAGTCTCTCGCTTCTACAAGCGGTAAAAATATGTTAGCCCGATCGCTTTATGGAGAGATTCTGCATCTCGATGTTCCCACAAAGCAAACGTATCTACGGATCGCCTGAGCGAGAAGCAGTAGATGGTCTGTTCCGACCCGGGTACGATTCGTACCTGTTGCTTACTTAGGAATTCAAAAGGGCTTTCCGAACCCTTCGATTCGAGTATGGAAGACAAACCCTTCGATACATGAGAGCTTTTTGGTTCTGATGGTAAGAAACTCCCACTTCTTAGCGTTAGCGTAAGTGGGAGAGGTTCATCGAGTAGATTCAAGAACCGTGATATAGGCTACCATCGGCCCATTTTTCTCGGAGCCGTGGTGGTTATGACAGACGAGTTCAAACGTACCCGCCTTATCTGCGGTGAAGGTGGCAGTGGAAACCTGCCCTTTCCGAACGGTTCCCGACACACCGAATTCCGTAAGAGAATAATGGTGTTCCCGGCCATGAACACCGTGCATGACCAATTTGACACGGTCTCCCCGGTTGACCACAATCGTGCCCGGATCCCACCGATAAATCTCGATCCCTTTCCCTTTATCTTCGGATTTATATTCCGTAGTGATCAGGTGAAAGGTCTTCTCGTCGGAGGTTTCTGTGGAAACCTCCTCTAAAACGGTTTTACCGCCGAACCAGGGGATAGGGAGAAGAGCAGAAGTACCAATCAGAACGAAAGCAAAGGCGAGGCTGAGGTAGAACCATTGGCGAGATGTTGTCATCGAATCTGTTCCTTTCCATTCCATTTTTGCTTCCAGTTTCACCGGATTCCCGCCATTTTAACCCCGTGCCCTGAAAGTGGGATTGCATCCCTTTTTTGTTCATGCATATAATAGGAACAAATGTTCTGGGACGTGATCCCTCATGAGAAATCAGGTGATTGTCCGTGCAGCCCGTTGTGGTGGAATGGTCCGGATCATCTACATGGATGACCGGGGGGAAATTACCCGACGTTGCGTCCGTATCCTCTCCTTAGACGATGGGGGAGTTAGGGCCTGGTGCCGAGAACGAAAAGCCTTTCGGCGGTTTAGATGGTCTGGGGTTTTGGCTGCCGAGCCGGTGAACCTGGGAACCTAGGGCTGGGGTCTCGGTGATCGACCATGGATTTATCAAGGGAGCGTATTTTCGCCCGTGGGAAACCATGCTATACTAAACGGGAGTAAAGTGCCGCAAAGGGTACCCGCGGGATGGTTGCCCAAAAACGGCTGTCCCTTGCGGGCGATACGACAGAGCAGGAGGGTGTAGAAATGTCTCAAACGACCAACTCCAACCACGAAGAGAACCAAGACAATGATCTTCTCGATATGATTAAAGGCTCGGCGTTGTTTACGGGTTTATTTATGGGAATCGCGCTTGTCGGTGCCGTTCTTGCCATCCTGCTTAAGTAGCGGGAAAGGTGAGGAAAGAGGGCTGGAGTTACAGCCCTCTGTTTTTTGTGTCTGAAGGGAAAGGGTTGCCTTAGGGAACATTTCCCGAGCGTGATCGATGGATCCCAAGAAAGCGCATACTACCGCTTTCGGCCGAGGATCGAAAGGTTGGCAAACCAGCTGGACAGCGTTATACTTTCAGAGAGCCGGGAAGGTATCCGGTTAAGGATTCGGCTGTTTATCCTTTCTCGAAAGAGGCAGGAAGGCGGCAGACAGCAAAACAGAGGATAGGGGGATGGGGCATGAACGTACATGAGTATCAGGGAAAAGAGATCTTGAAGCAGTACGGCGCCGTGGTTCCCCGCGGCCAGGTTGCCTTTACTGCGGATGAGGCAGTGGAAGCGGCCAAAAACCTGGGGGGAGACCTGTGGGTAGTCAAGGCGCAAATCCATGCCGGCGGTCGGGGCAAGGCTGGCGGGGTGAAACTGGCCAAAAGTATCGACGAGGTAAAGGCTTATGCCAAAGAACTCCTCGGCAAAACACTGGTCACTCACCAGACCGGTCCGGAAGGGAAGGAAGTAAAACGCCTTTTGATCGAAGAGGGCTGCCCCATCGATAAGGAATACTACGTCGGGGCGGTCATCGACCGGGCTACGAATCGGGTGACGCTGATGGCCTCTTCTGAGGGCGGTACGGAGATTGAAGAAGTGGCCGCCAAAACCCCCGAGAAAATTCACAAAGCGGTCGTCGATCCGGCTGTGGGTTTACAGCCTTTCCAGGCTCGGCAACTGGCCTATGCGATCGGCATTCCCGGTCCGCTGGTCAATAAAGCGGCGAAATTCATGCTGGGCCTTTACCAGGCCTTTGTCGATAAAGACTGCTCCCTGGCGGAGATTAACCCACTGATCACCACGAAAGATGATCGGGTCATGGCGCTCGATGCCAAGTTAAACTTCGATTCCAACGCTTTGTACCGCCATAAGGATATCCTGGAGCTCAGGGACTTGGACGAAGAAGATCCTAAGGAAATTCAGGCTTCCAAATACGACCTAAGCTATATCGCTCTGGACGGCAACATCGGATGTATGGTGAACGGTGCCGGTCTTGCTATGGCCACTATGGATATCATCAAGCATTATGGCGGTGAACCTGCCAACTTCCTGGATGTAGGAGGCGGCGCCACCACCGAGAAGGTGACGGAAGCCTTCAAGATTATCCTGGATGATCCCCAGGTAAAGGGTATTCTGGTCAACATCTTCGGCGGGATCATGAAGTGTGACATCATTGCCAATGGGGTCGTGGAAGCGGCTAAACAAGTCAGCCTTGACCGTCCCCTCGTGGTGCGCCTCGAAGGAACCAACGTCGAGCTCGGCAAACAGATCCTGAATGAGTCCGGCCTCAAGATCACGGCGGCGGACTCCATGGCTGATGCCGCAGAGAAAATCGTCGAACTGGTGAAGTAACTCCAACTCACAGGGAAAGGCGGGTTCAACCTTGAGCATCTTTGTCAACAAGGATACGAAAGTAATCACCCAGGGTATCACGGGTTCCAACGGCCTGTTCCACACGAAACAGGCTATCGAGTACGGGACGAACGTCGTTGGAGGTGTGACACCAGGTAAAGGCGGTACCGAAGTGGAAGGCGTGCCAGTCTTCAATACGGTGAAAGAAGCGGTTGAAGTCACCGGAGCGAACGCCTCTGCGGTTTACGTTCCCCCGGCTTTTGCAGCCGACGCGATCATGGAAGCGGCAGATGCGGGCCTTGATCTGGTTATCTGCATTACTGAAGGCATCCCGGTGTTGGACATGGTAAAGGTGAAACGTTACCTGGAAGACAAGAAAACCCGTCTCGTCGGACCGAACTGTCCCGGTGTCATCACCCCCGGGGAGTGTAAAATCGGAATCATGCCCGGATATATCCATACCCCAGGGAAAGTGGGGATCGTCTCCCGCAGCGGGACCCTCACTTATGAAGCGGTTCATCAGCTGACCACCCGCGGCATCGGCCAGTCTACCGCTGTCGGTATTGGCGGGGACCCGGTTAACGGTACCGACTTTATCGATGTTCTGAAAGCTTTCCAAGCGGATTCGGAGACGGAAGCCGTTATTATGATCGGAGAGATCGGCGGCACGGCGGAAGAGGAAGCCGCCGAGTGGATTAAAGCGAACATGACCAAGCCGGTTGTCGGCTTTATCGGTGGTCAGACAGCACCTCCCGGAAAGCGCATGGGCCATGCCGGCGCCATCATTTCCGGCGGGAAGGGAACCGCGGCGGAAAAGATCGCTAAACTGGAAGCGTGCGGGGTTGCAGTAGCCCCCACTCCGGCGGTGATGGGCGAAACCCTCAGTCGTGTGCTGGAAGAGAAGGGACTTCTCGAAAGCTGCATCACCAAGCACTAAAAAGATCCGAACAAAAAAAGGCGGCAGGGTTATCCCCTGCCGCCTTTTTTTAATCTTCCGTCCGGATATCGTCGATGATGTTCCCTTTTTGGATGCGTCTTAGGGGGAGGAGGGTGGATGTAAGCCCGATGAAAACGGCTCCCACAGAGGCAATCGCCATATCCCTCCAGGGGACGCTCCACTCAAAGCCGATGATATCGGTGAATTGCATGTACAAAAGGTAGGATAACGGCAATCCGATGATCAGACCGTAAATCGCTCCGGTTACCCCGTATAAACTTCCCTCGAACCAGATCATCTTCTTGATCTGGCTCATGGTCATCCCGATCGCTTTTAACGTAGCGAACTCTTGTTTACGCAAGACGAGGTTGGTACTGATGGTATTGATGATATTGAACGCACCGATCAGGGTAATGACCCCGATAAATCCGTATACCATGATGCTAAATTGCATTTTTGCTTTTGTTTCCTGTTGTTTTTCCTCGAGTTTGTCAAATACTTCCACGCTCGGGTTTTTCTCCGCAAATTCTTGGAGGGCAGTTTTGGCATGCTCACGATTGGCCTTTGGCTTCACTTTGATGGTCATGCCATAGATCTGGATTCCGGGAAATTTCTCTCCATCGTGTGTCTTTTCATAATATTTTTCATCAATCTGTTTTATCATTCTCTGAAAAACCTTTTCCGTGGTAATGACCCGGATTCCTTGTTCGGGATAGGGCTTTTCTCCATAGGGAGATTTATCGAGGACGGCAGTCACTTTGGCTTTGAAGACCTGCTTCGGGATTTTTTTGTCATCCGCTGTGCGGTTGTTGATATCGAGAGTGATTTCGTCTCCCGGCTGGAGATCCGCGGCATTCACATCCATCGGTTTATTCTCTTTTTTTGGACTGCGGTCCCGGTTTCTCACAACCACAGCGACCCCGTTTTCTTCTTCCATTTTTTCCGGATCGATGGTGCCTGCCTGAAGGTAACGCTTCGCCTCTTGAAGCCGTTGCCGATCATATCCGTCGACCATGGAATCCAGGACGGTATAGGGTTGGTTTCCATCCTTGATCGACGTTGTCGGAAAGGCTTTGGTATATGCTGAGGTCATTTTGGCTGAAGGCAAGATCATATCTGTGAATAAATAAGCATAAACCGGCATCGCTTTGATTCCTTTAATCGATTGAACCTCTTCCACTTGTGCAGGAGAGAGGGATTCTCCCATTTTCACGAGTTGAAAATCGACTTTCTCCTCTTCATTTCCCGGCGGTTTCACTTGAAAGGCCATGGTGACAAAACTGCTGAAGGTGACAAACAAGATGACACTGATCATCATGGAAAAGAGGGTGATCCGATATCGCTTTTTGTTTCGTCGCAAGTTTTTTAAGGCCATGGCGGATTCAATGGGGAGCCGTTTCGTCAGCCACCCCTGGCTTTTCTTGACGGATTCTTTTTTAATGCTTCCGCGATTTTGGATAGCATCCAGCGGTGAGACCTTGGAAGCCAGCCGGGCCGGTAAAAAGGCCGAGGCAAACACAGAGAGAACTCCGATTGCCCCACTGATGCCAATCACTTCCGGACGGATCACGATGTCCTCAGCGCTCATCAGAAAATCTGGAGGGGAGAGACTCATCATCCATTTTAAGGCGAAGCTTCCTAACAAAATGCCTAGCGGGATGCCGATAATACAGAGCAGAAGAGCTTCCCGAAACACCAGGTTTTTGATTTGTTTCGGTGTGGCGCCGATGGAGCGCAGCACGCCAAACTGCTTGATCCGTTCGAGGACCGAGATATGAAACGCATTATAAATGACGGCGATGGTCGCAAGCATAACCAATCCGGTCAGAATTCCGGGGATGACAAACAGCGCCGTGTTGGCATTTTGATCCGGTCCTTCACCCAACAACCGCAATAACTCTTTGTTTGTAACGAATTTCCCTTTCGGTGCCATCTCTTTAAACGAGGAAACATTCTCTCGGATGGGGACGCCCGGTTTCAGTTTTACGTATAAATCTAACTTGCTGCTTTTCGGGAAGGAAGATAGGAAGGTGGCTGCTTGCCCTTCCCCGGTGGCTTGGGATCGCCATTGATTCTTTAAAATCCCAACCAATCGGTAGGATTGTTTTTTTCCATGAACCTTAAAATCCAAGGTTTCCCCGAGTTTGGGTTGGGGGTTCATCCGCTTCAGAGCCCATTGCTCCACCATGATTTCATGGGGATTCCGGGGAGTTTTGCCTTTCTTTAAAGTGAAGGGCACGGCCTTCATAGCCGCTTGATTGATCTTGTTCAGTTGCAGGGAAGCCCGACCGGATAACGGGATCTGAGCCTGCTTTTTGACGATGGCTAATCGGTCCACTTTGGCGTGATTCTGTAATCGCTGGGCTAATCTGGCATCGACTTGCTCATAACGGAAATGATGGTCTCCGAAATCTTCGATAGTCTGGTTGATTTGATTGGCATACAAACTAAAAAAAAGGGTACCGATGGAACTGATCAGGACAAGGGACAGGATGACGCCCAGTAGCGTCAGGACCGTCCGTTTGCGTTGGGTCTTTAAATACCGGAAGGTAAGGGAGCCGTAGCGCTTCATTTGCCGGTCACCTCATCCTGCACAATAGCCCCGTCCTGAATGGTGATCACCCGATCCGCTTGCGAGGCGATATCCAGATCGTGGGTAATCAACAAGATGGTCTGGTGGTATTTTTGTACGGAAAGCCGCAACATCTCCAACACTTCTTGTGTGTTTTTTGAATCGAGGTTTCCCGTCGGTTCATCCGCTAAAATGAGGGACGGTTTGTAAGATAGGGCGCGGCCGATCGACACCCTTTGCTGCTGCCCGCCGGAGAGTTCGCTGGGAAGGTGCCGTTTTCGATCCAAGAGGCCCAACATCTGCATCACTTCATTGATATGGGGTTTGTCCACTTTTTGATGATCCAACAGGAGCGGCATCGAAATGTTTTCCTCCACATTGAGGACGGGGATCAAGTTGTAAAATTGAAAGATAAAGCCTACTTTTCTGCGCCGGAAAACGGCCAGCTCTTTTTCTTTTAAATCGTAAATATCGGTTCCTTCGATCATTACTTTTCCTGAGGTAGGGCGATCCAGCCCTCCCAGAAGGTGCAGCAAGGTGCTTTTACCGGAGCCGCTGGAGCCGACGACGGCAACAAACTCTCCCTGTTGGACCGATAGATTGACATTCTTCAACGCTTCGACTTTGGTGTTTCCGGAGCCGTAGGATTTACACAGATCGATGGTACGAATGATTTCCATTCAATATTCACTCCTCTTAATAGATCTCTGCTTGATCATATCCTACGGTTCTTTCATTTTAGTGAAAGGGAAACTTACCTTTTCGTAAGGTTGATTCAGTCGGTATGTTTAAAGAAAGTGATTGTAAATTGGGTCCCTTCGCCCAATTGGCTCTTTGCGCGAATAACACCGTGGTGTTTTTCAATGATGGTTTTGGCTAAGGATAATCCGATCCCAATCCCCTTTCCACCATGGGCTCTGTAAAAGCGTTTGAAGATATGGGGCAAATCCTTCGGGGAGATCCCTTTTCCGTGATCCTGGATTATGACGGTGACAGCGACCGGGTTTTCATCCAGGAGAATCTCGATGGTGCCCCCGACTTCGGTATGTTCCACACAGTTTTTAAGGATGTTCGAAAAAGCTTCTGACAACCATTCCATATCCAACAAAAACGCCATCTCTCTTTTTGGTTCATGGAACTGTAAGGTTTGTTGCTTCTGATTGATGGCGGGTTGCAGGCTGGCGATACTTTGTTCAATCGGCTCCCGAATCGGCCGTAGGCGTTTATTAAATTGAATCGAGCCCGCTTCCATCTTGGCAGTCTTGAGCAGGGAAAGGATTAGCCATTCCATTCGGTCTAACTGCTCTTTATTATTTTGTAAAAATTCCTTTCTCTTTTCAGGGGGGACTTCTCGATTCAACAAAATGTCATTCAAAAGAAGAAGGGATGATAAAGGGGTTTTAATTTGGTGGGAAATATCGGACAGGGTTTCCTTGAGGAAGAGTTTTTCCTGCGAAAGTTTTTCGATGGTTTCCTTCAAGCGATTGCTCATGTTGTTAAAGTGATGGACCAAACTGCCATACTCTCCTTCACCACTGTCGGGAAGATACCGGAAGTTCCCTTCCACCGCTTGTTGGGCCTGATCCGAGATTCGCTTCATGTTATGGAAGACTTTCCGAAATTCAATGAAGACCAACAATAATAAGGCCAAGGTATTCAAAAGGAAAAAGGAAAGATAGAGGATGTTTGCCCTTTGATATAAGGTATGGATATAAGGAATGGCTTTGGGGGTTAACTTTTCGTCATAACCGTATTGCTTTGTGATGTTTTCCCCTGATTGTATTTCTGCTTCCGTCGGTGTTTTCGTAAAAAAACCGATGATTTCATTTTCCATATCAGGTTCATGTTGCAGAATTTGTCCGATGACAGCGGTATTTTGTCGCAGCACGTCTTTTTTAAACGTCTCGAGTTGCCATTGAAAAACCACCCAACCAACAATCAACAGGATGATTTGAAGCAGGACCCATTTGAAGATTAACCCTTTAATTTCCGGATTGCGAAAAAACTTTTCCACCTTGTCCCATCTCCTATAAAGAAGATTGTTCGTTCATATACAAGCGTGACGTGGTTTCGATGTTCAGCGAGTCGTATCGGTTTAGATGGTACCAAATTTGTAACCCACGCCTCGGATCGTCAGGATATACACCGGGTTTGTCGGATCATCTTCGATTTTCCCTCTAAGTCTGCGGATATGGACGGACAAGGTATTGTTATCGATAAATTCTCCGGAGGAATCCCAAATTTTATCCAATATTTGATGGCGTGTCAGGACTTGTTGACGATTTTTTGCTAAAGTGACCAGCAGTTTGTATTCAATAGGAGTTAGGAAGACATCCTTTCCGTTCTTAAGCACTTTGTGGTTGGCAAAATCAATCACGAGATCTCGAAAGTGCATTTTTTTATTCTGATTAACCATCCGGTTCCTTCGAATAGTTGCCTTGATTCTGGAGACCAATTCTTTTACGCGAAAGGGTTTGGTGATGTAATCATCGGCTCCGAGATCTAAACCCCGAACAATATTGACTTCATCATCGTTGGCTGTCAGAAAGATGATCGGCGTTTCATCAGTTTCTCTTATTTTTTTACATAAATCATAGCCATTACCATCGGGTAACGAAATGTCAAGCAAAATTAAATCGAAGGATTTTTCTTGATGGAGTTGGTACCCTTCTTCCACTGAGTGAGCCACTTCGACTTTCATATCCTCATCTTCCAAGGTGTATTGGATGCCGAGTGCCAAAGTCTGATCATCTTCAACGAGTAAGATTTTTTCCATCACACACCCACCTTTCATATGACTCGTTGTTGTTAGTGTATCGCCGGAGTCCTTTATAGGGAAGTATTGCTTACTTGTTTTACGCGGATACCCGGGTATAAGAAGAGACGAGTTCGAGGTCTTCAATCCCTGCAAATTTGTTTTGGTACTTTGTGGAATGCAGGGGCCCTGTCGGAGGGGTGCAGAATTTGCCAATTTTTATCAGATGATGTAGACAGGGGGTGTTGAACCGCTTACAATCAACATGGGCACAGGTTGAAAAGGGAGGGATGGCGGTGACAGCGTGGGGAGCCCGTGACGGCTTAGTCGCCCTGCATCAGATTCAGGGGGTGGGCTGGCATACCATCGATGCCTTGTTACGCGCAGGGTGGGACCCGGCGCGTCCTTTGGAGGCATCCGGTCATGCACTGGAGCGCGTCCAGTGGAGGCGAAAAGAAGTTCCCGGGAGTATTCGGAAGAAGTGGACCGCTCCTTTTGTCAGGAAAGTACAGGAGGAGCTGGCTCGGCGGACAATCCAAACCCTGACCGTTTGGGATGATGATTATCCGGATCGCCTTCGAGAGCTTCCCCAGCCACCCTGGGTCCTTTACCTAAAGGGGGACCCCTCTTTGCTGACCCATCCGTGTCTAGCGGTGGTCGGAACGAGAAAGCCCACTTCCTATGGGAAACAAGCGACGGCCAAGCTGGCAGCGGAGACAGCTTCCCGTGGTTGGACGATCGTGAGCGGATTGGCAGCCGGGATCGATGGGGAAGCCCATCGGGCGGTGCTGCAAAGGGGAGGGCGGACAGCAGCGGTCCTAGGGTGCGGAGTGGATGTGGTCTATCCAAAACATCACCGATCGCTTTATGAACAGTTGGTTGCTGAAGGAGTCGTCCTGTCAGAAGCGCCCCCCGGCGTTGCGCCTCGACCGGGTCTCTTTCCTCAACGAAACCGGATTATCAGCGGCCTTTCCCATGGTGTATTGGTGGTGGAGGCGGCGGAACGCAGCGGTTCACTCATCACCGCTGATTGCGGGATGGAACAGGGCAGGGAGGTGTTCGCCGTGCCGGGACCGATTACTTCGTCCCAGAGTATGGGCAGCAACCGCCTGATTCAACAGGGAGCGAAATGTGTGCTGACTTCGGTGGATATTCTGGAAGAATTCCCTCATATTCCGGAGTTGCCCAGGGAGGATATTCGGGAAGAGGAGCCGGAAGAGCTATCCGAAGAAGAAAGTCAAGTGTTCCGCTTTTTCGAAGAAGGTCCTCTTTCCCTGGAGGAACTGACGACCTGTGCGGGAATCCCGCTTGGAGACCTTCACCGCTTGCTTTTAGCCCTACAGGTGAAGAAAAGGCTACGCCAACTGCCGGGAGCTCGTTTTGAACGGGTCTGAAGCGATCCAACTCGGAAACTCTTTTCCTACATAAAGAAGCCCGGTGTATCCGGAAGGAAAAAGCCTCTTTCTGGATTTCCGGGCCCCATGCGTGGTATGGTACAAAAGCGAGGCTTCAGCCTGGTGTGAGCGGGATGGATTAGATGATATTGCCTTTATGACCAAAAATTTGGTATGGTACTGATTAAGGTTCTTCCCGTTTTCTGTGTGTAGGCGGGGGTCTGGCAGGGAATCATGCTGTACATCATGGAACCAGCAGTCGTTTTTGGAACTAGTGAGAGGGGAGGACGCGGGATGGCTGATTCTCTCGTCATCGTTGAATCGCCCGCCAAAGCCAAAACGATCGGCAAATACTTGGGGAAGAAATTTATCGTCAAGGCGTCGATGGGGCATGTGCGGGATCTGCCCAAGAGCCAATTGGGTGTGGATACGAACAACCATTTTGAACCGAAATACATTACGATCCGTGGAAAAGGGGATGTCCTCAAGGAGTTGAGGGACGCTCGGAAAAAAGTGAAGCACGTCTACCTTGCCGCTGACCCTGACCGGGAAGGGGAAGCGATCGCTTATCATCTCGCCCATAGCCTCAACCTGGAAGTGGACGAGGAATGTCGGGTGGTCTTTAATGAGATCACCAAACAGGCAGTGAAGGAAGCCTTTAAACATCCACGAAAGATTAACATGGATCTGGTGAAGGCCCAACAAGCGCGGCGTATCTTGGATCGGTTGGTCGGATACGGGATCAGCCCGGTGTTATGGAAAAAGGTGAAGAAAGGCCTTTCTGCCGGTCGAGTACAGTCTGTCGCCGTCAAGATGGTCATTGACCGGGAAAACGAGATCCGCAACTTCCAACCGGAAGAGTATTGGACGGTTACCGTTACCTTACTTACTGAAACGGACACCTTTGAAGCAAAATTCCACGGCTATGGTAACAAGAAAGCGGAATTGAAAAATGAAGCTGATGTGAAAAAGCTGCTGGAAGAGGTTAAAGGAAAGCGCTATACCGTTGAGGACGTAAAGAAGAGTGAAAGACGGCGTAACCCGGCACCTCCATTCATCACCAGCTCCCTTCAACAGGAAGCGGCCCGGAAGCTCAACTTCCGCGCGGCCAAGACCATGGCCGTCGCTCAGCAGTTATATGAAGGGGTGGATCTCGGCAAGTCCGAAGGGGGAACCGTTGGTCTGATCACCTATATGCGGACGGATTCCACCCGGATCTCACCGACTGCCCAGGAAGAGGTGCAGGGTTACATTGGGGACAATTTTGGTAAAAATTACCTACCTTCGAAACCCCGCGCCCATAAGGCCAAAGCGGGTGCTCAGGATGCTCATGAAGCGATCCGTCCCACCTCTGCTCTACGGACTCCTGATAAGATGAAGCCCCATCTCAGTCGGGATCAACACCGGCTTTATAAGCTGATTTGGGAGAGGTTTGTCGCCAGCCAGATGGCACCGGCGGTGTTGGATGCTATCTCCGCTGATATACGGGCGGGGGAGGCTCTTTTCCGGGCAACGGGTTCCAAAGTGAAGTTCCCTGGGTTTATGAAGGTGTATATAGAAGGGGACGACGATAAGAAAAAAGAGGATGATAAGTACCTGCCCGCGTTGGAACCCGGACAAAAACTGAAGAAGAAAGCGATTGATCCCAAACAGCACTTCACCCAACCGCCACCGCGTTATACCGAAGCTCGTTTGGTTAAGACACTAGAAGAAAAAGGGATCGGTCGGCCCAGCACCTACGCTCCCACTCTGGATACGATCCAGAAACGGGGATATGTGATGTTGGAGGATAAACGTTTTGTTCCCTCGGAGCTGGGCGAGATCGTCATTTCGCTGATGGTGGAGTTCTTTCCCGAAATCCTCGATGTCGAGTTCACAGTTAATATGGAAGAAAAATTGGATCATATCGAGGACGGCAAAGTCAATTGGGTGGAGATCCTGGAGCGTTTTTACGAGAAATTTGAAAAACGGCTGGAAGTGGCGGAAGAAGAAATGAAAGAGGTAGAAATCCGCGACGAGGTTTCCGATGAAAACTGCGAGAAATGTGGAAATCCAATGGTTTATAAATTCGGCCGCTATGGAAAATTCCTTGCTTGCTCCGGGTTTCCCGACTGCCGCAATACCAAACCCATCGTCAAATCCACAGGAGTTACCTGTCCCAAATGCGAAAAAGGAGAGGTTGTGGAACGAAAGAGTAAAAAGCGGCGAACTTTTTACGGATGCGATCGTTATCCGGATTGCGATTTTGTCTCCTGGGACAAACCGATCCCTCGTCCCTGTCCCAAGTGCAACCATATGCTAGTGGAGAAGAAGAGGAAAAAAGGGACGCTCATCCAGTGCGTGCAATGCGATTTCCAGGAGGAGAAGAACTGAGCCAGCGACAGGGAGGCCTTTATCTCCCGAAGCTCGGCTTTACCGCAGGGGGATCCTGGGACACGGCCCGATGGAACAGGCCGTGTCTAAGCGGCGGACAAACATTCAGAATATTTTATCCATCGGGCACAATTCGCCTTGCGACGGTAAAAGCGGTATGATACGATGAGATGGAGTTTGGGAGAGCATCTCCTCCATGAATTACATATCACGGATCCGGGAATGGAACAGCAACGGCGTCTTTTTGTCTCGCTGTTTTTTTCATAGGAGAGCGGTCCAAGGTATTTCATTTTCTCAAGGATAGGAATGGGCTATGGGATCGATGGAAGCCGAAATGAGGAGGAAAAGGATGGGAACTTTTCACGCAACCACCATCTTCGCCATCCGGAAGGAAGGCGCCGGTGCGATCGCCGGTGATGGTCAGGTCACCTTCGGTAACCAGATGGTGATGAAGCATTCGGCCAAGAAGGTGCGCCGGCTTTATCGGGGCCAGGTGGTGGCCGGCTTTGCCGGGTCGGTGGCCGACGCGGTCACCCTGTTCGAGAAATTCGAAGGCAAGCTGGAGGAGTACCACGGTAACCTGCCCCGTGCTGCCGTGGAACTGGCCAAAGAGTGGCGGGCAGATAAGGTTCTTCGCAGGCTGGAAGCGATGTTGGTCGTGATGGATAAAAACGATCTGCTCTTGGTGTCCGGTACCGGCGAGGTAATCGAGCCGGATGATGGGATGCTGGCGATCGGCTCTGGGGGAAGCTACGCCCTGTCGGCAGGCCGGGCCCTCGCCCGCCATGCCAAAGATCTCTCGGCTAAAGAGATCGCCGAAGCGGCTTTGACAGTTGCCGGGGAAATCTGCGTCTTTACCAACGACCAAATTGTTGTGGAGGAGGTATAGCCGTGGCCAGCAACCATCCCAACCCAAAACAAGAATGGACACCGCGGAAAATCGTGGCGGAATTGGATAAATACATCATTGGCCAACATAACGCCAAACGGGCGGTAGCGGTCGCTCTTCGCAACCGGTACCGCCGTACCCTGCTGCCGGAAGATCTCAGAGACGAGGTGGTACCCAAAAATATTTTGATGATGGGGCCCACTGGTGTCGGGAAGACGGAGATCGCCCGTCGGCTCGCTAAGTTGGTCGGGGCACCCTTCGTCAAGGTGGAGGCGACCAAATTCACCGAGGTGGGGTATGTAGGCCGAGATGTTGAATCCATGGTCCGGGATCTGGTGGAAACCGCGATTCGTATTGTTAAAGCAGAGAAAATGGAAGAAGTGAAAGAAAAAGCGGAAGAAATGGCTGATGAACGCATCGTTTCCATTATGGTCCCTGCGGGGAGTGGGCCCAACACCTTCAAGAACCCCCTGGAAATGTTCTTCAATCAAAATTCCTCTGGAAACCGGACCACCGACCGGGAAGATACGGACAAAAACCGGCAGCTGGAACAACGGCGGCGCCAAGTGCGTTTCCAACTGAAAAGCGGCCAGCTGGAGGATGAAGTGATTGAGATCGAGGTGGAGGATGCCCCTCCTATGCTCGACATGTTCGCCGGGTCCGGGGCGGAACAGATGGGGATTAACATGCAGGAGATGCTGGGCCAGTTCATGCCCAAAAAAACGAAGAAACGCCGTCTGCCCGTGAAGGAAGCGCGCAAGGTCTTGATCCAGGAAGAGGGGCAAAAACTGATCGATATGGATCAAGTTCAGCAGGAATCCCTCAACCGGGTTGAAGAATCGGGGATTATTTTCATCGATGAAGTGGATAAAATTGCAGGTAAGGACCAACGGGGTGGTCCTGATGTTTCCCGGGAAGGAGTGCAACGGGATATCCTGCCCATCGTGGAAGGTTCGACCGTCATGACCAAATACGGCCCGGTAAAGACGGATCATGTCCTGTTCATCGCAGCCGGGGCCTTTCACACGGCTAAACCGTCGGACATGATCCCGGAGTTGCAAGGCCGATTTCCGATTCGGGTCGAATTGAACGACCTGACGGCTGAGGATTTCGTCCGTATCCTGACGGAGCCCAAAGGGGCGTTGTTGAAGCAATACACGGCCCTTTTGGGAACGGAAGGCATTCGGGTTGCTTTTACGGAAGAAGGCATCGAGGAAATTGCCCGTTTGGCGGCGGAGGTGAACCGGGGAACTGAAAATATTGGAGCCCGCCGCCTTCAGACGATGTTGGAGCGTCTCCTCGAGGAACTCTCCTTCGAAGCCCCGGATATCACCCTGGACGAAGTGAAAATCACACCCGACTATGTGAAACAACGCCTCGCCACCATCGTCGAAAATCGGGACCTTTCCCAGTATATTTTATAGAGGAAGAAGAGGGATCGATCATGGATTTGCTCAGTAAAGCGCGGGAGATCAATCGTCTCCTACAAAAAACCGGCGGACAAGCCGTCAGCTTTATGGAAATGGCGGAAGTCCTTCGGGATGTGATCGTCGCCAATATCTACGTGGTCAGCCGCAAAGGGAAAATTCTCGGCTTCGGCGTTGCCCAGGAACATGACGCTGATGAGATGCATCAAGGTGTGCTGAAGGAAGGACGTCTGCCCGATGATTACAACGAACTGATCAAGTCGATTGGGGAGACTTCTGCCAACCTGGACGAGACGAGCGAATACAGTTTTACCCACCAGGTACAGGGCCACGAGCATCGCTATACCACGATTGTACCGATTATCGGTGGCGGGGATCGCTTGGGAACGCTCCTTTTAACTCGCTTCGACCAACCCTTCGTTAATGATGACCTCATCTTGGCGGAATACGGGGCGACGGTCGTCGGGATGGAAATTTTGCAGATGAAGGCAGAGGAAGCGGAAGAGGAAGCCCGTAACCGAGCTGTCGTTCACTTGGCTGTCGGTTCTCTTTCCTATAGTGAACAGGAAGCAGTGGAGCATATCTTCGCCGAATTGGAAGGAACCGAAGGGATTCTCGTGGCCAGCAAGATTGCCGACCGGGCGGGGATCACCCGTTCGGTGATTGTTAACGCCCTCCGTAAGCTGGAGAGTGCCGGGGTCATCGATTCCCGTTCACTCGGGATGAAGGGAACGCACATCAAAATCCTGAACGAGAAACTGTTACCGGCTCTGGAGAAATTGAGAGGATCATAACTCGAGAAGACATCTTTGCCCCAAATGAAAATAAGCGAGGCGTTTACCGTTCCCTGTATCTTCCTTCCTGATTAAGTATGTGTGAGGAAAAGTTATAGAGGTTCTTTTCCTCACTTTCTGGAAGGAGGTTGATAGTGCCTTTGAAACGACGCAAATCGAAAGGTCTTTTTAGCCTTTTGCCGTGTGATTGTTTCTTTACATGTCCCACGGGTGCCACGGGTGCTACAGGCGCTACGGGCGCTACGGGCGCTACGGGTGCCACGGGTGCCACGGGTGCTACGGGTGCTACGGGCGCTACGGGCGCTACGGGTGCCACGGGTGCCACGGGTGCTACGGGTGCTACGGGCGCTACGGGTGCCACGGGCGCTACGGGTGCTACGGGTGCCACGGGCGCTACGGGCGCTACGGGTGCTACGGGTGCCACGGGTGCTACGGGTGCTACGGGTGCTACGGGTGCTACGGGTGCTACGGGTGCCACGGGTGCTACGGGTGCTACGGGTGCCACGGGTGCTACGGGTGCTACGGGTGCCACGGGTGCTACGGGTGCCACGGGTGCCACGGGCTCCACGGGTGCCACGGGCGCTACGGGTGCTACGGGTGCCACGGGTGCTACCGGCCCCACGGGCCCCACAGGCCCCACGGGCCCCACAGGTCCCACGGGCCCCACAGGCCCCACGGGCTCCACAGGCCCCACGGGCCCCACAGGTCCCACGGGCCCGACGGGCCCCACGGGCCCCACAGGCCCCATAGGTCCCACGGGTGCCACGGGCCCCACAGGTCCCACGGGCCCGACGGGCCCCACGGGCCCCACAGGCCCCATAGGTCCCACGGGTGCCACGGGCCCCACAGGTCCCACGGGTGCCACGGGCCCGACGGGCTCCACGGGCCCCACGGGCCCCACAGGTCCCACAGGCCCCACGGGCCCCACGGGCCCCACAGGCCCCACGGGCCCCACGGGCCCCACAGGCCCCACAGGTGCCACGGGTGCCACGGGCGCCACGGGTGCTACGGGTGCCACGGGTGCTACGGGCGCCACGGGTGCCACGGGTGCTACGGGTGCCACGGGTGCTACGGGTGCTACGGGTGCTACGGGTGCTACGGGCGCCACGGGTGCTACGGGCGCTACGGGCGCTACGGGCGCCACGGGTCCGACAGGCTCCACGGGTCCGACAGGTCCCACGGGTCCGACAGGTTCCACGGGTCCGATAGGTCCTACGGGTCCTACGGGTCCGATAGGTCCCACGGGTCCGATAGGCCCTACGGGTCCGATAGGTCCTACGGGTCCGATAGGTCCCACGGGTCCGATAGGCCCTACGGGTCCGATAGGTCCCACGGGTCCGATAGGCCCTACGGGTCCGACAGGTCCCACGGGTCCGACCGGCCCTACGGGTCCTGCCCCCACTTTGGACCTTGCCTATCTATACGATGATACTGAACAGGTTATCGCCCCTGGAGGAACCATTTCCTTTGCGAACAACGGGGTGGTCATCGGTACCTCGATCACTCACGTCCCAGGCTCCGCAGAAATCGTTTTGGCACCGGGTGTGTACTCGTTTAGGTTCATGGCGACTGTAGATGCACCAAGCCAGCTCGCCGTGCATCAGGATGGGCTTCCCGTTCCCGGTGGAAGATTCGGGATGGACTCAGCCAATGACCAGAATAGTGGGGAGGTCATCCTGACCGTTTCGGGGACATCCGTTTTGACTCTTGTGAATGATAATTCGAGCACTCCGTTGGGTTTGCTGACCACCGCCGGAGGAATCAACCCGGCAATCTCGGCGGCCGTAACCGTGGTGAAGCTTGGCTGAATCCGTTGTGCCCCTCCGCCCCGCCAGGAGGGAAGGGGCACAAAACCCAGTTCCAAACACTTGTTTGGGAACTGGGTTTTTTTATGTGCGTAAATGGTTGTCGGCATCTCCCTAATTTTCGCCAAATCCCTATGATCCCTCTCACTGTTTTTTGTTCTCCGACTACTATAACAATGGTGAAGGGAGAGCGAAGCCGCGAAGGGAGGGACTGAGGACGAAAAACAAGGGGTGAGCCGCTCGCGACTAGGGCGTGTCTGGTAAATCATAACGGGTGCGTCCGGGCCGGTGTGGTCGTCTTCGTTTCGTTGCAAAAAGCGCAAAGGCTCTCCGCCGACCACACCGGTCCTCCCCTATATCTCACAGGAATTTTAATTACCAGCCACAACCTAAGCGGCAGAGCTTCCCGTTGCATCCGGCTTTCACGAAGGCCGTTCGAGCCTGAAAGGTAGCCGGGCGTCAGTCCGCCAGCACCGAGAATCGTCTTATCCGCAGGATTTTCTCTTGCCAACCCTGTACGTCCCAGTGTTCAAGTGCAGCTCTATAATGTCGGAAAACGATCTCTTCCCGCCCGCAAAAGAGAAATGAGGTGATAGAGTGGTCACCATCAGCTTGTGTATGATCGTGAAAAATGAGGAAGAAGTGATCGGCAGGTGCCTGGGTTCCGTCGCGCCGGCAGTGGAAGAAATCGTGATCGTGGACACTGGGTCGACGGACCGGACACGGGAGATTGCCGGGGAGTATACGGACCGGATTTACTCTTTTGAGTGGTTGGACGATTTTGCCGCCGCCCGCAATTATTCCTTCAATCAAGCCACCCAGGAATATATTCTCTGGTTGGATGCCGATGATGTTTTATCGGAGGAAGATCTCGGCAAATTACTGGAATTGAAAGAGACGCTTGACCCGGGCGTGGACGCTGTGTCCATGGATTACCACCTGGCACTGGACGAACATGGGAACCCGGTTTTCCGGCTGAAACGGTACCGTTTGGTCAAACGGGCCGACCAATTCAAATGGATCGGGGCGGTCCACGAATACTTGGCCGTGGGAGGGACACTTTTTCACAGCGAGGTGGCCGTCATCCATCGGCCTGTGAAAGAGAAACAATCCGACCGTAACTTAAGGATTTATGAACGCCGCTTGGCCAAGGGGGGAGATTTTTCCCCGCGGGACTTGTTCTATTATGCCAATGAGTTACGGGATCACAAAAAATACCGTCAAGCAATCGAAAACTATCAAAAATTCGTCGAGACGCCCGATGGATGGGTCGAAGATAAAATAAGTGCGTGTGAACGGATCGCCGATTGTTATCATGACCTGGGTGAGCCGGAAGAAGAAATGCGCTGGGCTTTGCGCGCTTTGCAGTTTGACGGGCCCAGAGCGGAATTGTGTTGCCGGCTGGGATATCACTATTTACGGCAGGGTTGGGTGGATACCGCTGTTTTTTGGTATAATTGGGCCACGCGTCTTGAAAGACCGAAAAACCATACAGCCCTGGTCAATGAAGCATGCCGGACGTGGCTGCCGCATATCCAGCTGTGTGTCTGCTATGATAAAAAAGGGGATTATCAACGGGCTTACGAGCATAATGAAACGGCACGCCAGTATTGTCCCCGAAACCCGATGATGCTCCGAAACAAACGATATTTGGAAGAAGTCCTGAACAGGCAGAAAATAAGCCGGTTGCTGGAGGAGGAACAAGAAGAGTTACGGCCGATTTTCATCGGCGGGGAAAGATGTTCCGGAACCGCGCTGATGGGGATCATGCTGGATAGCCATCCCCATATCGCATGTGGACCGGAAACACATTTTTTTCTCGACAGTCAGGTGGAGTTGTTGGGAAACCACCTTTCCCGGGTGTATGAAAGCCAAATACGCGAATACTACCCCTTTCCGGAACAAGCGATGGACAGCTGTTTGGCCTCCCTGTTACATCAGTTCCACGAACCTTACAGGAAGGTGAACCAAAAAAAGAGGTGGGCTGATCAATCCCCTTATAATATCCTGAAAATCGATTTTTTGCAGCGGTTGTTTCCGTACATGAAGTTTATTCATGTGATCCGTGACGGCCGGGACGTGGCCGCCTCTATGCTCGGGATGCCGGGGGTCTCCAAAAACATGGAGGAGGTCGCGTCCCATTGGGTTATGTGCATCGAGAAGGGAAAAGCGCATCGTCATCAACTCCATTATATGGAAATTCGATATGAAGACTTGGTATCCCAACCGGTGGAAACCTTAAAAAAAGTGTGCCGGTTTGTTAAAGAGCCTTGGAATGAGCACATGTTGCTCTATCACGAAATCTCTCATGAGCTCGGAGAAACATGTGATCTAGACAGAGGGAGGTGGGAAAGAGATCTATCCCCCGGGCAGCTTGAGACATTTATGAAGATTGCGGGAAAATGTCTCAGGGAATTGGGATATGATTGATACGGATGATAATAGAAGAGAAGAGAGGACAGCCCCGCTTGCACCCTGTAGGTGGCCTGACAAACTCATGATCCACACCGGGGAGAGAAACTGACTGTTCCGTGAAATGGAAGCTTGCGGGGGCTTCATCCTTGTGGTATATTAAACAACGGTGTGAACACACACGTCGGTGGATGTGGCCGGAGGGTGCTGCTCAGGGAAAATACCTGAGCGGCTTCCGGCACAGTGGAAGCTGGCGGAGGAAAAACCAAAGGAGGAATTTACACCATGGCAGTCGTTTCCATGAAACAACTCCTGGAGGCAGGCGTCCACTTCGGTCACCAGACCCGTCGTTGGAACCCCAAAATGGAGAAGTACATCTTCACTGAACGGAACGGAATTTACATCATCGACCTACAAAAAACGGTCAAGATGATGGAGGACACTTATAACTATGTACGTGAGCTGGCAGCTCGCGGTGGCAACCTGCTGTTCGTAGGGACCAAGAAACAGGCTCAGGATGCTGTTCGAGAAGAAGCAGAGCGTTCCGACATGTTCTTCGTCAACCACCGCTGGCTCGGCGGTACTTTGACCAACTTCCAGACCATCCGCAAACGGATTAACCGTCTGCATAAATTAGAAGCGATGGAAGAGGACGGCACCTTTGATGTGTTGCCGAAGAAAGAAGTTGTGATGTTGAAGAAGGAACAGGCCCGTCTCGAGAAATTCCTCGGCGGGATCAAGCATATGAAACAACTTCCGGATGCCGTCTTCATCATCGACCCGCGCAAAGAACGGATTGCCGTGGCGGAAGCCCGCAAGCTGGGGATCCCGATCATCGCCATCGTCGATACGAACTGTGATCCCGATGAGATCGATCACATCATCCCCGGCAATGATGATGCCATCCGTGCGGTGCGACTCTTCACTTCGAAGATGGCCGACGCTGTCCTGGAAGGGAAGCAGGGAGAACAGACCGCGTCCTGATCGATGCGCAAGAGGGGGTGGCCACGGTTGCGTGACCACCCTTTTTTTACGAATTAAAACCGGACCGTCGACAACGGGACCCTTCCAGAGGCCCTAAGCGCGGTTTGAGAGAGAACCATCCAACCCCAACGGGATCAAAAGGAGGAAATCTACGATGGCGATTACTGCCGCTCAGGTGAAAGAACTGCGCGAAAAGACAGGTGCAGGCATGATGGATTGTAAAAAAGTGCTGACAGAAGCCAACGGTGATATGGAGAAGGCGATTGAGTTGCTCCGTGAAAAGGGGCTCTCCAAGGCTGAGAAAAAAGCGGATCGCATCGCCGCTGAAGGGGTCGTTGAATCCTACATACACGCTGGCGGTCGCATCGGGGTGCTGGTCGAGGTCAACTGCGAGACGGACTTTGTCGCCAAAACTGATGACTTCCAGTCTTTCGTGAAGGATGTAGCGATGCAGATCGCCGCGATGGGCCCTCGGTACGTTCGCCGCGAAGAAGTGCCGGAAGAAGAAGTCAACAAAGAGCGAGAAATCCTTAAGTCCCAGGCCCTCCAAGAAGGAAAGCCGGAACATATCGTCGACAAAATGGTGGAAGGGCGCCTCGGCAAGTTTTATGAGCGGATCTGCTTGTTGGAACAACCTTTCATTAAGGACGGAGACAAAAAGATTGACGAGATGGTGAAGGAAAATATCGCGAAAATCGGGGAAAATATCTCCATCCGTCGCTTTGCCCGTTTCGAACTGGGTGAAGGCCTGGAAAAACGGGAAGACGACTTTGTCTCTGAAGTCATGTCCCAAGTCAAGAAGTAACGGGCAGCACAATGATTGGGAACACGGCGTGTTCCCTTTTTTTGCACACAGCCCGAAAAGGAAATCCTAACACCTTGTCGAATTCACTTAAGGGCTGGAAACGGAGGGAACGAGATGGAACGGCCGAGGTTCAAACGAGTTGTGCTGAAATTAAGCGGTGAGGCCCTCGCTGGGGAGCAGGGCTATGGGATTGATCCCAACGTGATTACCTCGATCGCCAAGCAGCTGAAAGAGGTTATCGAGCTGAATGTTGAGGTGGCGATCGTAGTCGGTGGGGGTAATATCTGGCGGGGAATGGCCGGCAGTGCCAAAGGCATGGACCGGGCGACGGCAGATTATATGGGGATGCTGGCAACGGTGATGAATTCCTTGGCATTGCAGGATGCCTTGGAAACTGCCGGGGTACCGACCCGTGTCCAGACTTCCATCGAAATGCGGCAGGTGGCTGAACCTTATATCCGACGGCGAGCCATCCGTCACCTGGAGAAGGGGCGCGTTGTCATCTTTGCCTCCGGGACCGGCAACCCTTATTTCTCAACGGACACAACAGCCGCCTTGCGTGCCGCGGAAATCGAGGCGGAGGTTATTCTCATGGCCAAGAACAAAGTGGACGGGGTCTACTCCGCTGATCCCAGCCGGGATCCTGACGCGGTCAAATATGAATCTCTCACCTACCTGGATGTTCTCAACCAAGGGCTGGGTGTGATGGACTCTACCGCTTCCACCCTCTGTATGGACAATGACATTCCGCTGATCGTATTCAGTATCGAAGACGACGGAAATATCCGGCGTGTAATCCTGGGTGAACAAATCGGAACCGTGGTTAGGGGGAATGCATGATGCTCAACACTGTAAAACAAGAGACAACGGAACGGATGGAAAAGACGATCCAGGCGTTGAAGCGAGATCTAGCCAGTCTGCGGGCGGGTCGGGCGACACCCAATCTGCTGGATAAAGTGACAGTGGAATACTATGGGAGTGAGATGCCGCTTAACCAGATGGCCAACATTTCCGCTCCGGAGCCCCGTCTGTTGATCATCCAACCCTGGGACAAGTCCGCCCTTTCCGATATCGAGCGAGCCATTTTGAAATCCGGACTGGGGCTGACCCCTAATAACGATGGCAACCTTATCCGGATTGCCATCCCGGCTCTGACGGAACAGCGGCGGGCCGAACTGGTTAAAGTAGTGAAAAAAACCGGAGAAGAGACCAAAGTAGCTGTTCGAAACATCCGGCGTGATGCCAATGATGATGTGAAGAAGCTGGAAAAGGGCGGGGAAATTTCTGAGGATGACGCCCGTCGGGGGCAGGAAGAAATCCAGAAATTGACCGACCGTTTTATCAAAGAAGCCGATCAATTGGTGGAATCGAAAGAGAAAGAGATCATGGAAGTCTGACAAAATAGGGTACCCCCCTTCAACAATGAGGGGGTTTTCCTTTATTTATCGGAAGGGGACGAAAAGGGCAGCCCTCCATTTTCGGTAGAAAATAAGCCCAAAATATTGCATACTAGAGATGTGCCGGGGCTTGACCCCGGCATCGAACCGAAAAGGGTAAGAATGCGAGAGTTTGAGATCGGCGGACCGATCCCGCATGCGACACGAAATGACGAATGAGCGTACCCAATCTGATGGTTGCATTGGGACTGGACACCGGAGGAATGAATGACAATGATTCAACGATTGAAAAAATGGTTGGTCGGTTACCAAGCAGACGAAGACCATGGGGACCAAGAGCGTCTTGCCGCCCTGAAAGAGGGGCCGCTCCCCAGACACATCGCTATTATTATGGACGGAAACGGACGGTGGGCGAAAAAGCGGGGAATGCCCCGGATCGCCGGTCATCGGGCTGGAATGAAAACCGTCCGTGATATCACCCGGGCTGCGGATGACTTAGGCATCGAAGCCCTTACTCTCTATTCCTTTTCTACAGAGAACTGGAAGCGCCCTCAGGACGAAGTGAACTATCTGATGGGTTTGCCGGAAGAGTTTCTTCGCACTGATCTGGATGAGTTGGTGAGAAGGAATATCCGGGTCGGTATGGTTGGCTGTGAAGAAGGGCTTCCTCCTCATACCCTGAGAGCGATCCAGGGATTCAAAGAAGGGACGGCGGGAAATACCGGGATGATCCTTTCCTTCGCCTTGAATTATGGGGCCCGTACTGAAATCATTCATGGGATTCATCAGATTATAGATGATGTTAAATCGGGCAAGATGGATAAGGATGAGATCGATGAATCTGTTTTTGGCCAATATCTGTATACGGCGAATTTGCCTGATCCCGATTTGATGATCCGCACCAGTGGAGAAGTGAGGATCAGCAATTTTATGCTGTGGCAAATCGCATACAGTGAGTTTTGGTTTACCGATGTCCAATGGCCCGACTTTTCCCGGGAGACGTTTTATCAGGCCATTGAAGATTTTCAACGCCGTTCCCGCCGTTATGGGGCGGTGTGACGAGAAAACGGGTGAGTGACGGATGAAACAGCGAGTCGTGACGGGGGTGTTGGGGGGAGCCGGTTTTTTGGCTTTACTGTGGGCGGGAGGCTGGTGGTATACAGGTTTAATCGCCGCTCTCGCCACCATCAGTTATCACGAATTTTGCCGGATGAAGAGGATCCGGACATTCAGTCTCCAGGGGTTGGCGGGCCTTGCTTTGATTTGGCTCCTGCTATGGTCCGGTTTGGCTGACCAGGGCCTGACGGGAAAAGGAACCTTTCTGGGGGAGCCGGAAAATATTCTGGCCGGACTGGTCTTGTTTTTGCTGCTGACGGTGATCAGCCGCAATCGGATTCCATTGGATGATATCACTTATCTATTCCTGGGATCTTTATACATAGGGTATGGGTTTTCTTACATGATCCAGGCTAGGCTGATCATGGATGGGTTTGCCTGGTCGCTCCTGATCGTAGTTGTCACCTTCGCCAGCGACAGCGGTGCCTACTTTACAGGCAGGAAGTGGGGGCGGCGGAAGTTATGGCCCTCCATCAGCCCTAATAAGACCGTGGAAGGGTCCCTAGGCGGGGTTTTCCTTTCGGTATTGGCCAGCATCCTAGTTGCCTGGCTTCATCCAGAACTCGGAGAAGTGCTGAGGACCCTAGCCATCGGGCTCCTGGTAAGCGTGGTGGGACAGGTGGGAGACCTGGTGGAATCCGCGATGAAGCGCTCCACCGGTACCAAAGATTCGGGGACGCTTTTACCCGGACATGGGGGAGTGTTGGACAGGTTTGACAGCCTGTTGCTAGTTTTTCCCGTTCTGCATTTGTTCCAGTTGTTATAGGGGGGAAACTTAGATGAAACGGATAGTGATATGGGGTTCCACGGGTTCTATCGGCCAAAATACACTAGAAGTGATCCGACAACACGCGGATCAGTTCGAGGTAGTGGGCCTGGCTGCTGGCGGAAACGCCGAGGAGATGATCCGCCAAGTGGAGGAATTCCGACCCCGCATGATTTCCATGGCCGATGAAGAGGCAGTGGAGAAGGTGAAGGGAGCTGTTTCTTATCCGGTAGAAGCGGTCTGGGGGGAAGAGGGTTTACTAACTCTTGCCTCCTTGGATGAAGCCGATTTTGTGGTCTCAGCTATTGTGGGAAGTCGGGGTTTACCCCCGACGCTGACGGCGATCCGAGCAGGGAAGACAATTGGCCTTGCCAACAAGGAGACGCTGGTCATGGGCGGTTCCTTGGTTATGGAAGAGGCAAAAAAGGCGGGAGTGTCGGTATTGCCTGTGGATAGTGAGCACTCCGCCATTTTCCAGGCCATGAATGGGGAGCGAGCCGATCGGGTGCGCCGTATCATCCTGACCGCCTCCGGCGGTGCCTTCCGTGACTGGCCCAGAGACCGACTCGCTACAGCGACGCGGGAAGAGGCACTCAATCATCCCAACTGGTCGATGGGGGCGAAAGTGACCATCGATTCGGCGACCATGATGAATAAAGGGTTGGAGGTGATTGAAGCCCGTTGGCTGTTCGATCTCCCTTATGATCGAATCGACGTACTCATCCATCCTGAAAGCATTGTCCATTCTCTGGTTGAGTATGAGGACGGAGCGGTGATGGCGGAGTTGGGGACCCCTGATATGAAGGTGCCGATCCAGTACGCCCTCACGTATCCGGATCGGCTGCCTCTGGCGACAGAACCGTTGGACTTGGCGGCGATTGGGAAACTGCATTTCCGAGAGCCTGACTATGAACGATTCCCGTGCCTTAAGATCGCTTACACATGCGGTCGTGCAGGGGGGACGATGCCGACGGTGATGAACGCCGCCAATGAAGTGGCAGTAGAACGTTTCCTGGCGGGGGGGCTTTCTTTCCCAGCCATCGAGGAAATCATCGAGGAAGTGTTGTCCCGTCATACTCCCAGGACGAATCCGAGGCTCGAGGATTTATTCGAAGCGGACCGTTGGGCCCGGGAGACGGCTCAACATTGTGGCGTGCGGGTGGGCTGAGCCCTCCGCGATCAATCAAGGCGGTGATGGATTGTGCAGACCATTTTCTCCTTTATCCTTGTTTTAAGTGTTTTGGTATTTATCCACGAATTGGGCCACTTCCTGTTCGCAAAGCGGGCCGGTATGTTGGTGCGTGAATTCGCCATCGGTTTCGGACCGAAACTGATTTCGTGGTTCCACGGGGAGACCCTCTATTCCATCCGTATTCTTCCTATGGGAGGATACGTACGGGTGGCCGGGGAAGATCCGGAGATTGTTGATTTGAAAACAGGCTCCCCCCTGATCCTCGACAGGGATGCGCAAGGGCGCGTTCTGCGTATTCGGGTGTCCAAACCGTCGGCGGGAAACGCCGGTTATATGGATGAGGCAGCCCGCGAGTACCACGAGGTCGATGAGCTGGCGGGGGCCGATCTGCCGAAGCACTTGCCACCGGCTAAAGACTCCATTGGTGGTAAAATGTTAGCCGTGGACTTAGAGAGAGATCTTTCCATTCTTATGGAGGACGAAGAGGGAAGGGAAGTGCACTATCCCGTCCACCCTCGGGCAGTAATCCAGTACGATGAGAAAAACATCGTGCAGATTGCTCCATTAGATAGGCAATATGGATCCAAAAGCATCCTGGATCGTTTTTTATTTATTGTGGCCGGTCCGGTGTTCAATTTCCTCCTGACGATTGTGATATTGGCGGGGATGGTCTATGGAACAGGGTTGGATACGCGAGTATCTATCAAGGACACGGTTCCCCATTCTCCAGCGGAAAAAGCCGGGATCAAGTCGGGTGATATCATCCGGGAAGTGGAAGGAAAGAAAATCACCAGCACGGGTGATATCCGACTTCCTCTTCAAAAGGCCAAAGGAAACACCGTCACTATGGTCCTGGAGAGAGCTAATCAACGATATGAAACCTCCCTCAAGCCCGAGAAAAAAGGCGAGCAGTACATGATCGGCATTGAGATGAGGCAGGAGAAACGGGATGCCACCCTTTCTGAAGCGGCTGTTGAGGGTGTGAAGAAGACCTGGGATTTGGCGGTCATTATCGTGACGGGTGTCGGACAGTTGATTACCGGCCAGGTTGGGTTCGAAAACCTCGCGGGCCCGGTGGGAATCGCTGATTTCACAGGGAAAGTCGCGGAGCAAGGCTGGTTGCAATTGTTGAATTGGACGGCCCTCTTGAGCTTGAATTTGGGTATCTTTAACATCTTGCCTTTTCCGGCCCTTGATGGGAGCCGACTCGTGTTTGTCCTGCTGGAGGGGCTTCGAGGGAGACCGATCGATCCCAATAAGGAAAGTATGGTTCACTTCGTCGGTTTCGCTCTTCTCATGATGCTGGCGTTGATGGTTACCTATAATGATATCCTGAGGGTTTTCTTCAAGAGTTGACTGTGGGGGAAGAGGAGGAACGGAGCTATGAAGCAACAGACGATGTTGATCCCGACGCTGCGGAGCGTGGGGGAGGAAGCGGCGATGGCCAGCCACCGGCTGATGTTGCGGGCGGGACTGATCCGGCAGCTGGCCGCCGGCGTGTACACCTACTTGCCCTTGGCTTACCGCAGTTTGCGTAAAGTGGAACAGGTTGTGCGGGAAGAGATGGACCGGATTGGGGCACAGGAGTTGTTGATGCCCGCAATGAATCCGGCTGAGTTGTGGCGGGAAACCGGGCGTTGGGACACCTATGGGCCCGAGTTGGTTACCCTTGGTGATCGGCATGAACGGGACTTCCTTCTAGGGCCCACCCATGAGGAAGTCATTACCGATCTCATGCGGAATGAGGTCAACTCGTATAAAAAACTGCCAATGGCTCTCTACCAAATCCAAACCAAATTCCGGGATGAGCGGCGCCCTCGTTCCGGTCTTCTCCGGGGCCGGGAATTCCTCATGAAAGATGCTTATTCCTTTCATGCCGACGCGGAAACACTGGATGAGACCTACCGGGCGATGATTGAAGCTTACAAGCGGATTTTTACACGCCTCGGACTTGACTTTCGCGCGGTAGAAGCGGATTCCGGAGCTATCGGTGGCAAAGAGAACCACGAGTTCATGGTTCTCTCCGATTCAGGAGAAGACACCCTCGCCCTTTGTGGATCCTGCGATTACGCGGCCAACATTGAGACGGCTCAGGTCGGGGAGCCGGAAGGGGGCTGGGCGGCAGCAGACATTTCTCGGGTACCGGAGTTGAAAAAAATTCCCACTCCTAAAGCATCAACCATCCGAGATGTGGCCCGCCTTCTCGACCGGCAACCGGCCGAGTTGATCAAGAGCCTTCTGTTCATCGCCGACGATAAACCGGTCCTGGTCCTGGTACGGGGAGACCATGAGGCCAATGAGGTCAAAGTGAAACAGGCTCTCGACGCACGGACTTGCGAATTGGCCGACGATGAGACTGTTCGTCGGGTAACTGGCGCCTCGACTGGCTTTGCAGGCCCGGTCGCTCTGAAGGAGGACGTCAAGGTGGTGGCCGATCTTGCGGTCAAGGGGTTGGCTGATGCTGTAATCGGGGCTAACGAGACGGATGCTCACTTTATCCACGCCGCTCCTGGCCGTGATTTTGGTGTTGACGTCTGGACCGACGTACGTACGGTGGAAGAAGGGGACACTTGTCCCCAGTGCGGGGGCATGATCCGGTTTGCAAGAGGGATCGAGGTTGGCCACGTCTTTAAACTGGGTACCCGTTACAGTGAGGATATGAAAGCCAACTTCCTCAATGCAACCGGGAAAGAACAACCCTTCATCATGGGTTGCTACGGGATCGGGATCTCCCGAATATTGGCAGCCATCGTCGAACAGCATCATGATGAAAACGGGATTACTTGGCCTTCAGGTGCTGCCCCTTATCCAATTCATTTGATCGCCGTCAACGTGAAGGATGAAGCTCAGAAGAAACTGGCGGAAGATCTTTACGAGCAACTCCGGCAAGGAGGAGTCGAGGTCCTTTTTGACGATCGGCAGGAACGGGCCGGTGTTAAGTTCAAAGACGCTGATCTCATCGGGATTCCTCTGCGGATCACTGTTGGTAAACGGGCGGCTGATGGAATCGTTGAATACAAATTCCGTCGATCCGGCGAGAGCGGGGAACTGGCAGCGGAGGAGCTGCTAGGGAAACTCTCAGAGCTTCTGAAACGGGTAGATGAGAGTAAATAAGAAAAAAGGGCCGCAATCCGGAGGGTTGCAGCCCTTTTTTGTGTTATCCAGTAGGAAAGGTAGGTGTCCTTGTCCGTGGAAAGCTTCACTAGGTCTTGAGTCGAGGAACCGGGTGGAGTATGATGGAACTCGAAATCATCCATTGGGTCCTTTCCCTTCGAACGTGGCAAATGGCTAGTGACCGGGAAGTCGCTGTCCCCAATTTCGGTTTGAAGAGGGAGAATGAACGTGTTGATAAGAAAATGGGTCGGTCATCTAAAAAAATGGTGGGGAAATGAAGAGAGGCATTCTTCCAGCTATCGGGAAGAGCCGGAAGCCGCTCCTGAGAAAATCGAGCAATGGAAGAGGGAAGCTGAGGAACTGATTGAACGTTACCCCGACAGCACTGTTTTTAAAGGGGAGGGAATGGAGCTGGCCGTTCGAAAGGAAGGCTTCGTCATCCGTCCTCGAGCACAGGGACAGCAGTCGGATGTATGGCGAAAGCATAGCACCCACTGGCGTAATTTCTGGTTGTATGATACCGAGGAAGAGATTGATTTCCGTCGATTAGAAAAAGTGACCCTCCGGTGGGAAGAAAAGCATCCCGAAGGATCCTTGGAACTCCGGTATCGGGGGGAGGACCAGGATCGTGCCATTCCTTTCCGCAGTTGGCCGCAGTTTTTCGCCCTACGGGAAGCCCAAAAGGCATTAGAAAGCCGTAGCCAGCGAGGAAAAAAGGGTTGATGGCCTGACGAAGGGTATCCCAAAGGGAGCGTGTCTGATATCATCAAGGGAGACAGAACAAAAGGAGAACTGCCGATGAACCGATTTTTCCGGATGAAGGAACCCGTCAATACCTGGACCCATTTCATCACTTTTCTGACCGCAATCGCGGGCTTGGTCTACTTGATTCTGCTGTCCCAGGAGAACCTGTCCAAGCTAGTGACGATGACGGTTTACGGGAGCAGCTTGATCCTTCTGTACGGGGCTAGTTCTCTTTATCATTGGGTGCGGGTGACACCCGGCAAAGAGCTGATTCTAAAGAAACTGGATCATATAGCGATTTACCTCTTGATTGCAGGTTCTTACACCCCCGTTTTCTATTATGGCCTGAGCGGGGTTTGGAAATGGAGCATGTTGGTTTCCGTCTGGTTGTTGGCTGGGATCGGGGCTTTTTTGAAGATTTGGTTCGTCCATGCTCCCCGGTCGATTTCCACGGTCTTCTACGTCACCTTGGGGTGGATTGCAGTTATCCCATTCTTCCAATTGGTAAGCAGTTTACCGACTGGAGCGATGATCCTAATGATCGGCGGCGGCTTGGTTTATACGGTGGGAGCCCTCATTTATGCGACCAAATGCTTTGACTTCGTTCCGGGCCGATTCGGCTTTCATGAAATCTTCCACTTGTTTGTGATGGCCGGATCGGCACTCCATTTTGTGATGATATCGCATTATATTCTACCGTTGTAAAGGAAGCTGACCGGCCTACGGAGGCCGGTTTTTTTCTGCGGGGGAATCTGTGGATGAGAGGTCTATGCACCGGGCAGGAGAATGGCTTTAGCCTCTCGGGGTAGGCAATAAAAAAAGTCCATCCTAAGATGGACAAAGGTACAAATCGATTGGAGTTTATACTCGTTGTTCGAGACGTTTTACTCGTTTGATTGAAGCTTTTTTTGCACGGCCTTTGGAATATCTTTTTTCTTCACTTCTTCATAGCTCTTTACATCATTTTCTCCTTTTACATAAAGGCGGAGATAGGCCCCTTCCTGAAGTTGGCGACCTCCGAAAGAATAGAAGGAGAGATCTTTTTCTTTCCCTTCTTTGTTATACCCTTTTAAGTGGTAGGCCCGATCCTTCCCATCCATTTTCCCTTCCCCTTGAATCTGTACATAATAGGTTTCTGTACCCCATTTTTTAATGGCAGGGATTACTTGATCGCCTGCGAAGTAGAGAACGCCGACGGACAAGACGGCAAGGCTCATCAATGCGATCATCAGTTTTTTCATGGTAACTCCTCCTTGTGATTTTTAATCTCGCTTGACTTCATCACACCAATATTCGTTTGAGTTGGGCCAGATATCGATGACATACCACCCCGAAGTACAGAAGCTGCAGCAGGAAGAAGAAGCCGATCCCGACTGCTGCCGGTTTTGTAATGGACACACCAAAAGCGGATTGACTCAGCTGTAAGGAGAAGAACGTATGGAGAACGGCAACGATCAAGGGAAGGAAAAATAGAATCGCGATCTGTACGATAACGGATTGTTTCATTTCCCATTCCGTCATGCCGATTTTGGAGGCAGCACGGTAATGATGCTGATCGTTCTCTAAATCCGCATACAGGCGGAAATAGAGGAAGCTGGCAGCCGCCAAGAAAAAGATGATCGCGACAAACAATCCCACGAATAGCAGCGCGTTCATTCCTTGTTTTGTGCTGTTCAGGGTGAAACCACGAGCGAAGGGCTGTTCATTTTCCTTGTTCAGAGCGGGAGACTCCATCCATTGTTTCCCCAATTTCGTTTCAAGAGAGTGTGATTTAGGGAAGTGACCCAGCCATTCGGGAACGTGATAAGCGATATACGTATCGGTCGAGGCGGGATCTTTCGATAACTGTTGGTAAGCCGAGTCAGGGACGACGTAGACAAGAAAGCTATGCGGTAGAAAGTTGACTTGGGGTTTGGCAGAAAGTCGGAAGGACTGCTTGGTTTTTGGGACAGTCAGGTGTTTAAGAATATACTTGGGTTGAGCTTCTGCCGATTTTAAGGCCAACGCTTCCCCGTTTTGAAGGTTCTTCGTCTTCCATCCCAGTGCTTGAGTCATTCGACGATAATCCGACCATTTCATAAACCCTTCTGGATCTGGATAAGGGGACTCTTTCACGCGATGAAAAGTAAGGATGGTTTTCATTTTTTCAAATGAAACCCCGGCTTTGGTTAGTTTTTCATCGAGTGTCCGGGTTACGTCTTTATGGGGTGGTTTTTCTTTGGACAAGTAATAAAAAGCAAAGGGTTCGTTTTCCATCGTGCGCATGATCGACTTTTCTAAGACCAGAAAATTTCCAATAGCGGTAAAGGCTACGGTAAAAACCATGGTTACGATAAAAAACAGCCGTGTGTTGTCCTTGATTCGGTAGGCAAGATCGGAGAGCCATAGGATCCGGTTGCCTTTCCAGAAAAAAGACTCTTTACTCTTCAACCAGCGCACGAGGTATACGCTCAGTTGAGAAAAGAAGAAATAAGTTCCCACAAGTGTAAAAACCATAATCCAGAGCAAAGGAGCGTTACCGATTCCTTGGGAGGACAGGAAGTAGGCGGTGGAAAGGGTACCTAGAGATAACAAAACCAAAAGAGGGGACGTCTTGGGTTCCGCTTTGGGTTTTACGCTTCCTTTCAAAAGGCTGATGACATGACTGCTCTGTATCATCGAACGGCTAAAGAAAGGAATGAGCAAAAAGAGAACCAAAAAGGCAGCGGTAGTTAACCCCATCGCTTTAAACGGAACATAAAACGGCAATTCCTTTAAATCAAAAACAGCCGACGCGGCCAAGAAAAACGCTTTGGTTAACAGCATCCCGATCAAAATGCCGATGACAATCGACACCACGCCGATGATGATATTTTCCAAAAACAACAGGCGATTGATCTGACGGTCGGATATGCCCAAGATCGTGAGCACCCCGAATTCCCTCTTGCGCACCTTTAAAAAGTGGCCGACGGAATAGAGAACAAACAGAAAAGAAAATCCGTAAATAATTCCCTCTGCAGCAGTCATTGCTTCGCCCATCATTTTCCCGAGGGTAGGGTCTTTGCTGATATCGGGATGAAAGATGAATGCAGCATAGATGAAAAAAATCATAATGGAAAAGATGCTGCTGAAAAAGAATGCGAAGTATTGCCGGGAGTTTCGTCTCACATTATTAAATGCGAACTGACGAAAGGTCATGGGCATCCCCTCCTATCAGTGATAACAAATCAATAATTTCTTGGAAAAACGCTTGTCGATGATCCCCGCGGTGAATTTCATTGTACAAACGGCCGTCCTTGATCACGATCACCCGGTGGCAATAGCTGGCGGCTAGGGGATCATGGGTAACCATTAAGCTGGTGGTGCCGATGGTGCGGTTGATGGACTCCATCGTTTCCATCACGTCTTTCGATATTTTGGAATCCAGGTTTCCTGTCGGTTCATCCGCTAATAACAGCGAGGGAGAATGGATAATCGCCCGAGCGATTGCCGCGCGTTGTTTTTGTCCGCCGGATATCTCATAGGTTCGCTTGTCCAGAATCGGAGTAATTCCCAGCTTTTCCGCTACTTCGGACCGTTTTTTCTTCATCTCCGCTACGCTTCCTTTGTCCAGAGCGAGGGGCAAGACGATGTTCTCACCGATGGTCAGGGTATCGAGCAAATTAAAATCCTGAAAGACAAATCCGAGTTGGCGCCGACGAAAAATCGCCAATTCTTTTTTATTTAATTGATACGGGTTTTTACCGTCGATGAGGACCTCCCCGGAGGTGGGCGAATCAATTGTAGAGATCATGTTAAGGAGGGTGGTCTTTCCACTGCCAGAGGGGCCCATAATCCCGATAAATTCACCCTTGTTCACCGTTAAATGGATATCGGATAGAGCTTGATAGGTTACTTTCCCTCCGTAGATTTTCCCTAGCTGTTTTACTTTGAGCATTTCCAAGGATTTGTTCTCCTTCCATCTGCGTTGCTTGTTGAGACTATCCCTACTGTAACGGGTCGACCCATGAAACTTCTATCGATTTTCCTTAACCTGTCCTTACTTCCATGTAAGATTCCCATCAATATATTCTTCCCTTAGCATCTGTAAGGGAGGAGCCACCGATGAAGGGAGTCAAGACTTGAAGAGCGTTTGATCGCTAGTCCTTTCTGTTTCTTTCTGATAAACTCGATGAGGAAGGTTTCCGGGAATCTCACCCGTATTTACATATAAAAAGCGATCAATAGAAACGGGGGGAACGGAATGGCCGTGACAGCGGTAAAACAGAAACGTTGGGTCGAGGTGCTGAAACGAGCCGAGATCCCCGCTGAAGTGGCGGATCGCCACTTTCAGGGTGCGTATATCGAGAAAGTGAAAGTAAGCCGGAAAAAGAAGCGTTGGACGTTTTATCTGGAACTCGCTGAACCGGTGCCGCCGAATGTATGGTTTGCCGTGCAGAAGAAGGTAAAAGAGGCTTTCCAACCGGTGGTCGAGGTCCAGTTTGTCGTCCGTTACCGGCAAGCGGATCTTGCTCAATTGGCGGAGATGTACTGGCAGTGGATTCGTAAACAGACGGCGGAGAAGGTTTCCCCGTCAGCCGCCGGCTGGTTGGCGCGGGCGAACTGGAGTTTGGAAGGGGAGTCGTTGACGCTTATTTTTCCCAATCAGGTTATGGCCAAGATGGCAGTGGCCAAACAGATGGACCAGGTGGTCAGCTCCCTGTTTCAGGAGATCTCTGGGACACGGATCCAGGTGGCCCTTACCTTTGATCAGGGTGAAGATGCGCGCGATAAGTTTCTGGAAGAACGGAAAGAAGCCGAACGGCAGCTGGTGGAACAAGCAATAAATTCTCTGGAGGAAGCAGAGCCACCACCGGAGGAGGAGAAACCTACGGGTCCGCTGGCCATCGGGTATGATTTTCGGGATGAGCCGATTTTGATCAAGGAGATTACCGATGAAGAGCGGCGGGTTTGTATCAAAGGGACTGTGTTCAAGGCCGAAATCCGGGAGCTGCGGAGCGGGCGCACCCTCCTTACGTTTAATGTGACGGATTACAGTGATTCGATCGCGGTCAAAGTTTTTGCCCGGGATAAGGAGGACGCAGCCACCCTCGCCCAAGTGAAAGATGGGATGTGGGTCACCCTGCGGGGATCGGTTCAGTTTGACACGTTTGCCCGGGATTTGGTCTTGATGGCCAATGATTTAAGGGAAGTGGAGCCTTACCGGCGGGAGGACACGGCCCCGGAAAAACGGGTGGAACTCCATCTTCACACGGCGATGAGCGCTATGGATGGGGTATACGAGCCGGAGGATATGGTGAAGCGGGCTGCCCAGTGGGGCCACCCGGCGGTGGCGATTACGGATCATGGGGTGTTGCAGGCATATCCCGATGCCTACGCTGCCGGACAAAAACATGGCATTAAAGTTATTTTTGGCGTGGAAGCTTTTGTAGTGGATGATGGGGTACCGATCGTAATGAACGCGGCTCCCCGAGAGTTGAAGACGGACACCTATGTCGTCTTTGATGTGGAAACGACAGGGCTGTCAGCGGTCCATGACGAGATCATCGAACTGGCAGCGGTGAAGGTGAAAGATGGGGAGATCATCGACCGTTTCGAATCTTTCGTGAATCCCCACCGTAAACTAAGCGCAATGATCACCGAATTGACCAGCATCACGGATGATATGGTCAAGGACGCCCCGGAGTTGGCAGACGTGCTTCCCCGCTACCTCGAATTTATCGAAGGAAGCGTCCTCGTTGCTCACAACGCCCGTTTCGACATGGGCTTTCTCCAGATGGCCTGCAAAAAGACAGACCGAGACCCTGTGGAAAATCCGGTGATCGATACCCTGGAACTGGGCCGTCTGATGTATCCCCGGCTAAAAAACCATCGCCTCAATACGCTCTGTAAACAATTTGACATTGACCTTACCCAGCACCACCGAGCTATTTATGACGCCGAAGCAACCGGGTATCTCTTGTGGAAGATGATTGCTGATTGCGTCGAACGGAATATGCTTCGTCTCGATCAGCTCAATGATTTTACTGGGGAGCGGGATCTTTCCCGTCTCCGCCCCTTCCACGCGATCATCCTGGTTGAGAACTATACGGGGCTTAAAAATCTTTATCGACTGGTGTCCAAATCCCATCTGGAGTATTTCCATCGAACTCCCCGAATTCCTCGCAGTCTCCTAATGAAATATCGGGAGGGTCTCATCCTCGGTTCAGGCTGTGAGAAAGGGGAGTTATACGAGGCGGCACTACAGAAATCACGGGAGCAGGTGGAAGAGATCGCCGGTTTCTATGATTATCTTGAAATCCAGCCGGTTGAAATCAATCAGCACCTGGTGGAGAAAGAGATCGTGGAGAACCCGGAGCGCCTGAGGGAGGCCAACCGGCTACTCGTGGAAATTGGGGAAAAGCTGGGCAAACCGGTGGTGGCTACCGGGAATGCCCACTACCTGGATGAGTGGGATGCTACTTACCGCAGTATTCTTGCTTTTAACCAAACCGGAGGATTCCGCAACCGGGGCCCCCTTCCCAGAGCCCATTTCCGCACCACAGAGGAAATGTTGGAGGAGTTCGCCTATCTCGGGGAGGAGAAGGCCAAGGAAGTGGTCATCCACAACCCGCTCCTAATCGCTGAAAGGGTCGAGGAAATGAAGCCTTTTCCCGATGATCTTCATACCCCGATTATTGAAGGCGCTGATGAGGAGCTGCGCCGGATATGCTATGAGACGGCGGAAGGGCTCTATGGAAACCCTTTGCCGGAAATCGTGGAAAAGCGCTTGGAGAAGGAACTGGGGAGTATCATTAAACACGGGTTTGCTGTGATCTACCTCATTTCTCACAAGCTGGTGACCAAATCCTTGGAGGATGGTTATTTGGTCGGTTCCAGGGGTTCCGTAGGGTCATCCTTTGTGGCAACGATGAGTCATATCACCGAAGTGAACCCCCTTCCGCCCCATTACATGTGCGGAGAGTGTCAATACAGTGAGTTTATAGCCGACGGTTCTATCGCTTCCGGGTTCGACCTACCAGATAAGGATTGTCCAGAGTGCGGTACCCGAATGAAAAAAGACGGCCATGATATCCCCTTTGAGACCTTCCTCGGATTTAAAGGGGACAAGGTGCCTGATATCGATCTCAATTTTTCCGGAGAATACCAACCCCGTGCCCATAAATATACGGAGGAACTCTTCGGAAAAGAGTATGTTTACCGAGCGGGTACCATTTCTACCGTTGCTCAAAAGACCGCTTTCGGCTACGTGAAGAAATATGAAGAGGAAAAAGAACACCAGTGGCGGGGAGCCGAAATCGACCGCATGGTGGAAGGATGCTCCGGAGTGAAACGGACCACCGGTCAGCACCCCGGCGGTCTGATGGTCATCCCTCAGAACAAAGACGTATTCGATTTTACGCCGATCCAGCGCCCCGCCGATGATGTTAAGTCAGAGACGATCACCACGCACTTCGATTATCATGCCATTAGCGGGCGGCTTCTTAAGCTGGATATTCTGGGCCACGATGATCCGACGGTGATCCGGATGCTACAGGATCTCACGGGGATTGATCCCAAAACGATTCCCGTGGATGATCCCGGAGTGATGAAGTTGTTTTCCGGAACGGAATCCCTGGGGGTCACGCCCGATGAAATCGGCACGGTCACTGGTACGTTGGGCATCCCCGAATTTGGAACCCGTTTTGTCCGCCAGATGTTGGAGGACACGAAACCAACTACCTTTGGTGAGTTGGTACGCATCTCTGGCCTTTCCCATGGCACGGATGTCTGGCTAAACAATGCTCAGGATTTAGTCCGCTCGAAGACCGCCGTTCTGGCTGAGGTGATTTCCACCCGGGACGATATTATGATTTATCTCATCTATAAAGGGATGGAGCCCTCCATCGCCTTTAAACTGATGGAAAAAGTGCGAAAAGGAAAAGGTTTGACCGACGAAGAGGCGGAATTGATGCGGAGCCACGACGTTCCTCAATGGTATATCGATTCCTGCCGTAAGATTAAGTACATGTTTCCCAAAGCTCACGCTGTCGCTTATGTGTTGATGGCCGTACGGATTGCCTGGTTCAAGGTGCACCGTCCCATTGAATACTACGCTACTTACTTTACGGTCCGTGCCGACGATTTTGATGTAGAAGTGGTGTTGAAAGGGGCCGACGCGGTGAAGAAGACGATCCAGGAGGTCGAGGAGAAGGGCGTGACAGCTAGTCCCAAAGAGAAGGGGCTCTTGACGGTGTTGGAATCTGTCAGGGAAGTGCTTGCACGGGGCTTGAAGTTTCGGAAAGTGGACCTCTACCATTCTCATGCCACGCACTTCATCGTCGATGGAGATAGCCTGATCCCACCTTTTTCCTCCGTGGCGGGCATCGGCGCCAACGCCGCTCGCAACATCGTTGAAGCGCGGGAAGGCGGGGAATTTCTCTCCATTGAAGACCTCTCCAAGCGGAGTCGGATTTCCAGTGCGGTCGTGGATGTCCTCCGTCGTCTCGGGTGTTTGGAGGGCCTGCCCGAGAGCAATCAGCTGTCCCTTTTCTGAGCGGGGAAAGCCCAGAGGGAAATTGCATGGCAAGGGTTGGTTGTGGTATAATCTTTTTGGCTATACTGAAAGGTGAATGTCCGGCCGAAAAGAGTGGGTTGTCGCCCACTCTTTCCCTTTGTATCCGATTTTTGGGAGTCGAGCCCGACGTTGAAGGAGGGACATGGATTGAGTCGCAAAGTGATTGAGGCTGTGGAAGAATTGGCTGTTCCGATCCTGGAAGAAGAAGGGTTGGAATTGTACGATACGGAATTCATAAAGGAAGGAAAGAACTGGTTCCTTCGTGTGTATATTGAACGACCGGAGGGGAAAGTGGACCTCGATGATTGCAGCCGGGTCAGCGAGCGGCTCAGCACCGAACTGGACCGGGTGGATCCTGTGACAGGCGGCTACTTCCTTGAAGTCTCTTCTCCCGGCGCGGAACGGCCTCTTAAGAAGGAGTCCCATTTCCGGAATGCCGTCGGCAACCGGATTTTCATTACCACATACGAACCGATCGACGGGAATAAGAAGTTCGAAGGTGAACTCCTCGAATACACCGGAGAAAGCCTCGTTCTGGATGTGGAGGGGAACCGAGTGGTGGTCCCGACGGACAAAGTGGCGAAAGCAAGACGGGTGCTTGTGTTTTAATCGAAGGGAGGAGAAGTGACGATGAATGCAGAGTTCATCGAAGCCCTCAGCCAGTTGGAGAAGGAAAAGGGCATCAGCAAAGAGGTGTTGATCGAAGCGATCGAAGCCGCTTTGATTTCGGGGTATAAACGAAATTTCCACTCGGCGCAGAACGTTCGCGTGGACATCGACCGGGATTCTGGCCGGGTTCGCGTCTTTGCGCGCAAAACCGTCGTGGAGGAAGTGATGGATCCCCGTCTGGAGATCTCCCTGGACGCGGCTCAGGAGATCAGCCCTTCTTATGAACTCGACGATATCGTCGAAATCGAGGTGACACCGGCTGATTTCGGTCGCATCGCTGCACAGACGGCGAAACAGGTTGTTACCCAACGTATCCGGGAAGCGGAACGAAGCATCATCTACGAAGAGTTTGTTGATAGGGAAGAAGATATTGTCACGGGGGTCGTGCAGCGTTCCGACAACCGGAATTATTATATCGATTTGGGGCGAGTGGAAGCCCTTCTCCCCCACGCCGAGACGATGCCGGGGGAGCGGTTCAAACACAATGATCGGGTGAAAGCCTATATTACCCGGGTGGAGAAATCCACCAAGGGACCGCAGGTATTTGTCTCACGCACGCATCCTGGGTTGCTGAAGCGCCTTTTCGAACTTGAGGTGCCAGAGATTTACGAGGGGATTGTTGAAATCCGCTCCGTCGCCAGGGAAGCAGGCCATCGTTCCAAAATTGCCGTCGCTACCCGAGATGAGCAAGTGGACCCCGTCGGGGCCTGTGTCGGTCACCGGGGGATGCGGGTGCAGACCGTGGTTAACGAATTGCGGGGGGAAAAGATCGACATCGTCCGCTGGTCCGAAGAACCGGTGGAATTCGTCTCTAACGCCCTCAGCCCCTCAAAGGTGGTCAGTGTCGATATCAAAGAAGAAGAGAAAGTGGCTCGGGTTGTCGTACCGGATCACCAACTTTCCCTAGCTATCGGCAAAGAAGGGCAAAATGCCCGCCTTGCCGCCAAACTGACGGGTTGGAAGATCGATATCAAGAGCGAATCGGAAGCGGTTAAAACGGCAGAAGAGGAGCCTGAGTCGGAAGAAGCTACGGCGGAATCGGAATGGATCGAGGACCACGAGGTCGTGACGGGGGATGCCGCTGAGCAGGAAGCCGATGTCGCCGATGAGACGGAAGCCACTGGCGAGACCGGTTCCGGCGGAACGTAAATCCATCCCCACGAGGAGGTGGTCGGATTGAAAACACGCAAAGTCCCGATGCGGAAATGTGTCGCATCCCAGGAGATGTTCCCCAAAAAAGAGCTAATCCGGGTTGTCCGCACCCCAGAAGAGGAAATCCTTATCGATCCTACCGGGAAAAAGTCGGGCCGAGGGGCCTATCTGTGTGCGAAGTCCGAGTATGTGGAACTGGCGAAAAAGCGTAAGGCCCTTGATCGGGCTCTCAAGACCAAAGTGGGCGACGAGCTCTACCAACGCCTGTATGATTACATCGAGACGGGTAAGCTGGATGGATAAGCTGTATCAGTTGTTGGGATTGGCGACTCGGGCAGGGAAGCTGGTATCCGGTGAGGAACAGGTTCTAAAAGTCATCCGGTCCGGAAAGGCCCACTTGGTTCTACTCACCGAGGACGCCTCACCCAACGCAAAAAAGAAAATCGCGGACAAATGTTCCACATATCAGGTCCCGTTGTCCATTGTAGGTTCCCGCCAAATGTTGGGGAGAGCGGTCGGCAAAGTGGAACGGGTGGTTATAGCCGTTACCGACCCGGGATTCTCCAAGTCGATGCGGAACCGGATTCAAGTAATTGACGGGGGTGAACGATTTGTCGAAGATCCGAGTCTACGAGTACGCAAAAAAAATGAATATGAGCAGCAAAGAAGTCATCACCATCCTAAAAAGAATGAACATGTCGGTCAACAACCACATGAGCGTGATGGATGAGGAAATGGTGAATCAAGTGGAGAAATTCTTTAAAGAAGTAAAGCAGGGGGCGGAGAAAACGGAACCGAAAACGATGAAACAGAAGCAGGGGAATGGCCGTCAGGAAAAGCCGAAAAATGAGGCTCCTAAACGGGATGGCCAGCAGGGGAAACAACGGAGTCAACAAGGACAGGGGCAGAATAAGCCCCGTAGTGGTCAGCCGAACCGGGGAGGACAACAAACCGGTACCGGCGGTAGTCAACAATCCCGGAACCAAGGACCGGGCAATCGGGGCGGTAATAAGCCCCAGGGTACCGACAATCGCGGCGGAGGCCGCAATAACAATAACCGGGGAAAAGGCGGCGGCAAAAACTTTGGCGGCGGAAACCGTGGCGGTCGCGGTGGACGTCGCGGCGGACGTTCGCAAAATCGTCGGTCGCAAGCTCCGAAACAGGCACCGGTGCTGCCCACCGAAATCGTTGTAAGCGGTCCGATGACCGTGGGTGACCTGGCGAAACTTTTGCGTCGGGAAGCATCCGAAGTGATCAAGAAACTGATTAGTCTGGGTACGATGGCCACCATCAACCAGGAGATCGACGTGGAAACCATCACCCTGGTTGCCGGTGAATTCGGCGCCAAAGTGGACTTCAAAGAGCTGGTCGACGAATCCGCTTTTGAGGATTTCGAAGAGCAAGACGATCCGAAGGATATGAAAGAACGCCCGCCGGTCGTGACCATCATGGGGCATGTCGACCACGGGAAGACGACACTGTTGGACACCATCCGCCATACCAAGGTAACTGCGGGCGAAGCCGGCGGTATTACTCAGCACATCGGGGCTTATCAGGTGGAGGCTAACGGCAAGAAAATCACCTTCCTGGATACCCCGGGCCACGCTGCTTTCACAACGATGCGTGCCCGAGGTGCACAAGTGACAGATATCACGATTCTGGTGGTAGCTGCCGATGATGGGGTCATGCCCCAGACGGTGGAAGCGATCAACCACGCCAAGGCGGCAGAGGTGCCGATCATTGTGGCGGTTAATAAAATGGATAAACCGGAAGCCAATCCTGACCGGGTGAAACAGCAGCTTTCCGAACACGGGCTCCTTCCCGAAGAATGGGGCGGGGATACTATCTTTGTACCGGTCTCTGCTGTTCAGGGTGAAGGGATTGAAGACCTGCTCGAAATGGTTCTACTGGTATCCGAAGTGCAGGAATATCAAGCGAACCCCGACAAGCGTGCCCGGGGCGTGGTCATCGAGGCTGAGTTGGATAAAGGCCGTGGTGCCGTCGCTACCGTCTTGGTGCAGAATGGCACCCTGAAGGTGGGGGATGCCATGGTTGCTGGCCCTTATTTCGGGAAAGTTCGGGCCATGGTCAACGACCGCGGTCAGCGGGTCAAAACCGCGGGTCCTTCCACCCCGGTTGAAATCTTGGGGTTGGCCGATGTTCCAGAAGCGGGAGATCCTTTTATCACCTATGAAGATGAGAAAAAAGCGCGGGATGTTGCCGCTGCACGGGAAGAGAAAAAACGGCAAGCCGAGATGGGTGCTTCCAGTCGTGTCACCTTGGATGATCTGTTTAAGCAAATCCAGGAAGGCGACGTAAAAGACATCAATCTCATCATCAAGGCGGATGTGCAGGGTTCTGCAGAAGCTTTGCGAGGCTCTCTGGAAAAAATTGATGTCCAGGGTGTGCGGGTCAACATTATCCATTCGGGAGCGGGAGCGATCACCGAATCTGACGTTTCCCTGGCTTCCGCTTCCAATGCAATCATCATCGGCTTCAACGTTCGGCCCGAGCCGAATGCTCGGACGACTGCGGAGCAAGAAAAGGTGGACATCCGACTGCATCGGGTGATCTATAATGTGATCGAAGAGATTGAATCGGCCATGAAGGGCATGTTGGATCCCGAATACCGTGAGAAAATTGTGGGTCGGGCCGAAGTGCGGCAAACCTTTAAAGTATCGAAGGTCGGCACCATCGCCGGTTGCTATGTGACCGAAGGTAAAATTGTCCGCGATGGCAAAGCCCAGTTGATCCGGGACGGTGTCGTCATCCATGAAGGGGATATCGATACCCTGAAACGGTTTAAGGATGATGCCAAAGAAGTGGCTCAGGGATACGAGTGCGGCGTTACGCTGGAAAACTACAATGATATCAAGGAAGGCGACGTCATCGAAGTCTTCATCATGGAAGAAGTGGAACGGTAAACCATGGTTATCGGGGTCCTGGAGTGCCGGTGCCGTATCCCGGGAGCCCATTCCCTCAAGGAGAAACGCCGGGCTGTCAAAAGCGGCCTAGAGCGTATCCGGCACCGGTTTAACCTATCCGCTGCCGAGACGGGGTCCCAAGACGACCGACAGTTTGCCGTCCTCGCTGTAGGCGGAGTGGCCAGTGACAAACGGATTTTGGAGCGGGAGTTGACATTGGCCCTCAACCTGCTGGAGAATAACGAAGCATTAGAGATTATCGAGGCCGAGATTTCTTTCCTATAATACTGGGTGGAGGCCCAATGTGTCCTTCTCTTAGCATTTAAATCCGGGACGAAGAGGTTTCTCTCTCAACCCCGGTATACATCCCGAAAGAATACAGGAAAGCGAATCGGGTCGAACAGGAGGTGTCGTCGATGGCACGCATCCGTGCGAGTCGGGTCGGCGAACAGGTAAAAAAAGAACTGAGCCAGGTACTGCAGCATGAGATGAAAGACCCTCGTGTCGGGTTTGTAACGGTGACCGCTGTGGAAATGAGCGGTGACTTGCAACAGGCGAAAGTGTTTATCAGTGTTTTTGGAGATGACGAACAGAAGAAGCAGACACTAGAAGGGCTGGAGAAGGCAAAAGGATTTCTCCGCTCGGAGATCGGTCGTCGTATCCAACTTCGCCATACACCCGAGCTTCTCTTTAAGTTCGATGCCTCCATCGAACACGGCCAGCATATCACCAAGTTGTTGGAAGAAGTGAATCGAGATGACGGCGGCGTTGAATGAGGACTTCAAGGGAGCGGTAAATTTCCTTCACACAGGGGAGCGCTTCCTGGTTGTCTCTCACGTGAATCCCGACGGGGACGCTATCGGCTCTACCTGTGCGGTAGGTCGAATCTTGGAAAAGCTGGGGAAAGCCTTCGTTTTGGTTAACGCCTCCAAGGTGCCGGAGAAGTTCAAATTCCTACCCGGTGCACAACAAATCCGTTCTCTGGAAGAAGCTGGAGACATGGAGCCCTTTTCTCGGGTGGTGGCAGTGGACGTAGCCGATGCTGCCCGCATGGGGGAGATCTCCCCCATGCTGACCGGGGATGCGGAAGTGCTCAATATCGATCATCACGTGACAAATGACCGTTTTGGCGCTGTGAACCTCGTGATCGATGACGCAGCGGCAACAGCGGAGGTGCTTTGCCACCTGGCTGATGCCCTGGGAGTGGAGTGGGACCAGCCCCTGGCCGAATGCCTGTATACGGGTCTGTTAACAGACACTGGGGGCTTTCGTTATTCCAACACGACCCACAACGTGATGGAGCTGGCTGCACGACTGCTCGGACAGGGTGTGGATGCGGCGGAAATCGCTGACAGGGCGATTGAGACGATATCCCGAAGCCAGCTCGCTCTCCTCCGCAGAGCGTTGGATACCCTCGCTTTTTCTGAAAGCGGACAAGTTGCCTGGATGTGGCTGACTCGGCAGGATTTCACCGAAGCGGAGGCGGCAGAAGATGAGATGGAGGGAATCGTCAACTATGCCCGCAATGTGGCAGGGGTAGACGTGGGAATCCTCTTCCGTGAGACTCCTGAGGGAGAGGTGAAAGTCAGCCTACGCTCCCGGGAAGTGGTCGACGTCGGTGAACTGGCCCAGTCTTTTGGAGGCGGTGGCCATGCCCGGGCAGCCGGTTGTACCCTTACCGGTACCCGGAAACAGGTGGAGGAAGAGATTTTGGTTCGGGTGACCCAACGCTTACAACGGGGTGATGGATGATGCTTCATGGTGTGATCCCGGTGCGGAAAGCGCCAGGGATGACCTCTCATGATGTGGTCTCCCGTCTCCGCCGCCTGGCAGGGCAGAAACGAGTGGGTCACACGGGGACGCTGGATCCCGATGTGGAAGGAGTTCTCCCGGTTTGCCTGGGACAGGCCACCCGCATCGCGGAATACATCCAGCAAATGCCCAAACGTTATCTTGGAACCCTCGTTCTGGGGGTGTCGACGGATACCCAGGATGCTTCCGGTCAATTGATTGCGCAGGTCGCGAAGGTGGAATGCTCTCCAGAAGAGGTAGATGCCGCTTTTGCCCGTTTCACCGGCGAGATCGAACAGGTGCCGCCCATGTATTCCGCCGTGAAGGTGGGGGGGCGGCGCCTCTATGACCTGGCGAGAGAAGGAAAAGAGGTGGAGAGAAAGCCCCGACGGGCTATCATCCATTCTTTGGTGCGGACGGGGTTTGAAGAGGGGCCTCATCCCCGCGTCAACTTTGATGTCCGGTGTTCCAAAGGTACCTATATACGGACGCTATGTGCCGACATTGGAGACTCCTTGGGTGTTCCAGCTCATATGTCCCATCTGACCCGTGTAGAGAGTGGCCCTTTTACCTTGGAGGATTCCGTTAGCTTGGAGGAGTTGGAGGCAATAGCCGCTCGCGGGAATTGGGAAGATGTGATGGCTGCGCCGGGTGATACATTAGTTCATTTTCCCGCTCTCTTATTGCCTGATGAGGATTATGACGCGTTGATGAATGGCGGATCCGTTGAATGGGAAGAAGCTTTTTCACTTCTCCCGGGAGGGAGATTGCTCCGTGTATACACGGAAGATGGCCGGTTTTGCGGACTCTACCGGCAGGTTGATGAGAGGACCGCGCACCCGGAAAAAGTCTTCCGGGCATGGTGACGGGAATGGAGTTGAAGCCGATGGAAACTTTCCATTTAACCTATCCGTTGACAGACCGGACTCTTCCGGGGCCGGTCGCCCTCGCGATCGGTTATTTCGATGGAGTCCATCTGGGCCATCAGGCGGTCATCGAGAATGCCCGCCGGCTGGCAGAGGAGACCGGTGCAGCGGTGGGAGTGATGACTTTTCACCCCCACCCGAGGGAGGTCTTGGGGAAAGGGGAGATGAGCCATTATCTGACACCCCTTCCGGAGAAGCTGCGGCAATTCCAGCGCCTGGGTGTCGATCGAACCTATGTCATGAACTTCGACCTGGAGTTCGCGTCGTTATCTAAGGAAGCTTTTGTTGAGCAGGTACTTCTGCCCCTGGGGGTAACAGGCGCTGCCTGCGGGTTTAACTTCTCCTTCGGAAGAGGGGCGGGAGGGCAAGCGGATGATCTGGTCCGCCTCGGGAAAGGCCGCTACCAAGCGGCAGTAACATTGCCTGTTTACGAGAAAGGCCTCCCCTTGTCAAGCACCCGGCTTCGCAAAGCGCTATCTCAGGGAGAAGTGGAGGAAAGCCGGGACATCCTCGGTCGCCCTTACACCCTGCGTGGGCGGGTTGTGGAAGGTGATCAGCGGGGGCGTGCCATCGGTTTTCCCACGGCCAACCTTCAGCTGACGGAACCCTATACAGTTCCGGCGGAAGGGGTATACGCCGTACGGGTTTGTTGGGGGAGCGAGAGGGCTGACGGGATGATGAACATCGGCTACCGGCCTACCTTTAAAGATTCAGAACCCCGCCAGACCCTGGAAGTCCACCTTTTTGATCGGGAAGACAACCTTTACGGGGAAGAGTTGGAAGTCTCTTTCCTTCACCGTCTTCGAGAAGAAACACGCTTTGCTTCAGTGGAGGCTCTGATTGACCAGTTGAAGGCCGATGAGCAAAAAGCGCGTGCTTGGCTAAGGCAAAACGGGTGACAGATGGATTGCCGGTATCCTCGTTTACTCGGGCCCAGTTTGTATGCTATACTGTTTTGGGTGTGGAGGCGGCCTTATAAACGCTTCTAAACACCGGATAGCGGGAAATCCTGCTGCCGGCAACCCTGGCGCGGATGATCGACTGCCTCGGCGATGGCCTGGGCCAGGGGGGTTCTGCCAGATAAGGAGGTGAAGGACGATGACTTTGTCCCTGGAACGGAAACGGGAAATTATTAACGAGTTCAAGACCCATGAGAACGATACCGGGTCCCCGGAAGTGCAGATTGCCATTCTGACGACTCGGATCAACGAGTTGAACGAGCATCTGCGCGAACATAAAAAAGATCACCATTCCCGCCGCGGGCTTCTCAAGATGGTCGGGCAGCGACGCAACCTGCTCAACTATCTGAAGAAGAACGATATTGCGCGGTATCGGGTTGTGATTGAAAAACTGGGTTTGCGCCGGTAACTCGAGCAAAGAAGCGGGGATTTCCCCGCTTTTTTCAGTAAGCGGCTCTAAAAGGCTTTTGGAAGGAAATACTGAGACTATGCAGAAGGGTATTTATGCTGCTGTGAGAGGAGGAAAAACAACCGAGATGGAATCGACTGTATATGAAACAGAACTGGCCGATCGCCGGCTCACATTGGAATTCGGGAAGTTTGCGAACCAAGCCAACGGAGCTGTCATGGTTCGCTACGGGGAGACAGCGGTACTGGCGACTGCGGTAGCTTCGGCGGAACCGAAGGATTTGCCCTTCTTTCCCCTAACCGTTAACTATGAAGAACGCTTGTATGCCGTTGGCAAGATCCCCGGTGGATTTATCAAACGGGAGGGCCGACCGAGTGAAAAAGCCATTTTGGCAAGCCGCTTGATTGACCGACCGATCCGGCCTCTCTTCCCGGAAGGATTCCGAAATGATGTCCAGGTCGTTACGACCGTAATGTCCGTCGACCAGGATTGTTCATCAGAGATTGCGGCGATGATTGGAGCTTCAGCTGCCCTGTCCATCTCCGATATCCCTTTCGCCGGCCCGATTGCAGGGGTGATTGTCGGTCGGATCGAAGGTGAACTCATCCTGAATCCGACGGTAGAACAGGCGGAGAAAAGCGATCTGCACCTCGTCGTCGCCGGGACCAGGCATGGTGTCAACATGGTTGAAGCCGGAGCGGATGAGATTCCGGAAGATGTCATGTTGGAAGCGATCCTCTTTGGCCACGAAGCGATCAAGAAAATGGTTGCTTTTCAAGAGAAGATCACCGCGGAGCATGGAAGGGAAAAGATCGCCCCACAGCTGGCCCAGGTAGACAGCGAATTGGAGCAACGGGTCCGAGATCTGGCAACACCTTCGATGCTGGAAGCGGCCAAGGTAGTAGAAAAACAGGCTCGCCAGGAAGCGATTGACCAAGTGAAGGCTGATGTTCTTGAACAATTGGCAGAGGCCTATCCGGAAGAAGATTGGGGACATGAGATTTCCGAGGTCCTTGGGATGGTTCTGAAGGAGCAGGTGCGCCGAATGATTCTGGAAGAATCGATACGCCCTGACGGCAGAGCTCCTGAGGAAATCCGGTCCCTCTCTAGTGAAGTCGGTATTCTGCCGAGAACCCACGGGTCCGGTCTCTTCCGGCGAGGACAGACCCAAGTTCTTTCCATATGCACGCTGGGAGCCCTCGGGGATGTTCAGATCTTGGACGGACTCGACCTGGAAGAGTCCAAACGGTTCATGCACCATTATAACTTTCCACCCTTCTCCGTCGGTGAATCCCGGCCCTTGCGGGCACCGGGCCGTCGGGAAGTAGGGCACGGCGCCCTGGGTGAGCGGGCTCTGGAACCCGTAGTACCCTCAGAGGAAGATTTTCCTTACACCATTCGTCTCGTTTCTGAGGTGCTGGAGTCTAACGGTTCCACTTCACAGGCCAGTATCTGTGCCTCTACCCTAGCGATGATGGACGCAGGTGTTCCGATCAAGTCTCCCGTTGCTGGAATCGCCATGGGTCTCGTTAAGGAAGGGGATAACGTGGCGGTGCTCACCGATATCCAGGGAATGGAGGACCACCTTGGTGATATGGACTTCAAGGTTGCCGGAACGCGGCATGGGGTGACGGCTCTCCAGATGGATATCAAAATCGAAGAGATTGACCGTACTGTCCTGGAACAGGCATTGGCGCAAGCCCATCGAGCCCGCTTGGTGTTGCTTGATAACATGACGGCAGCGATTGACGAACCCCGCCAGATGCTTTCTCCCTACGCACCCAAGATCTTGTCCCTCAAAATCCACCCTGACAAAATTCGCGATGTGATCGGTCCCAGTGGCCGGGTCATCAACAAGATTATCGAGGAGACCGGGGTAAAGATCGACATCGAACAGGATGGCCGGGTGTTCATTGCCTCGACGGATCCTGCTCAAAACGAGAAGGCGAAGAAGATCATCGAGGATCTGGTTCGGGAAGTCGCTGTCGGTGATATTTATAGCGGGACCGTTAAACGGGTGGAGAAATACGGTGCCTTTGTTGAGGTTCTCCCAGGAAAAGAAGGCCTGGTACATATCTCACAGTTGGATACAGACCGGGTTAACAAAGTGACCGATGTGGCCAATGTTGGGGATACGATCATGGTTAAAGTGACGGAAATTGATAACCAGGGCCGGATCAACTTATCGCGAAAAGCGGTTTTGAAGGAAGAGGTACGAACAAAGTAACTCCCACTGTCCTAGCCGTAAAATAATGGGTGAAAAAGAGTCAGAGCGATCTGCCTCTTTTTTTGTTGTTCGACCCCTGGGGTTTTCTCTCCCGTATAGGTACCCTCTGCTCCGCATAAGTTAGTATCAATTGGACAGGGGGTGCGGGAACTTGAAAAGACGGAGGCTAAAAAAACGTTGGATGTTCCCCGTCGTTTTGTTAGTTTGGATGACGATCCACTCTTCCTCTGTAACGGCTTATGTGGAAGCGGTCAAAGAAGGAGAGGCCAGGCCGGTCTTTTCGGAGGAGGATCCGTTGAAAGAACGAATCGAACAAGGATCCAAGGTACGGGACAAGAAGCCCATCGACGCTCGGATGGATCGGGTGTGGAAGGCGATTCCAGGCTATAACGGCCTGGTGGTGGATAGGGAGGAAACCTACCGTCTGGCCCGAAAGAACGGGAGTGAGAAGCCGATTCATTGGGTTTACAGCGAAGTTCCCCCGAAAGTAAAACTGGAGGATTTGGGGCTTAGTCCTATCTATCGGGGAAACCCGGAAAAACCGATGGCTTCCCTGATGATCAACGTAGCCTGGGGAACGGAATATTTGCCTCAGATGCTCGCCATCCTGGATCGGGAAAAGGTTTCGGCCACCTTTTTCCTCGATGGTTCCTGGCTGGCCAAACATCAGGATATCGCCAGAGGGTTAATAAAGAAAGGACATGAGGTGGGGAATCATGCCTATACCCATCCGATGATGAGCAGCCTTTCCCGGGAGCGGATCCGAGGAGAGATTAGTCGAACCGAGAAGTTAATTCGGCAGTTAGGAATTCGATCCTCCTTTTTTGCCCCCCCTGCCGGGGATTTCAACCAAGCGACCTTGGAAGAGGCAAATCGTCTGGGAATGAAAACCGTGCTGTGGACGGTGGACACGGTGGACTGGCGGGAGAGTTCCACCCCGGAATGGATGGTGTCCCGAGTAAGGCAGGGAGTGGATAATGGTATCTTAATCCTCATGCATCCGACAGGCCGAACGGTTCAAGCTCTGCCCCAAATTATACGCACGATAGAGAATGAAGGAATAAAATTGGGAACGGTGAGCGAACTTCTCTCTTCCAAACGGGTGGACCATGTTGAGCCGGGAAGTAGCTTTTGATATAGTGGGGATACTTCGCGGAAAAAAATGACAAAACCAGTGCCGGATGGCATCTTTTGATTGAGCGGAAAATGCCATGGTACCAATCGATGTCGGCTCGAAGAGGGTGCAGGGTCACTCTTTGAACCGGCACGCCTGATGGGATAAAAGGAGGAACTGGCAACAAGGTGATACAGAAACATACGCTACCCAATGGGGTCCGTGTTGTGGCGGAATCGATTCCCCACGTGCGGTCTGTTGCTTTCGGGCTTTGGATCGGGACGGGCTCTCGGCACGAAAGCTTGGATAACAACGGGATCTCCCACTTTCTGGAGCATATGATGTTTAAGGGAACGAAGACGCGGACAGCCCGACAGCTGGCAGAAACATTTGATGAGATCGGTGGTCATGTTAACGCCTTTACCTCCAAAGAGATGACGTGTTATTACGCGAAGGTATTGGATGAACATTTACCGATCGCTATGGATGTATTGGCGGACATGTTCTTCGAATCCACCTTTCAAGCGGAAGAAATCGGCAAAGAGCAAAAAGTGATTGAAGAAGAGATCCGGATGGTGGAGGATACACCAGACGACATTATTCATGACTGGCTTTCATCCGCCGCTTTTTCGCAACATCCTCTTGGATATCCGGTTCTGGGAAGTGTGGATAACATCCGACACTTTGACAGGGATACCGTTCGGACATACCGGGATCGGCACTACCGGGCGGATCAGTTGGTGATCGCTTTGGCAGGCAACCTTCCCAGGGATTGGCTACAACAGGTGGAAGCTCGCTTCGTTGGTTTCACGGGAAAGACAGAAAAGGAAGAGTCAGAAGAAGCCCCGATATATACGGCAGAGGTGATCAGCCGAGCCAAAGCGACGGAGCAGACCCATTTTTGCCTGGGCTTACCAGGGGTACCGATCAAGGACTCCCGCATTTATTCCTTCATCCTCTTAAATAACATTCTCGGTGGTAATATGAGTTCCCGCCTTTTTCAGGAGGTGAGGGAGGAACGGGGGCTGGCTTATTCCGTCTTTTCCTACCATAGCGCGTACAGTGATAGCGGTCTGTTCACCATCTACGCTGGAACTGGCCATGACCAGGCGGACGAAGTCCTGGGACTGGTAACCGGTATCCTGGAGGACATCCGGCAACGGGGTGTGACAGAAGCCGAATTAAAAAAAGGAAAAGAGCAATTAAAAGGCAGTCTGATGATGAGTCTAGAGAGTACCAACAACCGAATGAGCCGCCTTGGCAAAAACGAACTCCTTCTAGGACACCATATGTCCATGGATGAAGTCGTGGAGGCAGTGGAAGAGCTTACCCGCGAGGAAATCCTGAAAACCGCCCGGGATGTTTTCTCCCGGCCCATGGCACTGTCCATCATCTCGCCGGATGGGAAAATCCCGCCGGTATTCAGGAGGGATGCACTTGTTGTATAATGTTCGGATTCAGCAACTACCGGGAAACGATGATCTATCGATCCCGGAAAGAATGTCGGAATCTGCAGCTGGCTTCGACTTGCAGGCAGCTGTCATGGACGAGACGGTACTTGAACCAGGGGAACGGGTCTTGATTCCAACTGGAATCGCTTTGGAGATGCCGGAGGAACTGGAGGCGCAAGTTCGCCCTCGGAGCGGTCTCGCTCTCAAGCATGGAATTACTCTCCTGAACTCGCCGGGAACAATCGATTCGGACTATCGGGGCGAAGTGAAGGTCATTCTGCACAATCACGGACAGGAACCCTTCTCCATTCGACGCGGAGAACGAATTGCCCAGCTGGTCTTTCAGGAGCTGCCGAAAGTCCGGATCACTCAGGCGAGAGAACTTTCCGCTACAGAACGGGGCAGTGGAGGATTTGGTCACACGGGTAAGTAACGGCGCCGAACAAGGGAGAGCTCTGAATTAGCGGGGAGGATCGTACCCTACTGATCAGTTGGGAATTCTTCCTGCTTTTAGACAACAGCCACCTGAAAAAGGACAAGTTATGGGAGCGAGGACCCATCCACTTCACGCTCTTTGCTTAAGCGGGGTCCCGCCGCTAATATGGGAGCGAGAGGATTCATGAAAGTATTTAATAACGATTGCGGAGGGAACAAGGTGAGTTCTGCGCGATTGAAAACATTGGAGCGGGAAGTGGAGCACTTGAGGGCTGCCCTTTATCAGGCGGTAAAAGGGGAAGCTGACCGCCTTTCCCATGCCGCTGTCCTGCCTATCAGCCGCGAACTGGACAGGATCATGAATCAGTATCATGCCGAAAAAGACCGAAAACAGTAACATTAGACGCCTCCTTTAGGAGGCATTTTTTCTTGTCCCTTTTTATCATACCGAGATCCCAACGGCGATAGATTTCATACAAGGACGGGGTTCACCCGCTAAAGGGAGGAATGGGTATGCGTTGGAGTGAGTTCTGTGATAAGGAATTGATCGATATCGCTGGCGGAGAACGCATCGGAACGGTGGGGCAGGCGGATCTGGTGATTGATCTCCAGACGGGAAAAATCGATTCCCTGATTCTTCCTGTGGGCACTTCCTGGTTCGGTCGGAAACAGGGAGATCGCCCTATTGCATGGAGACACATCAAAAAGATCGGCCCGGAGATGGTGATCGTGGAGACCGAGGGAAAAGGACGGATGAAGGAGCGATGAACTCCGGTGCCCGACAAAGGTAACCGATAACGCGACCCCAACATATGATGCAAGAGAGAAGCGACGACTTCCGAAGGGAGGGCATCGCGCGGGAACTCTCCCGGGAAAGGGGTCTGCAGAGGGAGATGTTGACAGGGAAGCATGTCGCGTTCATCGGTGGGGATGCCCGGCAGTTGGAAGTGATTAAAAGCTGCACCGATTTGAATGCAAAAGTAAGTCTGATCGGATTTGACAACCTTCAGAGTCCGTTCAGCGGTGCCAGTCACCGGGAACTGACTCCCGAACTGTTTAAAACCGTCGATATGTTAATCCTGCCGATCCTGGGAACGGATGAGGAAGGTCATATAGACAGTATCTTTACCACCAAGACATTGGTGCTGACCGAGGCGGACATTAACGCCCTCCCTTCCCATGCCGTCGTTTACGCAGGTATTGCGAAATCATATCTTAAAAATCTTTGTGCCACCCATTCCATCCGACTAGTCGAACTGTTGAAGAGGGACGACGTTGCCATCTATAACTCCATTCCAACCGTGGAGGGAGCACTGATGATGGCGATCCAGAATACGAACATTACAATTCACGGCTCTACCACACTGGTATTGGGTCTGGGCAGGGTAGGGATGACCTTATGCCGCACCCTCCATGCCCTAGGAGCCCGGGTAAAGGTAGGGGTCCGTCAGCCAGACCAAGTGGCGCGGAGCGTGGAAATGGGTCTCCTGCCTTTTGAGATGGTGAACCTTCGCGAAGAGGTGAAGGATGTCGACCTGCTCTTTAACACGGTCCCCGCTCTGGTGGTGACAGACCAGGTGTTGAAAGCCATGCCCTATAGTGCTGTCATCATCGACCTGGCTTCCAAACCTGGAGGTGTGGATTTTTCCTTTGCAAAAAAGCGGGGAATCAAGGCCATGTTGGCTCCGAGTCTGCCGGGGATTGTCGCTTCCAAGACAGCCGGACGCATCCTGGCACAAACGATGACACGCCTGTTGGCAGAGGAATACGGAGAGGAGGATCCGTCCTGATGGATTTGACAGGGAAGACGATCGGATTCGGATTGACGGGTTCCCATTGTACCCATGACGAAGTTCTCCCCCAGATGGAACGATTCGTCGAATTGGGAGCCCGGGTGATCCCAATCGTCTCTCACACCGTACAAAAGGTGGACAGTCGATTCGGTACAGCGAAGGATTGGATGGAGAAAATAAAAGGGATCACCAACGAGAAAATCTATGCATCTGTTCCGGAAGTAGAGCCGATAGGCCCGAAGAATCTGCTAGATTGTATGCTGATCGCCCCTTGTACGGGTAACAGCCTTGCTCGGCTCGCCAATGCCCTCACCGACGGGCCGGTGCTGATGGCTGCCAAAGCCCAGATGCGTAATCATCGACCCGTGGTGCTGGCCATATCTACAAATGATGCTCTCGGTCTCAATGCGGCCAATCTTGCTCGGCTGCTCGCTGCTAAGGACATTTATTTTGTTCCTTTTGGCCAGGATAACCCCGAAGGAAAGCCCAAATCGATGGTTGCCCGGATGGATTTGATCCCTGAAACGGTGCAAGCAGCCATGGATGGATATCAATTACAACCATTGATAGTTGAAAAATACCGCGATTTAACCTCATAATAGATAAAGATGTTGATAGAACGCCATAGAATGAAAGAGGCCTTCAGACCAACGAAGGCTCTTGGTTCTTTTGGCGATCTTTTGTGAGGGGGATTTATATCAATGCCATCTCGTGAAGTGACCGTAGCTGTTCTAGGAGCATCAGGAGCCGTGGGTCAACAGATCCTACGGAACTTGGAAGAGCGAAATTTTCCGGTAAAGGAACTGCGACCGCTCGCCTCGGCACGTTCGGCAGGGAATACTGTCAAGTTCCGCGGTGAAGACGTCACCATCCGGGAGGCGACGCCAGAGGCTTTCGAAGGCGTGGACATAGCTCTATTTAGCGCCGGTGGCGGCGTCAGCGAAAAGTTCGCCCCGGAAGCGGTAAAGCGGGGAGCCGTCGTCGTCGACAACACCAACGCTTTTCGCATGGATCCAGAAGTGCCGTTGGTAGTGCCGGAAGTGAACAGAGATGAAATCGACAATCACAAAGGAATTATCGCTAATCCCAACTGCTCCACTATCCAGATGGTGGTTGCGTTGAAACCTTTGTATGAGCGATTCGGATTTGACAGAGTGATCGTCTCCACCTATCAAGCGGTCTCCGGTTCTGGAGCCAAAGCCATGGAAGAATTGACAGAGCAATCCCGTTCCCTTCTGGAAGGGACGGAACCGAAAAAAGAGATCATGCCTGTGGGGAAACTTGAGAAACATTATCCAATCGCATTTAATGCCATTCCCCAGTGTGATGTGGCTGAAGATAACGGATTTACCCTGGAAGAGATGAAAATGGTGCGGGAGACAAAGAAGATCTTCCGAGATGACGCGATCGGCGTTACAGCTACTTGCGTCCGCGTACCGGTGTTGCGGGGCCACAGCGAATCCCTCTATGTGGAGCTGGGGAAAGACTTCGACCTGGAGGAAGTTCGCCAGGCGCTCCGGGAAGCCGAAGGGATTGTCCTGCAAGACGACATTGCCTCTCAGGTTTATCCGATGCCCCTGGATGCTGCCGGCCATGACGATGTGTTTGTCGGTCGGGTTCGCAGGGACACAGTCAACCCGCGGGGACTCAATCTGTGGGTCGTATCGGATAACCTGTTGAAAGGTGCTGCTACCAACGCCGTCCAAATCGCAGAACACCTCGTCTAAACCATCGCAGAAGAGGGGACTTTTCCTCATGAGAATTCGAGTGCAGAAGTTCGGGGGAACTTCCGTGGCTACGCCAGAGATGCGCGCCCGTGTGATCCACCATATCCGACAGGCTAGGGAGGAAGGGGTTGCTCTTGTGGTGGTTGTCTCTGCCATGGGGCGAAAAGGGGACCCCTATGCTACAGACACCTTCCTCGATTTGATCGGGCAAAACGGGCGGGTGCTGTCGCCCCGTGAGCAAGATCTCCTGCTATCTTGCGGCGAGATCATCTCCGCCTCCACCTTGTCTAGTCTCCTGAATCAGGAGGAGATCCCCAACGCCGTATTAACAGGCGGTCAGGCGGGTATTATCACCAACAACCAGTTTACCAATGCCCAAATTGCCACGATCAACCCCACCCGGGTTCGGGAAGAATTGGAAAAGGGAAAGGTCGTTGTTCTCGCTGGCTTCCAAGGGCGAACAGCCGAGGGTGAAGTGACCACGTTGGGCCGTGGGGGCAGCGATACGACGGCTACAGCCCTCGGGGTGGCCCTTCATGCCGAGGTGGTGGATATTTTCACCGATGTGGAAGGTATCATGACAGCAGACCCTCGGATTGTCGAAGATGCCGCCCATCTAGAGACCGTCACCTATACAGAAATCTGTAACCTGGCTTTCCAGGGAGCAAAGGTGATCCATCCCCGTGCCGTTGAGCTGGCCATGCAAACCAATGTGCCGATCCGCGTCCGGGCCACCATGAGCGACCACCCGGGAACATTGGTCACCAGCGCCCATGAAGGGGAAAACCTCGCTGGCGAATGCAGTGACCGGCTGATCACGGGAATCACGCAAATGGCGAATGTTACGCAAATTAAGGTCCCCGCCAAGGATGGGGAATACAATCTTCAGTTTTCGGTCTTCAAGGCCATGGCGGAAAACGGGATCAGTGTCGATTTTATCAATATTAATCCCAGTGGCGTCGCTTATACCGTCTATGATCACGTAGCGGAACGGGCGGAAGAAATCTTGAAGTCCCTGGGCTTGGAGCCCGAGCTGTATAGTCAGTGCGCCAAGGTATCGGTTGTAGGGGCGGGTATCGCCGGCGTGCCGGGGGTTATGTCAAAAATCGCTGAAGCCCTTACCCAAGAAGACATTCAGATACTACAATCCGCCGACTCCCATACCACCATTTGGGTATTGGTAAAGGGAGAGGACATGGTGAAAGCGGTACGGGCGCTTCACCGTAAATTCGACCTTCATAAACTTCACGTACATTAAATGGGAGAGAATCCAAAAGACCGACCGGTTTAGGGGGATGGACACCGTGGAATTTGGCAGACTTTTGACTGCGATGATTACACCGATGAACAAGGAAGAGGGCATCGATTGGGGACGGACCGAACAGGTGTTGGAGCACCTGATCGCCACCGGTACCGAGACAGTGGTTGTAGCTGGAACGACTGGGGAGTCCCCCACATTGACACACCAGGAGAAACTGGACCTCTTCGATTTTGTTCTCCGTCGGGCGAATGGCCGCGTCAAAGTGGTGGCGGGGACAGGGAGCAACAACACCCACACCACGGTGGAACTGACGAAAGAAGCGGAAGCTTGCGGTGTCGACGGGATCATGCTGGTGGTCCCCTATTATAATAAGCCCACCCAGGAAGGGTTGTACCAACATTTTCGGATCGCTGCCGGGTCCACCTCCTTGCCGGTCATGCTTTATAACATTCCCGGACGGAGCTCTGTCAACATGACCGTCGAAACGATGGTTCGATTGGCGGAAGATGTAGCGAACATCACATCCATTAAAGAAGCCAGTGGAAACCTGGTTCAGGTGATGGACCTGATCGCCAAGAAACCCGCTGGAACCGCTGTCTACAGCGGTGTCGATGAGTTGAACCTCCCTTATTTGGCCGTCGGCGGCGACGGAGTGGTCAGCGTTGCCAGCCACCTGACAGGCCGGGAGATGAGGGAGATGATGGATGCCTACTTTGCTGGAAATCCGACCCGGGCAGCCGCCATCCAACGAAAACATCTGCCCCTCATCCGGGCGTTGTTCATGACATCCAGTCCCGCACCTCTTAAGTACGCGTTGAGTCGCATGGGGCTGTGTGAGGAGACGGTACGACTACCGGTCATTCCCTTGGACTCGGATGAAAAAGAGTGGATGGATTCCCTTCTCTTTTCCCAGGGTATCCTCCGCTGACTCCGTCTTTGAGCCCCTGCAATAGGGGCTTTTTTGTTGCTCGGGAAAGATTTTGAGGGAATTCTTGCAAGCGGATTCGGCAATCGTGTATAATGTTCATAAGTGACTTGTGCGGTTTTTTTGGGTGAACTACAACAATTGAATAATCTACAGGAGGAATTTTTTTTGACAAAAAACAACTCACGAAGCAAGCTATCGGTCTTTGCTCTCGGTGGGTTGGATGAAATCGGGAAAAACATGTACGTGGTACGGTACGGCGACGATATCATCATTGTCGATGCCGGTCTTATGTTTCCGGAAGAAGAGATGCTGGGCATCGATGTGGTGATTCCGGACATCACGTATCTGGTTGAAAACCGTGACAAAGTACGCGGAATTCTGTTGACGCATGGGCATGAGGACCATATTGGGGGACTCCCCTATATCCTGAAGGAACTGAATGTCCCGGTTTACGGGACTAAACTGACGATGGGACTGGTGGAGCACAAGCTCCGGGAAGCACACCTCCTCAACCAGACCAAGCGTATCGTCATCCACAACCGCTCGGAAGTGAAGCTGGGTTCCGTCCGGGCGACCTTTTTCAAAACCAACCATAGCATACCGGACTCTGTAGGAGTCTGTCTTGACACACCTGAGGGCTCCGTCGTTCATACCGGGGATTTCAAGTTTGACATGACACCGGTTAACGGGCATATGGCGGACATGCACCGAATGGCGGAAATCGGTAAAAAAGGTGTTCTCTGTCTTCTGTCCGATAGTACCAACGCCGAACGGGCGGGCTTTACCGGGTCGGAGCGAAATGTCGGGGAAGCCTTGGAGGAGATTTTCCGAAAGGCTAAACAACGGGTAATCGTGGCCACTTTCGCTTCCAACATCTCCCGAGTTCAGCAGGTAGTGGATGCTGCCTATGAACATGGCCGGAAATTGGCGGTCATCGGACGGAGCATGGTCAACGTGGTCAACATCTCGATGGAACTGGGCTATCTACGCGTTCCTTCCGATCTCCTTATCGATCCGGACGAGATCAACCGTTTGCCTGCCCACAAAGTGGCGGTCATTTCCACCGGAAGTCAGGGCGAACCGATGTCCGCTCTTACCCGGATGGCCCATGGTTCTCACCGAAAGATCGAAATCCTGCCTGGCGATACCGTCGTGTTAGCCGCTACCCCGATCCCGGGGAACGAGAAGACCGTGGCCAAGACGGTGGATCAGCTGTATCGGGTAGGGGCGAATGTCATCTATAGTACCAACTCCCAGCATGGTGTGCACGTCTCCGGACACGGTTCTCAGGAAGATCTCAAACTCATGCTCAACCTCATGCAACCGAAGTACTTCTTCCCGATTCACGGTGAGCACCGTATGCTACGGGCTCACGGCCAACTCGCCGAATCTGTCGGCGTCCGGCCGGAAAACATCTTTATCTCCGACAACGGGGATGTGGTTGAGTTCTCCGGCGGCAAGGCGCGCTACGGTTCGAAAGTCGCAACGGGTAATGTTCTCATTGACGGTCTGGGCGTAGGCGATGTGGGTAACATCGTCCTACGAGACCGAAAACTCTTGTCTCAAGACGGGATTTTAGTAGTTGTAGTCACCCTGAGCAAAAGCAATGGCAAGATTTTGTCCGGACCGGATATCATCTCCCGCGGCTTCGTTTACGTTCGCGAATCCGAAAAATTGCTGGAAGAAGCCAACCGCATTGTCACCCAAACGATGGAAAAATGCGCAAATGATCGCGTGAGCGAATGGGCCTCCCTGAAGACGAGCATCCGTGACGCCCTGTCCCGGTTCCTCTACGACCGGACACGTCGCCGCCCGATGATCCTTCCGATCATCATGGAAGTCTGATCGCATCACTGGTTTTTGATAGCCGTAACCCGTGTATCCGGGTTGCGGCTATTTGTGTTGTTGGGGAAGAGAGAGTGCTTTGACCAGGCAGCCCGCTGCGTTGCTTCCAGTATACGAAACATGTGATTGAGCGAAACCGTTCGGAACGGTGACCTCCGTGAAAAACGGCTCTTCCAATGAAGGGAAGAAGCCGTTTTCTTTCACTGGTGTAAACTTTTTGAGGAACGATTACAGTCCAATACTAATGATCAAATCAATGAGGAGAGAAATGGAGATCATTTTTTCATCATCCTTCCCTTTTTAGTTTTTGTGTCCATTTATATGTTATCGCTAGGTTTTTTATATTTCAATATTTTCGACAAAATATTACATAACTTTACCTTTGTCACTATCGTTGATCGGAGGTCTTGGATGGTGGCCAGCCACTAGGTGGGTGTTACTTTACCGGATGAATGGGTTCCTCATAGATGGATGGCCCGTCTTGTTTGAAGAACAACGGTTCCATGGTATTCCCACTGTTCATCGGTCATTTCATTTTAATAGTGGAAAACTTTTAGGTCGTGACTGGTCATGCAAGTTTCTGTATGTAGGGAGGGTCGGTGTGGAGGACGTCTCCGATCTCTTGCAAAAAGCACCAAACCACCTCAAACAAACCCCCCCTCGACGTTTACGCCGAGGGAAGTTATGCCACTCAAATCGCAAAACGATCAGAGTGACTCGGGAGTTCGTGCCTCTCTATTCGTTAGCTATCTTTTAGAGGACCGGGATGCTCTTTTCTTCTTGCCGTCGACGTCGATGATGATCACGATATCCGTGATGTTGATGTTTTTGCATTTGTTGTCTTTATCTTTCTTATCCCATCTTTTTCTATCTTTCCAATCTTTATCGTCTTTCCAATCTTTTTTTGAGTCTTTGTGACCGAAGTCCATTTGTATTCACCCTCCCTTTGTTTTTGGATTGAGTTAGACGGTGCTGCAAGGTTTTGATATCGGCGTGCATGCGTTCAATTTGCCGTTGTTGATTTTGCAGTATTTTGATTAGTTTGCTTAAATCCACTTTGACTTTGACTTTGGTTAAATTTTTGTTCTCACATGTTGGCGGATAAATGGGTTTCTCGTCAAAGAAGAGCAATGGCAGAACCTCCCGTCTCTTTTGTTATAACCTATGTATTCGAGGTTACAAGTGTTTGGGTGGTTCACTCAGTCTAAAAGCCTGATTTGAAAGTCTAATAGTTTCTTCCGGCGTACCCACCCATGTGACAGACCGCCGGGTTGATTCTGGTTGTAACAATCCATTGCAGGAGATGTCCGGACCGCTGTCGCTGTCTCCGATCTCTTGCCATAAGTGCAAAGGCTCTTCGTCGACCACACCGCCCTCTCGATATATTGATTCCGAATGTTGAATGGCCAGAGACATGCCCTTGCCCATGCATCCAAAGCTCAGTACGGAAGGGAAAGCGAATGAAAGCTCTTCTTTACCGATGCATAAAGGACATCTATTTTACCGGTGAATGGAGTCCCTTTCCGGGGGAGGCATCTCCGAATACCTATGTATGGAATTCGTAAGCGTGCGCCCTCTGAGAGGAATGGTTTCCCAGCCTTGCCGGGGTTGACTTCCGATTGTTTGCATACGGCATCCCTACGCTGGAGAGCCTACTAGGGAAGAAAAGGGGGAACGATCATGGACAGCCGATTTGAACTGGAAACACAACCTCAAAAACAGCCTCAGTTACCGCCTGGGTTAGATCCGCAAGAGCCAAAAAAAGCCCCGGACAAGGACGGGGAACAAAAGAAAAAGGGGATTGTCGACGCTATCCAGTCCCTCGGACAATCCAATGTCCCTCAACTTTCCTCCAACGTCTACTGTCTTTCCGTCATCGGCCAGATCGAAGGACACCTGGTGATGCCTGCGCAGAACAAGACAACCAAATATGAACATGTGATTCCGCAGATTGTGGCTGCTGAGCAGAATGAAAACATCGAAGGGGTCGTCCTGATTCTGAATACCGTGGGTGGGGATGTGGAGGCGGGGTTGGCGATCGCTGAGATGATCGCTACGATGAGCAAACCGACAGTCTCCCTCGTCCTGGGTGGGGGCCACAGCATTGGGGTACCGATTGCCGTCGCTGCCGATGTCTCCTTCATCGCCGAGACAGCGACGATGACGATCCACCCGGTCCGTTTGACCGGCCTGGTAGTCGGTGTACCCCAAACCTTCGAGTATATGGAGAAGATGCAGGAGCGAGTGATCCGGTTTGTCGATCGGCACTCCAATATTACGCAAGATCAATTTAGGGAGCTGATGTTTCGTACCGGGGAGCTGGCTCGGGATATCGGAACTAACGTCATCGGTGCCGATGCGGTAAAATATGGACTGATTGACCAAGTTGGCGGTTTAGGTGCGGCCCTGAGCGAGCTGAACCGGAGAATTGAGCTGAACCGGAATGGAGGCGTGGTTCAGTGATCTATTATTCCGTTATTCCTGCAGAGCAAGCTTTGCAGGACCCCGCTTCTACAGGGCCTGATTACCGGGAGGTTGAGGTCGAAGGGGTGCTGATGACCGTTGAGATGGTGGGGGAAGACGCCCGTATCGTCCGTCTTCATTCCCCAGATCTCGCTCATTACCTTAATCCGCGTTTTCAACCGGGCAACAAGGTGACCCTCTCCTGAGCCGGATCTATCTGAATCGGAATGGAAAGAACAAAGAACCCTCTTGGTCGTCATCGGCTGGAGGGTCTTTCCATGTTATAATGGGGAAAATAGATCTACATACGGCAATGGGTAGAAAAGGTGATTCAAACATGGCGAAAAATAGCAAAAAAAAGGCAGAGGGGATCCAACAGGCCATCCTGTACGAATTGTACGGGATTGCCATATTCACCCTGTCGCTGATGGCTCTCGCCCAGTTAGGAGCGGTCGGGCGGTCGCTTACTTACCTATCCCGTTTTTTCGTGGGAAATTGGGACTTTCTCCTCCCCTTAGGGGGCTTGGTGCTGGCTGTGCATGTGATGGTGAAACGGCATTGGCCCAATCGCTGGTCAGCCCGTTGGACGGGAATCCTGTTGGTTTTGTTTGCGTTTTTGATATGGAACCACATGGAGACCTTCGATAACTTGGCATCCAGGGGCATCGATGGCCCCGTTTTGCAGACCACCTGGGAGAAGATCCTACAAGAAAGGCAGTCCCGGATCCCTACGGATGTTGGAGGGGGGATGATCGGGGGGATGGGGTATGCCCTTTTTCAATACCTCTTCGATCGGACGGGCTCCACGATCGCCGTGATCGCACTTGGCCTGGCCGGTGCCCTCCTATCAACGGGTTCATCTTTTATCAACGTATTGCGTTCCATCCGGGAGTGGTGGCGCCAACTGATCCGGGAATGGAAGGCCAACATGGCTCGCCGTTTCAGCAGAGGGAACACGAAAAAGAACGGAAATCTTCCGCAGGAAAAACGGAAAGAAAAGCGGGGTAAAAAAGCGCCTTCGATTTCAGAGACAGCAGAGGAGGTTCCAGTCATCCATGATTTTTCCGAAAAGGAAGAACAGGGGTATAAGCCTGTAGAGATGGAACAGCCTGAACTATTCCCTGCTGAAAACAAGGATACGAAAGAACCGCCCGTACCAGCGGTCACTCTGAAGGGGGCGACAGAAGATGGCGGGGGAAAAACCGGCACGGTAGCTGTTCAGTTTAATCAGGAACAGGAACTGCCGGAGTATCGCCTTCCTCCCTATACGCTGCTGAAAAAACAGAAGAAAAGCGGACGCAACCAGGAACGGCAGGGAATGACAGATAACGCCCGAAAATTGGAGGCCACCCTGGAAAGCTTTGGTGTGAAGGCTAAAGTGACCCAGATTCATCGGGGGCCAGCTGTTACTCGTTACGAAGTACAGCCTGACGTCGGTGTCAAGGTGAGCCGGATCGTCAACTTGACGGACGATATTGCTCTCTCCTTGGCAGCAAAGGATATCCGCATCGAGGCACCTATCCCTGGTAAGGCTGCAATCGGGATCGAGGTGCCCAACCCCGAGATTTCGATCGTCGGGCTTCGGGATGTACTAGAGAGCTCTCAGTATCATGAAGCTCCTTCAAAAATCTCCATCGGCTTGGGCCGGGATATCTCCGGCGAACCCATTGTCGGTGACTTGGCAAAGATGCCCCATCTATTGGTGGCTGGTGCCACGGGTGCGGGCAAAAGTGTATGCATCAATGACATCATTTGTAGCATCTTGTATAAAGCCAAACCCCATGAGGTAAAATTTATGATGATCGACCCCAAGATGGTGGAGTTGAACATCTACAATGGGATTCCTCATTTGCTGGCACCTGTCGTGACGGATTCCCGGCGAGCCGCCATCGCTCTCAAGAAAGTAGTGGCAGAGATGGAGAAGCGATACGAACTGTTCGCCAACTCCGGAGCCCGGGATATCGAACGGTACAACCAATTGGCAAGGGAGCAAAAAGAAGGAAACCTTCTCCCTTATATTGTGGTAATCGTGGATGAATTGGCTGACTTGATGATGGTTGCTCCAGCTGATGTAGAGGATGCGATCTGTCGACTGGCCCAGATGGCCAGGGCAGCTGGTATTCACCTCATTATTGCTACCCAGCGCCCCTCTGTCGATGTCATCACGGGGGTGATCAAAGCCAATATTCCCTCTCGAATCGCCTTTGGTGTTTCCTCCCAAGCGGATTCACGGACCATCCTCGACATGGGGGGAGCAGAAAAGCTGCTCGGTCGAGGGGATATGTTGTACCTCCCCGTTGGGGCTTCCAAGCCAGTCCGGGTGCAGGGATCTTTTCTATCGGACAAGGAAGTGGAAGCTGTCGTCCAATTTGTGAAGGAACAGCAGAAGGCACACTATAATGAGGAGATGATTCCGGAAGAGGCTGATGTGCAAGGGCCGCGAGACATCGAGGACGGTCTTTTCCCTGAAGCCGTCCAGCTAGTGGTGGAAGCGAAAACCGCCTCCGTATCCCTACTACAACGGCGTCTGCGAATCGGCTATACACGGGCGGCTCGATTGATTGATTTCATGGAACAACGAGGGATTGTGGGACCCTATGAGGGTAGTAAACCCCGGGAAGTGTTGATGGGACCGGAACAATGGAAGCATCAGCAAAACGCCTGATTGCGGTATTAATGGTATTAAAAGGGTTAATAAAACAAAACAGTAGCCTTTCGAGACACACCGTGGTATAACAATAAAGGAGCATATTTCTGGGCAAGCATGATGGACAAGCTTTCCAGGTATGGTATCTGTATTCACAATTTTACGCTTAAAAAGCGCTTACAACCCATGGTCGGGTGTGGATGATGGGTGATTGTTCGATGCTGGTCGGATTTGTGCTCTGTTTGATTTCTATCAGGGGGGTTCAATTGTATGAAGCTGAAAGCTCTAGGGGCGTTACTCCTGAGTGCTGCGCTGGTGACTGTAACGGGTTGCGGGGCAGCTCAAGACAAGGGTGGCGGTAACGACGACAAAGGCTTCACCGCAGGGTTGGTGACTGACACCGGAGGTTTGAACGATGAATCCTTCAACCAGACAGCCTGGGCCGGAATGAAAAAAGCCGAGAAGGATCTGGATGTCGGCATCAAAGCCTTGGAATCCAAACGGGACTCTGAATTTGTCCCCAACCTAACCAAGTTCGCCCGTGAAAATCGGGATCTCATCTGGGGGGTTGGTTTCAAATTTGAAAAGGCGATCCCGGATGTCGCCGATCAGTTTAAAAACAATCACTTCGGAATCGTCGACAGCAATCTGGGAGGGAAAATTCCGGATAATGTAGTCGCCGTCACCTTCAAGGAAGAAGAGGGATCCTTTCTGATGGGTGTGATCGCTGGCTCCATGACCAAGACGAACAAGGTCGGCTTCATCGGCGGCGTCACCTCTCCGTTGATCAAGAAATTTGAATCGGGCTTTACTGCCGGCGTAAGAGCGGCCAACCCGAAAGCGGAAGTGAAACGGGTGTATGCTGAAAGCTTTACCGACGGGGCGAAAGGGCGCTCCCTCGCATCCAACCTGTACAACGATGGGACGGATATCATCTACCACGCTGCTGGCGGGGTGGGCAAAGGCCTCTTTGATGAAGTAAAGACCCGAAAAAAAGGGAAGTACTGGGCTATCGGTGTTGATATGGATCAATCCCGGCTCGCTCCCGACCACACCCTTTCCTCCATGGTAAAGCGGGTGGATGTGGCGGTTTACGATATCATGAAAGAGCATAAAGAGGGTAAATTCCCCGGTGGTAAGGAAGTAAAACTGGGCCTCGAGGATAACGGAGTCACTTATGCTGATACGACCAAAAAGCATGTACCGGAGAAGGTCTTGAAGAAAGTGGACGAGTACCGTCAGCAGATTATCGACGGAAAGATCAAGGTACCAGCCACTGAAGCGGAATTGAAGAAGTTCAAACCTTAAACGCTTAACACACCATTTTTTGGAACGAAGCGAAAAGGGCCAGCTCCAGCTGGTCCTTTTCGCCGCGACAGAAAGGGGGAGTTCCCATGAACGTCGTGGAAATGAAGGGAATTACGAAACGATTCCCTGGAATTGTTGCCAACGACAGCATCGACCTCACCGTCAAAAAGGGTGAGATCCATGCACTGCTGGGAGAAAACGGAGCCGGAAAATCGACACTGATGAATATCTTGTTCGGTCTCTACCAACCCGATGAGGGTGAGATCCGTATCAATGAGCGGAAGGCTGAAATTACCGGGCCAACCGTCGCCGGTGAATTAGGGATCGGAATGGTCCACCAGCACTTTATGCTGGTTGATCCCTTTACCGTAACAGAGAACATCATTCTGGGTGCAGAACCGACCCGCCGCGGACTCGTTGATCGAGCAAAGGCGGAACGGGAGGTTCAGGAGATTTCCGATCGATATGGCCTGCAAGTGGATCCGCGCGCTCGGATTCGGGACATTTCCGTCGGGATGCAGCAACGGGTGGAAATCCTGAAAACCCTCTACCGGGGAGCCGATATTCTTATCTTTGATGAGCCCACCGCTGTCCTTGGACCCCAGGAGATTGACGAACTGTGTGAAATTATGAAAAATCTCGTCCAAGAAGGTAAAACCATCATTTTCATCACGCACAAGCTGAAGGAGATTATGCGAATCTGTGATGCGGTGACCATCATTCGGCGCGGAAAGCATATTGGTACAGTTCAGACTGCTGAGACCAATGAAAACCGTCTTGCTTCGATGATGGTAGGCCGGGAGGTCACCTTTGACGTGGACAAGAAAAAAGCGGAATCAGGTGAAACGGTTCTGGAGGTACGAAACCTTTACGTATCGGATTCTCGAAACGTGGATGCTGTACGGGGGCTTAACTTGGAAGTTCGCGCAGGGGAAATCGTCGGTCTTGCCGGTGTCGACGGCAATGGCCAATCGGAGCTCTTGGAAGCGATCACCGGTTTGAAAAAGGCCAGGAAAGGTCACATCTTCCTTCATGGTAAGGAGATCACCAACCAAAAACCCCGAGCAGTCACGCGGAGCGGGGTGGGTCACATCCCTGAAGATCGGCACCGACGGGGCTTGGTCCTCGACTTTTCTATCGGGGAGAACATGGTTTTGCAGACCTATAATCAAAAACCTTTTGCAAAAGGATTGACGCTTCGCTATCCGAAGATTTATGAATACGCCACCAAACTCATCAAAGAATTTGATGTTCGTACGCCGGATGTCCATACACCGGCCCGGGCTCTTTCTGGGGGAAACCAGCAAAAGGGGATCATCGCTAGAGAGGTGGATCGGGATCCCGAGTTTCTGATCGCAGCCCAACCGACCCGAGGTTTGGATGTGGGAGCGATTGAATTTATCCACAGGCGACTTATCGAGCAGCGGGACAAGGGGAAAGCCGTCCTCTTAATGTCGCTGGAGTTAGATGAAATCCGGAAACTTTCCGACCGGATCGCTATTATTTATGAAGGTCAAATTGCCGGCTGGGTAGATCCCGCCACTGCGACGGAAGAAGAGATTGGTCTGTTGATGGCGGGTAGCCAAAGCGGCGCGGAGGTGACCCCCTAATGCAGGTTTTGTCTAAGATCAACAAGCAGTCTTCCTTCCTGACATCTCTTATCTCTGTCTTCCTCGGGCTTCTGGTGGGCGCAGTGATGATGATGGTTGCGGGTTATGATCCGATCTTGGCTTATACGGCACTTTTCCAAAGCGCTTTTTACCAGCCATACGATATCGGGGAGACGATACGGACGATCACACCGCTGATTTTGACTGGGCTGGCGGTGGGGCTGGCTTTTCGGACCGGCCTCTTCAATATCGGAGTTGAGGGACAGTTCATCATCGGGCAGTTGGTGGCGGTGATCGTCGCTTTGAAGTTGGATTTGCCCCCGGGTCTCCACGCAGCGGTCTGCGTTCTCGCTGGTGCCGCCGGTGGGGCCTTGTGGGCATTTCTTCCCGGTCTGTTAAAAGCGAAGCGTGGCGTTCACGAGGTTATCACCACGATCATGCTCAATTTTGTCGCCCTGTATGCTTCAAATGCTGTCATCCGTGTATGGTTAACTTCGGGAGCGGATTCGACGGAAAAGATTCCATCTTCTGCTTCCATCCGATGGGATGCGATCTCCCAGTTGTTCGGCAATTCCCGGATCCATTTAGGGATTGTTATCGCCCTTCTGGCAGCTTTTATCATGTATTATCTTTTGTGGCGAACCACCTATGGGTTTGAACTTCGGGCGGTTGGTTATAACCCCCTTGCCTCGGAATATGCCGGTATGAACGTCGACCGGAATGTGATTCTATCGATGATGATCAGTGGGACTTTCGCCGGACTGGCGGGGGCATCGGAATTGTTGGGAACTTCGGGGTATCTGGCCATCCAGGGAGCGTACACTGGCATCGGTTTCGACGGGATTGCCGTCGCCCTCCTAGGAGCCAACTCGCCCGTGGGCATTATCCTTGCGGCCTCTCTCTTCGGGATTCTCACCTATGGGGGGAGCAGCATGGAGTTTGCGGCGGGTGTGCCCTTTGAGGTGATCCGCGTCGTGTTCGCTGCGATCATCCTTTTCGTCGCTGCCAATATCGTCCGCTGGTATATGCAGCGTCGTAAACGGAAAAAGGTACAGCAAACCAACGAGAAGGCGGTGAAAACCGATGATTGAGACTTTGACCAACATTCTTCAGACAACGGTGTTGTATGCAACACCCTTGATTCTGACCGCGATGGGAGGCCTTTTTTCCGAGCGCTCCGGGGTCGTTAACATCGGACTGGAAGGCTTAATGACCATCGGTGCCTTCACCGCCGCTGTTACCACCCTCATTACCCACAACCCGTGGATCGGCCTGATGGCAGCGATGGTGGCCGGAATTCTCTTTGCTGTCCCTCATGCTGTCGCTTCCATCACCTTTAAAGCGGATCAGGTGGTAAGTGGGGTAGCGATTAACTTTCTCGCTCTTGGTATTTCTGTCTATTTGGTCAAGCACCTATACGAGGGAGCCGGGCAGACACCGCTGATCAAAGATGCCCTCCACCGACTTCCGATTCCGGGACTAGACCAGATTCCCGTCATTGGACCGGCGTTCTTCAATGCCTATCCCACAACTTATTTGGCGATATTGATTGTTTTCGTCAGTTACCTTGTACTCTATCGTACGCCTTTCGGTATGCGCTTGCGTGCGGTAGGGGAACATCCCCGGGCGGCGGAGACCACCGGTGTAAACGTCTTCCGCATGCGGTATGCAGCGGTTCTGATCAGCGGCGCCTTGGCGGGAATCGGCGGAGCAGGCCTGTCGATCGCTATCGGAAGCGAGTTTAACCAATCGACGGTGGCAGGACAGGGCTTTATCGCTCTGGCCGCTCTGATTTTCGGCAAATGGCACCCCTTCGGTGCTTTGGGAGCTTCTACTTTCTTTGGGTTTGCCGTTGCCTTGGCCCTGACCGGACAAATTTTTGGTTTGACGGCCTATGTTCCCAGCGAAGTGCTCAGTATGCTTCCCTATATCCTGACGATCCTAGCCTTGGCGGGTTTTGTAGGACGGGCGGAGGCGCCAGCTTCAATCGGGAAGCCTTACGAGACCGGAGGCCGGTAACGTAGGATCATCTTTGTGCCTTTGGCACTTGAAGTACCCTTCTCTTGAACGGGAAGGGTTTTTTTCTTTGCAGTTTCCCGACTGTCGCAACATTTCTGTGTCGACCGGTCATACTATGAAACAGTCGACCGGATTCTGCGCTTCCCTTTTCGGGGGAGGCGGCTTTGGACTATAATGGAAATGTATCGATTAAAGAAAAGAGGTGTCGGTGTGTCTTCTGTTCGCTTTGAAACGGTTCAGGCTGGAAATCTGCGCGTCCATGTCTGCTCCACGGATAAATTCAAAACCAACAGTATATCCGCTCTGATCCAGCAATCGCTGACAGAGGAGTCGGTAACCTTTCATGCCCTGTTGCCGGCGGTTCTGCAGCGGGGAACGAAAAGCTCCCCCTCTACCCTGGAATTAAAGCGGAAGCTGGATGATCTGTACGGAGCCACTTTGTTCGGAGATGTTTTCAAGCGGGGAGAACGTCATATCCTGCAGCTGGGGCTGGAGATCCCCAACGAGGAATATCTTTCCGAAACGGAATCCCTTCTGGAACGGGGAGCAGCCTTTCTCGGTGAAGTATTGACGACCCCAGTGATCGAAGGCGAAGCTTTTCGGGAAAGTTATGTGAAAGCCGAGAAAAAGAATCTCAAACAGAAAATCGAGAGCTTGTTGGATGACAAGATTCGCTATGCCGCCCAGCGATGTGTAGCTGAGATGTGCAAGGGTGAGCCATTCAGCCTTTTTAATCATGGACGTCTAGACGATCTGGAGCAAATTGATGCCGGTAACTTGTATACATATTATCGGGAATTGATACAGACCCGCCCGATTGACCTTTACTTTGTTGGAAATTTATCGGTGGATCGGGTTCTTCGGTTGGTGGAGCAATTTTTTCCGACGGAAGGCCGGGAACGAAAAGACGTGCCCCATGCTGCTGTGGAACACCAGGTGGATCAGATCAAAGACGTGGTCGATCATTTGGATGTAAAACAGGGGAAACTGAATGTGGGGGCACGCACGCAACTTTCGATTCGGGATGAGGATTATGTGCCGCTAATGATGTACAACGGCATCCTTGGGGGCTTCCCCCATTCCAAGTTGTTTATCAATGTCCGGGAGAAAGCGAGCCTCGCTTATTATGCTGCCTCTCGACTGGAAAGCCATAAAGGGCTCCTGACTGTTCAGTCCGGAATTGAGATCCAAAATTACCGAAAGGCTGTTGATATCATCCAAGAGCAATTTGAGTTGATGAGTAATGGAGAGATCTCGGAATCGGAAATGGAGCAGACCCGGGCGATGATGGTCAACCAACTCCGCGAACGGCAGGATCGGGCCTATGACCTGATCGATTCTCATTACCATGGTATCCTGAGCGGGATCGAACGACCTTTGGACGTGATGATCCGGGATGTCAAGAAAGTGACCAAAGAAGACGTGAAACGGGTTGCACAAAATATCCAAATCGATACCATCTACTTCCTGCGGGACAAAAAGGAGGGAGCGAAGGATGGAAAAAATTGAACATCGGCAGTTAAAAGAGACCCTTTACCATGAACAGCTGCCCAATGGACTCCAGGTTTATCTGCTGCCGAAACCGGGATTCAATAAAACGTATGCTACGTTTACAACCAAGTATGGTTCCATCGATAACCATTTCCGTCCTCCCGGTAAAGACGAGGTGAAGGTTCCCGACGGGATCGCCCATTTCTTGGAACACAAAATGTTTGAGGAAAAGGATGGGGATGTATTCGCCCGCTTCTCCAACCAGGGTGCTTCTGCCAATGCCTTTACCAGCTTTGAGCGAACGGCTTATCTCTTCTCCTGCACGGAAAAGGTGGAGGAAAATTTAACGACCCTGATTGATTTTGTACAGAACCCGTATTTCACGGATCAGACGGTAGAGAAAGAAAAAGGGATTATTGGTCAGGAAATTCGCATGTATGATGATAATCCCGACTGGCGTTCCTATTTTGGCCTGATCGAGGCGATGTATCAGAACCATCCAGTCCGGATCGATATCGCCGGAACCGTGGAATCGATTGCTGAGATTACCAAGGAGACCCTGTACACCTGTTACGAAACCTTTTACCACCCGTCCAATATGCTTCTATTTGTGGTTGGGCCCATCGATCCGGAGCCAATCATGGAATTGATACGGCAGAATCAGGCTGCAAAAAAGTACGACAAGCAAGGAGAAATCGGTCGTTATTTCCCCGAAGAGCCGGGTTCTGTTGCCAAAAAACAGTTGGAGGTCCGCCTCTCTGTCGGGATTTCCAAATGCTTGTTCGGCTTCAAGGAGAAAAAGATCGGCGGAACCGGGGAAGAGTTAGTCCGACAGGAACTGGCAACGGAAGTTATGCTGGAAGCCTTGTTCGGCCCTTCATCTGACCTTTATCAATCCCTGTATGATGATGGGTTGATCGATGACCATTTCGGCTACGATTACAGTCTGGAAAAAGGGTACGGCTTTTCCATGGCCGGTGGAGATACTCCTGATCCGGATGCCCTGCTGGTGCGGATTCACGAGGAACTCCCCCGCTTGATTGATGGGGGGATTCCGGCTCCCGTAGTGGAACGGATACGAAAAAAGAAGCTGGGAAGCTATCTGCGTTCTCTTAATTCACCGGAGTGGATTGCCAACCAGTTTACTCGGTATCGTTTTAACGATACGGACCTTTTTCGGATCGTTCCTATGTTGGAAGAATTGACGGCTGAGGATGTCAACCAGCGGCTTCGGGAACATATTGACTGGGAACGTTTCGCCGCTTCCATCGTAAGGCCCCATTGACGAATGGTTGATTGGCGTGCTCGCTACGGGCACGCTTTTTTACTTGAAAGCTAGGAGGTGAACCGATGGAAAAGTCGTTACAAGCTGAAACCGCCCTCATCTCCGGGGGGAGCAGGGGGATTGGGGCGGCTATTGCCCGGAAATTGGCAGCTGCGGGAGCTTCGGTAGCTGTCAATTACCAGCATTGTTCCGAGAAGGCACAAGCGGTAAAGGAGGCTTGCTCTGCACTGGGGGTGCAGTCTCGTATATACCAGGCCGATATTCGGTCCAGGGAAGAAGTGTCAAAGATGGCCGAAAGGGTCTTTCGAGAGTTGGGAGAGCCGTCGATCCTTATTCATAGTGCGGGTGTGGCAGGGGAAAGTCTCCTGTTTCAAGACGTGACCGATGACGAGTACGACCGACTGATGGATACCCATGTTCGGGGAGCCTATCTGCTCGTACAGGCTGTCCTGCCAGCGATGATCCGCCGTCGTTTTGGACGTATTGTCTTGGTCTCTTCCATCTGGGGAGAATCGGGAGGGGCTGGGGAAGTGGTCTATTCTGCTGCAAAAGGTGCCTTAAACGGGATGACCCGCGCACTTGCCAAGGAATTGGCCCCTTCAGGAATCACGGTCAATGCTGTCGCCCCTGGAGCGATCCTGACCGATATGTTGACGGATCAATTATCCGAAAAGGAACGCTCTAAGTTGGCCGAACAAATTCCTTCCGGTCGATTGGGGGAGACGGATGAAGTGGCTTCCTTGACAGCTTATCTTTGTCAGAGGGAAGCAAGTTATCTGACTGGTCAGGTGCTACATATAAACGGGGGCTGGTTTCCCTGATCGAGAGAATAGGTTCTCCTTCTTCTTTCGAATAAGTCCTGGATGTTTGAGACATATTACCCATAGAGGACAATTGGCTGAAAAGGAGGGGAAGGATCATGTCGGTCCTGAATAACTTCCAAGATTGGAAAAACTTTTTGAATGAGCGTGTTCAACAAGCCCATGCCGTCGGGATGAACGATCAGAAGATCGCTGACGTGGCACAGCAGTTCGGAGATTATCTGGCCCAGGGAGTCGACCCGAAAAATGGCGAAGAACGGCTTTTAAAAGAGCTGTGGGAGTGCGCTGACGAACAAGAGCAACAGACGATGGCGAGCCTGATGGTTAAACTGGTTTCTGGCGGAAATAACCAATAACGGCCCTAAAATCGGCATTTTCCCTTAAAAGGGATGCCGATTTTTTCATGGGTGGAAAATCAAATTCCAATAATACCCATTAATGAAAGGGGATCCGTTTTTAAATTACAGTGGTGTTTCATTTTTGGGTCAAACGATTTTCTTGTTCCATCAGGGTTCGCTTATTCCGAAACATGTGGTATACTATTAAACAAATTTGCTTGGTCTTCCAATTGTACAGAACACTTTGACACAGTGGCAGCGAAAGGTGTGTTGGAATGGGTGGCCATGACTGGTATTTGGAATATCAGATCCATAAGAACCGGCCGGGGCTCCTGGGAGATATTGCGTCGCTGTTGGGGATGCTTTCGATTAATATCCTCACGATCAACGGGGTGGAAAACAAACGGCGGGGGATGCTTCTCAATACCGACGATCGAGAGAAGATCCATGCACTGAAACATATCTTAAACCGCGTAGACAACATCACGGTTACCGCGATCCGGCCGCCGACTTTGATGGATCGCATGGCTGTCCGTCACGGACGCTATCTCGACCGTTGTCTGGAGGATAAGCGAACCTACCGTTTCACGAGAGAGGAACTGGGTCTCCTGGTGGACTTCATGGCAGAGCTTTTTCAGAAAGAAGGCCATCAGGTTGTCGGCGTTCGAGGGATGCCCCGAGTCGGCAAGACGGAATCCATCGTCGCCTCCAGTGTTTGTGCCAATAAGCGATGGACTTTTGTCTCGTCAACACTCCTCAGGCAAACCGTTCGCAAACAATTGGCAGAGGACGAAATGACGCCCAACAATGTGTACATTATCGACGGAATCGTATCCACCTTGCGTTCCACTGAGCGCCATCATATGTTGGTGCAGGAGATTATGAGAATGGGAGCGACGAAAGTGGTGGAACATCCGGACATCTTCGTCCAGGAAACCGAATATACCCTGGATGACTTTGATTATATAATCGAGCTGCGCAATAATCCGGATGAAGTGATTTCTTATGAGGTGCTTGACACGGATATGGCAGCTTTTGACATACGATGATTCGATGGATGGATGGATGAATGGATATCAGGAGGTGTCGTTTATGACAGGCATTGGCTCTCAATTGCGGCAGACACGAGAGTCCATGGGATATACCCTGGACCAAGTACAGCAAAGCACCAAGATTCATATCGAATATCTGCGGGCTTTGGAAAACGACCAGTTTGAAACACTCCCCAGCGCTTTTTATGTTCGTGCATTCCTTCGTACATATGCACACAGCCTGGGATTGGATGCCCAACCGTTGTTGGATCGTTACGAACGGGCTTCGGTAAACAACCGGGCTCCCCGGCGCGGGATGGACGGCCAGGCACGACAAAATCGGGGTGTTGCCCAGGACATGCATCAGGGCTTACAAACTCAGCCTCAGCCTCAACCTCGCCTCGGCAGGACTTACTCCCCCCGTTCGCAGCGGATGGATCCGCCTACTCGAGCCCCGCAGCAGGCTCCCCCTTATGGGAACCAGCCGCAACAACCTTCTCCTGGGGAACAGGCTCCACCAATTCCTCCACAGAGGACAAGCCGCTTCCGTGCTCTTCCGGAAGACGGCATGGAAGCGATGCCTCAGCAATCGATGCCTCAGCCATCGATGCAGGGGCCTTCCCAGCCTCCGAAGCAGCAGACGGGGTTCCAGCAAACGCAGCCTCAATCTGTCAGCCAGACCACGATGGTTCCCCGGCGTGTACAGCAGGAAGTGAATCGCGGGATGGCGGATGGAGACGGGAAGGCGCAGAAAAAGACAGGGGCGAGAACCTGGATCATACGGGCGGCTGCGATCGGTGCATTGATTCTTGTGCCGGTTGGTGGATGGTTATGGTACACCGGTGGCGACCAGACGGCTACCAATGCAGATACGACCGAATCGGAAGAAAGCAGCGACAATACGGTCAATGCCAAGGTTCCTGAAACGACGTCCCTTAACAAAGTAGAGACCGGTGGAGACATCGAAGGGGATCTCTTTGCTTTGAAGGGTGCTGACAAGGTGGAGATCGAAATCAAGGCCAATAACGGAAGCAGCGGTCTCGCCTACGGTTATGAAACGAATAACCAAAAAGAGAACTTCACCCTTAAAACAGGAGAAAAGCGGGTTCTCGAGGACAAGGACTTTATCTGGTTCCGTCTCTTTAAGCCTTCCAACACCGAAATCAAAGTAAATGGCCAAGACATCGATACCACGGCCCAAGATGTACCCAAAAGCTATCGTATCAAGTTAGAGAAATAACCTCTACCAAATTGTTTACCCAGGAGGTGGGCCGTGTGTCGATTGAAATCGGTCACCGCCTCAAGCAAGCAAGAGAATCCCGGGGAATCAGTCTGAATGCATTGGAACAGGAAACACGGATTCCACGCGAATACCTCGCTGCGTTGGAAACGGGAGATTTCAAGAGCATTGAGAGCTCCTACTATATACGCGCATACCTGCGAACCTATGCCAGTGCTGTCGGGCTTAACTCACGGGAGATCCTCAACCAGTACCGGATGTTTCGTCGGACAGGGGGTTCTCAGCCAGGGAGTCCCGATATTCAAACGGGCTCACTCCGTTCCGCTCCTTTACGGGGCGGGGAAGAGGCTCCGCTTCAACTGCCTGAGAACCCTGGTGGTTTATCCAGGGATCGTTCTCGCAAGCCGGAGAGTTTGCCCCCAGGAGACGATGGAGGGGGAGACTTGCAGCGGCCTTCCCGAATGTCCAGGCTTTCACGGTCGGAAAGGGGAGCTTCTCGTTCCGAGCAAATCAGCACCGGACGAGAAGACGGAAATTTCCCCCATACGGAAACGGCGGCTGGCCTCGGAACTCCGGCTGACGGCGGGTTGCGCCGAGTGAGTATGCCGCCGGATCTGCCAGCACCCCAGGAATTGGGGCTTCCCCCTCGTCAGGATGGAGAACCTTCAGAAGAATCCCCTCCTGAGGGGGGATCTTCTCCCTCCCGGTCGCTCAGCCGGAGTAATCGCTCTTCCTCTAAGGAAAAAGAAAGCTCCGGAAAAAAAAGCACGCTCGGCACCTGGTATACCCGATTTTTGATCTTGGGAGCAATCTTGTTAATCCCGGCGGCCATTTTTGTGGCGATGAAGGTCTACGGGGATGATGCAAATCCAGCACCTCAGAAGCCACCCAAGCAGGAAAGCCCCGCTCCAAAAGAGGAGGCTGCTGAAGAAGTATCTTCTTCGGAAGCAGAGGCTCTCTTGAGACCGGTTGATGTCGGAAGCGGGAAAATCGATCATTACGAGTTATCCAATGCTGATCAGATTGAACTGAAGCTAAAGGCAAAAGGGGAATGCTGGTTCCAAATCCGAGGTCAAGAGGTAGGAAATCAACTGGAAGACCGGCTTTTAAAAAAGGGAGACACCTTCTCTTTTGACTACAGTAAGGGGAAGGATCTCTGGATAGAGATGGGTCTTCCCAACAACGTAGATATGACCGTTAACGGAGAAGAGGTAAAAACCTCCTATGACGGAAGGAAAAAAATCCATATTTCCCTTGTCAAATGAAAGCTTCCTTTAGAAAGGGAGCTTTTTTGACAGGGAGAACAACACTCGGGTATACTGGACAGGGATCGGGAAGCGGACTCTTTTCCCCGTGAAAATTACGAAAGTTGGCCTTTTTCATAGGGTGCCGATGTGCCCCCAGGAGGTGGACCGCTCGATGTCAAGACCGACGGACCGGCTTCTACGGCGACGGAAAGAGGCCGGTCTGACGTTGGAGCAGATGCAGCAAAAAACCAATATACAAGCTGGCTATCTTGCAGCACTCGAACAAGGAGAATTTTCTGCCCTCCCGGGAAAATTTTATACCAGAGCTTTTATCAAAGCTTATTGCGGTCATCTTGGGGTGGATGCTGCTCCTATCCTGCGTCAGTTCGATGAGACGATGAGTACAGGGGAAAGGCTGTCGGTTCCCGTGCCTACGGAACCATCGAAGGAATTTGCGACAGAACCGGTGTCCCGCCTGAGTCGTAAGGAACGCTATAGCCGTCAGAAAAAGAAAAGGAAAACAAGGAGACGGGGAGGATTTCCTCCGATTCGCTTATGGCAATCCTTTCTTTCTTGGGCTTCCTCCTTACCGAAAAAAACGGTTCTGATCGTTTCTCTCAGCCTCGTCTTTTTCGCTTCTGCCGGAGTAGTGGGCTTTCTCTTTTTTTCTTCCGACAAAGAAGGGGGGAAGCCCTCAGGAACGGATGAATCATCCGGGGTTCAGGGCGATTCGCCTTTACCTACTGGTAACGAGGACAAAGCGGTGGTGGAACTGGTCAAGCCCTCAGAGACCTATAAATACGGAGATTTGTTTGAGGTGTCCAAGGCGAAAGAAGTGTCTGTCACGTTGGAAGCACGGGAGAAGACCTGGTTCCGTTATCGTGCTGGGGGGCCGACGAAAAAAGTCACCAAGCAAGCGAAGTTGTCGGCTGGTCGTTCGGAAACCTTCCGTGACCCTTCCTGGGTGTCCCTAATGGTGGGAAATCCCGACCGGGTAACTCTCAGGGTGAATGGCCACATCATCGACACGTCTTCGGAGACAGCCGCCCATTCGTATCAATTGAAAAGAAAGCCCTGATTGACGAAGGCACCGTTCCCGTTCGGTGCCTCCTCCTTTTTGACATGGGGGAATTCGTTGTATTATACTTACGGAAGAATTGCGAGAGTGGGAAAGCGGACGTGTCGAGCCCTCTTCCTCCGGGGCTCGTTTTGCCGATTTTGGCCCCTTCACACCGATTCGGTGGTGACGGGGCATGGGGCCGTCACGAGACTACTACATATCCCGTACGCATGAAGCATACGGAACGTGTTGATCTTTTCCCATTACCGTATTTTCGGATGGTTTGCCAAAAATCCACGGCTTGTTCCGGACCCGGTGAAGAACCCGAAAGAACGCAGGTAGCTCGGCAATCAGCTGAAAAAAGATTTCAACAGGAAGGCGATAGAGGGTTCCTAACCATCCTGTTGCAGGCTTCCGTCGGAAGGTTCTGCGGGGCTCTAACGGACAACCACAGCTTGCGAGGCGTGATGCGATTGACGGGGTGAACAGGCGGTGTCTCTGCACTATGCATCCTGCGCGTTGAACTCGCGGGGGGAGGTTCGCAAAACGTGAATCTGGCCAATAAAATCACCCTGGCTCGGATTTTCCTTGTTCCGGTGGTGATGATCTTTCTGCTGGTCAAGTACGATATGGGCCAATTCCGGATTGGCGAAGGAGTAATCACCGTCAGTGAAATCATCGCGACCCTGGTTTTCATTCTGGCTGCGGTAACGGATGGGCTGGACGGTTATATCGCCCGAAAGCGGAAGCTGGTAACCAACTTGGGGAAGTTTCTTGATCCCCTGGCCGATAAGCTGTTGATTTCGGCTGCCCTTATTTCCTTGGTGGAGATGCAACGGGTAGACGCTTGGGTTGCCATCGTCATCATCAGCCGCGAGTTCGCCGTGACCGGTCTCAGGCTGGTAGCGGCGGCGGAGGGACAGGTAATCGCTGCTAGTCCTCTCGGTAAGCTGAAGACGATCGTTCAGATTATCACCCTTTCTGCTTTGATGCTGAACAATTTCCCTTTTTCCTCGGTCGCTTTTCCCTTTTCCCGGATCTTTGTATGGCTGGCGGTGATCATCACCATCTGGTCCGGCATCGATTATTTCCTGAAAAACCGGCGGGTCATCCGCTTCTCTAAATCACGGTGACCGGCCGTCGAGAGAAAGGGCGTTGTCCGATGCGCGCAGAATTAGTCGCCGTCGGGACGGAGCTGCTCTTAGGGCAAATTGTCGACACCCATTCGGCTTTCCTGTCTCGGGAGCTATCTGGTCTTGGGATCGGTGTATATTACCATACCTCGGTCGGGGATAATTGGAATCGATTGAAGGGTGTTGTCGAGCAAGCGGCATCCCGTTCTGATCTGGTGATTTTTACCGGCGGGCTCGGGCCGACGGAGGATGACCTTACCAAAGAGGTGGTTGCTAAGGTACTGGGCCTCCAATTGGTGGAGCATCCTCCCTCCAAGGTAGCTTTGGAGACATTGTTCGGCGAACGGGGTCTGTCGGTTCCCCTATCTAACTATAAGCAGGCGCTGGTCTTTCCGGATGGAAGGGTTTTTGCCAACCCGAATGGAACGGCACCGGGAGTGGCCGTCACTTATGGGAGAACGACCTTTGTCCTGTTGCCAGGTCCGCCGACCGAGCTATATCCGATGTTTGAAAATGAGGTACGCCCTTTTTTGGAAGAAATTCGCCCAGATGGCGTACTTGTCTCCCATGTCCTCCGTTTTTACGGAATTGGTGAATCCCATCTGACGGAGCGGCTCGGAGACCTGATTCAAAAGCAGACCAATCCTACGATTGCCCCCTTGGCAAAAGAAGGAGAGGTCACCCTTCGCTTGACAGCTAAAGCGGAGAGGGAAGCTGAAGCGCGATCGCTAATCAACCCAGTCAAAGAGCAGATTCTGAGAACGGTGGGCAGGTTCCTGTATGGAGAAAACGAGGAGACGCTGGAAAGAGCGGTTGTCCAGGAACTTACCCGGCAGAGAAAAACCCTGGCCCTGGCAGAGAGTTGTACCGGCGGTCTCCTCGCCCATATGCTTACTTCTGTTCCCGGGGCCAGCAAGGTTTTTCAGGGAGGCGTGGTTTCCTACACCGCGGATGCCAAGAAGTTAATGGCCGGTGTGCCAGCCGACTTCCTGGAAAAAAAGGGGGCGGTCAGCATGGATGCAGCCCTCTCCATGGCCGAGGGAACACGGGGTCGGTTGGGGGCTGACTTCGCCCTCAGCGTCACTGGAGTAGCTGGCCCCGCTCCTTCCGAAGGGAAACCAGTCGGCCTTGTCTACGTGGGTCTTGCGGCACGGGGAGAACCTCCCCGTGCCCACCGTCTTGATCTGGGCGGTTCACGTCAAAAAATCCAGATCCGGGCGGCGAAACATGCGCTTTTTACACTACTGGAACGTTTAAAGAAAGGTGAAAGAACACGATGACGCAATTTGATTCTTTCCAACTGGATCCCCTCATTTTAAAAGGGATCCGAGAGATGGGGTTTGAAGAACCCTCCCCGATTCAAGAAGAATGCATTCCCGCGGTGCTTCGCGGTGAAGACGTGATCGGCCAGGCGCAAACTGGGACTGGTAAGACAGCGGCTTTCGGCATTCCACTTTTGGATCATGTCGACACGAGCCGACGCAAGGTACAGAGTGTCGTGCTGGCACCCACCCGGGAGCTGGCTATTCAGGTTTCCGAGGAATTACGCAAGATCGGTCGTTCCAAAAAGGTCTTCACTCTGCCGATTTACGGCGGACAATCCATCGGTCGCCAAATTAAAGCCCTGAAACAGGGGGTTCATGTGGTGATCGGAACGCCTGGTCGGATGTTGGATCACTTGCGCCGCGGGACGTTGAAGCTGGATGATGTGGAGATTTTTGTCCTGGATGAAGCCGATGAAATGTTGGATATGGGCTTTATCGATGACATCGAAGCGGTGATGAAGTATTTGCCCGAGCGCCGACAGCTCCTTCTCTTTTCGGCGACAATGCCGCCAGCGATCCGCCATCTCGCCCAGAAGTATATGCAAAAGCCCCGCTACATTACCGTAAGTCGGGGCGAGGTGACTGCTCCCGTCATTGAACAGGTCTATTATAAAGTTTTAGAGAATGGAAAACTGGAATCCTTGTGCCGCATCCTGGATAGTGAAGAGGTGGAGCAGGGAATCCTTTTCTGCCGTACGAAAAAAGGCGTCGATGATCTGGCGGAAGCTCTACAAGCTCGGGGATATCTCGCGGGCGGTCTTCATGGAGACCTGGCCCAGCAACAGCGGGATCGCGTGATGAACGCTTTTCGCCGCGGGGATATCGAGTTGCTTGTAGCTACTGATGTGGCTGCCAGAGGGATTGATGTGGGGACGATCTCCCATGTGATCAACTATGACATCCCTCAGGACGCTGAGAGTTATGTCCACCGCATTGGCCGAACAGGCCGGGCAGGCCGGACGGGGATCGCTCTCACCTTGGTCACCCCGCGGGAGATGAAACAACTTCGTTCGATTGAGCAGGAGATTCATGGTCAACTCGCCGTCCGGGAACTTCCCACACTGGAAGAAGTGGCCGAACGACAGCAGAAGGTGTTGGTTGAACAGCTGGAGGAGACCATCCAAGCGGGTGACCCCATCCCCTTCTTTGAAGAGATGGTGAAGGAACTGACGGTGAATCATGACGCGGAAAAAGTGGCAGTAGCCGCTCTTCATCTGGCCTTTGCCGACCGCTTTACCGCTGGCAACGATGCAGTTTATGATTTTGGTGAAACCGGTGCCTCTCCTGGGATGGTTCGGTTCTTCATCAATGTTGGCCGTAACGCTGATATCCGCCCGCGTGAGTTGGTGAAGGCGATTGCCGAACAGGCGGGGATCAATGCCAAGAAGGTAGGACGTATCAACATCTATGACCGGTTCTCTTTTGTCGAAGTGCCGGAAGAGGCTGCTCCCTTTGTGTTCGAGGCCCTGCGCCAAACCAAGATCAACGGTGCAAGGGTCAACCTGGAGCCGGCCCGACCGCGCAACAGCCGGAGCTGAAGCGAATAAAAAAACCTGCCGCATGTCCGAATACATGCGGCAGGTTTTTTGTTTTGATTTAGTGAATTCCCAAGGCCATCTTGGCGTACCGGGACATTCGTTCCTTTGACCACGGCGGGTTCCAGACGATGTTGACCTCCACATTTTTCACCCCGTCCACAGACTGACAGGCGGCGGTGACCATTTCATTGATCATCCCAGCCAGGGGGCAGCCCATCGCGGTTAGGGTCATGGTTACTTTGGCGTTCCCTTCGTCATCGACATCCACTCCGTATACGAGGCCGAGATTGACGATATCGATATGGAGCTCCGGGTCTTCGACGGTTTCCAGAGCTTCCATGATCTCTTCTTCCATTTGTTCTTTATCCATTTCCTTCCCACTCCTTTCCGTTTAGTCTAGCTTCCATTATACTGAACCCTGCAGGAGCCGGTAAAGGGCGTCCGAAAAAGGCCAGCCTTTCCTGTATGGTATCCCCTTATTAAGGCCTTCCATGCCGTTTTACCGATTCCGGCTGCCAAATACACGAATAAATGTTCGCAAAAGATCTTGGCATGGGTGGGAAAAGAATGTATGATGGGGGTATCCAGCGGATTCGAAGGAGTGAGGTATGAATGTCCGATCGCCGTCAGGCTTTGGATATGGCCTTAAGACAGATAGAGAAACAGTTTGGTAAAGGTTCGATTATGAAAATGGGGGAGGGCGGACCACGGCAAGTGGAAACCGTCTCCAGCGGGGCTCTCGCCCTGGATATCTCTCTTGGGGTAGGCGGCCTTCCCCGGGGCAGGATCGTCGAGGTGTACGGGCCGGAATCCTCCGGGAAGACCACCGTTGCCCTCCATGCTATCGCCGAAGCACAGAAGGGCGGGGGGCAAGCCGCTTTCATCGATGCAGAGCACGCTCTGGATCCGGTTTACGCTGAGAGGCTTGGAGTGAACATCGACGAACTCCTCCTCTCCCAACCGGATACCGGTGAACAGGCTCTAGAGATCGCCGAAGCTTTGGTTCGTAGCGGTGCTATCGATATCATCGTCATCGACTCTGTGGCGGCTCTGGTGCCTAAGGCGGAAATCGAAGGAGAGATGGGGGATTCTCATGTGGGCCTTCAGGCGCGTTTGATGTCTCAGGCCCTGAGGAAGCTTTCCGGTGCTATCAGCAAATCGAAAACGATCGCCATCTTCATCAACCAGATCCGGGAAAAAGTGGGCGTTATGTTTGGCAACCCGGAGACGACTCCCGGGGGGCGTGCCCTCAAATTCTACTCGAGCGTCCGACTCGAAGTGCGCCGCGCGGAAACAATCAAGCAAGGAAACGACATGGTGGGCAACCGGACTCGTATCAAAGTGGTGAAGAATAAGGTGGCTCCGCCTTTCAGACAAGCTGAAGTGGATATCATGTACGGGGAAGGGATCTCCAGGGAAGGAAGCATCCTGGATATCGGAAGCGACCTGGATATCGTTAAAAAGAGCGGTGCCTGGTACTCCTTCGACGGCGACCGTCTCGGTCAGGGGCGTGAAAACGCGAAGCAATTCCTGAAGGAAAATGCTAAGGTTTCCCTCCAAATCGAGAATAAGATTCGGGCCCACTTTAATCTTAGCGTCGTCCAGGCACCTGGCGGGGAGGAAGAAAAGCCGACCGGGAAAAGCTCAGAGGAGGACGCGAAAACCCTCTCTCCTAAGCCGAAGGAATAAGGAAGGCGAGTGACAGCGGATGGGCGAACGGGGTGAGATTACGCGAATCGAACGGCAGAAGAGTGGAGCTCCTCGCTATAATATCCATATAGACGGTTCCTACCGTTTCGCCGTTCACGAGGACGTGTTGGTTAAATTCGCCTTGTCCAAAGGGATGCAGGTGGACGCCAAAGAGATGGAACGGATTCTCGTCGAAGAGGAACGGAACAAGGTGCGCCAAGCGGTACTCCGTTATGTGGGTTATAAGCCCCGTACTGTTTCTGAGGTCGAGCGGTATCTCACAGGAAAAGGATTTGCGCCGGAACACCACCATCCAGTCATTGCTGAAATGAAGAAACAGGGTTACCTGGATGACCGGCGGTTCGCCGAGAGCTGGGTGGAAGAGCGACGCCGTACCAAAGGGTACGGCGTTGCCATGCTCCGGCAGGAACTGAAGCAAAAGGGAATCTCCGAAGAAGTGGTCGCGGAAGCAGTCGGAGACCTCGGACAAGATGAAGAGCGGGAAGTGGCCCAACAGGTAGCGGAAAAACGGTATCGCCGCCTTCGGGGCCATCCCTGGCCCGCTGTTGAACGGCGGCTTGGACAATACCTGTTTCGTCGCGGTTTCGCCTCTTCCCTGGTTTACAGTTTGCTTCGGGAGTATCGGGATCGCCATGGAGAGGAAAGGGAGTGAATAAGCCCGATGTTTCACCTCTTGTATGTGACAGATACCCATATCCGAGGGACCGCTCCCCGCAGCCGAATCGACGACTTTGCTTCTTCCTTGCGTGACAAATTGGAGGAAGTGATCGAAACCGCCGTGAAAGAGAAGGTAGATGCTGTTCTCCACGGTGGGGATCTGTTTGACAGGCCGGATATTTCCCCAGCGGTGGTAAGGGAGTTCGCTGCATTGCTGCGCCGCCTGGATGTGCCGATTTATACGATTGCGGGAAATCATGACATCTATGGTCACAATCCAGGAACGGTCGACCGTTCGATGCTGGGCCTGTTGGATGCCTTCGGCACGGTTCGCCTCCTGCGTCCGAAGGAGAGGCTTCTCCTGAAAGGGAAAGGTGTCACGATCCAGTTGTCGGGACAACCTTTCCACTATGACCTGGACAAGCGAGATCCGGAATTGGACTATACAGTTAAAAACGAGACCGGTGCCGATTATTGCATCCATATGGTTCATGGGATGGCCGTCGACCGTGCCCTGCCCGAAGGAGTTCCCCATACGATGGTACACTCCCTTTGGGCCGGGGAGGCGGATGTACTCCTAACCGGGCATTACCATGCAGGGTTTCCCTTGCAAAAGAAAGATGGGCGATACATAGTAAACCCGGGAGCCCTTGCCCGGATTAACAACCACCCCTCGGAAATGAAGCGGAAGCCCCAAGTCGCTCTGCTGAAATTTGGGCAGGACATTCAGGTGGAGATCCGACCGCTGCGCTGTGCTGCACCAGGCGAGACGGTCCTGGACCGTTCCTATCTGGAAGAAGCTGCTTACCGAGAGGAGAAGATGGCCTCCTTTGTACAGGAAGTTCGTGCTGCCGGAGAGTTCAGAGGTATGGGGGCACCCGATATCGTTGAGGAGATCGCTCGCTTGGAGGGGGTTGACGACGACGTGAAGGTTGAAGCCCTCCGACGGATTGCTGTTGTACAGGAACGCTTGGGTTGGGAATGGGAGGGGGGGCGTTGAACCGTTTCGAAAAACTCGTTATCGAAAATTTTCAGTCCCATAGCCGGACGGAGATTTCTTTCACAGATGGTCTCAATGTGTTCGTCGGTCCCTCGGACAGCGGAAAAAGCGCGATCCTCCGTGCTTTGCGCTGGGTTCTCTACAATCAACCAAAGGGAAAAGATTATATCCGAGTCGGAAAGGATCGTTGCCGGGTAGTTCTCACCCTTACGGATGGCACCGAGATCACCCGGGAACGCTCTGCTTCGGTTAACCGTTATTTTCTGAAGGTGCCGGGGAAAGAGGAGATGATCTTCGAAGGGTTCGGAGGGAATGTTCCCCGAGAAGTGATCGAAGCCCATGGGATGCACCCGTTGAAGTTGGATTCTGACTGGAATATGCCGGCTCAGTTCGGAACCCAGTTGGAAGGCCCCTTTCTTCTGTCGGAGACGGGGGGAGTCAAGGCGAAGTCGATCGGTCGAGTCTCAGGCGCCCACCTCATCGATATCGCTCTGCAGGAGACGGTTCGGGATCAGCGAAACCTTTCTTCGGAAATCAAGCATGTCTTAGCAGAATCCGAACGGTTAAAGGAGTCCTTAAAGCCCTATCAAACCCTGCCTGACCTTATCGAAAGGCTGGAGGGGGCGGAGGAACGGCACCGTGAAGCGTCGGAGATGCGCTGGCGTCTGGAGAGGCTGCAGACGGCTAAAGAGCGTTGGGACGGCTGCCGGAAGCAACAGGCAGGAGAACGGGTTCGTCTGGAACGGCTTGCTTGCCTCCCGGATCTGACCATCCGGGTTGTGGAATTGGAACAGCTCTGCAATCGTCGGGAGCGGTTGGCACGGGCGACAGACAATCATCGGCGAACTCATAAAGAGAAGGCAGATTGGAAACGGGTGCTGGCTAAGACGAAGAACTGCAACCGGTTGGAGGGAACGTTACGCGATCTCGAAGAGCGGGCGACACGCCACCGGAGAATGGAAAGCCTTCACGAACGCTGCACCTTTCACCAGCAAGAAGAGGAGAAAGTGAAGAGATGGCTGAAGGGAACAATGTCTGTTAAAGAGACGGATCTTGCCGATCTAGAGGAGCGACATCACCTTTTCTCCCGGCTGATCCGGCTTCTTCCCCGCTACCGGCATCTGTGCGAAGAAAAAGAGAAGCTAAGGGAGCAGCTGCGTCGAACGGAAGCGCTGCCGGATGAGTTGACTGGGGAGCTACCCTTGCTGCTGGAACGGCTGAAGCGGCTTACAGCTTGTAAGGAAGAACTGAGGGATCGGCGGAAGCGTTTGCGTGACGGAATCCGTTACCGGAATGAACGGGATCGGGAGATCCGGGCATGGACGGAACAGCTAGCTGCGATTCTGGAAACGTTGGGTCGTTGTCCTACTTGTGGGTCTCCCATCAGCGGTTCGGCTTTGGAACATATCTTGGAAGAGTACCGAGGAGGGGTGAGCGGTGCAGCGGCAGGAAGAGAAGATCAAAGAGATTAAAGCCCGGCTGGAAGAAGCGAAAAACCTTCGCTATAAGGCGGAGGTTCGTCTAGAAGACCTGGAACGTCAAGAGAAAGAGATTTTAAAAGAACTGGAAGAATTGGGTGTTGAGCCGGAACAGTTGGAAGAGGAGATCGAAAAATTACAACAGGAGATCAACCGCAAGATTGAAGAAGCGTGGTCCATGCTACCTAGGGAGCTGACCAAAAGCGATGGATGAAGGGATGAAACTCCAAACCCTCAGCCACCGGATCAACCAGGCGAGAGAAGAGGCGCTGGTACGTAAGGCCAAGCACGATGAACTTCAGAGGCTCCTAACGGACGTTGAAGAACGCCTCGCAGCCCTCTCGGCCAAACGGGACATCTTTGATAAAGTTCGCGTCCTATTGCAACAATCGGCAGAACATGCTCGTGCCCAGGCTAAAGCCCAGATGGAAACGCTGGTGACCAACGCCCTTCAATATATCTTCGGCCCCTTGTTCCGATTTGAAATCGAACTAACAGAACACGGGGGTAAGCCCGTCGCCGAATTTTACGTGATCACGGATTGGGAAGGGACCTCTGTCAAGACTAAACCACAGGAGGCGAGAGGAGGCGGGATTGTCGACATTACCTCCCTCGCCCTTCGAATCGCCCTGATCGAGACCTTTCGCCCTCGTCCGAAAGGCCCACTCATCCTGGATGAACCGGGTAAGCATGTGAGCCGGGAGTATGTGGTGCCGATGCTTGAGTTTTTGAAATCAACGGGTGAGATGTTTGGACGCCAGATCGTGCTAATCACCCACGACCCCCATTTAACCGAGGGAGCGGACCAGGCATTTGAGGTACAGATCAAAGGCGGCGCCACCTTGGTCAGGCCTATTTCGTCCGCTTGACAATGGGACAGGGTAAATAATACAATTGATTTACATCTGAAGAAACCTTAAAATATTTATATTTGAGGCTTTGGAAGATGGATCCCTTGAGTGAATTTGTTTTGTCCCGAAGCTGACACGGGTTTGAAACCTTTTTCCGGAGTGACTCAACTCTGACCTTCGTTTGACCCATCGAGTCTGGGACATTCCCGGATGACATGCATGGACCTATGACAGACCGAAGTACTCGGTCTTGTTTTATACTTGGAGAAGGGAGGAGGTGGGTAGCAATAGATGGTTGATCAGTTTGTAGTTTGGCTGCTCCTGTTCCTCCTCGGCGGCGTTATGGGGAGCTTCGTCGGTTACCGGATGAGAAAGCTGACGGCAGAAGCCCGGATCGGCGGTGCCGAACAAGAGGCGGAACAGATTATTGATAAAGCGCGGAGCGAGGCGGAAGCCCTGAAGCGGGAGCAGGTCCTCGAAGCCCGGGACGAAGCGCACCGTCTTCGGACGGAAGCGGAGAAGGAAATCCGGGAACAACGAAACGACCTGACCCGGCTGGAACGTCGCTTGATGCAGAAGGAAGAGACTTTGGATCGGAAACAAGAGTCTCAAGAACAGCGGGAAGAGACACTCTCCCGGAAAGAGAACCGGATTCAGGACCGGGAACAGCGGATTGAAGGGCTTTACAATGAACAAGTAGCTGAATTGGAACGCCTCTCCAGCTTGACCTCCGACGAGGCGCGCCAGCTGATTCTTTCCAGGGTGGAGCAGGAGATGCGGCATGAGACCGCCCAGATGATTAAGGAAATGGAAAGTCAGGCCTTGGAAGAAGCGGATAAACGAGCCCGCAGCATCCTTTCCCTGGCGATTCAGCGATGTGCGGCGGATCATGTGGCAGAGACGACTGTTTCCGTGGTTACACTCCCTAATGACGAGATGAAGGGGCGGATCATCGGTCGGGAAGGTCGGAACATCCGTGCCTTGGAAACCCTTACCGGGATCGATCTCATTATCGATGACACACCGGAAGCGGTAATCCTTTCCGGCTTTGATCCGATCAGAAGGGAAGTGGCTCGGGTCGCCTTGGAAAAATTAGTGGCGGACGGCCGGATTCACCCTGCTCGAATCGAAGAGATGGTGGAGAAATCCCGCAAGGAAGTGGATGAACGCATCCGTGAATACGGGGAGCAAGCAACCTTCGAAACGGGGGTTCATGGCCTGCACCCGGATCTGATCAAGATCCTGGGCCGACTTAAATTCCGGACAAGCTACGGACAAAATGTATTGAAACACTCGATGGAAGTGGCTCATTTAGCAGGGTTGTTGGCAGCTGAGCTAGGTGAGGATATCCACCTGGCCAAGCGTGCCGGATTACTGCACGATATTGGAAAAGCAATCGACCACGAAGTTGAAGGATCACATGTTGAAATCGGGATCGAACTGGGCAAGAAGTATAATGAACATCCGGCTGTGATCAACGGGATTGCCTCGCACCATGGCGATGTGGAGGCAACCAGTGTGATCGCCGTTCTGGTCGGTGCTGCTGACGCCCTGTCAGCAGCGCGGCCGGGGGCGCGCAGAGAAACGTTGGAAGCTTATATCAAACGGCTTGAAAAGTTGGAGGAGATCTGTGAATCCTTCGATGGTGTGGAGAAATCTTACGCCATTCAGGCCGGCCGGGAAGTGCGCATCATGGTTCGACCCGATGAAATCAATGACAGCGAGTCGGTACGGTTGTCGCGGGAAATCAAAAAGCAGATCGAAAATCAGCTGGATTATCCCGGACACATCAAGGTTACCGTGATCCGTGAGACTCGTGCGGTCGAATATGCAAAATAAAGCGGCCTGACCGCCGCTTTATTTTTTTCTAGAGGGCTTGGAGGCGCTTACGTATGCGTGTGCTAATGATCGGAGATATCGTGGGAGACGCGGGTCGGTCAGCCTTGCAGGACCACCTCCCCCGTCTGAAGCGGACCCACCGCCCGGACGTTATTCTTGTCAACGGGGAGAACGCTGCTGACGGACGCGGGATCACTCGAACCATTGCTCGGGAATTTTTCGGCTCCGGTGTGGATTGCATCACCTTGGGCAATCATGCCTGGGATCGGCGGGAGATCTTTGACTTTATCGATGATGAACCGCGTTTAGTTCGACCCGCTAATTATCCCGAAGGGACGCCTGGTAATGGGTTTGCCCGCCTGGCCCTTCCCAATGGGGAGTTAACCGTGATCAACCTGATGGGTCGGACGTTCCTTTCTACGCTGGATTGTCCGTTCCGCAAGGCGGATGAACTCCTCGCCGAGGTGAAGGGACCGGTGCTAATTGATTTCCACGGTGAGACGACTTCCGAAAAACAAGCGCTGGCCTGGTATCTGGATGGGCGCGTGTCGGCGGTGATTGGCACCCATACCCATGTCCAGACAGCGGATGAACGGATTCTTCCCGGTGGTACCGCATTTTTGAGCGACGTGGGAATGACAGGCCCCTATGATGCCGTTCTCGGGATGGAGAAAGAACTCGTAATCAAACGATTTCTTACCCAGCTTCCCGTTCGTTTTGAAGTGGGGGAAGGAAGGACCCAACTGAACGGTGTCCTGCTTGAGCTGGACCCTTCCTCGGGTGGTGCACGATCTATCAAGCGGATCCGGATCGACGATGATGAACCCTGGTTTGAATAATCCCCGAATGTGCTTTCCCCACATTCGGGGATTAAAATTATTCGGTAGGTGGTAATTGGATAATACCCCCTGATAAATAGGTTGTATACCTAGCCCTTTCCCGCTGGCTTATTGTTTTTCCGTACCCCTTCTCTCCTGATGAAATTGCGGCAAGCTTTTGAAAAAGAAAAAAAGGCATCTCGGAAAGAGTTTTGGGACCCAGCATTCGATTAGAAGGAATTTATAAAAGATTGCCGAATATATTAGGAGTGGACTCACTCCAAACCATCGAGGAGGTAGCCGACATGGAAGTATTAAAAGTTTCAGCAAAGTCCAACCCGAACTCCGTCGCTGGTGCGCTAGCCGGTGTCTTGCGCGAACGTGGGAATGCTGAGATCCAAGCGATCGGCGCTGGTGCACTTAACCAATCCGTGAAAGCTGTTGCAATAGCACGAGGGTTCGTGGCACCGAGTGGTATCGATCTGATCTGCATCCCAGCCTTTACCGACATCATCATCGATGGTGAGGAACGCACGGCCATTAAACTGATTGTGGAGCCTCGTTGAGGCAGGATATTCAACATAGTGACCCCGAAACCTGTTTATCCCCGTATAGACAGGTTTTCTTTTGGTTGAGGAGGGAAGCCGATGCGCTGGGTAGATGGCCATTGCGATGTGTTATCCAAGATGTGGAGTGCTAAGTCCCCCCTTTCCTTCTACCGGAGGGACAGCAATCTGGATGTTACGTGGCCCCTGATGGAACAGGCGGAAGTGGGGCTGCAGGTTTTTGCTCTCTTCGTGCCGCCGGAGGTTCCTGGAGGCGCAACCTGGCAAGCGGCCCTCGCCCAGGTTGACCATTTTTACGAATCGGTTGTAGGGGACGGTAGCCGTATGGTGCCCATACGAAGCCAAAGGGAGCTGGCGGCTCTAGAAAGGACGGGGAAGGTGGGGGGCCTTCTCTCTTTGGAGGGAGCAGAAGCTTTGCAGGGAGATTTGGTTCACCTCCGTCTTCTGTACCGTTTGGGCCTACGTCAAGTCGGTCTAACCTGGAATGGTGCCAATGAAGCAGCTGATGGGATTGAAGAGGAGCGGGGTGGAGGGTTGACCCGTTTTGGCCGGCGGCTGGCGGCGGAAATGCAACGGTTATCCATGATATTGGATGTTTCTCATCTTTCGGTTAGAGGTTTTTGGGAAGTTATCGAATGGACTGGATTGCCTGTGATTGCTTCTCATTCAAACTGTCGATCCCTCTGTTCCCATGTTCGTAACCTGGACGACCGGCAAATCCGTGCCCTGATCCAACGCGAAGGGCGAATGGGGATCACCTTTGTTCCCAAATTTGTTACGGATGACCCTGATCGGGCTACCGTTGAAGGGGTGCTTCGGCACGTGGAGCATGTTTGCAGCCTGGGCGGGGAGGAGATTCTTACTTTCGGCTCTGATTTTGATGGAACGGATCGGAAAATTCCCGGCTTAGAACATACCGGCCATCTGGATCGACTTTGGGAGGCACTCATAAAACGCTACCCGGAAACATTGGTAAAACGCTGGACCACGAATAACTGGCTCCACTTCTATAGTAAACATCTTCCAAGTGGGGGAGGTTTCCCTCCCCGCCAGACCGACGATTCCGGTATATGAGACCCCTTTAACACAAGTTCCTTCTAGCGATCTTCAAAGTCCAAAAAAGGCGATAATTAAAGCAAATCCAAGTGAAGCAGGTTGCTTTTTACGCGGAAGGGGTCTAGAATTGAAAACGATAATGGTACTGGAACACCACAGGAGACCAGGGAATGGGCCTTGTGGGCTTCAGTATGATATAAAACCGCCGCGGTAGATCCTCCGGGATTCGCGACGTCGGGCAGGGGCGGCTCCGTGATCCGCCGATAGGTAACTATCTGCGCAAGGGAACTCGCTTCAACGTCAAACGCCTGTGGAGATGCTGGAAACTCCGGAGGGAAGTGATGCTTCCGTGCGTCAATGGATAGGGTTCGTCAGTACCCCTATGGGTTATAGGATCAGGGTTCGGTTGGCTACTGACGGACCACCCCCTTTTTCTCATAGGGAGCCCAGACAGAGTTTGCCTGAAGGGGTACAAGTTGCAGGGAAGACTTAAAGGAGATGAGTTCATTTGATCAAGCAGCTTTCATGGAAAGTGGGCGGACAACAGGGGGAAGGGATTGATAGTACCGGTGAGATTTTTTCCACCGCGTTGAACCGTTTAGGATATCATCTGTACGGGTATCGGCACTTTTCCTCTCGGATCAAGGGGGGGCATTCCAACACGAAGATCCGTATCAGCACCCGACCGATCCGTGCGGTTTCTGATGATTTAGACGTCCTCGTCGCCTTTGACCAAGAGACCATCGACCTGAACGCCCATGAACTTCACTCCGGCGGGATTATTCTGGCTGATGCCAAATTTAATCCGACCGTACCGGAGGGGGTTATTGCACGCCTGTTCTCTGTTCCATTTACAAAGATCGCTCAGGAAGTCGGCCTTGCCCAGATGAAAAACATGGTGGCCGTCGGTGCCTCCAGTTCACTTCTGTCATTACCTGTGGATGTCTTTCAGGAGGTCATCGAGGAGAAGTTCTCTCGTAAAGGACAGCAAGTGGTTGATAAGAACATGGAGGCGATTAAAAAAGGCGCCGGTTTTATCCTGCAAGAAACCGGCGGTGCTCTCCGGGAACTAGAACTGGAGCCCTCTGACGGGAAAAAACGGCTCTACATGATCGGTAACGACGCCATCGCTCTCGGAGCGATTGCAGCTGGTGCCCGATTGATGGCCGCTTATCCGATCACCCCTTCATCTGAAATCATGGAATACTTAATTAAACAATTATCCCGATTTGGCGGTACGGTTGTTCAGACAGAAGACGAGATCGCTGCCATTTCCATGGTGATCGGTGCTAACTACGGGGGTGTGCGTGCCCTTACCGCCTCTGCGGGTCCTGGTCTCTCCCTGATGACGGAAGCGATCGGTCTCGCTGGTATGACTGAAACTCCGGCAGTCATCGTGGATACCCAACGTGGCGGTCCTTCAACGGGTCTACCCACGAAGCAGGAGCAATCGGACATCAATGCCATGATCTACAGCACCCATGGAGAGATTCCCAAGATTGTGATCGCCCCGAGTACGGCAGAAGAGTGTTTCTATGATACCATTCAGGCATTTAACCTGGCGGATCAATACCAGTGCCCGGTCATCATCCTGTCCGACCTAGCCCTCTCCCTGGGGAAACAGAGCGTAGAACCGCTGGATTACGACCGGATTCAAATCAATCGGGGTAATCTGGTGACCGACTCCAACGGGTTAAAGGAGTTGGAGAACTCGGAGTTGTTTAAACGTTATGAGCTGACCGAAGACGGCATCTCCCCACGGGTGCTCCCCGGCGTGAAAAATGGTCTCCATCATGTAACCGGTGTGGAACACGACGAAATCGGCCGTCCTTCGGAAAACCCGCTAAACCGAAAGAACATGGTAGAGAAACGCCTGAAGAAATTGGCGGGGGGCATCGATTTCAAGGATCCCGTTTTCATCGATGCCCAGCATGAAGAAGCTGATTTATTGATCGTCGGTATTAACTCCACCCGGGGTGTCATTCACGAAGGAATGGAACGGCTGGAGAAGGATGGGGTTAAGGTGAACCATATGCATATTCGCCAGTTGTTGCCCTTCCCGACGGATTTGGTGAAGCCCTATGTAGAAAAAGCAACAAAGGTGGTTGTGATCGAAAATAATGCCACCGGCCAGTTGGCGGATCAACTGAAGTTGCATACGGGTCTGGGAGAGAAGATCACCCACGTCGCCAAATACGACGGTAATCCCTTCCTTCCCGCCGAAATCTACAACGAATGTAAGGAGCTGTTGGTTCATGGCCACGTTTAAAGACTTCCGCAACAAAGTGAAACCAAACTGGTGTCCCGGTTGCGGAGACTTCTCCGTGTTGGCTGCCATGCAACGTGCTTTCGCCAATCTCGGAAAGGAACCGGAAGACGTGGTCTTGGTATCCGGGATCGGTTGCTCTGGCCGTATCTCTGGCTATATGAACGCCTATGGGTTTCACGGTATCCATGGGCGGGCGCTACCGATCGCTCAAGGTCTGAAACTGGCCAACCGTGATTTGACGGTGGTGGCCGCAGGTGGGGACGGAGACGGGTTCGCCATCGGGATGAGCCACACGATCCACGCCATCCGGCGCAACGTGGATATCACCTACATTGTGATGGACAACCAAGTGTATGGTCTTACGAAGGGACAGACCTCTCCCCGGAGTGAAATGGGCTTCAAGACAAAGAGTTCCCCGAAGGGTTCCATCGAAGCGACCATCGCTCCGCTGGAAATGGCTTTGACAGCAGGGGCAGGTTTTGTGGCCCAGGCCTTCTCCAGCGACCTGAAGCAAATGACCCGCCTGATCGAGGAAGGGCTAAACCACAAGGGCTTCTCACTGATCAATGTATACAGCCCTTGTGTCACCTATAACAAGATCAACACGTACGACTGGTTTAAAGAGCATATCACCAGTCTGGACGGGGATGAGGCATACGACCCATCCAATCGCATGTTGGCTATGCAAAAGCTGATGGAGACCAATGGTCTTGTTACGGGGCTGATCTATCAGAATAAGGAACGGCAGCCCTACGAAGATCTGATTCCGGGCTTCAGTGAGACGCCTCTTGCCAAACAGGACCTAAAACTGCCGAAGGAAGATTTCGATCGATTGGTTGCTGAATTTGCTTGAGAGATTGAGGAAAAAGCCGCTTTCCATGATGGAAAGCGGCTTTTTCCTGGGTTGAACCTGTTTAAAAATATATGTAAACAAGTTTGCGGACCAAACTTTATTTTTCACCGCCGAGACCTACATCTAATAGGGATGAAGGAAATTTACCGGAGGGAGAAGCACCTTGCGTCTAGGCTTCCATCAGGTGTTTTCCCTGCAAGAGAGAAGCGGTATGAAACAGATGGGAAGGCTCGACCCGGGGTACCCTAAAAAGCGCGGGCTTCATTGAAGCTTTACATCGTGAGGAGGAAAAGCATGAAATGGACGGTACTCGGATTTCAGTCACCCTTCCCAGGCCCCGGAGGGGCAACGCCGGGTTATTTGCTAGAAGCCGATGGGAAGCGGATTCTGATTGACTGTGGAAGCGGGGTGTTGGCTCAGCTGGGGAAATATTGTCGCCCCCATGAATTGAACGAGGTATGGCTTTCTCACCTCCATCACGATCATGTGGCCGACTTCTTTGTTCTGCAATATGCTTTGCAGACAGCGATCCGCCTCAAGGAACGTCCGCATGGTCTCCAGGTCCTGGCACCGCCAAAACCGGTGAAGATCAGCCACCTCCTCTCTTACCAGAAAGCGGTGGATTTGAAATGGATCGGGCAGGGTATGGTACATCAGATCGGCAGTTTAGAGGTGGGTTTTCACCGAACTGATCACCCGGTTCCCTGTTACGCGATGGAGATCCGCTCGGGGAAGGCGTGTATTTTATATGGAGCCGATGCCGGTACTGATACCCGTTGGGAGACGATGGCCCGAGAACCGGACCTGTTCGTTTGTGAAGGGACGTATCTTCACCGGGATGCACCGGCTCAACCGATCGGACATCATTCTGTTCGGGAGGCTGCCAAGGCGGCAACCGAACTCGGTGCCCGACGGCTCCTTTTGACCCACTTGTATCCGGGATATCCCGCGGAAATCCTTCGGAGGGAAGCAGCAGACCACTATACAGGAGAGTTGATATTGGCGGAAATCGGGCTCCAAATCCCCATCAACCCGTTGTAAAATCGTGTTATACTTGGAGCAATGGATTTTGGCCGGTGACACATGAAAGCGGAGGGCCTCCGCCAAAGCTGGAAAGGGGGAAAACCGTGCCGAAGAATATGCTTGATTTTTTTAATAAGGAAGATAGCAAAAAAATGGTGGGTCAGGCCAAGCGCCTGTTTGAAAAAGGGGTGCAGACGGGTAGAGCCGAGCTCAAAAAGGCGATAGACCGGATGAAAGCGGAACGAGCACGCCGAGAACGGGAAAAGGCCTACGAGGAAGAGTATGAGGCAGAATTTCGCTACAAGGACGAAGATCTGGATTTTTCGATGTTGATTTCTGCCGAGGAAGCCCGCGTTTATCAAAAAGCTCGCCGTAAGCTGAAGGAAGTGCAATTGGTCCAGTCAGATCCCGATGTACAAAAACAGTGGGAGTCGAAGAAATATCTTAGCCTGCACGACCATTTCGGTGAGCAAATTGAGTATTATTATCCCAAGCGGAATGAAGATCCTCTTGCTCTTCATCGTACGATCCGCTATTGCGAACGGCAGATCGAATATGCTCCTGTCGCTGTCAAGGCCTATGGGATGGATCCATATCAATATGGGCTGCCCACTCACTCAGGCTATGATCGCCTGGTCTCCCTTTATGAAGAAGTAGGGGAATGGGATGAAGCCCTTCGTCTGTCCCACCGAGCAAAGGATCAGGGGTGGGAAGGGGACTGGGCCGCCCGGATCCGCCGCTTGGAGGAAAACATTCGCAAAAAATCAAACGAACAGCCGTAAACCACGGCTGTTCGTTTGATTTTAGCTTAGGTACGGCGTTTTTCGTAGCGTTCGATACGAGTCGTCCAATCCCCTTTCCATCCTTCATCCCTGGCTTGTTTGCAGAGTTCGATGGCCCGGTCGAGGTCTCCTTTTTTGTCGTAGATAATGGCCAATTGTTTGTAACCGTAATGTTGGGGCAATTCTTTCGCCTGGGGATTCATCCGGTTGGCGTGAATGGCCATCGGGGCGTACCGGATTTGTTTTTCACAGTAGCGGATAGCCATGTCCAAAGCCTGGGGGTCTTCTGATCGGCGTTTGTAGTATGCTTGTGCCTGATCTTTGTAGTAAATTTGGAGACTCCAGTATTGCATAGCCCGTTGGTGATCCAGAGAGTGTTTACTCCAAGGGGAACCATTTTCTTCGGCATTTTTCTTCATCTCTTCATAATGGGCTTGCGCCGCGGCTAACACCTCTCGTTCTTCCGGGTCCAGCGGCATAGAGAATTGGAAATCCCCCTCTTGGAAGTGAAACCAATCCTGTTCGTCTTTCGCGTTCTCTTCAGGGTCATCGATTTGGGAATCCGCGGTTTCTGGGATGACGGATTCTTCGGTCTTTGCTTCTGCAGGATTTGCATCCTTTTCCACCGCCGGTGTGGGGGGGTTGGTGCCGACTGTTGTATTCGGTACCGGTTGGGCATTCTCCGGAGAGGGTTTTGCCTCAGCCGAAGAGATTTCCGCTCGTTCCGGGGTGGCATCAGGGGTCTGAGAAGAAGGTTTCAACCATTCTTTGGCACGTGTTAATAGTTTACCGAGCATCTGACCAGCTCCCCGGTACAAATTTCGACAAGTTTTTGTCTATCGAAATGTTATCTTTCCCGCTCGATTCTGTCAATTATCTTCCGAGCCTAATAATAGACAGAATATTATTTCAATGTCCGTTTGATGCGGACTATGTACGGGCCTTATATTTGGATGTTATAATGGTTAGGGTAATTATTGAGGTTTCTTATCTGTTCGGAGAAGGGAGTGTCCGTCGTGGGAGGAATGATGCGTGCTCTGGTTAAACATCAGTCCGGCTTCGGAGCCGAGTTGAAGGAAGTGTCCATTCCTTCGGCCGGGCCGGGTGAAGTGCTGGTCAAGGTGAAAGCGGCTTCAATTTGCGGAACGGATGTTCATATTTATTCCTGGGATGACTGGGCTGCTGGGCGGATAAAACCGCCTCTTGTGTTTGGTCATGAATTTTGCGGCGAAGTCGTGGAAACAGGGGAAGGGGTGACTGGTTTCGAAAAGGGGGACTCGGTCTCTGCCGAAACCCATATCGTTTGCGGTCGCTGTCCTCAGTGCCGCCGTGGTGAAGCCCACGTCTGTACCTTTACCAAGATCATCGGTGTCGATACGCGGGGTTGTTTTTCCGAATATGCCGTCATGCCAGCCGGAAACCTGTGGAAAAACGATCCCACTTTACCGCCAGAGGTTGCTACGGCGATGGAACCCATGGGAAATGCGGTTCACACGGTCTTGTCCGGACCGGTTGCGGGTCGTACCGTTGCGGTTATCGGTTGCGGGCCGATTGGTATCATGGCTGTCGCTGTTGCCAAAGCTTCAGGGGCGTCAGCTGTGATCGCCTTTGATATCAATGAATATCGCCTCGATTTGGCGAAGAAAATGGGGGCTACCCACCTGGTGAACTCCGGGGAGGAGGATCCGGTCGCGGTGGCGAAGAAGTTGACCGGTGGCTGGGGAGTGGATGTCGTACTGGAGATGTCCGGCAATCCGGTGGCGATCCGCCAAGGATTTTCTATGGTGACCATGGGTGGTCGTATTTCCATGTTGGGACTGCCCTTGAGAGCGGTGGAATTGGATATCGCCAACGACCTTGTTTTCAAAGGCGTTCAGGTTCATGGGATCGTCGGTCGTCGGATGTATGAAACCTGGCAGCAGACAGCCGGCTTCCTAACTTCCGGTCAAGTTGACCTGAAGCCGATGATCACCCACCGTTTTTCGCTTGAGGAGTATCAAACGGCTTTTGAACAGATGATGAGCGGCAAATCCGGAAAAGTGGTCTTGTACCCTTGACACATTTTCTTATGAAACTCAAAGGAGGGAAAGCGATGAAAGGATTTGAGTACCTGGAGAAGGAGATCCGGGAGTGGCGGGAAGATGGGGTTTACCGTCCTTTAACGGAGGTGGAATCCGAACAGGGATCCAGGGTGGTCATCCACGGGAGGGAAGTCATCCAGCTGTCCTCTAACAACTATCTTGGGCTTACGACCCATCCCAGGATCAAAGAGGCTGCAAATCAGGCTGTGGAAAAATACGGGGTGGGAACGGGATCGGTCCGCACCATCGCAGGCACCTTTTCGATGCATGAACAATTTGAACAGGAGCTGGCCGAGTTTAAACACACGGAGGCTTCTCTCGTTTTTCAATCCGGTTTTACCGCCAATGTAGGGGTTCTCGCCACCATCCTGACGGAAGAGGATGTGGTGATCAGTGACGCTCTTAACCATGCCAGTATTATCGACGGAATCCGGTTGACGAAAGCGGGTCGACGAATCTACCAACACACGGACATGGATGATCTGGAGAAGGCACTCAAAGAGACGCAAAATGCTCGCACCCGGCTAATTGTGACGGACGGGGTATTCAGCATGGACGGCGATGTGGCGCCTCTGCCGGAGATCGTCCGTTTAGCGGAACAGTATGATGCTTTGGTGATGGTGGATGATGCCCACGCCAGCGGTGTTATGGGTCGAAACGGGCGGGGGACCGTGGACCATTTCGATCTGCACGGACGGGTTCATATTCAGGTTGGAACCCTCTCTAAAGCCGTTGGTGTTCTCGGCGGGTATGTCGCGGGCCCTGCGGTACTCCGGGATTACCTGATTCACCGTGCCCGTCCCTTCCTGTTCAGCACTTCTCACCCCCCGGCAGTTACCGCCGCCTGCCACGCTGCCATCCGTGTGTTGAAAGATGAGCCGGAATTGATTAACCGTCTTTGGGAAAACACGCGGACCTTTAAAGAGGGGCTGCTAAAGCTCGGTTTTAACACTGGTAAAAGTGAAACCCCGATTACACCTGTGATGGTGGGAGCGGATTCCTTAGCAATGAAATTTTCTGATGCCCTGTTAGAGGAAGGGGTCTATGCTCAAGGAATCGCCTTTCCGACAGTTCCACGGAACCAAGCACGGGTGCGTACGATCATCACCGCCGGTCATTCTCGGGAAGACTTGGATCAGGCGCTGGAAGCCTTTGGCCGGGCAGGAGAGAAGCTGGGCCTCATCTGAAGAAAATCAAAAGCAGCCGGCGAAAACCGGCTGCTTTTGATTTTTCCTTCATCGGAACCGGAAAAGGGGCTTTTTCGGTTGGGCTTTTGTACTTTCAGTCAGTTCCTGGCGGATCTCCATGAGGAGGGCGCCGAGACGATTCAGGCCGGTTCCGTCTCCACCGTCTCCCCAATACCGGTCATTAGCCGTATGTTCAATGAGGATTGCTTCCCCTGTTGCTAAAAGGCTTTGTTTTAGCTCGGGGTGTTGGGTGAACTTGGAACGGAGGGCTTCTTTCATGATCTCCTCTTTCACCTTCTCCCAATCCGGGCGCAGAGGATGTTTCCGGCTCCGGCCCATGCGGGCTGCCAACATGGGAGAATCGGTGAGCCGAATCTCCTCTTCTCTGTCGGTGCCGGGGAACTTCTGGGCCTGGAAATAGTGCTCCGAGGTGGGCCATTGCTTTCCCTTTCGTTCAATGGGGTAAGGAGCGAAATTAGAAAGGAAGCCATAGGCGTTATTGACTCCATAAAAGTAAATCGTTTCTAACATGATCAGAGCCTCCTTCGTCAGTTATCCAGTTTTTTCAGGAGTTTCTCGTGGTGGTTTCGAAGGGAGTAGGAAAGGTCCCGGTAAGCTTGTGCGATTGCCGTCAAGTACTCCTCCTCCGCTTCCTGGTAAAAAGCCTCTGTTTCTCGGAGGTGGCGGGCGAGCATTTCTTCATTTCCTTTTTCGGCGAACAGAGCGAGGCTGAATGAAAGACTTTCTCTCGCTTTTAGGTTGGTGTTGCCGGAAACCGTGCGGAGCTGATCCCGAAATGAAAGGTAGAGACGGTACGTGTCGGCTCCGGCACGGATCATATCGCCCCGGATTCGGGCGGGAATCTCCTCCTGGTACAGATGGTAGGCGGGAGATTCACGGTGGGTTCTGCTTTCGACGAAAAAGAGACGTTCCCGTCGTTGTCCGGGTTGCACCAGTCGTTGATTGCTTCCCGACAGCCGCTCCAGCTCCTGCAGACTGCGAAACACCTCATCCCGGGCGGTTTCGATGGCAAGGAGCTGGTCGGGAAGGCCTTCTTTTTTCCGGTGTTTCTCACTCCAGCGAATGGAAATCAGTACTCCCCACAGGGTAAAAATACCTCCGGCGATACTACCCCAGTAACCGATCCATTCGCTGTTCTCTGTTAGGGAAGCGTTGATCATTCCGCTGAATGCAGCGACAAAAAGAAGACAGAAAAAAAAGACGTATCGGAAGGACAGGGTGTCCCACCCTTGGAACCAGTTGCGGATCCGGTCGATCACTTACGCTCCCCCCTCATATTCGATTTAGCACTCCTATCATATCGCAATCCCTTTGAAAGCGGGAGGAGGTCTTTTGGATTCTGAGATTGTTGCCGAAGAGGGTGTGTAAGTTCTGGGAACCAATCGGTTTAGCCGCCATGCCTTCCAGCAGTCTCGCGGGACTTCCTTGCTCCCGTTCATTGAAGGAAAGGGCTGGATCGTTTATAATTAACTAATTGCAGAGGAATGCACTCACTCCCTTTGGAAAGGTGTTGAGTATAGATGAATGAAGAAATGCATAAGTATTTCACCCCCCCGGATTTGAAGGCGGCAAAAAAACGCGGAAAAGAAGAAGTTTCCGTGTTGGAATTTGATCGGATTCCCGAAGAGATGCGTCGCATCGGGGAAGGGAAAAAATATCTCATTAAAACCTATGGTTGCCAGATGAATGTCCATGACAGCGAGACGATTGCTGGCATTCTCGAACAGATGGGTTATGAGGGGACGGAGGAGGAGGAAGAGGCTTCCATCATCCTCATCAACACCTGTGCCATCCGAGAAAACGCTGAAGATAAAGTGTACGGGGAGATCGGACGCCTGAAAACCCTTAAGACAGAAAAGCCGGAGCTTTTGCTCGGGATGTGCGGTTGTATGTCCCAGGAAGAGTCTGTCGTTAACCGGATCCTCACCAAACACCAGCACGTTGACCTGATATTCGGCACCCACAATATCCATCGTCTGCCCCACCTCTTGTTTGAGGCATTGATGGGGAAAGAGATGGTCGTGGAGGTATGGTCCAAAGAAGGAGATATCGTCGAAAACCTGCCCAAGGTGCGGGAGGATGGGTTAAAGGCTTGGGTCAATATCATGTACGGTTGCGATAAGTTCTGCACGTACTGTATCGTCCCTTACACGCGGGGGAAGGAACGGAGCCGCCGTCCGGAAGATGTGCTGGCGGAAATCCGGGAATTGGCCCGGAAAGGTTATCAAGAGGTGACTCTTCTCGGTCAGAATGTAAATGCCTACGGGAAAGATCTCACCGATCGGGAATACCGGTTTGGGGATCTCATGGATGATGTGCGCCAAATCGGCATTCCACGCGTCCGTTTCACCACGAGTCATCCTCGGGATTTTGATGATCACCTGATCGAGGTACTGGCGAAAAAGGGCAACCTGGTGGAGCACATCCATTTGCCAGCCCAATCCGGGAACAGCGATATCTTGAAGATCATGGCTCGAAAATACACCCGGGAACAGTACATGGAATTGGTACGTAAGATTAAGAAAGCAATCCCGGACGTTGTGCTGACGACAGATATCATCGTCGGCTATCCCGGCGAAACGGAAGAACAGTTCCAGGATACGCTTTCCCTGATGGAAGAAGTGGAGTACGATTCTGCTTTCACCTTCATTTATTCCCCCAGGGAAGGGACCCCGGCGGCCCGAATGAAGGATGACGTTCCGATGAAAGTGAAAAAGGAGCGCCTGCAACGTCTTAATCAATTGCAGGATGCCATTAGTCGAAAGAAAAATGAAGCTTTGCGCGGGCAGATCCTGGAGGTGCTGGTGGAAGGGGAGAGCAAGAAAGATCCGGATGTTCTTTCCGGACGCACCCGAACCAATAAATTGGTGAACTTCCGGGGACCCAAACACCTGATCGGCCAGTTTGCCCACGTGCGAATCGACGATCCGAAGACCTGGACTCTATCCGGTACGCTGGCTGGCGATGAACGGATTGGCCAGGTGGGGAGCTGATATGCAGATCCAGGAACAGCATCCCGTCCTTGACCATGCTGCTGCATTGGGACAAAAACTCCTCTCAGCGGAGGAGATCCGACGATTTCGGATGGCTGAGGAACAAATCCAGCGGAGTCGTCGTGTCAACGAATTGATCGAAGCGATCAAACGGAAGCAGAAAGAATTAGTCCATGCGAAACATTATCAGAAGACAGCGTATATCGGAAAACTGGAAGAGGAATTGGCGGCTCTCCACGAGGAGATGGATAATCTCCCGATTGTACGAGAGTATCAGCAATCTCAGGTCGAAATGAACGATCTTCTTCAGACCTTGCAGAAAGTCGTGGCCGATGCCGTTTCGGAGAAATTGGATGTGGAAACCGGCGGTGATGTAGGGCAAGGCGGCTGTGGAAGCGGCGGCCCCTGCGGTTGCGGATGAATGAATTTTAGAGAAGTAAAGAACCTCGCGGAATTCCCGCGGGGTTTTTTGACACCCTAGACTCCCGCCCTGCATACACTTGGAGTGAACGATTGTTTGGAGGAGGGAGCCTCGTGTCAAATACAGACAGCGGAATGCAATCCCGTCAAATCATTACTAAAGCTGTCACCGGCAAAGGTCGTAAGTTCTCCCAGGCGACGCACTCCATTCAGCCCCCCGATAACATTTCTAGCATCCTGGGTTGCTGGATCATCAACCACCAGTATGATGCGACCCGGGTCGGCGATGCTGTCGAAGTGATGGGAAGTTACGACATCAATATCTGGTATTCATTCAACCGCAACACCAAGACAGAAGTATCGAATCAGACAGTGCGCTATGTCGAGCAAGTGCCGCTCAGTTACTTTGACAGCAATGTCAGGGAGGGGACAACAGAGGTTAGTGCAGTCGCCACCCAAGCACCCAATTGCATCGAAGCGACCATCGCCGGTGATGGCTCGGTCCTGGTGCGGGTGGAGAGAGAGTTTTATGTAGAGATGGTAGGGGAGACAAAGGTCCGTGTGGCTGTTTTTTCCGGCGACTATGACGACTGGGAAGACAAAGGCATGGAGGTTTCCGGGGTGGAGGCCGATACCGAAGATTACGAGGATTTGGACCCGGATCTGGTTATCGACGATCTCAACGATTGAACGCCCCAGAATCCCATATAGAAGCCCCGACGGAGGCAAAAGCCTCCTTTTTCTTTTCCGCGCTAACCACCTTTCCTTTCCGCACATACCATAACAGCAGAGCCGGATTTGATACGGGAAAGGGGAATGGAGATGGAAGCGCTCAACCTGATCCTCGACAACACAGAGAGCCTCCGCAGTGTTCGCGACCAGATAGTCACTTCGGAGAAAACCCTAACCCCGTCCATTCGCCTACAAGGCATCTATGCGGAACCGATGTTGGTCTTAAACGATGAAGTGGCGGTCAAAGGGTTGGCTTCCCGTGAGCACAAGATCGCCTGTCTCAAGATTCACGGGCTTCCTACAATTGCAGAAAAGACGACCCTTCTCAGGCAATATATCCTTTGTATTTTTCAAACTCGGGTTCTGTTGGTGTACTGTTCCAAGGTACGCCAGGCATGGCTGGCCGGCGGTACGAAGACGAAACGGGAGGCTTTTCGTCGGGTGCCATCCGCTGACAATACCCGGGAGGTGAGGCGCATTCGGGCCCTGGCTATTCGGGCCCTCTATGCGACCGGGTTGGATTATGGGGTGGTGAAGATGGGCATCCAGCCGGGTAATACTGCAGTCGTGCTGGATGTCAAACCTGCTCCCCGTCTCAACAAGGGTATGGAGGCGGCTTTTGCAGAAGCGATTAATGGTTATGTCACACAACTTCCCCGGCTGGTAACTGAGCCGGATCAAGTAGTGCTGGGGGCAGATCCGGAGTTTTTGATGTGCCGTACGGGGGGTGGTTTGGTGATGGCTTCTCGGTATTTCCCCCGCTTTGGCCGAGTTGGCTGTGATGCGATCTGGCATGGGCAAAACCGGGCGGATAAACCGCTTGTGGAATTGCGTCCCCAGCCTACGAACGACCCCCGCCAATTGGTGATCCGTCTGTATAAGGGGATGTTGGTTGCGGCGAAAAGGGTGAATATGCCTCAGATCCAGTGGCTGGCGGGTGCACTTCCCCATCCCCGATTTCCCTTGGGTGGCCATATCCATTTCAGCGGGATTTCCGTCAATTTCAAGTTGCTTCGGGCGCTTGATCATTACTTGGCTCTTCCTATGGTGTTGGTAGAAGATAAAAGAGGTGTGTACCGGCGGCCAAAGTATGGGTTTCTCGGCGATTTTCGTCCCCAGTTCCATGGCGGTTTTGAATACCGCACCCTCCCCAGTTGGTTGATTTCTCCGGTTTTGACCAAAGGGGTGTTGGCGGCGGCACAATTGATTGTGGCTCGTTATCCCTTTCTTCCGGCGACAGACTTTCGTGATTTGTCGGTACAGCGTTCCTACTATAACGGGGAAAAGGAGAACCTTCGAGCCCGGGCTGCTCGTCTTTGGGAGGAGTTGCGTCTGCTTCCCGAGTACAAAGTCCACCAACGGTATCTCGATACCCTGTCTGAATTCCTATTTTCCGGAAAAACATGGGATGAATCGAAAGATTTCCGTACTTTGTGGAAACTGCCTCCCTACCACCGCTGATAGGGGGGCTGCTTGTTCCTAACGCTACCCCATGATAAAATAAAGCCCTAGTGAAAGAAAAACATGGAACCGCATCTTATTCCAATACGAGTTCGGAGGGTCTGATCTGTGGCCAAGTACACTCCGATGATACAGCAGTATCTATCGATTAAGGCAGAATATCCCGATGCCTTTTTATTTTTTCGTTTAGGCGATTTTTATGAAATGTTTTTTGACGATGCCAAACGGGCAGCGGAAGAGTTGGAACTTACGCTGACCGGGCGAGACGGGGGTAAGGAAAGAATCCCGATGTGCGGGGTCCCTTACCACGCTGCTGAAGCCTATATTGGCCGATTGATCGAAAAGGGTTACAAGGCAGCCATTTGCGAACAGGTGGAAGATCCGGCTTCGGCCAAGGGTGTGGTCCGAAGAGAAGTCGTCCGGGTGGTAACGCCTGGAACGGTGATGGAAGAGAAAATCCTGGCCGAAAAGGAGAACAACTTCTTAACGGCGGTGACACGGCGGGAGCAGCATTTTGCTCTAGCAGCCGCTGATCTTTCCACAGGGGAATTTTATGTGACCGAACTAGCAGGCGCTTCAGATGCCGTCATTGACGAATTGGCTTCTTTTTCCCCGAAGGAGGTCCTGCTGGCGCCTTGTTTGGGAGAGGAGTCGGTGTTTCAGAATGAGCTCCGGTCTCGACTCGGAGCACTGATCACCGTTCTGAGGGAGGATCGGCTACCTTCCTCGGCGACGATGGAAAGAGAATTAGCGGCACAGTTCCCGGGCTTTGAAGAAGCCTGTTCTTCACCCTTCACGCTGGAGGCAGCGGGCCTTCTTCATACCTACTTGCGGGAGACCCAAAAACGGGCACTTGCCCATATGAACCGGCTGGAAAGGTATGATGCTGGGCAGTTTATGGTGCTGGATACGGCTGCCCGTCATAATCTAGAGTTAACAACCACCCTACGGGAAGGACGTCGAAAAGGGTCCCTGCTGTGGCTTCTCGACCGGACAGCAACTGCGATGGGGAGTCGCCTCCTCAAAAAATGGTTGGACAAGCCTCTACTGGACAAAAAGGCGATTGAAAGCCGACAAGGAGCCGTTCAAGCCCTGGTGGAGGATCTGATCCTACTGGAGGAGATTCGTGACCGGCTTCGCCATGTTTACGACCTGGAACGGCTGTGTGCCCGGGTGGCCTACGGATCGGCCAACGGGAGGGACCTCCTCGCCTTGCGCCGCTCTCTAGAAGCGATCCCTGCCTTAAAGGAGCGATTAATTGAAACGGGTTCCTCGTATTTGGCCCGCTTGGCAGAGGCGATGGACCCCTGCGCGGATGTCGGTGAGTTGATTGCCGAGTCCGTGGTGGATGAGCCACCTGTCTCCGTCAAAGAGGGAGGCGTGATTCGGGAAGGTTACGACGAAGAGCTGGATAAACTGCGTTCTGTGCAGCAAGATGGCAGGGGATGGATCACTCGGCTGGAACAACGAGAGCGGGAAACGACGGGAATCCGTTCCCTCAAAGTGGGTTTCAACAAAGTGTTCGGTTACTACATCGAAGTGACCCGGGCCAATTTAAAATTACTCCCTGAAGGTCGGTATCAGCGAAAACAGACGCTGGCCAATGCCGAACGTTTCGTGACACCGGAATTAAAGGAACGGGAGCGGCTGATCTTGGAGTCCGAAGAGAAGTCAGTCGACCTGGAATACCGCCTTTTCACGGGTATCCGGGAACAAATCGCAGGAGAGATCGCCCGCATCCAAGAGCTGGCTGATCAGGTAGCCCAACTCGATGCCCTCCAGTCCTTTGCCTCCGTCTCTAACCAACACCGGTATGTAAAGCCGGAGATCCGCACGGATGATATCCTCCATATCGAGGGGGGGCGCCATCCGGTGGTGGAAGCGGCGATCGGTGAGCAGGATTTTGTCGCTAACGATGTCCGAATGGACCACAGGGAACGTCAGGTCTTGTTGATTACGGGCCCCAACATGGCAGGAAAGAGTACCTATATGCGCCAGGCCGCCCTGATCACTCTGATGGCCCAGATCGGTTGTTTCGTACCGGTAAAGGAGGCGTCCATCGGAATCGTTGACCGTATTTTTACCCGTATCGGTGCTGCGGATGATCTGGTCGGTGGCCGGAGCACTTTCATGGTGGAGATGGATGAAACACGGCAGGCTCTTGCTCAGGCCACGTCGAAAAGCCTGATTCTCCTGGATGAGGTGGGGAGAGGGACCTCCACTTATGATGGGATGGCTCTCGCTCAAGCAATCGTAGAGTACCTACATAATCATGTGGGAGCGAAAACCCTTTTCTCCACTCATTACCACGAACTGACGGCGCTAGCGGATGATCTACCCCGGGTAGTCAATGTGAACGTTCGCTGTGTTGAGAAAAAAGGGGAAGTCGTTTTCCTCCACCGGGTTGAAGAGGGAGGAGCCGATCAGAGCTATGGGATCCACGTGGCCCAACTGGCGGGCATGCCTGGGTCTGTGATCCGTCGCGCCCGGGTCATCCTAGATGCGTTGGAGAGTCGCATGGAGACCGGGGATAGTCGGCAGTTGGATTTGTTTCAATATGCCCGGGAGTCAGCCGCGACGGTAGAGGAGCCTCTTTCCGAAAAAGAACGAGAGGCACTCGCTTCTTTACAAGATTGGGATTTGATGAACCGGACACCGATGGAAACCATCCAATTTCTCCACGATCTGCAACGAAAGCTAAAAGGAGAGCAATTGGCGGGAGGCGGAGTCGATGGGTAAGATCCGGGTTCTAGACGACAACCTAGCCAACCAAATTGCAGCAGGGGAGGTGGTGGAACGGCCGGCGTCGGTGGTGAAGGAATTGGTGGAAAACGCTCTCGACGCCGAAGCTGACCGTATCCTCGTCGGTATCGAAGAAGGAGGCATCCGTTCGATTCAGGTCTCCGACAATGGTAACGGAATGGATCGGGAGGATGCGGTTCGCGCTTTTGAACGGCACGCCACCAGCAAAATCCGTCGGGAGAGGGACCTTTTCTCCATTCGTTCTCTCGGCTTTCGGGGAGAGGCTCTTCCTAGTATCGCTTCCGTTTCTCGACTCAGCCTGACTACGACAGAGGGGAACGGTAAGATCGGGATTCGCGTACGGATGGAAGGGGGAAAAGAGGTCTCCGTAGAGGAAACCACCCGTTCCCGAGGCACAGAAGTGCAGGTGGAGGATCTCTTCTTCAACACTCCGGCTCGTTTGAAATACCTGAAAACCGTCAACACTGAAGTTAGTCATGTGGCTGATTGCATCGGTCGTCTATCCCTGGCCCATCCTGGTGTTTCCTTTCTTTTGACTCACAATGGCAGGGAACTCTTCCGGACACCGGGGGACGGAAAGCTTCTCCATGTCGTTCACGCCCTTTACGGAAAACAGGTGGCCCGACAAATGATGAATTTTGAGGCCGAGGATATGGACTTTCGCGTAAAGGGACTGGCTGCCCGGCCAGAAGTGACTCGTTCCAACCGGTCCTATGTATCGATGGTGATCAACGGGCGTTTTATTCGTAGTATCCCCCTTGTTCAATCAGTACTCAGGGCTTATGACACCTTGTTGCCCATCGGACGCTACCCGATTATCGTCTTGTCGATTTGGATGGATCCCAAGTTGATTGATGTCAATGTCCACCCCTCCAAGTTGGAGGTGCGGCTTTCCAAGGAAAAAGAATTGTGCCGACTGATCGAGGAAGAGTTGAAAAAACTCTTCCGCCGGCATGTGCTGATCCCCGAGGCGAAACTGCCGCATGAGCGACCGGCTGTGCCCCGCCCTGTTCAGGATAAGCTTCGTTGGGAACCCCATCAGTCGGAAGCGAAATCCCGCCCTGACACCTGGGATAGCCGGGTTCGGGAAGAACGGGAGGGCTTTTCCGTTTCAAATCGAGAAAAGCTGCCTATGGCTCCAGAACGAACTGCTGTGCCCCCATCATCGGTTCCCCCGAAATCCGACCCGCCCCCGGAGGAGTTGCCTCCAGCGGGAGGAGAATCCGAAGGGGGCGACTCCTGGCTGCCGGAGGATCTTGTCCCCCTAGCCCAGGTTCACGGGACTTACATCGTGGCCCAATCAGAAAATGGTTTTTACCTGATGGATCAACACGCCGCCCATGAGCGGATTTATTACGAGATCTTTTACCATCGGCTAGAAGAGCAGGACAGAGAGCAGCAATCCCTGTTGATCCCTTTGACAGTGGAGTGCACCCCGGCGGAGGCAGAGACGGTCCGGCAGCGCCTTCCCCAACTAGAGGAGCTGGGGATATCTATTGAACCTTTTGGCTCCGCCGCCTTTCTGATCCGATCCCATCCGCGCTGGTTCCCGGAAGGAGCCGAGGAGGCGATGGTCCGGGAAGTGGTGGATTGGATGAAGTCCGGCCAATCAGTGGATCCAGCCAAATTGTGTGATGACGGCGCCAAGATGATGGCCTGTAAGGCGGCAATCAAGGCCAACCGCCACCTCAGGCGGGAGGAGATGGAAAATCTGATCCGGCAGCTGCGGAGGTGCCGGACTCCTTATACTTGTCCCCATGGGCGGCCGATTCTGATCCATTTTTCCACCTATGAAATCGAGAAAATGTTTAAACGGGTGATGTGATGGTTTTTGTGACGACCTCCCGTAAACCGGGGGAAGAAGTGCGGACGGAGGCCCAGGGTCTGGCGGACAAGATCGGCGCTCCGTTGTTGCCCCGGGAAAGCTTTTCTCTGGCGAAAATGTTTGAGATGAGTGGTTCCGGGGAAGCAATCATCGTCGGGCCCGGTGGGGCCCGATGGCAGGATGCGGGGGGGAAGGAGTTCTTTTTTCATCCCAACATGGCTGCCGTACGGGTGAAGGAACTCTCTCGCGGGGGGACGGACGCTTTGGTGGAAGCCGCGGGGATCCAATCCGGCGACCGAGTGCTGGATTGTACCCTCGGTCTCGGTTCCGATGCGATCGTAGCTGCCCATGTTGTCGGAGAGACGGGAAAGGTGACTGGGCTGGAAAGCCAGCCGGTGATCGCTGCCCTCGTAGCTCACGGCTTAACTACTTATCGGTCGGATTCCCCACGCTTGAAAAGGGCGATGCGGAGAGTTCGAGTTCATTGCGCTGATTACCGTGAAGTGCTTTCTTCCTGTCCAGATGATGCCTACGATATCGTTTTCTTTGATCCGATGTTCCGGTACACGGTATCCCGTTCCTCGGGAGTACAAGCCTTAAAAACGCTAGCCAATCCTGCCCCATTGGGCCCGAGTTCTGTGGCTGAGGCAAAGCGGGTGGCAAGACGGCGTGTCATCCTGAAGGAACGGAAAATGAGCGGTGAATTCGAGCGGTTGGGGTTCCGCGTGGTGAAGGAGGCCTCCAACCATGCCTTCGGTGTCCTCGACTGCGGGCGGTGACCTGCTCCTGATTGTCGGGCCGACCGCAGTCGGTAAGACCTCCCTCAGTCTAAAATTGGCTGAAGAATTTCGGGGAGAGATCCTTTCTGGGGACTCGATGCAGGTATACAGGTACCTCGATATCGGCACCGCCAAAGCTAGTCCGGAAGAGCTTGCCCGTGTGCCTCACCATTTGATTGACCTCCTTGAGCCGGACGAGTCCTTCTCGGTGGATCAATTTCAATGTCTCGCCCGCCGTACAATCAGGGAAGTACAGGAGAGAGGGCATTTGCCGATGATTGTCGGTGGTACAGGGCTTTACATTCAGGCGATCACCCATGGGTATCAAATGCCTGATGTTAAAGCAGACGCGACTTTCCGCCGGGAGATGGAAGCCTTCGCCGATAGGGAGGGAAATGCTTCTCTCCACGCCAAACTTGTGGATCGGGATGCAAAGGCTGCGGCTCGGCTGCACCCGAACGATCGTCGGCGGATCATCCGTGCCCTGGAAATTATCCGGGGGACGGGGAAAACGCTAGACGAGGTACAGCGAAGGAAGCCTTCACCTTATCGCACCTGTTGGATTGGGTTGACGAGGCCCCGGGAGCAACTTTATGATCGGATAAACCGGCGGGTGGACCAGATGATGAAACATGGCCTGCTTCAGGAGGTGGCTGCTCTGAAGCGGATGGGTTACACTCGGACGCTGGTTTCGATGCAGGCGCTGGGCTACAAAGAATTGATGCTTCATCTAGAGGGGGAACTCAGCCTAGATGAAGCGGTCTCGCTGATCAAACAGAGAACTCGCAAGTTTGCCAAACGGCAACTCTCCTGGTTCCGGAGGCTGCCGGAAATCCATTGGTTTGACGTTACACGAGAGGGCGCATACCGAGAAATTCGCGAACGCATAGCAGGAAACTTCCCTCAGAGCAAAGAATAGAGTAAACTAATGCCAAAACGTACATAGGAGGTTTGACACTTTGAAGCAATCGATCAACATCCAAGACACATTTCTTAATCAGATCCGAAAGGAATCGGTGCCCGTCACCATTTATTTGGTAAATGGTTTCCAGTTGCGGGGCGTGGTACGGGGGTTTGACAATTTCACCATCGTGATTGACAGCGACGGAAAACAACAGATGGTGTACAAACACGCCATCTCCACTTTTACACCGGCTCGGGCGGTTTCCCTGATGTCCAACGACGAAACGAATAAAGAAAGCTAAAACCAAGTGGCCCCACTTGGTTTTTCCATGTCTTCACCAACGTCTGGGCACCTGCGTATAGATAGGGAAGCGATTCCGCGAAGAGGTGACCGAGAATGGCCAACCGCGTGATCACGCAGGAAACCCGCCGTATCCAGGTGGTTTTGGACCACGGAGACCGGGGAAGGGCCGCCTGGGCGACTGCTTCCTTGACTGATTCCGTACAAGAAGAAGAACACTTGCCCCTTAGACGTTGCATGGAGGAATTGGAGACCCTAGTCGGGCTGTCTAAGGTGAAATCCTTTATTCATGAGATCTATGCTTGGCTGGCTGTCAGCCGCCGGCGGGCAGCGGCGGGCTTGACGACGGACAGCCAAGTGCTTCATATGATCTTTCAGGGGAATCCCGGTACAGGAAAAACGACTGTTGCCAGGATTATGGGTCGGATGCTGAAGGAGATGAATGTCCTCACGAAAGGTCATCTGATCGAAGTGGAGCGGGCTGATTTAGTGGGGGAATACATCGGTCATACGGCTCAGAAGACGAGAGAACATGTGAAGCGCGCCCTTGGAGGCATCCTGTTTATTGACGAAGCTTATGCCCTGTCCCGGGGTGGAGAAAAAGATTTCGGCAAAGAAGCGATCGATACGCTGGTCAAATCGATGGAGGATCACAAGGACGGATTTGTCCTGATCTTGGCTGGCTACCCGGCGGAGATGGATCGGTTTTTGCGGTCCAATCCGGGTTTGCCCTCCCGGTTTCCTATCCGGTTACGCTTTGCCGACTTTTCTCTCGACGAGCTAATCCGGATCGCGGACGGGATGGTCCGCGCCCGTCAGTACCGTTTTTCCGCGCCGGCCAAGGAGAAACTCGCCAGACACTTGGCCGAAGAGATCCGACTTTCTGCCGATTCCTTCGGAAACGCTCGCTATGTACGGAATATCATTGAACAGGCGATCCGGCTGCAGGCGGTGCGTCTCCTAAAAAGCCGTTATGTATCCCGGGAGGACCTGATGACACTCACCTCCGATGATCTAAGGATCCCCACAAGGGACGGGAAAACGCCCGCCTTTTCGTGGTATAATTAAAGGGTGGTTTAGCGGAACCCATCCAAGGAGGATGAATGACCATCGGCGAAATGAACCAGAGAGAACGGGCTATCCTTGTCGGCTGTGGCCTAAAGGCCGACGAGGCTAACCTCGATTCTTCCCTTGACGAGCTGGCCCGGTTGGCGGATACGGCCCACGCGGAGACAGTGGCGCGGGTGGCCCAGCTCCGTGATCAATATGACCCTACCTGGCTGATCGGGAAGGGAAAAGCGGAAGAGATTGCCCGGATTGTGGAGGAGAAAGCGATTGATTTGGCTATCTTCGACCAGGAGCTCTCACCCAGGCAGCTGGCCCGACTGGAGGATTTGATCCCCTGTAAGGTGATCGATCGGACCCAGCTAATCCTGGATATCTTTGCAATGCGTGCTCGCACCAAAGAGGGAAGCCTTCAGGTGGAGCTGGCACAATTGGAATATACCTTGCCTCGACTCATCGGGCGGGGGAAAGAACTCTCCCGTCTGGGAGGAGGGATCGGAACCCGGGGGCCCGGGGAGAAAAAGCTGGAGACGGACCGGCGTCATATCCGTCGCCGGATTCATGAACTGAAACGGGAGCTGGAACGGGTACGTAAGCATCGGCAGCTTCACCAATCCCGCCGACGGAAAATGGAGATCGTTCAGGTGGCCCTGGTGGGGTATACCAACGCGGGGAAATCAACGCTTCTCAACCGGTTGACCGGAGCCGATGTCCTGGAAGAAGATCGGCTGTTTGCTACGCTGGATCCTACTTCCCGTTTCTTGGAGCTCCCTTCCGGCGAAAAGGTTCTTTTGACGGATACGGTCGGCTTCATCCGCCATCTACCCCACCATTTGGTCGCCGCCTTCCGGTCTACCCTGGAACAGGTTAAAGAGGCGGATTTACTTGTGCATGTGGTCGATCAGAGTCATCCGGAAGCAATGGAACAAATGGCTGCCGTCGAAAGGGTTCTGAGGGAACTGGAGGCCGACCACATCCCGGCTCTAACAGTGTTTAACAAACAGGATCGGGCAAGGGAAGAAGTGTTGTCGGCCGAAGGGGAGTCGATTTCAATTTCCGCGTTGGAAGGTAAGGATCTCGAATTGTTCAAAGAGAAGATGGATCGTATGCTTCATGCGGTCCAGGTTCAGGGGTCAGCGGAGATTCCTGTCTCCAATGGGGAGATCATCTCCCATCTGTATCAGATGGCGGATGTTATCCGGTCCGAAGTGACCGGTCTCACCATGAAAATCGACTTCCGACTTCCCAGAAGGCGATATGAGCGGATGCCGCCGGAGATGAAAGCCTGTATTCGGAAGGTGTACTAAATAAATCGATGTGGAAATGGTGTTGCAACGGTGTACAAGCATTTTGAAAACCAGGAGATTCTGAAACGGTGGGGAGAGGAGTCGGAAGCGAAGATCGCTCCCGTCATCCGAGCGATCGAAGGCCGGGTGGATGAGCACCAATGGCGGCTCCTCGCAGCATACCGGCAGGCTGGGGTGTCTGAAGCCCACTTGGTAGCCTCTACCGGTTACGGTTATGACGATATGGGGCGCGAAGCGCTAGAGTCGATCATGGCCGAGGTATTCGGGGCAGAGGCAGCACTCTGTCGCCCGCACATGGTTTCCGGCACTCATGCGATCGCCTCCTGCTTGTTCGGGGTATTAAGACCGGGGGGTGAGTTGCTGTATATCACCGGCACCCCTTACGATACCCTCGAACAAGTAATCGGAGAAAAAGCCGACGGTTCCGGTTCACTGGCCGATTTTGGAATTCGCTATCGGGCGATCCCGCTTACTCCCAGCGGTGAAGTGGATTGGCAGGGAGTGAGGGAGGTAGTAAGCCCCTCCACCCAATGTATCGCTATCCAGCGGTCCCGGGGCTATGCGGAACGGGCTTCCTTTACCATCGATCAGATCGAGGCCATGGTGGAGGAGTCACGGAGGATCTGCCCCCATGCGGTGATTTTTGTGGACAATTGTTACGGTGAGTTTGTCGAAAAATGGGAACCAACCCATGTCGGGGCCGATCTAATCGCCGGTTCGCTGATTAAAAACCCGGGTGGAGGGCTGGCTAAGTCCGGCGGATACATCGCCGGGAAGCGGGAGTGGGTGGATCGGGCGGCTGCTCGCCTGGTCGCCCCTGGTATTCTGGCTGAGGGTGGTGCTACACACGGGTACCTCCGAGATTATTACCAAGGCTTCTTTCTCGCTCCTCACGTGGTAGGGGAGGCATTAAAAGGAGCCGTCTATGCGGCAGCCATACTGGAAGCGGCAGGGTTCATCAGCACTCCCCGCTGGTTTGAAGCTCGTACGGACATTATCCAGTTGATCCGTTTTGGCAAACCGGAGCCCTTGATTGCTTTTTGCCAGGGAATTCAAGGGGCTTCTCCTGTGGATGCCCATGTGAAACCGGAGCCGTCTGCCATGCCCGGTTATGGAGATCCGGTAATTATGGCAGCTGGTACCTTCGTCCAAGGTGCCAGCATCGAGTTATCCGCCGATGGGCCGCTGAGGCCGCCATACTTGGCTTACATGCAGGGGGGACTAACGTATTCCCATGTCAAGATCGGTATTCTGACCGCCCTGGATTTGATGCTCCACCAACAGCAACACAGTACTACCCAATTTATCCGAGAACGCAGGTGAAAAATCGGAAATGGAGATTCTTTGGTGGTTGATTGTCCTTGTTCTTTTTCTTCTTGGCTTTGCGGGCCTTTTTTTGCCCGTTCTTCCGGATATGCCCCTCTTTCTGGGCGGCTTTGCCGTCTATCATTTCTTGATTGACCCGACAGCCCTTGGTCTATCCTTTTGGGTCGGAGCGGTACTAATTACCATTGGGGCAGTGGCAGTCGATTATGTGGCTGGCGGGATCGCAGCTAAAACCTATGGGGGCTCCCGAGCTGCGGTCTGGGCTGCTTTCGCAGGTGCCCTGGTCGGTATTTTCCTCGGGCCCGCCGGTTTGCTCATTGGCCCTTTAGCAGCGGTAATCCTTGTCGAACTGCTCCAAAAAAAGAGCTGGGAAGAAGCCTTGCGGATCGGGTACGGGACGTTGGTCGGCTTTCTCGGGGGTATTTTTTTCAAGGGACTCCTGATGGTAGGGCTCCTGATCTGGTTCCTCATCCTCGTCCTATGAGCAGGTGACATTCCCTTTGATATTCTTCATACCTCCACAAAACCGCCTCCTGGCGGTTTTTATCATTATTACTGGGAAAGGTAGAGGGAGTGGGAGCGATTTCAATTTTGTTTTTGTCAAATTTCCTTACACAGGTTGACAAGTAAATATGACATGAATACAATAGGGACAGAAACAAAAATGAGGGAGGCACTGCTGATGCGCGACAATGTTCGCCGGAACATGCCCCTTTTCTCCATGGGTATCGTGACGAAGCTAACTGAGCTCACACCCCGGCAGGTGCGCTATTACGAGCAGCAGGAGTTAATTCAGCCTGCTCGTACCGTAGGAAATCAGCGGCTGTTCTCATTTAACGATGTGGATCGTCTACTCCAGATCAAATCCCTGATGGAGAAGGGGATAAACATCGCTGGCGTCAAAGAGATGTTGCATGGGGAGGAAACGGCTGATCAGCCTAAAGAGACAGTTGAAGTGAAAAAGCCGGATATGTCCGACGCTGATTTGCACAAACTGTTGAAGCGACAGCTTTCTGAGCTGTCTGCACGTCCCAATCAGAGTCATCTGATTCGAGGCGAGCTATCCCGTTTCTTCCATTGATGTGTATGTGGCGATCAGAACCACCAACTTGAAGGGAGAAAAAAGTCCATGTCGAAATTCTCGAAAGAAGACATCCTAAAACAGGTCGAAGAACAAAACGTGGAGTATATCCGCCTACAGTTTACCGATCTGCTCGGAACCATCAAAAATGTGGAGATCCCGAAAGGTCAACTTGAAAAGGCCCTTGACAACAAGATGATGTTCGATGGATCCTCCATTGAAGGATTTGTGCGGATCGAAGAATCGGACATGTACCTCTATCCCGACTTGGACACCTGGATCGTCTATCCATGGGGTGGAACAGAAGATTCCCGCGTTGCCGGGCTAACCTGCGACGTTTACACTCCGGACGGCGAACCCTTTGCGGGTGACCCCCGCGGTATTTTGAAGAGAGTGCTGAAAGAAGCCGAAGAGATGGGCTTCACCTCTTTTAACGTCGGACCGGAACCAGAGTTTTTCCTCTTTAAATCCGACGCCAACGGTGAACCCACCCTTGATCTGAACGACAAGGGCGGCTATTTTGACCTGGCACCGCTGGATCTCGGTGAAAACTGCCGCCGCGACATTGTCGTCACTCTGGAACGGATGGGCTTCGAAATGGAAGCTTCCCACCATGAGGTGGCGCCTGGACAACATGAGATCGACTTTAAATATGCCAACGCGGTTATTGCCGCCGACAATATCCAGACCTTCAAATTGGTGGTTAAAAACATCGCCCGCCGTTACGGCTTGCATGCCACCTTTATGCCGAAGCCGCTGTTCGGTGTGAACGGGTCCGGTATGCATTGTCACCAGTCCCTTTTCAAAGGTAAACAGAACGCCTTTTTTGAAGAGAGTGATGAGCTGGGTCTTTCTGAGACCGCCCGTTATTATCTGGCCGGGATCTTGAAGCACGCGAAGGCTTTTACCGCCCTTACCAACCCACTGGTCAACTCTTACAAGCGTCTGGTGCCGGGGTATGAGGCTCCTTGCTATGTTGCCTGGTCCCCGAAAAACCGGAGTCCTCTGGTACGGGTCCCGGCTTCCCGCGGTCTCTCCACCCGGATCGAAGTCCGCAGCCCCGATCCTTCCGCCAACCCGTACTTGGCTTTGGCGGTTATGTTAAAAGCGGGTCTGGACGGTATCAAGAACAAGCTGGAACTGCCGAAGGAAACCGACCGCAACATCTATGTGATGGACGAAGAGGAGCGGAAGGAAGCTGGTATCGAAAGCCTGCCGGCCACCTTGAAAGAAGCCCTCGACGAACTGCAAAAGGATTCTGTGATCCGCGAAGCTCTCGGCGAACACGCTGTTGCCCACTTCGTGGAAGCCAAGGAGATCGAATGGGATATGTTCCGTACCCAAGTACATCCTTGGGAGCGGGAACAGTACATTCAACTCTACTGATCTACAAAAAAACCTCCCAGACGGGAGGTTTTTTTGTTTGGAAGAAAAGATAAAATTTGTGACGTAGAGGATATCTTAAACAAGTTTGTTTTACAAACTTAATTCAAGGTAAAGGAACCAGTCTACAAAAGACGGGTTGGGATCGCGGGGACTTATCAATACAAAAGGACACCCTTGCAGGGTGCCCGAGATCATGGCTTTTATCTTTTGTGTTTGTCTTCCTGCTGAGAAAAGACAGGGAACTCATCGTACCGATTCATCAGAGTGGTCGTGTCTTTCCAGGCCCTCTTTAAATCTCTTTCCGCCAAAGAGGGATAGGAAGGGGTTTTCACTCCTTCAGATCCCTTGTTAATGGGGATGACGGTGAATTGCCGCGTTCCACCTTCGCGGAATTTGTGGACATAAGTAGGGATGTAGGAGACTTTTTTCAGCTGGGTTTTCTCTTTGTGCTTTTTCAACAAGTCTAGATAAAGGATGACCCCGTCGTTGGTATAAGGTTTGACCTGGTCGGAAACAAAGTTGCCGAGGGAGTAGATTACAAACTTTTCCCTCCCATTCTGCTTTGGATACTCCATGGGCTGCAAGACGTGGGGATGGCCGCCTAATACCACGTCTGCGCCGCTCTCTAGCACTTCCTTGACCACCCGTTTTTGTTCCGCATTGGGCTCCCGTTGGTATTCGAGGCCAAAGTGAAGCATGACGGCGATATAATCGGCCCCTTTGGCCTTGCTTTTTCGGATATCTTCCTTAATCTTTTCGGTCTGGATGTGGTTGACTAAGTATTCTTTTCCTTTCGGCAAGGGGATCCCGTTCGTTCCGTAAGTATAAGCGGAAAAGGAGAGGTTGATCCCGTTCCGTTTTACCAGGACCGGCTCTTGGGGTTCGGGTCCAGGGGAGGTCCCCACAGGTTCGATTCCTAGCTTTTTCAGCTTGCGATAAGTCCGGACTACACCCTCTTCACCGGCATCCATCGAGTGGTTGTTGGCGGTAGAGACGAGGTCAAATCCCGCTTCCCGCAAGGCTTGTCCGTAAGCATCCGGGGCACGGAAAAGGGGGTATCCGGAGTAAGGTTTACTCTCACCGGGGAGAGTGGTTTCCAGATTGCCGACAACGAGGTCAGCCTGCTTGAACCAGGGTTTCACTTCTTTAAAAAAAGAATCGTAGTTGTAGCTCCCATCTACTTGCTTCCCGGCTTGGATCTGGGTGTCGTGCATCATCAGGTCACCAACCACCGCCAACCGAAGGTGCGAGGGAGAGTCGGACTTCTTGTTGGCGGTCTGTTTGCTGTTTTCCGCCGGATCGGGAGAAGAGTCAAAAACTTGTTGACTGCAGGCGACAAGGCTTAACAATAAAACCATAAGTAACAATGTCTTTCCATGTTTCATGGGTACCCACCTTTAGTTGTTGGCTAAATCTATTTTCATTATAGCGGGATTCTCATCCCGCTGTCTCGTTATAATTAGACGGAGAGAGTTTGTTCGTGCGTTGACTCGCCTTTTACGCCGGGATATAATGGACGGGTCTACAAACGGGTATGGAGGGAGGAATGATCATGCTAACCAGTATTAAACAGGTTTCCAGCCATGTCGGTGAGTCGGTGAAGCTGGGCGCATGGCTTTATAATAAACGTTCCAGCGGTAAAATCCAGTTCCTTCAACTGCGGGATGGGACGGGTTACATACAGGGGGTGCTCCTGAAGAAACAGGTTTCCCCCGAGGTTTGGGAGCAGGCATCAAAGCTGACTCAGGAAAGTTCCCTCTACGTGGAGGGGACGATCCGGGCCGATGACCGCGCTCCTAGTGGGTATGAGATGGACGTGACGGGGCTCGAAGTGATCCAGCAGGCGGATGAGTACCCGATTTCTCTGAAAGAGCACGGGGTAGAGTTTTTGATGGATCACCGCCATTTATGGATTCGGTCCCGCCGACAGTCGGCGATTCTCCGGGTTCGTGCGGCCATCATTCATGCTGTTCAGGACTGGTTGAACAAAGCCGGGTTTACTCAGGTGGATCCGCCGGTCTTAACTCCTTCTTCCTGTGAAGGGACGACCAATCTTTTTCACACCAAATACTTCGACGAAGACGCTTATCTCACGCAGAGCGGTCAGCTCTATATGGAAGCAGCGGCACTGGCTCTGGGTAGGGCCTACTCCTTCGGTCCCACCTTTCGGGCGGAAAAATCGAAGACCCGCCGGCATTTAATCGAGTTCTGGATGATCGAGCCGGAAATGGCCTTCGTCAACCACGAAGAAAGCCTCCGCATTCAGGAAGAAATGCTGTCCCATGTGGTGCAACATGTTCTTGCTGAATGCCGCAGCGAATTAGAGGTACTGGAGCGTGACATCTCCTTCCTGGAAAAAGTGAAGGCCCCCTTCCCCCGAATTTCCTACGACGAGGCTGTAGAATTGCTGAATCGGGAGGGAATGGCATTCACTTGGGGGGACGATTTTGGCGCCCCTCATGAAACGAAGATCGCTGAAAGCTTTGATCGTCCGGTCTTTATCACGAATTACCCGACTGAGATTAAAGCATTCTATATGAAGCCGGACCCGGAACGGCCGGAAGTTGCCCTCTGTGCGGACCTGATTGCACCGGAAGGTTATGGGGAAATCATCGGTGGCAGTCAGCGGATTGATGATCCGGCCCTCCTGGAACAGCGTTTTGAGGAACACCAGCTTCCCAAAGAGGATTACGCTTGGTATCTCGATCTCCGCAAATACGGTACGGTCCCTCATTCAGGTTTTGGCCTGGGATTGGAACGGACGGTTGCCTGGATTTGCGGGCTGGATCACGTGCGGGAGACGATCCCCTTTCCCAGAATGCTCAATCGCCTTTATCCGTAACAAAACCGATGAGCGTTCCCTGGACAGCGTCCCGAAACAAAGAGAGCATCGGCTATGGCTGGTGCTCTCTTTATTCAGGTATTTCAAGTCTATTTTTTGCGGCGGGTGGTTGATATAGTAGGAGCGAGAGGTGGATGGATATGGATCGAAAAATGTCGCCGCACGCTGCTTTGGTTCATGGGCTGAGCCAAGGATCTTCGGCTTTTCCGGTCATGCTGTTCACAGAGTACAACCGGTTGGGCCTAACGGAGGGGCAGGTGATGCTTCTCCTTCATATTATCGTGTTTCAGGAGAAGGAGGGGACGCCGTTTCCGACGGTCAGCCAGCTGGAAGAACGGATGAGCGTGTCAGCGGATCAGATCGTCCGCTGGTTGCAGACGCTGGTGCGGGGCGGATTTCTTGAGATTGAGGAATCCGTGGATGAGGATGGCTTACGCAGCGAGCGTTATTCCATCTCACCGCTGTTGCAACAGTTGGCAGCCTCCTGTCTGGATAGGCACGGAGCCAAGCCTGACGAGGGAGCCAAAGCCACCTATGACAACCTGTTCCAGTTATTTGAGCGGGAATTTGGCCGCCCCTTATCCCCAATGGATTGTGAGACGCTTTCCCAATGGGTGGACGTCGATGGCCACAAAGAAGAGTTGATCGTGGCCGCTCTTCGGGAAGCGGTTTTTGTGGGGAAGCCGAGTTTTCGTTACATCGATCGGATTTTGTTGGAGTGGCAGCGTAACCAGGTGCGTACCCCGGAAGAAGCGGTGGAATTCTCCCGCCGTTTCCGACAGAAGGGTGTTCTGTATCAATCTGGTGAAGAGCAGAAAGACCGAGATACGGATTCCTTTTCCTTTTATAATTGGGTCAATCAGGGCGGGTGACGGAAGCTATGCTTCCGTCTATTTTTTTGGCTGGGTGGTTAAGTGTTTATTTCGCTGGTTTGGCATCGACATATATTGATACGGACAGGAGGGGGGGATGGGAGTGGCATATGAGGTGGGGATTTTGATCAGCCGGCACATTTTTCGTGATTGCCTGAAGGCGTGCTCTCCTTATGAATCATTTGCGTTGTACGATGATTACGGTCAAAAGGAAGGGTTTCATCCTGTTTTCTTTACCTTGGATGATATCTCTTACAGCGATCTCACGGTTCACGGATATGTACGAAACGCCGACGGCGGATTTGAACGGAAACGGCTTCCCCTTCCGTGTCTCATCCATAACCGTATCAAGCCGATGCTGCGGGACAGTCCTGAACTGTCTCGTCTTCGTCGCTTGGAAGAAACGACGCTTTTCAACACGGATAACCGTCTGGATAAATGGACCGTTTACCGGATTCTTGCCCGGGAACCGGCATTAAGTTCTTACCTTCCTGAGACGAAGAAGGCCTCCTATGATGCACTGACCAATTTGTTCAGCCGCCATTCCATTCTTTATTTGAAACCCAGTGACAAAAGTTTGGCAATGGGGATCTACCGGCTGAACCGGGAAGGCGATGGAAAACGAGTTCAAGTGTCTTCCCCGTATAAGCGAAAGGTGAAGTGGGTTCCGGTCGATCGGTCGCTCCATCAATTGATAGGGAAACAATCAAGGCAAAACTATCTCCTTCAACAGGGAGTGGATCTGATTCGGCTGCAAGAAGGGCCTGTCGATATCCGAGTGTCTGTCCAGCGAGGAAAATCCGGCACCTGGGAAGTATCCGGCATTGTGGCCCGCGTGGGCCCCTCGGGAGGCGTAGCCACGAATGTCGCTGTAGGCGGGCGGGCACGGATGTTAAAGCCCTTGCTTCAAGAATTGGGCATGGCCGATTCGGAAAAAATTCTTCATGAGATCGAGCGGGTGTCGGTGAAGACTGCGGAAGTATTATCCGGCTATTCTCAGGGGTTGGCGGATTTAGGACTGGATGTGGGGTTAGATACCGCTGGCCGGGTCTGGATTATCGAGGTGAACGGTCGGGATTTGCGGATCACCTTCCGGCAGGCGGAGGATTGGCGGTCGTGGGAGCTCACCTTTGGTCGCCCGATGGAGTATGCCGCTTTTCTCCTTCGAAATCGAGAAACGGTAGGCCCCCGAATCGCTTTCCTAACGCCAGGGACTCTTCCTCTTTCGGGGCGGGAGAGTGGCTCGGTGGAAACGGCAGTTCGGGAAACTTCAAGCCGACTGGGGAAAAGCAACCTGGTGTATGTAATCGGAAAGGGGGTGGGGAGTCTCCCTTCCATTCGCTCCATCGAAATTCCTACAAACGACCGCAAAGGATACTGGAATCTAGCTATGGGCCATTTGCGGCGCCTTTGTCCGGATATCATTCATGTGGAGAACCGCCCTGCTGTTGTCGAGAGGGTGCGGAAAGTTTGTCCCGATGCCAAACTGCTTTTATACGCTCATTCAGATCGTTTTTTTCAACCACCTTCGATTCGGACGGAAGAGTTGGAGAAGACCTTCCAGTTGTGTGATGCGGTTCTTACTAACAGTGTGTTTTTGAAGGAGCGATTGATGAGTTGGGCCCCTCTGGCTTCAAATATAGAAGTACTTCCTTTGGGGGTGGATCCAGACTGGATTCCTGGACCGGAGGATTCCTTGGCACAGGAGTGGAGGAAGCAAGAGAGGGAGCGATTGCAGGTGTCGGGGAAAAAAGTTCTTCTTTTCCTCGGGCGTTTTCTTCCTCAAAAAGGTCTCCATCATCTAATTGAAGCTTACCGGACAATCCGTGGACATCATCCGGATGCACATCTCCTAATTGCTGGCGGGAGCCATTACGGAAAAAATCTACCTACCCCTTATGTGCGTCGCATACGGAAAGAGGCTCAAGGCCTTGGAGAAGGGATTACCTGGCTTCCTTATGTTCGCCATGACCATGTGCCGACGCTCCTTGCCGCTGCTGATCTCCTGGTTACACCTTCCATGGGAAGCGAAGCCTTTGGCCTTGTTAATTTGGAGGGGATGGCAGCAGGCCTTCCCATCGTTTCCACATGTGCCGGAGGCATCCCAGAGGTGGTGGAAGACGGGATAACAGGTGTGTTAGTTCCTGGAAAAAATCCTGTAAATGAGTTAGCAGATGCTTGCATTTCACTTCTGGAGAATCCGGATCGGATGCGAGAACTAGGTAACCATGGGAGGAAACGAGTGGAAGAGCATTTCACCTGGAATCTGGCGGTCAAACGGTGGCAGGACTTGTATACTCGCCTGGGAATCAAATGACGAACAGCGTCAAAAACGGGGCCCGCGTTTGCGGGACCCCGTTTTTGCGTGATGTATGAAAATGTATGTGAATAAACTTGACATAACTATTGTCTGACAGCGGTGAATGTGGTATTATCAATATCAACAAATGTTAGGAATCATAACATAACATAATGGGGAGAGGGTTTTGTTGGAGAAAGTTACGCTATCCATTGATTCGGTCTGGGTGATGCTTTGCGCGATCCTTGTCATCTTTATGCAAGCTGGTTTCGCTCTGTTGGAGGCCGGCTCCACCCGGATGAAAAATGCTGGTCATGTCGCCGGTAAGCAGATGCTGAGCTTTTCCATTTGTGCGCTGGCGTTCTGGGCTGTTGGTTACGGTGTTACCTTCGGGGAAGGAAACCAATGGGTAGGATTTTCCGGCTGGTTCCTTGATATGCCGACGGAAAAGGGAGCCATCCCTCTGGAGATCTCCTTCCTCTTTCAACTCTCATTCGTTGCCGTTTCTCTGGCGATTGCCTGGGGAGGCTTTGCGGAACGGGCAAAGCTGGGGGTTTATGTCCTCTTTGGCATCCTCTACACGGCTGTGATTTACCCGGTGGTCGGACACTGGATCTGGGGCGGCGGTTGGTTGCATGAACTGGGGAAGCAGGATTTCGCCGGCTCGACGGTGGTTCACCTCCAAGGTGGGATCGCTGCACTGGTGGCCACGCTTCTTCTCGGACCCCGGATCGGCAAGTTCAACGCCAATGGGACGCCCAATGTTATTCCGGGGCATAACCAAGTGTTTACGGTATTGGGGACCTTGATTATCTGGCTCGGTTGGTTCGGTTTTAACCCGGGTAGTACACTGACCGCCCAAGACGGATTTTTCGGATTTGTCGCGCTGACTACCAATTTAGCCGCAGCGGCAGGTGCGGTTGCCGCTTTGGTGACGGCCCGGCTGGTCGTGGGGAAAGCGGATATCCCGATGATGTTGAACGGGGTTCTTGCCGGGTTAGTGGCCATCACAGCTGCCTGTGCCTTTGTTGAACCCTGGGCGGCAGTGGCTGTTGGAGCGATTGCCGGATCCCTGACGGTATTTACGGCCCTATACTTTGAGCGAAAAGGGATCGATGATCCTATCTATGCTTTCTCCGTTCACGGCATTGCGGGCATCTGGGGCACCTTATCTACAGGCTTCTTTGCTTCTCCGCGTCTGGTGGAACTGACGGGTGTCGGAAAAGCGGGTCTCATCTACGGAGGCGGCTTTACCCAATTGGGAGTTCAGACGCTTGGGGTTGTCGCATCGGGTCTGTATGTGGCGGTTGTATCCTTTGTCATCCTGTGGGCGCTGAAAAAACTAATGGGCCTCCGGGTATCGGAAGAGGACGAAGTGATGGGTCTCGATCTTTCTGAACATGGCTCTTACGGTTATCCGGAACAGCTACCGGTACCGGAAAAGAAAGGGACCCACTTTGCCGAAACCGGCGAAGAAGCAAGCTGATCCCGGAAAGCGGGTGGACAACATGATGTTTTCACGGAAGGAGTGGATTCGTTCCCTGATTCGGACCGTGGATAAAGCGGCGGAAATGGGGGAACTCCGCGAGATCCACCGGGAGCTCCCGGTACAGGCGGAAGCGATGATCTGTGAAGGGGTTTCTCCTGCCGAGATCACCCGTTGTGTGAGTGGGTGGCATGACAGCATCATCCGCCGGGTTCTGCAATTGGCGGAACATCGGGTGCGCGGGGAAGGGGCTAAGCCTCTTCCCCGTTATTGCTGGTTGGTTTTGGGCAGCAGTGGGAGGGAGGAGGCTACCTTCTGGACGGATCAGGATAATGCCCTCCTGTACGAGGCAGGAGAGCTTTCAGCGATGGAAGCGGAGCAGGTAGCTGCCAGGTTGGCGGAGTTGGCGGTGAAAGGGTTGGAGGAAGCGGGCTATCCCCTTTGTGAAGGGAACGTCATGGCCACCAATCCTCGCTGGCGCGGTACTTTAGCGGAATGGGAAGAACGACTCAACACCTGGGTTTCAGATCCGGGATTGGACCATGCGCGCTATACGATTATCGCTTCCGATGCCCGTCCTGTCTGCGGGGAGGAGCAACTATACCACCGATGGCGAGCCCGATTCCAGTCACTGTTGCAAGAAAATCCGGCTGTGTTGGTGAAAGAAGCCCAGCGGCCCAGTCATAGGCGCGTACCTCTTGGTCCCTTTAGCCGTTTGTACCCGGAACTCCATGGGAATCATGCGGGAGAAGTGGACATCAAAGAGGGAGGGTATCTGCAATTAGTGGAAGCTGTTCGTCTTTGGTCTCTGCGGTACCAAGGGAAGAAATCCTCTACTCGAGATAGAATGGATGAAATTTCTCCCATCCTTGGTTGGTCGGAACGGAAGGTAAAGGAGGTCGGTACTGCACTGGATACGTTTTTGCGGCTGCGTTTGTTTATTCACTCACGGCTGGAGAACGGGATGGATCGGGATGCCGATAACCATATCGATCCGAAAAGCCTGGGGAGAGAGGAATTGCATCTGTTGAAACGGGCCATGCGTACTGCCGCTTCGTTACGAAAAGAAGTGAACAGGCACGGCGGGGAATGGGACGGGATAGGCGGTTGAGGCTACGGGAGAAGGGTGGGGAGGACCATGGATTTATTTGAATGGATCCGCAAGCGGGGAACATCCATTTCTGGAATCGGGGGAGAAAGGGATTTCCGTCGGGAAGCCTTTATTCGTTCCATGATACGGGATGCAAAAAACAGGGTTCATCTCGGTTCTCCCTTGTTAGAAATACCCTATGTCATTTTCGATCTCGAAACGACGGGCTTCCGCCCCTATCACGGAGATGAGATCCTCTCCATTGGGGCCGTTCGGATGGATGGCGGAAAAGTGCTGGAAGAACCGCCTTTCCATACCTATGTCCGGACGGATAAACCCGTACCGGAAGAGATCACCCGCCTCACCGGCATTACTCCTGAGGATGTGAAAGGGGCTCCTTTCCTGCAGGAAGCGCTGGCCGAATGGCTCCGATTTATCGAGCGCCGGACGCTGGTCGCTTACGGAGCGGGCCATGATACGGCTTTCATTCAAGCCGGCCTCAAAAAAAGCGGGGCTCCTAAGTTGACCCACCGGGTGATCGACGGCTGGCAGATCATTCGTTTTTTGCATCGGGAATGGCCGGATCATTCTCTGGATACTGCTCTTGATCGCTATGGGATCCCGATATGCGGACGCCATACCGCTGATGGGGATTCGATCATGACCGCCGTTCTGTGGGGGAAAATTCTCCAAACTTGCCGGGAACGACAGATCCGCACCCTGGAAGACCTGTATAGCCGTCTCAGCCAAACACGCTGAAAACAAACCGCACCCGTTACGGGTGCGGTTTGAGCTTACTTTAAAGGGTATTCCTGTATTCTTCCAGTAAATCGGTTACAGAACGAATGAGGGGAATCGATGGGGTCCAGCCGGTAAGTTGGTTTAACCGTTGATTACTGCCTCGGATCGATGGCGGATCCTTCTCTCGGATTTTCGTTGGATCTGTCTCTATTCGGAAAGGAGTTCGGCTATGTTTTTGGAATAAAGAAAGGATGTCCTCCAACTGAGTTGCTCTGCCGCTGCAGACGTTAACCAGGGTTCCGGGGGGCACATTTTTTGCCTGGAGTAGCTGCCAATATGCGCGGACAGCGTCTCGGACATCCAAAAAATCTCTTGCCACATTTATATTTCCGGCTCGCAGAACAGGGGGCCGCACATTTTTTTCGATTTCCACTGTCTGCTTAGCCCACTCAGCACTAAGCCCGCGGTCGGTTCCGGGTCCGACCAAGTTGAACGTCCGGGCAATCATAGTTGGAAGGTCATAGAGTTGAGCATAACGTTGGGCAATTAAGGTTTGGAGGTGTTTGCTCCATCCATATAGATTAAAAGGAGCAACGGGGTGATCTTCAGCTAGAGGTTGGTCCCCCGATTCCGCTGAGATGGCGTATTCATGGGCAGAGCCGATAATCAGGATTCCTTTCAGACGAGTGGGGGTGTGAGCACGAAGGGCGTCCAATAGGTTCAGGGTCCCGAACACATTGGTTTTTATTGTTGAAAGAGATTGTTCTCCGGGTGGGAGAACCCGATTTTCTGCAGCTAAATGAATCACGTAATCGTAATTAGAATCGCGAATCAGGCGTACCGTTTCGTCATAATCGAGAAGGTTACAGGAGAGGTAAGAAAGGTCGGGGAGAGAATAGGGAGGGTTTTTTTTTCTGCCTGTACCTGTTATCAACACACCGTCTGAGATTAAATGGCGGACAAAGTGTTTACCGACAAACCCATTGATCCCTGTGATGCAGACTCGTAAGCGGTCGCTCATAATTTTCCTCCAGGAGACTGCAAGCCGGGATTCAATGGATCAGCCTGGAGGAAGTAGCGATCCATCTTTATCCTTCTTGTCATAGGACATATTCCTCTGGTCGGTAGAGATGAGGATGGTTTTTGATCCAGTCGATGGTGCGTTTCAATCCTTCATCCCAGGATACCGACGGTTTCCACTCCATAACACGAGCCGCTTTGGTGCTGTCCGATACCAAGCGGTCTACTTCACTCTTGTCAGGTCGTTGCCGGTCGGTATCGACACGGACGGGGATATCCCGGCCTACAATTCTCCGTACTTTTTCCACGATTCCCCCGATGGAAATCTCCGTGCCGGAGCCCACGTTGATCGTTTCGCCTACTCCTTTTCCAGAGTCAGCAGCTCGGATGAAGGCACGGGCTGTATCCTCGACAAAAGTGAAATCTCGAGTCGGGGAAAGGTTCCCCAAACGAATTTCATCTTGATAGAGTGCTTGGTTGATAATCGTCGGGATCACCGCCCGCATGGATTGCCGGGGACCATAAGCGTTGAAGGGGCGAAGGGTAATTGCAGGCATGCCATAAGAACAATGAAAGCTTTCTATAATCTTGTCTGCCCCGATTTTACTAGCGGAATAGGGGGATTGGCCCTGGAGGGGGTGGGACTCATCCATCGGGATAACTTGCGCTGTTCCGTAGGTTTCGCTGGTGGATGTATGGATCAGGAGCGGAACATCCCATTGTAAAACGGCTTGGGCGATGTGGGTCGTTCCGAGGACGTTCGTCTGAATCACTTCCATCGGGTTTTTATACGAGTAAGGAATAGCAATGAGAGCCCCTAGGTGAAAGACGACATCAACTCCTTTGACTGCGTGGGATACGGCGGCAGGATCTCGGAGATCCCCGGTAATAATAGTGATTTCTCTCTGTTTTTCCTTGGGAAGCGTATCAATAAATCCGCGGGTATTCATCGAGTTATATCGGATGAATACCCGAACCTCGGCTCCCTCGTCCAGGAGTTTTTCAGTTAAATGGCTGCCGATAAAGCCGCTGCCCCCAGTTACCAGAACCGTCCGTCCTTTTAATGGCAATGGTTTTCACCCCTATATCAATGATGTACTCATACTATATCCCCTTTACAAAAAATTGCTTTAGATGGATACCCTGTATGTGTGAAAATGGTTATCTGTAGTAGATTTTAAACTATAAACGAGTTTGCAACCCAGACTTCTTCCCATAAAAAAATAACCTGTCTCTAAAGACAGGCTGTTATCAATCATCGGAGCTGTGACGAAAGGCGAACCAGCCGGTCCACCCTGGAGCGGAGAGAGGCGGCGGTTTGTTGGGGGTTCGGTGCGGAAAGGATCCCGGAAACGACTGCAATTCCATCGCTGATCAGGGGTTCAGCTTCAGAAAGATTGTTTTCGTTGATACCACCTATGAGGACAATGGGGAGAGAGGCGGCATGTCGGATGCTTCGGACGGTCTCCGGGGCGACCCGTTCAGCATCGGGTTTGGAGGCTGTGGGAAAAACGGAGCCGACGCCAAGGTAGGCAGCGCCTTCGGCTTCCGCTCGTTGGGCCTCTTCGACGGTTTTGGCGGACACGCCGATGGGCATGTCTGGTCCCGTTATGCGGCGAGCCTCTGGAAGGGGAAGGTCCGACTGGCCGATATGGAGCATATCGGCTCCGCTCAAACGAGCGATATCTGCTCGGTCGTTGACCACGAAGGGGATACCGTATCGATTGCACAGGGCTTTCATTGCCCGTGCTTCCTCCAGGAAACGACGGGAACCGGCGGTTTTGGCACGCAGTTGGACACAGGTGACCCCACCGCGGAGGGCGGCTTCTGTGCGCTCGAGGAGATTCTCCTTTTCATCAGTAACAAGGTAGAGGGAGAGACTGTTGCGAACCATCCGGCTCCAATCAGTCACAGCGGGTTCCTCCCTCAGAAAGCGTGTGCCAGGTGTAAAAGTGGTGAATCGGGCTATGACCTCCCCCGATAGGAAAGGCATGTTGAATCGCTTCGGAAACATACCGTTTCGCATGGTCAACGGCATCCTCCACAGCATGTCCCTGAGCGATCAATGCGGTGATCGCGGAAGAGAGACTGCATCCGGTGCCGTGGGTATGACGGGTTTCAATCCTTTTCCCAGGATAAGTGCGACCAGTGGACAGGACATCAAGGGGTTCACCTGACAGGTGTCCCCCCTTGACCAGCACTTCCGTTCCAAACCGATCAGCCAATATGCGGGCCGCCTCTTCCATTTCCTCGATGCTAGTGATAGAAGTCCCTAAGAGGACTTCCGCTTCCGGGATATTGGGGGTGATCAGTGTGCCAAGGGGAAGAAGTTGGGTAACGAGGGCATCAACTGCCTCCCCGGCGAGAAGGCGATCCCCGGATTTGGCAACCATCACCGGGTCGATGACGATGGGTTGCGGTCGAAAACGGGCGAGGTTGTCAGCGATCCGCTCGATAGCGTCCGCATTGCCGACCATTCCGATCTTGACTCCGTCTACCCGGATATCGCCAAATACGGCCTGTATTTGCGCTTCAATGATTTCCGGATCCAATTCTCGGACATCCGTGACCTGTTGCGTGTTTTGTGCGGTGACGGCGGTGATGACGCTCATGCCGTAGGTTCCCAGGGCGGAGAAGACTTTTAGGTCGGCCTGAATGCCAGCACCGCCCCCACTGTCACTGCCTGCGATGGTCAGGAGGTGTTTCATCATTTTCGCTCCTTCATGTGAAAGCCCGCTTCCCTGATCGGTGACGGCAGGAGCGCCTTCCTTTGCTAACAAAGACGGTCGCACCATAATGGAGCGACCGTCTTTTCAAGGGGCAGCTCCACTTTCCTACGCTGGTCTCAACCAGATCAGGTTCAAAGGGTCCGGGTTGCCCCGTCTCAATCTTTCGATTCCCCCAGTGGACTTTCAAGGATTCAATTTTTCAACAACGTATCATACTTTTCCGGATGCGTCAAAAGGGATATCATCTAACCGTCTGCTAACGTTAAGCTTACCAGTTCAGGTTTTTCTCATATCCCAGTTGGACAAGGAGCTCTCCTGCGATTTGTTTAAAAACAGCTTTATGTTGAGCCGTAAATTCTGCTCGCCAACCTCCGATTTTACCCTTTCGGAAAGTCTCGGAAGTTTCCGATTGGATATTCCCGATCATCTTTTGTGCCAATTCTTCCGCTGATAATCTCAACCCTTCTAAATCGCTGCTCAAAAATCGAATAATCTTCATGACAGTTAGCTTCTGGGAAGAGGGTTGAATGAGATCTTCAAATTTGATATGACAAACATCCGGTGCATTCAACCAGTTATATTGCTGGTATGTGTACTGGAAGATATTTGGCCATCGATGGGGTGAAGAGGGAGGCGTCCCTTTGATGATCGTCATCAATCGTTCCTCATGGGTTTTCTGTTGGATCAAATAGGGGTAGAGCGGATGGTGTTGTTTCGGCCCAAAGATCGGGCTTTTTTTCATGGTGAAATGAGCGAGTGATACAGCGACGTCTCGGGGATCTCTGCTGATGAAAATGACTTTGAACCCCAGTTCTTTAAGTACCTGTGAGTAGGAAGGCTTGTATGGGAAATGGCCCATGCCCACTTGGCCGGGGAGGATCTTGTTCAACCCTTCCAAGTTGCTAGGATAGTGCCACGGGGTGTGATGCTGCATCATCCCCGGAATGCCTAGAATAATTTGCAGCATCAGATGGGTTCCGCTCTTCGGGACGGAGTTGATGAATACCTTGGGCAGCGGTTTCAAGAGTTTACCGGGGGTCTGTTTTATAGCGTGGAACAGTTCGGTGGTCCGGTACAGCTTATTCTTGAAGGGTTCATTGGCAGTAAGATGCACCTGATGTCCGACAGAACCATCGGATCTCATAAAGGTGGCGAGAACATTGTCAGAACTCTTCTGTAATTCCGATGCCATATTTTCTAAGAAAAACATCGGCATGAAGCTAGTTGTTCCGTAGACCATGGAGAAAGGGGTGTTGGCGACACGGACGCCTTGAAGCAGGGCCTCCTTTTCATTGGCGGAAGGCATGTTGACAAATGCAATCCTCGGGTCCGAGAGATGTTGGAGGACGGAAGTCGCTTGTGAAGAGGGGGAAAGGTCCATGATCAGCAGTTTGTAGTTGCTATAAAATTGTTCCAACAAGGTTTCCAGTTGGTTGACGGTCTTTTCTGATCCATCCCTGACAGGGAAAATCACCGTTGTTTCGAAGGGAATGCCCCTTCGCTGTCTCGCCTGGTGTTTTGCCAGTTGAAATCCGTAACGCCACCGACGATGTTGGGCTTTTGAGCCACGCAAGGTTTCGGATACACTGCCTGGTGAATTCGCGCGATAATCCATCAGTTCAATGGGGATGTATTCGATGTCGCAGTGTTCGGTTAATCGAAGCCAGTAGTCATAATCCTCCACAGGCTCCATCCGGTATTCACCGGCAGCGAGAGCGACACTTTTTTTGTACATGAAGGAGACACCGACGAAACAGACATTAAGCAGATGTTTTTTGTCTTTCCGTTGCCACCGGCGAAAATCAACCAGGTTGATGTCCCGGATGACCTTTCCTTCTCCGTCGATATGCCGGAAACTGCTGTATACCAGGCCCAACTCCTCCGGACCTCGATGCAGCGTATTTCGTAACGTCTTCAGGAAATCGGGATAATACACGTTGTCGCTGGATACCCAGGTGAGATATTGAATGTGGGGCAGAGCCATCATGGTTTTGAACCCGGTATTAAGGGCTTTTGCGACACCTTGGTTTTTTTGGTGATAGAGGAGAGTTACCCTTGGATCGTCCTTGGTTTCCTCTTTGACGGTTTGTACGGTTTGGGCATCGGCCCCGTCGATCACGATTACAAATGCGAAGTTCCGGTAAGTCTGGCGAAGAACCGAGCGAAGGGCGGGACGGAGATAGGCAGGCTTCTGGTTATATACGGGCATCACGATTCCGACGTCACGCACAGGGACACCTTCCTTTCTAATGATCAGGATGCGATTCCGGGATTACGGCAGCATTCCGCCCCGCAATAGTCGGATGGGTCGATAGGGACTGGGCGGGAAACCGTTGGGCAAGGGGCCTCTCGTTCGACTTTTATTCAGTTTTGTTTCAATACCTTCAACAGGCTTTTTATCCGGTAAAGCTCACCGGGGACCGGTTCCATTTCCGCGGAAGTTTTGAGGAGAATCGTTTTCTCCACCTCGGAGTAACGGACGGAAAGGAACTCCTCGCCGATATACCACCGTGCATACAGGACCAGTTTCAGGAGGTAATCCCATACAACCAGCGGGGGCCAAGCGGTACGGGGACCGTAGATCATGACATACGGAGTACCGATATTTGGGAGAAGCCTCCTTACCGCACTTTCCACGGTGGCACCCGGCATCGTCAGGATGGCGGCGCGGGGGTCTTCGATATATTTCAGCACGGGTGCCCACGTGGTTCGGGAAGATATGTCGATGACCAGGAGTTTGTAATTGCCGTAGTACTGTTCCAACAACGTTTCCATCAGGTCCACCTTGTTGGGGATTCTATCGTGTACCGGGAAGATAACCGTGGTTTCAAAGGGGATATTGCGTCGTTGTCTGGCTTGGTGCCTCGCCAATTGGAAGGCGTACCGCCACCGCCGGTGCTGCTGTATGGAATTCCGCAGCCGGGCCGAGACGCTATGGGCGGAATTTACCCGGTAATCCATCAATTCTTCGGGGATATAGTCGATCTCGCAAAGTTCCATTAGGCGTAGCCAATACTCGTAGTCCTCCACGGGTTCCATATGGTAGCCTTCGATTTTTTCGGCGTAGCATTTTTTATACATAAAAGAAGTCCCGACAAAGCAGACATCGAGGAGCTCTTCTTTGGGTTTTTCTTGATACCAGCGAAGGTTTGGGGTATGGATGCAATCCCCTTTCTCGTTGACATTGCGGAAGCTGCTGTAGACAAACCCCAATCGGGACGGTCCTTCATGGAGCTTTGCACGCAGGGTTTCTAAAAAAGGGGGGTAATAGACATTGTCACTGGACACCCAAGTCAGGTATCGGATGCGGGGCTGAGTCATTAAATACCCGAACCCCGTGTTCAAGGCTTTGGAGACGCCTTGGTTCTGTTGATGGAAAAGAAGCTTTACCCGCGGATCACCGGAGGTTTCTTCCCTGACCGTTCGCACGGTCTTGTCGTCGGCCCCGTCGATGACGATCACGAAGGTGAAATCGCTGTAGGTTTGCCGGAGAACGGAACGGAGGGAGGTCCGGAGATAGGATGGTTCCTGGTTGTAAACGGGCATCACAACACCCACATCACGCATCAGAGCCTTTCCTTTCTGAGCGTGATCCCATCCATTTCTTCAGTGCCTCCAGCATGGACGGGTAAGGGGAACCGGGATGGGCGAAATTGGCCCCCCGGCGGCCGCCGGATATCAGCATTGTCAAGATTAACCCTCCTTAAGCGTGATTACGGCAGCATTCTACCCCGCCGAAGCAGCGCTTCAATCTCCTCGTGGGACATCGGGTCAGAAACGGAGGAATAGGTTTGGAAATCCGCCTTTTCGAAGGAGGCGTAGCGTTGGGTGAGAACAGAGGACGGGTGAGACGGCAGGATGACATAATATTGGTCACTGTATCGATAGGTGCGGGGAGCTTCATTGGCAGAGACAAGGACTTCATGCAACTTTTCGCCTAAACGGATACCGACTTCTTTAATGGAAACGGGTTTATCTGCTAGGCAACGGATCAATACCTCTGCTAAGTGAACAATACGGCAGGTGTTCATTTTCATGACGAAGGTTTCCCCTCCGATAGCGTCGATGGCCGCTTTGATCAGCAAACCGATCGCTTCGGGAATCGTTAGGAAAAACCGGGTCATATCCATCGATGTCAGGGTGATTTCTCGGCCTTCCGCGATTTGTTTTTTGAAGTAGGGGACCACGCTGCCATTGGTGCCGAGGACATTTCCTCCCCGGATACAAACGAACCGGGTGGCGGAGGATAGATCATTGGCCCGAATCATCAATTTTTCGCCGAAAGCCTTGGTCATGCCGTAAAAATTGATGGGATCGACAGCTTTATCGGTGGAGACATCGATTACCTTTTTTACCTCGTGTCGGATACTGGCTTGGATGATGTTTTCGGTTCCTAGGACGTTGGTTTTTAGGGCTTCGTCAGGCTGCGTTTCGCAGATGGGGACATGTTTTAATGCGGCTAGATGGAAGACGTAATCCATTCCACGACAGGCTTGGTCGACAGCATCTCGATCCCTGACATCTCCGATGATGAAGTTCAGTAGGGGTGAATGGCCGAAATTGCGTTCCATGGTGACCTGGGCAAATTCGTTGCGGGAAAAAATCCGAATCTCCTTCGGACGGTGTTGCAACAGGTTTCGTGTCAACTCTTGCCCCCAAGAGCCCGTTCCCCCCGTGATTAAAATCCGCTTATTTTCAAACATGGTTCAATCCTCCTAATAGCATATTGACCACTTTGGTTGATACATGGGGGTCCAGATAGCCTTCGGGACAATTCCAGGAGTGACGGGAGTGGATCATCAATTCCACACAATGGGCGATCCGTTCCGAATCCAGGCCGGAAATCGTATTGCTCCCACAAGCGACTGTCTCAGGTCTTTCCGTGCTCTTTCGAATGGTGACAGCCGGAACACCGAAGATACAGCTTTCTTCCTGAACGGTCCCGCTGTCTGTGACCACGGCCCGGGCGTTTTTCTGCAATTTCACAAAGTCAAAAAAGCCGAAGGGAGAATGAAAAATGAGGTTGGGGTGGCAGGGATCGATGTTGTTTTGTTTGAGCCGGGATCGCGTGCGGGGATGAACGCTACAGATGACCGGTAGTCCGGTTCGTTCAGCGACGAGACGGAGCCCGTTAACGATCGTTTTCAGGTGTAGGGTATGATCCACATTTTCAGCTCGGTGTGTGGTCACCAGCACGTATTTTTCTTTTTCCAGCCCGATCTTTTGTAAGATGTCGCTCTTGTCAATGGATTCTTGAAAATGATTCAACACTTCATAAATCGGATTACCCGACACCCAGATTCGCTGGGAGGGAACCCCTTCACGCAATAAGTTTTGTCGGCTCCATTCGGTATAGGGCAGATTGAAGGAAGAAATGCTATCGATAATTTTGCGATTGATTTCTTCCGGAACATTCGCGTCGAAACAGCGGTTTCCCGCCTCCATGTGGTAGACGGGAAACCCCATCCGTTCGGCCAAGATGGTACAAAGGGCGCTGTTCGTATCCCCGAGGAGGAGGACGCGGTCCGGTTTCTCCCTGAGCAGGATTTCTTCCACCTCGGCGAACATTTTTCCGATTTGTTTTCCGAAGGAATGTGCCCCGTGGTGAATGTGATAGTCCGGCAGACGAATCCCCATCTGTTTGAAGAAAATATCACTGAGGGCCTGATCGTCGTTTTGTCCGGTATGAACCAGGATATGCCGGGAAGCGTACTGATCCAGCTTTGGAATGATCAAACTGAGTCGAATGATCTCGGGACGCGTACCGAGGATCGTCAGGATTTTCACTTGCTGCCCTCCTTCCAAAGAATGGATCCGGTTGGAGGAACCGGATCAGGTATCTTCACCAGGCAAAAGCTGGTTAGCCATGTGAAGATAGGTTTCGTTCGCTTGTTCGAAGTCTTTCGGCCGCCCGATATCGACCCAGAATGCATCATTCTGATAATGACGTACCTTTTTGCCGTCCTTTAATAAGGATCGGATTAAGTCCGGTACATCGAAAGCCTGCTGGCCGGGGATATAGCTCATCACCCCAGGATTCATCATATAAATTCCCATGTTGACGAGAGCAGGGTGGTGGGGCTTTTCAAGGAAGGCAGTCACCCGATCTTTGTCGGTCTCTAAGACACCCAAATCGATCGGGATGTTTTTGTTCTGAGAGGCCACGGTTAACAAACTGTCGCCCTGGCAATGAAAATCCCGCAGTTCTTTCAAATTTAGGCTGGTTAATACGTCACAGTTCATCACCAGGAACGGTTGTTTCAGATGTGACAATTCTTTCAAAGGGCCGACTGTTCCAAGGGGTTTCTTTTCCACCCGGTACTGAATAGAGACATTCCACTGACTTCCATCACCGAAGTAGGTCTGAATCAGGGGGGCTAAATAGCCGCATAGCATGGTGATATGACGGAACCCATAATGCTCCAGTTGCTTAACGATGATTTCTAGAATCGGCTGTCCACTGATGGGAAGGAGTCCTTTGGGCAGTACCTTGGTGTACGGCGCCATCCGGGTACCCAAGCCGCCGGTTACAATCACGGCATCCATCGCCGATACACCTCCTTTGCCTGAGGGACAGGGGTGCCCCCGGCGTTTGTTAAGCAATGTATGCATTCGGATAAGGACGTGTATGGACCATTCATCTAGATCTATCAAAATATGTAGGTGCACAAATTTCTTTTTCCAGGCGAATGACAGAATCGTTAAAAAAGCGGATTTGTATAATAAAGGAGAAATTTGGGGAGGGGAAACTTATGAAAGTTGTCATTCCGGTGGCATCTTTGGAGAGAGGCGGGGGATGCCGTTTCCTGGTTGAGATTGCCAACGCTCTGGTAACCAGGGGTCATGAAACAGAGGTCATTCTTCCGGACTGGGCTCCGGTGGTTTATCGGGTTCACGCAAAAATTACACGGGTGCCCGAGTTAAAAAAAGAAAACATCCCCTATGGGGACGTCATTCTTCCTAATTTCTATATCACATATCAGGCAGCCTATGAGGCTTGGCCGGAACAGTGTGTCCGCCTGTGTCAAGGGTTTGAACCCTCCTGGCTCAGCGGCGTGGAGCGGGAATATGCTCTTTGGACTTACTCGCATGGGGTCCCTGTCATCAGCATCTCCCATTGGCTGGATGAGCAGATCTTTCGCCATGTCGGGCAACGGACGACGGTTGTCAATCCGGGAATTGACCCGCAAATCTTTCATCCAGCTTCACATAATATGAAAGAGTCGCCATCCCGCCCCAAAGTGATTCTTTATATTGCTCGTGATCCGAATGTCGGTTATGCACTAAAGGGGTACGACGATTTTGTAAAGAGTATGCATTTGTTCAAGCAGATGTACAACGGGGATTTCATCATTCACATGGTCTGCACGGAGAGGGTGTTGCCGCTTCCGGACCTTCCCCACCGGACCTTCCAACCCTCTGATGACCAGGAAATGGCCGACTTGTATCGATCAGCGGATGTATTTGTCTCCACTTCCTGGGTGGAAGGGTTCGGGTTGCCTCCCTTGGAAGCGATGGCTTGCGGAACGCCTGTCGTTACCACTAATTCCGGGGGTGTGATGGACTTTTGCAGTCATTTGGAAAGTGCCTATGTGGTTCCTCCAAAAGATCCTCAAGCCATTGCTGTAGGCATCCGTTCGGTTCTGACAAACCCGAGCCTAGCCGGGAGGTTAGTCCAAGGTGGTTTTCGGTCTGCCAAAAGATTAACGCTGCTGGCTTATCAGCAAAACATCGTGGCCGCCTTGAAGATGATCCACAGTGAGCGCCAGTCCCCATAGCATGAAAAGAGGCGAATCCTTTGGTGGTTATACCTACACCATTGTTTTTCACTCAACATACCTCTAAGCAAAGAAAGGAGAGGTGGTGCGAAAATGTCTGATCCCCAGGTGAACAATATAACGGTCCAGTCCCACGGAAGCTTTTTCGAAAGGATTCTAAGATGGGTCCGCATTTTGATCGCACGAAACAACCAGCGGTTATATCGGGTGATCCGAAACAATCACCGACGGTTGTTCAGGGTCATCATGCAAAGAGTTCAGCTCCTGTTGACGAAAGAGGATCGTCAGTTGGCCGCTCAATTGCAGGAGTTTGTCGGGCAGAATGTGGAAATCACTACGGCATTCGGTACCGTACAAGGGGAACTAGTCAGTGTCGGAGAAGATTTTGCTGAAATCCGAGAGCCTTCGGGAAATATCGTGTTAATTCCGTTTGAAAATTTCGTCTTCATCAACCCTGTCTGATCAAAAGGAGGTGGATGTATGACACTCTCTCAACGGTTACGAGCGTTTATCGGCTCACAGGTACAAGTCATGACTGCCGCCGGCATGGTGACGGGAAAGTTGGTCGCTGTGACCGCGACTACTATTGATGTTGAAACCAGTGCCCCTCCCGGATATCCTCCGACGGTAGTAACTATTAACATCAATATGATCGGGTTTATTCGGATTCTAGTTTAGGTTTTTTGATCCGGTAGCGTTTGAGGAGCCAGTCTCTCCATGAGAAGTAGTGTTCCGCATTTCGTTTGGTGATACTGTCGGGGTGGAGGCGGACATGATAATGAAAGCCGGGGATATAGCGGATTCGATGGGTTTCCAGCAATTTCGCCACCAGCCGGATATCTTCGTATAACCTCCCACTGTGAATCGGGTCTACCGGCCACCCACCGATTTGCAGGAGAGTTTCCCGTCGGTAGATCCTTGGGCCGACAGGAGTCAAGTCATTCAAATAGTGGGACAACGAATGGATGGAGTGCCCTTCTCGTTGATGGCGAAGGTCTAGCTTCCCGGATGGATTCTGATGCCAGTAGGCTCGATCCCCGTAGAGGAGAGCCACGTCTTCCGGTAAACCTTTGAAGGATCGAACGGCCCATTCCAGAGCTCTCGGCCCGAGCCAATCATCGGCGTCCAGTTCAAATAACCAGTCTCCCCGTGCTACTCGCAGGCCCTCATTCAGTGCATGCACTTTTCCTCGATTGTGCGGGAGGGAGATCAACTGGATCCTCGGGTCGCTGAACTTACGGATTTCTTTTTTTGTTTCATCCGTCGAGCCATCGTCGACAATGATGATTTCGAAATCGGCACAGGTTTGGTAAAGAACCGTCGTCAGTGTCCAGGGAATCGTTTCTGCTCCGTTGTAAACGGCAATTAACACCGAGACAGCAGGCCTTCCGGCCAGCAATGGGCGGGAGGTGTCCGCCCGGTGGATTGCCTCCAAAAAACGATTTAGCCATGCTTGCTTTTGTTGGTGCCAGAGGGTTGTTTTCTTGACAGGAAGGTCGATGTCCAGAATGACCCGCCCTTTTTCCGGAGCCGGGAATCTGGACCATACATAGTCTTCTGCTGCTTCGGGAAAAGGCCATTGTTTTTTCACCGGCCACCCGCCTCGATCGATAAGACGGTCGCGGTTCCAACCATAGAAGCAGAGATGCCCCCTCCGGTCTTCAACACGGATTCCGTTGATGGCCGGGTTCTCTCGTATAAACTGGTCAAACTTTTTGAGGGAAGTGGAGAGGGGGACAGACCCATATCGGGTCGTCCAAAAAGAACCGATCCATGGTTGTGTCAATTTGTGGGTGGCTTGGTTCATAGCGCTCCCCCAGTCATTGTCGGAAACGGTAATCCACTGAATTCCCTCGATCCATCCCTGGTATTTTTGCGGAAAGTGGCTGTCCGGTTGTTCGCTTAAAAGAAAGTGTCCGGGAATGATCCCTGATTTCGTCATGGTCGCCCTATGCGAGAATAAGACTTGCTGAAGTTGGCTCATCGATCCTTCATGGCACAGAATCATTCCGAACAACATACTTCCCCCCAAAAACAAGAGCATTATCCCACGGAGTCATTGTATGAGTCAGGAGATTATCTGTTGCGGATATACTATAAACTAGTTTGCCATATAGACTATATTCAAAGAAAAGCACAGGATTATTTAGGAATCCTGTTTCTCCCCCTCGGGAGTTCTCAAGGGTTATGTTAACCGTTGGACAATACGCTCAAAATGTAACTTTCGCGAGGCTTTGAAATAGAGAATCGCATTTTCCGGTGCCTGGGAAAGGAAACGAATCAGGGCTCTACGGTTGGTGAAGTGGGTGACTTGTCGGGAATCCAACCCATTGGCGATGGCTGCAGAGGCGATCGCTTTAGCTTGGGAGCCAAAGGTGATTAACCCATCAAGATTAAGGGAAGCCGCCTGTTTACCGATCTGGGTATGGGCAAAACGGCTGTATTGGCCCAACTCATGCATATCCCCGAGAACTGCGATTGCGGGCTGGTTACCGGCTATCTTTTTTAATACGCTAAGACCCTCCTGCATCGCTGAGGGGCTGGCATTCCAGGCGTCATTGATCAAGGTGCGTCGCTGTCTACCTTGAATGACCTGAAAGCGCATATGGAGGGGACGCATCCGGGCAAGGCCCCGTTGGATGGCGGGAAATGGTACGCCCAAGGAGCGGACGACACCGATTGCCGCCAAGGCATTGGATACATTGTGCTCCCCAAAGAGCGGGATCCGGAAAGGAAGTCTCCGGCCTTCCACCCGAGCGTAAAAACGCATCCCTTCTTTCGTATATTGCAGTTCCTCTCCCTGGATATCGGCCGGTTGGTCGATTCCAAACTTACAGATCGTACCCTGAAAATGGCGTGTGGACAATTGCTGGGACCGGGAGCAGTCGGCGTTCAGAAAAAGGATACCACCTGGGCGGACTCCGTCGATCATCTCCTGTTTGGCCCGGACAACTTGATCCAAGCCGCCTAAACTGCCGACATGGGCTTCTCCCACGTTGGTCACAACACCCACATGGGGACGAACAACTTGACATTGCCGGGCAATGTTATGAAGGGAGCTCATGCCCATTTCCAATAGGAGGATATCGTCTGCCGGGGATAGGCGCAAAAGGTAAGTGGGCAAATAAAAGAAGGTGTTGAGATTCCCGTGCGTTCGGACGACCCGGTGGGTCTGCTTCAGGATCGCATCGACCATTGTGGTGGTCGTACTCTTGCCTGTACTCCCGGTAATGCCGATGACGGGTACCTTCATCTGTTTCCAGTTCCACAGGGCTAGACGCCAAACGGCTGAGGAAGCACGCGGGACCCGGATGACGGCTACTCTGGTAGGAAGGGGAGGAAGCGGAAGCTCGTTTGGTAGAATGATCGCCGCAGGTGGATTATTTTTCAACGCTTCCATCTGTTTGTTCCAAGAAACCAAACGATTGACCAAGAATAGTTGGTTGTGGCAAATCGATTGCCAATATCCCGGATTGACCGACTGTAATACGCGTTCGGGTTCCCCCCGAACCAGGGTTCCGCCGGTGATACGGGCCATTTCGCTAAGGGTGACGGACTTCGTGGAAACCGCCTCCTCTGTAGGTGTTCATCATCTCCGAATTCGTACCCCGCCTTCAGGCACTTATTCATTTCACCGTATTCCGTAACGGAATCCCACGGGACAGGAGAAACGCCCATTTTCCTCCTGAAAACGGGCAGAAGGAAACGAAAAAAGAACGCCTCCGGCTAGCGAAGGCGTTCTTTTTCTTATGTGTGGCGCGCTGCCTGTTTTCTTTTCGTATAACGTCCAGCAAGGATGACGCCGACGGTGATGACCAGGATGACGGCCCATTTGAGGATGGGCTCTTCATGGAAGAACGCCTTGACGAAGTTATCCTCGGTGACCATTTTAGCAGCCGTATAGGCGAGGACCCCGGAACCGATATAGACGATGACAGGAAAGCGTTCGATCCACTTTAGGATAAGCGTACTCCCCCAGACGACGATCGGAACGCTGATCAAAAGCCCCAAGATGACAAGAACATAGTTGTTGTGGGCGGCCCCGGCAATGGCTAGGACGTTGTCCAAACCCATCACCGCATCGGCGATAATGATCGTTTGAATCGCTCCCCACATGCTTGCGGCTGCTTGAACCTCATGGTCTTTTTCTTCAATCAGTAGCTTGTAAGCGATCCAGATTAACAGCAGTCCGCCAGCCAGCAGGAGTCCGGGAATTTTGAGCAGCCAGACGACGGCCAGGGTGGCGATGACCCGAATGATCACCGCTCCCGCGGTTCCCCAGATGATGACTGACTTTTGCTTATCCTTAGGCAGGTTACGAGCGGCCAGCCCAATGACGATTGCGTTGTCTCCAGCAAGGACCAAATCGATGATAATAATAGAGATAAGGGCTTGCAGGAACTCAATCGAGAAAAAATCCATGTTCGTTACCTCACTTTGTCCAGTAGTTTGTCCTTGAAACAATAAAAAGACCTTCACCAAATAACGGTAAAGGTCTTGCTAACAACACAATGGTTGCCAACAAAGCCGGGGAATGATCCCGTAATGACGACTTTGTTGTAGCAGCTACTCCCCTTTAAAGGAAGAAAAGAGCTATTCAATTCAGCTATAGTCTCATCTTATTCGACTGTAAGCCCCCCGTCAAGGCTTTAGGGAAAATAAATCGGGTGTTATAAATCATATATAGGCCAGAACGCTATTTGGGCGCTCACTTCCGTGCCAATGAAAAGGGCCGTACATAGGATGGTATCAACTGTCCGACAATCGGCGGGAAGGAGAGGATGGGATGAAAGGGATCATCCTGGCCGGAGGAACAGGATCCCGCCTGTATCCTCTGACAAAAGTGACGAACAAACATTTGCTTCCTGTAGGGAAATACCCCATGATCTATCACGCGATTTTCCGAATGACGGAATGTGGAATCCGCGACATTCTGGTGGTGACCGGCATGGATCATATGGGGGACATCGTGCGGCTTTTAGGCAGCGGATCCCATTTTTCCGCCCGGTTCACATACAAGGTGCAGGATCAACCCGGCGGGATCGCCCAGGCTCTTGCTCTTGCGGCTGATTACGCGGGTTCTGAGCGGGTTCTGGTCATCCTGGGAGACAACGTATTTGAGGACAATCTTCGCCCCTATGTGGATTCCTTCCGCCATCAACTGGAGGGGGCCAAATTGCTCCTTAAAGAGGTCGAAAACCCGGAGCGTTTCGGTGTGGCCGAAGTGGATGGAGATCGAATTCTCAGCATCGAAGAGAAGCCTTCCCAGCCAAAGAGCACGTATTGTGTAACAGGGATCTACCTGTTTGACCCGCAGGTCTTTTCATTTATTCGGGAACTGAAACCTTCCGAGCGAGGAGAATTGGAGATTACCGACGTCAATAACCTATATATTCGCCGGAGCCTTCTCACCTTCGATATCCTGAAAGGTTGGTGGTCAGATGCCGGAACACCAGACTCTCTTCTCCGTGCCAACCGCCTGGCCTCTCGGCTGAAGTTTTCCTTTGGATCGGGGGAGGGGGCATGAGTCGAACGATCTTGGTAACAGGGGGAGCCGGTTTTATCGGTAGCCACTATATCCGCTACCTGCTTACCCATCATAGGGACATCCAGGTGATAAATGCAGATGCTCTCCGTTATTCGGCGAACCTGCGAAACCTGGATGATGTGGCAGGGGACTCTCGTTATCGCTTCAAACAGGTCGATCTCTCCCGGCAAGAAGAAGTGGAGAGACTCTTTGCCCACCGGATCAACGAAGTGGTTCACTTTGCCGCCGAAAGCCATGTTGACCGAAGTATCCAAGGAGCGGAACCCTTTATCCAGTCCAACCTGATCGGCACCTACCGGCTATTGGAAACCATTCGGCAATCCTCAACGGTGAAACGGATGATTCATATCTCCACGGACGAGGTCTATGGGAGCATCTGTCAGGGGAGGACGGCGGAGGGAGCCTCTCTTAAACCCGGTAACCCTTACTCCGCAAGTAAGGCCAGCTCTGATCTCCTTTGTCTCGCCTATGCCAATACGTATGGCCTCCCGGTAGTTATCACCCGCTGTACCAACAACTACGGGCCCAACCAACATCCAGAGAAATTCATTCCGAAGATGATCTTCCATGCCCTCCGGGATCGCCCTCTCCCTCTCTATGGAGACGGACAGCAGGAGCGAGATTGGTTGTATGTGACGGATCATTGCGCTGCTGTCGATCGGGTAAGGGAGCATGGAAGGGTGGGAGAGGTGTATCATATCGGGGCGGAACAAACGATCCCGAACCGGGAGATCGCCGGTCGGATTCTGGATCTGCTGGGGAAACCGACAACCCTGATCCAAACCGCCCCGGATCGACCGGGTCACGACTTCCGTTATTCCCTTCAGACGGAAAAGTTACGGAGAGAATTGGGATGGATGCCCGTTGTTTCTCTTGAACAGGGATTATCGAAAACCATCCGTTGGTATCAGGCGCAGACCGACTGGCAACAAGGGTTCGGCCAGCCGCCAGGGGGGACTTCGTTGTGAAAGTGCTGATCACCGGAGCAAACGGCCAGTTAGGACGGGATATGCTCCGGGTGCTGGCCCGTAACCACCGGGTCACGGGCTTTTCAAGGGAAGAATGGGACATCTGTGACCATCTGCGAACCCATTGGATCCTCCGAAAGGAACGCCCCGATGCGGTGATCCATTGCGCGGCATATACCGATGTGGACGGCAGTGAGGATCATCCACGCAAGGCATATCTCACCAACACGAAAGGGACGAAGGTGTTGGCCGATGGCTGTGGGGCTGAAGGGGTCCGACTGGTCTACATCAGTACGGATTATGTGTTCGACGGCCACCGGGAAGAAGGTTATACCGAACGGAGTATCCCTTTTCCGATCAATGTCTATGGAAAGACAAAACGGATGGGAGAGCGTTGGGTGGAGCGTCTTTGTCCCGACCACCTGATCCTGCGGACAGCCTGGGTATATGGTCACGGTGGACATAATTTTCCCCGTGCCATCTTAGAACGAGCCCGGAGAAATGAGCCTCTCCGGGTTGTTCATGATCAAAGAGGGTCTCCTACCTATACGGTTCATCTGGCGGAGAAGACTGCCGAACTCCTGGTTAGCCCTCTGCGGGGGATCCTCCACACAGCAGGTGGGGGAGACTGCTCGTGGTATGAATTTGCCGATGCGATCCTGGCAAGAGCCGATTGGTCCCGCAACCGATTAACCCGGATTTCCAGTTGCGAGCTTGATCGGAAAGCCCCGAGACCTGCCGTCTCCATTCTTCGGACGGAGCGGTTACCGGCTGCCGGAATTGAACCGCTTCCCCACTGGAAACAGGGATTAGATGCTTTTTTCGATGAAAGGAGGCAAAACACCCATGATTGAGGGTGTCACTTTCAAAAAATTGGTGAAGCATTGTGATGATCGGGGAACGTTCATGGAAGTGCTTCGTGATGATGAAGCGTTATTAGAGCGCTTTGGCCAGCTGTCTGCTTCTCTCACCTACCCGGGGGTGATCAAAGCGTTCCATTACCACGATTACCAGGATGATCTCTGGTATTTTCCCGTTGGAAATGCCCAAGTGGTCCTCCACGATTTGCGGAGCGACTCCCCGAGCCAGGGGAAGACCGGGGTTTACTATATGGGAGAAGAAAACCCTTCCCTCCTCCTGATTCCCAAAGGAGTGGCTCACGGTTACCGAGTGTTGGGGCAACGACCCGCCATGATTGTCTATGTGACGACCCGTTCTTATAACCCCGATCACCCGGATGAAAAACGGATCCCCTATGACGACCCTTCCATCGGGTTTAATTGGGAAACCCGCCATCGATAGAGAAGGGGCTGGAACCTATGGCCGACCTTTGGGTGTTGCCGGATAAGGAAGATCCGCTGTTGTATCCTCCGTTTCCATTGGAAAACCACCCCCAATCGGTGACTACCGTCACCGATGCTATAGAGAAGGTTGCAGAACACTTGGCACAAAGGGATGATCTTTGTCTCCACTGGGTGGGAGAGCCGAATACCTTTCCATTAGGGAGTGAGGAGCTACGCGGCCGAGTCCATCTATATCTGGATCGTCACCCGTGTAACCCGGGTCGAGCAGCCCGATTGGCAGAACGGATCCATGTCCCTTCCTACTACCTGAAGGAAAAGTTGGAACGGGTTGACATCTTTCACCCGGGCCAGATTGCTTTACTGGAACCCCTTCCAGCTGATCGGCCTCACCGATGGCAACCAGCCGGAGCCACCATGCGCAGAGATCTCAGGGAAAAGAAGAACTGGCGAGGGAGAAAGGTCATCCTGGCCATCAAAGAATCTCTCACCCCATTGGAAACATTCCGCCTGCGCAGGATCATGAACCGGCTCAAAAAAGGAGCGTTTCCGGAACTCCTTTTTTCCTTGGAACCCATGCGATCGGTCTTTGAATGGTTGCCGGGAATAGAAGCCGTATTTGTCGGGGGAGCGACAGACCAGTGTTTTTCTCCTTTTCTTCTGGAAGCGATGGCTGCAGGGATTCCTCTTCTGGCCATCGATGCCGGGGACCGGCGAGAATGGGTGCTCCATGGTCACACCGGGCTCCTTCTAAGTAAGAAGGAAACCGGCCCTCAATGGGTGCAGTCCATTTCCCTGTTTCTGCGCAATGGGGCTCTTCGGCGCAGCCTGGGATTGAACGGGCGCTTTATCTTCCAGTGGCACCGTTCCCGATGGAAAACTTCAGAAGGGAAGGGAGGTACATGAAACCGACGGTCAGCGTGATTATTCCGGTACGAAACCAGTTGGCCTTTACCCGTCAATGTCTCGCTGCTATTCGAACTTATACGCCGCTCCCCCATGAAGTGATTTTCGTAGATAATGACTCGACAGACGGCACAACGAGTTTCCTTCGGAAACGGGTAAAGCAAGAGGTCGGCTCGACTTGGATTCGCAACCCGGTGAACCGAGGGTTTGCAGCAGCGGTCAATCAAGGGATGAAGAAGGCGCAGGGGGAATATTTCCTGCTTCTCAACAATGACACGTTGGTTTCCAGCCGTTGGATGGAGCTCCTGCTGGCTGTCCTCCGCTCTGACGTATCCATCGGGATGACGGGCCCAGTTTCCAATAAAGCGATCCCGGAACAAAAAGTTTCCGTCCGCCTGTCCCGAATCCCGTCCATTCACCGCTATTCGCAGTTCCATAATCGCCACAATCCTGGGCTGTGGCGGGAAACCCGGCGTCTATCCGGTTTTTGTCTCGCTATTCCCCGGCGAATCTGGGAGGAGGTCGGGGAGTGGGATGAACGATTCGGGCTGGGAACTTATGAAGATGATGACTACAGTTATCGGGTTCGGAAAGCGGGCTACCGGTTAATTGTCGCGGGGGATACCTATGTCCACCATTTTGGAAGCCGCAGCTTTCGGAGACGAGGTCGGGCTGAGTTCTTGAAGATCCTCGCACAAAACCGCCACTATTTCCTTCGAAAATGGGACCTTCCTGAGCCTCCCGGAGGCTTGTTATAAAAGCGATTCCGATAACGGCGGGGTTGCGGGATTATCTCGCGAAAAACTTCGCCGTTAATGTTTTTTCGATGATAACAAGGAAGAATTGGAGCAGTTCCACGATAGGGAGTTCGTTTCATGGGAGGCAGTCAATCGTGACCTTCCAATCAGAGGGCGATGTGAAGCGGGTATACGGATATCTTCGGGTACATTACATATCGAATCGTGTTTAAGGCGGATCACTCCGAACAGAGCGTCTTTATGGTAATATTGGGGGTAATTAAGTATAAAGGGGAGAAAGGCTAAGATGGATCATTATTATTTATTTATAATAACAACCTTACTGATTACCATTACTCCTGGTGCTGATACAGTATTAGTCACTAAAAATACACTCGTTCAGGGGAAAGGAGTCGGTCTTAAAACTGTTGGGGGTGTTTGTGGAGGTGTTGCAATTCATATAGTAATTACAGTTCTTGGTTTATCTGCTATTATTGCTAACTCTATTTTTGTTTTTAAAATCATTAAATATGCTGGAGCTGCATTCCTTATTTTGATGGGGATATTTACACTTTTCTCAAAAAAGTCCAATGGAACACAGGATACCACCACTTCGAAGAAAATACCTAAAGGTTCTTATTTCTTGCAAGGAATGTTTTCCAATGTATTCAACCCTAAAGCCGTTATTTTCTTTATGTCATTTTTGCCGCAATTTATCATACCCGATGAACATAATTTATTGCAGATGATGATCATAGGATTAACGCCGGTTTTGATAACCTTTATATGGTTATTTTTCTACGTTAATTTGATTAATTACATTCGAGCATGGTTCAATAAGTCATCGTTTCTTTCCGTGTTTCAACGATTAACAGGATTTATATTGATAACTCTAGGAATGAAATTGGCTTTTGAAAAGAGATGATTTCAAGTGATGAGTTCTTGTTGAGTAGGGTTTACTTTTTATAGGAACTGCTTTGGCCCTGGTGACAAGAAAGGCAAAAAGAAAAGCGCGGGTGTCCGCGCTTTTCTTTTTGCCATTTAGCGTAGCCGTTTCACCACCCGTTCCAACTCTACCTTGCGGGAAGCTTTGAAATAGAGCGTCGACCCTGCAGGGACGTTTTTGTAGATAAAAGCTGCAATTTTCGCCGGGTGGTTGGCGAAGGAACGGGTTTGGTTAGCGGGATAGCCTGCGGTGACCGCCGCCTTCGCAATCTGGGCGGCTTGGGGACCGACGGTGATGAGAAGGGAAGGACGGAGGTTGGCAGCCACACGTCCCACATCCCGGTGTCCTTTTTGGGTGAATTTCCCCAATTCGTGCATGTCACCCAGAACGGCCACACTATGGCCCTTTCCGGCCACCCTCCGGAGAACACCCAGACCAGCCTCCATGGAAGTAGGATTGGCGTTGTAGGCATCGTTGATCAGCAGCCACTGTCGCCGTCCCCTCAGTCGTTGGAGCCTCATCTTGGGAACGGGAAATGTTCGAAGCGCCTGTTGAATGGCAGGGACAGACACGCCCAGTTGTCTCCCTATGGTGATGGCTGCTAGTGCATTGTAGACATTGTGGTGGCCCCAGGTAGGGATTTGGTAGAGTGCGCCCCCGACACGGAAGGTCATGCCAGCTTTCGTATACTGGATGTGGCTGCCGCGAACGGTTGCAGGGTGTTTGATTCCAAAGGTGAGAATGCGACCGCGAAAACGGCGAGTGTTCAATTTTCGGGTACCGGGGTCATCGACGTTGAGGATCAAGGTTCCTCCAGGTTGTACGCCGTCTACCATCTCCTGTTTGGCTCGAACGACATTGGCCAAAGAACTCCCCAGGCTTCCGACGTGAGCTTCCCCCACATTGGTGACGACACCGATCGAGGGTTTGGCATAGAGACATTGTTTGCGGATATTGCCCAGGCTCGCCATTCCCATTTCCAGCACAGCTACCTGGTGCCTGGGAGTCAGCCGGAGCAAGTGGTAGTGCAAGAGGGAGGCGAGGTTGTTATTTGCATAGGACTTTAAGGTGCGGTAGCGTTGTGCTGCTATGACGGCTGTCATTTCTTTCGTGGTCGTTTTCCCCGCGCTGCCGGTGATCCCGATGAAAATGGCTTTGGATTTGGCACGCTGCCAGCGAACTAGTGTCCACATCGCCTGGTTGGTATCAGGAACGGTGATTACAGCATGGGAAGAGGGAATACGGTGCTGCCACCCTTGGGGGACGATGACTCCTGCGCTTTTCTTCTCGTAAAGGCCTTTTAGCTGACGTTGGACGTTCTGCTTCGGATGAAGGATCAGGACGACCCCGTCCCGGAGATAACGGGTTCCGCCGTATACAGTGTGACGGACCGGCGTCCGAGGGTTGCCCCGGATGAGCCGTCCACCTAACAGTGAGGCCATCTGGCCCAGTTGTATTGGAAACAACTTCTTCACCTCTCGTGAAGCCTTATCAGGATAACATATGCTTGTCAAAGCTTGGGAGTGTCGGGGCAATCGATGGATTTAAAAGGCTTTGGCGCATGGTTTTTCCTAAGGTCCGTATATATAGATACATGTTTACAATCCTTGGGGAGGTACCGTCTATGAGAGCCGTTTTCGTCCCGAGTTCGGTGAGAAAACCTTTCGGATCTATCGACCGGTGGATCAAGCAAGCGATAGAGCAGGCAGGAACGGCTACCCGCGTCGTTGTCCCGGGTGAACGATTTCCCCAGCGGTTGGAGGAATCCGTTCGTCTCTTTCACCCCGACTTTCTTTTGACCACCCTTGGTTGTCGTCTCGATACCGATGCTTTACATGCGATGGCAGCCTTAGACATTCCCAGTGCCATCTGGTATACCGACGATCCCTATGCGGTTGACCAATCCCTAACCACCTGCCGCTTTTTTAACTATGTATTTACTGTGGAGAGCGCTTGTGTTCCCGTATACCGGAAGGCGGGTTGCAATCAGGTTTTCCATCTCCCCCTGGCCGCTCCCGACCCTTTCTTTTTCCGTAAAAAGCCAGAGGATGCCTATCGGAGCGACGTGTTGATCCTGGGATCCGCTTTCCGAAATCGTCTGGAGGAAGTAGACCGGCTGGCATCCATTTTGGCTTCCTGCCGAACGAAGATCGTGGGGCAGGGGTGGGAGCGACTCCGATCTTACAAAAAATTATCTGGTACGTTCCGTTCGGAGTGGGTGTCCCCCCAGGAGGCAGCCCACTACTATAGGGGCGCCCAGGTGGTTCTCAATATCCACCGGTCGCCAGACGATCCTTACCTCGATCAGAACCGAGACGGTGTACAGGCGGAGACTCCCAATAACCGGACATTTGAAATCGCCGCCTGCCGTTCCTTTCAACTGGCCAGTTACCGTGAGGGTCTTTCATCCCTCTACCCTGGGGGGGAAGTCGTCTCCTACCGTACCGAGAGAGAGTTGAGAAAGTTGCTGGCTGCTTCACTATTGAGTCCTGCAAAGCGTTATCAAAAGGCAATCCTCGCTTATCGGAGAACATGCAAGCAACACCGCTACCTCCATCGGATTCAAAGGATCCTCGACTGTATGGCGTCTGATTTGCCGTCGGTCTGACCCAATCCGCCACCCTGTGGGCAAAGGATGTTTCCGAACGTTCCTGGTGGACATACCGTAAAAAAGATCGGAGGTGAAAAGGATGAACAAGCAAGGTATTACGTTGTGGCTGACCGGCCTTTCAGGAGCGGGAAAAACGACGATTGCGCTTCAGTTGGAACAAAAACTGAAGAAGTTGGGTCTTCCGGTGGAAAACCTGGACGGGGATCAGGTACGCACCCACCTTACGCGAGGGCTGGGTTTTTCTAGAAAGGACCGTTTCACGAACATTGAGCGGGTAGCTTACGTGGCTGAGCTCCTCACTCGCCACGGGGTGATTGTACTAGCCTCTTTAATCTCTCCGTATAGGGAGATGCGGGACTATTGCCGGCAGTTGATTCCTTCCTTCGCCGAAATCTATGTTAAGTGTCCGGTGGAAGAGTGTATCCGGCGAGATGTCAAAGGTCTCTACGCCAAGGCCCTCAAGGGAGAAATCCCCCGTTTCACAGGGATCACCGACCCCTATGAAGAGCCTTTGAACCCTGAACTCACCTTGAACACAGCGGAGGAAAGCCCGGAGGAGAGTGCGGAGCGGGTGATTGACTTCTTGCGGAAGCGAGGGCTTCTACCAGGGAGCACAGGAACAGGGTAGACCGGATTAACCTAAATAGGAGCGGCGGGACTGATTCGTCCCGCCGCTCCTATTTTTCGCGAATTTAATAAACAAAAGGAATAAACTTCTTGGTTTTCCGGGAGTAGTGATCAAACTGCTCGCCGTACCTATGGCTGAGATAACGATCCAGGGTGGGGATCAGATAAAAAGCAAACATGAGAAACATCATCGCCGGAATTGTCCAAGCCCAAAGGCTTCGAGTAATAAAGGCCAGACCCGCTGCCCATATCACATCCCCGAAATAGTTGATGTGCATGCTATATCGGAACAGCCCCCGAGTGAACAATTTCCCTTTGTTGCCCGCTCGTTTTTTAAACTGATGCCGTTGCCATTCCGATCCGGTGTTCAAATAAGATCCAAGGAAGAACAGGGCCAGCCCCAGCCATTCCGGAAAACCGACAGCTGCTGTCTGTGTTCCTCCTAGGATGTTGTAGGTCAGATGGATGATCCATAACCAGATCCCCACGATAAAGGCTTCGCTCCATGGGAATGCCCTCTTCAAAAAGATGAACCCCGTGATGTTCATCCGAAGGAAGATCACCAGAGAGCAAACAAACAGCATGGCATTTCTCGTCAGATCCCCTGAATGGAACTCCCATCCACTCCAAGCAGAAAGCTTTTCTGGCCCGTTTCCGAACAAGAACCATCCCACGATAACTAAAACCATCCCGTGAAACAGGGTCCAAACCGCTTTTGTTCCCGTCGACTGTGCATAACTCCCATGCATGGGGCGTTTCCCCTTTCATTCTCCCGTAGCGGGTGTTTTCTCGGAAAAGATAAATAATATTTGTCGTTCCAGACGGGCTTCCAGCTCTTCTTCTGTCATGACTTCTTCGTAGATAAAAGCCAGGAGTTGGAACGCTAGCACGCTGTAGAGGGTGATTGCTGCTTCCTTGGCAGAGAAATCCGTATCCAGTTTCTTTTGCGTTTGGAGTGTGGCGATTAGCTTCTCTGTCTGGTCAATAAACTGATAGTCCCATTGGAACAGACCCTTACGCAATTCTCTGTTTTCATCGACATTGTCTGCAAAGGCTTGCATCACCTCCCGCCAAAAGGCTTTGGGGTACAGCCGGAAGAAGTCCACCATGCTCCTGACCCAATCCTGTATGCATTGAACAGGGGAATCGTGGGCGCAAAAGGATGCCGGTTCCAACGCCAATTGGTCCGACTCTGCCGCAAAAAGATTGAGGAGCAAATCCGATTTAGAGGGGAAATAGTTGTAGATGGTTCCCACTCCCACTGCCGATTGTTTGGCGACCTCAGCCATGGTGGTTTTCGTGTAACCTTGTTCAAAAAACAGGCGTCCGGCGGTATTTAGAATGGCTGTCCGGTTGTACTGTTTTTTTTGCTCACGCAAGCTCATGAACATCCTCCTTCCTATCCGAAACATGAATGTGTTCAAAAATGAACCTATTCACATTTTAGCAAAAGGAGGCTTGTTTTTGCAAGCGAACCTTTTGACTAAACAAACGACATAGGATAATATATCGTTACGATATATTGGAAGGGTGATTTCAATGTCCGTAAAACATATTTTACTCGGCGTACTTAGTTGGGCGCCGAATTCGGGATACGGTATTAAATCGGAAGTGGAATATTACGGGAGGGAGTTAGGGTGGGGGCGTGTTAGTTTTGGGAGTATTTATCCGCAACTGAAGAAGCTTGAGCACCAAGGGTTCATCAAAACGGAGTCTGCTGAAGAAGATGGAAGGAAAACGAAAATTTACGAGTTAACAGCGAAAGGATGGCGGGAGCTATCCAATTGGCTTGAACAACCTCCCGTTTTTCCTGAAGTGAGAGATGAACTCCTGATGAAACTTAGTTTCTGGGATACAGGGAAACCCGAAGATCGGGAATTATTGATGGATCACCTGGAGTTACGACGGAAAGAAACAAAGCAAATGCTCCACCACTTTGAACAATGGTCTACCAATGGTTATTCTGCTATCAGTGAAATCGGTGGGCTAGAGATGGATTACTTGAAGGATCGCCTTCGATTCGATATGGAATGGTATGAACGAATGATTCGCCAGTTGGAACGACCCCCGACTTCACCCCGCCAGGATCCACGAGGCCTATTTAAGAAAGCCAGTCAACGAAAGAAACATGCTTTCTCCGAAAGTAAAGATATGACATGATATCTAAAGCGGAAGATACCACAAGTCGTTCCGTTTTTGCTCCACTTGGCATCCGTTCGTATCGCCGATTGTTCACAGCACAGTTGTTTTCTGATCTTGGGAATTGGTTTGACTTTATAGCGATCGAAGCTTTGATTGTTTACCATTGGGGCCTCGGAGCAGGGGCCTTAGCTGCATTTGCTATAACAACGGGCATTCCATGGATTTTAGTCGGCCCTTGGTTGGCTGTAGTCGTTGACCGATCATCTAAAAAAATCCTGATGATCATGTGCTGTCTATTGCGTATTCCATTTGTAATTGGTTTTATCTTTGTGCCAAACCTATACGTTTTACTTCCACTTGTTTTCTTCAAAGAAATCCTGGACGTTATTTTTGACCCGGCACGACAATCTTACATGAGGTTTGTTGTTCCCCGAGACCAACTGCAGGAAGCCAATATGTTAAGTCAATTCTCGATGAATGGTGCCAAAATTCTTGCACCAACACTTGGGGGGATAATAGTTGCGGCATTTGATCCGCAGATGGTGTTTATCCTGGAAGGAATCGGCTTTTTATTGGCATTCATCGCTTTACTCCAGTTGCCTAAGGAGAAGAGGAAAACAGAAAGAAATCAGGAAAGCGGACTTTTTTGGAATGATTTTGTAAATGGAATTCGTTATATTCAGTCTAATCGTATACTGGTATTCACGATTGGATCGATGACGTTTTCCATGTTTCTCATATGGTTTTTTGACAAGTTGATTGTTCTTTGGGCAAAAAAACTCGGAATGGGTATTGACGATTTTGGGACGCTCTTGAGTGTCATTGCTGTAGGAAGTATTCTAGGTACTTTCCTGGTCACGCCTCTTCGTCGACGTTTTGAGAATCCTTTAGCAATGATCGCTACTGTTGGGTTGGTAGGAGGCTGAGTGTTGTTGTTTATTGGTATAGGAGGGTGGAGGTGGTTTGTAGCCCCTTTTTTTGTCTGGATGTTTGTATGGTTTTTGGTAGGAGCAATTAGTCCCTTGTCTGCGGTTACTTACACAACCCTTATCCACTCAGAAACGCCACAGGAAATGACCGGACGGATTATAGCGGTTACCCATGGACTCCAAAATTCCGCCTTGTTGATTTCTCCTTTACTTGGCGTCATCATAGCGAAATGGATCGGTATCGGTGGTGTCTTTTTCTTGGCAGGGGTTTGTTTCATCTTATTCAGCGCTATGACTCCATGGCTTGTTAAAAGATACAAATTGGAACCAAAGAAATACGAAGGAGAACTAGCTTCGTAAAACAGGGTGATTGGTTAATAAGGAACCAAAATGGCTGACGGATCCCTTTTATGGAGGCGTCAGCCATTTTGTTGTTTTAAAACAAGTTTTCACACATCCGTCAAATGGAATATACCGCTAATTAATAAGATTTAATTACAATATACACGAGGTGTTCGTTGTTTTTTGTTATAACTAAACAACAAAGGAGGCGTGAAGGTTCGTTATTCGACTCGTCAATGGGTTTGTATACATAGAAAACAAGAGAGGTGGTTCGTGTGAAAACGCTTCTGGATACTGTGGGCCAGACGCCGTTGATCCGGCTTCAGAATTTGGTGGAAGATCAAGATAGTGAACTTTTGTTAAAGATGGAACGAACCAATCCGGGTGGAAGTATCAAAGACCGCCCGGCTCTCTACATTATCGAAGAAGCAGAGCGTCGGGGGTGGCTCAAACCAGGGGGGACGATCATTGAGTCTTCCAGCGGCAATTTTGGTATCACTTTGGCGATGATCGGGGCGGCCAAGGGGTACCGGGTGATTGTTCTCGTCGATCCCAAAACCACACCGGTCAATTTGGCCATGATGAAGGCGTTCGGAGCCGATGTACGGGTGGTAACAGAAAAAGATGACAGCGGTTCGTATCACAAGACACGGATCGCTTTAGCCAACCGACTGCATCGGGAAATTCCCGGATCATTCCGCCCGGATCAATGTTTCAACCCTCTCAACAGCGAAGCGCACTATCGGCAGACCGCCCAGGAATTGATGGAGCAGTGCCAGGGGAAGTTGGACGCTGTGATCCTGACGGTAAGCACGGGAGGACAACTCGGGGGATTTTCCCGCTACTTCAAAGAACATGCGCCCCATATCCGCGTGATTGCTGTCGATGCAGTCGGTTCCACTATCTTCGGAGGAAAAGCCCATTCGTATTTACTCCCTGGGATGGGGCTAAGCTGGACCCCGCCCAATATCGACGATTTAAGCCGCATTGATGAGATTTATAAAGTTCCGGATGAAGACGCATTTCTAATGTGTCGGTTACTGGCCCGGTACGAAGGGGTGTTGGGGGGAGGTTCTACGGGGGCGGGTTTGGTGGTCGCCTGGAAGTTGGTCCAAGAATGGGGGAGTGGAAAGCGAATCGCTTGTTTAGCGCCGGACAACGGGGAGCGGTACCTGCCTACCATCTACAATGATGTCTGGATGAAAGAGCGGGGTTTAAACGTAGAGATAGAGCCTATGGGCCTACGTCGTCGGGTGCGGGAGTTGGTTCCCCATAGCCGCTATCCAGTGGAGACTGCCAACTATCAGCCCGAGTTGGTTGAAATCCTGGATTGTCCAACCCGTTTCCATGAGGTGCGAAGATGACGAACCGGATGGAGCAGCGGGAAAATCCCTTTTCGTTCCCGGCTCTCCAAGTATACGCCGTGACCATCCTGTTTTACTCGGTGGTTTACATGGTGCTGATGATCCTTCCTTTCTACGCCCTAGCACATGGGGCGAATCAAACCGAGATTGGCTGGATTATGGGGGTCACCATGTTCACATCCATGCTGGCCCGTCCCTCGGCAGGGAAAATCATCGATCGTTGGGGGGCCCGGCGGGTCTTTGTCATCGCCTTGCTGATTTTTTCCGTCTCCTTATTGGGGTATTTCGTCCCTGACCTTTGGGTCTTTGGTATTGTTCGAGCCATTCAAGGGGTAGTGGCGGCTTTTTTTTCGACAGCCATGGAAATTATCACGATGGACTTACTTTCGGAACGCCTTCGAGGGCAAGGGTTGTCTCTTTATTCGCTGGCAACGATGTTACCGACGACCTTCGGCCCTGCTTTGACTCTCTACCTAAAAGATCTCTTCCCTATGGGATGGATCTTTGGATTGCTCTTTGTCATGGGAGCGCTAAACTTTGGTTTTTCTCTGCTTGTCGCGCGTAAAACCCAGGAAGATGGTCAGGCAACTCCTTCCCATTCATCGCCTTTAGGTGCTTGGAAGAGTCGGGTTCTGGTGGTTTCCAGTACGGTGATGCTGTTGGCCTCGGTAGCGAATGGAGCGATTTTTACCTTTCTCCCGTTATATTTAAAAGAGCAGGGATCCCCTTATGGAAGCATCTATTTTTTGGTGCAAACCGTTGTCCTTGTCCTGTGCCGTTTCTTTGGTCGGCATCTCATTCGATCCGACGGCAGGGCGCCGGGGGGATCTGCGATGCTATTAGCAGCGGTAGCGGGATTCGGTTCCTTGACGCTGGGGATGACCGTGTCGCCTCCCTTGCTCATGGTGTCCGCTGTTCTCAATGGGTTGGCTTTCTCGGTTCTTTACCCCACGTTGCTCACATTCATTTCCTTTCGGGTACCAGAGGGGGCCAGGGGGTTTCTCATCGGGTTGTTCATCGGGGCGGCGGACTTTGGATTTGCACTCGGGGCACTGGCCATGGGCCCCGTGGCGGATATTTTCTCCTACCCAGCCATGTTCCAGACCTGTTCCTTGCTTTGTTTCATCGCCGCTTTGTGTCCGTTGGCGTATCGATCAAAGCCGATGCAACGAGCTGAACCGAATCAAGGTACTTTAAAGGTGTGATGAAGGTAGGAAGTGCATGGGAATAAACACCCTTTTAGTAGAGAATGATAATCCGATGGTCTAGAAACCGTGACGTTAAGAGTAAATTCATCGGGTATCTCTGTGGAAAGGTTTCAACACACAAAACCCTCAGCTGCGACTGAGGGTTTTGTGTGTTGAATAGGAGCCTCCCATTTTAAACTGTGGAGGAACGTTTATCGTTGTGGGCGCCCTGTTGCTGGATGGCTCGATGGATGGACTCCAGTTGCCGCCAATGGCGCTCAACAGCCGCCCGACCGTCAGAGGTGATCCGGATCGTTGTTTGGGGGATCTTTTTGCGGACGAAGTGCTTATCGATGAAAACCAGGCCGGCCTTTTCCAACTTGGCCAAATGACTGGAAAGGTTGCCCTTGGTCAAACCCGTCAGGTCTTGGAGGAAGAGAAATTCCGCCAGGGTACAGGCAGAAAGTGCCGTCAGGACTGACAGGCGGGCTGGTTCATGGACCAATTTGTCCAACTGGGCAAGTTCTTTATAGGGCAACATTCAGAATCCCCTCCGGAATGGGAATATTCATTATCTATTATATCGGATAGACTCATTTCTAACAATAACCGGTTTGCGTTAAAAACTAATATTTATTTTTAAATCAAAAACCAACAATCATTGATAGCATACTTGAGAGAATCAAGGGGCTCTCGTATCCTTTAACCCAGGGATGGAGGTGGAACAATCCCCTGGCCGGGAGCAAGTTAGCTAAAGTAGGGTTTCGCTGGGAAGAACCTTAAAAAGCCCCTGCCAGCCTAGGGCTGGCAGGGGCAGAACGCCTCTCCTTTTGCGTGAAAAGCGGAATCAAAACTGATACACTGAAGGTATGCAAAGGTTTGGTTTCAGTTTTTAATCTGGCCGTTTTCATCAACGAAACGGACTCGGTCCAACTGATTTTTCACCGACCCGCGGATCGCTTTCAGGTAAGTCTCCCGAAGGCGGGCTTGTTCTTGTGTCTCCTCAGGGGTGAGGCCTTCCGCCTTCTTTTTTCGGGCTAGATGATTGATCCGCTGAATCATTTCATCCGTGATCATACCGCATCACTCCTCCACAGAACTATAGCGAAAAGGCATTCATTTGACAAGGGGAGGGAGGGACGAGATGAAAGGAATCGTGTATGCTCGGGTCAGTACGAAACGGGCGGAGCAGGAGACCAGCCTCGAACGCCAAGTAGCCGATTTACAAAGCTTGGCGGAAGAACAAGGGTGTGACGTGGTTGCGGTCATCACGGAACAACAGAGCGGTTTTGAGCTGAATCGGGAAGGGCTGTATCGCCTCTTAGACGCGATTCGTACCCATGATGCGGATACGGTACTGGTTCAAGACGACACCCGGCTCGGACGGGGAGAAGCCAAACTAGCGGTAATCCACCAGCTCCATCGTCTCGGCTGCAGGATTATGAGTAGGCAGACGGGGGGAGAGTTGGAACTGGAAGCGGGAGAGTCTACGATTCTCCATATCATGGCCAAGGTGGAGGAACTCCAGCGGAAATGGATGAGCCAGAAAATCTCCTGGGGTATGCAGCGTGCCATACGAGAAAAAGGCTACAATCCGGCCCTCAATCTGAAAAACCAGGGAAAGGGGGGGCGGGATAAAAAAGAGGTCCCAGTAGAGCAGATTGTGGCCCTCAAGGAAAAGAACCTGACTTTTGAGGAAATCGCGGCCACAATGCAAGGATTCGGATATGATGTTTCCCGGGCCACCGTTCACCGTCGGTACAGGGAGTGGGCCAAGGCCGGGGACGCAGAGACGGAGAAGACGGATACATAAGAAAGATGGTGTGATGGCTATGGTGAACTGGAAGCGGTTTGAAGAGCTGACCCAGCTCCCAGGTGTACCCGGGGCAGAAGGGGAGGTGCGGGAAGCTTTACGACAGCATTTGTCCGGGTTAACCGAGGAGACGGTGCAAGACCGCCTCGGCGGGTTGTTCGGGGTTCTGCGGGGGAAGGATTCCGGCCCCCGAGTCATGGTGGCAGGACATATGGATGAAGTCGGGTTTATGATCACCCGGATCACGGATCAAGGATTTCTTAAGTTTCAAACCTTGGGAGGATGGTGGAGCCAGGTCATGCTGGCTCAGCGGGTGCAAATTATCACCCGGGAAGGAAAGCGGATTCCGGGAGTGATCGGTTCGGTGCCTCCTCACCTTTTAAAGGAGGAGTCCCGGAAAAGGCCGGTTGATATTGCGGAGATGTTTATTGATATTGGGGCAGACAGCCGGGAGGAAGCCGAAAAGGTGGGAGTGAGACCCGGAGACCCTGCTGCTCCCTTTTTTCCTTTTGTTGAAATGGAAGGAGGGAAGCGTCTGTTGTCCAAGGCCTGGGACAACCGATTCGGCTGCGGGCTGGCCCTGGAGTTATTAGAGGCGTTAAAGGGAGACGCTCACCCCAATATTCTGTATTCCGGGGCGACGGTCCAGGAAGAAGTAGGACTTCGGGGGGCAAAGGTGGCTGCCAACCTGATCCAACCGGATGTTTTCTTCGCCGTTGACGCCGGTCCGGCTGGGGATACGCCAGGGATCAGAGATGGGTACGGAAAGTTGGGAGGAGGCGTGGTGATCCGCTTGTTTGACCGCTCGATGGTTCCTCTTCCGGGCATGCGGGAATTCCTCATTGAAACGGCGGAACAAGAGGGGATTCCCTATCAATTTTTCATTTCCCAGGGAGGAACCGATGCCGGTGCCGTTCACTTGACGGGAGAAGGAGTCCCTTCGGCGGCCTTGGGCATCTGTGCCCGTTATATCCACTCTCATGCCGCTGTGGTGGATAAGGAAGATATCGAGTCATCCCGGCGGTTTCTTGCCGCTGTCGTACGCCGATTAGATGCTTCCACACTGGAAGCTATTCGTAAAGGTTGAGATGAATGGGATCAGGATAGAAGCCCGGGCCAGCGGGACCCGGGCTTCTATCTCTTCCAAACCGGAGGGAGAATGTTGTTGAGCAATGAAAATCATGTAGGAAATCCCCTTCGACCGCGGGGGTTTTTCGAATTGTTAGACGGTGTATTTCGGATTTACCGATCCGACTGGACGGTTGTTTTATCCATCTTATTTCTTTTTCTGGGTGCTCCCTGGTTGTTTATTCAGTTCGCGCTCCTGCTGACGGGTTCCGCTGATCCGTTGGCGGCGGCATCCTCCTCACCGGATTGGTTTGAATTGTTGCTGTTGTTGCTTACAGGATTAATCTTTCTACTGAGCTCGGTAGCCCTTACTCCTCTGATGGAGGCCGGGGTGACGACAGCAACGGCTGAACGGATCCGAACCGGCCGAGGAATCTCCTTTCAAGACGCGTTGGCGGAAGTAGGTCGAAACGGTTGGAGGGTCATCCTCACTTGTCTCCTGCTGGGTTTATTAACAACGGCTGCACTATTCGTCCTCGGTCTTCTTCTGTTCGTGCCTGCTGTTCTCTTAGGCTCTATGCTGGAAGATTGGGGGGTATCGCTCGCCGTTGCGGCCATCTTATTTGTGATACTGGGAACAGGAGGCTATGTATTCATCTATACCCGTCTCCTGCTGGTAGTTCCGGTGGTTATGAAAGAGGGAGTTGGTTATTTTCAAGCTTTCCAACGCAGTTGGAAACTGACGGAGAGGTCCTTTTGGCGAACATTCGGGTTGATGCTCCCTGTTTTCCTCATCGGTGAGATATTCAGCACGGTTCCTTCGATGGTATTAGAGATGGCCTTCGCGCCGGATCTTTCGTCCTTTTCCGGATGGGGGAGCTTCCTCCTTGCGTTCCCGGCCACCTTTTTCACTTGTTTACCCATGGCTTTGCAACCGATCCTGGCTACCCTCCTCTATCATGATCGTCGGTCCCGTCGGGAAGGGATTGATTTGGTTTCCACCCTGGAATCCCTGCCCAAACGGGCGGTGCAGTAAGGAGGAGCCCCATGTCGATAGAATATGAAAAAGCCCGTCAGCAACTGACTGACATCTTGAATAGCCGAGAATTTACCGGTCAACGGTGGCTGGATATATGGCTTCATCGGATTGACAGCTGGATGAATGAAATAGTCCGTATCCTGGGTGGTGGGGTGGAACGCCTATTGGGTGTTGAAGTGGATACCCGAATCGGCTGGCTGTTGCCCCTTTTGTTAACAGGCATTTTGCTTTTTGTCCTTGGTTGGGTAGGACGGCGCCTCTACTGGGGACGCCGAATACCTGGCTTTGTCGCCGAGAGGGAGCCCGATGCGATGGAAACCGCCAGTTCTTGGTGGGATAAAGGGGAAGCTTTTGCCGCAGAGGGTGACTACAAGGAAGGAGTCCGTTGCTTATATCGCGCGGTGCTGGAGTACCTGGATGAACGGGGTGTCCTTTTGCGCGACGTCTTTAAGGCTAACCGAGATTACCGGGAGGAAGTAAGCCGCCGACGTCCCGATCTTCTCCCCTTGTTTGCAGGTATCACATTTCTGTTCGACCGAATCCGGTATGGGGCCAAAGAAACCGGAGAAGGAGACTACAGAGAGTTCCACAGCCTTTCGCAGAAGTTGGTAAAGGGGGGCGGAAATCAATGAGTCAAAGGATTGTACTATGGCTCGGACTGCTTCTGCTATTGATTGCGGGATTGTTCGCGGCTGCAACCGCTCTCGTTCCTGGCCCTCAGGAACCTTATACCAGTCGGAGTGCTTCTGCGGATGGATTAAAGGGGTTATATGAACTCATGAAAACCCGCGGAGCGCCAGTGGGACGCTGGGATCTCGGATGGAAGGAGTTTCCGTCAGGAAAGGGCCAGGTGTTGCTCATGACGGAACCAGGCCAGTTTCTGGTCCCAGAAAAAAACAAAAAGAGGTTGACCCGCTGGATTCGGAAGGGGAATACATTAGCGCTCTTCACTAGTCCAGGCCATCCTTTGGCGGAGGAGTTCGGTTTTTCTTCCCGTCCGGGTAACGGCAAAGAACAGGTCGTAGCCATGGAATCCGTCTCCGTTCCATGGCTCAAAGAAGTGAGAGTTCTTTCCTTTCCGGAAAATAACCGCTTAGAAGAGGGAGCGGGGAAAGGGGCCTGGTCAGACCGGGAAGGGAGCCCGCGCATGGGGCGGAGCAACCTTGGAAAAGGAACCATCTACTATGTACCGGAACCTGGGTTTTTCACCAATGACCATATCCGCAAAGGGGATAACCTGGGCCTGGCCCTTCACCTCGCCTCTCTGGCTGGTGACCGCCTCTGGTTTGGAGATGGATTTCGGAAACCAATTGTGTCCGGAGGCAAAAAGCCCGATTCGTTGACCGAACTGATCGCACCAGAGGGCTGGTTGTTACTTCTGTTGGGAGGTGCCTGGTTCTTGATATGGCTGTACAGCCGAGGAAAACGATTCGCGGCTCCACGGTGGGAAACGGCAGCGGAAACCGGTCGCTTTGATGAATATGTACAGGCCATGGCTTCTCTCTACCAAGGAGCCGCTTTAGGTAGAGACGCGCTTCTGTTGCAATGGAAAGGGTTGCTCCGGGAAGCTGCCCGGAATCTGGGCCTATCTGTTTCCTCCTCCCCGGAAACGATAGCCAGCCAATTAAGCCGCTTCCTCGGCGAAGAGAGTGCCTCCCGCTTCACCTTGTTGGCAAACCGAATGGATCAGTTACCCAAGCGGGTAAAAGGAGAGGAGCTGATCCGTGTCAGTCAGGAGATACAACAAATACGAAAGGAGATCAGTGAATGGAAATCCAAACCATCGATACGGAAAGGATTGCCCAACGCTCGGAAGAAGTCATTCGGCGACTTTCGGAGGTGATGGAGGGGCAAGGCGACCATTTAAGGCTTTTGTGGATCGCTATGCTGACAGGCGGACATGTCCTCCTGGAGGGAGTTCCCGGCTTGGGGAAGACCATGATGGTGCGTTCCCTGGGAGCAGCCGTGGATGCCAGCTTCTCCCGGGTGCAGTTTACCCCGGATCTGATGCCTTCAGATGTGACGGGTACCAAAATCTTCGATGTTCAGAGCGGGCGTTTCAGTTTTAAACGAGGGCCTTTATTCACTCATCTTTTATTGGCGGATGAAATCAACCGTACACCGCCTAAAACCCAGGCTGCGCTGCTGGAAGCGATGGAAGAGGGGCAGGTGACGGTAGACGGGGAATCGATGACGCTGCCGGATCCTTTTTTTGTCGTCGCTACCCAAAACCCGATCGAGTATGAAGGAACGTATCCCCTGCCGGAAGCCCAACTGGACCGGTTCACCATGAAGCTGGTCATTGGTTACCCAGAAGAGGACAAAGAGATCGCGATTTTGAAGGGGCACCGCCTCACTCAAAGAAGGGATTCGATTCTTTCCCCCTTGATCGTTCCTGAGGAACTCATGGACTTCCGCCGCCGCATCGAGGCAATCCACGCCGATGATTCCGTCATTCGCTATATTACTTCCATTGTTCGGGCAACACGGGAACACCCCCAGATCATGTTGGGAGCCAGTCCTCGGGCGGGGATCAGCCTGCTCGCTCTTTCTCGAGCCTGGGCTGCGCTTGAAGGGCGGGAGTTCGTCACTCCGGATGATGTGAAAGGGGTAGTGGTGCCTGTATTGCGCCACAGATTGGTATTAAACCCTGATGCGGAACTGGAGGGGATGGGTACCGATGACCTCGTCGGGGAAATCATCCGTTCGGTCTCCGTCCCGCGGTAGTACATGGTTGCCCACCACTCGGCTACTGGGATGGTTTGCCACCGGACTCGCTGTCACTGCTCTGGGTTGGGGTTTGGGATATACGATTCTTTTCACTTCAACCTACTACCTACTGTTGACGGCGGTGGTCCTGCGTGAAGGGCGGAAGCTCTACCATTGCCAACCACTTATCCTCACCCGGAGAAGTGATGTATTCTTTGAGCTGGGGGAGGATGTACCCGTGGAGTTGTCCGCAGCCCATCCTGGCGGGATTCCCTTGACCCTTACGTTAAGAGACGATTACCCCAACGGGTTTACCACTGACCGGCGTGAAATGAGATTGAAACTGCCTCCCAATGGAGTCGCGGCAGTCACCTACCGGGCACGTCCCCACCAGCGAGGGTGCCATCGATTTGGAGACATCCATGTTCGGATCGGCGGCCCCCTTGGGCTCGTCCTCCTCCAGCAGGTTATTCATGCAGCGGAGGAGAAACAGGTCTATCCACTGCTCACAGAAGTTCGTAAAGTGCGGAGCGGCGTCTACCGAAAATTGGCGGCTGAAGGCTCTCATAGCAGCAAAGGCTGGGGGAGGAGCACAGCGTTCTCTCACATCCGGGAGTACGTCCCAGGGGATGATCCCCGGTGGATCAATTGGAACGCCACGGCTCGCCGTGGAAAGCTGGTAGCCAATGTCTACCAGCCGGAACATGGGCAACAGGCGGTCATCCTGATTGATTGCGGACGGGTCATGGGTGTGAGAGACGGAGAAAAAACCCGTCTGGATCGGGCGATTGAGGGAGCCCTCGCCTTCGCCGCTATGGCTCTTGAGCGGGGGGACCAAGTCAGTTTGCTCGCTTTCTCCGATCGTATCAAACGTTGGGTTCCACCCGGAAAAGGCACCCGGCAGCTGAAGCGCCTTATCGAAGCGGTTTACGATTTGGAAGCGGACTTTGTAGAATCCGCCTACCAAATGGCGATGGAAACCTTAGTACTTCACCATAAACGCCGAGCATTGGTTTCCCTATTCACTGATGCGGGTAATCTGATCTTTGCCGAGGAACTGATTCGGCAACTCGCTGTACTAAGGCGACGTCACCTCGTTCTGACCGTGACGATTCAGGATCCTCTCTCGAAGAAAGAAGCGGGCCGCTTCCCTGAAGACGAACCCGATGTTTACCGGAAAGCGGTAGCGGAAGTGATCAGTGAAGAGCGAACCGAGCGATTAACCCAACTCAAGCGGCGGGGGGTGGTCGTGCTGGATGTTCCTCCAGGTCAGCTGGCGGGCTCCGTGATTCACACCTATATCGATATTAAGAATCGAAGCTTGTTGTGAAAGCCGGGGACTATAGTCCCCGGCTTTTTCTACTTCCTCGACGGCGGTTACCTCAGATATGGAAGCGAAGGTTCGAAGCCATACTAACCGATAAGTGTCCATTCATCAACCATGTCAACAATGTGCTTGACAAAAGTGCGCTTTCCTTTCATTGAGAACGGGGTGAAACCGCTTTATTCTAAAGATAAGCGGTATTCAAGGAGGGATGGACATGTCAAGCAATCAAGGGAACTTGGGCGGAAACGGCACCCAACCGTGGCGGATGAACATTCAGCGGATGGGAAGCTACCTCAGCGGGATGATTATGCCCAACATTGGCGCTTTCATCGCATGGGGATTGATTACGGCACTCTTTATTCCGACTGGCTGGCTCCCCAATGAAAAACTGGCCCAACTGGTCGAACCGATGATTATTTATCTGCTTCCGCTTTTAATCGGTTTTACCGGCGGAAACATGGTATATGGTGCACGGGGTGGGGTGGTAGGTGCAACAGCCACGATCGGGGTAATTGTGGGTTCTGACATCCCCATGTTCCTCGGAGCCATGATCATGGGTCCCCTCGGTGGTTGGGCGATTTATCGAACAGACCGTTTCTTCGAAGGGAAGATTCGTTCTGGTTTTGAGATGCTTGTCAACAACTTCTCTGCCGGGATCGTTGCCGGTTTGCTTACAGTAGGGGCCTATCTGGCGATCGGACCCATGGTCCTCGGGTTAAACAAAGCGTTGGCTGCCGGCGTGGAAGCCATTATCGGCATGGGATTGCTCCCCTTGGCCAATCTGTTTATCGAACCGGCCAAAGTCCTCTTTTTAAACAACGCAATCAACCACGGCATTCTCAGCCCAATCGGGGTGGATCAAGCCGCACGGACCGGACAATCGATCCTGTTCCTATTGGAATCTAATCCGGGTCCGGGACTTGGCATCTTACTAGCCTATTGGCTGTTCGGCAAAGGGATAGCGAAACAATCGGCTCCCGGAGCAGTCGTCATTCAGTTCCTCGGCGGTATTCATGAAATCTATTTTCCTTATATCCTCATGAAGCCGATTCTCCTTTTGGCTGCCATTGCCGGGGGCATCAGTGGGGTATTTACTTTTACTCTCTTCGGTGCTGGTTTGGTGGCCGTTCCCTCCCCAGGAAGCATCTTCGCCCTGATGGCGATGACCCCGCGAGGCGGGTATATCGGAGTTCTTGCCGGAGTGGTAGTGGCCGCAGTTGTTTCCTTCTTAATCGCTTCATTGCTCCTTAAACGTAGCGCGCCGGGAGAAGAAGATATAGAGGCAGCGGCACGCAACATGGAAGAGATGAAAGGAAAGAAAAGCGCGGCTCGTTCGATCTTGACTGCCGACACGCCTGTTTCGAAAGTGAAAAAAATCGTGTTTGCTTGTGACGCTGGGATGGGCTCCAGTGCCATGGGGGCCTCGATTTTGAAAAATAAAGTGCAAAAAACCGGCTTGGATATCGAAGTGACGAATACGGCGGTCAGCAAACTGCCCGAGGATGCTGATATCGTATTTACCCATAAAAATCTGACGGATCGAGCCAAAGTCAAGAGACCCGGCGCCCAACACATCTCCGTGGATAATTTCCTATCCAGCCCTGAGTATGACGCCCTGATGGATCGGTTGACGAAAAACCAAGAGTGAAAAAACGAACCGAAGAAGCAGGTGGACTCCATGTATTTCACAGCCAGGGAACGAAACCTTCTCCGATTGTTGATCAGCCAAGAACGATCCCACACGGTTAAAGAATTGGCTGAGGAACTCGGAGTCAGCGAGCGCACAATCCATCGGGATCTTTCTGTTATGGAGAAGACGCTGGACGGATTCGGGATTTCCCTGCGCAAACAAGCAGGAGTTGGTGTCTCCTTGGAGGCGGACCCCACCGGGATGGAATCGCTACGTGCTGCTCTTACAAGGACGGCGGAGACAGACTTTACCCCGGAAGAACGGAGGACCTATCTTCTCTGTACATTGCTGGAGACTTCAGAACCCGTTAAGCTAACGGTTCTGGCCCGGGACCTTGGGGTGGCTCCAGCCACGGTTCGCCAGGATCTCGAACGGGTGGAAGATTGGCTTCAGCCGTTTGACCTGGTTTTGCTTAAAAAAAGAGGATGGGGCATTCAGGTGATCGGGGGGGAGAACAACCGTCGGGCAGCCATGAGGAGTCTGCTTGCTGATCATGTTGATGAAGCGACGATTCTTGAGCTTTTAAAACAATCTCTCGGTCGGAAAGCTCCGGAGCCTTCGGGGATTGTCATGGAACGTTTATTGGGACTGGTGGAAGGAGAGCGCTTGATTCAGGTGGAGGAAGCAATACAAGCGGAGATCGGGAGATTGCCGTATACTCTTGCAGACAGCGCTTATATTGGTTTGGTGGTTCATGTTGCTTTAGCGCTGGAGCGGATTGAAAAGGGAGAAACACTCCGGTTTGACCCTGACATGCTGCAAAGCCTGCAACAAGGACCGGAACAGGAAGTAGCGAAAAAAATCGCTGCCCGCTTGACTGCCGCTTCCGGTAAGGAAGTACCAGAGTCAGAGATCGCCAATATCGTGTTGCACCTTCGGGGAGCGAAGCGAGGGGATGACCGGGGATTCTGGTTTGAGGACGGTTCCGGGACCCCTGTGGAAGGAACAAGAGAATTGATCCAACGGATCAGGGAGGAGACGGACGCTCCCCTTGAACAGGACCCTTCTCTGCTCCGGGGGCTGCTTGCCCACCTGGAACGGGCGGTTTATCGGCTGAAAGAAAACCTGCCGATTCATAATCCACTGCTTGAGCGAATCGAAGCCGATTATCCGGAGCTGTTTGAAATCGTGGGAAAAGCCATGGCGAAGACCTTTCCTCAGTATGAAATCCCCAGAGAAGAGATCGGTTATCTGGTAATGCATTTTGGAGCTGCGTTGGAACGAAGAAGGCGGGGGCGTCCCTTGCATGCATTGGCGATTTGCGCCAGCGGGATTGGTACTTCCAAACTGTTGGCTAGTCGGCTGCAAACGGAATTTCCGGAGATCGTTCGGGTGGATACGGCTTCTTGGGGGGGAGCCCAGCAGACGGACCTGCATAAATACGATTTAATCGTATCCACTCTCTCAGTAGAAATGGATGAAATCGATTATATTCGTGTCAATCCCTATTTGTCCGAAGGAGACGCTGCCCGTATTCGATCCTACTTAAACGAACGGCGGCGGGTAGGAACGATGCCACCGGAGAGGACGAGGGAAGAAGTCAGCGAACCCCGGATTCTTGAATCCATGAAAGCGATTCGGAAGACTGCGGAAATCGCCTTGATGCTTGTAGAAGGATACTCCCTCTCTCCTCTCCAGGAACAGTCGTTGACCGATGTGTTGCAGAAAGCCTGTAGACGTTTGGAAGCAAAAGGGGTTCTTCAAGATGCAGCGGCAGTGGCCGGAAAGTTAGAGGAGCGGGAACAGCTAGGGGGATTGGGGATTCCCGGAACCGGAATGGCACTTTTTCATGGGCGATCGAAAAAGGTGGAGAAGCCTTCCTTTACGATGTATGATCTGGAACAGCCATTGAAAGTGGAAGGGATGGATGGAAATCGGATGGAGATGACGCGCCTTCTCCTGCTGCTGGCTCCGGAAAAGGAAGAGGCAGCCGAACAGGAATTGCTGAGCCGGATCAGCGCTCTTACGATCGAAGCACCGGCACTTTTCCAATCTGGAGGAGAAGGGGACATCCGAGCGTTCCTGGCGGAGCAATTAAATCGGACCCTACATGAAAAACTGGATCAACAAAGGAGCGTAGAATCATGAGCGGATCGATCCTGAGTGAAGAAACGGTACTACTGGGAGTGGAGGCGAAAAACAAGGAAGAAGCGATTCGCCTCGCAGGCGGGCTGCTCGTTGATAACCAATGTGTGGCACCCTCGTATGTGGGAAACATGCTGGAACGGGAACGAACACTTAGTACCTATATCGGCAATCATGTGGCCATTCCACACGGGACGGAAGAAGGAAAAAAAGATATCCATCGATCAGGGATCTCTATCGTCCAATTGCCGGAAGGCGTCGACTTTGGCAGCGGCCATACCGCCCATATTGTTATTGGCATTGCAGGTAAAGACAGCGAACACATGGACATTTTGTCCAGGATTGCCCTGGTTGTCTCCGAACAAGATAACGTCGCCCGGATGGTGAAAGCCACTTCCGCAGAGGAACTTCTCTCCCTATTTCACGAGGGGGCGTAAAGATGCGCGCGATTCATTTTGGTGCAGGAAATATCGGTCGTGGATTTATCGGTGAACGGCTGGCCCGATCGGAATATGACGTCTGTTTTGTCGACGTTCAAGCCCCGCTGGTTCAACAATTGCGGGAGCGGAGGCGTTATGCCGTCCAGCTGCTGGGGGAAGAAGTCGAAACGCTCTGGGTGACAGGAGTAACCGCGTTGAACAGTCGGACCGAATCGGATCGGGTCGTGAAAGCGATCGCCGAGGCGGATCTGGTTACCACCGCAGTGGGCCCATCCGTGTTGCGAGCGATTGCTCCCCTGTTAGCAAAGGGAATCCGTCTGCGATTGCAGATGGAAGAGCATTCTCCTCTCAACGTAGTTGCCTGTGAAAATATGTTGGGAGCATCCAGCCTCCTGAAAAATGAAGCGGCTACCCATCTGTCGCATCACGAACGGGAGAGGATGGAAGGGACCATCGGATTTCCCGATGCGGCCGTTGATCGAATCGTCCCGGTGCAAACCGGGGCAGATCTACTCAGCGTCTGTGTCGAGCCATTCTATGAATGGGTGATCGACCGGAACGGAGTCAAGGGAGACATCCCTCCGATTGATGGTGTTACGTATGTGGACAGCCTGCCCCCTTATATTGAACGGAAACTCTACACTGTCAATACCGGTCATGCTGTCTGTGCCTATGTAGGACAGCTGATGGGGTGCAAAACCGTGCAGGAGGCGATCGCCCATCCACGGGTGGAAGCCGTTGTCGCCGGGGCTTTGAAAGAGACCGGGGCATTGCTTGTCGCCAAGCATGGATTTGACATACAAACCCATCAGAATTACATCGCCAAAATTCTGGAGCGCTTTACAAACCCCCACCTTCTGGATCCGGTATCACGGGTAGGTCGATCCCCTATACGCAAACTGGGGAGGACGGACCGCCTGGTTGGTCCCGCTCTCCAAATGATCGACCATAACCTTCAGCCGGATCATTTGGCTGCCGGGATCGCCGCTGTTTTCTTTTTTCATGAAGAGAAGGACTCGGAGGTGGTAGAATTGCATCAACTTTTCTCCAGGGAAGGTCTCTCCAAGACATTGCGTACGGTTGCAGGCATTCCGGTAGACTCTCGTCTGATTCCACTGATTTCTCAGCGATATCGGGAGTGGGAGGAAGAAGTGAAGACTTGACCGGATCGATCAACGGATCTGAAAATGCCGGGTACGGGTATCGATCCCGTGCCTGGCCTTTTACGCGGGAGCAGTTGTTAAATCCCTCTTTCATAGGGAGGGGTTCAGGATCCGCGTGTTATAAACCCAGGGCGTGATGTCCGGCCCCCTAACGGATAGGTTGTATCGGATCACCTGAATCATTTTCGGTCGCATGGGAAACACCAGGCGCAAGCGTCTTCGGATGGTGTGGGTATGGATCTTTAAGGTGATAAACGCATTCAGGACCATATTTTTTCTAGAAGGAACTCGCTGCAAGTCGATGTCTATATCTTGGGGAGACAGGGGACAGGGAAGGTTTTGGGCGGGGAGGATCATCCGAAATTTCCTTTTTAAAATTTGCGCGTTGATCTTGATGACAAACCAAGCGTTCAAGGCGATCCGTTTCTTCGGCTTTTTCTCCAGATCCAGATGAATGGATACTTCTTCCTTTGGGGGTAAGTCAAAAGGGGGGCTGCTGCCGAGGAAATAGGTGTCTCGGATGGTCATTTTCGCTTAAACCTCTACTTGGACGGTTGCTTTAACCCGATAGGTCCCGGCGGGTAAATCTCCAAACATATACAGACCTCCCGCATTGGTTTTGGAGACGTCGATGATGGTCTCTGTCCCGCCGGAAATGGAGTACAGGGCCACGATAGCGTTGGGAATCGGCTGATTGGTAGTGTTATCTGTAACAGTGCCGCTGATCGTCCCTGTATTGGCATCCGGGTCGGCGTTCAAGAGAATATTGATTGGGGCGAAATCTCTGTCGGAGACAGTAATGGATGCGCTTTGGTTGGATAGGAATCCGGGTTTAACGGCGGTGATGAAGTAGTTACCGTTATTCATGTTGGCAAATAAATACTGACCATCAGCGTTTGTCGATACAATGCCTACTAACTGGGGCGTGCCGCCCACTACTTGGAAAAGCTCCACGGTAGCGTCTTCAATGGGTTGATTGGTTACACTGTTTCTTACAATGCCGAAGATGCTATTTTTGGTAGCGTCGGGGTCCGGTTGCATCGTGATCGCGACGGATGTCGTTCGGTTTTTGATGACGCTGACAGCGATTCGAGTGGGGGTTAAAAGTCCTGGTTCCGAAGCCGTAATAAAGTAGGAGCCGACAGGAACCCGGGGGAAAATGAATTGTCCGGAAGGGTTGCTGTTGGTATGTTCAAAGGGTTGTTCATTGGAATCGAACAATTGAACCGTCGCTTCATTCACAGGGGTTCCGTCAGGCCGGCGTACGGTACCGGAGATATTCCCCGTATCGGCGGTCGGAGCGGCTTGCAAGCTCAGATTTTGGGTTCTTTCCTCCCGTCCCGTAATTGTGGTCGGGGGACTGGGCAGCAGGGTATATCGGTCTGTAATCGCCATGGGTTTTCCTCCTTTAACAAGCTGCAATAGTATATGAATCTGCCAGCGGAGGAGTATGGTTGGGTATCGGTAGGTATTGACGGAATTCTTCAACATAAAGCCCAGTTAACCCGCACAGGCGGGGCACTGGGCTTGCTGAATTCATGGCACGCTTTCTGCTGGGGGGCTTATTCCCATTGTCGGGTTGGTTGTCATTTGGTAAGCTTTGATTGTTCAGGCACTCTTTTCCCCGCGGCTCAAAGAAGGGAAGAGCGGTTTCCCAAAATAGAGAAACAGTCCCCCTAAGGTGATAAGGGCAACAAGGTATTTACTCCAAAGAGGCCACGGGGCGGGTGTGATGAAGGCTTCGATCAGAGCCGCCATTACAAACATCGGCACGACCCCCAAAATCAGCTTGACGGTTACTTTTCCCTCTCGCTTGAAGGACTCAAGCCGGGATAGATCTCCCGGCACAAGCCAGGAACCCGCCAGGGATAATCCGGCGGCACCGGCGATAAAGATCGCCGTCAATTCGATCACTCCATGGGGCCAGATATAAGCCCAAAAAGCGTACGCTTCTCCCGCTCGGTGGTACAGGGCGGCCAGGGAACCCAAGAGCAATCCGTTGGAAAAGAGGACCCAACCTGTGCCCACACCCATAAGGGCCCCGAGGGCAAAACAGAGAAAAGCAACCTGAATATTATTAGCCATCAGTTGGCCGGAAACGATGGCATGATCCCATTGGCTTTCCCCGATACTCCCGGGATCTACCTGCTCCGCCATACCGGCGGGCAAAAAAGCGTGAGCATTGTTTTCGTTCACCCAAGTAGCGGTAAAAGCGAAGAACATTCCTGCAAGAAAGAGAAAGAGGGCCGCCAGAAAGAAAAGAACCCGTTCATGAAAAAGGGCGGGGAACTCCCGAAGGAAAAATCGGATTCCCTTTTTCCCGTCGGTCTTCGGTACACTTCCATATACCCGTTGATGTGCCTGGGCGACCAGAGCATTCAGGTGGCGGGTGGCCGGTTGGTCAGGGAAATATGTACGGGCGTAAGCCAAGTGGGCGGAAGCCTGACGGTAGGCTTTCCCCAGCCGATCAAGGGTTGCTCGGTCTGCGGCTCTGTCGACAGTGTTGATCAGAGTCTTTAGCTCTTCCCACAGCGGCTGATTTTTTTGGACAAAACGGCTCATTCGTTGGGCGGATTGAACGGACATCCCTGGATGTTCACCTCCACCGCCATTTTACCATGTAGAAAGAGAGAAAGGAGTGATCCGATGGAAAACCGTGTTGCGGTCACCACCCCGGAATATGTCCACCTGGAATTTGAAACAGCAGGGATCGGTTCTCGGGCGGTGTCTATTTTGATCGACTGGTTGATTATGGGGGTTACCTTGTTACTCCTCATTGTTCCGGCTATCTTTTTTACAGGCTTCTCCGAGCTGGCCGGTTCTCCTTTTTGGACATCCGTTGTTCAAGGAGTGTTTATCGTCTTTTTGGTCTTCTTTCCTTTGTGTTATTATACCTTGACCGAAACCTTCCTCTCTGGGCAGACCCTCGGAAAAAAAGTGACGGGGTTACGAGTGGTAACGGATCGAGGGACGGCTCCCGGCTTTTCAGCTGTTTTTTTGCGCAACTTGCTTCGCGTAGCCGATTCTTTGCCTTTTCTCTATCTCATCGGAATATCGATGGTATTTTTCCACCCTCGTGAAAAACGGGTGGGTGATTGGGTAGCCGGAACGATCGTGGTGCGGAAGGAAGGGCGCTTACTCCCTGAGGGTGGGCTTATCCAACCGGTAGAGGAATCGGGCGGTCTCTTAGAGGTAGATCTCCCCTCGCGGGAGTTCGCTTCTGTCACCGAAGAGGAGAAGATGCTTCTGGCATCGTTCCTTTCCCGGCGCCACGAACTCTTTCCTGAAGAACGAGAGGACCTGGCCCGTCGTCTCATTACTACCCTGTTGCCGGAGACAACGGTTGATCCTGGGCAAGAAGAGACCTTTTTGGAAGCTGCCTATATCCAGATGAGCCAGAAAAGCGCGATTTGATGCGTGTTGATCCCGCCCAGCGGCGGGTTTTTGCTTTCCAACCTTCCGTTCCGGGAACATCGGCAAAAGGATGCTTTTAAAAAAATCGGCGGCGGAGAGCTCTTGATTGAATTAGGCTATGAAAAGGACCTGGATATGGTATGTGATCAAGACGCAACTTCACCCGATAGCAGAGCCTTTCTCACGGTTTAAGCGAGAGGATCTGGAACGGATTTTCCAGGTTTTGAATCCTTGTCCACGTGGAAGGGTTGTAGAGGATGTAAAGTCGGGAGGGGATTGGACATGCAAGCCATGGTACATCAAGGAACAAAAGGATTAGAAGGTCTGAAAGTTATGGAAATGGGGGAGAGGGAGCCGAGCAAAGGTGAAGTGAAAGTCGCCCTCAAAAACGCCGGCTTGAACCACCGGGATCTCCGTGTCTTGTTTTGGGATCGTTCCTCAGAGGAACCGACGATTCTCGGCTCCGACGGGGCCGGGATTGTCGAGGCTGTCGGTGAAGGGGTGACCGGGCTCCGAAGCGGAGAGGAAGTGATCATCAATCCGAGTTTGGGCTGGCCGCAAAAAAGCGAGGCGCCTCCGGAAGGGTTTGAGATTCTTGGGGTCCCTACATCAGGCACTTTTGCTCGCAGCATTGTTGTGCCAGCGGAAAATGTGGAGCCGAAACCAGCTTACCTGAGCTGGGAAGAGGCAGGGGTGCTCCCCCTGGCTGCATTGACGGGTTACCGGGCGGTATTTACCCGGGGGCAACTGAAAGATGGGGAGCATGTTCTAATCCCTGGAATCGGAAGCGGGGTCGCCACCTTTATGATGCTCATGGCCAAAGCAGCCGGAGCCCGGGTGACTGTCACCTCCCGAAGTGAAAAGAAACGGCAGCGTGCCCTGGATTTAGGGGCTGATGCAGCTATCGACAGTAACGGGAATTGGGGCGAACAGATGGATGGGGAAAAAGTGGATTTAGTGATCGATAGCGTGGGGCCGGCTACTTTCCAGCAAGCGCTTGATCGCCTCAAACCAGGAGGACGGATCGTTAACTTCGGCGAAACCAGTGGCCCCAAGGTGGAGATCCCATTGCGCCCCTTCTTTATCGGGCAATTTCATTTTCTCGGTACAACAATGGGGAGTGGGGAGGAGTTTAAAGAGATGCTCCGATTTGTGGAAGCCCATCAGATCCGTCCCGCCCTTGATCGTGTTTACCCCTTGGCCGAAGCATGGGATGCATTCCACCGGATGAACGAAGGGAAGCAGTTTGGAAAAATCGGTCTGAAGATTGATTGATTGGATCATCCTGGAAAAACGGATGAAGGGGCATTCGGGCCTCTATTGCCTCCGGATATGTAAGAGTTATAGAAACCGGGGGGTGTCTACAAAGGTTGGCTAACCGGTCTAAAGTGACCGGTTCAATTTTTTGAAGGGGAGTAACAAGATTATGATCCAAGCCGCTTTTTTATTTTTTATTGCCGGGTTAGCGGAAATCGGGGGAGGCTATTTAATCTGGCTTTGGCTACGAGAGGGAAAACCCTCTTATTGGGGATTGGCTGGCGGTCTGGCTTTGGCCTTATATGGAGTCATTGCCACTTTTCAAACCTTTCCTTCCTTCGGTCGGGTTTATGCTGCTTATGGCGGGGTATTCATCGTGATGTCCGTCGTATGGGGATGGGGAATTGATAAGAAAACGCCAGATTTTTATGACTGGATTGGAGCAGGAATTTGCTTGATAGGAGTATCCGTCATGCTATGGGGCCCCCGAAACTAGGGGATGAACCTTTTTCGACCTGCCGATTACTTGCTCTCTCCATATTACACAATGGGGGAGGGGCAGAGAACGCCAAAAACCACAAGAAATAGGATAAGTACCTAGTAAAAGCAAGAAAGGATTTATATAGGAAACATCCTAACAAATATGTTAAAAGGAATTTATGATGAATTTAAATAAAAAAAGGAATTGTGCGTTTATACAGGGAATAATCCTGCATTTTGTCAACTGATGCCCCATAATAACCAAAAATTAGGCCTCCAAAAATGCGGTTTATTGCTATGGAATGATACCTTGCAATACCTTTCATCGTATCGGCGGATTTTTTTCTCACGATATCTCAAAACATAAGTTATCTTTTTTTATTGAGAAAATGAATAAGGATGATTGGATGTTTTGCCCCTCTGCAAGTGATGAAGCATATTAACGTTACAAAAGAATGATTTTGTGAGGTTATAGGTAGAGAAAACCACGAAAAAGACGCCCTGTACACGAATCTCCTGCTGCCGCACCCCTATCAACTGAGGCCAAGCTGCTCTATTTAAAATGATTGTATATACCCACGGAGGGCCAGCGATTGATGACGAATAGCATCCAATCCATCGACTATAATCAAGGCCTCAGACGCATTACGGCGTGAGATTGCTGTCATGTGCATCGAGTTTGGCCGGATGTGTGTCCCATGCCGGAGGAGACGATTCCATCCGCTCACGATACAGGACTCCATGCGCACTCCTTCTATTCCTTCACGGACGGACGATTGGTCAATTATACAGGTATAGCGAACAAAACCATTCTCGCCCCGTCGATCTCGTCGGGGACTTAATTTTAGGTGGTAAAGTAGCTGGTTTGGTTAAGCGATTGACTCAAAATCAGATGGCAATGGCCGCCACAGATTCTTTCTATCAAACATACAGTATAACCATGGAAGTCAGATAGGAGGAAAGTCTGGATGAACCGATTTTGGGGAAAGGTCATTAAACCGATCTTTTTGAAAGAACAGCCCAAAGTAATCGTGGAAATTGGCGCTTTCAGAGGGGAAAATACTGTAAAGATCCTGCGATATTGCCGCAGGAATCATGCCAAGCTACATGTCATCGATCCGCTGCCTCAATTTAACGTTAGACAGATGAAACGCTGTGGGAAACAGCATTTTACCCTGATAAGGGCTTTGAGTCTAAAAGCGTTACCCCGAATTCCGAATCCTGATGTCCTCCTGATTGATGGCGATCACAACTGGTATACCGTTTATCACGAGTTGAAATGTGTAGAACGGTCCGCCAAAAAAACCGGCAAGTTCCCTATCGTGATGCTGCACGATACCGAATGGCCTTACGGAAGACGGGATTCGTACTACCTACCGGAAACCATCCCCCCTCCATATCGAAAACCCTATGCAAAAAAGGGTATCGTACTGGGGAAATCCAGGTTAGTAAACACGGGAGGTCTTAATTATCAATTCAACAACGCGTTATATGAAAACGGCGAAAAAAATGGGGTATTAACGGCTATCGAAGACTTCCTGAAAGAGACTTCCTTCCCGATCACCTTCCATCGGGTGGCGTCTCATAATGGATTGGGAATCCTGGTCCATAAAGATGAGCTAAAAGACAGATGGATTCAGGAAGTATTGAAGAAATCTCGCCTATAGAAAACGCCCGACGGATAGTCCGTCGGGCGTTTTCTGGGAAGTGCGAGAAAAAGGTCAACCGCTGACCTCCGGTTTTTTTGTCATTCCCTGGGACATCCCCGCTTTCCCAATCACATATTGCAGCACGATGGCTGAAAGCAAGCCATCCAGCGTGGAGACATGGGTTAAAGTAAACCACCCCAGCCCGCCGTCCGTCATGGGAGTCGTAGCAAATGCAATCATCGTGGCCAAACCCCAGACAAGAAGTGATTGCCATCTTACAGCTACAATTTCACGTTCGGCCAGAAAGGCAAATTGAAATTTAGATCGATTCACTAAAAAGTACTCACAGAGGTAAATCCCGGCTACTGGCGCAGCAAATGGGCTCAGGAGGAGGAGAAAGTCGACAAACTTACCATAGATGCCTAGGAAGGCCAGCATCGTTCCGGCCAGACCTGCAATGATCGTTAAAGTTATCTTGGGAACATTTTTGAACAGCACAGAAAGGTTCAACCCTACGCAATACATGTTGTTATCGTTGGTTGTCCACTGGGCTAAAACCAGCAATGTTACAGCAATCGCACCCCAGCCGAAGGAGAGTAGGATTTGAATGACGTCTTCCGTACCGGTCAATCGGGATAAAAATGCCGCGACAAACATCATTAAACTATTTCCGACCAAGAAACCGAAAAATCCAGATAACGCGGCATCTCTGGACGTTTTGGCCCAACGAGCGACATCCGGGGACTGTGCACAACCGATGATATAAGCTCCTACCACCAGAGAGATTGCTGTTCCAAGCCCCATCGTTTCTTTGGGAGGCATTGAAAAGATGGGAGCTAAAGATTCCCGGGTGATCAGTACGCCCAACATGCTTAGCAGAAAACCCACCATCAACGGAACGGAGATCATACTGAGTTTTTCGATGGCCTTGTATCCGATGGCGGCAGTGGCGGTCATCAACAGCCCCCCAATCAGGGCCAGCCAACGCGGAGGGATTTCTATTCCAAACACACTTTGCAGAACCGCATGGGCTGATTGCCCAAAAAAGCCAGCTGTGACACCAAACCAACCAAACACGGCTACACTCATAACCAAAATGACCAGATAAGCACCCTTTTCCCCAAAAGTAAACCGGTTGATCATCGCGGTACTCAAACCAGTTTTTGACCCCACATAGGAGCAAAAAGCCCCGATTACCCCTAAAATCACCGACCCTGCGGTGATAGCAAGAATAGCCTGGTTTAACGTCATCCCATTGATTAAAGCGGCACCTAGAACCACAGCGGACAGATCGATTCCCATCGCCAACCAAATCAGCGCCAAGGGTAACCACCCTCGTCTTTTCCCATACGGAACCGGTTGTCTGGCATAGTCCTTGTCCAACATAAATTGGCTTTTCTTTGTAATCATACGTCTCCCCGTTTCTATTTGCAGATTTATCCAACCCTCTACCATTCATTAAACAGGTTTATTCTTGGTATTTCAAGAAGATTTGTATCAGTTTTTCTTATTCTTCTATATAAAAAGGAGGAGTTGGTTCTTTAACCGCCTCCCCCCTTCCATTCATTGTTCTTTCTTATTCAGATATTCATTGGGATACGGATCCCCTTCCTGCCGGTGATTTTTGAAAGGAGCCAATCTCCCATTCCGATTCTCACCTTTCGATACTTTTTGTTCTCGTTGCCCGTTATTGTCCCTTGCTTCCTTACTCGTCATGTTGACCTTCCCTCCCTTCTTCTTTTTTTACTCTCCCCCACCGTGTGAAAGTTTATCTGCCCAACGGTGATTATGTTAGGGGTTGGGCTAAGAACCAAATATGGTTTAGTAGATCATGAAGGAGGTCTCTTCCATGGCTGAAATTGATTTTGGGATATCGGAAAGATTCAGCTGGAGTGGCAACTATCACCATGTGGTACATCGGGATGATTTTGGCCATCGTTTGCCTGTTGCAATTGGTAGCGTGGATCTCTCTTTTCTTTCGAGAAAGCGAAGGGTAGCCACCTGCCCTCTTATAGTTCTACATTTTCCACTCGAACCATCGGGCATGTCCCTCGGTTTCGGCTAGTACCCGATTGGACTCCCTGCCGTCGATAAAGGAATCCAAATGAAGAGCGCGATCCCACATATTGTTGTACACATGGAAGACATCTCTCTTCTTTCCGATGGATTGAATATGATTCATCAGTTCTAATTTGCTCTCCTCAGGCATTTGGTTCGCGACATGCGTATGAAAAATACAGAGGGCGGTATCTTCTGGGATCTGTTCGGCGATATGGGGAAGGAGTTCAACTCCATCTCCTTGTATCAATTCTAAGGATTGCTCTTTCAAGACTGTGACGGTTTTTTCAAAGAGTTCAACTCTCTCCTTATGCTCGGGCCAGATTAAGGATCTCATCCATAAGGTATCTTCGTAATTGGATAGATTATTAATATGTAAATCCACTCCAAAGCGTAAGGCTACGGGTGGACTCTCTGGGAGCAAAAAGGGTTGGTGATTTCCTTTGACTTCCGAACGGATGAGAATGTCAGAGGAAATATGACCATAACTTCGATCGTCCCCATAGTCGTACTGATATAAATCCCATAGGAGCTGAAGCCCTGCACTCGTTCCGATCTCAAGGAGGGACAGGGGTTTCTTAACTTGACGATAAATGAAACAAAAGCTCGGATATAAGTAAGCACAACGTCGGACTTCGTTGGTTTGAACCAGCTTTTCTTGAAGGATAGGAATCAGTTCTCGCTTAAAGGACAAACAAAAATCACGAAAAGGAGGAAACGCTCGTTCCACCTCCTGAGGATGATTGACGAGACTACGGTAGAATTGTCTCAATTCATGATGTTTCCCTTTTAACAATAGGTAATGAACAGCACCAAACAAAAGGTTAGGCACAGGTTGACCGGCTTGAGCATGTGAAGCGATATCAAGGAGTTCTTCATCTTCACTCACCTTGAAAGCCAAGTGCTCATATAAATTGCTTGAATTTTTGCATTCATGAAGAGAGAAATGTTTAAATAACGTGGACAACCTTTCTTTTTTCACTATTGCTTCCTCCTCACTTCAAAAAATAGCTAAGGGTTATTTTGAAAATGATTCAACACTCCACAAAAGAATCCCTTTACTAATCCGAAAGGAGAAGAAAGATGAACCAGAAAGAACAGGAGGCTCTGAGAAAAGCCTTCGGATGGAATAACCCCGTGTTTGATTTGCTGCAACAAGGCGAAAACGATACCTATCGGGTAACGGATGCTAAGTCCTCCTTTGCTTTACGCCGCTATCGCCCCTGCCGCTTCAGGTCCTACTCAGGTCCGTGCTGAGTTGGAATGGGGGATCTGCACTAATGTGGATTCGGTCCTCGTATGATGGACGCCGGGGTGGTAAGGGTGCATCTACGGGCCTCTGATCGCTTGGCAGAGATATGGCCATTTGCTTGGGAACAGCCCTGCGTATCTTTTATACGGCTGGAAAGATACCCATCCTCCAAGATCTGGAACATATTCAGCGGAATCCGAGGAACGGATTCAAAAGTATATGAGGTGGATCCAGTTGGAATTCGAGGGTTAAGGCTCAGAATAAAGGAACTGCGGAAGGCTCATAATGGAGAAAGAATGAGCCGAGAGGACAGGGTAGCCATGAAACGCAAGCCGGAGTATTTTTATCTGTATGATGCGGTGTTAGCTACGTTGGGATCTGTTTTGTTTCTCAGCATCGGAGCAGCGATTGCCGTCTTTTTTACAGACAAAGACCCCTTTCGGATAGGATTTCATTTCACGGAGTATGTGATTGTATCCGTGGTGTTTTATGTATTGATAAAAACCTTCGTCAAATACGGGGATGAAGCCTGGAAGGAATGGCAGGAAGAATAGAGGGAGGTGGGTGGATGAGCCAGGAAATTCTCGTAATCCTGGGGAGAATCGTGACGATCTTCCCTCTTCTTCTAATTGTCACGTTATATATGGGACGCCGTTCCATCGGTGAACTGCCGGTTTTTGATTTCATGCTCATCATTACGTTGGGATCGATCGTCGGGGCGGATATCGCAGACCCGAGTATCCACCACTTCCCTACCGCCATTACTGTCATCGCGGTAGGTGTATTACAGCGAATCATTTCCCGTTGGGCCATTCAAAGCCGGAAATTCGGCCGACTGATCACCTTTGAGCCTGTGATCGTGATCTGGAAAGGCCAGTTGCTTGAAAAACGGCTAAGAAAGATTCGCTATCCCATCGATAGCGTTTTATCCATGCTCCGGGAGCAACAAATCTTTGATCTAAGCGAAGTGGACACAGCAGTCCTTGAACATAACGGGAAACTATCCATCCACAAAAAGCCTCCCCACCAAACGGTGACCAAAAAAGATCTTCATCTCCCCTCCCCCGCCAAAACCGACATTCCCTTCCCGGTGATCGTCGAGGGAAAAATGAGCAAGGAAGTCTTATCCAGCCTGGGATTAAATGAAGATTGGCTGCAACGGGAATTGGATAAACAGGGATTAAAAAGAGAGGCCGTATTTTTTGGTACCGTCAACGAAAATAACGAATTAACCGCATTTCCCTATGTCTCGGATGCATCACCACCTCCTCTCCGTCATTGAAAGAACAGGATGGCAAAGAGAAGCCGGTTTTCTTCTGCTAGAAGAAAACCGGCTTCTTGTTTACAAAATCGAAAGGGATTGGGGATGAATTCGGATGGTGGCAGGAGTTTTACCGATGATCTCCCCGTCGGCATGGATGGGTAACGGCGGGTCAGAGGTGATCGTGAACGTTTCTCCTCGATGCAGGGAGACAGAGGGATGGTGGATATGGGCGCCCCGAAAAACAGACGGGATGATTTGGAGAAATCGGGCCTTTGTAAGACTATGAACGCAGCAGAGATCCAGCAAACCATCCCCGGAATCCGCATGGGGACAGATCAACATCCCTCCGCCGTAGTTGGGAATGTTGGCGACCGCGATTAGCCAGATGCCTTGATAATGAAAGGGTTGTCCATCCACCACAAGGGTCATTTGATAGGGGCGAAACCGTGCCCAGGTTTGGAACGCTCCTGCCAAATAGGCAAATCGTCCGAGCCAACGCTTGGAGGATGAGCTATTAACCGATTCGGCCACTTTCCCATCAAAACCAATCCCTGAAAACCCGATCATCATCCGGTTGTTTACTTGAGCGGTATCGATCCGGCGCACTTGATGCCTCAAGATACGTTCCAGTGCGCGCTCGGGATGGGAAGGGATCCCATGGGCGCTGGCAAAATCATTCCCTGATCCTGCCGGAATATAGCCCAATGGAATCTCGGTTTTTACCAATCCATTTCCCACTTCATGGACCGTGCCATCTCCTCCAATGGCAACGATGGCACGAATGCCTGGTTGTTCGGCCAGTTTCCGGGCAATTTCCGTCGCTTCGCCGGCATAGGACGTGATCTCAGCCTGATAAGGAATAGAGGTTTTCTCTAATTTTTTTCGGACACGGTTCCAGACTTGTTGTCCCCGTCCGTTTCCAGCGGCGGGGTTGACCAGGAAGGTGTACATGGAGGGGTCGCCTTCTCTTTCTTCAGGGAATCATACATGTTCCTCATTGCCCACTGATACCAACCAGGGGCAAAAGAACGTAGCCGTGTGATCCAGCTGAGACTCCGGGGCATCACCTGGAGACGGGGACGGTCGAGGAGCCGTACTGCCTGCTTGGCCACAAACACGGGATCCAACACCCGCCGCGCGAGCAACGGCGGGAAAAAGCGAGCAGGATCCTCTCCCCGGAAAAACGGGGTTTGAACCGGCCCCGGGCAGAGGACGCCTACTTGGATACGGGGGAAAAACTCCAAGTGAAGCGATTCGGAATACCCGATGAGCGCAAATTTGCTTCCGCAGTAACCCGCCAGATTGGGTACTCCCGTTAAGCCAGCTGTTGAAGCAATATTAACGATCCGTCCGCCCCCCTGATCCAGGAAATGAGGAAGAAACGACTGAGTCATCCTTACCGCACCCAGGTAATTCGTTTCGATCATCTCCTGATAATCAGCCAAGGTTAGATCCAACGCCCCTCCGAAGTGGCCGAAACCGGCATTGTTCACCAGCGCGTCCACCCGTCCGAACTGCCGGAGCACTTCATCTTTCAAGGCATCCACATCTTCTTGCCGGGTGACATCACAGGAAAAACAAGCTCCCTGCCCGAGGGTTTCCCTTAGCTCCCTTAAGGCCGGAAGGCTCCTTGCAGCCATGATCGGGAAATCGCCCTGTCGAACCAACTGACGGGCGATTTCTTTTCCGATGCCGCTGGAGGCCCCCGTCAACAAGACCATTCGGCTCATTCAAGACACCTCATGACATGGGTACCTGGGGGAGAATCCGGCCTTCGATTCGCTCGAAAATATCATCCAGGTCCTTTCCGGTAATGGTTAGGCCATGGTTTTTCAACCCGACAACCGCTCGGGAAGGATCTTCCGATTCCCGGATTTTATCCGCCACCGCTTCTGCCAACTGGACCGTGCCGCAGGGGTAGTTGATTTCCGTGGATGGAATGCCCTCCATCCATGCGTGGATGTGAACAATCGCTCCCACTTCGGGATGCTCCGTATAAATCATCCAATGTTCGATCGCATCCACCGAAGCCCGTTTGGGCTCTACATGTTCGGGTACGCTGATTTCCATGGCTAGACTATCGGCATCGTATCCCTTAATCAGGAGAATGTCCCTGCCGATCTGTTGCAAGTTCGCCTTGTTCACACCCCGGGCGCTCATCCAAAACTCGGTTCCTTCCCGGCGGGCGCTCAAATTGCCGTAGCTGAGGCCACCAATTCCGTAAAGGCGTTGAATATGCCGATAATCTTTCGGCGGGAGCAACTCCTCAATCGGGAACGGGGCCGGCAGGAGATTCATCTCATCCAGCTTCTTGCCGGATTGGATGATCGCTGAAGTCCGATGATCCCCTTCGCTAAGCTCCTCGGGTAAATCGGGATAAAACGTATTGTCGATCACCAGTTTCGAAGTCGCTAGAGGACGGACTCGCTCATACACCCGTCGATAAAGATCCGCTTCGTCGAGCTCCCCGTCAATCGAATAACATCCCTGTTCCAGCGTGATGAAATGGACACGGGGATTTTCACGGGAGCGATCCAGGTAGATCATAAGGTTTCCCAGAGAACGGATTAGAATGGGATATCCCGCCCGAAATACAGAATCCGTCGGACGGTCCGATTCCGTCACGGTTACGACAAAGGTCCCCTTCCCTCTTCGACGAAAATGACGGGGATTTGCCGGATCGACAAAATTGAAGACCAATTGTAGATCGGCATCGATCTCTTCTTGTAACTGGTATCCGTTGGCTTCCATTTCCCTTTGAAGACCTTTGGAAAATCGTTCCACCACGGGACTGAGCCTCCGATCACCAGCCATCAAAAATGTTGGAATGTTAACCCACTCCTTCCATAATCTCTTATGTATTATGGCCACCGCAAACCATCCTATACCCTTTTCAACATGAAGCAATTACTCGCGCAAAAAACCCACAGGATTCCTTCCCCCTGTGGGTTTTTTGCATCGATAGATCCAATTCTACAATCCCAAATCCGAGGCGGCGTTGTCGTTGAACAACTCTCCGTCTCGTATGTAACGCCGTACCATGTTAGTGGACTTGTGACGGGTTTGTTTCATGATGGCCCGCTCATCCTTTCCGGCCATGGCAGCGGATGTGGCAATCCCGGAGCGAAGGCTGTGACCGGCAAAGCGGTTTGGATCCAACCCGACCCGTTGTACGGCTTTCTTGACAATCAAGGCGACGGATCGGTCCGTCAGGCGGCGATTGCGAACCTGGCCATGCCGGTTGATCGGTCGGAAGACAGGGCCAGTTTGGATGTCCGCCTCCCCCAGCCATTCCTCCAGCGCCCGAACCGGACAGGTTTCAGGCCGAGAACCGCGAGGGATGCCCACTTTCTCTCCCCTTCCGTCTTGGTCCGTTTTAGAGCGCCGAAGCAGAATCACCATCCCCCGTGGGACGGTTTGGACATCTTCGCGGTCGATGGAGACCAACTCCGAGCGGCGAAAGCCACCGGAAAAGCCGACCAACAGCAAGGCCCGATCCCGCTTTCCGGTCAGGGTATCCGGCATAGATTCGGCGATCAAGCGAAGATCCTCCACGAGGATCGGATCCTTTCCCTCCTGGTAGGTACCCTTCGTCCGTCGTATGCCTGCCCATACCGTTCGAACCAAGTACCCGTTGGTCGGCGAATCGTGTCCTGCCGCTTGATGAGCCTGGCTGATCGCCGACAGGCGCCTTTGCAGTGTGGAGGTCTTTCGGCGGTCGGCCAGATCCGTCAAATACAAAACGACAGTCTGGGGGTCGGCAGGAAGCGGCGACAGCGCCCGCCGTTCACACCAGCCAGTGAAATCCTCCCAATCCGCCCGATAACTCTTGGTGGTATTTGCCGCTTTCGAATGACGAGTGTAATCCTTTACCTTTTTTATCACTTCCTGAAATTCCGTGGAGAGATCGTTGTTTCCAGTTGTCAAGTCTCCCATATATCACCTCTCCGTTTCGTTCACTCCCCTCTATTAAAGCATAGATAAAAGAGGCGAACCAACGTTCCGGCTCCCTCTCGCCAAAAACAAATTTTCCATTGGGTATATCTCAAAAAATATCTTGGATTTTGAGATCGATTGAAGGGGTGTTATTTTTCAACCAAGGGATTAACTAACCCGATAGTTCCGTCTTTTATCTCTATTTAACATACCTGCGCAAGAAGTCTCCCGCTTCTACAAGCGGTGAGATGAATGGCGCGTCAGACGAGGGAGGAGTGCTTTTTACCCCTCTCGCAAGTCTGACCATTTTTTAAAAGGGTTGTTGCCATTTTCATTCACCTGATCTATCATCCGTATTAGGTGATAAAATGGTTGATATAAAGAGGAAATTGGATAGCAATAATCATTCTTGATGTACTACCATCTAGTCCTCGTGATCAAATATCGAAAGAAAGTACTGGATGATTCGATTTCCCGTCGTACAAGGGAAATCTTTGAGTCCATTGCATCCAAGTACAATATTACTCTACAAGAATGGAAAACGAGAAAGATCATGTCCATAAATACATTGAATCACAGGGACAGGGAAAGCGAGGTGAAACCATGCTTCGGGCGAAGAAAGTCTATTTCTCTGCATCTGTATCCGATATCCATCGTCTTTTTGCCTGTAACCGTGAATCAGCCCTTGTTTGGAATGAATGTTTGCAATTATCAAGACAACACCAACTCGACCATGGAAAGTGGATCGCTAAATCCGAATTACAAAAAGCGACCAAAGGACGATTTCATCTCCATAGCCAATCCATTCAGGCCGTTTGCCACAAATATCTATTTGCCAGAGATGCTGCACACCAAGCGATCCGAAAAGGAATCCAAACGGCTCGTTATCCCTATAGAAGCAAGAGCCATTACAACACCAAGTGGGCAAAAGATGGCTTCAAAATCCATGAGAATGGAAAAGTCCAGCTATCTATGGGAATCCATCAAGGGAAACGGGAGAAGCCAATCACGGTCTACACCAAGAACCTCCCCCAAGGGACCATCAAGGAAATCGAGCTTTGTTATGATAACGGCTTTTACTTATCGGTTGCCTTTGAGGATGGAAGAGAGAATCAACCCTATGAGCAGAAACAATCGGCCGGAGTCGATCTCGGCGAAATCCATACCCTTGCCGCTTTCGCTGAAAGCGGAGAGGCGTTGATCATCACGGGTCGGAAGATCCGCTCCATTCATCGCCTCCGTAACAAGAAACTGGCAGAGATTCAGCGCCTCCAATCCAAGTGCAAAAAGGGTTCACGGCAGTGGAAGAAGTATCAGAGGGCAAAGCGATACGTGCGGTCTAAATCCGAAAAACAACTGCAAGACGCTCTCCATAAGACAACCAAACAGTTTGTCGGTTGGTGTGTCAAGCAGGCTGTCTCCGATGTTCACATGGGAAACCCTGACGGTGTACAGCGGAAGACGAGAAAGAAAAAGAAGGCGACGCGCAAACAAGCCCAGCGGTTATCCAATTGGTCATTTGGAAAGGTAAAGAAATCCCTACAATACAAGTTAGCCGTGAGGGGAATCCATCTGCTTGAAGCCGATGAATCCTATACCAGTCAGACATGTCCTGTCTGCAAGAAGAGAAAGAAACCCTCTTCTAGAAACTACCGCTGTTCCTGTGGCTATCAAGAACATCGCGATATCCATGGAGCGAGAAATATGTTAGCCCGATCGCTCTATGGAGAGATTCTGCATCTCGATGTTCTCACAAAGCAAACGTATCTACGGATCGCTTGAGCGAGAAGTAGTAGATGGTCTGTTCCGACCCGGGTACGATTCGTACCTGTTGCTTACTTAGGAATCCAAAAGGGCTTTCCGAATCCTTCGATTCGAGTATGGAAGGCAAACCCTTCGATACATGAGAGCTTTTTGGTTCTGATGGTAAGAAACTCCCACTTCTTAGCGTTAGCGTAAGTGGGAGAGGTTCATGGTTATTTCATCCATGATTCATGCACTTCTTTCGCAACCCTGACCCCTGACTCGATAGCCCCCTGCATCCATACCCGGGTAGTAGAGGCATGTTCCCCAGCGAAGTGAACCCTTCCTTCCGGTGTGGCGATGGCATGAGATAATTCCGTTTCCTGCATCGGTTTAAACATGGCAAATCCCCCGGCAGCGTAGGAGGACCGAGACCAGCTGTAAGAGATTCCTCTGCGGAATTTTTCATAGACCACCGGCCCGAAAATGGACGCCATGTTACGTAAGGACAATTCCATGGCTTCTGGGTTATCCAAGGCATTCCAGAGAAGTGCGTCATCCCCCCAAGTGTAGCTGGCCATGACTGCGGCCGGGTTCCAGGGTTCGCTATTATGACTGGGGTAATAAGTAAACCGGATGGGTAAATCCGTGATCGTCCTTCCTCCCCTCGACCCGTTTTCTTCCCAGAACCGATCTGCGAATTCAATTCCCACCTTGGAAGCCGGCGTGTAATGGAGTTCGCGGATCGCTTTTCGTTTTTCGTAGGAAAAGGCCGTAACTGGAACGATATCTACCATACGAAGGACGGAAAAGGGCAAGGTAACGATCAGTCGGTCTCCGCATAGTTGAAACGGCTGCCCCGTTTTCTGGTCCACACCCTGGACTGTAACCTTGTCTCTTTCAGGGAGGATCACCGTCATTTTTCGTTCTAGCAAGAGGTTTTCTTTTAACTGAGGCAGGAATGATGCAGGCAGACGGTCGTTCCCTCCCGTGATCTCATAAAACTGAACCTCCGGATCGGTCAAGATCGTAATGAGACGGGCTACATCGATAAAAGAAAGCTCCATTATTCCGCTTGTATCCAGAATCACCTTGATCATGTCGATCGCCCCTTGGGATAACGGAGCGCCAAAAGGAGGTTGGTGGAGGATTTGATCGACTGAGTAACGACTGAGAAATTGAATCATCGCGTGGGTATTGTTATGAAACCCTTCTATCAACTTCTTCATAAGGCTTCGAAACAACTGGGTCGCTGTTTCCCCTCTCTCTTTCGGAATGACCGGAAAGCCGAGGATAGAAGGGTCTTGTTGATAGGTTTTTAAGCGGGTCAAAACTCCGTTGACAGCAAGGATGTCGGAAGGCGTTTCATTGATAAATCGGTTGACGGGGAGACGGAATTTTCGGATATACTCCCATACTAAATAATGCGTATCCGGTATGCGCATCGCTCCCACTTCAAAGGTCAACCCCTCCGAAAAGGGGGAGCGCATCGTGAACACTCTTCCTCCTACCCGATCAGAGGCTTCGAAGAGAATGACGTGATGACCGGCTTCCTTTAACAACGAGGCGGAGACCAACCCCGCCATTCCCGCCCCGGCGATCAAAATCGTCTGGGGGCAGGGAGTCGGAGGTAGTCCGTTTCGGATGATCTGAACCATCTCCGCTGGAGGCACTGGCGGAGGTGCGTATAGGGACATCTCCCACCTCCTTCCCGGCGGATACTTTTGGTTAGTGCCGCCTTTCATATCTTATTCTTGCGGGGCTGGTTTACAATCCATTTTTGTCATATTAAAAGTCACGAGATTTATCCATTCTGGTCTCCTTTTTGCCGAAAAGCAAGGAAATCGCCAGTAAAACAGGTGGCATCCCGACGATTAATATGTAGAACAGGACTCTCAGTATTTGGTCTAACATTTCTACCTCAAACTGATCTCTAGGCATAAATGAAACAGCATAACAGATCAGGGCGATCCAGGGCACCCATTTCCAGTGGGACTTCTGGTTCAGCAGGCGGGCCATTCCCAGTGATGCCACATAAAGATCCGAGCACGTGGAGGTAAACGCTAAAATGATCCAGAGAGTGAGGAAATATAAGTCCGGTCGTTCCACCAACTGAAACCGAAAGGATTTCAGCATATAGATGACGGGAGAAGGGATCATCGTCATTTCTACCGGGCTGAATATCGTGAGTGCGGTCAGGGTGATAAACAGATAGACCAATATGGTGATCAGATTGGCAAGGGAAGCGGCTTTTAGTTTATCCCGGGCACTCCCTTCGGTGAAGGGATAGATCACCATCATGATCTCAAATCCCATCAAGGCAAAAGTGCTCTCGTTTGCCCCTTTCAAGAGGTTGACCAGGCCAGCGATCTGTCCCAAAGGAAGAATGTAATAGATGTTGACTTTTGTAAACGGATCGAAGAGGGCTAAAGTCGCAATGACGACTAAGAGCGCTGATAACCCTGAAACAAACGCGTAGAAACGACCAATTTTTTTCAGGGGCGAGATCGTCAAGTAGATGGCGGTGGTCGCCATCAATCCGGTAATCACCCAGCGTGGTGTCTCATGGAGCATCCACGTTTGGATAATCTGAAAAAAGAGGACTAGAACTACGATGACAACCATAGAGAAAAACAGGATATATCCGGAAATGAGGATCTTAGCCGGCCATTTTCCGATCAGGCGAGGCAAGATATCATATAGTGTCAGAGATGGAAAACGGCGATTCAACGACCACATGATTACGATCATCACTTGAACCCCTAGGCCTGCGAGCAGAACGGAAATCCAACCGTCTCCCTTAGCGTATTCCTGGACACTGTGAGGAAGCGTGAGGATCCCAAAACCAATCTGTGTCTGGAGGATGATGAACAGTAATTGCCCCCGGGTGATACGATTTTGATTTCCACCCACTGCTTCCTCCCTCCTTAAGGGTTCAATTCACAATCCCGTGTCCGATGATCCGGGCGGTTACTCGTGGGCGGATCGTAATTTTGGGATAGGTTTTAGTCCACCACTTCGCCCCTTGCCATTTCTCCGGATAGTGGGCCATAATGCGGCGACCGATACCAAAACCGTCAAAGCGGGATCGCTTCATTTTCTTCACCACTTGGGTGGCTTGGTGGGTTAAGCTTTCAGAAACCTTTTTGTTCAACCGATCGATGATCGTCGGCTCGGTCAGTTTATCTTTCGGGTATTCGATAGCAGCTACATCCATATTCAGATTTACATTCGCCTGGATCGTTCCATCGGGACGGATTTGAACATCCAATGTCTGTTTCATTTTTCCGATGTCGATGGTGATATAGGAACCGACATCGGCGGCCTTACCGGGATCCACCTGCATAATCATTCGAGCGATTCGATTCTTTTTATCCGCCATCAACAGAAACAATCGCGATTCTTCCCGATTGAGGGTTCCAGTCATGTGACGACCGTGGAACATGGCGATCCCTTCCACCGACACATCTTTTTTATTGTTAATTCCCGCTGCTTGAAGATCCCCGGTTTCTTTTGTCAGGTAAGGAACCGCAAAATCCTGACCCGGATCGAACATCATCGGAGAGATGCTTTTGATATTGACCTGAGGAACGAGGGTGCTCGTCTCGGCGCTGGAGATCGTTTCATCGACAAATTGCCCGATCATGGTATCCCCCACTTTGTTTAGATCCAACAAATCCTCTGCTTTCCCTTTAACGACAGCAAAATGCGCATTGAGGGCACTTTTTGGATCCCGAAAAAAAATGTCTAAAATAGGATAGATATCTTCTCGGGCTAATTTTTCTCCTAGGACCAGGGTTCGGTTTTTGGAGGGATCAAACCGGTCGTTTAATCGGCGATCAGCGTTGTCCCGAGTTTCACGGGGGGTATGACCGGTACTCTTCAAAATCACGTTGGTTAGTTCTTGCCCCCCCTCCGCAACCTTCGATTCACGAATAACTGCAGTGGTCAGCAGTTTGCCTTCTGGTGTTCGGTCTAATCCAGCCAAAACGACCAGACGGGCGTCTTTTAACAAGGTGATGTCCCAACAGCCGGTCTGGGATAGGAGCAAAAGAAGAGAGAAAATCAACAACAGTATCCGTTTCATGCCACTCCCCCCCTCTCATCTTTTTTGCCGAGCAGATAAGAGAGAATCAGCAGTATGCAGGGAAGTCCCCCGATAAAAATATAGGACAAGATGTTAACGACCTCATTAAACTTTTCTACTTCCAATTTACTGAAGGGAATAAAGGAAATCGCATAACCGAGCAATCCCGCCCAGAGTATCCACTTTCGGTGAACATGCTGATTGAATAACCGGGTAAACCCCAGTGTGGCCGTATAGAGAAAGCTCACCATTGTAGTAAAGACGGATATGATCCAAAGAGTGAGGAAATACAAGTCCGGCCGTTCCACCAGCGGAAATTTAAAAGCTTTCAACATATAGATAATCGGTGAGGGAATCATGTCCAGTTCCACCGGGCTGAATACCAGAAGGGCGGTAAAGGTGATAAATACATAAATAAGAGTCGTCCCGAAATTGGCCAGGGAAGCCGCTTTTAATTTAGCGGCAGGGCTCCCCTCAACAAAAGGGTAAAGCACCAACATAGTTTCAAATCCCGTCATCGCGAAAGTGCTCTCGTTCGCCCCTTTTAAGAGCTTGATCGGACCGGCGATCTGCGCCAACGGAAAGATGTAATCGATGTTCGTCGATGTATAAGGATCAAAGTAAGTGAGTGTGGCGATCAGTACATGAATGGCCACGACTGCAGAAACAAACACGAACAGACGGGCGATCTGTCTCAAGTTGGAAATCCCCATGTAGACGGTGGCGACTATCATCAGACCGTTGATGATCCAGCGTGGCGTTTCCGGGAGCATCCAGGTGCGAATAATACCGAAGTAGAGGATGAGGGCCATAGAGGAGAGAATCAAAAAAAACAGACTGTACCCCAAAATTAGGATTTTTCCCAGCCACTTCCCCGTCAGCCGGGGTAGAAACTCATAGAGAGATTGGGAAGGAAAACGTTTGTTCAAGGCCCAGATCAACAGAATCAGCAGTTGAGTTACCAATCCCGCGATCAGGACGGCTAGCCAGCTGTCTCCCTTCGCTTCTGCGTGAACACCATGCGGGAGGGATATAATCCCCGTGCCCACCTGAGTCTGAAGAACGATAAACATAAATTGTGTCGGGGAGATACTAATTTTCTTGCGGGTCATCTCGCTTCCAGCCCCTTGAATGACGTTCTTTGTTCCATTGTTGTGGCTTGGCGTCTGCCGGTCGTTCGTTTAGTTTCCACAAAGGCAGACGAACAATCATATCTTTCATATCTTTCAGCCGCAAGGGAATGGCCGGGGCAAAAAAAGGTGTCCCGAAAGATTCCAACCGGGTTAGGTGAATCAAGAGCAACAGTGCCCCGAACATCATTCCCAGAAAGCCGAACAGGGAGGCCAACGCCATCATGGGAAAGCGAAGAATTCGAACCGAGGCGCCCATCTCGTTGGAGGGAACCACAAAGGAGGCGATAGCGGTCAACGCCACGACGATCACCATCGTATTGGATACCAATCCCGCTCGAACTGCCGATTCCCCGATCACCAAACCGCCGACGATCCCGATGGTTTGCCCGATGGGAGCAGGCAAACGAATCCCGCCTTCCCGGATCAACTCAACGGTAAGCTCCAAGAGGAGCGCTTCCAATATGGGCGGAAAAGGAACAATCTCCACACTGCTCTTCATGGGGAACACGAGTTCGGAAGGGATCACTTCATAGTGAAAAGAGACGATCGAAATGTAAAACGAAGGCAGAAAAATGGCGAGGAAAAAGCTGATAAACCGGATCAGGCGAAAAAACGATCCGATAAAGGGTCTCATGTTGTAATCGTCGATCGACTGATAAAAAGCGGTAAATGTGATCGGAACAATCAAAGCCGTGGGGGTTCCTTCCATCAAGATGGCCACCCGGCCTTCCATGAGGTTTCCGATTACCCGATCGGGCCGCTCGGTGTTTAACATCTGCGGAAAGGGTGAGTAGCTGCTCCCCTCTAGGTACTCTTGTACATAACCCGACGATAAAATGGAATCGGCCCGGATGAATTGCAGCCGTCGTTCCACCTCTTCCACGATCTCAGAACTTGCTAAATCGTGCATATATACCAGGGCCAGCTTGGCTTTATTTTTTTTTCCCACTGTTAAATAGCGAACCATCAGCTGCTGATTATCTATCCGTTTGCGAACCAAGTGGAGATTGACCAACAAGTTCTCCACAAATCCCTCATGGGAGCCTCGCAGTACCTTTTCATGGTCCGGTTCGGCGACCGCTCGTCGGTAGACGGCATGAGCTTGAGCGACATAACATTCCTTTAACCCTTCAAAGAAGAGAATGATATGACCGTGAATCAATTGTTCAATGGCAGGATCCAGCTCCTCCTCTGTCTCCACTTGCGGAGAAGTGAGCACCTCCTCTAAAGGCTTTTCTCCTTCACTTAGGGACATCGGTTTGAGTATTCCGTCCTGGATTTTTTCGAAGGCCGTCATTGTGTTCAGATAGACTAACACACCGTCGCGCCCATGATAGGAGAGCTCGCGGGTTTTCAGATCCTGGGTGTGAAACAGGGATTTCCTTATATAGGCTAAATTGTCTGAGACAGAAGGAGAAACCATCTGCACCTCTTCATGACCTTCTGTGCCCGGATGGTTCTGAGAACGAGGGTGGCTGCGAAAGATTTTTTTGAAAAAGCCCATGGTATTTCTCTCCATTTCATTATGGCTACCTCTTACGTTGTCCCTCGCTAAGAAACTTTATCCATTTCGATGCCATCCCCCCTAACTTCCGATAATGGTACCGTATCGGAAGTCAGGGGGGTGGTCTTTTCCTAGCTGGCGTGATATATCTATTAGTACCGTTACAAAAGTCTCGAAGGAGTGAAACCCTTGTCAGAGATCTTCTCCCGGCGTCTGCCGGAGAGCATCAATCGGATTATTCTTAGGTTTCCCGAGGATGTGCAAGAATTTTTCCTTGAGATGATCAGTGCTGATCGTTCCAAACAGACGATTGCCAACTACGCCTATGATTTTTCTCTCTTTTTCGACTATCTCGAATCCAAAGGAGTGGCCCTGGAAGACGTCGATCCCAAAGTGCTGAAACGATTCTTCCGGCATATTGAAAACGGCTACGAACGGACCGTCCATGTGAAAATCCACAAGAAAGATCCTGTCACGGGTGAGATTCAGGAACATTGGACAGAACGGAAACACTACCGGGAAAACTCTCGGGCCGGTAAACAACGAAAGCGAGCCTCGATCCGTTCTCTCTTTCGCTACCTGGTCAAAACCCATTTCCTGGCTCGCGACCCGATGGAAGAATACGAAGATGCCAGCCTGCGGGCCAGGAACCTTAAAAAAATGCCCGTCTTTCTGACCCAAGAAGAGGCGATGCGGCTCATCCAGGCTGTGAGTCAGTATTACGAAAAGCAGAAACGGAGGCGCCACCGTTGGTATGAAGAGCGGGACCGGGCAATGATTCTCCTTTTCCTGAACACCGGCATGAGGGTCTCAGAGCTCGTAGGACTCAATCTCAACAGCATCCAGAGCGACCGCGACTCCCTGCACATCATTGTTCTTGGCAAGGGCGGCAAAGAACGGATGCTGAAACTGAACCGCACCGCCGCCGAAGGACTGCAAGCCTACCTTTCTCAAAGACCGCGGGAACATGTGCCGGCAGAACACCAGCACGCCCTCTTTCTCAACAAAAATCGCACCCGGATGAGCCGCAAAGGGGTAGGGGAAATCCTCCGTAAATATGTACGGGAGGCCAATCTCCCTCCTAAAGCGGCCAGCATCTCCCCCCACAAGCTGCGCCATACCTTGGCCACCCTCCTCCTATCCAACGGGGAGAACTTGCGGGTCGTTCAGGAAATCTTAGGACATTCCAGTATTCAAACCACGCAGATCTATACCCATGTCATCAACTCGGAAAAAGACGGTGCTCTCGACCGTTTGAATGAGTTGATGTGAAAAGGAGGGTTTACCCCTCGGAATGACTTCTTCGGAAATGGTATCATGATAGAGACATCTCCTTGAGAAGGAGGATTCCATGCAACGGAAACACCTGATCGTTCACGGTCGTGTTCAGGGAGTCGGCTTCCGATTTCATACGCAACAGGCGGCTAGTCGCTTAGGAATCGTCGGTTGGGTCAAAAACAACCCAAACGGTACTGTAGAGATCGACGCCCAAGGAGAAAAAGACGCCATCCGAAAATTCCTGGAAGCCGTTCGTAAAGGCAGTCCTTTTTCTCGGGTAGAACGGGTGGATGTGAAAAATAGGGAGCCTTCTATGAACCGAAGAGCCTTCGATGTGAAATATTGATTTCTGCTACCGGAGATACCTCCGGTTTTTTCTTGTTAAAAAGTTTTAAAATGGAAATTGATAGGGCTACCACGAAAAAAACACCCTTAATAAACGGGGTTTACAGAGCTGAAAATGATAGTGGAAAGGTATTCTATCGTAAATCACTTAAAAATGCCTCATACCCCCTTCTATTTGCGATAGGAGTGTCCGGAAGATTTTGGCCTGTTTTCCGGGTTCCCAGACGGCGATTTGATGACACTTTCTCTGTTTCTTTCACAGACGGGGGTGGTTGTGGTAATAATAAAAAGGGAGATTATTTATAGTTGTTCTAAATAGTGAAAGGTGTGTCCTCATGCCCAAAAATTTCAATGATACATTTCTGCGTGCTTGCCGCCAGGAGGCCGTGGATTATACCCCCGTTTGGTATATGAGACAAGCAGGCAGGTATCAACCGGAGTACCGCAAAATCCGTGAAAAATATTCTTTCTTTGAAATGAACGAAATCCCGGAAGTCTGCGTGGAGGTTACCCGACTGCCTGTCGAGCAGCTGGGAGTCGATGCGGCGATTTTGTTCGCGGATATCATGACGCCGCTGAAACCGATCGGCGTCGATGTGGACATTCGTTCAGGTATTGGCCCCGTGATCGGCAACCCGATCCGCCACTGGGAAGATGTCTACCGGTTGGGGGAGCTGGATCCGGAAAGCCATCTTCCCTTTATCCTGGATTCCATCCGAATGCTGGAAGAACAATTGACCGTCCCCCTGATCGGATTCGCCGGGGCCCCCTTCACCCTCGCCAGCTACATGATTGAAGGTGGCCCATCGAAAAATTACCATCAAACGAAAGGTTTCATGTATGCCCAACCTAAGGCTTGGGAAGCGCTGATGGATAAGTTAGCTTCCCTCACCGTCACCTATCTGAAGGCTCAGATCGCAGCCGGAGCAAAGGCCGTCCAGATCTTTGACTCTTGGGTGGGCGCCCTCAACCGGGAAGATTACCACCGCTATGTGGCCCCCGTGATGCACCGGATTTTCGCCGAAATAAAGGAAGCCTCAGATGTTCCGACGATCTATTTCGGAATCGGTGCGGGACACTTGTTGACAGAATGGGACCGCCTACCGGCGGATGTCTTAGGCTTGGATTGGCGCACGACCATTGATACCGCACGGGAAGAGTTGGGAATTCAGAAGCCCTTGCAGGGAAACCTGGATCCCTCCCTTCTGCTGGGCCCATGGGAAATGATCGAGGACAAAGCCCGGGAGATCCTGGATCAGGGCGCAAAACACTCGGGTCATATCTTTAACCTGGGACATGGTACCTACCCTGAAGTCCGGGTGGAAACCCTACAAAGGCTTACCGCCTTCATCCACGACTATTCAAAGCAGAACTGAGGTGTTTTTTTGGTCATGCCCAAGAAAAAAATCGGCCTGCTGGTCATGGCTTACGGAACTCCCCGCAAACGGGAGGATATCGAGCCTTATTACACCCATATCCGCCACGGGCGAAAGCCTTCGGAAAACCTTCTCCAGGATCTAAAAGACCGCTATGAAAAAATCGGGGGGATCTCTCCTCTCGCCCGCATCACTGAAGAACAAGGGGAACGCCTGCGGGACAAACTGAACACGATGTACGAGGACGTAACCTTTCAGCTCTACCTCGGACTCAAACATATCGATCCCTTTATTGAGGACGCTGTCCAAGAGATGAACCGTGACGGGCTGGAAGACGCCGTCAGTATCGTCCTGGCCCCCCACTATTCCACCTTCAGCGTCAAAACTTATAACGGTCGGGCCCGGGAGGAAGGGGAAAAATTAGGTGGTCCCCGGATCCATGCCGTCGAGAGTTGGTATCGGGAACCCAAATTTATTGGCTACTGGACTGAGCGAATCCGAGAGACCCTCCGTCGGATACCGGAACAGGAACAAGAACGTACCGTCGTCGTTTTTTCTGCCCATAGCTTGCCTGAAAAGATCCTCAAACATGGCGATCCCTATCCGGAACAGTTGAAAGAGACCGCCAAACGGGTAGCAGAAGCCGCAGGTATCCAAAATTACGCCGTCGGCTGGCAGAGCGCCGGTCAGACACCGGAACCATGGTTAGGCCCTGATGTGCAAGACCTGACCCGCTCGCTTTTTCATCAAGACGGGTTTACATCCTTTATTTATTGCCCTCTCGGGTTCGTCGCGGAGCACTTGGAGGTCCTCTATGACAATGATTACGAATGCAAAGTAGTCTGTGATGAGCTCGGCGCTCACTACTACCGACCCGAAATGCCCAACGCCAACCCGGCATTTATCGACTGCCTGGCCACCGTGGTCTCCAGGAAGTGGGATGAGATCCGTCATGGATAAACCACGTCATATTGTCATTGCCGGTGGTGGCATTACGGGCCTCACTGCTGCTTTTTACCTGGAGAAGGAAGCGCGGGAGAAAGGCCTTCCGCTGACGTTCACTCTACTGGAAGCGACTTCCCGCCTCGGCGGGAAGATCGAAACGGAACGGGCTGACAGTTTCGTGATGGAAAAAGGGCCGGATTCCTTTCTGGAGCGGAAAACCAGCGCCAAACAACTCGTAGCAGATCTTGGGATGGAAGAAGAGTTGGTACGCAACCGGACAGGCCAAGCCTATATTCTACAAAATCACCAACTGATCCCGATCCCGGAAGGAGCTGTTATGGGTATTCCAACCCAGCTGAGCTCCTTTGTGACCACCCGACTCTTCTCCCCTGCCGGAAAGCTGCGGGCGGCGGCAGATCTGTTCCTCCCCCGTCGAAAATCAGCGGGAGATACCTCGGTGGGGGCCTTTTTTCGTCGTCGGCTGGGAGATGAAGTGGTTGATCGGCTGATTGAACCGTTGCTTTCCGGCATCTACGCAGGTAACCTTGACCACTTGAGCCTGCAAGCGACCTTTCCCCAATTTGCCGAGATGGAAGCCAAACACCGCAGTCTGATCCTGGGCATGAAAAAAAATCGACCGAAACAGGCAATCAGCCGTCCAAAAGGACAATTCCTCACCCTAAAACGGGGCTTGGAAAGCCTTGTGGAAGCGATTGAAAAAACCTTACCGGCTTCTTCCGTCAAGAAAAACACCTCGCTTCGTGAGGTAGAAAAGACCGCAGAGGGGTATCGGGTCACCCTTACCGAGGGGGAGGTCATCACCGCAGACGGAATCATCGCGACCCCTCCCTATGAAGTGACCCGCCGCCTGCTTAGTCGATACAACCTCCCTGCGTCTCCTGAAGAGATTCCTCCCACTTCCGTGGCGACAGTCATATTGGGCTTTGAGGCGATAGATGTGCCCCTTGAACTGGATGGTACCGGGTTCGTCGTTCCCAGGCGGGAAGACACCACCATCACCGCCTGCACTTGGACCCATCGGAAGTGGCCCCATACGGTTCCTCCCGAAAAAGCCCTTATCCGATGCTATGTGGGACGTTCTGGGGACGAAACCATCGTCGACGAGCCCGATGAAGTCATCATTGGTCGTGTCCGGGAGGACATGCGCCGGATCCTATCGATCCACAATCCTCCTGTTTTTACCCGAATCACCCGCTGGCCGAAAGCCATGCCTCAGTACGCCGTTGGCCACGCTCAATGGCTCAACCGTCTGAGAGAGGAAATTCGTCACCAACTACCCGGCCTTTACCTGGCTGGTGCCTCCTACGCTGGTATCGGAATCCCCGATTGTATCAATCAGGGGAAACAGGCGGTACAGGATACTTTGAGCCGACTCTTTGCTGAGAGATAACGAAAAAAACCCCGGTCGGGGTTTTTTTCGTGGGTTCATCAGGCGAGGCCATCATAACCTCGCCTCCCTGTCCATATATATGGGGTATGAAGAAGTGTACAGGCAGGAGGGAACCCTGTGAACGATAAGCTAAAGCGCCTGCTGCGCGTTGTTCTCGTCTATATCGTCGTCGTGGCAATCACCTTGGTGATGAACGGCTTCTACGAAAAACACCGCACGCAAGAATATATCGATGAATTCAAGGAGTTGAAAGGTCACCACCTCCTCAACGAAATCTCCGATACATACAAGATTACGATCGAGCAATACTCCAACTACAAACTCAACAGAGAAATGAAACGAAAACTTGTAGAACGGCTCAATAAATTAAGTGGTGACCTCCGGAAAGTCGACCATCAGATCAATGCCCAGGACGTCCGCTACCATATCGATTTTTCCTTCATCTATCATGATATAAAATTGGTCAACATCGCCCTCTCCGACGCCACCAAAGATGATATCGTACCTGTCATTGTCCTTCATAGCATGGAAGGATTAGGGGAGCTCAAGAAAGAAATCACCTACATTCAATACCGTTGACCCACAAAAAAACAGCTGTCGTCCAGCTGTTTTTTTGTTGCAACCTGAAGGAACTGCCGATACGTACGGGTTCCTACTTACCTACAGAACCATAAGTGCATCGATGTGCGGAGAACAGCTACTGCGATCTGAATCCCGTCGCTTCGTTTTATCTCTTCCACCGTGAGGCCCAACTTGGAAATCGCCCAATATCAGATCGCACAGAAATTCGAACCTATGTTTGTCCTGCCTTCCGTAATCGTGTATACTGTAGGAAAATACCCTGACTTTTAGATTCCGAAGGGACTGGCGGATAAACGAAACGAGCGGAAAGGGGATAAAGATCATGGCTAAGTTATCACCGCGGCAACAAGCCATTTTAAACTACATAAAACAGGAAGTCCGGAAAAAAGGGTATCCACCATCCGTGAGGGAAATTGGAGAAGCCGTCGGTTTGGCTTCTAGTTCCACCGTCCACGGCCACCTCGCCCGGCTCGAGAAAAAAGGCCTGATCCGGCGAGACCCTACCAAGCCTCGAGCGATCGAAGTGCTGGGAGAAGATCTGGAAGCGGTCCCCGACTTAGCGGCCAACACCGTGATGGTCCCCCTCGTCGGGAAAGTGACTGCTGGCGAGCCCATCACTGCGGTGGAAAACGTGGAAGATTACTTCTCTCTCCCCCGCCGTATGGTAGGCGGTGACGATTCCGTCTTTCTTCTCTCCGTTCGAGGTGACAGCATGATTAATGCCGGTGTCTTAGATGGTGACTTCGTCCTGGTTCGCCAACAACAGTCAGCCGATAACGGCGACATGATCGTGGCTATGACTGCAGAACACGAAGCGACCGTCAAACGTTTCTATAAAGAAAAAGACCATATCCGCCTGCAACCCGAAAACGATAACATGGAACCCATCCTCCTTCCTGAGGTGGCCATCCTCGGGAAGGTTGTGGGTCTCTTCCGAGAGCTTCATTGAACAAAAACCATGATTTTTGGGCCATAGTTTAAATAGGGCTTCACCAGGAAATTGATATTTGCCGATCTACCCACTGCGGATGGTGAGTGTTATGCCTATTATCACATTAGAACTCTATATTAAGGCCCCTATCCAAACATGTTTCGATTTATCCCGTAATATTGACGTCCATATGAAATCAACCTCTCATACACATGAAAAGGCTGTTGCAGGTGTCACAAATGGCCTAATAGGATTAGATGAAAGCGTCACTTGGGAAGCGATTCATTTTGGTCTCAAACAAAGGTTGACGGCTAAGATTACAGCATTTGATCCACCACATTATTTTGTTGATGAAATGGTAGAGGGACCTTTTAAAAGAATCAAACATGAACACTTTTTTGTGGGTTATAAGAATCAAACTAAGATGATTGATAAATTCGATTACACTTCACCCTGGGGATTTCTGGGCAGCATAGCCGATAAACTTTTTTTAGCCAAGTATATGGAAGGTCTTTTGAAAAAAAGAAACTTATATATCAAGGAAATAGCTGAGCAATCCCTTAATAATTGAACCGCACTAAAATGTGCGACAGCCGAGATTCTCAATTTGTCACCATAGACTAAATCCGGCTTCATCACGGAAAACACCCCCTGCACTGGAAGGCAGGGGGTGTTTTTGGTTTCCCCAAACCCAAAAGGGTAGATCCTACGCTGAACCGTCTAGAGGAAAGTAAGACGAAAGGAGAATATCCGGCGGCCAGATCCGGTGATACAATGGAGAAAATGGAAAGGAGGCTCATCGGATTGACTTCTCAAACCCAAACCACTCGCTCCCCAAAGGGGCAGGAAAAGCACAATCGCATGGTGGAAGCAGTCGCTAAAGAGCTGGTGCGGAAAGGGTTTTTAATCAAGGCTGATTCTATCGAATGGTCAGATGGCGTCCCCCCCGTCCTTGGAGAAAATTTTAAACCCGATATCATCGCCTTCAAGGATTCCATCTTCCATATTATCGAAGTCGAGACTTGCTCCACTTTTCAAAGCGCGGAAACCGCCCATCAATTGCAGATCTTCAGCGGGAAGGGAAAGACCACCGTCATCGTTCCCACCGTTTGCAGAAGTCGTACTGATTTGGTGTTAAAGATGCGTGAATCTCTTCGGGAATGGGGACTGCAGTCCGTTAAGATTGGAACCTGTGATCCTGCTACGGGCAAGGTTGAACTGCCTAGAGAAATGGATGCGTGACAAAGCCGCTCATTTTCTCTGGACAGCACGGATCCTCCCTCCTGGGGCCGCCTCTCAGCCCCGACCGCTTCTACCCTCCTTCAGCATAAATCCCAAAGTTCAAAAGAGCCTCCCGCCTGGCCTGGCAAGGAGGTTCTTTTGGTGGTGCCATCAGGAACGGGTTTGGGTGAAACGCTCCATCCGGTCCATCGCTTCTTTCAACTGATCCATGGAAGTGGCGTAGGAGATTCGAACATGATCGGGAAAGCCAAAGGCTGAACCTGGAACCATCGCCACCTTTTCTTCTTTCAGGAGGGCTTTCACCCAGGCATCTGCATTCTCAAAGCCTCCACGGGCAGCCGCTTCCTTGACATTGGCGAACACATAGAAGGCTCCCTCAGGAGTGGCGCATTTTACACCGGCCATCTGTTGCAGCCGCCCCAAAACATAATCACGACGTTGGCGGAAAGCGGCCAGCATGTTCCGGACGGGCTCCTGATCTCCCGTCAAAGCTTCCAAAGCAGCATATTGAGCGATCGAAGTCGGGTTGGATGTGCTGTGGCTGGAGAGGCTGGACATCCCCTTGATGATACGGGAATCCCCTGCCGCATACCCGATCCGCCAACCTGTCATCGAATACGTCTTAGACACCCCGTTGATGACAATCGTTCGTTCCTTCAATTCGGGGCTGAGCGAAGCGATGCTGACGGATGTTTCGTCTCCGTAAATGAGATCTTCATAGATCTCATCGGATATGATGAGAAGTTCTTTATCCAAACACACCTGGCCAAGAGCCTCCAGCTCTTCCCGGCTATACATGGATCCGGTCGGATTGGAGGGGCTATTAATTAAGAAGGCGACCGTTTTATCGGTGACGGCTTCCTTCACCTGATCAGGCGTCACCTTGAACTGGTTCTCTTCCAAACCCTCGATAATCACCGGCACCCCACCGGCCAGTTTTACCTGCTCGATGTAACTCACCCAGTAAGGGGCTGGGATAATCACTTCATCCCCTTCGTCCAGGATGACCTGAAATAGGTTGTAAAGGGCGTGTTTAGCCCCCACTGTCACCACAATCTGATCCGTCTCATAGTGCAAGCCGTTGTCGTTCTTAAATTTAGCGACAATCGCTTCTTTCAGTTCAGCGATACCACCTGCAGGGGTATATTTGGTCAGACCTTCTCGCATCGCTTTGTCGGCAGCTTCTAGGATATGGTCCGGCGTGTTGAAATCGGGTTCACCCGCACCCAGTACGATGACATCGTGGCCTTGTTTTTTTAATTCCTTAGCAGTAGCAGTAATTTCGATCGTTTTTGAAGGCGTCAGACTTTGTACCCTACGGGACAATTTCATTGATCGCGCTTCTCCTCTCTGATTCAGTACATGGGATGGGAGTATTGTAACACAGACCGGCTCCGCTGTGGGCCGGTCTGTTGTTATTCAATCTCGGACGAGCCGTCGGGTTTCTCTGGCAATCATCAGTTCTTCATCGGTGGGGATCACGAGCACCTTCACCTGGGATTCCGGGGTGCTGATCACTTGGGGACCTTTGGGAAGATCCGCATTTTTCTCTCGATCCAATTCTACCCCTAGGTAATTCATCCGGTTTACCGTCCATTCGCGGACAATCGAGGCGTTTTCCCCCACACCAGCTGTAAAGATAATCGCATCGACACCGTCTAGCGCCGCTGTATAAGCTCCAATCTGTTTACGTAGTCGATACGTATACATTTCCAGAGCGAGACGGGCATTTTTGTCGCCTTCGAACGCTCCTTCCGTGATCTCCCGCATGTCGCTGGAGAGACCCGATACTCCCACCAGTCCGCTGTGTTTGTTCATCATCGAAGTCACTTCTCCGAGAGTGAGCTCCTCTTTCGCCATCACGAAAGGAACGATCGCCGGGTCGATATCTCCGCACCGGGTTCCCATCATCAGACCTTCCAGCGGGGTCATACCCATACTGGTATCGATAGAGAGCCCGTTTTCAATTGCTGTGCAACTGGCTCCGTTTCCGATATGGCAGGAAATGAGCTTCAACTCTTCCAGCGGCCTGCCGAGAAGCTCTGCTGCCTGGTGAGCAACATACTGATGGGAAGTTCCATGAAAGCCGTACCGGCGTACCTTGTGCTTCCGATACAATACCCGGGGCAGAGCGTACAAATAACTGTGTGTTGGCATCGTTTGATGAAAGGCCGTGTCAAATACAGCCACATGGGAAGCGTGGGGAAGGCTATGCTGGGCGGCATCGATTCCCAGGAGGTTGGGTGGGTTGTGCAGCGGTGCCAAGTCGACATTTTTCTGAATGGCTTGAATCACTTCCTGGTCGATAACCACCGACTGGGCGAAATCCTCTCCCCCATGAACGACTCGATGACCAACAGCGCCCACTTCATCGACACTGGCCAGCACCCCTAGCTGATCATCGGTCAAAATGGCGAGCACCTTGTTCAGACCTTGACGGTGATCCAGGATTTCCGCCGTTTCCACCCATTTCTCTTTACCGGTAACCTGGTGATTAAGGATCGATTGTTCCGACCCAATCCGCTCCACCAAACCCTTGGCGAGAACTTCTTCTTTTTCCATGTTGTAGAGCTGATATTTGATGGATGAACTGCCACAGTTGATGACCAGAATTTTCACCGGGCTTCCCCCTCCTTTAGGCGGTCGCCGTCTTCATCGTAGCGGAAAAAGCCTTCCCCTGTCTTTACACCTAAATGGCCGGCACGCACCAGCTTCTTTAAGAGAGGAGCGGGACGGAACTTTGTGTCTCCGTATTCCCGGAACAGACCCTCTAGGGCAGCTAAAACCGAATCCAGTCCGAAACGGTCCGCCATTTCCAGAGGACCGTAGGGGAACTGATACCCCCGTTTCATCGCCGTATCGATATCTTCAGGGGTGGCCACCCCCTCCATCGAGGTATAGAGAGCTTCGTTAATGAGTGTAACGATGAGACGGGTGGTAACGAAACCGGGAGATTCAAAGACTTCCACACCGGTAAGGTGGAGAATCTCCAGAAAGCTGCTGGCTTTCTCCACCGTTGTGGTACTCGTCTTCAACCCGCGCACGATCTCAACGAGATCAACACGGGTGCTGGGATGAAGAAAATGAAGGCCAATGACCCGATCCGGACAACGGGTGACGGCGGCCAGCTCCGTCAGGCTCAGGGTGGAGGTGTTGCTGGACAGAATGACATGTTCCGGGCACAAGTGGTCACAGCGGGCGAATACCTCTTTTTTTATCGCCAGATTCTCCGTAACCGTCTCGATGACAAAATCCGCCCGAGAGAGGGCGGAATCATCCGCTGTGAACGTAATTTTATCGAGGGTCAGCTTTTTCTCCGCCTGGGTGATCCCCCATTTGGAAAGCTGCTTGTCCAGGCTTATTTCCACATGATGGCGAGCATCCCGAGCCAATGCTTCGGATTTTTCGATGACCGTCACATCAAACCCCTTTTTCGAAAGGAGTTCGGCGATCCCCTGTCCCATCGTCCCTCCACCGTACACAACAATATGCTGAATCTCTGACAAAACCATTCTCCTTCCTGCAAACGTCAGCTGCTGATGGGAACCGGCTCTTTTGTATATCGTTCGAGAAGGCTTCGGAACTGCTCTCCAGAGAGCACTTCTTCCTTCAACAATATATCCAGAGCCTGCTCAAACACTTCTGAGTATCGGTTCAGGAGATGAACCGTCTCTTTATGAAGTTCCTTTAGGATTTTAGCAGATTCCTGATGCAGTGTCTCGTTGCTTACCAAATCTTTATCGATAATTCCCAGATCCGACAAACCCGCCTCAATCAGCGTACGGGTATAGCGGTTGGCTTGATCATAGTCGTTCTGGGCACCGGTGGAGCGGTTACCGTAGATCTGCTCTTCCGCAGCGGCTCCTGCTAAGCAAACCATAATTTGGTCCTCGATCTGCTTGCGAGTGTAAAGATACCGGTCTTGCCCTGGATGATGCCGTACATAGCCAAGTGCCTGGCCGCGGGGAGCGAGTGAAACCTGAGAAACAGATTTTGGTCGAACCCACTCGGAAATGATCGCGTGGCCCAATTCGTGGATGGCCACTCGTTCCCGCTCTTCCTGCGTCGCTTCCCGGTCGGTCTTTTCCCCCATCATAACTTTGTCGATAGCTTGGGAGAGATGTTCCTGGCGGATGACTACACTACCATCCCGCATCGCATAGATGGCAGCTTCGTTAGTTAAGCTTTCCAGTTGCGCCCCGGAAAAGCCAAAGGTCTCGATAGCCGTCTGCTCAATATCCACTTCCTCCGCCATCGGTTTGTTTTCCGTGTGCATACGCAAAATCATCACACGGGCTTTCTTATCCGGCAGGTCCACCGAGATATGCCGGTCAAAGCGCCCAGGTCGGAGAAGAGCCGAATCCAACATGTCCTTCCGGTTGGTTGCCGCGACCACCAAGACCTGAACCTCCTGGTCCGTGGCGATTCCGTCCATTTCCGTCAGGAGCTGATTCAACGTCTGATCGTACTCCCGGTGTTGGGCTCCTTCACGCTGCCCGCCGATTACATCAATTTCATCAATGAAAATAATCGCACTGTTCTTGTGGTTTTTCTTCGCATCGGCTCGGGCTTCTTGAAAGAGCTCCCGAATCCGTTGCGCTCCGACACCCACATACATTTCAACAAATTCGCTGCCGGAGGTTGTCACAAAGACCGAATCGGTGTAGTGAGCGGCGGCTTTTGCCATCAGAGTTTTCCCCGTTCCGGGGGGACCGGAGAGAAGAATTCCCTTGATCGGACGAATCCCGTATTCCCGAATTTTGTTTCGGTGGATGAGGAAATCTAAAGCCTCTTTCAGCTCTTCCTTGGATCGTTGCTGACCGCCGATCTTATCGAAAGAGATGTTAGGGACCGAATCTTTCCTTTGCATCCGTTTTCCACGACCCAGAGCCGGACTGCCAGCCCGGGCTTTAAAGAGCCACCAGGCCATCCCGGCAATCCCCGCCGTTACCAACAAGGGAAGAGGGCTGACACCTTGATAAAGGAGAAAGATAAAAAGTGCCGGTGCCACACCGAAGGCGATTGCTTTACCCATTATCCTTCACCTCACTTGCCGGTTTATGCAGGGGAAGCACCCGATAGAGCCATTGGTTGCCCTGCCTTAGTTCAATATACAGATAACGGTCATCCATCATCACATGGGAGCGGATTCCTTTGGTGTCTGCTTCTTTAGAAACTGCCTGGGGAATCTGGGTATATCGCTGGAGAGCGATTCCCTCCTTCACCCCAAAATTCATCCGATTCCATGCTTCCTTCAATTCCCCACCGGCTTTGTCCTCCAGTTTTAGGGAGAGCTTTCGGTCATCGGCGAGGTCTGTCAGTTTCCTCCGCAAGGGGATATAATCCTGTTGCAGGGAAAATGAAGGTTTGGCCATCAGACGAACCGTGATCTTTTCAGGCTGAATCTGCAGCGAGTAGTCACGGATATGGGATGTTTGAGAGATGGCTTTTTCCATCGGAGACTCGATTTGAAACTTCTGATAAGCAAAGTACCCTCCAAATAAGAGGAAGAGGCTGACAACTAAACTCACCACGGCGATAGGCCAGCGGATTGATGTCATTGTCATGCCCCCTTTCTACATTCCAAGTTTCATCGTGTTCTAGTATATCATAGAATATATATCATTCGTGTTAAGGATAAACATGGAATTTACACTCATTGGAAACGATAATGCAGGGTCTGGACTTTAGTCCCTTGTAAGGGGATGATTCGGATGGTGAGCTCAGCCGTTTTCTCCGTTTCGGGGTGATACCAGATTCGGTAGCGAAGGCGGAATTTCCGACTGGCTTTGGTTGCGGCGCCATCATCAAAAGCTCTTCCCATCCAATCTCCCAGCTTTTTACCAAGCACCCCGGAATCCAGTTGGGTTTCGATTCCTTTGAGCGTTCCTGTTTTCGTCTGCCGATCCGGAAGGCGTTTTGTCCAGGTGACCGATTCCTTAAGGAGGAGAAGATGATCCCGAGGAGATAGCAGTCCGAATTGACGATCCCTTAAGGTTTCCTTTTTTTTACCCCGGGACAAAAGGATGACACTTCCTTTTTTCTCGATGGAGATCCTTTTTTCCTCTGATGGATCGCTGTATAATCGCCAATCTTCGCCCCGTTGTTCTCCTTTAAATCGGGCTTTTCCATTGAGGACAAGAAAAAACGGGTATTGCTTAACCTTGAGTTGTTGTTCCACCTGCTTGACCATCTGGATCTGGGAAGAAGGGGATGATTTTGATGCTTTCTGAGCAACGGGTACCTGACAGCCACTAAAATTAGCCATCACCAAAACCAAGGTCAGCAATAAATAACGCATGTCCACCGCTCCTTTTTAAAAAATCCTCCTTCTTTTTTCAGTGTACGAAAGGGCCGCACCCATTATCACCTGGAAAAACAGCGATGCCCGCCAGCTGGGGGACTGGCAGGCATCCAATGCGGAGAATAACAAAGCCTGATCGGAAAAACCAATTCCGACCAGCGCGTAGCCAAAAATTCATTGCGGAATGGGTAAACACGGAAACCCTTTGTTGACGGGCTTTATACAGCGCTGCTTCGACAAAAATGTGTTAGACATCAGGAGATCGGAGAGGGGTGATAATAAGTGACACAAGGAGGTGAGCCACATGGATACGACATCTTCTCCGGGATGGCTCCGTGATCGGCTGGAGAACCATTTTACCGGTGAAGAGCTGGAACGGATCCAGGGATACCTACAGGCTGAGACCTGGGCATCCCCCTCCTCGAGAAGGCACAGATGGTCAGACGAGACTCTGGAGATCCCGTTGCGTTTCCATCTGGATATTGACATGAAAGTTTGATTTAGTCCTAGTGTAACTTTATTTCTCCTGCCTATACCCCACACCAATGATTCCCTGCCGATGGCGGGAATCTTTTTTTAGGGTACAATCATTTGAAACGCACGGACCGCTTCATGGATAACTTTTTCTTCATCAATGGTAAGAAGTTCTCGGTTGCGCATTAAGGGGCGCCCATCTACAAAGACATCCTGCACATCATTACGGGAAGCGGAATAAACGAGCAACGAAACCCAACCATGGGCAGGCTTCATGTGAGGGGCTTCTAGAGCCACCGTAATAAAATCCGCTTTCTTCCCGACTTCCAGCGTCCCGATTTCTTCCTCGAGAAAAAGGGCTTCCGCACCGAAAACCGTCCCCATCTGAAGGGCGGTATAGGCGGGCACCACTTCCGGATCCATCGTGACCCCTTTATGGATCTGTGCAGCCAATTGAATCTCTTCCAGCAGGTCCAAATTGTTGTTGCTTGCCGCCCCGTCCGTTCCGAGAGAGGGGCGTAGCCCTTTCGCTAACATGGCCGGAATGGGGGCGATCCCGCTTCCTAATTTTAGGTTGCTTCCGGGATTGTGGGAGATCTTAACATCATGGGCGGCTAAGACGTCGATCTCCTCTTCTGTGACGTGGACAGCATGAGCTACCAGGGTGGGCCGGTTGAAAACCCCTAGCTTTTGGAGATGTTCCACTGGCCGTACACCGTAGTCTTTCCGATTTTGCTCGACCTCCGCCCGGGTCTCCGCTAGGTGAATATGAACAGGTAGATCCAGCTCCGTCGCGTCAGCTAAGATTTCGTCGATATATGTAGGCGGGCAGGTATAGGGAGCATGGGGGGACATCATGGTAGTAATCCGCCCCTCCGCCTTCCCATGCCAATCCCGGGCAAATTGATAAGCCTCCCTCCGCTTTCGATCCCGCTCCTCTTTTGTACCCAGGCCGATCACTCCACGGCAGAGGCTGGCCCGGATTCCGCTCTCCTCAACAACTTGTGCCACCTCATCCATATGATCATACATATCGGCAAAACAGGTTGTCCCCCCACGGATCATCTCCGCTACTGCCAGAGCTGTCCCCCAGCGCACTTGCTCCCCTTTGAAACGGGCTTCCAGTGGCCACATATGTTCCTGCAACCAGGTTTGAAGGGGCAAATCATCGGCAAAACCACGCAGGAGAGTCATGGCTGCATGGCCATGGGTGTTGGTCCAGCCGGGCAGCAAAAGCCGGCCCTTTAAATCGATTACTTCATCGGCTTTCGGCGCCTTAGACATCTGGGTCCCGATCCAAGCGATCCGTCCATCTTCCACCAAGAGGGATGCATCCTTGATCGGTTTCGGGTCTCCGATCATCGTCAGAATGTGGGCATGTGTAAACAGGCGTTTCATCGGCGGATCCTAGTCTCCTTTCTCCGCGTAAGGTAACCCCACGATATCCTAAAATAGGCGAAGGTACAAGTTTTTCCAGGGTTAGTCTTTCTGCTTGCGGTCCAAAAAATCTAGAATGTCGTCCAAGTTAAACCGATGATCCGGATCGGTTACCGCTCGAAAAGGATCCTGGATGGAGGTGAGACGTTGGTGGATGGTGTTCAGAGTGAAAGCTTGTGGAGTGAGGCTGGGTTTTAATTCACTCCAACGAAGGGGGGTAGAGACAGGAGCACCAGGCCGGGCTCGGGTGCTGTAAGGGGCAATGAGGGATTTTCCTCGCCAGTGTTGCAGGTAATCGAAATACACCTTCTCCCCGCGCTTTTTCACTTTTCGCTCCAACGTGATCAGATCCGGGCGCTGGCCAGCTAAATACTCAGCTAAAAATCGACTGATGCGGCGAGTCTGCTCAAAACGATAGCCTTGTCGAATCGGGACATAAATTTGCAACCCCGTCGCTCCCGAGGTTTTGACCACGCCGTCCAGGCCCAACTCCAATAAAGCTTCACGGGTTAAAAGAGCCGTTTCCATGACCCGTTCAAACCCTTCGACGGAGGGGTCGATATCAAACACGATTTCAGTGGGTTGATCGGGAAAGGAAGCCGTATCAAAAGAAAGATGATACTCCAGACAAGCGAGGTTGGCCAGCCAGATCAGCGTCGGTGTGTCTTGCAGAAGAATATACCGGACATTACCGGATTGGACGGAAGTCACCCAGTCGGGAGCATGGGAGGGAATGTTCTTTTGATAAAAAGACTCGCTTCCCACGCCGTCTGGCCAGCGGATAGTCGTCAGATAACGGTCCCGGGCATAGGGAAGAATCCAGGGTGCAAGGTGGGTCAGATGGAGAATCCAGTCCCATTTAGTCATAGAGATGTCCGGGAAAAGAACTTTATCCGGATGAGTGATCCGGATCTCCCGCCCTTCCACATGAACCAGTTTCGCCTCGTTCAACGTTTCATCCTCCTTTAAGCCCAAATCCCACGGGACAATCGTCCAGGGTCTAAACACCTACATAGAGTGTACTGTGCCTGATAATGAATAAGGAGGGAACTTGATGGTACAAGAAAACGAGCAGATGTTGCCGGCAGCGGACCCGGCTTTTGGATTTAATGGCTATCCGGGTTACGATCCGACTCAAACCTGGCCGACCGTCAACCATTACCCCGACCCGATGGCCGGGTATGAAGGGTTTCCTGACTATGGGGAAGATGCCTATACCCAACAATTCTTTCCACCCTTCGGATTTGGATTCGGATTCCCGTTTTTCCCTTTTTTCGGGTTTCCGTTTTTTCGCCCGTTCCCCTTTTTCGGCTTCCCCTTCCGGCGCCGCTTTTGGTAAGAATAAAAAACCTTCCGGCAGTGGCCGGTTTTTTTTATGCCCGTTGAAAACCGAGAATCGTAGGGGAGCGAAGCGTAGCATGAGGGGTCCACTCCAGATAACGCACCTCCACCGCTAATGCGGGATGAATCCAATAGATTTCCTTCCCTGGATCCGAAGGTGGGTTGAAGACGGGAGGATTCTTGACGGATATCTGGGGATACCAATCGGCCAGCATCTGGCGCTCCTCCCCGCTCAAACCCGACCCCGCCCGCCCAATGTAACGCCAACCTTTTTCTTTATCTGCAAGAGCGAGTACCAAGGAGTGAACCCCTTCCGGCCCGGGGATAACACCGACCGCCACAGCTGTCAGATTACGGAAATGCTTCGCTTTCAGCCAGGCCGGGTGCTTTTTCCCCGGATGGTAAACACTTGCTCGCTTCTTCATGACTACCCCCTCCAACCCCTTCGCCTGGGTCGCTTTCCATAAGGAGGGACCATCATCGAAACTATCAGTCAACTGGATTTTTCCTTGGGGATCTTGTGGCACCGATTCCTCAAGCAAGCTTTGTCTGTCCGTTAATGGCTGATCAAGAAGGGTGGCCCCCTTCAGTGCCAATAGGTCAAAAACCATATAATGGACGGGGACACGTTGGATGAGCCCGTCGATGTTCTTTCGATTGGAGGCGAGATCCCTTTTTAACACCTCGAAAAAATCAGGCCTCCCCCCCTTCATCGCGATGATCTCCCCGTCGAGAAGCGCCGATCGGCAAGGGAGACGCGACAGAGCGGTTACCATTTCCGGATAGCGATCCGTCCGCTCTCGTCCTTTTCGGTTGATCAACCGTACATGCCCGTCGTCCAAATAGGCCAACATACGCACTCCGTCCCATTTAACTTGATACAGCCACTCATCCGAGGGAAACACATCCTCACGGGAAACGGGTTCCATCGGGCGTATGGTGGGAATCTGCATGATGAACCTCCTTCCCGATTCCATGGGTTCTCTTTCAGTATGTCCTTTCTCATTGTCGAAAAGCATGAAAAACCTCCACGAAACATAGAGTTTCAGTGGAGGTGAGCATGATGCCGATCCTGCTGGTTCAAATCGCCCTCGTGATTATCCTCGTCCGTGCGGCGTTTCAAACAATCCGACATTTTCAAATCAGTCAGCCTAATTGGCTGGAAGTGATTTTTCAGATCTCTGTCGGGATTGTTTCTCTTTGGTTGTTACTTGGGATCGATTAGAGGTTTTGCTCCTCTTTGTGCGAACGGGAATCTTCCGATTTATCCGTTCTACCCAGCCGCTTTTTCATCCACCACCATGGACCGATGATCAAAAAGGCAGGATTCCGAAAAAAAGAGGGCTTCTTTCCTTCGAACAGGTGGCCCACGAACTGTAGAATCCAGCCCAAGACAAACAAAACCGCTGCCGTCTTCCAGTTGAAAAAAAACCAGGGAAGCGACAGGGCAATCATGGGAATTCCCACGGCATGGGTCAGCTGGTTAACGGGGTGTTGATGATCTTTTCTATATTCGTCCAATAGTTTGGAAATATTCACAAGCATACACTCCTTTTCATCCGTTTTGAATGATTCGGGCTTTAGCCCTGGACCTCCTTTCCCGCATCTTTTGTCCTTCCTTTCCATAGATATGTAGTAAAACGGCTCGGGAGGCTCATATGGGTGAATCCGTCAAAAACGGCTGGGTCCAAGTTTTGCTGGGAACCGTGGTGGCTGTAAACTTAATGTTGGGAGGACTCCTTGTCGCCCGCCAACTCGTCGTACTGCCTCAGGCAGTACCAGCCACCGGGAAATCGGCTGAACCTTCGCTTCGAACGGAAACCCAGCTGGAATGGGAAGGAACCAGCACGGAGGGGAACTGGAGAATCGATCATTACCGAAAAATCGATGTCCAAATTGATGACAAAGGGAAAATTGTTGACCGGCAGCCCAGTTCGGAATGGACCCATATCCGCTACTGGAACAAAGATATACCCTGAAAAAGAAAGCCGTGTTTACTCCGCGGCTTTCTTTTTCTTGGTTGGGCTCTTTTTTCGGCCTCCTTTTCCCTTTTTTGTTCCGGACTGCTCTAGACTGGCTTTTAACGCTTCCATCAAATCGACCACCCGTTCCGGCTGACGTTCAGGCGCTTCCACGATTTCTTCACCTTTTACTTTCTTCGCGATCGCTTCCTCCAACGTACGTCGGTAGTCATCCTGGTATTTTTCCGGATCAAACTCCGCTGTTAGGTTATCGATTAGTTGAACAGCCATTTTCTGTTCCTTCTCTGGAAGGTCTATTTCTCTAGGAACCTCCGGGACTTGGCCGGCATCCCGTACTTCCTCTGGATAATAAATCGTTTCGATCACCAGACATTGATTATATACACGGACAACCGCCAGGGACTGCTTGGATCGAATCGTGATCTGAGCCACCCCGATTTTGCCCGTCTCCTGCATCGCATCCCGCAGAAGAGCATAAGCCCGATTGCCGTTGTCTCCCGGCCCCAAGTAGTACGTACGGTCGAAATAAATGGGGTCGATCTCTTCCAACCGGACGAAATCCAGAATTTCAATGGATTTGCGGTTCTCCGGCATGATCGATTCGATCTCTTGTTTCTCCATCAGCACAAACTGATTGTCCGCGTATTCATAACCCTTGACCACTTCCTCCCAGGGAACTTCCGTTTTACAGGTTGGGCAGGTCCGAGTGTACTGAATCGGGGTTTTGCATTTGCGGTGGAGATTACGGAAAGAAATGCTTTTATCCTTGGTTGCTGAAAACATTTTGACGGGGATATTGACCAGTCCAAAACTGATCGCCCCTTTCCAAATCGTGTGCATGAGTTTTGACCTCCTGCTATTGGGCCGGGGTGTGAACAGCCAGAGAAATCTGCTCCCAGCACTGCCTTGTTCCATCGATCTTCCCATCGAGGAGATGACACAGTCCTTGGTAAAAGAGAGGTTCTTTCCAGTGAGGGGACAGCTGTTGTGCTTTCTGAAACTCCCCGGCCGCCTCATGAATCTGTTTACGGTCCAAAAAAATCCGGCCCAGTTGGTAATGGCCCAAGGAGCGTGTGAAAGGATCTTGATGGTGAACCACCTTTCGGGCTGCTTCCTCAGCCCGGTCAAACTCCTGGCAGTGAACGAAAAGCCGGGACCGAAGCATCATCCATAAGGGGTGGGCCATCATCTCTTCAGGCAATTTGGCCAATGCCTTTTCCACCTGACCCAGGTCTCCTTGTTGCAAGAGATACCAGACATAAGTGAAAAGCGTATCCGGATTCCTCGGATCTATCGTCAATCCTTTCTGCAGAACAAGGAGGGCTTCCTCCTGACACCCCTTCAGCCAGAGGCTCCAACTCATCCCATGATAAGCGGAAGCTCGTTTGGGATCTGTAGCGGCCAGCTTTCGATACCATCGGAGGGCTGCTTCCACATCTCCGGATTCCTCGAAATCCTGGGCGATCGTTTCCATCACGGCTGGGCTATTGGTTTTTTCATATACAGCCCTTCTCCAAAAATGAACTCCTTCCCACTCCCCTGCTTCTTTATAGCAACAGGACAGATAATACATTGCTTCCCAATCGTCCCGATCAAGGTGAAGCGCATGGAAAAAATAAGGAATTGCCTCAGCATATTGTCCAAGGCGATACTGGCAAGCGCCAAGATTAAACCAGGCATCTCCGTTCTCCGGGTTGAGAGTGAGCGCCTTATCAAACTGCCGGATCGCCTTTTCATCCTCTCCCCGTTGCACATGAACACAACCCAGCATATGACGTGCGAAGGCAGCGAATCGAGGGTGATCCGATGTTTCCGCCACAAGGTGGAACTCCCGGAAGGCATCATCCCATTTTCGTTGTTGGAAATCGCTCAGGGCCAGATAAACACGACCTAAGAGGAAATCAGGAGCTTCTTTGACAACTTGATCAAAGTAAGGCTTCGCTTCTCCAAACATCTTCAATTGATAATATCCCTGACCTTCCCGGAAGGACCGTACTACCTGCCCGTCCAGCCAAAACTCTTCCCCCACTTCTTCCTCTTCAGCAGCCAGATCAGGCTCTTCGTTCAAAAGAGAAGACACCCGTTCCTCTAGCGAGATCCACCCTTCCAGTACATGATCACAAACCTGCTGGATTTGGTGGAACTCTTCCCTGAGCCGTGAACGGTCCGGGTCGACGGAGCCGGGATATTGCTCTTCGATCTTTTCGAGGTGTTGTTTCACCTGCTCTAACCACTGGTCGAACATCTATAACCCTCCTTCTCGCAACAGGTCAATCTGATACCATTCAGTATCTCCGCTGGTGGGTGATCCATGTATGTATTTGGATTTGGTAAGGGAAATGGGATTCATGTTTTGTTTTTAGTTTGTAACGCAAACAAGTCTATATTTCCAGATCCCAATCGCCACCCTACTCCCATGCCATGGCTTACTTTCAGTGACCCGCGTCAAACATCTAGACATGATCTATTCAGTTAGACATATTTTGTCTAACGATCCATACATACCCTCCCTTCTCTTCTCTTCCATACAAGAATGTGCTGTTGGCAGGATGATTGCATGGTAATAGAAGAAATTTCCGCCAAGGAGGCTGATTTACATATTGAATCCGTCGCAACTGAAGCATTTCCTCTCGATGGTCGTCTTCGCCTTGATGATTGCTCTTGTGGGATGTTATGGAGGAAATCCGGAAGCTACCTCTTCAAAGGAACCGCAAGTGCTCCGCATTACGGCTGGAAATGAAATCCCCACCATGGATTCCACCGGAACCTTGGATGTGTTGTCCCAGCGTGTCATCAACAACACCTTCGAAGGACTTTACCGTTTCGGAAAAGACAGCAAGCCCATTCCTGGCATTGCGAAATCCTATGAAAAAAGCAAGGATGGCCAAACCTATACCTTTCACCTCCGGAAAAATGCTAAATGGAGCAACGGAACTCCCGTAACCGCACAAGATTTTATCTATGCATGGAAAAAATCCCTGCACCCGGATACCCTTTCAGCCTACGCCTACCTCTTTAACGACATCAAAAACGCGGCTGCTATTCAGGACAAAGAAAGCCGCCTCTATGGAAAAGTAGATGAGTTGGGAGTAAGAGCCCTAGACGACTCCACCTTGGAAGTGAAATTAGAAAAGCCCGTTCCCTATTTTCTCAGCTTGATGGCCTTCCCGTCTTTCTTTCCGCAAAATGAAGCCTTTGTCGAACGACAGGGGGACAAATATGGATTAGAAACGAAACACTTGATTTTCAACGGACCCTTTGTCTTAAGCACCTGGAATCATGAAGAAGGGTGGGAATTAAAAAAGAACCCCACCTATTGGGATGCAGATACCGTTAAGCTTGAGAAAGTGGAAGTCAAAGTCGTTAAGGATACATCCACCGCTGTTAACCTATATGAAGCGGGTCATATCGATAAGGTGAATTTAAGCGCCGATTTTGTGGATCAATACCAAGACAGCCCGGAGTACAGCACCATGAAAAAACCAGAAATGTACTTTATCCGGATGAACCAAAAAAATCGGTTTTTAAACAACAAACACATCCGAAAAGCGATTGACATGGGATGGGACAAAAAAGAGATGGCCAACCGGATACTGAACAACGGTTCCCTCCCTGCCTTCTACTTGGTGCCGCAAAACTTTGTCACCGGCCCAAAAGGCAAAGACTTTCGTGCGAAATATGGAAATTTCAACACGGGGACCGTCCAAGAAGCAAAAAATCATTGGAAAAAAGGGTTAAAAGAACTAGGCGTAAAACAGGTGAAGCTGGAACTGTTATCTTATGACGGTGAATTGAGCAAAACCATCACATCCTACATCCGCAACCAATTGGAGAAAAATTTACCCGGCTTGTCTTTAACCATCAACCGGCAACCCAATAAGCAAAAGATTGCTCTGGAAACAAAAATGGATTATGAACTTTCCTATTCTGGCTGGAATCCGGATTTCCAAGATCCCATCACCTTTGTCGACCTGTTTGTTTCTAACGGCCCATACAACTGGTCCGACTATAAAAATCCCAAAGTTGATCAGCTTGTCAACGAAGCCAAAAATGAGAAAAACCCCGCAAAACGATGGTCTCGGCTTCAAAAAGCAGAACAGATCCTAGTGGAAAACGATACGGTGATCTCCCCGATGTTCCAAACCGGGCAAGCTCAGCTGATGAAACCTTACGTCAAGGGGTTTGTTTCCCACCCGTTGGCGGTGGAAGCCAGCTACAAATGGACGGTTATTGAAAAGTAAATAGCCCCCCTGCAAAGCAAAGACGCCTGTCAAATACAGGCGTCTTTGCTTTGCTCAGTTGTTCAATATGGAAATAATACAGGCGCTTCCCGAGACTGTGCGACGTATCGTTCAAACTCCCTTTCGGTGCAGAGGGCCCAATGCTCCTCGGAAACTTCGCGAAAAGTACGTTCTTCCTTTTCCCCCATATAACTCTCAGCATCAAAAAATTTGCGTTTTCGGCTTCTCTCGTATTCTGGATCCGGTAAAGGAATGGCTGAGAGAAGAGATTGGGTGTATGGATGAATCGGGTTCAGGCAGAGTTCATCACTGTGGGCCAGTTCAACCAACCGTCCCCGGTACATGACTCCGATCCGATCACTGATGTATTGCACCATAGAGAGATCGTGAGCGATAAATAAATAAGTCAGCTCCCGCTCTTTTTGCAGCCGTTTCAGCAAGTTTACCACCTGTGCCTGTATCGAGACATCCAAGGCGGAAATTGGTTCATCGGCAATGATAAACTCCGGCTCCACTGCCAATGCCCTGGCGATACCAATCCGCTGCCGCTGTCCCCCGCTAAATTCATGGGGATAATGGTAAGCATGATCCCGGCTCAGCCCAACCGTTTCCAGCAAATGATACACCTTTTTCAAACGTTCTTCCGGATCCTTCGCTAAACCGTGGATATCCATCCCTTCCGCCACGATATCCGCCACCGTCTGACGCGGGTCCAAAGACGAGTATGGATCCTGAAATATCATCTGTGCTCTACGGTGAAACCGTCTAGACCATTCCTCCGTCTTTGTTCCATGGATCTCAACTCCGTCATAAATCACTTGACCCTCCGTCTTATCGTACAGGCGCATAAGCATCCGACCGGTAGTCGACTTCCCGCAACCCGACTCTCCGACCAGACCGAAAGTTTCCCCTTTGTAAATCTCAAAATTCAAATCATCTACCGCTTTGATCACTTGATTTCCAACGTGAAAATACTTTTTTAAATTCCGGACTTGCAACAGCGGTACCTTGGCTACCGGTCTCTCTCTGTTCGTATCCGATTGTAATGCCGGTTGGTCCTTCCTTTTTGCCGATAGAGCTGGAGGGTCGATAGGGGGTGCGTTGTCATGCAGAAGCCACGTAGCAGCATAATGGGTTTCTGTGATCGGAAACATCGGGGGCTCCATGCGAAAATCGATGTTCATCGCGTATTCATTTCTCAAGGCAAAGGCGTCTCCTTGGGGCGGATGGAGAAGGTCTGGAGGAGAGCCCGGGATCGCCGCCAAATCCTTACTGGAGCCAGGGTCTGGAACAGAGGCCAACAACCCCCATGTATAAGGATGTTTCGGGTTATAAAAAATCTCGTCCACTTTTCCGATCTCCACGATTTTCCCCGCATACATCACCGCCACCCGATCCGCCATATGGGCCACAACTCCGAGATCGTGGGTGATAAAAATCAAGGACATTCCCAGCTGCTTCTGTATCTCCTTTAACAGCTCTAAAATCTGCGCCTGAATCGTCACGTCTAAAGCTGTCGTCGGTTCATCGGCGATTAAAATTTTCGGATTGCATGCGAGAGCGATGGCAATCACCACGCGTTGCCGCATACCTCCTGAAAGTTGATGGGGGTACTGCTTCATCCTCCCTTCCGGCCAGGGAATGCCCACTCGCTTCAACAACTCGACCGCCTTTTCCGCTGCTTTCCGACGGTCGAATTGTTGGTGAATTCGCAAACTCTCCATGATTTGCCGCCCGATTGTCATCGTTGGATTTAATGAAGTCATCGGATCTTGCAGGATCATGGAGATCTCTGCCCCTCGGATCCTCTCCATTTTACGCTTGGGGAGAGTCAGCAAATTCTCTCCATCCAACCAAATCTTCCCGGTCTTGATTTTGCCTGACGGTTGAGGTACTAGGCGCAAGATACTCTTTGATAACACCGATTTCCCCGATCCCGATTCCCCTACAATAGCCAGGGTCTCCCCTTTTTTCAAATCAAACGAAACCCCTCGAACCGCCTGAACTTCCCCAACATAAGTATCAAAGGAAATCCGGAGATCTCTCACTTCCAACAGTGTGTCCATCATCTCTTCCCCTCCCGTCTCTTTAGAGATTTCATTATTTCTTTAGCTTTGGGTCCAATGCATCGCGAAGGCCGTCTCCCAGCAAATTAAAAGAAACCATGATAATACTGATCACCAGAGAGGAAACAATCATCATATGAGGATAAATACGTAGAATCTTGTACCCGTCATTTACGAGCGTGCCTAGAGAAGCAATAGGGGGTTGTAAGCCTAAACCGATAAAACTGAGGAACGCTTCTGTAAAGATCGCACTGGGTATCGTGAACATGGTGGTGATAATAATCGGCCCCGAGGTATTGGGAATGAGATGCTTCCAGATCAACCGGTGATCTTTTGCCCCTAAGGCTCTCGATGCCATGATAAATTCCTGATTCTTCAGTTTTAAGATTTGCCCTCTCACAATCCGGGCCATCCCGATCCACCCTGTAATGACCATAGCCAAGGTGATAGAAACAATCCCGGGCTTCAATATCAAAATCAATAGGATTACCACAATCAGGTTGGGGACCCCCGTCAGCACCTCGATGATTCGCTGCATGATATTATCCACGCGGCCACCATAATAGGCCGAGACACTGCCATAAGCCACCCCGATTACCAAGTCGATCAATGCGGCCAGAAACGCGATATACAGAGAGATTCGCGTACCTTCCCATGTCCGTGTCCAGAGATCCCTTCCCAGCTCATCTGTTCCAAACCAGAAATATCCCGATACATCTTGTTTTTCATATCGGTCGGTTCCCCGGCTATCGATCCCATCGAATCCGAACCATGAAAGGTGTTCTAGGACGGGGGCTTTAGGGGGAAGATTCGCCCGTCTTACATCTTGATCATCAAAACCATATTCATTAAAAAAGGGCCCGAAGATTGCCAAAAGGAGAATGAGAAGAATGGCCGCCAGTCCGAAGATCGCCGCTTTATTCTTTTGCAAGCGCTTCCATCCATCCTGCCAGAAGGTAAAGGGATCCCTGGAAACCCTTTCTTCACTGCCCCAGCACTTTCTGTCGGCCAAGCAAAACAGATCGTCTTCGGGAGGGAGCTTGACTGGTTCAACCGATTTTTTCACCTTCCTCACTCCTTTTCCGCCGCCAAACGAATTCTCGGGTCAATCCACCCATATAAAACATCCACCACTAAAATGATGCCGATAAACAATATGCTGTAAAATAGCGTCACTCCCATAATCACAGGGTAGTCATTGGTCATAATCGATTTCACAAACTGTTCCCCTAACCCCGGCACACTGAAAATTTTTTCAATGACCAAGGTTCCGGTCATCAAAGACACGGTCATCGGGCCTAGAATGGTAAGGATCGGGATCATGGCATTCCGTATCCCATGACGAATCACCGTTTTCGCATCATTTAACCCCTTTACCTTGGCCAAGAGAATATAATCCTGCCCCATGATTTCCAACATTTCCATCCGCATAAACCGGGCAATGGTGGCGATAACAAAAACCGATAAGGAAAGCGTCGGGAGGATCGAATACTCAACCCCTTCCCAAAAGGCAACCGGAAGCCACCCCAATCGTACTCCGACCCAATATTGCAACAGCCCCGCAAAAACAAAAGAGGGAATGGAAAGGCCAAGCACCGCAGCAATCATACATGCGTAATCCAGCCAGGTATTATGACGTAATGCAGCGAAAATCCCCAATAATAACCCCAACACCGTACCTAAGACCAACGCCTGCGCACCTAAAATTGCCGATGCTCCGATTCTTTCCCCAATCATTTGAGAAACCGAACGCCCATCATATTGGAAAGACACACCTAAATCGCCTTTCAGCAGATTTTTCATATAAAGAACATATTGAATCGCCATCGGCTTATCTAATCCGTACCGCTCGTATAGCCTTTCTTTCTGTGAGGGGGTCAGTTTTTCATCGTTAAAAGGGGATCCCGGAAGGGTTTCCATCATAAAAAAGGAAAGCGTCGCAATCACGAAAAACGTCACGACCATATAACCGAATCGACCAAGAATGTACCGGCTCATCCTTTTTTCACTCCTTCCCTTTTCCGATAAATCAATAAGGGTAAATATTTTTTATAAACATTCACCCTGGATTCAAGCAAACATCATGCCATCTTTATTCGAATCGTAACGGCTTCAGCGTTTTCTTTTGCTATTTTTTTCTTTATAATTGTTTTTACGTATCCTTAGGCAGGGAAGGTTTGATCAGAAGCATCCCGCAGGATAGACTAAAAGCTCATTCAGGAGAACGCCGGTATTCCCTGGCGGTAAGGAGAGGAGAAATGGAAACCACTTTTGAACTAACCCTGGTGTTATTGACAATTGCAGCGGGGATTACGGCCATCGCCAAAAAATTGAATCTGGCTTATCCGATCGCCCTGGTCGTGGTTGGTACCCTGATTGGCTTAGCCCCTGTTCCGGGATTGGAGGAACTAAAGGCTTTCATCGGTGAAGCAGAAATCTTCCGTTTCGCCGTCCTGTCCCTTTTTCTTCCCGCCTTGCTGGGAGAAGCGGCTCTCAAATTACCTTTTACCCACCTAAAGGAGAACCACAAGCCCATCTTGATTCTCGCCCTCGCCGGAACTCTGATCGCTTACGGGATGGCCGGTTGGCTGACAACGGCTTGGATCGGCCTACCGTTAACCGTCGCCTTTACCTTTGCCGCCCTGATGGCGGCGACAGACCCGGTCAGTGTCCTATCCATCTTCAAAAGTATGGGGGTCAACCGAAAGCTTTCTACAATCATGGAAGGGGAAAGCTTGGTCAATGATGGCATCGCCGTCGTTCTGTTCACCATCTCTTCTGCTGGGTTGCTTACCTACCTGGAGGCAGGCACTCTCGGGGCGGGGATGGCTCTACTCGAGTTTCTAAAGGTGGTCCTGGGAGGGCTCGTGATCGGCTCGGCCCTGTCGTGGATCTTGTCCCAGATGACCCGCTTTTACGACGATTATCCCCTTGAAATTGTTTTCTCCGTCATCCTGTTTTACGGCGCTTACTTCGTGGCTGAAGCTTTCCATGTGTCGGGAGTGATCGCCGTTGTTGCAGCCGGGGTGATTTATGGAAATTTCGGGGCAAAAATCGGCATGAACCCGACAACGAAACTTTCCATCCGCACCTTCTGGGATGTGATGGCTCTGTTAGCCAACTCGCTGGTTTTTTTCATGGTTGGATTGGAAGTGACAGCAATCAACCTGTCGGATAAATGGGGAATGATCGGACTGGCTGTGATCGTCGTCTTGATCGCTCGCAGCGTTGCTGTCTATGTCAGCCTCCTGCCTGTGGGAAGCGTTCCGGCTTCCTGGAGGCACATTATGAACTGGGGCGGACTGAAGGGCTCTCTTTCCATTGCCCTAGCTCTTTCACTCCCGACTGGTTTTGCTGGGCGGGAGTCCATCCTGGTGATGGCCTATGGGGTCGTCCTATTTTCCCTAATCGTTCAGGGGTTAACAATTCAGCCTTTGGTACGCTTCCTCGGTGTCAAACGGGCAGACCGGGCCTTAGAGGAGTATGAAACCAGTCTGGTCGGAATTCAGGCTTCCAATAGGGCACGGAGAGAATTGAGGGAAATGAAAAAAAAGGCCACCCTATCCCCGGTATTGTTCGAGGAGTTAGATCGGCACTATGAAGAACGGCAAAATCGGGATCGCCGTCGGTTGGAGGAATTGTATCAAAACCATCCGGAACTGTTGGAGGAACAAAGACAGGACGCTCATCGGGCTGCCCTTTACGCCGAACACGAAGCTGTCGACGAAATGGAATCCCGGCAAACCATCTCCAAGAAAACCGCCGATACCGAACGGGATCGCATCGTTGACCAAATCATCGATAGAACCGGTGAAAGGAACTGACAGAAAAAAACTAGCATGATGGCCGGTAAAAAGTTATTATATAATAAAAAGTAAGTGATTTGATTCCCTTTGGAGGTTATTACATGTCATCAACCCAGCAGGATTTTTTCACCGTCATCCAGGAACGCCACTCGGTTAAAGTTTACGATTCCAACGCGACGATGTCCGAACAAGAAATTACAGACCTCCTCGAGATGGCGATCAAAGCCCCGTCCTCTTGGAACCTGCAACATTGGAAATTCCTCGCGATCCATGATCCGGCGGAAAAAGAAAAGCTGCTCCCGATTGCCTACAATCAGCAGCAAGTCGTACAAGCATCCGTGGTCATCGCCGTTTTGGGAGACCTGGAAGCTAATAAAAACGCTGAAGCTGTATTCTCCTCGGATGTAGAAGCCGGAATCCTCACGGAACAAGTGAAAAGCGGGATTATTGACCAAATCGAAAAAGCTTATACCCAGCCCCAACTCGCCCGTGATGAAGCAATCCGTAATGCCTCCCTCGCCGCGATGCAACTGATGCTTGCTGCCAAAGCCCAAGGCTATGATACCTGCCCGATGGGTGGTTACAATGCAGCGCGGCTGATCGATGCCTTTTCCATCCCTTCCCGCTATCTTCCCGTTATGCTCATCGCGGTGGGAAAAGCGGCAAAACCCGCCCGTCAAACTCCCCGCTTCCCTGTCGATGATATTGTCGTTTGGAATCGATTCTGAACAGGTTCATCAATTGCTCCTAACGCCACAAATCCTGTGGCGTCTTTCTTTATGGACACAAAAAAACAGCACCGGTATACCGGTGCCATCCTTCTCTATCTTATAAGAAATTATAAAACTGTGCCGTGAACCTCTTCTCCCAGCATCTCCACAATCCGGTTTCCTTCCCCCATGATTGCTACCTTGGGACGGTGACTGCGAGCGGTAGCCTCGTCCATCATCACGTAGGAAATGATGATCACCGTATCCCCCGGTTGGACCAGGCGGGCGGCTGCCCCGTTGAGGCAGATTGTACCGCTCCCCCGCTTGCCGGGAATGACATAGGTCTCTAGGCGAGCCCCGTTGTTGTTGTTGACAATCTGCACCTTTTCATTGGGCAAGATATCCACACGGTCGAGGATCTCCTCATCGATGGTGATACTTCCTACATAGTTCAGATTGGCTTCCGTGACCGTTGCACGGTGGATTTTCCCTTTCATCATTGTGCGGAACATCAGGAATCTTCCTTTCCCGGCCAAATCACATTATCGATCAATCGCGTGTTTCCGAAGCGGACGGCCGTGGCCGCAATCACCTGCTGGTCTCGAATTTCATGGACCCGTTCCAAATCCGGGTAGGAGAGCACTTCCACATAGTCAATCTCTGCTTGTGGAGCCGTACGGATCGTCTCTCGGATCAGCTGGGCCGCCTCGTCTGCCCGGCTGATCCGGCCCGTTTTGACTTGTTCCGTGGCTAAGGAAAGTGCACGGTTCAAAACGGTGGCTTGTTCACGCTCCTCTGGTGACAGATAAACATTACGGGAGCTCATTGCCAAACCATCCGATTCCCGCAGTGTCGGGCAGGGAACCACTCGAACGGGCAAGTTCAAGTCTTCCGTCATCCGCTGGATCACCGCAAGTTGTTGCGCATCCTTTAGCCCGAAATATACCCGGTCCGGGCTGACGATATGCAAAAGCTTGTTCACGACCGTTGCCACACCGTCAAAGTGACCGGGTCGGGAAGCACCGCACAGGCGATCAGTCAGCCCCGATACCGTCACCCGGGTGCGGGGAGGAGCGGGATACAGTTCTTTCGTCGCCGGAGCAAACAGGAAGTCCGTTCCGGCCTCCTCGGATTTGCGGGCATCCGTATCCAGATCCCGGGGGTAATGGTCAAAATCCTCCGTCGGACCGAACTGGAGAGGGTTGACAAACACGGACACCACCACCGTGGCGCATTCGCGGCGGGCTCGCTCGATGAGGCTGATATGACCGGCATGCAACGAACCCATCGTGGGGATGAAACCGACCGGTCTTTGTGCTGAAGAAAGCGCCTCTCGAATGCCTTCGATCGTTTTAACCACCCGCATCTTTGTCCCCTCCTTCCCCGTAAAGCCGTTCCAGCACCCCGGATTTCAGGGGAAATACATGCTCTTCGGAAGGGAAAGCGCCGCTCCTTACTTCTTCCACATAACTTTGCAATCCCGAGAGGGCCGATTGTCCCGTCTGGCTGAACACCTTGACAAAGGAAGGGCTGGATCCCGCTCCATATTGCAACAAATCGTGGTATACCAATACCTGTCCATCACATCCCCGTCCCGCTCCGATCCCGATGACGGGGATGGATACCGTTTGGGCAATCGATTCTGCCAGCTCCTCCGGTACGCATTCCAAAACCACAGCGAATGCCCCCGCTTCTTCCAATTGCTTGGCCTCATGAATCAGGCGACGGGCTGATTCCAACTCCCGTCCCTGAATGAGATAACCTCCCAACTGATGAACGGACTGGGGAGTCAGCCCAATGTGGGCCATGACGGGGATCCCCGCCGCCACGCAGGAACGGACGGCGGAAAGCACCTCTTCCCCGCCCTCAATTTTAACCGCCCGGGCACCGCCTTCCTGCATCAGACGCCCTGCCGCACGCAGCACGTCATCCTTGGAAAGATGGGCCGTTAAAAAAGGCAGATCCGTCACTACAAGCGGACGACGGGCACCACGGGTGACCGCCTTCGTGTGATGTAACATTTCCTCCAAGGTAACCGGTACCGTCGAGTCATACCCCAATACCACCATACCCAGCGAATCGCCTACCAGAATGATATCGGTTCCGGCTTCTTCTGCCAGCCGAGCAGAAGGGTAGTCATAAGCCGTCACCATCGCGATGCGCTCTCCTTCTTTCTTCATGCGGCGCAAGGTCCGAAGCGTCACGGTTTTTTCCTGTGCCATAGCACATCCTCCTTGTGATGCTCCGGAGCCAGAGGGCAGGGAGAAATAAAAGACGCCAATTCAGCCGCGATCACGGACCGAAAAGGCGTCGGTACATTTCATACCGTACCTCTGTCTCCGTCCCGAGGGCTCAGAGCAGACTGAATGAATGGATAAAAAACCTTTGAGAAAAAAAGCTTTGGGTTCTCGTGCGGCTCCCGAGGGATGACGCCGATTCCCATCTTTAGGGTAAACCATTTTTGAAGCGTTGACAATGGTTTTCAGATTTGTATGTCGGAAGAGAAGACTGCCTCCGTACCCTTCCCGGTCTCAACCAGCAAGGCACCTGACTCGGCCAAGCCGGTCGCAATTCCCTTTACCATCCCCCCGGCTGTACGGGCCGTGATCGTCTTTCCCAGCATTCCGGCATATTCTTCCCAGAGAATCCGGATCGGTTGGAAGCCATGGTTGAGATAGCCTTCGTAGAGCGCCTCGATTTCCCCCAGGATGGAAGCGATCAGTGGGGGCCGTTCAAAGGTCCGCCCCGCCTCGATAGCGAGAGAGGTTGCTATTTCCTTTAGCTCTTCTGGCCAGACTGAGTCCGTCACATTGACATTGATCCCGATCCCCTGCACGACATAATGTACTTGGTCCTGCTCGCCTCTCAGCTCAGTCAGGATGCCGCAAGTTTTCTTCCCGTCGATCAAAAGGTCGTTGGGCCATTTGATCGTGACATTTAGCCCTGTTTCCTTTCGGATCGCTCGTGTAATCGCCACGGAAGTGAGCAGCGTCAGCTGTGAAGCTTGTGCCAGCGGGATCGGTGGGCGCAGGATCAAGCTCATCCAGATACCAGAATGAGGTGGTGAGTGCCAGGCTCTACCCATCCTTCCCCTGCCGGCTATCTGCTCTTCTGTAATCACGAGAGAACCCTCTTCGATTCCCTCTTTCGCCCAATCATGGGCCAAAGGTTGAGTGGAATCCACACTCCGCTTGTAGCGGACCTTCTGCCCCACCCACTTTGTTTGCAGAAAGGGCTTTAGTTCTTCCGGTGCCACACGGTCCGGCCGATAGACCAATCGGTAGCCGCTTTTGGGACGGGCTTCGATTTGGTAGCCTTCTTTCCGAAGTTCATTGATATGTTTCCAGATCGCCGTTCGACTGCATTGCAACTGACGACTGATCTCTTCGCCGGAGATGGTCGCCTCTCCCTGTTTCAACAATAGATTCAGGATTTGTTCACGGATAGAACTTCCCAATACGGCGTCCCTCCTTCATCAAAGCTGTTTTATCGTTAGGGAGTTGCCCGAGAGCCGTCCGAACCAGCAATTCCTCCAAAACCTTCCCCACCCAGGAACCCGGTGGACGTCCGGAAATCCGGATGAGGTCCTGACCGTTTACGGCCAGGTCACGCTGATTTCGGACCGGCATCTCCTGATGCCATCCAGCCAAAGCTTTTAGGCAATGATCGCGTACTTGTGGGGGCCAGCCGTGGATTTCCCCAGCCAGAAGCGTTCCCCGATAGATTGCCTCCCAGCCGTGTTCTAAGATGGCCCGTTTCGCTTCCATCTCCTGCCATTCTTCCTTTCGGGAGAGTGCCAGTTGAAAAATGACAGCAATCTCCGTCCATTCTTTTTGAGATACCCGAAAGCTTTTCAACCGACTTCGAACAACGGATACTTCCACCCCGCACATGAGGAGAAAAAAGGCCCATCGGGTTGCCTCCCCATCAAGGGAATCCAGTGTTTCAGCGGGGAAATTCGGAGAGTTGGGGACAGCCATCTCCCAACGGCTAAATGGCGGCAACACAGGGAATAGGTTGTGCTTCCACAGATAGCGAACACCGAGAGAAGGGCGTGGAGCACGAAAAAGCTTCTTTAACTCCCCAGTCACCCGCTCCACCGCCAGGGAAGTGAGGTGACATTTTGACCGTTGAATAGCCGCTTCCGTTTTCTCCTCGATCGAGAATTCCAGTTGAGCGGCAAACCGAAGCGCCCGTACCATTCGGAGTGCGTCCTCGGTAAATCGGTGGTCGGGTTCTCCTACGGCCCGGATCTGTTTTTGTTTCAGATCCTGCTGACCCTTGAAAGGATCGTACAGGCGACCTCTTCGGTCTTCCGCCATCGCATTGATAGTGAAATCCCGGCGGGCCAGATCCTTTGATAGATCCGTCATAAACACCACCGCATCAGGACGCCGGTGATCCGTATACGCTCCTTCCCGACGGAACGTTGTCACCTCCGTCATCCCTTTCTTGTGGAGGACGGAGACCGTTCCGTGACGAAGACCCGTGGGCACCGTCCAGGGAAAGAGAGCTTGTACCGTGTCAGGGCAAGCATCTGTCGCTACATCCCAGTCGGCAGGCTCCCGTCCCATCAAGCGATCCCGGACACAGCCCCCAACCAGATATGCCTGGTAACCGGCTTTCTCCAGATGTTCCAGTACAGTCAGAGCATCTTTTAGGGCAGGATTCATGTGTGGCTCCTCTTTCCGTCAATCACCCGCTGATAAAGGTCCTCGTACTGATCAGCGATCTTTTCAGCGCAAAACCGATCTCGGGCCCGTTCCAGCCCCATCTCGGAAAAGCGGCGGTATAAATCCGGATCACTCAGCAGCCGGATAGCGTGATCCGCCATCGCCTCCACCTCCCCGATTCCGGATAGGAATCCGGTCTCCCCATCGGCCACCACTTCCGGCAAGCCTCCGGCATTGGACCCCACCGTGGGAACACCACAAGCCATCGCCTCCAGAGCGACCAGTCCAAAGCTTTCTTTCGCGGAGGGGAGAAGGAGGAGATCGGCCAGAGAAATCAGGCGAGCCACCTCGTCTTGTTTACCCATAAAGGTAATCTTGTCTGTCAGTCCCCGCTCCTGAGCCATCTCGACAGCGAGGGACCACTCGGGACCTTCCCCAACCAACAATAGTTTGGCAGGCACCTTTTTTTGAACCTGATCGAAAATCCGGATCACGTCTGGCACCCGTTTCACCGGGCGAAAGTTGGAAATATGAAGGAGGATTTTTTCCTCCGGGCGTGCACATTGTTCCCGAATATCGGAGATATCCCGCGGAGAGTAGACCCTCTGATCGACGAAGTTATAAATCCGCTCCAAGGGGCGGTCGATACACAGCATCTCCTTGGTCTGGCGGATCAGATCATCGGAAACTGCGGTCACGGCGTCGCTCTGGTTGATTCCGAAACAGATGATGTCCCGCAAGGAAGGGTCTTCTCCCAAAACCGTGATATCCGTCCCGTGAAGGGTCGTTACTACTTTGAAAGAATCATCCACCATCTCCTTGGCTAAATAGGCACAGATGGCATGAGGAACGGCATAATGGACATGAATCAAGTCTAGCTGATGAAGCTTGGCTACCTGAGCCATCCGGCTCGCCAAAGCCAAATCATAGGGTGGGTAGCGAAAAACCGCATACCGATTGGCCTCCACCTCATGGTAATGGATATTATGAAAAAAATGTCCCAGTCGAAAGGGCATATCATAAGTAATGAAGTGAACCTGATGGCCTCGTTCAGCCATCAATTTGCCCAACTCCGTTGCCACAACGCCGGAGCCCCCATGACTGGGGTAACAGGTAATCCCGATCCGCATCCGGGCATACTCCCTTCATCATTCACAAAAGTTGTTTCAGAGCAAGAGGGGAAGGGGAAACCAACCCTTCTCCCCATACAGTGCCGATCTGGTGCCCCCAGAGTTGGTCCCGGCCTTCCACCATCGGTAGATAGGTCGGACGGTTGAGGGGAGTCTCCATTCGCCCGGGCCCCGGAACGAACTGGCTTTCAAAAGCCAGGATCGCCGCTTTTTTCTTTTCATACACCTCGCTGATATCCACAATGAGATCCGCCTTGGAAACATCATTGATGAAATAATAGAAAACCTGTTCCACGCGATGGGGCGGAATTCCCTCCACCCCCTTTTTTTTGCGGATCGCCGCATCAAAGACAGCCTCTTTCACCATTCGGCTGCACGCGATGTGATCAGGATGACGGTCTTCCCAATAGGGGGCTAGCACCACTTTTGGCTTGACCTGTCGGATCAGTCTTACCATCGCCTCAACCTGCTCTGCGGAGCTCGTCAACCCCCGATCAGGGAACCGCATCCTGTAGCGCGCGGTTAAACCGAGAATCTCTCCAGCACGGTCTGCCTCCTGTTCCCTGGTTTCAACGTCACCATTGGTGGATAGTTCTCCCGCGGTCAAATCACAGATCGCCGTCCGGAATCCCGCTTCGGCATGCTGAGCCAGAATCCCTGAAGCCCCGATTTCCACATCATCCGGGTGGGCACCGAAAGCTAAGATGTCGATTTCCTCGTTCATGATTCTTCGCCCTCTTCCCTCTTTTGTTGGACGATCTCACGCCATGCCAGATCACCCTGCTTAATAGAACGGATGATGACTTCTGCTGCTGCCACGTTGGTGGCGATTGGGACATTATGAACGTCCGCTAAACGCATCAGAGCCAGGATGTCTGGTTCATGAGGCTGAGAAGTGAGCGGATCGCGGAAAAACAGGATGCAATCCATGCGATTTTCTGCCAGAAGGGCCCCGATCTGCTGATCCCCACCCATCGGTCCGGATAGGAAGCGATGCACGGAAAGGCCGGTCGCGTCCATGATTTTCTTTCCCGTTGTACCGGTGGCGTATAAGTGATGATCCTTGAGGATATGTTGGTAGGCAATCGTGAATCGGACCATCAGTTCCTTCTTCTTGTCATGGGCTATCAGCGCGATATGCATCCTGTCACCTTCTTTGCGAATGGATTCTCCGGAAATCCCGAAGGATAAAAAACCCCACCCGGCACCCTTGCCAGGCGGGAACAACGGCCGTTCCAGGCCTCGGCCCTTTCTAGATCCGTCTTCAACTATTTTACCCCATAGGGACGAATCCAGAAAGTCGCCAAGACCGGGCTTTTATTGAAAGTCCGTTCCCTGGCCTGTTTCTTTGTTTGTTATACAAACTCGTTTACAAAATTACGTACCCCTTTCTTCCTCCTTCAGTAGGATGGGGCGGCCGCGTTCTTGCAGCCTTCCTTCCAGGGCATCCTTTCGGATCCGTTTTAACCATTTTAGTTCTGTTTTGCCCTGCTCCACGGTTCCCATCATCATATGAAGGGTAGCTCGGGAAACCTGGGAAATGTGCTCTTCGTACACCTGCTGCATCCGTTGCACACTTTCCTCCACTATTTGTATCCGTTCTTCAAGAACCTCAGCGATGGCCGTCGGATTGCCATGTCTGGCAAAAACAAGGGCTGCATACAGTGGGTGGTAGAAGTTGTCCAGACAGGAAAACTGACGGATGAGCAATTGCTGAAACTCTTCCTCACCCCGCGGGGTAATTCGATAGATGGTTCTATCCGGGCGGTTGCTGTCCCGAATGACATCCACCACCTCGATCATATCCTTCTTTTGCAATTGGTCAAAAGCGTAATAAATCGATCCCTTGGGCAATTTAATGTAGTTTTCCATCAAACGCTCTTTCATTACCTGAGCGATTTCATACGGATGTTTTTCCCCTTCCATCAACAACCCGAGAATCACCAGCTTGATCGACATCGAGGAATCAACCCTCCCCTTGAATGGGATCCGCTTTATGGGAGATGGAGGCAGAAGAAGTCGTCGACATCCGGCCGCTTCCCATGAAGAAAATCAAGAGAATCGCCAGCCCGACGGATAGGAGAGACCACTGGAAAACGGCTGCGATCGAATCTGCAAAGGCACCGGTCATCCCGTCGAGGACATGAGAAGGAAGTTGCGCTCTCACCTCTGGCTGTAACAGCGCCTGCGGGTTGAAGTCTCCGCCGGGATTGAAACGGGGTAAAGACTGCCGAAGTTGATCCAGCATCAGGTGGCTTTGGACCGTTCCGAATATCGTGATCCCCAAAGTCATCCCAATCATGCGGAAAAATGCCACCGATGAGTTGGCAGAACCCCGCTGCCTGACATCCAGGCCATGGATCGAACTCATACTGAGCAAGGGGAATGAGATACCCATTCCAACCCCTGCGATGACCATGAACACCGTTACCAACCACCGAGGCGTGTCCACCGACAACGTGCCCAGCAAGAGAACACCCGTTAGGAACAAGACACCGGATGCAATCATCATGGTTCGGTAAGAGGCATGGAGAACCATCCGTCCTCCCACTTGGCTTCCAGCAACGACTCCCAGCATCATCGGCATCAGGATCAAACCGCTGTTCGTCGCAGAACCACCGAACACCGCCTGGATATAGAGAGGAATCAACATCGTCGCCACAATGAAGACCGTCCCGTAGAAGAAGCTGATTCCTTGACTTGCCGCAAAAAGCCGGTTTTTAAACAAGTTCAGCGAGACAATAGGGTCGGAAGCCTTGGTTTCCACCCACAAAAACAGAGCGAACAGAAGCGCAAAGGAAGCAAACAAGCCAAGGATGAGCGGAGAATCCCAAGGTTGTTTTTTCCCCCCCAGCTCCAAGGCGAACATCAAGCTGACAATGGCAGTTACCAAGAGACCAGCCCCCCACCAGTCAATCTTCTGCCGCGTATGTTCCATCTTTTCATGATAATTTTTCACGATGAAGATCAGAGAAAGAAGTCCCAGGGGAACATTGATATAAAAAATCCAGCGCCAGTCGATCGCGTCCGTGATATAGGCTCCAAGAAGGGGGCCGAAAATACTGGAAATCCCAAACACTGCGCTGAAGAGACCGGACATCTTCCCTCTCTTATGGGGAGGGAAGATGTCAAACATGATGGTGAAAGCAATAGGCATCAGTGCCCCTCCACCAAGCCCCTGGATTGCTCGGTAAAAACTTAACTGCATCATACTTTGTGCTGTCCCGCAGAGGACGGACCCAATAAGAAACAAGCCCAGTCCAAGGATATAAAAAAACTTTCGACCATACATATCCGACAACTTCCCGAAGATCGGCATACCGGCCACACTGGCAATCATGTAAGCAGAGGTGACCCAGATGAATTGATCCAGCCCGCCCAGATCAGAGACGATGGTTCCCATGGCTGTCGCCACGATGGTGTTATCCATGGAGGCCATCAGGATCCCAAGCAAGAGGCCGGCTACAACGCCATTCACCCGACTTTTTTCGTGCATCATGTTCTTTCTCCACTCCTGTCGAACGGATATATTAAACTTATTATAATCAAATTTGACTATATGACGCAAGAAAAAGCCGTATCCAAGATGGATACGGCCAGGTTATTGACAAAGTCTCTCTGTACCCACAAAGGTGGACCGGTTTCCGGCGGTGCACCTGTTGGACCGACAACCCAGCGGAGTGTCCGGAGGCTCCAACCGTTTTGCGGCCACACCCGCTTTTCCTTTGGCTGCTGGTTGGAGCCGGAGGGCGCGGAGCGGACAGGCCCGGAGTCGGAAATCCGGCCTCGCGCCCCACGTACGGTTTGTCAGCAGTCTCGCCGTAAACGGCTTTTTCGTCTCCCCACGCCATGTCCTCCCATCATCTATCGGAGAACTCACGCCATAGCGTACTCCCGTGAGTGAAAACCGCTGGGGAGCCCCCCGTGTGCCAAAAGAGGGCGCGTTCGGAGGAAGAAGCCAAGTCCATCATACCGGCGAGGGCTTTTCCCGTATAGACGGGGTCGACTACTAGACCTTCCGTCTCCGCCAACAGGCGGATGGCGCGATTGCCTTCTTCTGAAGGGGCTCCATACTTACGGCCGATGTACCCGTCGGAAACTTCCACTTCCCTCTCCTGCACCCGCTTTTCACTACCCAGACGCTCCAGCAACTGATTGGCCAGACGGGCTACTTGCCGGCGAAGCTCTGCCGCTCCCAGCCAAGCGCTAATTCCGCGGATGTTCACAGGAAGGGGCGACAGGGCACGCCCGGCCAGGAGGCCGGCCATCGTCCCTCCAGTCCCTGCCGATAGCCAGATCGTATCGATGGAGCTTCCCGACTGTCTTTGCTGTGCAGCCCATTCTTTCCAAGCGAGAACATACCCATAGTCACCAGCAGGAGTCGAACCGCCCACCGGAATGACAAAGGGTCTTCGCCCTTGAGACCGGACTTCCTCTGCCTTCGCCTCCATCGCCTCTTCCAAAGCTTCGGAACCATAGACGCCCGTCAGAAAGCATTGAGCGCCGAACAATCGATCCAGGAGCAGATTCCCCTGCCCTGTGCCCATCCGGTCGCCAGCAAAACAAAGCCAGGCATCTAACCCGACCCTGCGGGCGGCACCGGCAGTGAGCCGGGCATGGTTGGATTGGGGACTGCCTCCGGTAATCACCAAGTCACAGCCCGTCTCTTTCGCCTCGCCGAGCAAAAATTCCAGCTTTCTGAGCTTGTTGCCGCCGAGAGCGGTCCCGGTTAGGTCGTCCCGTTTCACCCAGATCTCAGGAAGTCCGGCAGCAGCAGCCAAACGGGGAAGCGGATGCAACGGTGTTTCACCCCACAGAAGCTGTACACGGGGGAATGGGATGCTCATATAACCCTCCCTTTATAAGTCGAGGATCTTCTCCAACCCATAGACAAGACCCGTTCGATTCATGACGTCCTCTACAGCGAGCTTCACCCCAGGCATGAAGGATTCCCTGTTGAGAGAATCATGGCGAATCGTCAGCAGCTGCCCGGCGTCGGAAAGCAGCACCTCTTGATGAGCAACCAGACCCGGCAGGCGGACACTGTGCACCCTGAAGCCGTCTCGGTATCCGCCCCGGGCTCCCTCCAGCGTCTCTTTTTCTTCCGGATGTCCCTGCTTCATCTCTTCCCGTTCCTTGGAGATGAGCTCGGCGGTCTTCCAGGCTGTACCCGATGGGGCATCCAACTTCCTGTCATGGTGCATCTCGATAATCTCCAGGTGGGGCATATATCGAGATGCTTTAGCGGCAAATACCATCATCAATACTGCTCCGATCGCAAAATTGGGAGCGATGATGCCGCCAATCCCCTTATCCCGGCAGAGCTCGTCCAATTCGCGGATCTCCTCTTCGGTGAGGCCGGTCGTTCCTACCACCGGTCTCACACCGGCCTCAATCGCCCGCTCTGTATTAGCTTTGACTTGATCCGGCGTCGTAAAGTCCACCAATACATCCGGTCCCTGGGCAAGCACCTCGTCAAGGGAATCCGTCAAAGTGATTCCCAGTTTGCCAATACCGATCGCCTCCCCGGCGTCTTCCCCTTTCTTGCGACGGGCTGTCGCACCAGAAAGGACTAAGCTCTCCTCTCTTTGTATCAACTTGACGACTTCCTGTCCCATACGTCCTGTGGCCCCCGCTACAGCCACCTTAATCGGTTTCATCACAAATTCGGCGCCAGGCCTCTTCGACCCGCGCCTCCCCTCCTTCTCCTACAGTGTCTCGTTCAGGTATTCTTGCGCGTCCAACGATCCTTGTCTCGAATATCGTATTTCTCCATCACCCGATCGAAAGCTTCTTCCAGATCGATGTTGAGGGAATTAGCAAAACAGATGATGATAAAGAGAAGATCACCCAGTTCCATCTCCATGCTGTTCTCCTCTTCCCCCGCCTTCTTTGGTTTTTCACCGTAGCGATGGTTGACCTCCCGGGCCAATTCCCCCACTTCCTCTGTCATGCGGGCCAGCATGGATAGAGGATGGAAATAGCCCTCTTTAAACTGGGAGATATACGCATCGACCTCCTGCTGCATCACTTTCATCGTCTTGGCATCCATCGTGAAAGAGCCTCCTTTTCCCCTATCATGGTAACCGATCCATTAGTAGAAGACAAACCGTATCGCCCTTGGTAGAAAACCGTTCAGGGCTCTGAGCCTGTTGACAAAGTCCAAAGGTAGGTCGATTTCCGGCGAAGCGTCCTGTTGGCACCGACCGACTGAGCGGAGTATCCGGAGGCTCCGACCGTTTTGCGGCCACCACGCTTTTCCTTTGGCCGCTGGTTTGTCAATAACCTCAAGGCTCCCTTCTCATTGCCCAAACGATACGGGGCCGGTATAATAGATCGTGATTTGCCGGAAGAATGAGTGAAATCGGGTCATCCTAATAAAAAGGAGGCGATGGAACATGCATACGGCCACCAAACGGAACATTCAAAAATGGATCCGGGACATTGCGATCATTCTTTTTGGTTCTTTCATTTTCTCCCTAGGCATCAACTATTTCGCGATCGCTAATAAACTGTCGGAGGGTGGTTTCACCGGAATTTCTCTCATCCTACACTATTTATTCGGCTTTTCTCCCGGGGTCGTGATCCTGCTCTTGAATATCCCGCTCTTTTTTGTCGGCTATAAAATCTTCGGCAAACGGACCTTGACCCTGACGGTCATCGGAACGGTCTCCGTCTCCCTCTCCCTCTCCCTAACCGAAGGCTGGGGTGAACCCATCCCCGGCGATCCCCTTCTCGCAGCCCTCTATACGGGAGTGTTAGTCGGCCTCGGGCTGGGAATGATCTTTCGGACCGGAGGAACCACTGGAGGGGTAGATATCATCGCCCGACTCGGAAACAAATATTTCGACTGGAGCATCGGCCGGACCATGTTCCTCTTCGATATCTTGGTAATTGGGGGCTCCGCTTTCTTCATCGGTCGTGAAAAGGCCATGTATACAGTCGTTGCTGTTTTCGTAGGGGCCCGGGTGATCGACTTCGTGGTCGAAGGTCTGGATACACGGAAGGCGGTAACCATTATTTCCAATTCAGCTGTCGCTATTTCGGACAAAATCACCAGTGACATGGATCGGGGCGTTACCCTTCTGAAAGGACGTGGAGGATACACCGGAACGGATAAAGAGGTCCTTTATGTGGTAATAAGCCGTCCGGAACTTCCCCGGATGAAACAACTAGTCAACGCCGTGGATCCTTATGCCTTCGTCGTTGTCCATGACGTGCGGGATGTTTTCGGAGAAGGATTCAGCTTTGAAAAAGAATAATCGAACCTTCTTCTAAAAACGGCCTGGCATTCGCCGCTGTTTGTATCGGTGCTTTTTCCACCCCACATAACTGAGTACCATAGCGATCAACCCTCCGAGAGAGAGCGCCGCAGGCAAGATCGGAGGCAACGTTCCTCCACCAAAGGCGGTAACATCTTCTTCAGGTCCGTTGAAAAGCGGAGGCACCATTCGTTCCCATTGGCGAATCCCTCCCCGAAGTTCTTCCCGAGGCAATGGATTGATATGGACTCGGCTTCGGAGAAAATTCATCAATGAGCGGACCTTCTCCACCGTCATAGGCTTTCGTGCGACCTCCAAGGCAGGCTCGATCTGTTCATAATGAAGAATCAGTTCCCGGACGGCAATCCTGAGGTTCTCAGGATTGCCTTTTTTGGCGGCTCCCTTCACCCGGGCAATATCTTTCCTGAAAACCGGTTCATACCGGTACCATAGCGGTTGGTGGGGGTGAGCAATCGCATCGAAGGCCAAAGCAGACCGTTCGGCAGCCCGATTCAAATCATCGGAAGCAGGCATCACACGGTTGAGCTGCCGGTCGAGTTCCACCAGCGTTTCAGATAATGCCTCGACCCCCTGAATCGACAGATTCACTTCGGATAAGTCCGAACGGGCAAAACTTTTTGCTAAAACTGCCGTCTCCTCCCGTGCTTTCAGATAATTTTCTTCCCCACCCTGCCGGACTCTCTCTTCGATCTGCAATGCCTGTTTCGTCCATTGATCGACTAACCCATCCTCAGCTGTCGCCATCCCCGGAGTTCCATTCATAAACAGAACCAGGAAAAACACCAAACCGGCCAATCCTAGGACCCACCCTTGTTGACGCCCCATCTCACTTCTCTCCCCCCGCTTTTCCTTTCCATTGATTCATTGGTACATCCTATGCACCGCCTGTCCTCCCCATGAAAGAAGCCTGTCATCTGACAGACTTCTCCTTTGAATGGCACTTATGGTTTGGAATACAGACTTGTTTATATTGTAATTTTCCAAGGACAAAAAAAGAGACCAAAGAGGTCTCTTTTTTTGTCTACAGAATCGCCTTTGTTGGGCTCTGCCACCACAACGGGCTTTTCCATTTCCGTTCCTTCCGGGGTGGGAAACCCAAACCGGCGAACAGGATGAGGCTGATGATACTCATGCCGAAGGTGAACAGAGCCACCATCGGTTCCAAGCCTGCCAGGGACGGGGGAAGCCATGGATGAACATTCCACCCGTAGTCCAGGGTGTCGTTTAACAGTACCCAGGCAGCCACAATAAACAGGTGGCGCCAGTCATAAGTGAAGAAACGACTGTAGAGCACACCCTGAATCGCCATTCCCAGATGAGAAGCCATCAACATCCAGTCCGTCCAATGAAGGGCCTCCAGAAAAGGCATGTCGGCGCGTTCCGCCCCCGCTACAATCATAGCGACCGCCCAGATGCCGTATTTAAAGAGCGTGACTCCAGCAAAGGCTTCCATGAGAGGACTTCGCCGATTCAACAGATACAGGAGGAGAACTAGCGTAAATGCAGCGCTCGCTGTCGGACTATCGGGAACAAAGGGAAGAAAGCGGAGTTCTGTCACCGCCAGTTGGTTCTTGTACCAGTAGTAACCGTAGAAGGTCCCCAAAAGATTGATCAAAAACAGCCCCCACAAAAAAGAGCGTTGATTGAGTAGACGGATGAAGATCTGCCACCGGATCCGGATCATATGCGCCCTCCCTTCCATCTCCGCAGAGTAAAAAACCCCGGCCATCATGGCCGGGGTTTTGGCTTTAGTGTTCTTCGGTCGGCGGTTTTTTGCCGGTTTTCTGTCTGGCAAGCCAGTCAGCCAGCTGTTTCTTCTCTTTCGCCGTTCCCTGGAACATACCGGCGGGCATGGTGCCTTTCCCTTCATCCATGATCTTGATGATCTCTTCGGAAGAGTAGGCATCCCCAATCCCTCTGAGAGACGGGCCTTGAAGACCTTCCAGCTGTTGGCCATGACAGTTAACGCAAGCGTTATTCTTGTAGATCTCATAAGCCGGATCGTTCTGATCGACGATCTTAGCTTCTTCACCTGCCCCTTTGGGTTGTGAAGCCAGCTGTTTCTGGTGTTCATCCTCCGCCACCCAGGTGAGTACAACGATCCCTACTAAGCTGAGCAACGCGATCCCAGTGGTGATCGGCCGCTTCATCGGGCGCCGCTCCTTGCCCCGATCCAGCCAGGGGACCAGGAACAGTCCTCCAAAGAGGAGAGAGGGAACAAGGACGGTCCCGATAACGACGAAGGGCCCGGATGCCCACTTAAACTTCAACAGCTCATAGAGGAACAGGAAGTACCAGTCCGGCACCGGTAGGAATCCCGTGTTGGTCGGATCTGCTTGTTCCCCGAGGGGCGGCTCTTCAGCCATCACAAGAGCGAGAAAGCCGACTAGGACGACGACAGCCACCATCCACTCCTTCAAGAGGAAGTTCGGAAAAAAGGCTTCCGTCTTGCCTGGGAATTCGGAGTAGTCCTTTGGGTATATCCGCTGTTTATTGGATTTAACCCGTGAATCCCCGACAAAATGTACGTCTTGTTCTTTGTCTTGGTCATTATGTGCCATATGTTTTCCCCCCTAACGTATCAGGCTTAGAGCGGCCCTGAGATACCCTGTCTCCGGATCAGGAAGAAGTGGGCTCCCAGAAGAGCCAGCAAGACGCCGGGGAGGAAGAAAACGTGCAAAGCGAAAAAGCGTGCCAACGTCTGCGCCCCGACGATTTCTCCCCCCTGCAGGAATGTAGCGATAGCGCTACCGATCACCGGCACACTCGCTGCGATCTCGATCCCCACTTTGGTTGCAAAGTAAGCTTTGTTATCCCACGGCAACAAGTATCCGGTGAAGCCGAGTCCCATCATCGTAAAGAAAATCAGCATCCCGACCACCCAGTTGAATTCACGAGGATGCTTGTAAGATCCCGTGAAAAAGACCCGTAGGGTATGGAGAAACAACATCACGATCGACACGCTGGCACCCCAGTGGTGCATGCCGCGGACAATGTGTCCGAATGCGATTTCATTCTGCAGGTAATCGACACTTTTCCACGCGTTCTGAATGTCAGGAACATAATACATCGCCAAAAACATACCCGAAAGGATCTGGATGACGACAATAAAAAAGGTCAACCCGCCGAAACAGTAGATGAACGCAGAGAAATGATGCGCTGGGTTAACGTGCTCAGGAACTTCGTGATCGGCTATATCACGCCACATCGGTGTGATATCCAGCCGTTTGTCCAACCATTCATATGCACTCTTCAACATAGCTTACGCCCCTCCCCCTCGCTGCTTGATCGGGCCCAGGAGAAGTCTGTCACCCTCGATTTTCGATGCATACACGTCCAGCGGGGCATTGGGTGGAGTACCCGGGATATTGACCCCATCCTTGGTATATTCACCGCCGTGGCAGGGACAGTAAAAGATATTCGTCTTCCCTCCACCTTCCCATTTCACCGTACAGCCCAAGTGTTTGCAGATGGGGGATAGTGCGAGAATCTCGCCACCGTGTTTCAAGACCCAAGCGGTCGCCTTTTCTCCGCCCTCTTTTTTGTACCAGCCGTCTTTACGCTCAATCCGAAATTCCACGGATTTCGGATCTTTACCGAACTCATTCACCGAGCCCACATCCACAAATTTCGTATCCGTTCCCTTCTGAAGAAGCGGATCGACAGCAAAGCGCACCATCGGATAAAGCACACCCGACGCGAGAAAACCTGCTGTGCTCGCGATGGTGTAAGTCAAAAACTTACGGCGCGACATTCCCGGTTTCTGCTGATTGTTGTCGCTCACGACTCGTCCGACCTCCCTCTATACGACTTAAACGTCCAACCGGACCGAAACCATAAGTATTACTAGGACATATCCATGATAGCCAACCGCCTCAACCTATGTCAAGGACGGGCCTGATGCCGTTTTCAAGCTTGTGGATTCATCGATTATTCTCCCCGGAAACCTTTCCATCATTCTCCTGATTCCGTTTCCCACACCCGAACGATAAGCTGGATGACGGATTCCGTCTCCTCTTCCAACCCCCTTTTTTCCGGTTCCAGGTTGATCCATCGATAGCCTGCTTCTTCTAGTCCCCTAGGAAATAGTTTCCCTTCTCCCAGAAAAAATAAGTGATGGAAACCGTATGGCGCTAGCTCCCTTACCACACTGTCTATGTAGGAGAAAAAAACCTTATCATCCAAACCCTGATAAGGGATCGCAGGCATTAACAGCAGGCGGCCGGTCAGTTCCTGCTCAACCGCTTTCGCCACCCTTTCCGTCAACCTCGGTCCGAAAAGTTCGGGCTGTTTTCCCGGGAGGCGGATGCCATAGACCGGTACAAGAAGGCTGTCTACATAAGGAGCCGACTGCTTCCATTCTTCCATATCCAAATTGGTGAGACGCATCCGAAAAACCCTCCCAAAATGTCCGGAGACGCCATATTTCGGACCTTGAAATATAAAAGGCCCGGACCTCTACCGGGCATTATATCGGACTTATTTTTCATTTTCCACAAGTTGAAGCCATTGTTCGGTTAATTGTAAGAATTGCTTTTCGTCTCCAATAGCTAGGGCCTCGTCGATGCGCCGGTACAGCTCTTTTTCTTGGAAGTCACGAACCGCTTGATCGAGGATCATCTCCGCAAATAGACCGAATAAAGTATCTTGTACGAGATCTTGTCTCTCCATGGGATTACCCTCCAATACGGCAGCGTATTCTGGGCAGCTGGACCTTTCCTTAAAATAGAGACTGACGTACAAATCTTCTTGAGGAGAGGAACGGATATCGTAAAAAGCTGTCTCGACATCAGAACTGACCCGCCTGTTTTTAGTGAACTTGAAGGGGGTCATCTGAATGCATCGGGTAGAGATCAACAAGGCTTTGGGTAAATGCCGCAGGCTATCGACAAAATGGGTACGTTCCAGGAGCTCGTCGTCGGAACAGAGGTAATTGAGAAGCCAGGCGGCCTCTCGTTTCTGGAGTTCGAAGCGGTTCAAAAACCACTGGATAAACTCCTTTTTCTCCGAGACCGTCACACAATCACCCATACCCTACCCCCCCAATCCGCATCGATGAGAATATTTTGAACTCTATTTGTAATATACGCGGGGAGCCTCTCAAATTTTCGGATAATCGTAATAGAGGCTTATATTTTTTATTCCATACCGAGGGGGCGGTCTCCTGCCCGACGAGAGAAATTTTGATCCGGGGCCGGTTCCGACCAGCGCTTATCCAGGGTGCTCTCTGCAAAGCCAGCTACACCGGAAATCCACCCCCGGCCAGTAGGGTTCATCCTGACCACGCGAGACTGTCCCGTCTCTCCGATTCGGAGCAGACCCAGATGGAGCATCATCTTCATGATGCGATGGAAAAGATCTTCTTCCGATTCGTAATAGTACGATGCCATCCATGGGCTCGCTACTTCGAAAAGGCGGTCTGTTTCCTGCCAGGACTCCCTGGCAAGAAGCTCCACCCATTTGACGATCATCGCCAGCTGGGGAATCGGTTTTTTGTAGAGACGCAACCAGAAGCGATAGAGCTCTTTCCCTTCACCTACCTCGTTATCCATGACTTTCCCCGCCCCCGCTTCCGTTAAACGGAGACAACCTTCCATTTCATCTTCCGCGATATAACCTTTGAAAAAAGCATAGTCGTACAGAAGAGAAAAACGGTCCGGATAGAGGTGATAGCGCCTGCCAAACCCAAAACGCCAACCCTTTCGGTCGATAGGGTCTTCCCGGACTTGGAAGGTCTGAAAGAGCTGCCGCTGCTGCTGGCGGTATATCCCCCCTTCGGATGTAAGGCGTACCTCATGACGGTAAAGAAAGGTGAGAAAGCGATACAAATCTTCCTCCAACAACCCTTCTTCACTCCGGTAAGCAGACGGAGAAGGCCCCCCGCCCTCCCCGTACTTATCCGCAAACAGATTCAAATAGCGCCGCCGAAGATCAGCAGGCATCCGGAACAGATATTTATGACGGTGGGAAAACCCCGGAAACAGCCACCCCTTCCGACAGGCAAGCCGGACTAGTCGACGGGGTTCTTCCTTTTTCCCATCCAGCGCAGCCCGCCCTTTAGCGAGCAGCTCTTCTTGGCTGAAAAGATCCCGGGAATCGAAACAAAGCTGTTGGAGAAACCGAAATTCAGCTTCGGATAACGTATCCACTTCACCCTCCAGCCGGGATTTCCCACCCAGGTGATGGAGGAGAGAGGAGATCAGATCGTTTTTGGAATGCAAATCGTGACCGCAACCATAATGGCTTGCCATCCGCTGCAGAGTATCAATATCCGCGTAAGTCAACAGATCAGCGAAATTCATACCCATCCCCCTCCATTTCTTTCCTTTTTCTATCTTGCATCTTCCACGGCAAAATCATACCTCTTTCCAGAGTAGGGCCCCTCCCTCACCAACCAAAAACAACACCCTTCTCGGGTGTTGTTGAGATGATACGAATTCGATAGAGCAGTTCTACCCTTTTCCCCGGCGGGTACCAGGTTGTTGACGGGAAGAAACTGTCCGTTGCGATTCATCCACCACTTGCACGAATCGTCCCGTCAGGAAGAGAACCAGCGCCATCCCTCCGGGCAGCAATGGGAGGTCCCACTCCAGCAAAGGATGGAACAATTGGAGACCGTCCCCGATTAGCCCACCCCAATCCTTTGCTGCTTCGTGAACAGGAGAAAGAAAGGGAATTTGCCGGGAAATCGGAGAACACAGCAGAATAAGGGGGAGGTGAGAAGAAAGAAAGAGGAAGACAGACCGGTTTAAAGACAGACCGTGCAGGTGCCTTGCAGAAGAGCCTAATCCCAAGTAGATGACACAGGTGATTACACTAACCATGATCATCATCCATTCGAGCATCAGGGCGGCCAAATCCCCTGTAGGGAAAAAGCGCCAAATAAAAAAGGGAAAAATCCATTCTTTCAGCGCAATAACCGCTCCTATCACAAAACCGGCCTCCACCGCCATCGCCCGCTCGTTTTCATTCATCGAACTCCCCCCCATAAGTAGGGGTATGTCCTATTGGATAAAAAAAGAACCGCCTGTGGACAGGCGGTCTGCACTCTACGTGCAATAATGGATAGGAGTGGAGAGAAACCATACTATGCGTATAGTATAAGCCAGCCTTCTCCTCTCGTCAACAAGTAATTCTAAATTTTTTGACGTATCAACCTAAATGATCGGACTTGAGAGAGAACTCCCTTTCAAGTCCGACGGATAATGAGCTAAGCATCTGACCGGTCGTTTATTTGTTCAGTTGTTCACAGCCGACCCATCGTCTCTGCGAATCCCGGGAAAGAAACATCGATGGCAGAAGCATTTTCCACGGTGGTACCGCCTTTTGCAATCAGTCCGGCTACGGCCGCTGCCATCCCAATTCGGTGGTCACCATGGCTGTCACAGAGAGATCCTGTGAGAGAAACGGGGCCTTCAATGATCAAACCGTCCGGTGTTTCCTCCACATGAGCCCCCAGTTTGGTCAACTCTGCTGCGGTCACCGCAATTCGATTGGTCTCCTTCACTTTCAATTCCGCTGCGTCCCGGATAACCGTTCGCCCCTGAGCCTGAGTGGCTGCAACGGCCAGGATCGGGATTTCATCGATTAGGCGGGGAATGAGCTCTCCCCCAATCTCTACCCCATGCAACGAGGAAGCGTGAACGGTTAGATCCCCTACGGGCTCACCGCACCATTCACCCGTTTCCGTCACTTCCACTTGGCCCCCCATCGCCTGGAAGGCATCGATGATACCGGTCCGGGTCGGGTTGAGTCCTACATCCCGAATGGTGATCCGACTCCCTGGAACAATCAGGGCAGCAGCCATCGGGAAAGCAGCCGAGGAGATATCCCCTGGAACCTTCACCTCGCCCCCTGTGAGAGTCTGGCCGCCGCGGACTGACACCCCGCCTGCAAAAGAGTCCACTTCCACACCAAAGGCCCTCAGCATTCGCTCTGTGTGATCTCTGGACAGAGAGGGCTCTTTTACCTGAGTGATCCCCTTCGCTTGTAAACCTGCAAGAAGAAGGCAGGATTTCACCTGAGCGCTGGCAACAGGGCTTTGATGCTCAATGCCGTGTAATCCACCGCCTCGGACACCCAATGGAGTGAAAGACCCGCCGCTGCGCCCCTCTACCTTGGCGCCCATGCGGCGGAGCGGTTGGATAACCCGATCCATCGGCCGACGGGCGATGGAGGCGTCTCCCGCGATTGCGGAGTAGAAGGAGCGGCCTGCCAGGATGCCCAGCATCAGACGAATGGTGGTGCCGGAATTTCCCACGTCAAGGAATTCAGTCGGCTCCTGAAGACCGTCCCACCCTCCCCCCTCAATCACGAGAGAGGTATCTGACTTCCGAGTGATCGGGACACCCATTTTTCGGAAGCAATCGATGGTGCTGAGACAGTCCGCTCCAGGCAGAAAACCTTCGACCCGGGTTGTCCCCTCCGCAATCGCGCCAAACATTACCGCACGGTGGGAAATGGATTTGTCACCAGGTACCCGGATGGTTCCCTTCAGATTGGTTCTGGGTTCGATTTGCAATCGCTGCACGGTATCGCCTCTTTCATTTCTGCTGTTTCTCCTCCAGGTCGAACACCCGGTATCCTTCCCGGCGCAGACATGACCGTGCCCGGACAAGCTCTTCTTCGCTTCTGAACACAAGCCGGAGGATTCCTTCCCGGTCTTCCCTGTTTTCCATCACACCGATATTTTTGATATTGATCTCGTTGTTTCCAAGGAGTTTGGCCACCGTCGCAATGACACCCGGATGGTCCGGCACGTCCACATAGCACTCAAAGTGGGGAGCCAACACTCCTCGTTTCCGGTCGGGAAGTTGTTCCCGAGAACGCTTGGCACTGGCGAAGAAGGACTCGATCTCCTCCGGTTGCGCCTCTGCCACCGCCCCTTTGATCTCCTCCATTTCCCGTATCCAGTCGTCCATGAGCTCCAGAATCGCCCCACGATTGGAAAGGAGAATATCCCGCCACATGACGGGATGGGCTGCAGCCACCCGAGTGAGATCCCGAAAACCGCCTGCAGCGAGACGATGAAACCATTCGTTGGATTTATTGTACCGGCTCACCTGGTTGACAAGGCCAGAGGCTACTATGTGGGGAAGGTGGCTGATCGCACCTACTACGCGATCATGATGGTCCGGGGCCATGATAACCAGTTGCGCCCCCGTTGCCTCGGTTAACAAGCGGGAGAGGCACTGCACTTCGGCTAAGGGCGTTTCCGGCAGAGGCGTCAACACATAATAAGCGTTCTCAAAGAGCAACGGGTGGGCCGCCTGTACCCCGGACTGATGGGAACCGGCCATGGGGTGGCCACCGATGAATATGGCGCCGAGATTTCTCAAGCCTGCGGCATGCTCCACCACTTGACCCTTGGTGCTGCCCACGTCAGAAATGATGCACCCTTCTTTCAGCGGCAACTCAGCCAACCGGTCGAGCAGATCCGTCGCTGCTCCCACCGGCACGGCCAGAAAGAGATAGTCTGCCCCTTCTACTGCCTGTGCCAAATCCGTGTACCCACGATCGATGACACCCGCAGACTCCGCGAGGCCCAGGGTGGTCTCCGACGCGTCAAACCCCTCGACACACAAATCCGTCCGTTTCTTCAGGCAGAGAGCAAGGGAACCTCCGATCAACCCGATTCCCAGTACGGTTGCCTTTTTCATCGGATCGGGGCCGGCTTGCCCAGACAAACAGCTAATTGGGCAAGAAATACCCGGTTCTGTTCTGGAGTGCCAACTGTGACCCGGATATGAGTCGGATAACCGAGAGCGGCCCCGGAACGGACGATAATCCCTTTCGATAACAGGCATTGGAAGACATCCTGTGCCGGACGGCCGGTATCTAGCAAAAGAAAATTACCCTGAGAAGGGAAATAGGAGAGGCCCCACTCTTTCAGTTGTCTTTCAAATTCTTCAATTCCCCGCCGGTTTTCCTGTCGACAGCGGTCGACAAAAGATGGGTCATCCAAGGCGGCTCGCGCGGCCCGCTGAGCGAGCCGGTTGGCATTAAAAGGCTCCCGAACTCGATTCATCTCTGCAACCAGAGACGGATCCATCACCCCGTAGCCGATACGGAAAGCGGCCAGTCCATAGATTTTGGAAAACGTGCGAAGCACAACCACACGCGGATCCTTTTTAACGAGGGAGAGACTGTCCGGATAGGCGGGATCAGTTACATACTCCTCATAAGCCTCGTCGAGTACCACCAGCACGTGTTCCGGTACCTTCTCCATGAAAGCGGCCAGCTCTTCCGCATCAATGATGGTCCCCGTCGGGTTGTTCGGATTGCAAATCCAGACGATGCGCGTTTTTTCGTTGATGGCAGTTGCCATTCCTTCCAGATCGTGAACGCCGTTTTTGAGGGGAACCTCCACCGCCTTGCACCCTTCAATCAAGACCTGTGTCTTGTAGCGGGGGAACGTGATATCCGCCATGACCGATTCTTGTCCCGGCTCCAGAAACGTCCGGGCCAGCATTTGCACGACCTCGTCGGACCCATTGCCGAACAGCAACCATTCCGGCCCGATATCAAGCCGGGCAGCCAGCTCCCGACGAAGGAGCGGAGCTTCTCCCTCAGGGTAGATGGCAAAAAAATCCCTCTCCACGTTCAGGGATTCCCACACCTTGGGCGAACAGCCGAAAGGGTTTTCGTTAGAGGCCAGCTTGATTACTTGGTCTAAACCGTATTCTTGTTTCACTTCCTCCAGAGGTTTACCCGGCTGATAGACCGGGACATCCTGGAGCACCGACTTTGATTTCATTCGTGCGGTTCCTCCCCACTGGTTTTCTCTATAGTTTACAACAGAACAGGCGCTTTGCCCAACCATACCGACCGGAAAAACCCGCAGCACGTGCCGCGGGCCAAGACTGATGATAAAGTCTAGCGGTCAATCGCTGGTACTTCCTCCGCCGCCAGGTCACGCACAAAGCAACGGATTTCCTCTAATGCCTCTTCTCTCGTCTCGGGATCTTTGAAGCGAGAGAGGCGTTCCTCGATCATGCGAACGAGAGCACTTCCCACCACCACAGCATCGGCATGTTTGAGAAAACGGTCTACATGCTCACGGCGGGATATACCAAAGCCAATCGCCGTCGGCACGGGGCTCGACTTTTTCACCGTATCGAGAAAAGCCTCCACCCCGCTGGAAAACGTACTGCGCGTCCCCGTCGTGCCCAAAGAGGAGACACAGTAGACGAAGCCCCGAGCCTTCGCTGTAATCCGTTCGATTCGGTCCTTGGAAGTGGGCGCCGTGAGCGGAATCAGGCATAGATTGGCCTCCTCCGCCAGTTCAGCCAGATCAGCACTTTCCTCAAAGGGCAAATCGGGCACAATCATGCCGTCGATTCCGCTTTCTTTGGCCAATCGAGTCAAACGGGACAAACCAAAACGAAGGAGGGGGTTGTAATAGGAAAACAGGATGAGCGGGGTATCTACCCCTTCCTCCCGTGCAGTACGGGCTAATTCCAGTACGCCCGTCAGTGTCATCCCTTTAGCGAGGGCACGGTCGGAGGCAGCCTGGATCACCGGACCGTCGGCCAGGGGATCCGTGTAAGGAACCCCCAGTTCAATCGCCGTTACGTCTTCTTGATCCAAAAGGCGGATTAAAGAAAGGCTTGTCTCCCAGTCGGGATCCCCTGCTGTGATGAAAGGAATCAGCTTACGTCCCGGACGGCGGAATGCTTGTTCAATGAGATTCATATTCGGGTCCCTCCAATCCAGCGCGGATCGACTCTACATCCTTATCTCCCCGGCCTGACAAACAAATAACCACCAGTGAGCCGGGCTTTGCTCGTTTAGCCAGCTTGACCCCTTCCGCCACCGCGTGGGCGGATTCCAGCGCAGGCAAGATTCCCTCTGTCCGGGAGAGGAGCTTCACCGCCTCCAGGGCCTCCGCATCTGTCGCCGTAGTATAGCGGACCCGTTGTGCATCCTTCAGATAGGCGTGCTCCGGGCCTACTCCAGGGTAATCCAGGCCTGCGGATATCGAATGGGCCGGCAGGATCTGGCCATGCTCATCTTGGAGGAGATAGGTGAAAGAACCGTGAAGAACGCCAGGAGACCCCTTGGTGAGGGTTGCGGCATGACGATCCGTCAAGAGGCCTTCCCCCGCCGCTTCCACACCGTGGAGACGGACTGATTCATCCCCGAGAAAAGCGGTAAACATCCCAATCGCATTGCTGCCGCCTCCTACACAGGCGATGACATCATCAGGTAGACGCCCCTCTTTTTCCAACAGCTGAACCCGGGTTTCATCCCCGATCACCCGCTGGAAATCCCGCACCATCGCCGGGTAGGGGTGAGGGCCCACCACGGATCCGATCAGGTAAAACGTATCTTCCACATGGGTTACCCAGTGACGGATCGCTTCATTGGTCGCGTCCTTCAAGGTACGGGTACCGGAAGCGACCGGCACCACCTCTGCCCCGAGCAGTTCCATACGAAAAACATTCAGCTTCTGGCGACGGACATCTTCTTCCCCCATAAATACCTTGCACTCCATCCCCAGAAGGGAAGCCACCGTTGCAGAGGCGACTCCATGCTGTCCCGCACCCGTCTCGGCGATGAGTTTCTTTTTGCCCATCCGTTTAGCCAGGAGCCCCTGGCCGAGCGTGTTATTGATTTTGTGCGCCCCGGTATGGTTCAAATCTTCCCGCTTGAGATAGATCTTTGCCCCCCCGGCATGGTGGGTCAGATTTCCAGCCTGGGTCAGCGGTGTCGGTCGTCCCGAATACTCCGAAAGCAGCTCCCTCAGTTCCTCTTGGAAATCCCGATTCGCCATCGCTTCCCGATATCCCGCCTCCAGTTCGTCTAGAGCGTTCATCAGGGTTTCCGGTACGAACCGCCCGCCAAATCCCCCAAACCTCCCGGAAAAGGGGATCTCCTCCTTTGCTTTATCCAAGACTTGTCTGTCGGTCATATTGTCTCACCCTCTCCACAAACTGGGCCATTCGATCTCGTTGTTTTTTGCCCGCAGTTTCTACGCCGCTGGATGTATCCACTCCGTCGGGGGCATAGCGCATCAGCAGCTCCCCGACATTTCCCGGGTGTAGGCCCCCGGCGACCCAGACCGGGACCCCGACTTTCTTCCACTGCTGTCGGACAGTCGGAATCGCCTCCCAATCAAAGGGACGCCCCGTCCCTCCCCGCCTATCTCCGACAGAGGAGTCGAGCAAAACCCCGTCCACCCAGGGAGCATACTCCTCAGGAGTATCCACCGGCCCCTTCTGCCCGATATGGAATACCTTGATGATAGGAAGGTGAAACCTCTCTTTCAAGCGGCGGCAAAAAACAGCGGATTCCTCCCCGTGCAACTGGATCCGGTCAAAGGAGACAGCCGACAACCAACGATCCACTTCCTCCTCCGACGGATCCATCATCACCCCGATAGAAGCGATTCCCCGCGGAAGCCTCTTTACCAGATCAGAGGCGGTTTTCATCGACACGGTTCGCTTGCGACCAGGGACAAGGATGAAGCCGGCAGCGTCCAAATCCAACCCCGCCAGCCCTTCCACATCTTCAGGCCGGCGCAACCCGCATATTTTGACCGTGGTTCTCACACCGTCACCCCGTTTAACAGCTCCCTGACCGCCACTTCCGGTGAAGGTTGACGCATCAGGTATTCACCGACCAGCACCCCGTCCACACCGGCCCGCTCCAGCCGTTTGTAATCATTCCTTGAATGAATTCCGCTTTCTCCGATCACGGGGATTCCCCGCGGAATCTTCGGATACAGCCGCTCCGTCACGGCGAGATCCGTCTCAAAGGTGGCCAAATTGCGGTTATTGATTCCCAGGACGTTGGGCTTTGCCGCCAGGGCCCGAGGGATCTCCTCTTCCCCATGGATTTCAAGAAGCACCTCCATTCCCAGACGATGTGCTTCCATCGTCAGGGATTGAAGTTGATCCTCGGATAGGATGGCAGCGATCAGCAGGATGGCATCCGCTCCGATAAGCCGGCTCTCCAGAACCTGCAGGGGATCGAGAATGAAATCTTTTCTTAGAACTGGGATAGAGACCGCGGGTTTCACCTGGCTCAGGTTGGCAGCATCCGCTTTGAAAAAGGAAGCATCCGTTAGAACAGAAACGGCAGAGGCTCCTCCTGCCTCATAACCCCGAGCTGTTTCTACCGGGTTCACCCGTTCCCGGATCACACCTTTAGAGGGAGAAGCTGGTTTTACCTCGGCAATCAGGGCCGGACTCGGAGATTTTTTTGTCATGGCGGCAACCAGGGAACGACAAGGCGGCAACTCCTTCACCGTTTCTTCCTCTTGGTGAGAAAGGCGTGTACGCAAGACCTCCAGTTCCCGTCGTTTCACCTCGGTAATCCGATTAAGAAACATAGGAGACCTCCTTCCCGCTCTCCGTCATTTCCTTCAGTTTGGCGGAAGCAGCTCCTCGGTCAACCGCTTCAGCAGCAAGTTGGATTCCCTCCTTCAGGGATAGAGCCTTGCCTGCAATGGCAATCACGGCTCCAGCGTTGGCAAGAACCACGTCTCTACAAGGACCGGGCTCCCCTTCCAATACGCGGCGGATCAAGCGAGCATTTACGTTGGCGTCCCCGCCAGCTAGGTCTTCCAGGGTTCCACGAGTCAAACCCAATTCTTCCGGAGTCACGCGTCTAGTATGGACCGTTCCGTCCTTCACTTCGCTGATTTGCGTTTCCGCCGTAACAGAGATCTCATCAATCCCATCCAGGCTCGACACGACCATTACCCGTTCCGACCCGAGGGAGAGGAGAACCTCAGCGACCGGCTCCGTCAATTCCGGATCATAAACTCCCACCAGTTGCCGTTTCACACCGGCTGGGTTGGCCAAGGGGCCGAGGAGGTTGAAACAAGTCCGGAATCCCAGTTCCTTGCGAGTCGGCATCACATGCTTCATCGCCTGATGGAACAAAGGGGCGAAGAGAAAACAGATACCCGTTTTCTCCAATGCACGAGCAGCATCATCCGCCGTCTGCTGGATATCAACCCCCAGAGCCTCCAAGACATCGGCACTGCCGCTTTTACTGGAGACAGCCCGGTTCCCGTGTTTGGCTACTTTGACTCCGGCGCCAGCGGCCACAATGGCAGCAGCGGTAGAGATATTAAACGTCCGGCCTCCATCCCCTCCTGTGCCACAGGTATCCACCGCTTCGGAAGGAATAGCCGGAAGACGAGTTGCTTTTTCCCGCATCGCTGTTGCCAAACCCGTCAGCTCCCCTACGGTCTCTCCTTTCATCCGAAGAGCCGTCAGTGCCGCTCCGGCCTGAGCGGGAGAGAGGGCCCCCTCCATCATCGCCGCCATTAACTCTCTGGATTCCCTGCGAGTCAGGTCTTTTCCATCGACTACTTTGGCCAGGCTTTGCTGTATCATGGTCCTCTCCCCTTTCATTTTCCAATCCCTTGAAACAGATTTTCTGTGATATGGAGAGCTCGAATCATACCCCGCGCCTTATTCCGCGACTCTTCATACTCTTTTTCCGGAACCGAGTCGGCCACAACCCCGCCGCCTGCCTGAATATAGGCGTCTCCATCTTTGAAATGGATCGTCCGGATCGTGATGCAGCTGTCCAGATTGCCGGAAAAACCGAAATATCCGATCGCTCCTGCATAAACTCCCCGGGGACCGGGTTCCATCTCGCCAATTAACTCCATCGCCTTCACTTTTGGAGCTCCGGAAACCGTTCCGGCCGGAAAACAGGCCCGGAAGGCGTCTATAGGGGAATATCTCTCTGAGAGTTGTCCTGTCACATGGGAAACCATGTGCATCACATGGGAATAACGTTCCACGTTCATCTCTTCGGTCACCTTCACCGTCCCATAACGAGAAACACGGCCGAGATCATTGCGACCGAGATCAACCAGCATTACGTGCTCTGCCCGTTCCTTCTCATCGGTGAGCAGATCATCAGCCAGGACCCGATCTTCCTCTTCATCCCTTCCTCTCGGACGGGTACCGGCGATGGGGCGAGTCTCGACCCGTCCGTCACTCACCCGAACCAGGAGCTCCGGGGAAGTACCGACGATTTCTTCTCCTCCCAGGGACAAATAATACATATAGGGAGACGGGTTGAGTGTACGCAGTACCCGGTATACGTCAAAAGAGGGGGGTGCCGCCTCCCAAGTCCACCGCTGGGAAGGAACCAGCTGGAAGATGTCCCCGCGTCGGATATGCTCTTTGGCCTTCTCCACCACGGCACAATACGCTTCCTTAGTCATATTGGATCGGACACGGGAGAAGTCGATTCCCTCCTCCGGCGTTGAAACGGTGGGGAGCGGGGAGGATGCTGGCTCTTTGGTGCGAATCGCTTCTGCCCAGCCATCAATGGCTGCAACCGTCTCTCCGTAAGCTCGGCCCAACGCTTCTTCATCAGCGCCGGGAGGCACATGTAAATTGATCACCAGGGTCATCTCCTGCTTGAGATGATCCACGATCAGCAGTCGATCACAAAACATGACGTGAACATCATCAGCCCCGGTGGTATCCCTTCCTGTAGGGCGGGGAACAGCTTCAAACGTCGTGACCGCTTCGAAACCGATATAGCCGACCGCTCCCCCCAGGAAAGGAGGGAACCCCGGTAACCGTGGGGAATGGTACCGAGCCAAGAGATCCTGAAGGACCTCCAGGGGTCGATCTGTCGCAAAAGTGCGCGTGGTGCCCCCCTCCTTCACGATTCCTTGGCCCTTTTGTGCCCGGAAGGTGAGAAAAGGATCCGTACCGATGAAAGAGTAGCGCCCCCAGCGCTCCCCTCCCTCCGCACTTTCCAACAGAAACGAATAGGGTTGGTCTCCAAGCCGCTGAAATAGGCGGATCGGTGTTTCGGTATCAGCGAAGATCTTTTTGCAAATGGGAATCGTGGAATATTGGCGGGCCATTTCCCGCACATCCTTCAAACGGGGGACAAACATCACAATCTCCCTCCTCTGGGTTTGAACCCTTTGGAGACGAAAAGAGAGGTTAGCGAGGAAAAAGGAAATTAATGGAAGTCGGGGAATGCAAAAAACCAAGGCACAGAGGCCTTGGTTGGAAGTCCGTCCAAATAGCTGCTTCCTCGGCTCTCCTCTGCTCTGCAATCTCGTCTCAACTCATTCTCTGCTCTCAGCTAAACTTGTTTCAACATTACAAAAGAGTCGGTCAGATGTCAACGGTTTTTTTCCGGCGGGACCAAATCTGGCCGCAAGCTGCGGGCATCTCTTAGATAGGCGTGGTGGACTTCATTTCCCCGCCTTTCAGTATTTGCATGAAGAAGCAGGCGGATACATCGAGAAATCGCGCCAGGAACGTCAATCTCGGCCGCGCACATCAGTGGAACCATCTCCCAACCCGGCATCATCCGAATAGCCCTTGCCGGAAAAGTGGCGGTTAAATCGGGGGTGGCCGTGATAAACACACTGGCGATATCCTCCGGCTTTAAATCGTTCAAGTGGATGATCTCCTCAAGGAGTTCCCGGGTAGCGGTAAGAATCTCTTCCGCCTCGTTTTTCTCCACCGTCGTGGCCCCTCGAATCCCTCGTATCATCGACTCTCTCCCCCTCTCAGTCGAGCGAGGACTTCCCGGATCGCCGCCTCTTCCACACCGTGCTGGAGAACGACAGAACCGATCCCCGTGGGGAGAACAAACGTGTAAGCCCCCTTCTTCGCCTTTTTGTCCCGTTTCATTGCGGCCAACAGTTCCTCCTCTGCCCAAACCGGAGAAAGGTGGGTGGGAAGCCGGAAGGCGGCGAGCAACTCACGGGTGAAGGGAAAGACCTCCGTTGCGGTCCCCAGAGCTTCCCCAAGTAATGCCGCTCCCGCCATTCCCACGGCGACGGCTTCCCCATGGGTGAAAGCACCATAACCGGACACCGATTCCAGGGCATGGCCGATCGTATGACCATAATTGAGGATAGCCCGGATGCCGGACTCCTTCTCATCCTGCGAGACCACGGCTGCTTTGACCCGGCAGCCCCGCTCGATGGCCTCCGCCGTCACTTCCGGTTCCAGGGCCATTAGTTGTCGATGGTGCTCCATCAACCAATCGGCAAAGGAAGCATCCCAAATGAGAGCATGCTTCACTACCTCCGCACAACCAGAGAGGATCTCCCGTTCCGGAAGGGTTTTTAGGACATCGGTGTCAAACACCACCATCGCAGGCTGGTGAAAAGCACCGATCATGTTTTTTCCGAGAGGATGGTTAACCCCGACCTTCCCACCCACACTGCTATCATGAGCCAAAAGGGTGGTTGGGAGTTGGATGAAGGGGATGCCTCTCATATAGGAAGCGGCAAGAAACCCTGCCAAATCCCCTGTGACTCCCCCGCCTAGTGCCAAAACGGCTCCAGAACGGTCTAGGCCGAACCGGATACAATCTTCCACCAATCGTTCCAGCGTATGAAGGGATTTAGACTCTTCCCCGGCAGGATGGGTGATTTGCCCCACCGTAAACCCTGCCTGCTCCAGCGGTTTCAACACCCGTTCGGCGTAGAGGGGAGAGACGTGAGAATCCGCCACCAGCATCAGGCGGCGCTCCCGGCCCCACCCGATCCCTTCAAGGAACTGGGGCAGCTTTTCAAAGAGCCCGCTCCCGATATGAATCGGATACCGCTTCTCAGCCAATTCCACCTGAATCGTCTTCATGTCAGAAACCCTTCACTTCATTCCGGTGGCGCTCAACCTCCCGAAGGAGATCCTCCGCCTTATCGGAAGAAAATGTTTCCAATAGGGCTTTTGCCACTTCCCAAGCGACTACATTTTCAGCGACGACACTGGCGGCGGGTACCGCACAGTTGTCCGATCGCTCGATACTGGCAGCAAAGGGCTCCTTGGTGTCAATATCGACACTTTGCAAGGGTTTATAGAGGGTGGGGATTGGCTTCATCACCCCGCGCACCACCAGAGGCTCCCCCGTTGTCATACCGCCTTCAAACCCGCCAAGGCGGTTAGTCGCACGATGGAAACCCCGTTCTTCCGACCAGAGAATTTCGTCATGCACCTGAGAACCCTTCCGCTCTCCGGCTTCAAAGCCAATCCCGATTTCCGCCCCTTTGAAAGCATTGATACTGACGATCGCCTGGGCGATACGGGCGTCCAGCTTCCGGTCATAGTGTACATGGCTTCCCAGACCGACAGGGACATTTTCCACGACAACTTCCACCACGCCGCCTAGGCTATCCCCCTCTTCTTTCGCCTCGTCGATGACACGGATCATCGCCTGTTCCGCCTCCGGATCCAAACAACGAACCGGGGAAGCTTCTGATTTTTCGGCAATCGTTTCTGCCGTCCAGCCATTGAGGTCGATCCGTTCCGTTGCGACGGAACCGATACGGACCACATGGCTAGCAACACGAATTCCACAGTGCTCCAACACTTGCTTGGCAACAGCCCCAGCCGCAACACGAGCAGCCGTCTCCCGGGCACTGGAACGTTCCAGCACATCACGCATGTCCCGATGGCCGTACTTGATCGCACCATTCAAATCAGCGTGCCCCGGGCGCGGTCGGGCCACGCGCCGTTTCTCCGCCTGCCCTGGATCGGTGTCGGGACGCATGATCTCCACCCACTTGACCCAGTCCTTGTTTTCGATAGCCAACGCCACCGGGGCGCCTGTCGTCTTTTCGAACCGGATTCCGGATAAGATCTGGACCTGATCCGATTCGATCTGCATCCTTCGTCCACGGCCATATCCCTTCTGGCGGCGGGCTAGTTCCGTATCAATCTTCTCCTTGGAGAAAGGGAGCCGACTGGGCAACCCTTCGATAATCAATGTCAACTGCGGTCCATGTGACTCCCCTGCCGTCAAATAACGCATATGCCTTCCGTCCTCTCCGTCTGTGTTTAGTATGTGGAAGTGTGGTTCGATCAATCATACCGGTCTCATCCCGGATAAAAGTTAATCGGATTATAACACAGGAGGCGGACAGGAGAAAGATTTCCGACTTTGCCGCGAGCTTTATCCTCCATTGATTTTGTTTGCTTTACAAACCAGTCTATATTTATATCCATGGGAATAGCGACAAAAAAACCGCTGCCCTCGAGGACAACGGTTTTTTTACGGGTCAATATACCCATGCATCGATGGTTTTTTCGTATACCGATTGCTCTTCTTTGTTGAACCAAAGGGATATTTCTCGCTCGGCACTAGCTGGGGAGTCGGAGCCGTGGATGATGTTCTTTCCGACAGTCATTCCGAAATCACCACGAATCGTGCCGGGAGCGGCTTCCGAGGGTTTCGTTTTCCCCATCATCTGCCGAGCGGTGGTAATGACGTCTTCCCCTTCCCAGATCATGGCGAATACCGGGCCCGATGTGATGAAATCTACTAGCTCACCGAAAAAAGGGCGCTCCTTATGCTCGGCGTAATGCTGTTCTGCGAGCTCGCGGGGGACGGTCATCAACTTGCCGGAGACCAACTTATATCCCTTATTCTCGAACCGGGAGATGATCTCGCCAATCAGTCCACGCTGCACCCCGTCGGGTTTCACCATCAGAAACGTTTTTTCCATCGACCTTTCCTCCACATTCCTATGTATTTGGAAAGCGTTTGTACCTCTCCCGCGCGGATGAAACCGTTTGCGGGAACCCATCGAAATTTTAACAGAAACCAACGCTCTCTGCAAACCAGAAAAGGCTTTCCGACCGCCGCCTCCGACGATTCGAAAAGCCCTGTGAATCAATAGGAACGCCGACCGATAAACTCCGCAATCAAACGAAGGGACTCCCGTGTCTCTCCATCCGGAAGCCCCTCCAGCATCCATAGGGCCTTGTCCAGGTACCGATCAGCCAGCCGATAGGACCAAGCAATCCCTTCGGAGCCACGCAATCGATCAAGAATGTCATCGAGAGAAGGATCCGCTCCAGCAGATTTCAGGTAACGAATGATGCGCTCCCGATCTTGTTGAGAACCGTGCATCAACACATAAATGATCGGAACCGTCACATTTCCTTGGCGTAGATCGCTCCCCGCCGGTTTTCCCAATTCCTTTTCTTTACCGACGATATCCAATACATCGTCGGTAATTTGGAAGGCCATCCCCACATAATATCCGTATAGGCGCAAGCGCCGGACATGATCGGGGTCTGCCCCGGCAACCAAGGCCCCCAGATGACAACTGACTGCCATTAATAAGGCTGTCTTCCGTTTGATTCGCTGTAGATAAGTCAAGAGCGACTGCTCGTAATTATAGAAATGCCGGATCTGCTCGATCTCACCCCGGCACATCTCGGTAATCGCTCGGGAAAGAACCCGGTGAACTTCCGGGTCACCAATCGTTGAGGCGATAGTGAGGGACCGACCCAAGATATAATCCCCGGTGTACATCGCCACGCGGTTATCCCACTTAGCCTTTACCGTTTGACGACCACGGCGGGTGGCTGCATCATCGATGACATCGTCGTGGACAAGCGTAGCCATATGAATCAGTTCCAGCGGGACAGCGACTGACTTAAGACGCCGAATATCGTATCGACCGAACTTCCCCGACAACAAGACGAAAACCGGTCGCATCCGTTTGCCCCCGGCTTCCAACAGGTGAACCGCCGACCGATTCAGCTGATGATGATCGGTATGAACCGATGCTTCCAGTTCCCGTTCGATCAAGCGCAGATCGTTCCTCAAATTTTTATAGATATCTTGCAACCTCATACACTTCACCCTGGTTCGCGCAATTGGGTACCGCAGCCTTGTAGAGCTACGGGCAAGAATGGGGTCCGACCGAGCGCCGGACCCTTGCCATTTCACTCTTTTACAATTCCGATGTGGAGAGCGGCGATCCCGCCGGTCAAAGGTTTTACAACCACACGTTCAAAGCAGTCTTCCTCTTCCATGATTCGGGCCAGTTCCTTGTAATCGGGGAACTGGACAAGGGACTCCGGCAACCAGCGATATTGCTCATATCGGTTGGCAAAGAGTTTTCCCATCCACGGCAGGATCTTTTGAAAATAAAGGTAATAAATTCCCCGGAAAAGGGGCCAGGTTGGCTTGGATAATTCCAGAGAAACCACCTTTCCCCCCGGCTTTACCACTCGGGCCATCTCCCTGAGTACGTGGCGGAAATCCGGCACGTTGCGAAGGGCGAAGCCGATCGTCGCATGATCGAATTGGTCATCAGAAAAAGGTAGTTCCATCGCATTACCGTGAAGTAGCTCTACCTGTTCCGACAGCCCGCCAGACCGTATCTTTTTCTCCCCCACATCCAACATGTTACGGCTGAAATCGAGGCCGACGACCTGGCCATCCCCTGAAGCTTCGGCAAGGGAGATGGTCCAATCGCAGGTGCCGCAACAGACATCGAGTGCCGTATCTCCCGGCTGTACCTGCATCTTCCTCATAGCCAACTTGCGCCAAGCTTTGTGGCGGCGAAAGCTCAGGAGGGTGTTCATCCGGTCATAATCCTTGGCAATGCTTTCAAACACACGATGAACAAACTGCTCCTTGGATTCCTTCATGCGATTTTGGTTCATCATGGATCCCCCCTCACCCCTCCTGTACCAGTGTCTCATTCAGGTGGGGCGTCAGACAGCCCTGGCTCAGCTGGATCAAATCATGACGCACATCTAGGGGACGCACCTGTTTTACCAGGGAAAGCGTCTCCATCGCAAAGGTGTGGAGACGACTCTCCAGCAGAGAATCTGCCTGGGAAAACAAAGGAGCCTCTCCCTTTTCCAGGGCGTGGAGAACCATCAGATTAGCCGCCAACGGATCCCAGGGGCCCACCCCTTCCTTTTCCCCGCAAAAAAAATACGACAGAGAAGTAATGAGACTGCCGTGAATCCGTTTGGACAACTCCAGATACCGAGGCCAGGAAAACCCTCGGGCTTCCTTCATCCCATAGAGGGCCATCTTGGCTTCGTTTACATCGGAGATCGCCTGGGAAAGCCGGGTAATCCCCTCGATTTCCCCATGATCCGCCAACTCTCGGTAGAAAAGGCTGCTAAAATAATCGCCCGCCAACACCGATAATTGGCGGGTGCGCATTCCGCGACCGGTACCTTCCCGGTCAGTCGTCACAGTCTCATGAATGTTCAAACCCATCTGCACCAATGCCGCGGTGACGCAGTAGAGGCGGATGCGCCCAGCCGGGAGCGAGCGGGTACGCATCATGAGTTGGAGCAACTGCACGAGAAAGACGGGGACTTCCGGTTGCCGGAGATTTTTCTCCAGATACGAGCAACGAGACTTCAACCGTATATCGTCAATGATGCAGTTTAATTCGGCCTGTGTCGACGTCATGTTGCGCCTCCCAATGAAACAGTCGAATTGGTGGAAAAAACCCCTACCGTATGACACCCCACGACCGAAACACCCATGCTAATCTTTCTGCGGGTGATACCCATGGGCTTTTCGGATCATCCTCCGAAGGCTCCGTCTAAGCCTGAAAAATTTCAGTTTTAACGAGTTTTCGCTCATTCGTCAGTTTTAGGGTATTTCCGCACTCGCTTCGATTATAACACACTTTCCAGGCCTCGACAGCAGGATTCAGTTTCCCTCGTCGCTAGGGATCACTCGAAATGTCCGCAAAAGGTAGCTCTCAGGCGACGTGCTGTTCATCCCTTTCATCCCTGGATCTTTGTCGAGGTCAGCTCGTTTCGCATCAATGAGGAACCGATAAACGTCCGCCTCCACTTCCAGCCGAAGCGTGTTTACATTTTCCGTGTGAACCAACAGGCTTCGGATCAGGGTAAGAAGTTCCCGGCTTCGTCGCTCCTCCGAACCACTGGCGGAAAGAGACAGATTTAACGTACCGGCCTTCCAGTCAGCCCGGCGGACCTCTAAACCCGGGGGACGGCGTGCAAGGAAGTCGACCAAATTGTGCTCCGTCAGATCGACAGGGGCATCGGGTCGAAAAACCGGTAGCTCAGGTTCTTTCCTTCCCTGCTCCTCTAAGGCTGGCACGAGGGAGAGGAGAGCGGCGGCCATCACGGACAGGAAGATGGAAGCGAACAGGCGACGGGCCAGTTTCTGCAACTTCTTTCACCCTTCCTTGTTCTCTTCTCATCTTCATTGTATTCGGTCAAAAGGCCTGTTCATTCCACCTGTGGACAGGTTCTGCTCTACCGGATTACTCCTCTCCCGTATCAACCTTCCCGAAAGGCGTAGAAACTTCGGCTTTGCCCCGGATCTTCACGGCGGAGGTATGTTCGGTAAATTGCATTAACATCACTTCACCCTTGTCCAATTTCTCGGTGTGATGGAAGCGAGTATCCTTGCCTCGGGTCAAGCCGATCACAGTCACCCCGTTTTCCTGTGCTTTGACGATAAAATAATCCTCTGGTGCATGGTTTCCCATTCAAAAACCCTCCTTTGCCCACATCGGAATTCATTTCATGTAAATGATCACCCAAACGGCCTCCCCTGTCAAACAGGGGGCCTCCTCTTTTTAATTCCCGCAAAAGAAAAAAGGCCCTCCCTTCGGGAGAACCTTTCTCGGGTTGGTCGGGCTAGCCGGATTTGAACCGACGACCTCTTGCGCCCCATGCAAGCGCGCTACCAAGCTGCGCCATAGCCCGTTGATCGATTAGCTTCCGCTGAAGCGACGTTTACAATTGTATCTCGGAAACGATGAGGTGTCAAGAGAAAAAGGATGGATTTTGTCGAATACGCTGCCCCTGTGAAAGATCCAGAAGGAAAGGAGAAAATCATTTTAACTTCTCTGTCTCCCCTTTGCCCGTCTTATTTTGATTTTCATTCAATGGATGGATATGTCTCTCCTTGATCTTAGGCGGTTCCCCAAGATGAATCATGACATCCGTTCCATCTGGGTACTTTTTTAATTCCTTTCGTAACCACTCTTCAGCCTTTCGATTATCCTCGGACTTCACATATCCAACATAGGCTTCTCTCGCACTTTCCTTACAAATCGTCATCGGATAGGCGACCTGATCATATCCTTTTTTGGGTGGAAGGGATTGAAATACTTCTTTGGCCCTTTCCTTTGCATGGGCGCGATCAACCGTGCACAGCTCCGCTTTCTTCGTTTTTTTATGGGCGGTACGGATGAATTCAGCTCTTTCTGGGAATTTCTTTTCTGGAAATATAACCATGTTCATCTTTGCTATATCAGTCGTCTGATAGTTGCTTGAGCACCCAGAAAGCAGTATGCAGGTGAAGAGAAAGCAGAGCCATTTATACATCTTATCCCTCCTTAAAACTGTGGCTTCATAACAAATCGGTACGATCTATTATAGGCCTTTCCAGTAATTGATGAGGTCTATCCTATCAGAGTTGAATTTACATGCCCAAGAAGGTGTAGCATCTCCAGCACTGATAATTCCAATTTGATTGATTCTCCCTTGTTTGGAGTTCCATGCAGGTCCTCCGCTCATACCAGAAAGTTGGCGAGCATTATGGCTAATCACATGAAAGATGGAATCAACATCTGCAATCTCATCTACACTCTTATACATGTAGTATCCATAAGCCGCTGGATATCCTGTTGTGGCCACTTGCTCAGATTCAGAGACAGAAGTTCGAAGGGGCCATGTAAATCTTTTGGTTAGATAAGTATCTATATTTACAACTGCAAAATCATACTGAACATCATAATAAGAAACAACTTCCTCATTCGGAGGATCAGAATCTACCCATTCTTCGGTATACCCTATTCCAAGACCATTGTAACCATCACCTATGGAGCCGTTTTTTTCCCCTGGATACACTGTAACATAGGTAGCTGCAACGTCATTATAATTATCATAAACACAATGTGCAGCTGTCAAAACAGAATTTGCATCGATTAGAGTTCCACTACATCTATACCATTCCCCCCCTATCTTTGATGCCAAAAAAACAACCCCGTTATATGGATTCTTCGTAGGATCGGAGATTCGAATTAGGGTAGATTTCATGGTGCTTATAGAGGTTAGTTTCGTTAGTGGAACATTTTCGCTTGGAGATTTTATTTTACCTGTCTTTCTCATTCTCTTTATTTTTTTAATTGATATAACATGTTTTGATTTAACCGGCCTTTTCTTGCTTTCATCCGGTACTTCCGATGGCTCTAGTTGTTCCATGGGAAAAGGACGGACTCTATCTTTTTCCTTCCCTTTAGAAGCTTCGACATTTGTTATCCCCACAGCAGAGAGCATCATTGTAAAAATGAGGGCACCTGTAAATATGACAAAAGTCCTTCTCACTTGTACATTCACACCTTTCCTCACTTTAACCGATAATTATCTGATGGTTAGGAATATTTCCCACCAACAATGGTAGCGCATAACAATTTTTCTGTATAGATCCTTTTTTCGAAATCTTTTACGAGGGGTTAACGTTCACGCACAATCACAGTCCCCAGATTACCCTGGAGCCGTCTCCTATTGAGTTTTCGGTTTGGTTACTGTTGCCTTCAACTTTCGTACTTGGCGCATAAATAAAAAAGCTCCTCCCTAGTGGAGGAACTTTTTGTGGTTGGTCGGGCTAGCCGGATTTGAACCGACGACCTCTTGCGCCCCATGCAAGCGCGCTACCAAGCTGCGCCATAGCCCGGCAGTCTCCCAAGCGCTTCATCCATTGAAGCGACAAACAATACTTTATCCCGAATCGGGAAAAGTGTCAAGGGTTTTGCCGGGTTTTCTTCATTCCGACCGGGAACCGATCCCGATCAGGCTGAGGGCCTCGGCGCGGGCTGCCGGGTCTTTCTCAAACGTCCCCCGTACAGCGGAAGTGACGGTTTTTGCTCCCGGTTTTTTCACGCCACGCATCGTCATGCACATATGGGATGCTTCCACAACGATGATCACCCCATGAGGATCCAGCTTTTCCACGATGGAATCAGCCAACGTATACGTGATTCGCTCTTGCAGCTGGGGACGGCGAGCAATGGCATCCACCGCCCGAGCCAATTTGGAAAGCCCGGTTACACGGCCGCTTTTCGGGATATACCCCACATGGGCCCAGCCGTAAAAAGGAACCAGATGATGCTCACACATCGAAAAGAAGGGGATATCTTTAACAAGAACAAGCTCTTCGTGGTCCTCACTGAAAATGGTGGCAAAATGCTCCTTCGGATCTTCTCGAAGCCCCGAGAATACTTCTTCATACATCCGAGCCACCCGGGCGGGTGTATCGAGGAGACCTTCGCGGTCCGGATCTTCCCCTACCGCCTCAAGTATCATGCGAACCGCTTCCTGGATCTTGCTATGGTTGATTTCCAACGGAATCGCCTCCATCGTCTCTACAATTTTCTTTACGGCGTAGCAAACGGCTTCCCCTCATTTTATCAAAAAACAAAAGGCCCCGCAGGGCCTTTGATGGTACAGCTATTCAGAAATCACCGGCGTTGGGGCGATCTCCTTCCACACCCAGCTGCACCGGGAGAGCGGAACGCAAAGGCGCTCCCGGGTGAGAAGTATGTACCCAACCCTCTTACACCATTATCCGTTTACATCGTCCTTCAGTGCTTTACCCGGTTTGAAAGCGGGAATTTTGCTGGCGGCGATTTGAATCTCTTCCCCGGTTTGCGGGTTGCGTCCTTTACGCGCGGCACGTTCCCGGACTTCAAAGTTCCCGAAGCCAATCAGTTGAACTTTGTCACCGGAACGAAGCGCTTCAGTGATCGCATCAAAAACGGCATCCACTGCACCTGTGGCATCCTTCTTAGTCATGTTGGTCTTTTCAGCGACCTGTGCAATCAGTTCCGTTTTGTTCACAACCCTCACCTCCTCTCCTGTGCGATTCTAACTCAATGGTTCACTGTTCATCCGCATCTTATACGTTGAACGCCCGCTGTTAGCGGACAAACCTATAGTAATACAGAGAAGCGGGGGAATTCAAGTATTTACGGGGTTTCCAGTGATAAAAAAGCAAAAAAGCACTCCTGATGAGCGCTTTTTCAATAAGGGCACAGGCATTACAGGATGATCGCAATCAAACCGCCAGATCCTTCATTGATAATTCGTTCCAGCGTTTCCTGCAACTTGTAACGGGCGTTTTCCGGCATCATCGACAGTTTTGCCTGAATTCCCTCCCGCACGATGGAATGTAGCGACCGACCGAATATATCCGACTCCCAGATTGAAAGGGGATCTTGCTCAAAGTCGCGCATCAGATAGTTGACCAGCTCTTCACTCTGTCTTTCTGAGCCGATGATCGGAGCAAACTCAGAATGAACATTGACCCGAATCATATGGATCGACGGAGCCGTCGCTTTCAAACGGACACCAAAGCGGGGACCTTGTTTGATCAGCTCCGGTTCGTCGAGAGCCATTTCCTCCAGTGTGGGTGCCGCCACTCCATATCCCGTCGTACGAACCATCTGGATTGCATCAGAGACTTTATCATACTCCCGTTTCGCATTCGAGAACTCCTGCATCAATTCCAGGAGATGATCTTTGCCTCGGATCGATACCCCGACAACCTCCGTCAGAATCTGGTCGTACAGCTCATCTGGGGCAAACAGGTCGATCTCCGCCACCCCTTGGCCCATATCCATCCCAGAGAGAGCAGCCTTCTCGATAAACTCGTATTCAGTAAAGCAGTTGACAACCGCATCCACATCGCGAAGGCGTCGGATATCCTTTACGGTTTCGCGGACCGAACCTTCGAAATTCCGGCGAAGCCAATGTTCTTCATCCAGTACCATCACCCAGCTGGGAAGATTCACGTTCACCTCGTGAACAGGGAACTCATAAAGTACTTCCTTCAAGACCGCGTAGACGTCCTCTTCCCCCATGGTCGCCACACTCATCGCCAACACGGGGATATCGTACTTCTCAACAAGGGAATCGCGGAGAGACTGCGTTTCCTCGCTGTAGGGGCGGGTAGAGTTGAGGACGAGAATGAAGGGTTTACCCACTTCCTTCAGCTCTTCGACAATCCGTTCCTCCACCGCCTCATAATCGTGACGGGGGATGTCCGTGATCGATCCATCCGTTGTAACAACAACGCCCAAAGTGGAATGCTCTTGAATAACTTTACGTGTACCGATCTCCGCTGCCTCTTGAAAGGGAATCGGCTCTTCATACCATGGGGTATTGATCATACGGGGGCCGGCTTCATCCTCATACCCCCGGGCTCCCTGGATGGCATAGCCCACACAGTCGACGAGGCGGACATTGATGTCGATCCCCTCGCTGACTTGGAGCTTTACAGCCTGGTTGGGTACAAACTTCGGCTCAATCGTGGTGATCGTCTTGCCGGCACCGCTCTGGGGCAGTTCATCAGTCGCCCGCATACGGTCCGCTTCCTCACTGATATTAGGGATCACCACCTGCTCCATGAACCGCTTGATAAACGTCGATTTCCCGGTGCGTACGGCACCGACAACGCCCAGGTAGATGTCTCCTCCCGTTCGTTCTGCAATATCTTTGAAGATATCGACTTTCTTCACGAAAACCCCTCCTTCGAATGATCCGACTCCGCTGATTCGTGCCGGTGCGAAGGCGAACCGCCTTCTTCATACGCTTCCGTGGAAATTGGACACTATAAATATATGAGGGTGCCCGCACTTTATGATTCATGCCCGTCAAAAAAGAAAAGGGTATACTCTGCACCGACCCGCGTTTATCGTAAACGCTTCGGACGGGGTTTTTTTGCGGCGTGAAACCCCGTCACTCTGACTGTCGATAGGCGACCGAGCAGGAAAACAGCCGGAATGGCAATTAGGTGGAAGATGAAATTTTCCAGCGTTCCGCCCATAGCGTTCCCTCCTGTTCCTGAATGGTTTATTCTAGCGACTGCTCGTACAGAAACGGAAACGTTTCCCCAGAGTATATGCACCCTATTGGACAAAAAGAAGCGGAGCCCCCATTCGGAAGGCTCCGCAAGCGTCGACAAAATCCATTCATAAAGCCACCGACCCCGTTATAACTCAACCCTAGCAAATAACCTCTAACCCTCATTTTTTCTTAAAAACAGGGTCTCCCTTTTTATAGGTCATCGGGGGAGAATACGCCGGTACAAACAGGGAATCTTTCCACAACAGCTCCCTTAGGTCCTGATCTTTATCGGGCTCTCCCTTCTTTTCTTCCAGTACCTGCACGACATCCACCCGGTAATCAACGAAAAGTTGCCCCTGGTTGTCAATCAGAATCGGCAAGGAGACCTGGCTGTTATAGGGGCTAGGAATGGTCACGGGATCCACTCCCAAAACTTTAAAATCCAACGCGTATAAATCCGCGCCTTCTCTGGCTCCCTTCGGAAGCTTTCCTTCCTCCCTTTTGTGAGCGTCCACCCGGGTCTGCAGCTTGCCGACCTCTTCCGTCACGCGAAGATCCATCACCCGAACCTCAGGCTTTTTACCGGGGTCCGCGATGACAAAGACAAAATGGCCTCCATTTTCAAAGGAGTTGGCTGGCGGCTCAGACAATTGGGATTCCAGCTTGGAGAAGTCGATGATGTACTTCTGGTAGAGGGACCTTCCTTGCGGAGGCTTAATCGGAAGTACCTGGGTCGTCTTCATATATTCATCCAGGGCGGTCTGTACCCGGTTGACTTCTTCAGGTAGTTCTTCCGCTACCCGCTGGCTGAATTCCTCCGTCCGCACGCAAGCAGCCGTCAACAAGACAGTCAGCACCAGGGATGCAATCAGTATAAGATGCTTCATGAAATTCCCCCATTTTCTCTCGTGTCTACATCAACGCCCGGAGTCCGAACAGAAAAGCCGGGATGAGCATCAGAAAGGCAACGGCGGAAAGAACGACCCGAATCCACCCGCTGCTCAACTGACGGGTCCAAACAATCGTGAAATTAGCCAACAGTAACAAAACAATCGCAATAAACGAATCCATCATGATGATTCACTCTTTCCATATTTGCTACCCTCAGTATAGCAAATCCACACCTGCCCACCAATCTTCCGGGCTCCTGTCCTATATCGGATTCGGGATACCCGCATAGGATAGGGAGACAAAAGCCCGAAGGGGAGGATATCCCATGAATAGCCGTGCCAAGAACCGCCGGGCGTCCGTCAAACGGTCACCGGCACCGGGATCTAAGTCCCGAGCCGCCCCCCGCACCAAGCCCTCGGTAAAGCCTGCCCCGAATAAAGCGGAAGAGACAAATCCATTCAATATGGCCCAACTTATTAGCAGTTTTTTTACTCTTCGTTCCACCGTGCAGCAGTTAAGCGAGTCCTTACAACGAATGGAAAAAATCATGAGCAACGCGTACCAGATATTCGAAATGGCCAGCACCTTCGTGGGGAGGGGGCAGGGCCGTCGGATGCCTCGCCGACGCCCCCCGTTACGCCTGATTAAACCGAACCGCGAGGAAGAAGACTTCCCCCGGCTCGATTTACCCGACGGTCCCCCGGGCCCGCCCGGAGCCAGCGGACCCCTCTCCAAAATCATGGAGAACATCGACATGAACCAACTGTTCAAACTGCTACAATCCCCGATGGTCCAACAAATGCTGAACAGTATGATGGCCAGCAAAACATCCGACAGCGAACGAAAACAAAAACAGGGGTGACGCGAGTTCGCGTCACCCCTTTCCTCTGATTCCACCGCCACGATTGGTAACTGGTCCCTGTTTCCCTCGGCTAAAGAGCCTGTGTTTCGGGTTTTGGAATCAGATGTACTACAGCGTATGACAAAAACATCCCGCTTGCAACGAGGCGATTGGCCCAACCGTGGCTTTAGCGGTCGAGCTGGATCATCTCTTCCATTTCATCGGTCTTGCCCCTGCCCATCAAGTCCTCTACAGCCCGCTGTGGTTCTTTACCCAAGAAGAGAACATCATTCAGTTCCCGAGTGATCGGCATCTCCACCCCATGTTGACGAGCAAGACGATAGGCGGCTTGGGTTGTCTTGACCCCCTCTACCACCATGCCCATCTGATCAAGCACTTCGTCCAGGCTGTTTCCCTGGCTCAAAAGATGACCCGCACGCCAGTTACGGCTATGGCGGCTGGTACAGGTGACGACCAGATCCCCTACGCCGGAAAGCCCCGCAAAGGTGATGGGCTTGGCTCCCATCGCCATTCCTAGACGGGCGATTTCAGCTAGTCCTCGGGTAATTAGCGCCGCTTTGGCATTATCTCCAAACCCGAGGCCGTCGGACAGCCCAGCACCGAGGGCAATGATATTTTTTAGTGAACCGCCGATTTCCACTCCGATCACATCCGGATGGGTGTAAACACGGAAATAGGAATTGATCAGCAACGCCTGGGCAGCTTGAGCTACTGCCGGGGCTTCTGATGCAACCACCACCGTTGTCGGGGAGTGACGGATCACTTCCTCTGCGTGACTGGGGCCGGACAGAACCGCCACCCGATCCTTCAGATAATCAGGCAACTCCTCCCGGAGCACCTCAGAAATCCTTTTCAGGGAGGAAAGTTCAAACCCCTTTGAAGCATGAACCACTACTGTGTTCCGTCCGATGTAGGGTGCCGCCTCTCGAGCAACATCCCGTACAGATTGAGAAGGAACCACCACCAATATCAGGTCCTTGTCAGCGACGGCTTCCTTCAAATCAGTAGTGGCATAAAGATGATCCGGCAACACCCTTCCAGGCAGATAGCGGGAATTAATGTGTTCCGTGTTAATCTCATCCGCTGCATCCTTGCGACGGGCCCACAAAGTCACCTCATTCCCATTATCAGCCAGAACCGCAGCCAGAACGGTTCCCCAACTCCCCGCCCCCAGGACTGCTGTTTTGTTCATTGTCATGAATTCGTCCCTCCGTCCTGGTCTAACTACGCGGTTTCGATGAGCCTAGCTTGCTCTCCGTGCCGGCGAACAGACGCCGGATATTGGTTGCATGCCGTACAAAAGCCAGCAGTGTAATCACTAGGCTCAAGTAGATATAAGAAGTGGGGTAGTCAAGGACGGCAATCATCACCGGTAATCCCGCGGCAAAAATCAAAGAACCCAAAGAAACATAGCGGGTAAGGATAATAGCGAGAATGGCAGCAGCCCCCGCGATCAACGCCGCAGCAAGAGTGAGAGTAGCAGTGACACCGATCGTAGTAGCAATCCCTTTTCCTCCCCGGAATCCCAGAAAGATGGGCCAATTATGGCCGATGACAGCTGCGATTCCACACACCATCATCAGTGTCTGTCCCTCGCTGAGAAGAGACCCTAACCCGATAGCAGCTATCCCCTTCAGCGCGTCCAAGATGAAGACAGCGGCAGCAGGTCCCTTACCAACCACCCGCAACATATTGGTGGCACCGGCATTGCCGCTGCCATGTTCCCGGATGTCATAACCCCGTACCCAGCGGGTGATCACATAACTGAAGCTGACCGACCCGATCAAATAAGATAGAACCGCAGCAAAAATGGAAACCCCGGTCATGACCGTCTCCCCTCCTCCCTCTTTCTAATCAGTCTTTTCGTCTGCGAAGCATCAAACGAATCGGCGTTCCCCGAAAGCCGAAAGCCTCCCGGAATTGGTTTTCTAGATAACGGACATAGCTGAAATGGACCAAATCCGGATCGTTGCAGAAAAGGACGATTGACGGCGGCTTAACCGCCACCTGGGTTGCATAAAGAATCTTGACCCGCTTCCCTTTCACCGACGGCGGTGGAGTCGACATCGTCGCGTCCTGCAATACCTGGTTGAGAACCGAAGTAGAGATGCGCTGAGAATGGGCTTCCGCGACCTCCTTTACTAAGGGGAGAATCTGGTGCACCCGTTGCCCCGATTTGGCCGATACGAAAAGAATCGGAGCGTAGTTCATGAAGGAAAAATGGTCATCGATTTCCCGCCGAAACCTGCTCATGGTTTTGTCGTCTTTTTCAACAGCATCCCATTTGTTAACCACAAATAGGACAGCACGGCCTGCTTCATGGGCAATGCCGGCCACCCGTTTGTCCTGCTCGGCAATTCCTTCCTCCCCATTGAGTACCATGACCACAACATCGGACCCTTCGATAGCCCTCAAAGCCCGCATAACACTATATTTCTCCGTCGATTCGTAAACCTTGCCCCGTTTCCGCATACCTGCGGTATCGACAATCACATAATCTTGCCCATGAGCACGGATCGGAGTGTCGACAGCATCTCGGGTCGTTCCGGCCACCGGGCTGACAATTACGCGTTCCTCACCGAGGATCCGATTGACCAAGGAGGATTTGCCCACATTAGGGCGCCCAATGATGGATACACGAATGGTATCTTCGTCGTAAGCTTCCTCTTGCCGTTCAGGAAGCCGTTTCACCACTTCATCAAGGAGATCGCCCGTACCTGTTCCGTGAAGGGAAGAGACGGCGATAGGCGTTTCAAAACCCAGCTGGTAGAATTCGTAGATCTCCTCATGGTGTTTGATATGATCCAGCTTATTGACCGCCAATACGACAGGTTTGTCAGCACGGTGTAAAAGACGTGCCACTTCTTCGTCGGTAGCGGTTACTCCACTGCGTCCATCTAATACAAATACGATCACATCCGCTTCCTCGATGGCCAGTTCCGCTTGGTGACGGATATGATCGATGACTTCATCCTTCTCACCGAACTCCAGACCTCCAGTGTCAATCAGGTGAAAGGCCCGACCGGACCAATCCCCTTTACTGTAGATCCTGTCCCGGGTAATCCCCGGTTTGTCTTCCACAATTGCGATGCGTTCCCCCGCAATCCGGTTAAAAAGTGTCGATTTCCCTACATTGGGTCGTCCGACGATCGCTACCACTGGCAAAGTCATGTTACAAAGTCCTCTCTCTTCATCGGTCTCGTCAGGAGGGCGTTCGCTCACCCTCTCGAATCAAAGCCGGCGCCTATGTACATTCGCCATCATGATTCTACCACATTCCTTGCCTCCAGCCCACAGCCCAGGGACAAACCCTATCCGTGGCGGACAATGATGGTCGTTCGGTCATCCAATTGATGAGCCATCCCATCGAGAATCTTTTCTAAAAGGAAAGCCAAATCTTCCTTCTCCTTTCCTCCTTCTGCGAAAAAAATGGGTACGGAGCCCCCAACTCGCTCTTTTCCTTCAGTTACGATCGCCATGATTTGCGTTTCGGCCGTCATGTCTATACCCGCCTCCACTTTCTTCAGTTACCCCTGTTTTCCCTTCCACTTTGGCTCTTCTGTCGGCATACGGATCGCACTTTCCAGCACCGGCACACGACGAACGATTTGTAGGACCTTCTCTGGATCACGCACTTCAGGGAGGAACAGCAATCCGAGACGGCCATCCCCTAAACTCCTTTTGGAGAGGGGAACAAGGGAAGGCTCCCCCGTATCGCGGAAAACACCCAAGATAACACTGACATCATAAAGAATCGCTTGTCGCTGGCCGATATTGGACAAGGTGATCCGGCTATCCTGGTTCTTAGGCGAGACGATTACCCCGACCCCTTTCTTCAGGATCTTTTGTCGATTTTCTTCCAAGCCGATATTCATCAAATAGATATCATCGACATAGAGACTAGGCCCTTCCATACGAAGTTCGCCTCTGCTGATGTCTGCAATCTCTTCCAAATACTTCCCCAAGCGCAGAAAACCGGCAACGATAAATAGAGCAACCCCCACCCCCAATCCAACCCAACTGTTACCCGCGACAGTGGCGAGAGAAGTAAGGAAAGCGGATATGATCACCAGATAATTGCGCCCTTCAAACACCATCGCAATTCCCTCGATATAGCTGGCCCCCCGTGGAACAAGCTCTGACTCGTCCAGTTTGGACAACGTCTCCCGCTCCATTTTGCGCACTTCACGAAATTGCTGGGCTGCCAGGGCGAGAAACGTAATCGCCGTGTATTCTTTTTCAAGCAAGGCCGGAACAGCAACCGCCCCTATACCCGCAGCGATAAATCCGATAGACAAATGGATAATCTTACCATGTAGGTAGGTAGGATACTGACGGTAATCGGTACGCAACATGCGTACCCGCATGAGAAAACCGGCGATCGAACCGATGGTCAAGGCTCCCGTATAAGAGTTCAACCAGGATAAAAAACCGTCCATCCCCCTACTCCTTCCCTTTATTTGCTCCAAATAGCTGAAACCTTCGTAAGAAGTCAGCCGCCCAATTCCTTGCACAGTGGAAAAACACCAACCCTGATAAGCCGGACCACAGAAAATCGCGCATTATCGAATCTCCCAATAGAAGCGGGCTCATCTCCCGGCGGTGCAAGATCAAACTCAGCCCTTCCCCTAAAAGAACCCCGCCAATCCAGACGGCTGTTCGGTCATGCAGTCGCCTGGTCCCAAGGACGGTTACCCCCACCAGCACGATCCCCGTGAGAAATGGCCAGGGAAGCCAACCGGGCGGCTCCATCCAAAACCATTCCTTTCCCAGAAAAAACAAGGACCCGGCAAAAAACAACGTAGAACTTACCGCAAATAGGTCCGTTTCCTCCGTTTTCATTACCACCCGGATTAAAAAAGGAAAGAGGAGAAACATACCCGGTTGCACCTGGAGAAAAGGTGTCAGCGGTAGGACAGATTCCGATAACGCAATCTGTACTAACAACCACAGGAATAAAACCCGTCGACCCATACCGAGTTCCTCCTCCAGACCGTAAAACCACCCCGTCCGGATTAGAACCGCCAATGAAGCCATACAAAGTAAAGCCAATGTTCCCGGAATCATCATGCCCCTCCCCCCTCGTTTCCTTTAGTATGGTTAGGGCAGAGGATTTTCAGACAAAAAAAGACCAACCGGCAGAGCCGGTTGGCCTTTCCTTAGTTATTGCAAAATCATTTCAGGCGACGCAGCTGGTCACCGAAAACATCACCCAAAGTGACGTTCATCCCGTTATTGTTCCGGTCTAGGTTTTCCAGCTCTTCACGATCAGCTTCCTGTTCCGCTTCTTTAATGGAGAGGCTGATTCGCTTTTGTTCCGGTTGCATATCCAGTACTTTCACCTGGACTTCCTGGCCTTCCTCCAACACTTCGGAGGGAGCGGCTATGTGACGACGAGAAATCTGAGAAATGTGGACCAAGCCTTCCACCCCGTCGTATACTTCGACAAAAGCACCAAAGGAAACGAGACGTTTGACAGTCCCTTTGATTACGTCCCCGGTTTTCACCGCTTCAGCCACCTTATCCCAAGGGCCAGGTTGGGTTTCTTTAATCGAGAGGCTGATACGCTCGTTCTCTTTGTCCACCTTGAGCACTTTCACTTTCACTTGATCCCCTTCGGAAAGGGCTTCCGAGGGATGTTCCACCCGGGTCCAGGCCAGTTCGGAAACGTGAACCAAGCCATCCACCCCACCAATGTCGACGAAAGCACCGAAATCGGTGATACGCTGGACCGTGCCTTCCAGTACCATACCGGGTTCCAAGCTATCGAGGGTCTCCTCTTTCTTCCGATCCAGTTCTTCATCCAGGACCGCTTTGCGGGAGAGGATCAGCTTGTTCTTGCCCGGATCGATTTCGATGACCTTCAGGGAAAGGGTGCGCCCTTTGTAATCGGAAAAATCTTCCACGAAGTGACGCTCCACCAGGGATGCCGGGATAAAGCCGCGCACACCCAGGTCAACCACCAGTCCCCCCTTGACCACGTCGGCCACTTCCGCTTCCAGGATTTCGCCGCTTTCAAATTTCTCTTGCAGATCATCCCAGGCACGGTCTGCATCTACTGCTTTTTTGGAGAGAACCAGTTTATCTTCTTCATCGTTGAGGCGCAGAACTTTTACTTCCACTTCGTCTCCCTCGGAGAGGACATCCGTTGCTTTGTCTACATGTAAGCTGGACAGTTCCGAGATCGGGATCACACCGTCGAACTTATAATTGACGTCGACCATGACCTGATTGTCCTCTACTTTAGCCACTTTTCCCTTGACGATGTCACCTCGGCTGAGCGGAGTCACTTCCGCCATTTCCGATTTCATTTCTTCCACCATGACGACAACCTCCTCGTTTACCTACAGACTGATCATCCAAAATTTATAACTAGAACAAATGAAATTAAGAAAGCCAGGCCCTTAATTTCATTAATCCTACGAAAAACCCTCCGGCCAGGAGGCCCATTCCCCATAAAGCGGCTGTCATCCCCAGCATCCCCATTCGGAATCCGAGGAAGAGAACAGTCGATGCAGTCAGGATGACTGCTGTCCAGCGAAGGAACCACCGGCACCGCCTGGCCAATTCCCTTACGGTAGGCTTATCCTTCGGGCAATCCCGGTAAAGAAAGCGCCGGTACAGTCCCGTGAGAAACAGAGCCGTTACCAGGAGCAGGAGGCTTTTCACCGCATCTCAGCCCCGGCGATCAGAGCAGCGATCTCCTCCATGGTTCGATCTGTCAGCCCCCGGATCGTGTCGGAGGTCAGGCGCCCTTTTTGGTATTCACTTAAATCAATAGGTTTGCCGAAAATAATCCGGACCCGGCGGAAAAGCCGGTAAGAACCGAGTACAGCAGCAGGAACAAGCACAGCTTCGCCCTTAAGTGCGATGAATGCCGCTCCTGTATGGGCCTGGCCCAACTGACCGGTCTTGGAACGCGTTCCCTCCGGAAAGACTCCCAGCACCCGTCCCTCTCCCAAAAGTTCAAGAGCTTTTTTCAAGGCCCGCTTATCTGCTGAACCGCGACTGACGGGAAAGGAACCAAAACTGTGGACCAAAGAACCGATCACGGGTATCTTGAACAACTCTTCTTTCGCCATAAAGTGCACCTGACGCTCGAGAGACGCCCCCAGAAGGGGCGGGTCCAAGTTATTGATATGGTTGCAACAAATGACAACCGGGCCTTTAGCGGGAACATTCTCCACCCCTTGTTTCTCCCACTTATAAAAAAGACGGAATAAGAGGCGGAAAAGGTTGCAAAAAAAACGATATGACATAGTTTACTCCCCACCGCCCACTTTGGTTCGGCAAAGATCCAGGATCGCCTGAATCACCTCTTCTATCGTAAGCCCGGTGGTATCTACATGGATGGCATCTTTGGCTGGGCGTAGAGGGGAATGCTCCCGGCTTTTATCTTTCTCGTCCCGCTGGCTGATCTCCTCTTTCAGCCGATCAAGATCCACCGGATACCCCCGGCGCATCAACTCCTGATACCGCCGCTGGGCCCTCTCGTCGATGGAGGCGGTTAAGAAAACCTTCACGTCGGCATCAGGTAGGACATGGGTGCCAATGTCGCGCCCATCCATGACAACCCCGCCTTGCTCCGCCATCTCCCGCTGTTTCTCCACCAGCACTTCTCGAACCATTCCCTGTCCGGCGATCACGGAGACGTTGGACGTCACTTCGGGAGTACGAATGGCTTCCGTCACATCCTCCCCGTCCACCCAAACCCCGACTCCTTTCTGATCGGTTGAGAGCCGGAGATCGGTATGGCGCGCCAGGTGAATGACGCCGGATTCATCGGTCAGATCCAAACGGTGTCGAAGAGCTTTCCAGGTGATCGCCCGGTACATCGCCCCCGTATCTACATAGGTAAGCCCGAGCCTCTTCGCCACCTGACGGGCCACCGTACTTTTCCCGGCACCGGCCGGGCCATCGATTGCCACAGATAATCGCTTCATCAAGCAGGTCCTCCCACGCACCGGGATAAAATACATCGAGCAGGCGCGGCCTGCTCGATGGGTGGATGAACGGTATTTGATTCATCTCAGTTATCAAGATTGATTTCCTGTTGGAAACCTTTGGCCAGCAACAACCGCGAACAGGTCGCATCCGCTATGTATTCCTTTGTATGAATTCGCTTTTAGAATACCACAACACCCCCCGCCTTGCAATGATTCTTACCTATATTTGCCCCCCTAGGACAAAAAGAAAGGACCGAGGGGTAAAATCCCAGCCCGGCCCTTTGTCCAATCACAATTTCTCCGTGTTTTCTTCCTTAATCTTCTCCACAAATTCCTCGTCCCCGGTCTTGGCATTAATGAAAATCCGATAGCGTGTTTTGCCAAGCTGACCCATGAATTCGTAGCAGAGAACTTCTTCGCCCTTTTCTCCAAAAATCACAGCTTTTTGTACCTCTTGAACCGTCAGGCGCGGGTTCACGTATTTACGGGCCTTCGCTTGAGAGATAGTCGCTTGGGTATTCCGTTTTTTCTTGTGGTTGAAAACGTATTTGTCGGCGCGATAACCAACAATTTCTCCGTTGTCCAAGGCCACTTTCACAGTGACGGACTCCGGATAGATCAAAGTGTCTCCCTGGCGCCGGACAAAATTGAAGGCTGCCATATTTCCTGTTTCATCATAAGAGAGAGCCTCCATCTCGGGATAACCGAGCCGGTCAAGGAACTGGATCGCTTCTCCCTGGGCTCGTTCCAGATTCAGCTTTTTCTTCTTCACGTCTCTGTCGTACACCATCCAGAGGATGTAGCCGCCTTTTTGGGTTACATCGGCATTCAATTGCCTGCCTCCACCCCTGTCGAGACGGACGCTATAGGTCTTGGGATAGTTTCCCTTCTTATTTTCCACCACCCGGATGCCTCGGGTATCGGGCCGTTCTAGAATGTCAGCAATCTTCTCCTTCACTTCCTTCGGGGTGACCTTTTCCCCTTTCAGCTTGGCGTAACGATCCCGTTGAGCTGCTTCCCGGTTGTTGACTGTTGGACCGAAGTCCACTTCCGAATACCCTTCGACTGCTTTGTCCACCTTTTTAAAGCCGTCGATAATCGTGTTGTCCATCACCTTATCTTCAGAGGCCAAAGCTAACTCTACATCCATCCAACGCAGATTGTTATTTAATACTTTGGTCTGTACACCTTGCAGATCGCCTTGGATCGTGTTGGACCTTTTGTACAGAGTGCGTAGGGTTTGATACTCTTTATCCGTCAGGGGCTTTTTATCCAAGTCCCTGACTCCCACTTTGTATGTGAAATCACCGATACGGGACAGGAAAGACTCTGTCTTATCAAAAGGCATCAGACTGAGGGGGAGCTGGCTTAGGTCGTTCTGAGCCGCAAAACTGAGACGCCATACGTTGGTCATACAGGTGGATAACTGCTTCCGGGTATTCAGAGCGAGCGACTTGCCCAATTCATCTTGCAGTTTGTCCACATGAAAATTAAGATCATGAAACGCCCTTTGATATTGGTTTTCCGCTTTGATTAACAGGCTGTTCTTATCCTGGTTTTCCTGGTATCCCCAGACGCCGAACCCGATAGCGGCAATCAGCGCGATAGGGAACAGAACGGCGGCGATTCGTCTGTACACGACAGAACCACTCCTTTAATTGCAGAAAATGTGTTTTCCGATTTTTTTCACTTGCGGCCGGCCCCAAATCCACTTCGATGTAGCGGTGGCCGGATTAAAATAATAGATCGTCCCGTCGCCCGGATCCCAACCGTTGATAGCGTCCATGACCGCTTTTTTCGACTGGTCATTGGGGTTGAGCCAGATCTGCCCGTCAGCCACAGCGGTAAAGGCACCAGGCTGGAAAATGACCCCCGAAACCGAATCCGGAAACTTTTCATGTTCCACCCGGTTGAGAATGACCGCAGCAACAGCCACTTGCCCTACATATGGCTCCCCCCTGGACTCCCCATGGACAGCATTTGCCATCAATTTAATATCGTTTTTAGAGAAGCCCCCGCTGCTTTTCGGGAGCGGCGCCGCCCAGGAAGAATCGGAAGAACCGGAAACGAGGGTCACCATGATAAGGAAGATGCCAACGATCAAAAGCTGAACCCGATTCAACCTTTTTTTCATGAAGATACTCCATCCTCCCTCTCATTTCGTCATCGATAGTCTGACCCGGTTCCCAACATTTATACAAAAAAAGAAAGCGGCCCCCTGTGCCCGCTTTCCCTTATAATTTCTCCGAGGAGATGTCGAAATCGAGATCATTGTTGCAAATACATTGCTTGAAGCCGGTCTCGACCCTCCCTTTTCGAATTCGACCTTTCAGAATAAACCGTTCTCCGCACTGCTTGCAACGGATTCTGACCAGGTAGCGATGGCTTTCCACGCCGCTCCTCCTCCCTTTCAGCGGTTTCCCTCCCAGTATCGCCCCGGAAACAGAAGTTTAGTCTTGGGTGGAAAGCCAAAAGTCACGCGCCCATCAGCTTACCTGCTCATCGACTTCTCCTGTAGATGATCAGCGATTCTTTCACCGTGAAATCGTCCGTTTTCGATAAAGATAGAATTAGCATCCTTGCCGGCTGCGATCACTCCCGCGATGTAAAGCCCCGGCACTTCCGTTTCCATGGTATCTGGGTTATAAACCGGGGCACCGGCTTCCCGATCCACTCTCACACCTAGACGACGGAGCATCTCGGTCTGAGGTTGGTAGCCGGTCATCGCAAAAACGACGTCGTTTTTTAGCCGGAAGGTTTCCCCTTCTTTCTCCAGCAATACTTCCCGCTCCCGGATCTCTTTTACCACGGTATTCCAGTGCATGGTTACCCACCCTTTTCGGATGGCGCTTTCTATAACCGGTTTTACCCAGGGCTTGACACTACTGGTAAACGCCTCCCGTCGGTAGGCCATCGTAACCCGAGCTCCCGCCTGTTGAAGATCCATCGCGGCGTCGACGGCAGAATTTTTGCCGCCAACGATCAATACATCCAACCCGGTATAAGGATGGCTCTCCGTATAATAATGCTTCACCTTGGCGAGATTTTCGCCGGGGATATTCAACGGTTTAGGATTGTCGTAGTAGCCGGTGGCCACGACCACGTGACGGGCAGTATACCTCTTAGGGCCGTCACGATGCTCTGTATGGAGGACGAAGTGATCTGCTTTTCTTTCCAGTTGAGTTACTTTCTCATAGGTGTGTACATCCAGGTTATAAGCCTTCACCACCGCCCGATAATACTTTAGGGCTTCTCCCCGCACCGGTTTCTCCCCTGCGGTCACAAAAGGGATCCCTCCGATTTCCAAAAGTCCCGGCGTACTAAAGAACTGCATGAAAGTCGGAAACCGAAAAATGGATTGGACGATACACCCTTTATCGATGATAAGCGGTTCAATCCCCCGTTTTTTGGCTTCGACAGCCGCTGACAGACCACAGGGGCCTGCCCCGATAATAATCAATTCCTGTGAGGTCAAGGCGAATTCCTCCTTCGAATATCGCTCCCTTCATTCCCTGAAGATAACAGAAAAACACCCCGGCCACCAGGGTGTTTTTTCGAACAGAATTCTGTAGAAATCCCTCATTAAACCCAGCCGCGGAAGCGGGACGCTTCCGCCATTTTACGCACTCCCACCATGTAAGCGGCTAGGCGCATATCCACCTTCCGAGTCTGAGAGGACTGGTATACATTTTCAAAAGCTTTCACCATGATTTCTTCCAATTTATCTTCCACTTCTTTGTCGGACCAGTAGTATCCCTGGTTGTTTTGCACCCATTCGAAATAGGAAACGGTTACGCCACCGGCACTGGCCAGAACATCAGGCACGAGTAGGATTCCCCGTTCCGAAAGGATCCGGGTTGCGTCCAAGGTCGTCGGTCCGTTAGCCGCTTCTACCACGATACCCGCTTTGATTCGATGGGCGTTGGCTGCCGTAATTTGATTCTCAACCGCTGCCGGAACTAAAATGTCGCAATCCAGTTCCAAAAGTTCCTGGTTAGAGATCGTCTCCTTGAACAAGTTCGTAACCGTACCGAAGGAATCCCTGCGATCCAGGAGATACTCAATATCCAAACCGTCTTCGTCATGAAGCGCACCGTAAGCGTCGGAAATCGCGATCACTTTGGCTCCTGAATCATTCATGAATTTGGCTAGGAAGCTGCCTGCATTGCCGAACCCCTGAATAACCACCCGAGCATCCTTGAGAGACAGGTTGCGCTTTTTGGCCGCCTCCCGGATCATGATCGTCACTCCTTTGGCGGTGGCGGTTTCACGCCCTCGGGAGCCACCCAGTACAAGGGGCTTACCAGTGATGAAGCCCGGGGAATCAAATTCGCGAATCCGGCTATATTCGTCCATCATCCAAGCCATGATCTGTGAGTTTGTAAAAACATCCGGAGCAGGGATATCCTTGGTCGGACCCACAATCTGGCTGATCGCCCGCACATACCCACGGGACAATCGTTCCAGTTCCCGGAAAGACATCTGACGCGGGTCACAGATGATGCCGCCTTTCCCGCCCCCGTATGGGAGATCAACGATCCCTGCTTTCAAGCTCATCCAGATTGAAAGCGCCTTCACTTCGCCTTCAGTAACTTCTGGATGAAAACGAACCCCGCCTTTGGTAGGGCCGACAGCATCGTTATGTTGGGCGCGGTAACCCGTGAACACCTTCACGGATCCATCATCCATTCGGATCGGAATCCGTACATGCATCACCCGGAGGGGTTCTCTCAGAAGTTCAAAAACCTGTTCCGGATACCCCAATTTATCGAGTGCCCGTTTGATAACCGTTTGGGTTGAGACGAGGACGTCCAAGTTCTCCTCGATTGTTCCCCTGTTGGAAGTATCGGACTGTTGTTCCATCCCTGACCACCTCAAAAGATATTAGTTCCCTATGAATCCATAACCAAGTATACACCAGGCTTCAGGAAGAGAACACCCTCTTTCGCCCTCTCCCTTTTCCCTGGGTATAATAAGGAGGAATCAACCGCTGACAGGAGGTTAAGCCTTGCAAACCCTGCTTTTTGCATTTGCCCACCCCGACGATGAAAGCTTTGCCTGCGGAGGAACCCTTGCCCGAATCCATGCAGAAGAAAAAGGACGGGCTATACTCTATTGTGCTACCCGCGGAGAGGCGGGAAGCCCCGGCAGCCCTCCCCTCTGTACGAAAGACGAACTGGGTGATTACCGGGAGAGGGAATTGCGTCGGGCTGCCACCCTTCTCGGAATCGATGAGGTCTTCCTGAGGGATTTCGGCGATGGGCAGTTATCGAAAATACCCTTGGAACAGTTAACGGCTGATCTGGCCCGGCTCCTCGATCAGGTAAACCCCGACGCGGTGATCACGTTCCCGCCTCACGGAATCTCTGGCCATCCGGACCACCGGGTCATTCAGGCGGCTGTCACAAAAGCCGTGGAAGCGTCCGCCCGGGCTGCTTCCATCCGTCTCTACCGGGTGGTACTGCCGGAATCTGCGAATCCGGTCGAGGGAGTCCATTATACCCCAGTGGATGAAATCACCCATCGTGTGGACGTCTCTCCCTATCGGCGAGTCATGATGGAGGCCCTCAAGGCTCATCAAACACAGCACGCTTCCATTGCTCAGGTCTTCCCAGGCGTTCTGAAAAGCCAATGGGAACACCTGCATCGGACGGAATTTTTTCAGTCCGTCCATTCATGGAAAAGCATACCCAGAGGCTCCCTGTTATAAAAATGATAAAAACGACCGCGCCAACCCGGCGCGACCGTTTCTTATCCCTGTAATCAGGAGAAGTAATGTAGGATTCCGCTGATTCCGTCCTTCTCCCAGATGGTTTTTCCGTATTCTTCAAGAACGTGCTCTGTGATGGTTGAAGCTTCACCGTACTCACTCAATACCGCAATCCCCTGCTGTAGGGTTTTCAGTTCCATTTCAGTGTCGAGGACTAGGAAGTATTGGCCACGGTAGGCATAGACCCTTCCACCCTCCCGAATCAGGGCTGAGAGGCTCTTAGCAGCTTGAACGAGGTCTTCGAAGTCATTGAACTGAAAGATCACCTGATCGCTCTCTTCCAGGGTAACTTCCAACTCATACATTTCATCGCCATCCAGCTCATCCAGATCCGAAGGGCTAGGCGTACGCCCCCGGGTGACGACGACCACCATTCCCTGGGCAGGAAGGGCAAAGACCTCGACCGCGACAGGACCAGAAATCTCAAATCCCAATTCTTGATAAGCCTGGTCCATCATATCGTTGAAAAGCTCATGGACTTTCGGGATATCCCGCCACATATCTTCTTTTTCGATCCCGCGGTCCATCAAATCGTCCAGGGATAGAAAGAAGCGAATTTTATCTCGGCTGAGTCGCTCGACACGCATGGTTTACCCTCCCTCGCTGGAGACCCGCACAATACAGCGTATGAGGGTACAAGCTGATTCGTTACGCGACCGGGTCTCCTTTTTCTTTCTCCTGTATTCACCATCATACACAATGTACCCGCTATTTGCACCTATAGACCTCTTTCAGGGACAGGTATAAAAAAGAGCCCCGGGACCGGGGCTCAGCCGGGTTGTTCTGTGTTAAATCGACGGTTTTGGAGGGGGCACCCGGATTCGAACCGGGGATAAGGGATTTGCAGTCCCGTGCCTTGCCACTTGGCTATGCCCCCAAACGTTTATGGAAAAGGGGCACCTTAGCGGGCCCCTCTTTTCATCTTAACTGGTATGGCGGAGAGGGAGGGATTCGAACCCTCGAGACGGTGGTAACCGCCTACACGATTTCCAATCGTGCTCCTTCGGCCTCTCGGACACCTCTCCTCGAAAGAGACACTTTCTAATAGTAAAGGATGGTTGGACTCCTGTCAAGAGGAGTTATCAAACAAGGATTCGCCCCTATCTTTCCGGATCCATCCACTCTGCCTGATCGCTCTCCGTTTCCTCCTCCACACCTGAAGCTCCCTTCCCCCAAACCACAGAATTGCGACTCCTCCATGCCAGGGAACAGACAGCCACATCCAGTACAAGCCCCCTACAGCTAGTGCTAGAGGCAAAAGGTGGTGCCAACGGCGAAAAGCTTGGAAAGGGATCGGTAGGGAAGCCAAGCGGCCCACCGCCCGAGCGAGGACCCTCACACCGTTATAACTACCGGCAAATAGAAAAAGAAGCGCGGTTAGATAATCCAGGGAAAAAAACCGCCATGGATCCAGTCCCCCTGTCCGTCCTGAAAGATCGGGAAACCAGAGAACCGCCATCAGGAAGAAAACCCAGGTTAGAATCGCCTGCATCCACAGCTGTACAACCATGTGTCCTCTCCTTTCGGTTCCTCTCTTTTTAACTATATCCCGTTCCTCCTCGGATCATTACGGGAACCGCTTAAAGAGACCGATCCAAACGAATAAGCGTTCCCAGCACAAAATCCAACATAAAATGGGCCGAGATCACTGGAGCCAGAGAGCCGGAGATTTCCGTCAACCAACCGAGAAGAACGCTGACAAAGAGGATCAGACTCATTAAGAACCACCGCTTTACGTAACGGAAGTGGATGAGGGAAAACAAGAAACTTGTCCCGATGACGCCCAACCAGTGCTGGAGAGCTCCTCGGAACAGAAGCTCTTCCCCCACTGCCACCAAGAGAGCTACAAAAGCAATGTGAGGGATTGACAAGTCTTGGAACAATAACCGGTTGATTCCCCCATCGTCCATCCATTCTTTCGGAACATACCGGCCCAGGAGCCAGTTGATACCGGCGATCCCAAGCCCGATACACGCTCCCAACCCCCACCACAGCCCCTCTCTAAACCCGAAAAGCTCCCAACGGAGCCTGCCCTGGCACCAGAGCAGCGCCACCGCGGCTAAGATGACAATCAATTGGGTCAGATATAGATTCACCAGTAACACCCGGCTCGTTAATTCCCCGGGCTCGTGATCCAATCTTTTACTTTTCATTTCGCTCCACTCTCCAACCAACCACTCAGGGATTTTCTCACCCGGTAGTTTTTCTTGCAATTCCTTGAAAACCGTTCTACAATGAGGTTTGAAAACAGGCTTATTATATCTTTCAAGAGAAAACCCCCAGCTTCAGATATTCGGATGAAAGCGAGCGTCAGACGAGGGAGGGTGTTTTTACCCCTCACGCAAGTTCGACAATTCTGTGCTACACTAGCTCCTAGCTCTTTGAAAACTAAAGACATGGGGTTGCTACAGGAAATCGGCCTGAAACGTAAAATCTTCAACAACCTTGGCTCACCGAAGTTGCGAAAACCAAGCTAAAGTAGGGAGCCATAAAGCAACTCTGTGTTTTCACCGTGGGGCCCACGGGTAGAGCCTGCTAAGGTAACTGGTCATTAGGCTGGTGTTCGTAGGAATCCCCCGCGTTTACGCGTGGGGAGGGTCAATGGGTTTTCTTCAAATACGGAAGGAGATTTTCACCATGCGTACCTGGGTTGATAAAGACACCTGCATCGCGTGCGGGGCCTGCGGGGCCTGCGCACCGGATGTCTACGACTATGACGAAGACGGGATTGCCTTTGTAATCCTCGACGACAATACCGGTACCGCCGAAGTGCCGGAAGAATTCCACGAAGATGTTCGTGACGCCATGGAAGGTTGCCCCACCGATTCCATCAAAGTGGAAGAGTAATCCTCCGCAACGCCGTCCACAACCGGACGGCGTTTTTTGTGCCCTTGCTTCGAGCCTCTATTTCGGTCGGACATCTTGTTCATCAAGATACAGACTGACCTCAGCCAACCCTCCATCCACATTGACCACCTGGGTGAAACCTAGTCTATAAAGAAAATGGACTGCGTGTGCACTGCGTACACCATGGGCGCACAAAACATAGGTCTTTTTATCTCGCTCCAGACGGTCCAACCGGTAAGGAATCGTCTGCAACGGAATCAGTACCGCCTCATTCAGCCGGTAGACCCGCCACTCCTCTTCTTCCCGTACATCAAGCAATACCACGTCCTCCAGCTGTCCCTTTCGGTATTTCTCTGCAAAAGCCTTTGCACTGATGCAGTGTTTCTCTTCATCCATACAGCATCCCACCGTTTTTTGTATAATCATGCCCATTGATTGTATCACGCTCGAGCGGCTAGAATTGATTCCTGCCGCAAAAGGGAATACAATGAGGAATGAAATAGCCCAAGGAGCTTCATACATACCACACCTGAAGGAGGTACTTCCATGGCCCAGAAGGAACTGACCGTGGACGCATTCATCGAAATCCCTACAGGGAGCCAGAACAAATACGAATATGACAAGGAAGAGGGCGTCTTTCGCCTCGACCGCGTCCTTTATTCTCCGATGCACTACCCGACGGAATACGGCTATTTGCAAGATACCCTGGCCGAAGACGGCGATCCCCTGGATATCCTGGTCTTGACCACTTTTCCCACCTTCCCCGGGTGTGTCATCAAAACCCGGGTGATCGGCGTACTCTTGATGTCCGACGACAAAGGGAAGGACGAAAAACTACTCGGGGTACCGGTGGACGATCCCCGCTGGGAGGGTGTCAACAGCCTGAAAGACGTACCCGCCCACACCCTGAAGGAGATCGAACACTTCTTTCAGGTGTATAAAGACCTGGAAAACAAAGAAACCCGCATCGAAGGCTGGGAGGGCGTTGACACGGCCCATCGGCTCTTCAATGAAAGCCTGGAGCGTTACAAAGGCTAAAGCGGAAAAACCGGCGTCCCTTCGGGGGCGCTATTTTTGTGAAACATCCGTCACGTTTTCTTTGTGGTAGCCGCTTCAATCAATCCCAGCTGGCGAGAGAGTTCATAATGGAGAGTGATCATACCGTGATCGAAACGGAGCGCCACTTTGCGGCCGGGAGCCGATCCCTCCAAGGTTTCGACCTCCAACACCTCTCCCTCTCCCCACCGTCTGTGAATCACTGTAGCCCCGGCAACCAAGGGCTCTCGAATAAAACGGAGTTGAGGCTGGCCCTTCTCTCCCTTTTCTGGGGCAGGTCTGGAATCTTTCTCTCCACCGATACAGCCAATCTCTCTTAAAAACGGGGAAGGCCCTACCCGTTTTCCCTGGCGGGTACGGCTAGCAGATAGAATCAGCTCTTGCTTCGCTCGGGTGATACCGACATAGAGTAAACGCCTTTCTTCCTCCCAGGCAGTGTTTTTCCTTTTGTTTGTCCCTTGGAGACTGCGCCGGTGAGGAATCGTCATCGCATGCAGTCCGATCAGGTACACACGATCGAACTCCAGCCCCTTTGCCTTGTGGAAAGTCATCAGATGAATCCGCGGTTTCACCGGTTTCTCTTTTACTACCCGCTCCATCTTCTCTACATGAGCCAGTAATTCTTCCCTCGATGCAAAGGAACGGGCTGCTACCGACATCTCCTCCACCGGTTCCGTGAACGAGAGGGGGTCCTGACCTAGGTCCTTGGCATAGGACACCAAAAAACGGTCGTAACCGATCTCATGACGGATGAACTCGACAGCCTCACAAGCCTTCATTCCCTGTAAGGATTCCACCTGCCGAAACAACGTTGTGAGGGCTTTTTTTCGGTAAGGCGCCAAACCGGGAAGCTCCGGCAAGGACGCAAGAACCGATCGGTTTCGTTTGCGGGCTAAGCTCCAGACCGCATCGATCCATTCTTCTCCGAACAAATAACGTTTCGGTTTGTTCACGATCCGGACGAGAGCATCTAGATCATTGGGATCCTTCGCCAGCCGCAGATAAGCAAGAATGTCCCTTACTTGCCACCGCCGGTAGAAAACGGTATCCCCTGCCGACACCGAAAAAGGAATCCCTTCTCGGACGAGGGCGTCGATCATGGCTCGGGCTTGGGTGGAAGTACGGTAAAGAACAGCCGTTTCTACACCATCCTCCAAGGATTCGAGAATCACCCTCGCTTCCACCTCTTCATCCGCAGGTTGGATGAAATCCGGCTCGCTACCCTCTCTTCCTGTGCCAGACAGCTCTTTTTCCTGCCGATTTTGATTATGGCGGATCAACTTTTGTCCGGCTGCGATGATCGCGTCAGTGGATCGGTAATTAGTGGAAAGGATCACCCTCTGAGCTCCAGGGAAACGGCGGGCTACCTCCAACATAAAGCGAGGGTCACTCCCGCGGAAACCATAGATCGCCTGATCATCATCCCCGACGGCAAATAAACTTCCCCCTGGGGAAAGAAGCAGTCGCAAACACTCAAACTGGACCCGGTTGATATCTTGGAATTCATCGACCAAAATATAGGGATACCTGCCCCGCAATGGATTGGCTGATTCTTTCAACCAGCCGCAAAAAGCGAGCAGGATATCATCATAGTCCCAGACGTTCCGCTCTTGCTTCGCCGACTCATAAGCTTGAAAAATTTCCTGGAAAGCCTTATTTTTCTCTTTTTTCACCTTCATTCGTTCTGGTAATACCAAGTTGCTTTTGCAGTATCCGATTTGACTGACGGTGTTTGCGACAGCCTCTTCGTCGGCAGGTTGTTCCCGGGCCGTGAGCAGGGTACGTATCAACTGATGCTGGTCTCGGTCAGAGAGAAGCGGGGGAATCGGAACACCTCCCCGGCGAAACAGCCGTAAAAAGATCGAGTGGAACGTGCCCAAGGTAAAACCTGCTCCCCAGGTAATCCCCAGCCGGATCCGTCTCTCCATCTCTTCGGCGGCAGCACGGGTGAAGGTGACCACCAGGATCTGCTCGGGGGAAACCCCCTTTTCCAACAAGGCCCTCACCCGCCGGGTCAACACCGTCGTTTTTCCGCTCCCCGGCCCAGCAAAGACGGCAAGTGTACCCTCCCCCGATGTCACTGCCTCGCTTTGGGTCGCGTTGAGACCATCGGTCAAACCCGGCTTTCCGAAAACAACTTGTGCCATAGGACCTCCCCTCTCCCTTTCGATTCCGAAATGAAACGGCTGTTTTATCGTATCACATTGGGTGGACAGGTAAGGTTCACCGGCTCAAACTTTTCCGGTTGACACCTACCTGCCCCCATGGTAGAGTAATTATCAAAATTTCCGACCAAAAAACAACGACCATGACGGAGCCAAGCCGCTACACGGAACCCCAGAGAGCCGGGAATGCTGGGAACCGGTGTTCCAAGGGCGGTGGTCCACTCCCGAGTCATCCGGCTGAACCCTTTCAGTAGGCCGGATCGGTGAACCGTTATCTCAGGGTCCTCACGGACCCGTTAAGACCCGGAGCTGTGAAGCTCGGGTGAATGAGGGTGGCAACACGAGCCTATCGTCCCTCACCGCCTTGCTGGTGGTGTGCGGACGATAGGCTCTTTTCAGTATAGGGAAACACCGGGGGTCCCCCGGAATAACCACTTTTAAGTGAGGAGAAAAACCATGAACCAAGACAAGTTCCGTCTTCAAATCCCGGGACCGACCCCGATTCCGCCACGGGTAACCCAAGCGATGGCCCGACCCATGATCGGCCACCGCGACCCTGACTGCTCCCGCCTGGTGAAGGATCTCTCCCAACGGCTCGGCCCCGTTTTCGGAACGAAAGAGCCGATCCTTATTCTAACCTCCAGCGGCACATCCGCGCTGGAAGCGGCTGCTGTGAACACCGTCTCCCCCGGTGATGAAGCCGCCGTCGTCGTCGCTGGGGCCTTTGGAGACCGCTTCGCCAAGATCCTGGAACGGTACGGCACCACCCTTCACCGGTTGGACATTCCTTGGGGAGAAGCTTGCACCCCGGAGCAGCTAGCCACATTTCTGAGGGAGCGGCCCCAGGTAAAGGCTGTTTTCCTGACCTTTTGCGAAACATCCACCGGGGTACTTCATCCGATCCCGGAACTGGCAGCAGTCATCCGCCGAGAGACCGAAGCCCTCATTATTGTCGACGGCGTCAGTTCTGTCGGCGGTGTGAAAACCCAGTTTGACGAATGGGGGCTGGACATCCTGGTCACCGGGTCTCAGAAAGCGTTCATGCTCCCCGCTGGCCTCGCCTTCGCCGCGGTGAGCGACCGGGCATGGAAAGTGATAGAGACGAATCCACAGCCCCGTTTCTATCTGGATTTTCGAGCTTACAAGAATAATTTGGAAAAAGATACAACTCCCTATACTCCAGCCGTCTCCCTTCTCTTCGGTCTGGAGGAAGTACTCACCATGCTCGAAGAGGAAGGATTGAAAAACGTCTACGAGCGCCACCAGCTGATGATGCGAATGACCCGCGCTGGTATCCGAGGGATGGGGCTGACTCTGATGACTTCCGACGAGGCGTCCTCTCCCACCGTCACCTCGGTCTTAGGTGGAGACACCTGGTCTTCTGAGGACCTGCGCAAGGAACTGAAACGACTCTCCGTCCGCGTCGCCGGTGGCCAACAACACCTAAAGGGAAAGATTTTCCGCATCGGCCACATGGGATACTCTGACCCCGTCGATATCCTGGCAACCCTGGCCACCATCGAAGTAGCCGCCGCTCGTGTTAAAGCCCCGGTCCGCCTCGGCGCCGGTATCCAAGCAGCAGAGGAGGAACTCATCCATGTACCGAGTCTTAATCACTGATCCCCTGAGCGACCAGGGTATTGAAAAGCTGACCCAAGCCCCCGACGTGGAGGTGATCTTGAACACCAGCTTGTCCAAGGAAGAATTATTAGAAGAGATTAGCCAAGCTGACGCCCTTTTGGTCCGTAGTCAAACCAAAGTAACGGCTGAGGTGATTCAAGCTGGCAAGAACTTAAAAGCGATCGGCCGGGCCGGAGTGGGCGTCGACAACATCGACATCCCCGCTGCCACCAGCCGTGGAATCATTGTCGTCAACGCTCCCGATGGCAACACAATTTCTACCGCTGAGCATACCTTTGCTATGATGATCTCCTTGGCTAGGAATATCCCGCAAGGTTATCGCTCCACCGTCCAAGGCAAATGGGATCGAAAATCTTACGTCGGCGTCGAGCTCAACAAAAAAACCCTCGGCATCATCGGCCTCGGCCGGATCGGCACCGAACTTTCCAAACGTGCCCGGGTATTCAATATGAATGTTCTCGCTTACGACCCCTACCTTACCGAAGAACGGGCTCATAAGATCGGAGTGACAAAAGCCACCTTGGACGAAGCGATCGCCCAGTCTGATTTCATTACGGTCCATACACCGTTGACCAAGGAAACGCACCACCTGATCAGTACAGAGGCCTTTAACCAAATGAAACCTGGTGTGCGGTTAATCAACTGTGCCCGAGGCGGCATCATCGACGAAGCAGCCCTCCTTCAAGCGATCCAGGACGGCAAAGTGGCTGGCGCTGCCCTCGATGTTTTTGAAACAGAACCGCCAGGAGAACATCCTCTCTTTTCCCTGCCCCAGGTGATTGCCACCCCTCATCTGGGCGCTTCCACCCGGGAAGCCCAGGAGAATGTAGCCATCGATGTATCGGAAGAAATTCTTCACATCCTGCGGGACCAACCTTTCAAAAATGCCGTCAACCTCCCATCTATTCCGGCTGAACTTCAAGAAAAATTGCGGCCTTATCAAATTCTGGCTGAGAAGCTGGGCCTGTTCGCCATTCAGACCGCCGACGGGGCTTTGGACGAAGTGACCATTACCTACTCTGGGGAACTGGCAGATTGGGATACAGCACCGTTGACACGGATCACCCTTAAAGGGGCCCTTTCCCACTACCTGTCCGATGTCAACTATATCAATGCACCCCATCTGGCTAAAGAACGGGGTGTTCGGGTCACGGAGCAGAAAATCTCTAAAGCACAGGGTTTCACTAACCTGTTTACCGTCACCGTTAAGACCAATACCGGTGAACACCAGGTGGCCGGTACCCTCCTGAACGGGCTTGGCCCTCGCATCCTCAAGATCGACCAGTACTCCGTCGACATTTTACCTACCGGCCACCAGCTCCTGATTCACCACCATGACCGGCCTGGTGCGATCGGTCGGGTGGGGACCATCCTCGGAAACCATGACGTCAACATCGCCACCATGCAGGTAGGCCGAAAAGACATCGGCGGTCAAGCCATCATGATGCTCACCGTGGATAAAGCGGTACCGGAAGAATTGCTAAAAGATCTGGAAAAACTGGACGAGATCCAATCCGTGACCGCCATCGATTTGTAACGAACCAATGACGGAATACCGGAGGAAACCTCGATGAGGTTATGGACAAAGTCCGGAACAGGGGTGAAGAGCCGGATTTCCGACTCCGCGCCCGATGTTCCTCCCGCATGTGGGGGATGTCCGCTCCGCTGAGTGGCGGTGCCAACGGCGCTTCGCCGGAGACCGGCCGCCTGTCAGTAGTCTCACCGGAGGAAACTCCGGTGTTTCTTTTTTCTCCGTTACCCTTTTCTCAGGATGGGGTAACCCATGGTATAGGGAAACCCCTATCCATTCAAGATCGATACAGGAGGAAAAAATGCTATGGCAGACCTGAACGGAAAAGTCGCGATCGTTACCGGGGCCAGTAAAGGATTAGGAGCCGCTGTCGCTCGCCGTTTCGCCAAGAGCGGAGCGCAGGTGGTAGCCGCCGCCCGTAACAGGGACAAACTTGAAGCCTTGACCCGTGAATATCCGGACCAGATTCTCCCCATCCAGTGCGACATAACACAACCTGACCAAGTACAGGATTTAATCAACACCACGGCCAAGGAATTAGAACGAATCGATATTCTTGTCAACAATGCCGGCATCGGCCGATTTGGCAAAGTGCAGGATCTCTCCATCGAAGACTGGGACCAGATGATGGATGTCAACCTGAAAGGTGTCTTTCTCGCTTGTAAATACGCGATCCCCCACCTGATCAGAAGCAAGGGGCATATCGTCAACGTCTCCAGTGTCGCGGGAACGGTCACTTTTTCAGGCGGCGGGGGATACTGTGCCTCGAAGTTCGGTCTGATGGCCCTATCCGAGGTACTAACCCAAGAGCTGAAGAAAGAGGAAGTGAAAGTGAACACCCTCTGCCCTGGCTCTATTCAGACCGATTTTTTTGACGACCCCAAAGACTACGCCCTCTCTGCAGAACAAGTGGCTGAAACCGTCTGGCTGATGGTAACCGCGCCTTCGGGTGTCATCTACAACCAAATCATCATGCGCCCCCAAGTTCCTCCGGAACTGCAGAAATAACAACCAAGAGCACCTGCCATAAATGGCAGGTGCTCTTGGTTATACTCCGTATTTCGAAAATCCGCTTATCGCTTGTTACGCTCGGCTTGTTGATTTTGGCTGCGGACTTCTTGCACATTGGTTTCACTGGCGAATTCCGTCCCGAAGGCTTGTGGGGCCACCCCTTGCGCGGCATAGCCCTGGTTCAACCCTTGAACCTGTGGGGCGATCCCTTGAGCTCCGCCCATAGACGATTGCAGCTGCTGAACCATTTGTTGAATTTGGTTCAGTTGCTGGGCGGCCGTTTGCTCACGCTGACTGAAATTGCCAACGGGGGCTCCCTGTTGAAACTGACGAGCATTTTGAAGCTCCGTCTGTTGAAGCTGTTGAGCAATTTGCCGAATCTGCTGCAGAGACTGTTGAGCCTGTTGGGCGGCTTGATCAATACGGTAAGGCATTCTCTTCAACTCCCCTGAAAAATGTTGGCTGTCACCAGTAAAATGCCCATTTTCCACCCAATCATTCATGACTTTTTTGCCTTCGTGCAACATGTTTTCGTTAGCAATGAAACATAGTAAACATGATTTCAAAAATAAAATGGAGGGATTTTCGTGAAGCAAAAAATGGGTGCTCATGAAATCATGGAAGCTCATGAGGTATTAACCGATACCATTGACGGAATCAACCAGTTCCAGCTGTATCGACCCCATGTGAAAGATCCGCAGTTAGGTCAAATCTTAGATCGTCAATTGCAGTACATGATCCAGGAATATGATCAAATGGTTACCATGATCAACCAGCAAGGGGGACCAATCACTGTCAGGCAGCCCCGCCAACTCCAACCCGGTTCATGGCAGCCAACCGAAACAGCTGCACAAACACAGCCAACTTATGGATTGGACAACCCCCAGACCCAAAGTCCCAATACGTCCATGGAGCAAATGGATGACCGGGATGTGGCTTCCGGTATGTTGGGGTGTGCAAAAGCCTCTGCCGTCATGCGAATGCATGCCTCGCTGGAATGCGTCGATCCCACCCTGCGCCAAGTGATGGTTCAAGGAGCGGTTTCCTGTAGCCAACAAGCCTATGAAACCTTTCAGTACATGAATCAAAAAGGATATTATCAAGTGCCGACCATGGAAGAACGAACCATGAATACGGTATTGAATACCTACCAACCGGCAGGTGCCACCAGCCAAAACACCAGCTTACTCATGTAGGACAACACTCACCGAAACAGCAAAACCCCGGCAGACGACCAATGTCTGCCGGGGTTTTGCGTTATTCCGTCTGCTTCGGACCCGCCAAGGGCAACTGAACGACAAAACGAGTTCCCTGCCCCAGTGTGCTCTTGGCTGTTACCGTACCGTCATGGGCTTCAACGATGTGTTTAACGATGGCCAGACCCAATCCCGTACCGCCGGACTGGGCACGAGTACGTGCCTTGTCCGCTTTGTAAAAGCGCTCAAAGATAAAAGGTAAATCCTCCTCAGGGATTCCACTGCCGGTATCCTCCACCATCAGATGAGCTTTGTCCCCGGCCTGCCCCAAAGTGATCGTCACCTCACCGTTCTCCGGTGTATGGCGGATCGCGTTGTCTGCTAAGTTAATTAGTACCTGTTCGATTTTATCTTCATCCCACCAGGCCTCCGCCATGGAATCGGGGATTTTTCCGGTGAGCGTGATCCGCTGTTCCCGGGCAATCGACTGGAATTTGCGAAGCACTCGGCGCCCCAGCCCAGGAACATCCACCTTAGCCTTCTCCAGCCGCATATGACCGGCTTCCATACGGGCCAGGTCCAAGAGTTCACGAACCAACCGGCCCATGCGCAGTGATTCATCATTGATCACCGACACGATTTCCCGCTGTTCATCCGGGCTTTGGGCAACCCCGTCCAATAGAGCTTCACTGTATCCCTGAAGCATGGATAAGGGAGTACGCAATTCGTGGGAAACGTTGGCGACAAAATCCTTGCGCAGTTTGTCCAGGCGACGTTCTTCCGTCACATCCCGCAAGACGGCCACCGCCCCGCGAACCTGGTTCCTGGCGTAGAGCGGACCCATCACAACAGCCCAAGTTCGCCCGTGAATAGTGACATCACCGAAAAGCTCTCTCTCCTCCTCAACCACCCGCAGGAAAATATCATCCAACGGTGAGGGGAGCGCCCCGTGAGAGGGGTCTGTCTCGCTGTCGAAGTGCCAATCCTCCAACAACCGGTCTGCTGGCGGATTGGTTACGATCACCTGGCCCTGGGCGTTCATTGTGATAACCCCGTCTGCCATGCTGCGCAAAATACTCGCCAGTTGTTCCTTCTCCTGGGAAAGGGCGTGAATCGATTCCTCCAGTTGGGCGGCCATCCGGTTGAAGGCCACAGAGAGATCGCCGATCTCGTCCCGCTCATGGGAACGAACAGGAACCCTCGTCGAAAATTTGCCCTTGGCCATCCGCTCCGCCGCCTTTTTGATCTGGATCAACGGCTGGGTAATTCGCGTTGACAGGAAGAAAGCGAAGATGGTGGTTAGGAAGATGCCAATCAGGGCGGAGAAGAAAATCAATTTCTTGATCTGGCTTTCCGAAAGTTGTTCCTGGGTTCGGTAAAGGACCACCGCCCCATCGATATGTCCGTCAGGAGCTTGGAGCGGATAAGCCACAAGCATAACTTCGTCCTTGAAAAGGGGAAAGCTGGATTTCCCGTCTCCTTCCACCATCACCCGCCCCCGAAGCACCTGCTCCTCCCCCTTGAAGACACGGTCAATCTCTGTCTGTTCCAGGATGTCCTGCCAAGGGATATCTGGGACGTTGGGAGAAATGCCAGTCGGTCGCACGGAACCGTCCGGGCCGAGTATGATCATATAGGTATCATATAGGTCGGCCATTTTTAAGACCGAGCGCAATTCTTCCGCCCGGCCCTCGTCCCCCGGTTGCTCCAGAGTGGTCTTTATATGATTAGCGAGCTGTTCCAGGTTGTTCAGTTCGGCTTTGTAATAGGTATCCATGATCTGCTCTGTCAAGAAGAGGGAGAGCACTAACAATACCAGGGTGACGAGGCCGATGATCGTCAACCAAAGCTTGCCGACGACACTTCGCCAGATCACTCTTTGGGTACCTCTAGCTTATAACCGACACCCCAAACCGTGTTGATCATGGAGGCGGCAGCAGGAGATGCCCGGTTCAGCTTTTCCCGCAAACGCTTGATATGCGTGTCCACCGTGCGTAGATCACCGAAGAACTCATAATTCCAAACGTCCCGTAACAATTCCTCCCGGGTAAACACCTTATCCGGGGAAACCGCTAAATAGTGAAGCAACTCGTACTCCTTCGGGGTAAGGGAAACTTCCACTCCACCTGCACGCACCTCATGGGCGTCATGATCGATCGTCAACTCAGGGAAGACGATCACATGATGGGTCTCCGTCTCCGTCGATAGAAAAGCCGTTGCTGAGGCGCGGCGAAGGACCGCCTTCACCCGGTGAACCAATTCCCGGGGGCTGAAGGGTTTCACCACATAATCGTCCGTTCCCGCTTCAAACCCTTCTACCCGGTTGCTCTCCTCACCTCGGGCTGTCAGCATGATAATGGGGGTCGCTTTTTTACTGCGGATCTCTCGGCAGACATCCAGGCCGTCTGAACCCGGAAGCATCAGATCCAGCAAAATGAGGTCATAATCTGTGGACAATGCTCTTTCCAATGCAGATTCCCCGTCCTCCGCCTCGTCAATGCGGTAACCTTCCCGCTCCAAGTACATACGGAGGAGTCGGCGGATGCGATCCTCGTCATCCACCACCAAGATGTGTTCCTGTTTACCCACCTCTGTCACCTCTCTGGCGAAACCGATAATCATCCCTGTTGGACTTTTTTACCCGTTCATCTATCCTATCATACCATATCCTGCAAATTCTTCTTCAAGCGTAGGAATGAAGCCCCGCTAACACCAAATTAATAGCAATCAAGTTGATCATAATGACAATGAACCCGCCTACGGCCATCCAGGAAGATTTTAAGCCTTGCCAACCCCTCGACAGACGCAGATGAAGATAGGCGCTGTAAAAAAGCCAGGTAATAAGAGCCCAGGTTTCTTTCGGGTCCCAACCCCAGAAACGCCCCCAAGCCTCATGGGCCCAGATCATGGCGAAAACGAGTCCTCCCAGAGTGAAGATGGGATAGCCGATCGCAATAGCCCGGTAGCTGATTTCATCCACCGTTTCCAAGTCCAGATTTTTTACCATCGGGAACAACAACTCGTAGAGGCGGCGACGAAGGACTAAACGGAGGATTCCGTATAAGAACAAGCCAGCGGCCATTGACCAGATGACGGTATTCAGCTTGCTGGCGGCCTTCTCCCCTTTCATCCAGGAAGGAGCTTCAAAAAGGGGCTTCCCAAGTCCCGGGAACGAGTCCGCTTTGACCGGTTGGCCTCCGTCGGGAGCCACCACCGGAGGTAGCGAGTACTGTTGTTCCACTCGTTGCCCGTCCACTACATGACGGAAAGAAGCCTCGTAATCAACCGCTCCAAAGGCAAAGGAGAGAATGACAAATCCGACGACCATGAGAAGGAGAACCATCACCGCTTCCAAAAAACTCGCCGTCCGGGTATGAGTGCGACCTTCGCCCACCCAGCGGATTAAATAGATAAACCCGGCGACAAATCCCACGGCAAGTGCTCCCTCCCCGATCGCCACGGTCGTGACGTGAACCCCCAGCCAGTAGCTCTGCAAGGCGGGGATAAGGGGTTTAACCTCACGAGGGAATACGGCAGCATAGGCGAGTATAATCACCGCCAGGGGCATGACAAAGGCGCCCAGCACCGTCGTCCGGTAGAGAAAATAAATCACGATGTATGCCACTACGATAGCGAAACAGAGAAACGCGGTAAATTCAAACATGTTGCTGGTGGGGAAGTGCCCACTGATTATGATCCTTACCACCGTAAATACCAAGTGCAACACTACACCCGCCATAGCCAGCACGAGACCGCGTCGTCCCCAACGAGCCACATGCACCCCCTCGCCGACACGGGATGCTTTCCCGGTTACCGCCATGACGAAAGCGATCCCGGAAAAAAGATAGAAGAAAAACGCACCTAACAGTATCAGTTGTTCCATCCTTGATCCCCCCGACCGTGTTCAGGTGAAAAGGCGAGTGGGAGCCCCGCGTCCTGAGTCGATTGCTCCAGCTCCCGTCGTAGCCCGAACCAGTTCTTGTTGGTGTGGGCACCCAAATAAAGGGTCCCGTCTATCCAGCGGATCCAGATCCGGCGATGGTACCAGAAAAAGCCCATACTGACTCCCACCATGAAAATGGCGAGACCGATAAAAATGATGGGCAGGCTCTTGTCGATCCGTACCATCAAGCCGGACAGATTCACCGTATCCATCCCCTCCAAATCCATGGTATAACGGTTATTTCGATGCAGATCATCCAGGTTGGTTCCTGCGATCATCCAGGATTTTTCCGGTTTCTCTCCCGGAGCGGTCACCTCGAAGATAAACGCCGGTCGGTTGGGCACTTCTGATTTGGTCGTAGGACGGTCCCCTTCAATAGCAAAGTCAGGGAAATAATCCAAGATACGCACCTTCACTCCGTCCTTCACCTTATAAACCGACTCGGGGTCGTACAAATCGATGCGAATCTTGCCCAAATCCTTTTTCGTCTTCTTATCCGTGACAGCCAACCGAATCGCTTCCGTCTGGTTGGGCTGGAAATCAGCCTGGTAGAGAAGGAGTCCGTTGTATTCCATCGGATGATTAACGACAATAGGCCCTCTTTTTACTTCCTTGAGCTTGCCCGTCTCCGGATCTTTTTTATACAGAACGGCCCGAGTTTCGTATTTCTTCACGATGGGCTGGTCACTGTCCGCTTGTTGGCGGGACTCTTTCTCATTGTAGAGCTCCATGGTCGCTTTTTCATTCTTAAGGTAATAATTAGCGATTGGGAGCTTTTTCGTTTCCCCTTCCCGAACGAAGACGGATTCATCCAGATACCAGCCTGGAACTAACGTCCGTAACAGAATTCCGAACAGGAACAAAATCAACCCAATATGGTTGACATAAGGCCCCCAGCGGCTGAACCGCCCTTTTTCCGCGAGAAGGGAATCCCCTTCCCGCCGAATATGGTAGCGTTTTTTCGCCAACTTTGCTGCCAGCCCTTCTAAAAGGGTGTCCTTCTCTTCTTCAGGGAGTTCACACGTGCGAACAACTCGCTGCCGGGTGATAAACGAAGGATTTTTGACCACCTTCTGGTTTTTCAATGCCTTGTAAAGAGGGATCACCCGGTCCAGACTGCAGACGACAAGGGAAATTCCGATCATCGACAATAGAGTGATAAACAGCGGAGAGTTGTAGAGGTCCGACAGACCCAGATTGTAATACAAGTCCCCCAGCGCCCCGTACTTCTGTGCATAAAAAACATCGGGCTTGGCACTCGGAATTTGTCCCTCTTGAGGAAAAATCGTACCCAATATCGAGATAACCAATGTAATGACGATCAAATAAATGGCCACTTTTACCGAGGAGAAGAAATTCCAAACCCGGTCAAACAGCGTCATCTGTCGGGTCTGGGAACGGCGGGCCTTCCCCTCATACCGCATCTCCAACGGCCGGTCCCCAACTTCCTCCCCTTCCAGGGGCTTACCGCAGTACTCGCACAAAGTGGTTCCCACGGGGTTGTTATGGCCACACTCACACTTGGTATTTTCCACGTTTTCACCCCCGTATCGGCATTTTGGGGCCCTTTTTCACTGCCGAGACTAAACCAGATCCGATTTTTTACCCCCGAACGGCATGGCCGACTAAGTCCGCCTATAGCCGGAATCTTTCTAAACAGAAAGGAACCCCAGGTGTTGCCATGGGGATCATCCGTACACCTCCCACAAACCTGTGAAAAATAGGTACACAGAATATCACCTTTTCATTATATCGTCCGTCTTACAGGACCACGGGATTTCCCTATGAAGATTGTTTGAAAGATCAGAGGCTGAGGAGACTTTTCAGCTGTGTGATTTCCCCATCAGTCAATGGTCGATACTTCCCTTTTGGCAATCCATCCAGCGTGAGAAAAGCCAGCCGGGTCCGTACCAATTTTTTGACCGGATGGCCCACCGTTTCACACATCCGGCGCACTTGACGATTTTTCCCCTCATGAATCACCAATTCCAGCACCGTCTCTTTCTCTTCCTTCCGGGAAGTGATTCGACGTACACGAGCTGGAGCCGTCCAGCCGTCTTCCAGGTGGACCCCTTCGGAGAGACGTTTTAAAGCTTCTCGAGAGGGATCTCCTTTTACCGTCGCCCGGTATACTTTCTCCACTTCAAAGCGGGGATGAGCCAGCCTGTTGGCCAATTCCCCGTCATTGGTCAACAGAAGCAGTCCTTCGGTGTCGTAATCCAGTCGGCCTACTGGATACACACGTTCCGGCACCTGCCGGAAATAATCAGCGACAACACGCCGTCTTCGTGGATCAGACATGCTGGTGATCACACCCGTCGGTTTATGGAAAAGGAAATAGCGTCTCGTTTCTGTTGAAATAGGGCGTCCCTCCACCTCGATCCGGTCCAAAGAGGGATCCACCCGGATTCCCAACTCGGTGACGACTTTCCCGTTCAGTCTCACTTTACCTGCCCGGATCAACTCCTCGCTCCTGCGACGCGAGGCTACACCAGCCCGAGCCATGACTTTCTGCAATCGATCCATTTTGTCACCTCATTCACATCTTATCCATCTCTTTTTCCCTCTACAAGCAATACCGCGTCCGTGTCACAAAAACAACATACGAACCCCCCTTTAATTCGGCTAAAACAACAAAAAACACTCTGTTCGCAACCTTGCCAAACAGAGTGTTTTTCTTTTATCCGCCAAACATCAGGCTGACTATCATCCAGGAAGCCAAAAGACCGGTCAAATCAGCGAGGAGCCCCACTTTGACCGCGTATAGGGAGCGCCGGATGCCTACGGCCCCAAAGTAGACCGTCAATACGTACAGAGTGGTATCCGTACTACCTTGCATCGTTGCCGCTAACCGTCCCAGATACGAATCAGGGCCGTACGTTCGGAAAATGCTTTCGGCGAAAGCGAGGGCTCCCGCTCCTGAAATGGGACGCAGAATCCCCAGGGGAAGCACTTCCTCTGGGTAGTGGATCAGGAGCAAAAGCGGTTTAAACAGTCCTAAATAAAAATGCAGCGCTCCCGTCTCGCGGAAAATGGATACCGCCACCATCATCCCCACCAGGTGGGGGATGATCTGGATCGCCGTCGGAAAACCTTCCTTCGCTCCTTCAATGAATTGTTCGTACACCGGCACGCGGCGAAAGGCTGCATAGAGAGGAATAAAGGCTAAGATCGCAGGGATCATCCATTGGGAAACCAACGTTACGACTTCGATCATCACATCCCCCCCTTATCACCATGGCGGATTGATTAAACAGAATCCCGCCCGGAAGAACGCTTCAACCGATGCCGGAACCACCGATCCAACAGGATCGCCGCTAGGGTGGAACAGAGCGTAGCAAAAATCGAGGTACCGATGATATCCGTCGGATTGGCTGACCCATGCTCCATCCTGATTCCGATCATGGTCGTCGGAATCAGGGTCAGACTGGAGGTATTAAGGGCCAACAGGGTACACATAGCAGGCGTTGCCCGCTCGGGTTCCGGGTTCAACTTTTGTAACTCCTCCATGGCTTTCAGACCCATCGGAGTAGCGGCATTACCCAGCCCAAAGAGATTGGCACTCATATTAGAAAGGATATATCCCATGGCCGGGTGTTCCCGAGGCACCCCTGGGAAAAGGAAACGAACGATAGGGCCTAAAAGTCGGGCCAACTTTTCCAACAAACCCGCTTCCTGAGCAATTCGCATCATCCCCAGCCAAAAAACCAAGATGCTGATCAGGCCGAGACAAACCGCTACTCCTTCCTTAGCACCTTTTAATGCTGCCTGTGTAACCAGGTCCAGCTGACCTTGGGCGGCGCCCGCTACTACCCCGCTCACGATCATGAACAGCCAGATATAGTTCACCACCCGTCATCCCTCCTTCCCCAAGACGTAAGTGATCACTGTCATCCAATCGGTAAAGACGGAACTGACGCTGGCAGAATTGGTCCGGGTAACAAGGGGAACCGATCCAACCACCTCTCCTTTTAAATAAACGCGAGCCATTCCGACCCGCATGCCCTCTTTGTCGATTTTCGAAAGGGGATAAGTAAGGATCGGCTTCACGGTTACCTCCTTCCTCTCCTCTTCCGTCAAGGGGTAGGTGAAGGATTTTTCAGCCGTCACTGAGAGGGAAAGTTTTTTGGAAACAGGAACATCTGACATCTCTTCTCCCTTCTGAATCAGCTCCACCGGTCGATAATGAACGAACCCATACTCCAAGAGATGCATCGAATCATTCCAGTCATTCGAGGCGTTCAGTGTAACCGTGGCCAGCTGGCGCCCTTCCCGGGTTGCGGAAGAGACCAGCGTCCGTTTTGACAATTTGGTGTAACCCGTTTTCACCCCGTCAGCCCCAGGGTAAAGCCGCAACATTTTATTTTTGTTGTACCATTTTCTATGCCATTCTTCTCCCGGCCAGGGGACAGTTTTAACAGGGGTAGAAACAATCTTTTTAAAAGCGGGATTCCTCAGGGCGTATGCTGTCAAGCGGGCCATATCCTCCGCGGTGGAATAATGATTCGGGGCGTCCAATCCGTGAGGATTTTTAAAGTGGGTATCATCAAGACCCAGATAATGAGCCTTTTCGTTCATCAAATAAACAAACCCAGGAAGAGAACCCCCTACATGTTCAGCGATTGCTGTAGCAGCATCATTTCCTGAGCGCAACATCAACCCGTAAAGAAGATGTTCAAGAGGGATTTTTTCCCCTTCCTTCAGATAAATCGAAGAACCCTCGACCCCGACCGCCCGTGGGCTCACCGTCACTGTCTCCTTCAGGTCGGCATTTTCGATGGCAACAATCGCCGTCATGATTTTGGTGAGACTGGCGATCCGCATCCTTTGTTGGGCTTTTTTTTCAAATAGGATCCGGTCAGTGTTAACGTCGATCACCACCGCTGCCCGAGCGCTGATTTTGGAAACCAGCTCCGAGTCCTCCCGCTTCCCGGCCATCACCTGGGGAACGCACAGGAGAAAAGCGAGTATCGCCGCCGTCAGGAGTGCTGGGTACCGCATCGTTTCCCCACCTTCAAGCTAATTTGTTCCATTTATATGCCGGTTGGACAGGGTTATGAGGACAATCAAAAAAACACCGCTCCACCATGGAGGAACGGTGTCGTTATGGATAGTCCGTTTTCACTGAATCCTATCCGTCTTTTCCGTCGCCTTTGATTAAGCCCTGTAGCTTTTCCACAACGCCAGGAGCCAGATCGATCAGCCGGTCATAAAGATGGGTCGCACCTTCCATACTCAACATGCGAACCCCCCGGTTATTTACCACCAAGAAACCAACGGGGGTGATGGAGACACCGCCCCCGCTCCCACCGCCAAAGGGCAAAGAAGGCCCTTCATCTTCTTGGGACTTTTTCCCTGACCCTCTTCCGGACTCCTTGTCCTCACTCCCGTCTTTCAAGCCGGTAAATTCAGTGCCTCCGGCAGCAAAACCGAAGCCCACCCGGGAAACAGGAATGATCAGGCTCCCGTCAGGTGTTTCAACCGGGTCGCCAATAATGGTGTTAACATCCACCATATCTCTGATATTTTCCATCGCCGTCGTCATCAGGCCTTGAATAGGGTGTTCTGCCATTTCCCTTCACCCCCTTTGTTATTCATGCGAAGCAACAATCGCATCACAGCAAGGATAGCGTGCCTCACTTTAAATCGGAATATACACTCCAAATCGGTTTCCAACCGCGCCTCTATAAAATAAGGACGGATATCAAGCTGGGGTGGACGCCGCCACTGGAAATACGAGCCGACGACCCCGACGAGATTTGCTTTGATTCCCCAAGCGAGACCGGTGATTATCCCTGTCTCCGCAGCATCTCCTGTACCGAGGTCGGAAATCCAGACCAACTTTTCACAGACCACCTTGCTTAAAAAATAACGCATAACGCCGTATAAATTGACAACATTTTCCCGGAAGTCCTGAACCTTTTCCTTTGCTTTTTTCATCGCAGCCAGACCAATACGCGTCCGTTTTTTCTTGTCCGTGCCTGTGGTTCCCTCTTTTTTTTCCTTTACTTTTAGCCCCTGTCCGGTCAGAGCGAAACCCTCCGCCACCCACCGGTAACGAACCAGCCCCCATAGCCAACGAACTTGTAGAAAAAACCCGTCCTCTTCCCCCTTCCTTCGGTATACGATCCGGATTCGAACCGAAGTAAAGAATAGAAGCAGGAGAAGAAATAGAATTAGCGTACCTATGATAATGCCCCATATCACCGTAACCACCCCTGCCAATTCCCAGTATTCGTCAGTATGAACAAGTAAGGGTGAGATGATACCGAAACCCAACAGACAATCTGTTCGATTTTTCCATAAAATATAAGTATACACCAGGACTCTATCGGGGTATATCCTTAGAAAAGAGATTCTATGATGGAGGGGAACTGGAATGGATTCCATGCGTTGGAGTCTTTTGTTGTTTATCGTGCTAGTTATGGGATTGGTTTTTTCGGGATTACATGCTTGAAGGAGAGACAACCGACGATCAGACTACAAACTTTATTGATGGGGTCTCCATAAGAAAAACCCGCCGACATTGCGTGTCGACGGGTTTTTACATAACCTTACGATGATTCCGTTTGAGAAACAGCGGGTGGCTCCTCCGCATTTGCCATCTCCTCTGTTCCGGAGGCTTCAGCCGGCTCAACACCCAGACGCTGGTACAATTCCTCTCGCTCTTTCTCCCATTCCGCCCAATCAAAGATCGAATCCGCTGGCGGCAACTCCTCCAGGTTGGAAAGCCCGAAATAATCCAGGAATTCCCGGGTCGTTCCGTACAGAATCGGACGACCCACTCCTTCCGCCCGACCTGTTTCCCGGATCAACCCTTTCCGTTTCAAATAATAAATCGCCTTTTCGCACTTCACCCCGCGAATCTCTTCGACATCTGCCCGGATGATCGGTTGCCGGTAGGCGATGATCGCCAATGTTTCCAACGCAGCCCGTGATAAATACGACCGGTTAGGAGACTCAGCTAGTTTTTCGAAGTATTCCCGATGCTCTGGCAGGGTCGTCAATTGGTAGACATGGGCGACTTCCACAATCCGGATTCCCCGATTCGATTCTTTCCATTCTCGCGCCATTTCCGCCAGAATCGTTTTCACCGTACGCTTGGTCAACCCCGTTACATCTGCGATTTCGCCCACCTTTAATCCCTCATCTCCGGCAGCGAACAATAGCCCTTCGATTACCGGCTTCATACGGTTACCATCCAGATGCTTCCCCTCCTTTCTCAGGTAACGCCGCCTCGATATCCATATCATCAAAGAGTCGATTCTGGCGAATGCGAACCCGCCTTGTCTTCATAAGCTCAAGAACAGCCAAAAACGTAGTGACCACTCGCTCCTTGGTCAGCCGATTCCAGCGTAGCAGCTGGGAAAACCGAAGGTGACCGCCATGATTCAATACCTCTGCTGCGATCTCTTCCATCCGGTCGCTCACCGAAATCTCCTCCCGACTCATCTCTGCGAACTCCGGCTCCGTTTCTTCCTGGTTAGCCAAAGCATCGGCAAAGTATTGGAGGAGATCATCGGGCGTCACGCCATCTAGGGGGTTTTCCTCTTTGGCATAGGAGGTCAAATCCATCGGCATCCGGGTATAAACCTGGCCACGGGCTTCTTCCCGTTCGCGGAGCGCATCAGAAAGCCTTTTGTAACGCTTGTACTCCAGCAAACGTTGGACCAACTCTTCCCGGGGGTCCATCCCCTCTTCTTCATCCAACAGCATATCGGAAAGATCTGCGGGTTCCGCCTTTGGCAACAACATACGACTCTTGATTGCCAGCAGGGTGGCGGCCATCACCAAAAATTCGCTGGCTACATCCAATTCCAATTGTTGCATCGCCGACAGCATCTTCATGTACTGATCCGTGATACGGGCGATGGGAATCTCGGTTACATCCACCTCGGACTTGTCGATCAAATGGAGAAGGAGGTCCAGCGGGCCTTCAAACATGTCCAACTTGATTTTCACATCCATGATCCCGTTCCCCTCCCCTCTCTCCTGCTTCAACTTTCGAAGGCTTTATTCAACTGCCGTTGCAAATTGGCAGTTTCGATCGCGGAAACCGCCGCTTCCCAACCCTTGTTCCCGGCTTTGGTACCGGCCCGTTCCACCGCCTGTTCGATCGTATCCGTTGTCAGGACGCCAAAAATCACCGGTAGCCCATGCTTCAAGCTGGCTGTGCCAATCCCTTTGGCCGCTTCATTACAAACATAATCGAAGTGGGGAGTAGAACCGCGGATAACCGCCCCCAGGGCGATTACCGCATCATATTGCTGGGAACCCGCCATCTGATCAGCGATAAGGGGAATCTCGAAAGCACCAGGTACCCAGGCAACGTCGACGGATTCTTCCGCAGCTCCATGGCGGCGCAGGGCATCCTTCGCTCCCTCCAGAAGTTTCCCGGTGATAAATTCGTTGAAACGAGCGACTACGATTCCGATGCGCAGGCCATCCGCCGTCAATTTACCTTCAAAGATGTTCGCCATGAGTTTCGCCTCTCCTCGTTTAAAAATGGAGCATATGTCCTAATTTGCTTTTTTTCGTCCGTAGATAGTTTTCGTTATCCGGAACGGAAGGCATCTGAATCGGAAGGACTTCCGTCACCTCTAGGTCATACCCTTTTAACCCGGTGATCTTGCGTGGATTGTTGGTCAACAGGCGCATCTTCCTAACTCCGAGGTCCTTCAGGATTTGGGCTCCGATTCCGTATTCTCTCAGATCGGGGCGAAAGCCCAATTCCAGATTGGCTTCTACCGTATCCAGTCCTTTTTCCTGCAGCTTGTAAGCCTTCAATTTGTTGATCAAGCCGATCCCCCGTCCCTCCTGCCGCATATAGAGAAGGATGCCGGTCCCTTCTGCCTCAATCTGGCTCAGGGCCGCGTGGAGCTGGGGCCCGCAATCACAGCGGTGAGAACCAAAGACATCTCCGGTCAAGCATTCTGAATGGACCCGGACCATCACCGGTTTTTCCGGATGGATGTCGCCTTTAACCAGGGCGATATGCTCTTTGCCGTCCACTTCGTTTTGATAGCCAACAGCAGTGAATTCGCCGAACTCCGTGGGCAGCCGGGTATCTACCACCCGTTCCACCAGTTTATCCTTCCGATTCCGGTACTGAATCAAATCCTGGATCGTGATGATCTTCAGCCCGTGTTTTTCAGCCAATTCCATCAAATCGGGGACCCGGGCCATGGAGCCGTCTTCCTTGATCACTTCACAGATGACCGCCGCCGGGTAAGCCCCGCACATGCGGGCAAGATCGACTCCCGCTTCGGTATGCCCTGCCCTCCGCAGCACACCCCCTTTTTTAGCGATCAAGGGGAAGATGTGGCCAGGCCTTCGAAAGTCACCGGGACGGGTTTCCTGATCGATCAACGCCCGGACGGTAGTCGAACGCTCAAAGGCAGAGATCCCCGTCGTACCGGAAATATGGTCGACAGAGACCGTGAACGCCGTTCCATGGGAGTCCGTGTTGCGGTTGACCATGGGGGGAAGATCCAGTTCAGCGGCTCGTTCTTCGGTGATTGGGGCACAGACAAGCCCCCGCCCATGGGTAATCATGAAATTGATCACCTCAGGACCTGCCTTCTCCGCCAGAGCGACAAAATCCCCTTCGTTTTCCCGATCCTCGTCATCGACTACGATGACGATATGTCCTTGCATTAACTCATAGATCGCTTCTTCGATAGGATCGAACCCACGCACAGAATCACCCCCTTTATTTTTTGAACCCATACTTCTCCAGCATCTCTTCCGATAAGCCTGTAGGGTTCCCCGCAAGCAGTTTGGCCACATATTTTCCAATCATGTCACACTCGATATTGACCTCATCTCCCAGCCCGGCATCAGCCAACTGGGTATGGTGAAGGGTATGGGGGATGACGGAAACCGTAAAGGATTTCTCATCCACCGATACCAGCGTCAAGCTGATCCCGTTCACGGCGACAGAACCTTTATCTACCATCACGTTGGTTAGCTCCCGGGACACCCCAATCTGGAACAACACCGCATTTTCTACTGGGCGCCGCGATTGGATACGACCGATTCCATCTACATGCCCCTGGACAAAATGTCCCCCCAACCGTGCCCCAGCCGCCAGCGCCCTCTCCAGATTGACCACAGCCCCTGGGGAGAGACGGCCCAAGTTGGATCGCTTCATCGTTTCAGGCATCACATCCGCCGCAAAATGGCGCGGGTCAAAGCGGGTCACGGTGAGACAGACTCCATTTACCGCAATGCTGTCTCCGACCCTTACCCCTTCCAGAACCTTCTCGGCTTTCACGGAAAGGCGCATCGCCATCCCTTGACGATCGATCGAACGGATCCGCCCTACTTCTTCCACCAATCCAGTGAACATCAGCTTCCCTCCCCATCCATTCGGTCATCCGGGTAGCCGGTCATACACCAGTCTTCCCCGAAGGACTCTACCCTTACATCCTGTAAACGGATAGCTTCATCCATCCGCTCCGGGTTCATCCCATCAAAAGCAGTCGGGCTCTCCTTCCCTCCCAACAACTTAGGAGCAAGAAAAATCATCACTTTTCCGACCCAGCCTCCCCGCAGGAGAGCAGCATTCAGTTCGCCGCCGCACTCTGCCAACACAGACAGGATGCCGTGCTCCCCAAGGATGCGGAAAAGCGTAGCCAGATCGACGTGGGGACCCGGTACGGAATGAAAAACCCGTACCCCTTTCTCTTCCAGCTGTTGCTCCTTCTTCTCGTCCGCTTCTTGGGTACAGAAAACCCATGTAGGAGCTTCCGCCGTATCAACGACAGGAGAATCAAGGGGAAGCCTAAGTCGGCTGTCCAAGATCACCCGCAACGGGCTTTTCCCCCCGCCTGGCAGACGGGTCGTTAACCGGGGATGATCCGCAAGGGCAGTCCCTGACCCTACCATCACCGCATCATGTTCGTGGCGCAGCCGATGTACCTGGTGCCGTGCCTCTTCCCCGGTCACCCAACGGCTATCCCCCGTAACGGAGGCAATTTTACCGTCCAGGGTCATAGCCGTTTTCAGCGTAACAAATGGGAGGCCTGTCTTCCGATGATGAAAATAAGCTTCGTTTAAACGGAGGCACTCTTCCCGAAGCACCCCTTCCTCCACTTCGATCCCAGCTGCCCGTAAACGGCGGATGCCGTTTCCCGCTACGCGTTCATCGGGATCCAGAGACCCGATGACAACCCGCTGCACTCCCGCAGCGATGGCTTTTTCGGTACAGGGAGGGGTTCGACCATAATGATTACAGGGTTCCAGCGTAACATAGAGGGTACAACCGGCTGCCTCCTCCCCCGCCATATCCAAGGCATGCACCTCGGCGTGAGGGGTACCGGCTTTGAGGTGAGCACCAGAACCGACCAGGCGCCCACCTTTCACAGCTACGGCCCCTACCATCGGATTGGGGGCGGTTTGACCGCGAGCTGACTCTGCCAGCGTCAGAGCCAGTTTCATCCAGTGTTCGTCCATCCTGATTCCATCCAACGGTTGCAACCCCTCTCTCTTTCAAACAAAAAAGCCCCGATTCGGGGCTTGACGGTTACGAAAAACAAGAAAGAGGCCACTATAATCCGCATAACGGAGACGGCGCCTTTTCCCAGGGCCCAGTTTTTCTTTCCATAGGAAAGAAAAGGGGCAAAAAACCCCAACCGGTCCGGGCGGCACAGGAAAAATCGCCTGCGCTCCGGGTTATCACGAATTTCATGGTGTGGCGACATCTGTCCTGTTCATCCTTCTCCCATCCAGACTCTCACTGTCGGTCCCGGATTCTCACCAGGTCCACCGCTCATCAAGCGGGTCACGGACTGAGCCGTCCCTGAGGGACGCCATCACCGCCGGTCGGGATTTTCACCCAGCCCCGAAGGATTGACAGAGATCCACGGTTTATTCATCCATGGTCATCTATGGTTATTATAAGTCAACGCATCCAGCCTGTCCATTTGATTGTCTATTCACTCCCCGGGGTTAGCTCCCCGGCTCTGGTTCTCGTCAGCGGAGGCCCAGAGCGCCACGGTACACCCACTTGCATGGCCAGATAACAAAGCGCAGCAAAAAAAGCAGCGATCAAAGTTGTGTGCATCAAAGCGATCGTCAATTCCAGTTTAGTAAGGACAATCAACCCTCCGGTAAAAACCTGAGCGAGCGTGAGAAGAAAAGCGATCAGACTTCCCCGGTATAGATCCTTGCGTGCCGGATATCTCTTCCTTACATAAAGAAAAAGCCACAGAGTCAAAAAGAATAAAAGACCCGCAAACAGACGGTGCATCCACTGAATGCCAGCTTGAGTGGTCAAGTCTGGAACCCAGGTATCTCCACATAGGGGCCAGGTTGAACAACCTAGGCTGGAACCCGTATGACGGACGAAGGCACCGGTATAAACGACAACATAGGTATAAAAAGCCAATCCCCAAATGGCGGTTTTCAGTTTACGGGACACACCGGAGTTGATCTTCTTGCGATCACCCTTTTCATCCGCCTTTTTCAGCTGGAACATCACCACTGTCAGCAGGGCTGCCGCAGCGAAAGACATCAGTGAAAGGCCGAAGTGGAGGGCCATCACCGCTTCGGACTGGCTCCAGACAACCGCTGCAGCTCCCAACAAACCCTGTAGGACGATGAAGAAGAGGCTGCTAAAAGCAAAGAACCGAACCCTTTTATGATGGCGATAGAACCGCCAGCAACCCACCGCCAGCGCCACCACCAGCAAGCCAACCAGCCCAGAGACGATCCGGTGACTATACTCAATCCACAGGGTTAATGTGTGATAGGTCGGAAACACCTCTCCGTGACAAAAAGGCCAAGTGTTTCCGCATCCGTCCCCGGAACCGGTCTTGGTAACCAAGGCACCCTGGATGAGAATGATAAAATTCCCGACAGTCGCGAGGACTGCCAGAGTACGTAACAATCCTTTCATGGATGCCTGCCTCCTTTCCAACCCGTCCAATCCTTTACCATCTTACCACAGACCCTCGGATTCTCGGTACGGACGGCAGGTTTAGGCACAATATCTCCAAACTTAACAACGGATAAACCCCCTCCGCACAAGCGGAAGGGGGTTGTCTACTGCATATAGTTCAACGGATTGGTATAATTCCCGGGTGAACCTTTATGGACCTCAAAATGTAGGTGAGGACCCGTCGAACGACCATTATTACCAACAGCCGCAATCTGCTGTCCTTTACGAACGACTTGGCCCACCGAAACCCGGGATTGGTTCGCCCACATATGGGCAAATAGGGTGAACACGCCGCCACCGTGGTCAATCATGATGTAGTAACCGTACCCGCAACCGCAGCTCTGGGCCCGGACCACTTTCCCGTTGGCCGGAGCGTGGATGGGCGTCCCGATGGAATTAGCGTAGTCGATCCCTGTGTGGAACTCACTTCCTCGGTACCCATAACCGGAAGTAACCGGGCCGTTTACCGGACGGGTAAGGGGGCCCTGGTAAGCGAAATTACCCGCCTTGAGATGTTCGAGATTGAGTTCTGCCAGATCTTTCTTCGTCAGTGCTTCCTCTTTATCCAGGCTGGCCAAGGCACTCTTGTTTTTCCCCATCTCCTTGACCAAGGCATCATAGGCTTTTTTCGCCTTGGCCTCCTCCTTTTTCTGCTTTTTCTCCAACTTAGCCAGTTTATCCCGCTTTTTCTGCACCTTTTCTTTCTCTTTATAGAATTTTTCCACAATACGGAAATCGTTCTTAATGATCAGACGCAGATACTCGAAACGAGCGAGAAACTCGTGGAAGGAATCAGCCGCCAAAAGGGATTGAAAGCTGTTCATCTGTCCGGTCATATACATATTTCGGACACTTTCTTTATACTGTTGCCCGTATTTATCGACGTTTTTCTGAGCCTTCTTTAATTCTTTTTCTACTTTTTTCGTCTTTCCGCGGGTATCTTCCAGTTTTTCCTCGATGGCACGCAGCTTTTTCTTACGGTCTTCTACCTTTTCTTTCAAATCTTTGAGATTTTTCTCTTTTTCGTCCTTTTTCTTCTCGATCGAGTCCAGCTTGTCTTTCAATTCATCTTTTTTGTCGGCCTGGACTTGTTCTACAGGCCAGATTGAGAGCATCAAACTCAATGCGATTACTGCCACTGTCACCGTACGTGTCAAACGCCCCTCCCAAGGTTTCACCAAGTTGTCGATCACCCTTTCATCCTCAGTCTCCCAGCCGGTCGGCTAGAAGGGTCACCTCCGCCGATACCGGACAGCACTCCCGGATTTTCCCAGCGAGGATGTCCCGCCGCACACCCTTCCATCAACAAATGATCGATAAATGCCAACGCAATTAGTATACAAGAGGTTGTCCATCCCATCAACACAGGGTGAGCCTCCAACACAAAAGACCCTCCGAAGGAAGGCTTCGAAAGGTCGGGTCCCTATACTTTCGACCTAAATCTTTCGGAGGGATTAAAGGGTGAAATTGCGCCGGTTAAAAACCATCACCGCAGACAGAAGGGAAATCGCTGAAATCAGCAGGAAAAATACCGAATCGGCAGGCTCCCCTTGACCCGCAAAAAGTTCGGCGCTGTTATAATAATGGGCAAAGGAAAACCAACGTAGAAATTCCACACCCTCCTGAAGGCTTCCGATCCCGTTCAGCAAATAACTACCTAAAAACAAGCCGATGGCAGACATGGATGCCTTCTGGGAGTCGGAGGCGGCCGATGATAGCAGGAGCGAAACACTACCGATAGCAATCAGCATCATCCAGCCATACAAGAAACTCATCCAGATCCCCTCCCAACGTGGGGTTTCTTCCACCGTCAGGAGCGATCCCCAGAGAAAGAAAAGGCCGACTCCCGCAAATAGAAGATAGACCACCGGTAGAACGAAGAATTTAGCCACCACCACCTGAGTGCGACTCACCGGGCGGGAAAGAAGCAATCCCAGGGTCCCCCGATCCACCTCCCGTGCCAGGAGGCCGCTCCCCGTCACAGCGGCAAACAGCCCCCCGACAAGCAGCCAGCTGATCTGAAAGTGTTGGGAAGCAAGAAATCCGTTAATCGTAGTCACAGCTTCCAGTTGGTCCCCCATCATGGCTTTTAGATAGTCCGGCATCGTTTTTAAAAACTCATTAAACCCTGGATTGTTTTTGATCGAGTTAAATACTGGGATCCTCAGCACCGTCATCAACCCTAGGATAGCGCTCCAGATGAGAAAAGACCGCCTTAATCCCCACAAGTTACGTCGAAAAATGGCCATCATAAACCTTCCCTCCCTTCGTAATAATCAGCAAAGACTTCTTCCAAGCTCGCGTCTCTCACATGGAGGTTCTCCAGAGGATACCGGCTCAAAACTGCCAGGAGTGCCTGAAGATCTCCCTGATAATGAAAACGAACGCGAGAAGATTCCGGCTGTTCTAAATCATCGACGGCCACTGCTGTCAATTCCTCGATGGGGACTTCGCCCGAAAAGATCGCCTCCACCACTTTGCGCCGACTTTTCTTCAGCTCACCAACTTCCTTCACAAGCACCAGCCGCCCCCTCCGGATCAGCCCGACTCTGTCACAGGTCTTTTCTACCTCCGATAGAATATGAGAAGACATAAAAATGGTTTTGCCCCGTTTTTTCTCCTCCAAGATCAAATCGGTAAAGGCTTGTTGCATTCGGGGGTCCAAACCGGAGGTCGGCTCATCCAGGATCAACAACTCCGGATCGTGCATAAAGGCCTGAATCAATCCGATTTTTTGTCGCATTCCCTTAGAGCATCCCTTCAGCTTAACTGCTGGATCGATCTCGAAACGCTCCGTCAACCGGCGTTGAAAAGCGGGGTCCACCCCACCGCTGAGTCGTCCGCAATAATCGAGCACCTCATCCCCTGTCATATCCTCATACAGGGCGACATCTCCGGACAGATAGCCGATGCGGCGACGGATCTGACGTCCCTGCCTCCGACAGTCCATGCCCATCACCTCTGTCCGTCCCGACGTAGGCCGGACAAAGTCCAGCAGGCAATGGATCGTCGTTGATTTTCCTGCACCATTGGGCCCTAGGAAGCCAAAGATTTCCCCCTCCCCGACTTTCAAACTAAGGTTCTCCACCGCCCGTGTGCTGCCGTATTCTTTGGTAAGTTCAATCAGCTGGAGCATCGTTCTTTTCCTCCTTCCGGTACAGCCCGTACCGTAGAATCTTCAAATATTCTTCCATCTCCTTCATGACACCGTCCAATACACGGTTTAATTGTTCCAGATTGAACCCCCCTTCCCCACTGAAACGGGACAGGTATTTCTCCCCGATGGATTCTAAAACGGTTACAAACAATTCCATTCCTTTTTGTGGGTCAATATCTTCTCGAAAGCGGGAATAATCAATTCCTTCAAAAAAGCGGCCCCAGTGTTCACGACCAAGGCGTTCCCGCCGAACTTCCAACTCCCGGCGGATCTCCCGAGTCGGATCAACGAAAGCAGCCATCAGGAATCGGGACCGGTCCGGGTGTTCATGGAACATGCGAAATTTTACACGGTTGGCTTGAAGAAGACGTTCAGACAGGTCGGAAGAGAGTTCGGGTAAATGTTCATAATAGTAACGGATGGAGAAATCGAGGCAGTCGTCGAGCGCAGCCAGAAAGAGATTTTTTTTGGTCCCAAAATAATGGAAAAGCAACCCTTTGGAAATCCCCGACTCTTGGATGATTCGGTTGGTAGATCCCTTTTCATAGCCTCTATCCGCGAATTCCCGTACAGCCGCATCCAGTACCGCACGCCGCTTCTCTTGCGGCATTTCTGGTTTTTCTCTTCTCATAACATCCCCTCCCGGAATTGACCAATCGGTCAATTCCATAATACGCCATTATCGACCGATTGGTCAATAAATCATTTAAAAAAACCCCGCCTTTTTTAACAAAGACGAGGTCAGTCATTTCTCGATTTTCAATCGAAGAGGCGTGGGCAAGTCCCTCATCGTCTCTTTACCCCTGAGCCGGTTCAGCCGTTGGCACCCGTTCCGGCAGGCAGTCATTTCGGATAAGGTCATCCAGGCTTTCCCGGCGAACCACCAAGGAAGACTCACCGTCACGGACGAAAACGACGGCGGGACGGCGCACCCGGTTGTAATTGTTGGCCATGGAATAATTGTAGGCACCGGTGCAGCTGACGGCTAGGAGATCCCCTGTTTTCACCTGAGGGAGAACGGCGTCCCAGATTAGCATATCCCCGCTTTCACAAAGTTTGCCGGCAACGGAAACGGTCTCTTGCATTTCCTCTTTAGCACGGTTGGCAAGCATGGCCTCATAAGCAGCCTGGTAGAGAGCCGTTCGGGGGTTGTCATTCATCCCTCCATCGACGGCGATATACTTGCGTACCCCCGCCACTTCTTTCATCGTACCGACCGTGTATAGGGTCGTACCCGCTTCTCCAACAATACTGCGACCCGGCTCCAACCAGATCTCCGGTACCCCCGCTTCCCCAAACCCAGCCCGCACACCGGCGGCAATCGCTTCGACATAGGCGGAGACGGGCAGAGGCCGATCTTCTCCGCTGTAGCGAATGCCAAAGCCTCCGCCCAAGTTAAGGATCCGGGTTTGAAGGCCGAGAGAGGAGCGGCATTCCCTGGATAGCTGAGCCATCTTTTCAATGGCAAGAGAAAAACCGTCTGTTTCGAATATTTGACTCCCGATATGGCAATGGAAACCCAAGAGCTCCAACGATTCTGCTGCAATAGCCTTTGCTGCTGCCCGCATCACCTGTCCGCTTTGGTAGTCGAAGCCAAACTTGGAATCCTCTTGGCCGGTCTGGATGTAATTATGGGTATGGGCCTCCACTCCAGGGGTTGTACGGAGCAGGATTTGGGCTTTCATTTCTTTGTCTGCGGCTAGGCCGGCCAACAGTTCCAGTTCAATGAAATTGTCGACAACAAAAAGTCCCACTCCCGCTTCCAAAGCCATCTCCAATTCCTCGGGGGTTTTGTTGTTCCCGTGGAAATAAATCCGCTCCGGCGGGAATCCGGCTTTCAGGGCCGTATACAGTTCCCCGTCCGAAACCACATCCAGCCGAAGCCCTTCCTCCGCTACCACCCGGCACATGGCCAGCGTGCTGAAGGCTTTACTTGCGTAAGCCACCTGGAAGGGCAATCCCGTATGACGGAAAGCGGCGATGAATTGGCGCATTCGTTCCCGGATCAGCGCTTCGTCCACAATATAAAGGGGGGTGCCATACCGCGCCGCGAGCTCGACGGTATCGCATCCTCCAATTTCCAGATGTCCCTGCCCATTGATCCGGCTGGTTCCGTGTAAGTGCATGGATGGGTCTCCTCTCCGTCTCTTTGAAAAGAAAAAAGCAACGGACGAATACGTCTGTTGCCTAGAACGCAGTCCTCCTGATGGTAGCTCTCCGCAAAGCTGCGGCAGTCCCCTGCTTGTTTAGCAGGAGACCAGTACAGCGGCTTCGGCATCCACTGTACTTCGGCAGGCAACCCTTTCCCTTTTTTTCATCGATGCCTTTCTCCAAAAAGGTACTGATGCAACCTGCGCCTCTACACAATCAGAGCTTTGATTAGCTTGAATAGGTTGTTCCGATAAACTAATTACCTTGGAGGATACCACAATCCCGACAGCATGCCAAGAGACAAAAGGCTGATTTTTTCAATGGGGAACAGGAATGTCCAGGCCACTTTTTTCCATGATCAGATGGACGGCCTTGGTCGTTACCGGTGCCCCCCATAAACGATCATCATGATGGGCCATTTTCCCTACATCACCAATTCCGACTACGAGCGGAAAACGGAATCGATTCAAGACATCCACTGTATCCCCGTAGATGCGCAGAGGGCCCTCCGGCAGTTCCACACCCTCCTTGTCTACGCCATGTTGTACGATCCGGCCTTCCCGGTCTAAGGCAACATGAACTGACACCCCGGCCACCTCCGGGCAGTTAGAGGCCACCGCCACCACCCCGAGAACATCGACTTCCGGGTGGCTGACGACGTATTCAAGCGCTTTTTCCCCTTTGCCCTTCCAACGGGATCCGCAGTCATCAAACATGATCAACACAGGATCGTAAGCAGCCGACCGGATCAATTCCACCAATTCTGGCCCTGTCAGCGGCGTTGGATTGCCGGCTGAGGCGGAGATACAACGTCCCCCAATTCGCCTCGCCACTGCTTCCACCGTCTCCTGTGCGACCCGATCCCCATCCGTGATCAAGATCACTTGCCGCTTTGTCACGAATCATCATCCCTTCGGGCGGAAAATCAAGGCGGTGAAGAAGCCAAAGATAATGGCTGCCGAGATACCTGCACTAGTAACCTGGAAAATCCCCGACAAAACACCGATCAAGCCGTGTTCCCTCGACTCCTCTAGAGCTCCGTTAACCAGGGAATTCCCGAAACTGGTAATAGGAACCGAAGCCCCCGCCCCGGCAAATTTGATTAACGGTTCGTACAAACCGAACCCCGCCAAGACGGCACCGACCACCACGAAGGTGCTCAAAATGTGGGCAGGCGTGAGGGGAGTCAAATCCATAAGCAATTGCCCGATGACACAGATCAGACCTCCGACAAGAAAAGCAGTCCAGATAGAACCCATAGTAAGCTTCCTCCTTCAAACAGAAATGTGGATAGTTTAATGCGAAGATAGTACGAGCCACTGAAATAGAGAGCCAGCCACCTTGCCAAAGACCATTGCCATCAACAGGTACAGGATATAACCTTGGAACCGAATTCGCTTGGCTAAAATCGGCAACACGTTGAGTACTTCCGTCAAAGCTGCCGCCAAGAGACCAATAAAGCACCCGCCTATCAACCCGAGAGGGACTGTGCTGATCACAGGCAGGAAACCGACCCATCCCCGAAAATCCACCCAGGTGGAGAAAATCGCCCCTAGAATAAGGGCGTATTCGTAAAGATAGACAAACCTCTTCGTACGACTCATCACCGTCAGGCGGGGGATGAGATCTAGAACCGTGAGAAAGGCGACAAAACCGCTGCCGACAGCCAGACCACCAGCGAGACCAACGAATGCAAGGATGGCATTATTCAGGACCATAGGGATCCTCCCGTCGCTGTTTTGCCTTCTCATGGTCGATGACATACTGGTCTAGATTTTCCTGGTATAGAAAAACCTCCAGTTCCAACGGGCTGGGCTCATCGTTAAATTTTCGCTTGAACAGGTGATTGAAAAAGAGGATCATGCCAAGGCCAATGCCAATAGAATAGGGAATTTGCAGGATGAGAGGGCTTGAGTTTCTCACCCCTGTCATCAGGTAATAAATGCGCTCATGGACATCCTTCATGCTGACATCGGTATGAAAGTTCATAATCGCCAGCCCTGATCCGACAAACAGGATGAGCCAGACCAAGGCGACAGAGAAGGCTGCTGGTACCTTCGGGCGGCTTTTCAGTTCCACGATGGTATGGGACAACCCCACACTTTCGATGTCCAAACTCCCATTCCTCCGGCGAATCACCTCAAGCACATCCATCAACTCCACAACTGCAAGACTTCCCTGATCCCTTCCGAAACGAAAGACCGGAAGATTCTCTAGGGACTCTTCCTCTCCCTCCGCCAGAAGCCGAGCAACATCCTTCACCCGTAAAACCTGGCCGGGGCTGGCATGGACCCGTTTTCGCATCTGAACATAGATCCTCTTTGAAGCCACGGCACACTCCCCCTGACGGGTTTAGTATGTGCGTCCTCTGCCTCTTCCCATACAAAAAAGCACCCCCTGAAGGAGAGTGCCAGATTATTGACAAAGTCTTTCCGTAGGCCGGTTTCCAGCGATGCGCCTGTTGGACCGACCACCTAGCGGAGTGTCCGGAGGCTCCAACCGTTTTGCGGCCACACCCGCTTTTCCTTTGGCCGCTGGTTGGAGCCGGAGGGCACGGAGCGGACAGTCCCCACATCTGCGGGAGGAACATCGGGCGCGGAGTCGGAAATCCGGCCTCGCGTCCCCGTCCGGTTTGTCAGTAGCTTCGCACTCCCTGAAGGAGATGCCTTCTTTTCACTAAGCAGTCCCGTCGTCGATCTCATCGCGAATACGCCGAATGATCTTTTTTTCCAACCGGGAGACTTGAACCTGGGAAATACCAAGTCGATCCGCCACCTCTGATTGTGTCTGATCCTTGAAAAAACGCAAGTAAACGATCAGCCTTTCCCGCTCATTCAATCGGTTGATCGCTTCTTTGAGGGCGATCTTATCGAACCAGGATTCCTCCGATTCATCAGCAATCTGATCCATCAGGGTGATGGGGTCGCCATCGTTTTCATAAACGGTCTCATGGATGGAGGTAGGAGCCCGATTGGCTTCCTGGGCAAAGACGATTTCCTCCGCGGTCACCCCCATCTCCTCGGCCAGTTCGTGGACAGATGGGGAGCGGCCCAGTTTTTTCGTCAGCTCGTCTTTCGACTTTCGAACCCGGTTGGATAGCTCTTTGAGTGATCGGCTCACCTTTACCATCCCGTCGTCACGTAAAAAGCGTTGGATTTCACCGATGATCATCGGAACAGCATAGGTGGAAAATTTCACCTCATAACTGAGATCAAACTTGTCCACTGCTTTCAGGAGACCGATACAACCGATCTGGAAAAGGTCCTCTGCTTCATACCCGCGATTGAGAAAACGTTGAACCACAGACCAGACCAGTCGGATATTATGCTGAACAAGCCGATCTCTTGCAGTGTGGTCACCCTTTTGACTCATTCGGATTAACTTCTTAACCTCTTTGTCGGACAGATGAGGGTGGCGGGAGTTTCGTACATCGGAGTCCATAGCCGCCACCTCAGTTACGAATCGTATGTTGGTGGGTTTTGAGAACCTTGACTAGTCGGACCCGTGTGCCTTTTCCTGCTTGGCTTACAATCTCCACTTCATCCATGAAGTTCTCCATGATGGTAAAACCCATCCCGGAACGCTCCAATTCCGGCTTGGACGTGTACAAAGGTTGTCGGGCTTCCTCTACGTCGTCGATGCCAAGCCCTCTGTCACTAATTTCAATGGAGACCTTTTGCCCTTCAATCTCCGTGCGGATGGTGATGATTCCATCTGTCCGCTCTTCATACCCGTGAATGACGGCATTGGTCACCGCTTCCGATACGACGGTCTTGATGTCTGTCAGCTCTTCCATTGTTGGGTCCAACTGAGAAATAAAAGAGGCCACCGCCACCCTGGCAAACGATTCGTTTTCCGAGCGGCTGGCAAAGGTCAGCTCCATGAAGTTCTTATGTACCCCGTTCATGATGCCACCCCGCAAGCACGGATCGCCGCATCCTCATCCTCATAAAAAGAGAGAATTTTAAACATCCCGGAAAGTTCGAAGAGGCGTCGGATGGAAGGCTGTACCGAGCAAACCCCCATCCGACCGCCTAACTGGGAAACCTGTCGATATCTACCCAGGATGACGCCCAATCCTGAACTGTCCATGAACGAAAGTTCGGATAGGTTGAGGACCAGGTTCGTATCGATCCCTTTCGACAATTCCTCCTCCATCTGTTTACGAACGTCAGAGGCAGTGTGGTGATCCAATTCGCCGGACAGACGGACGATGAGAACATTTCTTCGGCGAGACACATCGACATACAGGCTCATTTCTTTTGTCACCCCTCAGGCATCGGTAGGTTCGTCCTAATGGTTTCTACGGACGGACTGGAGGTTCCTTCTCGTTGACAAAAGAACCAAAAAATCGGGAAGCCCCGCGAGGGACTTCCCGATTTGTCAAACATCAGGATGCATTTTCTTCCGAGGGTTCTGCGTCCTCAGGGAGGAAAAGCATCTTTTTCATGGTTCGTTTGGTAAGGGTCCACCAGTCTGCCCTTGGAATATCTCGGGCTGCCGTTAAATCCATTCGGGCCAGTTCCTTGCCCTCTTTCTCCACCAAGATTCGCCCTAGCACCTGCCCTTTTTTCACCGGTGCCGACAGTTTCGCCCACACCACTCGCCGGGTGTATTGCGAAGGATCGTCCCCTTTTCGAATCAACAGGCTGAACTGGCGGGGCGCACGGATTTGAATCCGGTTTTTCATTCCTTTGTCCACCGTCAGCTGATCAATCCGATCCCCCTGCTTATAGACAACATGATTGGTAAACTGAGTGAAAGCATAATCCAACATGCGAGAGATTTCCCGGTTGCGGGCTTTGACATCGGGCTCCCCCATCACAACAGCGATCACTCTGAAATTCCCTCGCTTCGCCGTCGCAGACAAGCAGTACTTGGCCTCAGCGGTAAACCCGGTCTTGAGCCCGTCCAATCCCTGATAAAATTTCACCAGCCGATTGGTATTGACAAGCCAGAAGGGTTTTTTAGAATCCTTCCGCAGGTAATCTTCGTAGATACGTGTGTATTGGGTGATCTCGGGGTGTTTCATTAACTCCCGCGACATAACGGCAATGTCCCGAGCGCTGCTGTAGTGATCCGATGCAGGTAGACCGTTGGGATTTTGGAACCGCGTTTCCGTCATCCCCAGCTCCTGCGCCCGTTTGTTCATCATTTCTACGAAGGCTTCCTCGGTTCCTGCGATATGCTCCGCCAAGGCGACCGAGGCATCGTTAGCACTACCCACCGCCACTCCTTTCAAGAGATCCCGTAGCTTCATCTTTTCTCCGGGTTCTAGATAAATTTGTGATCCTCCCATAGAAGCCGCATGTTCACTGATACGGACGGTGTCCTCATAGGAAATTTTCTGTGAATCCAACGCCTCCATCAAAAGCAGCATCGTCATGATTTTGGTAATACTTGCCGGAGCCAGCTTCGCCCGACTGTTTTTTTCATATAAAACCGTCCCCGTATCCGAATCGACCAGAATCGCCGACTTGGCCGTCGGGGCCAGCCCCCCTTCTGTCACCTCCGCAGCCCAGGCGGACCGGGGAAGGAGCAGGGTAAAACAGAAGCAGAACAAGAGCGTTCCTACACAGACTCGAGATCGCATACCGCTTCCCTCCAATCTTCGTACCCCTAGTGTGAACGACGCCCAGGAGGATTATTCCAATGGAGGAATCCTTTTTTTAAGTACGCATGAAACAAAAAAAACAGCCGGAATACCGGCTGAATGAAGGAGTGTATGCTCATTCTGTGAACTACTCACCATTGAAATGGTGCGCTTCTTGTTTCATTGAATTAACCGATATCGTCTTCTCCACGAAAGCAACCAGCGTACGCTGCTTTGTAAGTCGTGAACCGCACAAGTTGATCCCATCCAGCGTCCACCATGCTTTTGGCCAGGTGGTGGTTTTTGACTATCCGTTTGATGTTGAAATCTTCAAAAGCGATGAGATCATAATGATCAACGAGATACCGACTGATCTTGTAAGCCGTGTCTTTTCTCTGATTGGCGATGGACTCATGCATCTTCGCAAGGAGAGCGACCGCTTTTCAAAGCTTCTCCACTCCGGTTTCTGTCACAAACGCCCGGATGAGTCGAGGAGGTTCGACGGGAGTTTCAGTAATCGTGATCGCCTGCAGGAAACGCTCCTTCACCCTTTGGGCCTTTGTTGGATCATTGGCATGGAGGACAGCGAGAACATCCCCCGTTTTCACATGATCCCCCGCTTTTTTCCGCAGGACGAGGCCGACGGCGTGGTCAATCGGGGCATCTTTCGTCTCCCGACCAGCGCCCAACTGCATAGCGCAGAGACCGATCTCTCCAGCCTCAAGGGTAGCCAGGGTACCAGAGCGATCCGCTTGCACCTCCACGATATGCTCTGCCTTCGGAAGATAGGCATCCGGGTTCTCTACGGCACGACCGTCTCCTCCCTGGGCTTCGATAAAGCTGCGAAACTTGGCAAGGGCGGTACCGTCTGAAATTTTCTCCTCCAGAAGCCGGCGAGCCTCCTCGGGGGAATCCGCTCCACCACCGAGAACCACCATATGAGTCCCTAGGGTAAGGCAGAGCTCTGTCAGGTCTTTAGGGCCCTGCCCCTTCAGAGTATCGATGGCTTCCTTCACTTCCAGGGCATTGCCGACAGCCAAACCGAGGGGCTGCTCCATATCGCTGATTACCGCGACTGTCTGCCGACCGACTCGGGAACCGATCGCCACCATCGCCTGGGCCAGTTCTACAGCCTTCTCTTCTTCTTTCATAAAGGCTCCCTTGCCCGTTTTGACGTCGAGAACGATCGCATCAGCACCAGCGGCAATCTTTTTACTCATAATAGAGCTGGCGATAAGCGGGATGGAGTCCACTGTCGCCGTCACATCCCTCAAACCGTAAAGCTGTTTATCCGCCGGAGTGAGGTCGCCCGTCTGCCCCATGACGGCCACTCCCAGGTCATTCACTTGGGAAACGAATTCCCCGGTGGTCAAAGAGGTAGAAAATCCAGCAAAAGACTCCAATTTGTCGATCGTCCCGCCCGTATGGCCGAGGCCTCGCCCGGAAAGTTTGGCAACCGGTACCCCAGCCGCCGCCACAAGAGGCCCCAGCACCAGGGTTGTGGTATCCCCCACCCCACCGGTGCTGTGCTTGTCGACTTTTATTCCCCGGATGGAAGACAGATCCACTTCCTCCCCAGAGCGAACCATCTCCATGGTCAGATCCGCCGTCTCTTGTGGACTCATACCGCGGAAGAACACTGCCATCGCCCAGGCAGAAACCTGATAATCAGGGATCTTTCCTTTGGCATAACCCTGAACGAGGTACTGAAGCTCTTCAGTGGAAAGCTCCTTTCCATCCCGTTTTTTCTGGATGATCTCCACCATTTGCATTAGGGCTTCACCTCAGCCAAAATGCCTTTAACCAACTGGATAAACCGGGGGCGAGTCCGATTGGCCACCTCCACCACTTGCTCGTGTGTTAGCGGTTCCAATTCTTCCCCGATAGCCATGTCGGTAATGCAGGAGATTCCCAGCACGCGAATCCCAGCATGGCGGGCAGCAATCACCTCGGGAACCGTTGACATCCCGATCGTGTCCCCGCCGAGTTTGCGCAACATGATCAATTCCGCAGGGGTCAAATAAGCCGGTCCGCTGATACCGGCGTATACCCCCTGCCGAAGCTGGATTCCTTGTTCTTCCGCCACTCGGTGTGCGAGCGTGATCAGTTCCCGGTCGTAAGCTTCCGACATGTCCGGGAACCGGACGCCAAGACGGGAATCGTTAGGACCGATCAGGGGATTGGCCCCGGTCATATTGAGATGGTCCTCGATCAGCATCAGATCCCCGGCCCGGAAATCGGCATTCATGCCCCCGCAGGCGTTCGTAGCAATCAATGTTTTTACCCCAAGGGCTTTCATGACATAGACGGGAAACACGACTTCCTGTTGATCATACCCCTCATAAAAGTGAAACCGACCCTGCATAGCGACCACGATTTTGCCTGATAGGCGTCCGATCACCAGTTGACCGGCATGGCCTTCCACAGTCGATACGGGAAAGTGAGGAATATCGGAATAGGAGATCACGTCTGCATCCTGTATATCGTTAGCCAAATCCCCGAGACCGGATCCTAGGATGAGCCCGATTTCCGGTACATGAGCGGACTTTTGGCGAATCCATTCTTTGGCTTCTTCAATCTGTTCGTAAGTTGTTACCTTTGCCATCCGATGACATCTCCCTTATTCGATGATGAATACCAATTAATTCCTTTGTTTTAGATGGAGAGGATGTCCTTGACAATCCCTTTCACCAGCTTGATGAAACGGGGTTTCACTTCTTCCGCCGTCTCCATCACTTCATCATGGGAAAGAGGTTGGGGCAGGATACCCGCCGCCATATTGGAAATACAGGAGATACCTAGAACACGGATACCAGCGTGCCGGGCGACGGTCACCTCAGGCACGGTGGACATACCGACGGCATCCGCTCCCAGTGTACGGAACATCCGGATTTCAGCTGGAGTCTCATAGGTGGGGCCAGACAAGCCGATGTAGACACCCTCCTTCAGAGGGGCCCCGTCGGCTTCTGCTACCCGTTTAGCCAATTGAGCGTATCCCGTATCATAAGCTTCCGACATGTCGGGAAACCGAACACCCCATTCCGGCTGGTTGGGCCCCATGAGAGGGTTGTCGAACTGGAAGTTGATGTGATCACGGATCAACATCAGATCCCCGGCTTTCAATTGGGTGTTGATACCACCCGCCGCATTGGTGACAACGAGGGCCTCCACCCCCAACTCTTTCATCACCCGAATCGGGAAGGTAACCTCGGCCATGCTGTATCCTTCGTAATAATGAAAGCGCCCCTGCATAGCCACAACGGGTTGCCCTTCCAATTCACCGATCACCAGTTGACCAGCGTGGCCTTCCACAGTAGAAACTGGAAAGTGAGGGATCTCTCCATACGGGATAATATCGGGATTGACAATTTCCTCTGCCAGCACGCCCAATCCAGAACCCAGCACCAGGCCAATCCGCGGGCGGGTCTTGCTTTGTTTTCGAATGACCTCTACAGCCAGGCGGGTTTTCTCTACAACAGATTCCATCTTTTTTTCTCCCCTCATTGTTTCATTTTTAAGTCCGGCAAAAAGCTCGTCCCATGTCTTGGTGCATTCAGGCCGAAATTATCAGCGATCGTGGCCCCCACATCGGAAAACGTTTCGCGGATTCCGAGGGAAACCCCCTCTTCAGATAGGGAAGGGCTCCAAACAAAAAGCGGCACATATTCCCGGGTGTGATCCGTCCCTTTGTAAGTTGGATCATTGCCATGATCAGCGGTGACGATCAAGAGATCTCGTTCCCTGACGGTTTCCAAGATATCCGGCAAACGCCGGTCAAAATCCTCAAGGGCTCGACCGTACCCTTCCGGGTCTCGCCGATGTCCATATTTGGAATCGAAATCGACCAAGTTGATAAAAGCGAGGCCCCGATAATCCTCCTTCAGTACCTGAAGCAGCCGATCCACCCCGTCCATATTGTCCGTCGTCTTCACAGAACGGGTAACCCCCCGTCCAGCGTAAATGTCCGAAATCTTGCCGATTCCGATCGAATCGAGCTTTGCTTCCGCCAGTTGATCCATCACGGTTTCATGGGGCGGGACCACAGAGTAATCCCGTCGGTTGGCGGTACGCTCAAATTGACCCGGCCTGCCGATAAAAGGACGAGCAATCACACGGACAACGGCGAAGCGGTCATCAAGGGTTAACTCCCTAGCTGTTTCGCAGATGCGGTACAGTTCATCCAATGGGACCACATCTTCGTGAGCAGCGATCTGGAACACACTGTCGGCAGAAGTATAAACGATCACATCCCCGGTTTCCATATGTTTTTCGCCCAACTCATCGATAATCGCCGTTCCTGAGGCAGGTTTGTTACCCAGCACACCCCGGCCAATGCGTTGGGAAAAAGCGTCGAGTAACTCCTTGGGAAAACCGTTGGGATACGTTTTAAAAGGTTTTTGCGTATGAACCCCCATCAATTCCCAATGCCCTGTGGTTGTATCCTTGCCGGCGGATACCTCTGCCATCTTACCATAATGGGCACGCGGGGATTTCGCGGCTGGATTGCCCGGGATCGGCTCGATATTGGAAAGGCCGAGGGCAGACAAATTGGGCAGGGAAAGCCCGCGCACCTCAGCGATATGGCCTAGGGTGTGGACACCCTTATCACCAAATGCTTCTGCGTCGGGAAGTGCACCGATTCCGACACTGTCTAGTACAATTAATGCGATCCGTTCAAAGGATTTCATTCAATTCACCTCATCCGTCAGGATACAACAAAAACGCTTCATAAAAAAGGCCGCTTAAGGGCTTCCCTCAGCGGTCAGTTCTCATTCACCCAGCCAATAAAACAGGCGCAGGCGGTCCGTCAGGCTGATTTCCTCCACTCTCACTTCCGGTTTCCCGTAAGGGGCGAATACTTTGACCGCCCCGCCTCTAGGTTCTCCGTATCGGTGGGAGGGTTGTATCCATTGAGAGAAGAGAGCAATCCCCTGATACAGGATGAGGGTCAACACCAGAAAAGCGGTAAGAAATTTCGCCCAGCCCGCCAGCCGTTTCAACGAGATCACCATAAAACCTGTCCTCTCCTGCGGATTTTCTTATCATCCTATGGAAAGGTAGGCCTATTTATGATCCATGGCTCAGCCCAAAATCTCCATGCCGATAACCTCATTCAGGGGCTTATAGGGCAAATTCAGATCCTCCGCTACCGCCTGGTAAGTGACATAACCACCATACACATTCACACCACGGGCAAGGGGACGGCTCTCTCGGAGCGCACCTTCTACCCCCTGGTTGGCGATCTTGACCGCATAAGGAATGGTCACGTTGGTAAGGGCATAGGTGGAGGTACGGGCCACAGCACCTGGGATATTGGCGACGGCATAATGGACGACACCATGTTTCACATAAGTGGGGTCACTGTGGGTAGTAATGCGGTCAATCGTCTCGATGGAGCCCCCCTGATCAATCGCTACATCGACAATCACGGAACCTCGAGACATTTCTTTCACCATCGCTTCCGTAACCAGGCGCGGAGCCCGGTGGCCTGGGATCAAGACGGCTCCGATCAGTAAGTCGGCCTTCTCGGCTGCCCAAGCGATGTGGTAGGGATTGGACATCAGGGTGCGGACTTGCCCATGGAAAATATCATCCAGCTGGCGCAACCGATCCGGGTTCAAATCCAATAACGTCACGTTGGCACCTAGTCCAAGAGCCATCTTCGCGGCATTGGTTCCCACCACACCACCGCCGATGATAACCACATTACCGGGCAGAACCCCAGGCACACCGCCGAGAAGAACCCCCTTCCCACCATACTGACCTTCCAAAAATTGAGCCCCAATCTGGACGGCCATACGACCGGCAACTTCTGACATAGGCGTTAGGAGTGGAAGCGCCCCATTGTCCAATTGCACGGTTTCATAAGCGATCGCTGTCATTTGATTATCCATCAGGGCCCGGGTCAGTTCCGGTTCCGGGGCTAGATGGAGATAAGTAAACAGGTTGAGCCCTTTGCGGAAATACGGGTATTCCTCGGGCTGCGGTTCTTTTACTTTCAGGAGCAGCTCGGAGGAGCCCCAAACATCTTCGGCCCGGTCCACCAATTTGGCTCCATTGGCTGAAAGCGCTTCATCGGAAAAGCCGGAACCTTCCCCGGCTCCTTTTTCCACCAGCACTTCGTGACCTGCCCCCACCAGGGCGTCCACCCCCGCCGGTGTGATCGCTACCCGGTTCTCGTTGTTTTTTATCTCCTTGGGCACACCGATAATCATGTATTCCCCTCCTTTTCCATCCTATATCATACCACTTGTCAACCTATCTTCATACGAGCCCAATAAAAAACGTAAGACCCTCCGAGGGCCTTACGTCACTTTGGAACCAACCAATTTCTTGGGATCTTTGACTTGATCTTTACACCGGTGACAGATCCCGTGAAAGGTCAACCGGTGGTCGATAATCTGAAAGTCAAATTCTCTTTCCACCCGATGTTCAATCGGTCCAAGCCAATCATCCGTTATTTCATCCACGGCACCGCAATGGAGACAGATTAAGTGATGGTGATGGTGTTCAGCATCCTCGGCGCGAAACTCATACCGGGTCACACCGTCCCCGAAATTGAGTTTATGGATGATCTGGAGATCACTCAGCAATTCAAGAGTCCGATAAACGGTCGCAAGGCCGATCTCGGGTGCTTTTTCCTTCACCAACAGGTAGACATCCTCCGCGCTGAGATGATCCTGTTCATTTTCAAGCAGAACGCGGACAGTCGCTTCCCGTTGGGGGGTCAGTTTATAACTATGGGCAGACAGTTGCTGCTTAATTTGCTTGACTCTCTCTTCCATCGCCATCCCCCCTGCCGCTCTGATCTCATTATATGGGAGGAAAATAGGGGAAGTCAATCTAATTGATAAATGGTCTCATCTTGGATTGATTTTAATTAGGCAAAGCCATCCGCATCAACACCGGTGAAACATAGGCCTCAAACATGGAAGCTAATACCAGAACACAAGCCAACGAGGTCACCAGCACCGAATAGGAAAGAAATTGCGGATAGATGGAACCTCGGCGTTGGATGAGGCGGTTTTTGGTCAGTAGGATGGAAAAACCGATGCCGCTCACCGCCACGATGATCAAAACAGGAACCACCAATAGGTTATGAGGGACCACAGAGACGAAAGCAAAGGAAAGCCCTTCCCAAGAAAGTTGGCTCACCAGGAATCCAACGGTAAATCCGATTACCATCCCCTTCAGAAACATGAGTAACAATATAAAAGGCATTCCAACGACCGATACACCTAGGAGCCACATCAGACCGATCGTTTTAAAATGATCGCCTAGGGAATGTTGGAACGCAACTCGGGGATCCGCAACCGATTTCCCCTCCATCCCCTGGAAAAAATGTCCCAGATAGTCGAGAAGGTTTTCCTTCTGGATCGGTGACAGGGTGTTGACAATCACTGCTCCGAAAATGACTCCCATCATAAACAGGACTGTCACAAAAAGATAGAGTGACATTTGATTTTGCATATGGAGATGGACCGTTTGGCTCCATCGGTTTCGCTTCGCCTTCATCGGTATCGCCTTCATCCTCTTTGTCCCCTCCTTCTCTTTCTTTCTATTTCTATGAAGGAAAGAGAGGAAATAGACGAGGGTTCCCCCGATTGGTGACGAGCATTCTTTACCGGGTTTTCACCCGGCCATAAGTTCCTCCACCTCCCTCTTCAAAAGTGAGACGACGCTCCCGAGCGAGGCCGATATGATAGGCGATTTCCTTGCCAATAACGGATTCGATCTCCTCCAAAGGGGCCCGGTGGAGGATTTCCATCTCCGTGCCAAAGCGATCAAGGAGCTTGTTTAATGTTTTTGGCCCCAGCTTAGGGATAAATTCCAGAGGGACCTGACAGACATAAGGAGGCCGGTGGACAGGTGCCTTGGATGGGCTGTCGGCAATCTCACTGATTCGATCCGACACCCCTTTGATAATCTTGAGACTCCCGCAATAAGAGCAACGTCTCTCCCCCGAAGGGAGTAATTCATCGCAATTGGCACAACGGGTCCGATGGTACTTCCCCAGTTTGGGATCCAATCCGTAATTAGCGACGACCCGACGGCCTTCTTCTCGGAAGAGAGCCTTTTCCAATTCTTCAAAGCTCGCCTCCTCCATGACCAGCTCATTGTACTCCCTGGCTATCTTGGGTAGGGAATGGGCGTCGGAATTGGACAGAAAAGAGAAGCGGGACAATTCCCGAATTCGGTCGGCCATGGAGGAATCCGCCGACAGACCCAGTTCCACCCCTGCCAGCCTGTCCAAGTGAAAAAGATCAGCCATCCGGTTAGCGGCGCTCCCGTAAACACTTTTAAAGGGCGTAAAGACGTGGGCGGGGATAAGGAGTCCCCCATGCTCCGCCACGCTTTCTTCCAAACGGAAAATTTCCCCGTGGAAACGCTGGGTAGAAAGTTGCATATTGCGGATATGACGGGAGAGGAAAACACAAAATCCCTTCATGGATGCCAAATCGGGAAAGTAGGCCAATACATGGGCGGCTCCCCGGCCCGGCTCCCTTACCTCAATCTCCACGCCGAGAATCGCGGTGGTCTCTCCATACCGTAGCCCGCCCCCCGGTATCTCTAGATAACGGCCAGTGGCGATATTCGCTTCAATTTCCTTCTGAACCGGGGGAGAGTGGGCGTCAATGATACCGATCATATCGATCCCTTTCCGATGGGCTGCCTCCCGCAGAATGTTGTCGAAGGTAAGATTGCGCGCCCCGGTGATCTTGACGGGCAGTCCACCTTCCGTCCGACCGATATGAATGTGTAGATCCGCAAAGAAGCGATAACGGCTCACTTTTCGGTCAACACCCGGTTGTGCCAGATATAGAGAGCAGCCACCGTCTTGGCATCGGCGATTTCTCCCGATTCCATCGCTTGAAAGGCTTCTTCCAGGGTGAGTTCCACTCGCTCCACAAACTCGTCGCTGTCCGGGTTTGCCTCTCCCTCGGAAAGGCCTGTCGCTTCATACAGATGAAGAAGCTCGTCGGCAAAACCTGGTGAGGTGTAAAAAGAAACGATCGGTTTCAGGTTTTGTGCCCGGTAGCCTGTCTCCTCTTCAAGCTCTCGAGCAGCACACTCCTTCGGATCCTCACCGGGCTCCAATTTACCCGCGGGAATCTCCAGGATTTCCTTATCCAGAGGTTTTCGATACTGGCGGACAAACACCATTTTCCCCTCTTTCGTAACGGCCATCACGGAGACGGCTCCTGTATGCTTTACCAATTCCCGGGTGGATGTTTTCCCATTGGGCAAGCGAACCTCGTCCAATTGAACGCGGATGACCCGCCCCTCAAAGATGGTCTCGCTTCGGATCGTCTGTTCTTTTAGTCGACTCATGGTGATCCTTCCTTCCTAATTCAATCAATGCCGGGACAGGTCTCCATTCCCCGCCACGACTTCGGGAGATTAAAAAAACCGCGGGGGAAACCCGCGTCGAATGCTGTTCATCTACAACCAGACAGTTCCATTATACCGGATACGAACCCCCGATGCGAAATCCATGGCCAGGTATAGAACCTACCTCTTTTCGATAGGATGAAAGTAACAGACTGGCAGACAGGAGGATGGCAGATGAAAATGGAAACAAGGGAAAAACAACTCTGTATCATCGGCAAAGGATGGCAAGTGAGGGCGGCACTCCGGCAACTGGCTAAGCATCCCCTGACATTAGACGAGTGGTTGCGTCGTCGGAACTCGAGCCTTCACCCATAAAACGCCACAGACGGTAGGCGGCTTCCGCCGCCCCGCAAATCGTACGGAAAAAAAGGGGATCCTCTTCCAGGCACCTTCCCATGGTCTTCACCGGCTCCGGCAATAAGCGGAGCCGGTTTTTCGTTTCCCCAGTGGAAATTGAAACGGGAAGCCATCGATGTTCCACGAAACATGTACGGGCCATTTCCTCTACAGTAACCTTGAGACTTTCCGGTTCGGAGGGGTAAGGAACCACAGCAGGAGCCAGGGCAACGGAGCCCAGATTAGTCTCTGTATGGTGACTGACACCCCGGTGCCGCCCCCTCGAATCCGTCTCCTGTAGACGAGGGATGAAAACGGGGATCCCTCCAAGGCTGTGTACAGCATTGACCGCCTGCCCCTGCTCAATCCCGCTGAACCCGTAGAGGGTCCCTGTACCGACGATCCCCGGTCCCATCGAGACGAAGATCAAATCCGCCCGAAGAACATGACGAGCCAGTAAAAGAGCGGAATAGAGATTGACCGCTTCCAATCCGCCCCCGAAAGCGTTTCCCGCCGTCACCGTCCCATCGAGAAACCCGTTCTTTTCGAGGTTTTGAACATGGCGGCTAAAGGCGATGGGAAGCGCACCACCATCCGTCATCACATAAACGACGCGCGGTTGTTCATGCCCCTTCTCCCCAAGAAAACGCCAGGTAGCCGCGGCAGTAGGAAGCATACTGTGCAACTCCCCTAACAAAACAGGGGTTCCTTCTAGTGAGCATGCTTCCCTCATTCGTTCATGGTAAGGACTTCTCTCTTCTTCTCCGGTGAGGACAGCCATTTGCAAAGGTGTGTAACGCAGTTTCATAATGTGTCCCGAAGGAGTAGGCGAATAGGGAGGACGGAACAGCCATCCTGCTGTAAAATGGACTCCCCCGGTCCCGAGACCGAGTCGCACCGCTGTCACATTGAGCCAAACGGCGTCACCCACCTTCGCCTTACCCAGCAGGGGAGGGTAATGAATCGCCCTCCGCCTGCAACCGGTTCCCTCCTCTTCCACCAAGAGCCGTTGTATCGTTTCCCCGTCCTCCAGTATCGTGACCACGGTTCCCTCCGTCCATTCAATCACACGGCACCCCTCCTCTGCTATAGGAGGAAGTATGCCCGCGGCGGATCGTTTATGCTGAAAAAAGGACAGCTTTTGGGCTGTCCTTATCCTTTGCTTCTTCCATTACCCTTCGTTTTTGTCTCCCCAACCATCTTCGAATACGAGATCACTAAGGTTTAGCCGTTCCTTCCACCCCGCCTCCTCTAACATGGGCCTGTCGCGGAATTCGACGGGATAACCGATGCACAGGTATGCCACGAGACGGACATGATCGGGAATCTTTAAGACCTGGGCCGTTTTCTCCGGATCCAGAATACTGACCCAACCAACCCCGATTCCTTCTGTACGTGCCGATAACCACAGGTTCTGAACCGCAAGGCAGGTACTATACAGATCCATCTCCGGCATTTGCCCTTGGCCCAGCTGAAAAGGGGCGTCCCGATCCCTGTCACAGGTAACAGCCAGGTTGAGAGGAGCTTCCATAATCCCTTCCAACTTCAGGCTGCGATACAGATCCAGCCGTTCGTCTTCCGATAACTTCTCTAGCTCTTCCCGGTTTGCCTCTTCAAACAGCCCCTTGATTTGCTTGCGGATTTCTTTTGACCGAATCAGGATAAAATTCCAAGGTTGTTTGAACCCCACGGAAGGGGCGTAATGGGCCGCCTCCAGGATACGGGTGAGGGCTTCAGACGGTATGGGATCCGGTCGAAAATGTCGGATGTCCCGCCTTGCCCGAATGATCCGATGCAAGACGGCACGATCCCTGTCGTCAAACTGCTTCATCGAGGTTCTCTCCTTCTCTACCATGCCTAAGCCAGGATAAAAGGAAGAACCAACCCCAGAGGGAGTGGTTCTTTGAAGGTTATGGACAACCTTACTGCTCCTTCGATACGTCAATCAAGGCGACAACCAACTCCGCCGCTTTGTTCAATTCCTCGATCGGCATCCGTTCGCTCGTGGTATGAATGTTTTCATACCCAACTCCGAGATTGACCGTTGGAATCCCATGCCCGGCGATCACATTGGCATCGCTGCCCCCGCCGCTGGCAATCAGTTTCGGCTGCCGACCGATCTTTTTCACTGCGGCGACCGCTTTTTGCACGACAGGGTCGGACTCCTCGTATTGAAAAGCCGGATACATGACATCCACATCCAATTCTACCCGGGCGCCTAACTCTTCTGCGGCTTTTTCATAAGCTTCCACCATTCGGTCCACCTGTTTCTTCAACTTTGCCTCGTTACGGCTTCGAGCTTCCGCAAGCACTTCCGCATACTCGGAGACGACATTGGAAGCGGTACCGCCTCGAAACTGTCCGATATTGGCCGTTGTCTCATCATCGATCCGCCCGAGAGGCATTTTAGCAATCGCCCGGCTGGCCACCTGGATGGCGCTCACTCCGTCCTCAGGGTTAACGCCAGCATGAGCAGCCCTGCCGTAGATCTTGGCAAAAATCTTTACTTGGGATGGAGCGGAAGTAATAATGTGCCCGACGGGTCCATTAGAATCCATCGCAAATCCAAAATCCGACCGGATTAGCTCGGGATCCAGCGCTTTTGATCCGACCAGGCCGGATTCTTCTCCTGCCGTGATGATCAACTGAACCGGCCCATAAGGAAGTTGATGCTCCCTTACTGTACGGATTCCTTCCAATAGGGCAGCAAGACCCGCTTTATCATCACTACCAAGGATCGTCGATCCATCGGAGACAACCCAGCCGTTCTCCACTGCTGGTTTAATACCCTTTCCGGGAGAGACCGTATCCATATGGCTGGTAAAATAGATCCTGGGCGCCCCTTCCATCGTCCCCTCCAGATTAGCAATCAGGTTGCCTGCTCCATGACCCGTCTGTTTCGCGCTGTCATCTTCCGTTACATGGAAGCCGAGAGCTGTCAGCTTCTCTTTGAGGAGCTCACAGATCGTGCGTTCCTCTCCCGTTTCACTGTCCGTCTGAACTAATTCCAAGAATTCATCGAGCAATCGCTGTTCATTGATCAAGGAGCATCATTCCTCCATATGTATCCTTACTTTTCCGATTCCATCAACCGCCGAAAAACAGATCGAGGGCGGTGGCGGCTGTTGACCCTTTCTTCCGATAAAACTCGGAATACCCGCAGTTTTTACAAGAAACCACTTGGAACTGGTTGTGTTGCAGATCAAAAAAACGGGAAAGACCTGCCCCCGTTGTAGCGATGCTACCTACCTGGGCATCCCGGCTCCCGCATTTGGGGCATCCATTCGGTCTCCGACTCTCAGTCAACTCTCTTCTCCTCCTCTTATCTGTTCCAATCTCCACGGCCCGAAAAAGACCAGGCGTCCGGTAGAACGCTCATCGGTACCATCTGATTCCTACGATAAACCCTCGACCGGGGGCTCTCGGAAAATCCTGCTTCCGCTTGGTTCCACTTTGGTGGCATTGCTTTTCGGTGCAATTCAGCCCGGCCCGCCTCTCTCCAGGGGGAACGATCCCGCGGGCCTCGGATGAACGTCACACGGTGGCGCCGGAGAAGGCGAAGTTTGTGCCTCGGATGCAGCATCACCGACGCTCCTGTCGCCTCCGTCACCCGCAGGGGGTCCGGCCCCCTTCCCCGTCCTCGATCCATTACTCTCAAAACCACCGGCAGCTCTTCTTCCGACAAACTAAGCCCCTCCTTCCCTCGTTACAGCGGGATGTTGCCGTGTTTCTTGGGCGGTCGCGTCTCCCGTTTGCTGGCGAGCATTTCCAACGCCTGCTTCAGTTTCCGCTTCGTTTCCCGAGGGTCGATCACATCATCTACCATCCCCTTGGAAGCGGCGATATAGGGATTGGCAAACTTCCGGCGGTACTCCTCGATCTTGTCAGCCCGGGTGGCCGTCGGATCCTCCGACTCTCGGATCTCACGGCTGTAGATAATATTTGCGGCCCCTTCCGGCCCCATGACCGCTACTTCGGCGCCCGGCCAGGCAAAAACCATGTCGGCACCGATCGCCTTCGAATTGAGGGCGACATAAGCACCACCAAAGGCTTTGCGGGTGATGACGGTGATCTTGGGAACCGTCGCTTCCGAGTAAGCATACAAGATTTTTGCCCCATGACGAATGATGCCCCGATGCTCTTGATTGACACCAGGAAAGAAGCCTGTCACGTCGACAAAGGTAATCACCGGAATGTTGAAGCTATCACAAAAGCGGATAAAACGAGCCAGCTTGTCAGAAGAATCGATATCCAGACCGCCCGCCATCACCTTGGGTTGATTGGCGGCAATTCCCACCGAACGGCCGCCTATACGGCCGAAACCGACCACGATATTCCGGGCGAACTTCTCTTGCACTTCCATAAAATCCCCGCCATCAACCACAAGCTGGATCACCTTACGTACATCATACACCTTCGTACCTTCTTCTGGAACCACATCCATGAGGGTCTCCTCCCATCCATCCTCCTCCTTAGAAAAGAGGCGCGGGGGATCTTCTATGTTATTCAAAGGCAGGAAAGAAAGGAGACGGCGCACCTGATTCAGCACTTCCGGTTCTGAAGGAGCCGTGAAATGAGCGTTTCCGCTCAAGGAGGAATGAACCCCGGCTCCACCCAGATCTTCTGAGGAAATATTCTCTCCTGTTACCGTCTCGATCACCTTTGGTCCAGTGATAAACATCTGGCTCGTTTGCTCGACCATAAAAACAAAATCAGTAATGGCCGGGGAGTAAACCGCCCCGCCGGCGCAAGGACCCATGATCACGGAAATCTGAGGGACGACGCCGGAGTAGATGGAATTGCGGTAGAAGATATGACCGTACCCGTCCAGGGAGACGACGCCCTCCTGGATGCGTGCTCCCCCGGAATCGTTCAAACCGATAATGGGCGCCCCATTTTTGGCGGCATGATCCATCATACTGGCGATCTTAAGGGCGTGCATCTCCCCGAGAGCTCCACCGAAAACGGTGAAGTCCTGGGCAAAAATATAGACGGGACGCCCATTCACCTTGCCGTACCCGGTCACCACACCTTCTCCTGGAGCTTTACCGAAGTCAGAAGTCAAATTCTCTACAAAGGGATTCAGTTCCACAAAGCTGTCCTCGTCCAAGAGCAGATCGATTCGTTCCCTGGCAGTTAGCTTTCCTTTGTCGTGCTGGGCCCGAATTCGTTCTCCTCCCCCTCCCTGCTCCACCCTCCGGCGCCGTTCGTTCAGTTCGTCAATCTTTTTATGCATGGGCTTCCCCTCCACACTTACAGGATCCGTCTTCGCTCTTTGACCGCGGTTCACACAGCTCATACAGGACCCCTAGAGCTGGCTTGGGATGAATGAAGGCGATTTGAGCCCCTCCCGCCCCGGTTTTGGGTGTTTGATGGATGAGCTGAACCCCGGCGTCAGCCAGCTGGGATAACGCTCCTTCGATTCCCTCCACCCGGAGGGCGAGATGATGGATTCCTTCTCCCTTTTTTTCGATGAAGCGGGCGACTGGACTACGGTCAGAAATCGGTTCCAACAATTCCAACTTGGTTTCTCCCAATTGGAAAAAAGCGACTCGGACATGTTCACTTTCGACGGTCTCCATCCCGAGAAAAGGGAGACCCAGGATATCCTGATAAAAAGGCATAGCCGATTCCAGGCTCTTAACAGCGATTCCAATGTGATCGATGGCCTTCGGGGACAAAGGATCCTTCATGACCGCGCCTCCTTTTCCGCCACCCTCTGCCGGATAAAATCGGCGGTTTCCTTCGTAGATGTACCTGGGGTGAACACTTTGGCTACCCCGTGTTCTTCCAGAAAGGGAATGTCCCGTTGAGGAATCACCCCGCCTGCTACCACAAGAATATCCTCCGCCCCCTCCTCTTTAAGAAGGTGCGTCACCTCTGGAAACAGCTCGTTGTGGGCACCGGAAAGGCAGGAAAGGCCGATTACATCCACATCTTCCTGAACGGCTGTCGCCACAATCTGGGCAGGAGACTGCCTCAACCCCGAATAGATGACCTCCATCCCTTCGTCCCGCAGGGTCTGGGCAATGATGAGCGCCCCGCGATCATGCCCGTCCAGGCCCGGCTTGGCTACTAGTACACGGATCGGTCGATTCATATCCTTCACTCCTATCAGAGGTTCGGCTGATACTCTCCAAATATATCCCGGAGACTGTTACAAATCTCGCCGACAGTAGCGTATTGCCGGACGGCATTTAAAATGAGAGGCATCAGGTTCGCATCCCCCTCAGCACCCCTTTTAAGGGCAGCTAGAGCCGCCTCGACTGCTTTCTGATCCCTTCTGCCCCGAAGGTCCCTCAGCCGGTCGAGCTGCCGTCGGGTGAGGGCTGAATCCGCCTTGTACAGCTGAGGCTGTTGCTCCTTTTCGAGGCAGAATCGGTTCACCCCGACGACCACTTCCTCCCCGGACTCAATCTTTTTCTGAGTATCCAAAGCGGTCTTATGGATTTCCCGTTGCATATAGCCCCGTTCGACAGCTGAAACAGCTCCGCCCATTTGATCAATCCGTTTAATGTAAGCAAAGGCTTCTCGTTCAATCTCATCCGTAAGCGCTTCCACATAATAGGACCCCCCCAGAGGATCCACCGTATGCGTGACTCCCGTCTCGTAAGCAAGGATTTGCTGGGTTCTTAAAGCCACCCGTGCGGAATCCTCCGTCGGCAAGGCAAGTGCTTCATCCCTGGCGTTCGTGTGAAGGCTCTGGGTCCCCCCTAACACCGCAGACAGGGCTTGCATGGTCACCCGTACAATATTATTATCCGGCTGTTGGGCCGTCAGGGTAGACCCCCCAGTCTGAGTGTGAAATCGAAGCTGTAGGGAACGCGGATCCTTCGCCCCGAAACGCTCCTTCATGATCTGTGCCCACATGCGACGGGCTGCCCGATACTTGGCCACTTCTTCAAAGAAATGATTGTGGGCGTTGAAGAAAAAGGAGAGCCTAGGACCAAAACGATCCACTTCCAACCCCGCTTCTAGGGCTGCTTCTACATAAGCAATCCCATCTGCTAAGGTAAAGGCCACCTCCTGTACAGCCGTGGAACCCGCTTCCCGGATATGGTAACCGCTGATACTGATCGTGTTCCATTTCGGTACATGGGCGCCACAATAGGCGAAGATATCCGTGATCAGCCGCATCGATGGCTTGGGCGGAAAGATGTAGGTGCCTCGGGCGATATATTCCTTTAGAATGTCGTTCTGGATCGTTCCCGTCAGTTGGTGAGCTGCTACACCCTGTTTCTCTCCGACAGCGATGTACATGGCCAGGAGCACCGATGCAGGTGCGTTAATCGTCATCGATGTACTCACTTTATCCAGGGGGATACCCGTTAACAATCGTTCCATATCCTCCAAGGAATCGATGGCAACCCCTACTTTGCCTACTTCCCCCGCTGCCATCGGATCGTCTGAATCGTACCCAATTTGAGTTGGTAAATCAAAGGCGACAGACAACCCCGTCTGCCCTTGGTCTAAAAGGTAGCGGAACCGCTTGTTCGTTTCATCCGCCGAACCGAAGCCGGCATACTGCCGCATCGTCCAGTGGCGGGATCGGTACATGGTCGGGCGGATCCCGCGGGTATACGGATATTCCCCCGGCAATCCCACTTTTTCCTTATATTTTTGCGTCACCTGTTCCGGTGTATAAAGCCTCTCCACCTCCATACCGGAGAGTGTCTCGAACCGTTCCTTCGACTCCGGATATTTCTCCAGGAGCTGCCGTGTCTTTTCTTCCCATTCTCTGTATAACTCTTCGAACGTTTTAGATGCCAACCGTTTCCCTCCCCCTCATGCTGCATGTCTCCGAAGGTAAAAAAGCGCTATCAATGTTAATATATCAAAAATTCCCTCGTGCCGCCTGATTTTCCCGCCCGGCGAAAGGTTGGACAGAGGCGGCGGGCTCGGCTACAATAAGAACTTGAGGTGATTGGCCATGCAACCACGCTGGATCAAAGCGGTTGTTTACATCCTGATATTTGCCCTGGTAGTTACCAGTTTGGTCACGGGAACCAGCTTCTTCTTCTGAGTTCAAAAAACCGTATCATTTCTGTGGCCTGCCGTCTGTGTTTTCATGGAAAAAACGATTATACTGTAAGATGGACGCCTGTAATGGCAATGATACTTACGACATGTCACAGGAAAGCGGGTGAACAGCCTTGTACATGACGGTGATCATGATCTTCATCAGTATCCTGGCCGTGATGGGCACGCTGAAAAACAAGAGGAGCGGCAACAAACCCGGCCTCTTGATCGGCGGTGCCTTTACCGCTCTCACGGTCGCGATCACCCTGATTGCCATCTACGACGAAATCGTGGGCCTCCAATGAGAGATCCCTCTTGAAAGCGGCTTCTCCCTGACGGGGGACCGCTTTTTCCGTTTATAGAGAGCAGGGTTCGTCCATACTGGGGAGGTATTGATATGGCGGGAGGGACTTCCCTTTGACTATCCTCACCCTTGCCCTGAAAATCCTCATCCTCTTTCCCGTGACCGTGGCCGTCCTGCGCCTTTTGGGTAAATCGGCCATCATCCAGTTGACCCCTTACGATTTGGTCGCCATCATCATCGTCGGAACTGTCGCCGCGGAACCCCTTATCAGTAAAGAAGTGGTTCCCACTATTATTTCACTGGCCCTTCTCGCCCTTCTCTATCTTACCTTCGCCAAATTGACTCTCCATCACGTAGGCGTCCGCTTCTTCCTCGGAAGGCCCACCATCCTGATTAAACACGGCCAGGTTGTAGAAGATCACCTGGAAAAGAGTCATGTCTCACTGGCCCAGCTCCTTGCAACACTGCGTGCCTCAGGCCACCCCGACCTCTCCAACATCGATTATGCGATCCTCGAACCAACAGGTTATGTTAGCATCATCCCCAAACCGGAAATCGCCCCCCTCTCGGCCAAGGATCTGGGATTAAATCTGCCTTATGAAGGACTTCCCCTTTCTGTCGTAGTCGACGGCCGGATCCAAAAAGATAATCTCCGGCTTATCGAACGGGATGAAAGGTGGCTCCGTCAAAAGCTGGCGGAGCAGGGGATCACCCGATTACAAGATGTCATCTATGCCTTTGCCCGGGAACGATCCGAGGAAATCATGGTCAATCGGCGGGGTCAAACCCCATAAAAAACCCTGCGCCCTTCACCGATCCGGGTGAAGGGCGCAGGGTTCAGACCAGGCTTTATTTCATCGCCCGGGAGATGACTTTTGCAATCTTGGTGTTGTCGATCGTCCCACTCAGCTGATCCGCCCGCGGACCTTGGGAGAAAATAGGAACATTGACAGCGGTGTGGGCAGTGCTTGTCCATCCGACATTAGCCCGATCACTGATCACTTTAGCAACAGCGGAAGCGGGATCTTTGGCTTTTTGGATCGATTGTTCTTCTTCCGGTTTCAAATCGTTGATACCGGCATATTTTGCCATGATTTCTTTCACTTTGGAACGATCTTTATCCACTTCTTTACCGATGAATTCAGAAGAGCGTTTCACTTTATCAATAACTTCCTTGTTGAAAACATAGGTTCCGTTGGCTCCCATGGACATGCCGCCGGTTTCATGATCAGCGGTGACCACAACAAGGGTATCGGGATCTTTTTTCGCGTAATTCAAGGCTGCACGAACCGCTTTGTCAAAGGCCAGGGTATCCCGGATATTGGCCGCAGGATAGTTGTCGTGTCCGGCGTGGTCGATCCTTCCGCCTTCCACCATCAGGAAAAATCCGTTTTTATCCTTGCTTAGTGTTTTCAGGGCCTTTCGGGTCATATCGGCAACACTGGGCTCATCCGATGTTGCGCGGTCCAATTCATAGTTCAAGTGACTGTTGTTGAACAGACCCAGCAGTTTGTTCGACTTCGCCTTTTTCAGACTCTCTTTGTCTTCCACGACCGTATACCCTTTTTTCTCCGCTACCTGAATCAGGTTTTTGCCGTCTTCCCGTTTGCCTCCGTCTTTTTTCGGCAAAAAGTTGGCCTTACCTCCGCCGAGCAACACATCTACACCGTGATTCATCATCTGGTCAGCGATCTCATTTTCTGAATCCCGATCCTCTACATGAGAAGCAAACGAAGCCGGAGTCGCGTGGGTAAGCCGCGTGGTGGTGACTAGACCGGTTGCTTTCCTCTTTTTCTGTGCGTCATCCAGCACGGTTTTTACATCATCATGCCGTTCTCCTTCATAGTGCTCCTTGTGTTTGGGAGCTTTCCCCACCACACCGTTGTCCGTTTTGTAACCGGAGGAAAAAGCAGTAGCAGCGGCGGAAGAGTCGGTGACGACACTATCGTGGGAATAAGTGGTGGCTAGCCCCGTTTCCTGTAAGCGACTCATCGTCAGTTTGCCAGCCCCATACCCTTTTCTTTTCATATAAGCGGCAGCGGAAACCTGGGTTGGCCCCATTCCATCCCCGATCATGAGAATGACGTTTTTCGCGTGGTTTCCGGGGTTCTGCTTCCTCGCTTCGACATGCTGGGAGTAGGAAACGCTTCCAAGGGCAACTGTACACGCCAGTCCAAGCGTTATGACCTTCAACATTTGTCTTTTATTCATGCTTTCCCCTCCTGGTCTTTTTCTCCAATCCTCTTTTACAAAAAATAAGAGATGCACTTGTTATTAAAACAAATTTTTAGCCAATTGGGAAGGATTATATTGTTACCAATTCGATAGTCACCAATGATTAGGTCCTTTCTCCTAGGACGAACAGATCCGGAATTGAGACTCCACACGGCTGAAGCCGTGGGATTCTTGGGTAGTTAGCGCCCTCCATCCATTTCTGCTTCGGACAACTCCCAAGTTCAGGGCTGTCTCATCAGCCCGTCCCATGCAGTTAGAAGGGTACCCACATGGGCGGCGTACCTGTTACCAGTACGCTAGGCAGCTAGGCCGGATATGGCCTTGCCAATATTAATGGCTCCGTTTAGGTCTGCATGGCAATCATAGCCACATTTCCTGCACCGAAAACGAAGGCCGTTTCGATTTCGCTTTTCCCTGTGTCCACATTTGCAAGTCTGACTGGTGTATTCAGGATTCACTTCTTCAAAGCGGATTCCCGCCATTTCCGCCTTATACCGAATAAACCTTTTCAGTTGATAGAACGCCCAAGAGTGCAGGCTTCTTCCTGCTTCTCTTTTTGACTTGACTCGGTTACGGATCTCCGTCAGGTCTTCCATACGGATCGTTCCCACACCGTGGGTGATCGCAAAGTTGACCAACTGACGACTGATTTGATGATTGAAATTTCGCATCCAGCGCGACTCTTTGTTCTTGGATTGACGGATCACACGCTGTTTTTTGCCCTTTCCTAGCTTCCTTCTTCGAGAGGAAAAGTAGCGCCGAACAAATGCACAGGGGCTTCCTTTGAAAAACAGCGATTTGGTCCCCATGCTGCCGACAGCTATGTATCGAAGTCCCAAGTCAATTCCCATCACTTTTTCATTTGCGGTCGTTTCTACTTCCCACGTGACAGGGAGAGCCATATACCATTTTTGTTTCTTTTGATACAGTTTAGCAGCTCCAAGCTTCACAGTCCCTTTCATGATTTTCTCCAACCACGCCTGTTGAAAGGGACGGGCGACCACCGGAACGCCAATCCTTTTCTCCAAGGTGGGGAAGGAGACGGTATAGAAAGCCCCGCTTTTTTCTACCTTAAGGTTTTGGTTGTTGAAGCTGCACCACATTTTTCGAAAGGCTTGGGCTCTTTGCTTTTTCTTTTGCGACTTCACTTCACGAATCGTTTGGTTGACAACGGCGGAAGGAAATCGATCCGCTGAAAACTCCTTGAATACCTTACTCGTTGCCTTGTTTACATCGGGGTGGAGTAGCAACCAATTGGCAAATTCGGTGTTGACCTGAGTCATGTGTCGATACATCACTTGTTTTGCTTCCGTGGGCTTATGGAGTTCTAGCCGTAGCGTGATCGTTGGCATTCATTCACCCCCTTGTTTTTTGCTCCTCCACATATTTCTTGATCGTGTCACTTGAAACATTTTCTGCTGTACTGACAAAAAAAGATCGTGTCCAAAGACTTTGCAAATGGTTTAAATGCGGAAACTCTTGGCGTAGTCGGCGCGAGGTCACTCCTTTCACTTTTGCCATCACTTGAGATGGGGAATCGGTCGGGAGACCATTCAAGAACAAATGGCAGTGGTCTGGCATAACTTCTACAGCAATCATATCCCATTGATTTTCTTTACAAATTTGAGCCAGTAGCTCTTTGAATCGCTCCTCCACTTTGTTGACCAGCACTTTTCTTCGATAGCGGGGGCAGAAAACAAAATGATAGTTGATGAGCGATACACTGGTTTTTGTTCTTCGATATCCTTGTCCCATATCTTCATTGCATCAGTATAGTCTATAAACTAAAACGAATGCTTGAAAAAATTGTTACCCTAAGCATCCCCACAAGGGGGATGCCGAGCAACGCCACCTTTCATCCCACGATTAAAACCGTGGGCTTTCAGTCGGCAGTTTCTGTAAAAAGAACCCCTCCCTCGTCTGACGCTCGTTTTCATCCCTATATCTAAAGCTAGGGGCTTTCTCGCTCGCAAAGATATAAAAAACGGCTCCTCTCATGGAGGAGCCGTTACAGAGATTGGCTCGTGGAATTCGACTAAATTCGAGTGTCAGGGCCGTATGCTTCGAGGCGTTCCTTCACCCGAGCCAAGAAGCGCCCTGCCATCAAGCCATCCAGGATACGGTGGTCCAAGGACAGACATAGGTTAACGAGATCGCGAACAGCAATCATATCGTCTTTGATGACCGGCTGTTTCACGATGGACTCCATTGAAACGATGGCCGCCTGGGGATGATTGATGATCGGCTGGGAGGCGATCGAACCAAAGGAACCCGTGTTATTCACTGTAAAGGTGCCTCCAGAGAGATCATCCATGGAGAGTTTCCCGGCGCGGGTTTTCTCTGCCAACTGGTGAACCGATTTGGCCAGACCGAGGATACTCTTCTCATCGGCATCCTTGATCACGGGAACATAGAGGGCCTCCTCCGTGGCAACGGCGATAGAAATGTTGATCCGTTTTTTCAGGACGATTTTGTCCCCACCCCAAACCGAATTGAGATACGGGAACTCCTTGAGGGAATCCACCACCGCCTTGATGAAGAAAGGCATATAGGTAAGAGTGATCCCCTCGCGCTCCTTAAAGTCGTCTTTCAGCTGTTTACGCAGCTTGACGAGACCGGTAACATCGGCTTGCACCATCGTCCAGGCGTGGGGCGCCTCGTGCTTACTCTGTACCATCCGCTGGGCAATGGTTTTACGGACGCTCGTAAGGGGCACTTCCCGATCCCCTTCTTCCAACCCGCCAACTGGTTTAACTTCCGGTTCCGCATGGGTAAGGGTCTTGGGATCGGCCTCCTTCGAAACGGGGGTTTCAGGTGCAGGCTTACTCGCTTCACCTCCGGACTCGATGATTTTTAGGATGTCCTTCCGGGTAATTCGACCGCCACGGCCGCTCCCTTCCACTCTCTCCAGATCGATCTCATTCTCTTGAGCTAGGCGGAGCACCGCTGGGGAATAGCGACGTTTCATGGAATCGTCGTTCTCTTCGGCGGCATCTTCAGCCGCCTTGTTTTCAGCAGCGGATGGTGCTTGGGGCACCTCCTTTTTGTTATCGGAAGATCTCCCACTGCTTTCCCCGCCTTCGTCAATACGGCAGATGATCTCGCCCACTTCGACGGTCTTCCCTTCGTCAGCGACGAATTCGATCAAGGTACCCTTTACCGCGGACGGAACTTCAGCGTTCACCTTGTCCGTAGCCACCTCACAGAGAGGCTCATATTTGGAAACGGAGTCCCCAGGTTTCTTCAACCACTTGGTGATCGTTCCTTCAGTAACGCTCTCCCCCAATTGGGGCATGGTAATATCGGTCGCCATCGTGTACCTCCTCGCTGAAGCCGGGTCATACCGGCTCAGGTTTAACCCCTATCGGAACTCAGAATTCGGCTAGCTCCCGGATAGCCGCTTTCACCTTTGCGGGGTTTAGCATGAATTCCTTCTCCAAGGGCGGGCTGTAGGGCATCGCCGGAACATCGGGCCCAGCCAGGCGGCGAACCGGGGCGTCCAATTCGAAGAAAGCCTGCTCACTGATCACCGCCGACACCTCCCCGCCGAAGCCGCCGGTCAGATTGTCTTCGTGGACGATTAATACCTTACCTGTCCGAGCCGTCGCCTCCAGGATCGCTTCCTTATCGAGTGGGATTAGCGTACGCAGATCGAGAACATGGACGCTGATCCCCTCCTTCTCCAGCTCCTCCGCTGCCTTGAGCGTAAAGTGGAGGGCCAATCCGTAGGAGATCACTGTGACATCGGTTCCTTCTCGTTTTACCTCCGCCTTACCGATCGGAAGGGTGTAGTCTTCTTCCGGTACCTCGCCTTTAATCAGGCGATAGCAACGTTTATGCTCAAAAAAGAGAACGGGGTCCTCATCACGAATCGCGCTCTTTAACAACCCCTTCACATCGTAAGGAGTGGAGGGCATCACAATTTTCAGCCCAGGCACACCAGCAAACATCTTTTCCACGCTCTGGGAGTGGTAAAGGGCACCGTGAACACCGCCACCATAGGGGGCACGAATCACTAGCGGACAATGCCAAGTATTGTTGGAACGGTATCGCATTTTAGAAGCTTCAGAGACGATCTGATTAAACGCCGGCATGATAAAGTCGGCGAACTGCATCTCCGCCACTGGGCGCATCCCATAAACAGAAGCACCGATCGCTACCCCAGCGATAGCCGACTCGGTAAGCGGTGTATCCAGCACTCGTTCTGGTCCGAAGGTTTCAATCAAGCCGTTGGTAGCCCGAAATACCCCTCCGCGCACGCCGACATCCTCCCCGAGGACAAATACCTTCTCATCCCGCTCCATCTCTTCCAGGAGGGCCTTGGTCACCGCATCAATATAAGAAATCACGGGCATCTTCCATTCCTCCTATTCCGCGTACACGTGAGTGTAAATCTCGGACGGGTCGGGATAAGGAGCCTGTTCGGCGTATTCCGTCGCCTCATCCACCGCTTCAATGATTTCCTGGTTGAGAGCCTCTTCTTTTTCTTCCGTAAGGATCCCGCCCTCCACCAGGTATTTTTTGAATTGGACGAGAGAATCCAGCTTGCGGGCTTCTTCCACTTCCTGAACCTCACGGTATGTCCGGTCATCGTCATCGCTCGAATGGGGGACCAGACGGTAGGAAGTGGCTTCGATTAAGCTGGGGCCCTCCCCTTTTCGAGCACGGTCGGCGGCCTCTTTTACTGCTTCATACACCTTGAGCGGATCGTTTCCGTCAACCTTGATCCCAGGCATCCCGTACCCTTGAGCACGGGCAGAGACGCTCCCTCCGGCAAGCTGTTTCTCCACGGGAACGGAGATGGCATATTGGTTGTTTTCGCACAGGAAGATGACCGGCAACTTGTGTACACCAGCAAAGTTGAGGCCTTCGTGGAAATCTCCCTGGTTGCTGGAGCCCTCCCCGAAGCTAGTCAGGCTGACGATATCTTTCTTCTCCATCTTTGCCGCTAGAGCGACGCCGACGGCATGTAGGAGCTGGGTGGTTACCGGACTGGAGCCGGAGATGATTCGGAAACGCCGGTCTCCATAGTGGCCCGGCATTTGGCGACCGCCGCTATTGGGCTCCTCCGCCTTGGCAAAAGCGGACAACATCTGGTCCTGTGGGGTCTGCCCGAAAACCAGAACCATCCCAAGATCTCGGTAATAGGGGCAAAGCCAGTCTTTCTCCCGATTCAGAGCGAAGGCGGCTCCCACCTGAATGGCCTCCTGTCCTTGACAGGAGATCACAAAGGGAATCTTACCTGCGCGGTTTAACAGCCACATCCGTTCGTCAATTTTGCGGGCCAGAAGCATATAACGATACATGTCTAAAACTTGTCCGTCGGTCAGGCCAAGGGCCTCATGTCGAGATTCTCCCATAAACGGATCCCTCCGATCCCTTTCCTTTATCCTTCCGTAAGACATGAAGTTACACCGAATGAATCGGCTTCCCTTCCATCGCCATCGCTACCTCCCCGAAAGCCTCCGAGAGAGTAGGGTGGGGGTGGATCACTTGGCTGATCTCCCAAGGGGTGGCATCCAGCACCTTCGCTAGGCCAGCTTCGGAGATGAGGTCTGTCGCATGGGGACCAATCATGTGGACACCAAGGATATCATCCGTTTTTTCGTCCGTCACCAACTTAATAAAACCGTCGGTTTCTCCGAAGACGAGAGACTTTCCTACCGCCCGGAAGGGGAATTTCCCCGTTTTTACTTGGTATCCTTTCGCTAACGCCTCTTCCTCGGTTAACCCGATGCTTCCGATTTCTGGTCGGCTATATGTACAGCGGGGCACCATCTGCGGATCGAGGGGATTGGGGTTTTTGCCCAGAATATGCTCCACCGCCAATATCCCCTCGTGCGAAGCAACATGGGCTAGCTGATAACCTCCGTTGACGTCGCCAATCGCATAGATATGCGACTCCTCCGTCTGCATGTATTCGTTCACCTGGATAAATCCTTTCTCCAGCTGAATCGACGTATTTTGCAGGCCGATATCTTCGGTATTGGGTTGGCGGCCGACAGAGACCAGCATCCGCTCTGCTTCCAGATCGGTGACCCCCCCTTCTCTTTCCACCTGGAGGGTTACGCGTCCTTCCATCGCTTTCACCGTCTCCGACAACACTTTGGCCCCCGTCATCACCTTCACCTTGCGCTTTTTCAGGAGGCGGGCCATCTCCTTGCTCACGTCTGGATCCTCAAAAGGCAGGAGCCGGTCAGCGAATTCCACCAAGGTTACCTCGACGCCGAAATCATTCAACATCGAAGCCCATTCAATGCCAATCACTCCCCCGCCGACGATCACGATCGACTGAGGTAAGCTTTCCATTTCCAAAGCATGGTCGGAAAACATCACCGTCGTTCCATCCACCTCTAGCCCTGGTAGGCTTCTGGGTCGGGAACCGGTGGCGATGATCACCTGTTGGGGCACCAACATCACGTTCTCCCCACCATCCGCCTTCTCGACAGAGATGGTACCGGGTTGTGGTGAAAAGATAGACGGACCCAAGATACGACCGATCCCTTCGTAGACTTCCACTCCATTCTTCTTCAGCAATTGCCGAACACCCTGGTGAAGCTGTTGTTTCACCTTGTTTTTACGAGATTGAACCAGATCGATATCCAGTTGGATATCCCCGACACGGATTCCGAAATCCTCGCTGTTTTTCATCTCATGATAGACTTCTGCACTTCTCAGGAGTGACTTGGAGGGGATGCACCCCTTGTGCAGGCAGACGCCCCCCACCTTCTCCTTCTCGACGACGGCTGTCTTTAGCCCTGCTTGAGCCGCGCGAATTGCAGCGACATAACCGCCAGGACCTGCACCCAACACGACCAGATCAACATTCTCCGCCATCCGGTTTATTCACTCCCTTTTTCCGGCTCCCCATCGGGATACCGTTTCGCTTTTTCTTCTCCGCGGATCACCCGGAGAGCACCTTCCGCCAAGGCCTGCAACTCATTCTCACCGGGAATGGTAAACACCTCGGCGATCCAGGAAACCCGGTCGGCGATTTCCCGGGTGAATCGTTCCCCGTAGGCAAGCCCCCCAGTTAGGACGATCCCGTCCACTTTCCCTTGAAGAACGGTGGCGTAAGCCCCAATTTCCTTGGATACCTGATAAGCCATAGCGCTGTATACCAACCGGGCTTCTTTATCGCCTCGTTCAATCCGCTCCTCTACTTGTCGGGCATCATTGGTCCCAAGGTAGCCCACAAGACCTCCTCGGCCCACGATCATCTTCATGATCTCGCTTGCGAAAAATTTCCCGGAATAACTGAGTGCCACCAGATCTCCCACAGGAAGAGTTCCCGCTCGCTCCGGAGAAAAGGGCCCTTCCCCGTGAAGTCCGTTGTTCACGTCGACGACGCGGCCTCGTTTGTGGGCTCCAACGGTAATTCCGCCTCCCATATGGGCCACCACCAGGTTCACCTCATGATAGCACTTTCCAAGTCGGGAGGCGATCTTCCTGGCAACCGCCTTTTGATTGAGGGCATGGAAAATGCTCCGCCGTTCGATCTCCGGTACTCCGGATATTCGCGCGACAGGCTCCAGTTCATCCACCACCACAGGATCGACAATGAAAGAAGGAATATTCAGCTTGTCCGCTATCTCGAAGGCGAGCACCCCACCGAGGTTGGAGGCATGCTCACCGAAGCGTCCTGACTTCAGATCCTTGATCATCTGATCGTTGACCGTATAAGTTCCACCCGCAATCGGACGCAGTAACCCACCACGTCCGACAACGGCTCGGAGTCGGGTCAGATTGATTTCCGCCCGGTTCAACGTGTCGAGGATCATCTGTTTACGGAAGGGATATTGGTCAAATAGATCCGGATACCGGTCCAGTTCCTCGGCATCGTGTCTTACTGTTTCTTCCAGAACGGCTTTTTCATTATCGAAAACCCCGATCTTGGTGGATGTTGAACCAGGGTTAATCGCCAACACCCGAATCGGTTCTGGCACGTTTTCCCCTCCGTTCTTTAACGAATCGTCATATTGATAATGCTGCGCTCGTTCTGAAGGAAGGAGCTACGGGAATGTCTGAGGGATGCGATCCGCTCCTCTGCCATCCGATCCGCCGCTTTGTAGCTGGGAATGTTGTCCCGTTTGGCGATTTCAAAGATACGGCTAATCGTGCCGTAGATGCCCTCTACCCGTTTCATGGCCCGTTCTGGGTTGTAGCCGAGTAATTCATCGGCTACGTTGATCACACCACCGGCGTTGATCACATAATCCGGGGCGTAAACGATCCCCTTTTCTTCAAGCAGATCGCCATGCTCGTTTTCCTTGAGCTGGTTATTGGCAGAACCGGCAATCACTCTACAGCGGAGGCGATCGATTGTCTCATCGTTGATGATGGCGCCCAAGGCACAGGGGGAAAAGATATCACAGTCCACATCATAGATCTTGTCTGGGTCTACCGTCTCAGCCCCAAAATCACGGACAGCCCGTTCCATATTTTCTCTATTGATATCAGTAACGATCAATTTCGCTCCCTCATCATGCAAATATTTACAGAGGTGATACGCGACACTTCCCACTCCCTGGACAGCCACCGTCCGCTCTTTCAGGGAGTCATCACCGAAAGCCTCCTTGGCTGCCGCCTTCATACCCATGTAGCAGCCGTAGGCTGTGACCGGGGAAGGATTTCCGCTGGAACCGAAGGCCGGAGAGATGCCCGTAACGAAACGGGTCTCTTCATGGATCAAATCCATGTCTTCCACGGTAGTCCCTACATCCTCCGCCGTGATATAGCGCCCGTTTAGACCTTGAATAAACCTGCCGAAAGCACGGAACATCGCTTCATTTTTATCCATCCGGGGGTCTCCGATAATTACGGTCTTTCCTCCACCCAAATTGAGGCCAGCCGCTGCATTCTTGTAAGTCATGCCACGAGCTAAACGAAGGGCGTCAATGATCGCATCCTCTTCCGACGCATAGGTCCACATCCGAGTCCCCCCGAGGGCAGGGCCCAAGGTGGTATCATGGATCGCTATGATCGCCTTTAGACCCGATTGTTCATCCTGACAGAAGACCAGCTGCTCGTAATCATACTTGCTCAGGTAGTCAAACAGCTTCATGGCCAAACTCCTCCTCGTTATTGACGCTTTAGGTGGTCCGCTTGCAGGACCGCTAGCGCGATGGAGTGCAGCTTCGCCTCATGGGAGTCGGCGCGGGAAGTAAGCACCACCGGTGCTGAAGCACCGAGCACGAGGGCGCCGATCCGGGCTTTAGCGAAGTAGACCATCGACTTGTACAGAATATTGCCCGCTTCAATGTCTGGAACCAACAGCACATCCGCCCGACCTGCTACCGGACTGTCGATTCCCTTGTGTTCTGCCGCTTCCACGGAAACGGCGTTGTCAAGAGCGAAAGGCCCGTCAATCTGAGCCCCTTTGATCTGCTTCCGCCGGCACATCTGTGTCAAAGCGGCTGCATCGAGAGTGGGCTGCATTCCGGGATTTACGACTTCGACAGCGCCCAAAACAGCGATTTTCGGCTCTTCTTCTCCAAGAGAGTGGCAGAGATCGATCACGTTTTGGACGATTTGGGCCTTTTCTTTCAGCTCTGGGGCAAGGTTGAGAGCGGGATCGGTCACATGGATCAGGCGGTTGTAACCCGGTACCTCAAAAGTTGCCACATGACTGAGTACTTTTTTCCCCCGTAAGCCCGATTCCTTATTGAGGATCGCACGTAAAAAATCCGAAGAATGGACCATGCCTTTCATGACAACGTCGGCATCTCCTTCCCGGACGGCGCGCACTGCATCGGTACACGCTTTCATCGGATCAGGCTGGTGAAAGATCTCTCCCTGGTCTAATTGCAAACCAATCTCCCGGCTGACGCCTTCAATATGGCTCCGGCTTCCGTACAGACGAAACTGGGCGATTCCCCGCTTCTTGGCATCGAAGACCGCCTCCAGCACCTCACGATCGTCTGCTGCTGCGACGGCAACCGTTACGGCTTCCAAAGACTCTGCTTTACGAATAACTTGTTCAAAATTGCGTATTGTTTCCATTATTACCCCTCATTCCGACCGAACTGCGTTCGTTCTCATATCATGTCGAAGATTATTTTTTTCGAAATGGTCGGTCCCCATACAAAACGAGCAAGTTCTATGCCAAGGAAAAATTAAAGGGAAAGCTCGATATTGCTTCTATGGGGGCCGATTCCCAGTACATATTCTCTGCAAAAATTTGCAGGGTCTGTGACGAATCTTTCCTGCAAAATTTTGCAGGGATCACCGATGTTGCCCGGACGAGGAGTCGGGCTCAATTCGGTATTTATCCAACTTGTAATAAAGATTGCGAACAGATATCCCGAGGCGCCGGGCCGTCTCCGTTTTGTTTCGGCCACAGGTTTCAAAAACCCGTCGGATGTGTGCTTCCTCCGCGTGGGATACCACATCGGACAGGCGGCCGTCTTTCTCTCCATCCCCGGCTGCCTCAGGGGGAGAATGGTTCACAGGGTATGAAGGTTCCAGGGAAAGAAGATGCTCCTTTTCCAGCACTCGGGTATGCAAATGCATATGAATCATCGCCCGGCCCAGAACATTTTCCAGCTCCCGGACATTCCCCGGCCAGACATAGGAGGAAAGAGCCTCAATCGCAGCCGGATGTACTTCTGCCACGTTGCGCCCGTATTCCTGGTTAAACTTCTTGATCAAGTGGTGGGCCAGTGCCCCGAGATCCCCCTTCCTCCTCCGGAGAGGTGGAATGTGGATAGGCAAGACATTGAGCCGGTAGTAAAGATCCTCCCGAAACCGCTTTTCTCCGATGGCTTTCTCCAGATCCAGGTTGGTAGCAGCGATTACCCGGACATCGACAGGGATAGATTTGGTACCGCCAACCCGGACCACTTCTTTTTCCTGAAGCACGCGAAGGAGTTTAGCCTGGGTGGAAGGAGAAAGCTCTCCGATTTCGTCCAGGAAAATGGTTCCCCCGTCCGCCTCCTCAAAAAATCCTTTTTTCCCTCCACGTCGTGCGCCGGTGAAGGCCCCTTCCTCATAGCCAAAGAGTTCGCTCTCTAGCAGGGATTCCGGGATGGAAGCACAATTGACACGAACAAACTGGTGATATTTGCGGCCCGAATCGTTGTGGATGGCATGGGCAAAAAGCTCCTTGCCCGTCCCTGACTCTCCACGCAAGAGGACCGTGGCCCGGGTACGGGCTGCCTTTTGGGCGTTCTCCAGCGCATCCCGCATCTCCCCGCTGTCCCCGATGATATCCTCAAAGGTGTATTTCGCTTCCAAGGTACGGATAATCCGGCGAGCTCGATCCAGTTCCTGAGTGAGCCCTTTGATCTCTGACATGTCGTGGACGATGCCCACACTGCCTTTCAGTTCCCCTTCCACGATAATCGGGGCCACGTTGACCACCACATCCCGACGGTGAGGCCCCAACTTCATTGGAACACCGCGTACCGGCTCCCTCGTCTTCAGCACCTGCATATGCATGCTTTCTCCCTCGGAGATGTCGGTATCCGCAGGCTTGCCGATCACCTCTTCAGGGGAGAGTCCTGTTAAACGGGTATAAGCCGGGTTAATCAGCACCCCCCGGCCTTCGGCATCGACGACAGAGATCGCATCGTCGGAGGAATCGATGATCGCCTGAAGTTGGCTTTTCATACCCTTCAGGTCGGTCACTTGCTGGGTAAGGGAAAGAACTTCGGTGATATCCCGAAAAACAGCGACAGCGCCAATCACTCTACCCTTTCGGTCTGTCACGGGTTCCCGGTTGGTGATAATCTTCTTTCCGTTGGGCAGAGTGAGTGGTCGGTTCAATTCCGCTTTACCCGTATCCAGTACCCGGTCTAAGCCGGTATTGGGGATGGTCTGGGTGATCTTATGCCCCAGCACTCGCTTGTGCTTGACCCCGGTCAACCGCTCTGCAGCCCGGTTGTACAGGGTGATTTCTCCCGATGCGTTGACGGCAATCATCCCATCATGAGTGGAATTGACAATTGCATCTAGTTCCAGTTGCCGTAACCGCCATGCTTCAAACCATTGTTCTTTCTCCTCGATCAAATGCATCATCAGGTTGGCCACTTCCCCTGAAACTACCAGGGTTCCCGATTTTTCGGTCATGCGGCAAAGGCGGTTGTAAACGGCGTTTTCCCCGGTAACCTCTAAAATGACATCGAGGTCTTCCTCCATAAAGGGAGCCGGGTCGTCGCCCGTGGGGATCCCACGACGGCGGGCCTCTACCAGCGCAGGGGCATGGTTATCGATGTCCACCACGCCGGTCACCCGGACACGATCCAGCTCCAGAAGCGTACCCAAAAGGGCCGTTCCTCCCTTACCGCCGCCGACGATCAAGAACCGCATGATAGCCGCCCCCCGTTTCCATTCTCCGGTATCATTCTAACACAACGGTCCGGCTTCGGGGCCAAGCAACCCATGGCAACCCACAGAAAAATAAGGTACCATGGAAATTGGAAAGGCGGGCGAATTTTATGATCTATCAGCGTATGATGGCCATAGTCCTCATTTGTATCCCAGGTGCGGCGGGGGTTTACGGATGGAATCTGATGAAAAATGTAATCTTCCAAGCCTTCGCGGGGGACGGCTTTGCTTGGCTTCCCTTTCTAGGCGGTCTGATTCTTTTCCTGGGCGGGCTTTTCTTTATCGGAGGGTTCCTTTTCTACAGGGATCTGAAAAAAGATCAGGTACAGCCGATGCTCCGCCCCCGGCGGAAAAAAAGGATGTCTAAGGCTCAACCCTCTCATCAGAATACAGACGGGGATTCCCCATAACAGACCCGACCGAAGGATGGTCGGGTTTTTCAGAGGCACAGGACCTGCCTATGGAATCGTATACTAAGAGGAAAAAACATTCCATGGAGGGCCCCACCATGATTTCCTATTTTGACCCTAACGGCGAGCAGGTCCGATGGGACATCCGACACTTTGCGCAGCATGGACGCAAACGGATTGATGACATCCTCACAGACAAGAAATCGGCCTCTGAAACCGTCCTAAAACAAGGGCGAAGTCTCTCTCGCCACTTGCGGCGTCTAGAAAAGGAAGCTTCTGTTATGCAGCCTCATTTTCTATCCCACTTAATCCAACAAGCACAAAAAATCCGTTATCAACTGGAAGAGTGGCTAGAAGAAACCTCCCTCGTCACATCGGCCGCTCTCAACGGAGAAGAACCCGATACTGGAGAAACCGCTGGAGAAGGAGGGCAGTCCCAGGAAGGGAACGTCTATCCTCCCCTCCGTCCTGTCCCCATCGGAAAACACACCCTTCCCCCGCTCCCCTATCCCTACGATGCACTAGAACCCCACATCGATGCGAAGACGATGCGTCTCCATCACGATGAGCATCACAAAAGTTATGTAGAAGGCCTGAACAAGGCGGAACGTATGATGGCCCGGGCTAGACGAACCGGGGACTTTGACCTCATTAAGCACTGGGAACGGGAAGCCGCCTTTAACGGTGCCGGCCACTATCTCCACACCCTCTTTTGGGAAACCATGAGTCCTCAAGGCGGCGGTAAACCGACAGGAAAGTTGGCCAGCCAAATCCAACGGGATTTCGGCGGGTTTGACGCCTTTAAAAAACATTTCTCCGCCGCCGCAGAGAAAGTGGAAGGCGGAGGCTGGGCGATCCTGGTGTGGGCACCTCGTGCCCATCACCTGGAAATTTTGCAGGCGGAAAAGCATCAAAATCTCTCCCAGTGGGACGTGATTCCTCTTCTCCCGCTGGATGTCTGGGAGCACGCTTATTATCTGAAATATCCAAATAAAAGAAAAAAATATATCCAAGCCTGGTGGAACGTCGTCAACTGGCCGGAAGTCAGCCGCCGATTCCAAGAAGCCCGCAAAGTAGCCTGGAAACCTTATTAAGTTTGGCCGCATCCTCTCGATGCGGCCAAAAAAGTTCTTTCTATATTTTTTAAAAAAGGATTTTTTCAACGTTCGTGTAATTCTTGAACCGAAACGACCAGTTCCCGATCCGGTTCGTCGTCGGTATAGATCCGTGCTGTCTCCGTTTCATCATTGACATTCTGGATCCAAATAGGTACTTCTCGATAGTGAACTTCCACTTTTTCGGGAGATTCTAGAATCTGACGTGCCCTCAATATATCCATCGTACTCACCTCCTTTTTCTCATCCTTTCCTCTTTACCCGCCGGAAATGCTTCTCCTCTTCCCAGGCAAGTGATAAAGTGGAAGTACACTCCCCAGGATAAGGATGTGGCGACATGACATTGACGTACACCCGTTTGACCCATGTTTCCGACTGGTTGAAAGAGGAAAGGATGGATGGAGCCTTGATCACCTCCCCCTCCCAAATTTTTTACCTCACTTCCTTCCACTGTGAGCCCTATGAACGCTTACTTGGGCTATTCCTCTTCCCCGGGGCGGAGCCTTTTCTTATTTGTCCGGCATTAGAGGAGGATCGGGCACGACAATCGGGCTGGGACCAGGAAATAATAGCCTACTCCGATGTGGAGAATCCTTGGGAGCGAATCGGCAAAGCCATCGAAGCACGGGGAGATCGGCAGGCAACCCGGATCGCCGTCGAAAAAGAAAGCCTTTCCATCGCCCGGGCTGAAGCTTTGACTCAATTGTTACCACAAGCAAAATTTTTTTCCTTGGAGGAACCTTTACACAACTTCCGTGCAATCAAAGACGAACGGGAAATTAGAAAGATGGAGGAGGCAGCCCGCCTGGCGGACTTAGCTGTGGAAATCGGACTGAATTCCCTTACCGAAGGATGCATCGAACGGGAAACAGCCGCTCTTATCGACTTCGAGATGAAAAAACGCGGGGCAGAGGGAATGGCTTTTAACACTACGGTTCTTTTCGGGGAAAATACAGGGTTTCCCCACGGGACACCAGGTTTGCGCGAACTGGCACCGGGGGATCTGGTCCTCTTCGACCTCGGAGTGATTCATGAAGGATACTGTTCTGATATCACCCGCACCTTCGCTTTCCGTTCGGTCTCAGAAGAACAAACCCGCCTGTACGAGACCGTCCTGAAGGGTCAGGAAGCCGCCCTTTCCCTTTCCCGGCCCGGCACCCGTATCGGTGACCTCGATGTCGCCGCTCGACAAGTGATTACAGACGAAGGGTATGGGGATTACTTCACCCACCGCGTCGGCCACGGCCTGGGCATCGACCCCCATGAATTTCCCTCCATACACGGCAACAACAACCAAACCCTGAAAGAAGGGATGGTTTTCACCATCGAACCCGGTGCTTACATACCGGACTTTGGGGGAGTCCGTATCGAAGACGACGTCTTGATTACGCGAGAGGGAAGCCGTACCTTAACCCGCTATCCAAAAGAATTACAAGTCATTCGTTAAAGGAATCCCCGAACGTGATCATTCGGGAGCTGGTATGGACAAACCTGGCGTGGAGCGTATACCCAGATTTCCACTTCGCGCCAGTTCCTCCCGCAGATGTGGGGTTGTCCGCTCTGTTTCCTCTGGATATCCCGCCGGGTAGGCGGTGTCAACAGGCGCTCCGCCACCTTTATCGCACGGATGAATGCAGCAGTCTCGCCCGAACGTAATCGTTTCGGGATTTTTTTATTTAACTCCCCTTCGGCCTAACCCGTCGAGATAAGAAAGCCAGCGGTTGGACTCGATGATGCGAGTGAGGGAAACCGTCTCCGATAAATAATGACCGATCCCAAGCAGAATCGTCAGCACACCCGTCAACCAGAAAGGGAGCACCACCGCGGCCCACATCCCCAATTGGAGCCCCAGGAGGTTGGCCCCGCTGTCTCCCAGCATCAGACGTCCAGCCAAATCCAGCCGGAAGATAGCGGCAGCCAGTCCCAACAACGGAACGAACACAGGAGTGTTGGGAGCAAAAAAACCAACGATATAGAGGAGAATCCCTCCTGCTAAATAAAATTTTAAGCAACGACCCGGACGTAAATCTAAAAGGTTAAGCCAATTGGTCATCAAGGCGATGAACAACGTGTGGATCACCCATTCCATCCCGCTTCCCGCCGTAACAACAGCGGCAACAGCGGCAGTGATTCCGCCGCCCGCCGCCTTGAGAACCCCCGTGGTCAAACGCCCTTCCCTCAGCATAGACCTGAAATGGCCACGAAACCCCCGATCCTGGTGGGAACCGAGGGTATCATCCAACCATCCCAAAAAAGCTACCCCGACCGAAGCAAACAGGGATGCCAATAACAAAGACTGGGAAAAGAGAGGCAGAAAACGGATAACAGCAAAATTAAGGAGGGAAAGACCCGTCAACAAAAGCACCAGATAGCCACCGAAACTGGTTGGAATCCGTTCCCCTCGATAGTTGGGGGCATGAACACCGTGAGTGAAGAGAAACTCCCGACCCGCCGGAATAGCCGCCCGGCCCGCTATATAGGACAGAAAAAGCAGGAGCAAGCTCCAGATTCCGGTCATACCGGTTGCCTCCACAACTTAATCAGGGTGCGGAGAATTTGGAGGAACTGCCTCCCTCGATGTAAAAAACCATTCCAATCCCGCCCTGTTTCCCGGTGGCTCATTGGAAGAGGAACCTCTTTCACGCAATATCCGAACCGGAGAGCAGAAACCGTTAAACCCAATTCAATCCCGAACCCGGAGGGGAGAATGGAGATGGATTGCATCACTTCCCTCTTCACGGCCCGTTGCCCAGACAACGTTGCCTGGAGGGTGGTTCCCGTCAATCGGCGTACCCCCGACCGGGCCAACCCTTTTACGAGGCCAAACCCTCCTTTTTTTCGAGCAGGGGGAAAACGAGCAATCGTCATATCCGCCTCTCCGGCGAGAACGGGAGATAGAAGCGAGCCGCACAGCTTTGCATGCCTCTCTAAATCCGCATCAAGGAACAGATATACATCACCGGCTGCATAGCGGATTCCTTCCGCGAGTGCTTGCCCCTTCCCTCTGTTTTTCGGCAAGCGTATGACATAGTCGGCGTGCCGACGTGCCAACTGTTCAGTCGCATCACGGCTTCCATCGTCAACGACGATGATCTCATCCACTAACGGGATACGTCGAACGGCGCGAAGGGTGGTTTCGATGCGCTCTTCTTCGTTATAAGCCGGAATGATCGCCGAGATGATCGGCTCTTTTTCCATCCATCCATCCCTCATTTCTGCGGTTCAGAGCATGTCGGATTAACTTGACCGCTTGGTAGGCCTCCAGGGAATCCTCTCGCCGAACCGATCCGTGGAAGGTATAGATAAAGGGTTCCTCTTCCTGAAAAGCTGTCCGGCTATGGAAACGGCTCTGTAGGATGAGAGGACCGGAGTATGCAAGGCGAATGTCCCGGTGCAAAACACTTTGATACCGGCGGATCCGGGGCTGCAGACAAACCACTGCATCATACCGATCATATAAAACCGGATTCGATCCTTTTTGCCCATAATCCGGAATCCCGCCCGCCCACCGAATCGCCCGGCTAAGCCGCTCCCGTTCTTCTCCATTACCACCGACCAGTAAAACCACTTGCCCCTTCAGTTCGTCGTGGAGAGCCGTTTGGAACATTCTTCGATGCTCTTGGTTGCGGGATTTCATTTCTCGTTCCCGTTCCTTAACACGACCCAACAACAGTCGATTTTCTTTGAGCGCTTCCATATAACGAACCTCCAAGCGCTGTATCAGGACCTGTTGTTGCTTTTTCAGCCATTCCCCACCATGGGTTCCTCCCAGGAGTATCCCGGTTCCCAGCGCGAGAAAAACTGCGGTGAGGGTAAAGAGATGATAGCGTTTCGAAAACAAAGTCATCACACCTAGGGAAACAGGATTCGTAAATAAAGCCAAAAAAGGCGGAACAGATGAAGGAATTTGGGATTGACCAAAGCAAAGGAGACCAATGGAAAAAGAGCGGCTGCACCTAACCAGGCAATTTCTCTCGCCCGCACGTCTTTCTGGTATAAGCGGCTGACCCCTTTCGCATCCACCAACCGGGTACCCACTTTCATGCGGACCAGGATCGTGCTGGCCATCCCCTTCCTCCCCTTCTCGAGAAAATCGATCATATGGGAGTGACTTCCTACGGCCACGATCAGCTCCGCTCCTTCCTCAAAAGCCATTAGCATGGCGAGGTCTTCGCTGGTCCCGGCTGCTGGCAGGACGTGAGGAGCTAACCCTAGAGATTCCACCCTTTTCTGGCCTGGTGAATGACCGTCTGGATAGGCGTGAACGATAATCTCCGCTCCGGAGAGGAGGGCTTGATCGGAAACGGAATCCATATCTCCCACGATCAAATCCGGTGTCCATCCCCTTTCTAACAAAGCATCTGCTCCTCCATCCACACCAATGAGGACGGGATCAACCTCTCGGATATACGAACGGATCGCTGTCAGATCTTCCCGATAACCGGCCCCCCTCACTACCACAACCACATCCTTTCCGCGAAGGGGAACGCGCAAAGTAGGCACATCCAGTCGGGTTGTAACAAAGGACTCTTCTTGTCCCGCATAACGGAGGGTATTTCGGATAAAGGGCTTTAACCTCTCTTCCAGACGATCCCTAGCCCGGGAAAGCTGCTCTTCCAACCGAATGGCATCCAGCAATTCCCCCTTGGCCATCTCTTCCCAACAGCCATCTTTCATCCTCAACAGAGATTCACCTTTTAACTCGATGGGTTCCCCTTCCCGCAACTCCTTCAACACTTTTTCTCCCACCCGGTCCAAAATGGGGATGCCCGCTTCCACCAGACGGGTAGCCCCTGCTGCTGGGTACTCACCGCTAAGGGTAGGAGAGGCGTTAATCACTGCTTTTACCCGTTTACGAACCAACCCTTCCGCCGCTACTTCATCCAGATCCCGATGGTTGATCACGGCGATCTCACCAGGAAGGATTCGACTGAGAAGCCGTTTGGTTCGTCGATCAATCACTGCCTTGCCCCGGCAGGTTTTTTCCCTGCCGAAAAAACTGCCGGAAAGCATCAGTTCTCTCCCTTTCAATCTGAGGATTTGCCTTTAGTATGGATCTCTTTTTGGCAGGACATGCGGCGGAAGATTGGTTGCCTTTTTACCCAAACAAAAAAACCCGCCTTATCGCCGGATCAACGGCAATAAATACGGGATAGGTAGATTCGTGAATGATTATCCCACTTTATGTTCAATCAGTGCTATAGGGTGAAAAAGAACAGGGCAAATCTGTTTTACCTTCTACCGGGCTTGTTTCGTCTTTATTTGTTTAAAAATACCGGATAGGTACATAAAAGAGTCGGTATTTATATAAATACCGACTCTTTTATATGTTATTCATATAGATTTGATACATTCTGAAACTATTGTTCCAAATTTGTTGCTTCGACTTTTTTGTTGGTTGAGGTAGATAAGAGAAGCATCGAAGCAAGTAGTACCGTAACACCAACCCATCCAAAAGAATGTAATTGCTCACCAAACAAGGTTACTGCTAAAACAGTTGCGGTTAACGGCTCCAAAAGTGCCGCTACAGATGCATGTGTGGCCATTGTCCGTTCCAATCCCAAAATATAAACGACATAGGCAAGCGCAGTTGGTATCCAACCCAGAAACAGTAACGCACTCCAAACTTCTAGGCTAAAGCCTGGTAATGTGATAAAGGGGAGCATGAATAGAGCGCCTAAGGTAAAAGCCCAAGCTATAATGCGAAACGGTTCTACTCCAGAAAGGAGTTTTTTTCCGACTAATGTGTATCCACCATAACAGAAGGCGGCTACAAAAGCTAATGCATTTCCGAATAAGAAATGCGTATTAGATAAACCCCTTAGGCTGTCAACCCCAATTAACAGGGCTGTACCCGTAATTCCCAGAACTAATGCCATACCCGTTTTTCTACCCCAGGGTTCACGAAGGAACCAGCGGGAACACAAAGCTACTAACACAGGAGCCAAACAAATGGTGATTAAAGTTGCTGTGGATACCATCGTACGATCCACTGCTGAAAAATAACAGATTTGGTAGCCTGCAATTCCTATGCCGAAAAGAAGAAGGAGTTTTTGATGTGATGGGTGTAGAGGTTTAACTTTTCCATTACGTTTTCTTTCGATCCAGGCTGCTATAATCATCAATGGAACTCCAAGGAGAAGGCGCCATGCTCCAATTGAGAGCGGGTCCAACTGATGGTGGACACTCAGCCATTTCCCTGTTATTCCGGCGGTTCCCCACATCATTGCAGCCATACAAACCAAAGGCAATCCCGAACGCAATCCGATCCCCTCCCAAATTTTAATATGGGGCGGGATCGAGTTAGTTACCCACCTCTAATCCCGCCTCTAAACGGATAGCAGGAAAGAAGGAGGAGGCAGAACACCCCGTAAAGCCATAGAGCTCACCTCCTAAAAGCAATTTATACTATATCTTTTTACCAAATGTAATATGAAGTTGCCCTTGTATTTCCGGGAATCGGACTTGCATAAATTGATGTAACTCCCTTAACAACTCCAGTTTATCATCCATTAATAATTGCTCCAATTGCTCATCGGAAAAAGAACAAACGGCTCGCTGTTGGATATTCGAAAACCACTTACCCATCATTTTTAATAAGTGTTGACTAGGTAAACTGTTTTGTTTAAGTAATTTACGTTCGGTTTCGTTGTAAAAGGATAAAAAATTGGTGAACGGGTAATCAGAGTCCCAACTAGATATAATGACAATTCCATTGGGGCGTAGTACCTGCCAAATTTGAAACAATAAATTATTCTTTTCTTCATTGGAAAAATGGCTAAAGGTACCCATCATACAAGTGATGATGTCAAAAGAATGTTCCGGAAAGTTAAGTGATAAAGCATTCATTTTTAAGAGATGGACTTTATCTTCTAAGCCATTTTGCATTAAATTTCTTTGGGCAATATGCAACGCATCATCCGATATATCAATCCCTGTAACATTACACCCTTTCTGTGCGAAATAAATCGGGTATCGGCCTGTAGCCGTTCCAATATCAAGTACTCTACCTTTGAGCTGAAACATGAAGTTATCGATCTGAAACTCAAATTCGGTCATAAAAAATCCCGCCTTTTTACCGTATTAGCTCACGGCAATAAATAGCGAGAATTAGTCGGCATACACCCCGGAAATTTACCGGTATGAAACGCCTTATTCCGAAGTTTATCGGTATAGATGCTCTCGGCTTAAACCGCCAAAATCCTCATCATCCTAGCGATTATCCCACTTTATGTTCAATTCGGAGCTTGTCAGCCACCATGGCGATGAATTCCGAATTCGTGGGTTTAGCCTTGCTAACGTTGATCGTATAACCGAACAGTTTGCGGATGGAATCCATGTTTCCCCGGCTCCAAGCGACTTCGATGGCATGGCGGATCGCCCGTTCCACTCGGCTGGGTGTGGTATTGTATTTCTCGGCGATTCGGGGGTAAAGGGTTTTGGTGATCGCCCCCAGTAACTCCACCTCGTTATACACCATCGTGATCGCTTCCCTTAGATAGAGATACCCCTTGATATGAGCCGGTACGCCGATTTCATGAATAACATTGGTGATATTGGCATCCAAGTTTTCCGTACGCGGGGCGCTGGCAGTTATCCCAGTCCCGCGGGTCGATGTTACTGGTCGACCTTGCATCTGGCGGATACGGTGAGTCAGCACCTCCATATCAAAGGGCTTCAAGATATAATAAGCCGCTCCGAGTTCGACGGCCCGTTGGGTGATATTCTCCTGACCAAAAGCCGTCAACATGATGATTTTCGGCATTGCTTCCGATCGATCATTCAATTTTTCCAATACACCAAGACCATCCAGGTGCGGCATAATGATATCCAGAACGAGTACATCTGGCATCTCCCGGTCAAGCAGGTCCATCACTTCGTTCCCGTTGTACGCCACGCCGATGACCTCAATATCCTGTTGTGAATTCAGATGATCTTTCAATAGTTCGGCAAATTCTCGGTTGTCGTCAGCCAATACGACACGCATCTTCTCCAAAAACGGCCCCTCCCTCTTTTTTACGCGTACTTTCCGCTATCCTGTTATGTCAAAAAGTTCGACAACCGTATTACCCATTCCTTCTTTTTCAATCAGGGTTTTTTCCGTTAATTACCGTTTATTTGACCCTTTGCATAAAAAAAAGCGGCTTTGTTTAGAAGCCGCTGATGGGAGAACCCCTGCATCCTGTAGCATCCACTCGATGTACGTTCCATAACCCGACGTCGGGTCATTGACAAAAACGTGGGTGACAGCCCCAACCAATTTTCCATTCTGCAATATGGGACTCCCGCTCATTCCCTGTACAATCCCGCCCGTTTTATTGAGCAATCGGGGATCCGTTACTTTGATGATCATCCCTTTGGTTGCTGGGAATTTCTGATGAATGAGATGGACAATTTCGATGTCGTAGCTCTCCACTTTCTGTCCTTCCACCACCGTCAGGATTTTGGCCGGTCCTTCTTTCACCTCTTCAGACAGAGCGATTGGGACCGTTCGATTGCTCTCGGGTTCTCGTTCCATCTGGCCGAATATGCCAAAGGGGGTATTATGACGGATCGTTCCAAGGATCTGGTTTTCCCTGAAAAATATTGCCCGCTTTTCCCCCGGTTCCCCATTCGCTCCCTTTTGGATGGAGGTAACGTTAGAGTGAACGATCTTACCGCCCCCGACAGCGATTGGCTGACCTGTATCCATGTCGGTAATCACATGACCGAGTGCACCGTACACTTTCTTTTTCGGATCGTAAAAAGTCAGCGTACCAACACCGGCTGCCGAATTCCGGATATAAAGACCAATGCGGTAACATTTCTCACCCGAATCCCAAATCGGCTTCAGAAACACCTTTTTCTTTGCCGCTCCTCTTGCCAATAACACTTGGATCCGACGGCCTTCCCTGCCTGCCTTATCGACGCTTTTAGCCAACTGTCCAATTTCGTGAATGGGCTCCCCGTCCATGGCCAAAATATAGTCCCCGACCCGGATGTCCGCCAATTCACCGGGGGATTTTTCCTTTCCCCGAATCAGATGGTGGCCCACGACCATGGCTCCGGCGGATTGCATCTTTACCCCGATGGATTGCCCCCCCGGAACCACCCGGATATCAGGAAGCACACTTACTGTCATCCGTTTTACCGGTAACATCCCGAACAGACGCAAGGTCAACTGCGTTTGACCGATGTGCTTTGAAACCAAGGTAAAGGGCTTACTGAGATGCAGACGTACCTGGCTCTCATTCGCCCGGTTGACTGCTGCCACCCTGGGGTTCGCCACAACCGCCGTCGCCGAAACGGGCATCGTTAGGCGAAGTTCTTTCCAACTCCCCGAGAAGAGCCGCATTTCCGATGGAAACGCCATGTACTGACGAAATGGGATGCTCATGCTTCCCCATGCCAACAAAAGCACCAAAAATAACCCCGTCCATTTGATTCTCTGTCTGTGCCCCACGGCTTTCACACTCCTGCTTTTCCTGCCTACACCTCCACGGCGATGTCTCCATCGTAATGATTAAGGTGTCCGCGCTCCTTTTCTTTTATGTCACGCAAATGCTTCCTCATCACCGAAAGGGCCGGCTGACACAGGAGGTTAGCCAATGAAAAAAACCCCCCCAGTGCACAATGGCATTTGGGGGGAATGATCACAAGGCTTGTTTTGTCTTTTCCGCCAACCGTAACATCTCCATGGCGTGAGTACGAGTCGTTTGGGTGACTTCCACCCCGCCAAGCATCCGAGCCAGTTCCAATACCCGACCTTCATCGGTCAGCATCTTCACCCGTGTCCGGGTTTTTTCCTCATTTGATTCTTTGATGATATGGAAATGAACATCAGCCATACAGGCGACTTGAGGCAAGTGGGTGACACAAAGCACTTGGCAACTGCGGGCAAGTCGTGTAATCTTTTCAGCGATCGCTTGAGCTGCTCGTCCGCTTACACCGGTATCGATTTCATCGAAGATTAGCGTTCCGACACCGTCCAGGTCGGAAAAGATCGTCTTCAAAGCCAGCATGATCCTGGACAGTTCCCCTCCCGATGCGATCTTTACCATCGGACGAGGGGGTTCGCCTGGGTTGGGGGCAATCAAAAACTCTACCCGGTCGGCTCCTGTCTCCGTATAGACCGGTTCTTTCCCGTCCCCGTGGAAAGCTACATGAACGTGGGTGCCCTTCATATTGAGATCGGTCAGTTCCCGTTCCACCCGTTTTTCCAGGGCAAGTGCCGCTTCCCGGCGTAAACGGGTGAGAAGAGCCCCCTGCTCGGCCATCTGGCCGAAAAGAGCCTCTTTTTCCTGTTCCAACTCGGCCTTCTTTTCATCCCGGTGTTCCAAACGGTTCAATTCCTCAGCAACTTGCTCTCCATGCCGGATGATGGTCTCCACATCATCCCCATACTTCCGTTTCAACTGATCAATGGCTGCCAGACGTTCCTGCACCTCCGCCAAGCGAGCCGGATCAAACTCCAACTCGTCCTTGTACCGACCCAGTTGTCGAGACGCCTCTTCCACCTGGTAGTAAGCGGATTGAACCAGCTCCAACACTGGAGCCAAAGACTCGTCATAACCGACGATGTCTTCTAGATCCCTCGCTGCACGGTTGATACGTTCCGCTCCCTGTTCCTCTCCGTACAAGTATTCAAAAGCACGGGACGCATTCTGGGCCAAATGTTCCGCATGGGCTAAGCGGCTCTGTTCCCGGGCAAGTTCCTCATCTTCACCAGCCGTGAGCCGGGCAGCGGCGATCTCTTCCCTCTGGAAGGTCAGCAGGTCCATCCGTTGAGCAATCTCTTTTTCATCTGCATCGATTTGTTCGAGTTCCTTGACAACCGTTTGGTGTTCCTGAAAGATGTCTCCGTACTTTCTTCGCTCTGTCGTCAAAGCCGAGCCCCCGAAAGCATCTAGCCAGGCCAGATGCTCCTCTACCCGGAGGAGAGATTGATGTTCGTGCTGACCATGGATATCTAAGAGGTGTTGCCCCACCTGTTTTAGCATCGCCAAGGTGACCAATTGCCCGTTTAGACGGCAAGTGCTCTTCCCATTTTGTGAGACCTCCCGCCGTACAAGAAGGTACTCCTCTTCCAGACAAAGGCCCAACTCGTCCAGCGTGCGGTGGACGGGATGACCGTCTTCCACTTCAAAGAGTGCTTCCACTTCCGCCTTTTTAGACCCATGACGGACGAAATCGGCGGAACCCCTCCCGCCGACAACGAGACTGAGCGCATCAAAAAGGATCGATTTCCCCGCTCCTGTTTCCCCGGTCAAAACATGGAAACCCGTATCGAAAGTTAAATGAACCTGTTCGATGATGGCAAAGTCCCGTATGGACAATTCACGCAGCATCGGCATCCACTCCTACAACATGTCGATCAAACGGGCCTCCACTTGGGGGGCCTTTTCTTTATCCCGGCAGATCAAGAGGATCGTGTTATCACCAGCGATGGTTCCCATCAGGTCCGGCCAATCCAGGTTATCAAGAAGCTCTCCAATGGCGTTGGCGTTTCCTGGCATTGTCTTCATCACGAGGAGATTCTCACTACGATCAATCCCGACAAAGGCCTCCGACAGCATCCGCTTCAATTTCTGATGAGGGTTGAAACGGTTATCAGCCGGGAGGGAATAAGTATATCGCCCATGATTGGTCGGTACTTTCACCAAATGAAGCTCCTTGATGTCACGGGAAACGGTTGCCTGGGTAACATTGTAACCGGCTTTTCTCAACTCGGCCACCAAGTCCTCCTGAGTCTCAATATCCCGGTTGGTGATGATCTCTCTGATTTTGATATGTCGTTGTGCTTTCATTTCCTGCCCTCCAGCCCGGGGTTTTCTTCTTGCTCACCTTGAAGTTTCTTCCGGACAACCTCGAAGAAAGACCGTTCTTTCCATTTGATTAAGGAAGTGATATGAGGGGATACACGTACCCGGATCACATCATCCACCTTTAACCGGAATCCCAATTGCCCGTCGATGGTAAGGCCGATATCTCGGTGAGTGGCACTTACCTTGATTTCCAGCACCCCATCCGTCGGCAGTACCATCGGACGGGAAGTGAGGGTATGGGGGCAGATCGGGGTGAGCAACAAACAAGGCACTCCAGGCCAAACAATCGGCCCCCCACAGGAGAGAGAGTACGCGGTGGAACCTGTCGGTGTTGATACGATGAGTCCATCGCCGGAATACGTTCCCAGATGGACACCGTCCATATAGACAATCCCTGTAATCATACGGCTAAAGGAACCTTTGGCAATCCCGATATCGTTCAGTGCAATGCTTTTCTCCAGTACCTGCCCATCCCGGTCCACCTCAGCATCCAGCATGAGCCGTTCCTCTATGTAATAGTCCCCCGCCAACACACGGTCGACAGCCGAGGACAAACTGTTTGGTTCTGCTTCAGACAGAAACCCGAGGTGACCAAGATTAAAACCGAGGATAGGGACACTGTGTCCAGCCAGTTGCCGGGCCACTCCCAAAAGGGTTCCGTCCCCACCGAGCACAAATACGATATCCGCTTTTTCGGGGAAGTCATTTACGGGAAGGCCGAGGTCCGGTCGATCCAACTCTACCGCAATATCTGGATCCACCCAGACTTGGGCCCCCCGTTCCTCCAGCAACAATACAAGCTCTCGTAGAACGACGCGAGCTTTCGGCTTGCCCTTGTTAACCAGAATGCCGATTGTCTTCAATGGCTCCACCTCGTCGGAAATCAAACGGTATTATCGGATCAACAGCGCGATCAACGCCCCGAGAACCAGTGTAAACAGGTGGGAGGCCAACCGCTTCCGGGCGGGGGTGAAGCGTACCCCGGTTACATCGAAGGAAATCGTCTTATAGGTGCCATGGGCCGCGTCCATATACAAGATTCCAGCTGCCCGGAAAGCAAGCGCATGAGCTAGGAATTGATCCCGCAAGGTGGCACCGGAAAATCGGAGGGGCTTTTTCGCCTTGGCTTGTATGACCAAGTAGGTCTGCCCCCCCCGGGTAGCCACATAATCCACGTACAACCGGCTGTCATAGCTTTGGTCCCCCACATGGACCGCTACGGGCAACCGTTGTTTCGCTGCAACCACCTGGTATCCGTCGGCCTCCAAAATCGAAGGGACCTCCCCCCGAACCGGCTGAGACGAAACCGTGAGGACCGGATTGAGGTCCGCCTGCTTCCACCAACGGATGAACAAGTATACGACCAGGACAAGCAAGAGGAAAAGGACGATCACATCGCCGTCACGGAGCATCGGGGATCCCTCCTTTTCCTATTGAATTCGGATCCCCGATTACAAAATCCTGTTACTTTGGAAAAAAGCGATTAACCCTGGTTTTCATGGGCTTCCTTAACAACTTCCGCAATTACCGGCGTCCAGTCGTTTGCTTCCGCACCCCCGGGCCACCCCAGGTAGCTTAAGAACTCAATGTTTCCTCCCCCACCGGTGATGGGTGACGGGGCGATTCCGAACACCTGATACCCCATCTCTTCAGCTTGGGTGACAAAACGGAGGAGTACCTCCCGATGGACAGCCGGGTCACGTACCACTCCTTTTTTCCCAACCTGCTCTTTGCCGGCTTCAAACTGAGGCTTAACTAAAGCGATGACTTTCGCCTCTTCCCTCAGCATTTCCCTAAGGGGAGGTAGGATGAGAGACAGCGAGATAAAGGAGACATCGATCACGGCGAAATCCGGTTTTTCACCAGGGAGGTCCTCCGATTTCATATAGCGGAAGTTGGTCCGTTCCATCACCACCACCCGCTCATCCTGCCTTAGCTTCCAGGCCAATTGGCCATATCCCACATCCACTGCGTAAACCTTTTCCGCTCCGTTCATCAGAGCGCAATCCGTAAATCCGCCAGTGGACGCCCCGATATCCAGCACTGTTTTTCCTTTTAATTCAAGGGAAAACACCTCAATGGCCCGTTCCAGTTTCAGCCCGCCCCGGCTGACATAAGGATGTTCTTGGCCGATTACTTCCAGGCAGGCGTCCTCCGGAATCTTGGTTCCCGGTTTATCCGCCCGATCTCCGTTGACCCGAACCAAACCCGCCATGATCGCCCGTTGAGCCTTTTCACGGCTTTCGTAAAAACCGCCATTCACCAGGAGAACATCCAACCGCTCTTTAGTCAACGTTCTTTCCTCAAGCCCGGCGGCGCTGCCGTGGAACCATGGTACGCGCGGCACCGGCGATATTTTCAGCGGTTAGGCCCACTTCATTTTTCTGCTCATCAGGGGAGCCGTGTTCTACAAAATAATCCGGCACACCCATGGTTTTAACTTGGATTCCTGTCGCCTCTTGTTCAGCGAAATATTCTAGAACCCCACTGCCTAATCCCCCAATCACCGCTCCTTCCTCGATGGTGACAACGGGCATCTGATCTTCAATCAATTGATCGAGCAGCTCATAATCCAGAGGTTTGGCGAAACGGGCATTGATCACCCGAGCCCGGATTCCCTCCCGGGCGAGCCGATCAGCAGCCTCCAGGGCAGGGGAGACCATCGGCCCGAAAGCGAACAGAGCAACATCCCGCCCCTCTCGGAGTACTTCTCCCTTACCGATGGGCATTTCCTTCAGTTCGGCATCCATTTCGACGCCGATGCCGGTCCCCCGCGGGAATCGGACAGCAATCGGGCCCGCATACTTGTGACCGGTATAGAGCATTTGCTGAAATTCATTTTCGTCCTTGGGCATCATGATCACCATGTTGGGGATACAACGCAAGTAAGGGATATCGTAAACCCCATGGTGCGTTTCGCCGTCCTCGCCAACAAATCCGGCACGGTCTACTGCGAGAAGAACATCCAGTTTCTGACGGGCGATATCATGGATCACCTGGTCATAAGCCCGTTGTAAAAAGGTGGAGTAGATCGCCAGCACCGGTTTTAAACCCTGCGTGGCCAACCCCGCAGCAAAGGTAGCAGCATGTTGCTCGGCGATACCCACATCAAAACACCGGTCGGGGAAGCGGTGGGCAAATTCATTCATCCCCGAACCGCTCAACATCGCCGGAGTGACTCCCACCAACCGGGAGTCCTCCTGTGCTATTCGGATCAGGGTATTCCCAAATACTTTGGGGTATTTGACAGGACCGTCACCCGCTTTTTTCACCCCTTTGCTGACTTCCAGCTTGTACCCTTTGGAAACACCATGAAGTTTCTCTTTATGGGTTTCAGCCGGTAGGTAACCTTTTCCTTTTTGTGTTACCACATGAACCAGCACGGGGCCTTTGGTCCGATCCGCTTGACGGAGGCACTCTATCAGCTCGTCCAGATGATGACCGTTAACAGGGCCTAGGTAGGTAAAGCCTAGGTGTTCAAATAGTACCCCGGATACCACCAGATATTTGAGACTGTCCTTGATCCGTTCCGCCGCATGGGCGAAAGCGCCTCCCACAGAGGGAATTCGCTTGAGAAGCACCTCTACCTCTTCTTTCATTTTGTTGTAATGGCGATGGGTGCGAAGTTTTCCTAAATAATTATGCAGGGCACCCACGTTAGGGGAGATGGACATTTCATTATCGTTTAGGATCACCATGATGTTGCGTTGTTCATTCCCGATGTGGTTGAGAGCTTCCAACGCCATCCCGCCGGTGAGAGCACCGTCTCCGATAATCGGCACGACACGATATTTTTCCCCTTGAATATCCCGAGCAGCAGCCATACCCATCGCAGCGGACAACGATGTGCTGCTATGACCCGTTTCCCAGCAGTCATGTTCACTCTCGTCCCGCTTCGGAAAGCCACATAGGCCTTTGTACTGACGCAAGGTGGGAAAGTCTTTTTGCCTTCCGGTTAGGATTTTGTGGACATAAGCCTGGTGCCCGACATCCCACAGGAATTTATCCTTGGGGCTGTCGAAGAGATAATGTAAAGCAAGGGTCAGTTCCACGACACCCAAGTTAGAGCCGAGATGACCTCCTGTCACCGACAGGCTTTCCAGCAAAAACTGCCGGATTTCCTCCGCCAGATGGGGAAGTTCCCTGGCGGGAACCTTCTTTAGTTGTTCAGGCGAGTTAATCTGTTCGAGGTGCACGAAGAACGCCTCGCTTTCGCTTTCGTTTTTTCTTATTCTTTACATTGAAAACACGGATATGAAATCGATTCTCTAAGATAAATAAAAGCTTGCCTAATCGAAAAATGATTTCATTCGCAAATCGAATGGAAAAGGTTTTGCCCAGAGCTTTGCTACCCACGGTGAGGGCGGAGATCAGCCCGATCGTCAAGGTTTCTAACAACCATCGTCCCTCATGAAAGTCCAGAGAGACAACCAAAGCAACCACCACTGCAAAACCAGCCGCTCCGCTGACAATGCCGCTGATATCCCCTACCACATCGTTACAGAAACTGGAAAATTGATCCGCCTTCCGGATAATTACGATTGAGTGCCGCGCCCCGGGGATCTTTCGGGAAGCCATTGAATGGAAAGGGCACTCCCGGGCGGCAGCTGCAGCAATCCCCATCATATCAAAAACGACGCCGACCAGGATGATGATCAAGACCACCACCATGCCTCCCCACAAGGGAAGCCCCCGTAACAATGTGGCAGAGGCTGCATGGAGCAAGATAGAGAGGAGAGCGGTGATCAGGGTGACTAGAATGGCCCAGCGAAGGGATTGTCGCAAAATCTCATGCATCATCCATCAATGACTCCCCCAAAAATTCCCGTTAGACACAGAATGCCGGCCGCTTGTGGCGGGCCGGCATTCGTTCCGGGTGGACCGGCACGGTGGGGCCGGCCCGCCAACGGCCGATCGGACGTGTATCTGAAAGAATAACCCTGTGCAGCCAAAGAGAAGATGAGTGGCAACGGGCAAGGTAAATCTTACGGCTTCAGGTCCAGTAGGATTTCCCAAAAGGGTATCCGCACTGTTGCCAATGCGGTGGTTTCCCTTTACAACCCTTTTCGGCGGCGTCACCGTCCACCGGACTGGATTGCCACTTAGTCCGCACCTCAATCCCCTACCCGCCTTGCCTTCACGGCAAACAGTCTAGGGGTTTTCCCCGGCAGCCCCGGTTTCTCCCCCTAGCCTCTTTTGCAATGCCGCTTTCAACAGGATCATCCAGAGGATACCTGTCTCCCCGCAACACCACTCAAGGCAGGCTACGCTGCATTCCAACCTCCAACGGCCTTCCATGCAGGTTCATACCCCAAGCCATCGCCAGGGTTTGGTATACCCGGCTACGCACTTGGGCCTCCGCGGAGGATGGGTCCTCGCCCACATGCCCTTGTGGATCGCCCTTCCTCCTTAACCCCCAGCATCAACCCCCAACTGGGCGTCGGAAGCAAACACCAGGAACTTCATCGATGTGCCCTTTAGCGGATTTTTAGCCCCGCCTTCGGAGGAGGAGGACCGACTAGAATACTGCGCCACTCAATATTGGGGTCATTATATCACAATGTTCTTCTACCGGACAATTGCGGGGACTTTCCCGTTAGCTTTCTCTGCTTACCAGATAATCAGCAATAGCGAGGAGCCGTGCCCCCCGGATTCCCGGTTCCGACCGAACCAGTTCCTTTGCCTCCTCCACCAGGTTTCGCACCCAATCCCGAGAGGCCGCCAATCCCAAAAGGGCCGGATAGGTGGCTTTGTTCTTCTCTTCATCGCTTCCCACCGGTTTACCGAGTTTTTCCCGATCCCCTACTACATCGAGTACATCGTCTTGAATCTGGAAAGCAAGCCCTAGTCGTTCTGCATATCCTGTGAGAGTGATTAATTGATTCTCCGTCGCATTTGCTACCAAAGCACCCATACGGACAGAAAACGTAATCAGATCTCCCGTTTTGGAGCGATGGATATCCTGCAAGTGCTCCAGTTCCAGCTTCCCGTTTTCCCCCTGGATATCCTTCACCTGCCCGCCAACCATCCCTTCCGCTCCCGCTCGAACAGCTCCTTCCCGGATCAGGTTCAGAGCGGTTTCCCCAGGAAGACCGGCATCTAAAGCACCCTCAGCCATCACACCAAAAGCCTTGGTCAGGAGTGCATCCCCCGCCAGGATGGCCATTGCCTCCCCGTACACTTTATGGTTGGTCAGCCGACCGCGGCGGTAATCGTCGTTGTCCATCGACGGCAGATCATCGTGGATCAACGAATATGTATGGATCATTTCCACTGCACAGGCAAAGGGAAGGGCTTTGGCCTCCTCTCCACCCAAGGCTTCCGCAGTCGCCAGCACCAGGGTTGGGCGCAATCGTTTCCCGCCTGCCATCAGGGAATAAGTCATCGCTTCCTTCAATGATTTCGGCACACCCGGTGCCTCTTTCACGTATTCGCCCAGCTTCTCCTCTACCTGCTCCGCTTTCTCTCTCATATATTGTTGGATCTCATCCACCTTATTCCCCATCCTCCTCCGGTGCAAAAGGTTTTTTTACCCATTCGCCGTTTTCTTGAACCAGCTTCTCTACCTGGCTCTCCAATCGCTCCAGTTTTTGGCCGCATAGCCGGGACAACCGCATTCCCCGTTCAAAGAGACGAATAGATTCTTCTAGTGGGATGTCCCCGTTTTCCAGCTGGTCCACCACCTCTTCCAGCTTCTCCATCGCCTCTTCGAAGGGCAGGTCTTCCAATTTATCCGATTCCATCATCGGGGTTCTCCTCCCATCCCCAGACTTGGGCTTTCAAGTTCCCATCGGTAAACCGTACCCGGATCAGATCCCCCGGTTCCGCCTGACGGACGGATTTAACCAGTTCTTCTCCACCGCGACGGTAAACCAGAGAGTATCCTCGCTTCATCACTTGGAGGGGGCTGAGCGCATCCAAGCGTTCCACTCGTCGGAGCCAGTCCACCCTTTTATCCCGGGTGTAACGGGACATCTCCAGTTTGCACTTGTGTGTCAGGCGAGTCAACCGGTCAGAGAAAGCTTGGAGCCGCGCCGAGGGACGCTGCCCGCTGAGACGAGCTTCCCCTTGTTCCAACCGATTTCGGCAGCTTCCTGCCTGAAGACGGACTCCCTTCACCAGGTCCGCGGTTAGGTGATCCAACCGCTGCTGCTGCTGTTCCAACCGTAGTCCCGGGCGTCGAAAGACCGGACGGCGCATCGTACGGCTGAAACGTTCTTCCGCCGCGGCCATTCGCTGGCGCTGGGCCCGCAACAGACGGCTTTTCAGGGAAGCGAACCGCAGTTCCAGATCATCGAAACGAGGGATGACCAACTCGCCTGCCGCTGTCGGAGTAGCAGCTCGCACATCGGCCACAAAATCGGAAATGGTGGTATCCGTTTCATGCCCCACTGCTGAAATGACCGGGATGCGGGAGGCGCGGATGCTCCGAGCCACTACCTCTTCGTTAAATGCCCAAAGTTCTTCCAGAGAACCCCCACCGCGACCGACGATGATGACATCGACCTCCAGGGTGTTCATTCGTTCAACTGCCTCAGCCACGGCTTCAGGTGCCTCCTCCCCCTGTACAGGGACAGGATGAAGCAGGATATCCGCGATCGGAGACCGCCGCCGGATCGTCGTAATGATATCCCGCACCGCCGCCCCGTGGGCGGAAGTAACCACTCCGACACGCCGGGGCAAGAAGGGGAGAGGTTTTTTAAACAACGGCGAAAAAAGCCCTTCCTCCTCCAGCTTCTCCTTCAGTTCTAAGAAAGCCGCATGGAGATCTCCTACCCCTTTCGGCTGCATGGAGGTCACATAGAGCTGGACCTGTCCGTCCCGTTCATAAACACCCACTCTACCTCGGATTAACACGTCATCTCCGTCCTTCGGGGTAAAGCGTAGACGGCGGCTATAGCTGGCAAACATCACGGCCCGGATACGAGTGTTTTCATCTTTCAATGTAAAGTAAAGATGGCCACGGGAATGCCGTTTAAAATTGGAGATCTCCCCTTTCACTCGGATCTGGGCCAGTACATCATCCTGTTCGATCACGAGGGTCAAGTAACGGACGAGATCCGATATGGTGAAGGCTTCTTCCGGCTTTGTCAGCGGCATCCCAGCACCTCTTTTCTTTCGCGGAATCAGATTCAGCCCCTGGTAGCTTGAGCAGCCTTGCAAGTATTGACGAGAAGCATCGCCCTTGTCATCGGTCCAACACCGCCGGGGACAGGCGTGATGTAGGAAGTGAGAGGACAAACACTTTCGAAATCGACGTCGCCCGTTAATTTGCCTTCTTCATTCCGGTTCATCCCCACATCGATAACAATTGCACCCGGCTTTACATGCTCCGCTTTGATGAGATGAAGGCGTCCCACCGCAGCAATCAGGATGTCCGCCTGGCGGGTATGGCTAGCCAAATCCCGGGTCCGAGAGTGGCACATGGTTACGGTGGCATTCTCTTTCTGAAGCAGGAGTGAAACCGGTTTACCCACGATATTGCTCCGACCGACGACAACAGCATGTTTCCCAGCCAGTGAAATACCCGTTCGCTTTAACATCTCGATAATCCCATGGGGAGTGCAGGGAAGAAGAGAAGGCAGCCCTGTCGCCAATCGGCCCACATTGAGAGGATGGAAACTGTCCACATCTTTCTCCGGACGGATCGCCGCAATCACTCGATCCGATGAAATATGGTCAGGCAAAGGCAGCTGCACCAGCAATCCATGAATCGCTGGATTCCCATTGAGTCGTTCCACCTCTGCCAGCAACTCCTCCTCAGATATCTCCTCTGGCAGCCGGATCAATTCGGAGTAGATCCCTACTTCCTCACAATCCCGGACTTTCCCCCGGACATATGCTTCCGAAGCCGGGTTATTGCCAACCAGCACGACAGCCAGACCTGGACGGACGCCCCCTTGGGCCAGATCCCCTGCCTGTTGCTTCATCTCGTTTTTGATTTGAGCCGCGATCGCTTTACCATCGAGCATCTGTCCCCGTTCCACTGAAAAAAACTCCCTTCGTGTCTCTGATGATTTCCGCCCTCAGTTTACCGCGGGACAACCCTGGTGTAAAGGACAGATGCGAACGATAATCTATATTTTCTCTTCTAACGTTCGACTTTTATTTTTCTTCCAGCGATAGAGTCCCCTGTACTTCTTCCATGTTTTTCAGGATATTTCCCAACACGCCGTTGATAAACCGGGCTGATTCCTCGGTACTAAAAGTCTTAGCCAACTCTACCGCTTCGTTCAGGGTTGCTCCAAAGGGGACTTCCTCTTCAAAGAGCAGTTCATAAACCGCCATGCGAAGGATCATTCGATCCACCAGCGAAAGTCGAGAAAGAGTCCAGTCCTTCTTAAGAAACCGCTGGATAATAGGATCTAACCGGTTGCGATGTTTCCTGACACCCTCCATTAAGCGATGGAAGAAAGCCAGATCCTCTTTTCTTTCCACATCCTCTTCCAAGCGGCTTTTATGTTCCGTAAACACTTGCTCTCCGGCACCTGGATTCATCTCCAACTGATACAGGGCCTGGAGCGTTCGCTCTCTCGCTTGTCTTCTGCCCATCAACCGTTTCCTCCTTTCGAAAAAAATTCCCGCGCCGCAAAGGCCGGGAACTATTTCCTCAACCATTTTTCCGGGATCACCGAATCCAGGAGCTCCCGCAGATCATCCCGGCTGTCGATCCATTGTCCAATCAGATATCCTGCCAGGATAAAAACACCAAAAACCAACGTTTTCCATAAACCGAAGATCAGATAAATAAATCCCAGAAAGATGCCCGCACCGATCCCGAACATCCGTCCGCGATGGGTCTCCCACAACCGGTCCATGTCTCCCACCACCTTAGTCAACGCGCACTCGGGTCCGATCCGGTTGCACGGTGTCCGCTATGTAGACAGAGATCTGGTTGACATCGACACCGGCGACTTCTTCCACGTAGTTTTTAACCGTATGCTGTAATTGCTCCGACAGGGTCTGGATAGGAGTTTCTCCGTCTACCGTTAATTTTAAACCAATCCCAACCGAGGCGTTGTTACCGTCATGTCTTACCCGGGCCGTTAGATTACGGATCCCTCTCACCCGGCAGGCTGCTTTGACTGAAAGGTTCTCCAATGTCTGAAGGGAGATTCGAACATGGCCAATTTCTGTCAACCTGTCAACACCCCGGTCTTCTTGTCGATTCCACAGGGCTTGCCAGATCACCCGCAAGCTGATCAAAAAGACAACGATACTGACAACCAGAACCATCCAACAAAGAGCAGGATCCGAGTAGAACCGGTCCACCCATCCATCCACAACCCGCTTCCTTCCCAACCACATCCCCATGCCAGCCAAAATTCCCGCCCCCGACAGCAAAAGAAAAGCCAAACTGTATAGCGTCAAGAGGAGACGGTTCCATGCCCTACTCATTTCCTGTTCCTCCTCCCGGTTGACCGGCTATCCTTCTTAATTAACCCGCTGAGAAGGCTCCTGCTCCTGCGACTCGCGTTCATTGTCACCGACGAATTTCACTCCGACGATCCGGGTTGTAACAGCAGACACAGCCAACCCCGTCATCGATTCAACGGTGCTCTTCACCCGCTCCTGGACTTCTTTACCCACTCGGGGAATGTAGTGACCGTATTGCACAATGACCGATACGGTGATATGGGCATCTTCGCTTAATTCCACTTTGACCCCCTGTTTCAGGTTTTTGCGTCCGAGGAATTGCGTGATATCCCCCACCACACCACCGCTGGTACCGGATACGCCATCCACTTGGACCGCTGCCAACCCGGCGATGATCTGAATCACCTCTGGGGCAATCTCCACTTTGCCAAGCTCAGTCACATGCGCTTCCCTATGCTGAATCTCGTTTTCCATCCGTTATTCCTCCTCCAAATTGGCGGTTTCCAGAAACTGAATATGAAAATCACCTTCACGGAACTTCCGGTTGGACAGCAGTTTCATGTGGAAGGGGATTGTCGTGCTAACCCCCTCGACGGCAAATTCAGACAGCGCCCGCTGCATACGGCGGATCGCTTCCTCTCTGTCTTTTCCCCAAACGATCAGCTTGGCAATCATTGAATCATAAAACGGAGGGATTTTATAACCGGGGTAGGCAGCGCTGTCCACCCGCACCCCAACCCCACCCGGAGGCAAATAAAACTGGATCGTTCCCGGGGTCGGCATAAACTTGCGGTTTGGATCCTCAGCATTGATCCGACATTCGATGGACCAGCCATCGATCTCGATATCCTCCTGGGATACAGAAAGCGGATGCCCCGCGGCTACCAGGAGCTGCTCCTTCACCAGATCCACCCCGGTTACTAACTCTGTAACAGGGTGCTCCACCTGAATCCGGGTGTTCATCTCCATAAAGTAGAAGTTGCCTTTCTTATCTAGAAGGAATTCCACAGTTCCCGCCCCGGTATACCCGACAGCTTCAGCCGCCGCAACAGCGGCTTTGCCCATCCGGTTCCTCAGCTCCGGATCGAGGGCAGGAGAAGGGGCTTCTTCGATCAATTTCTGATAGCGGCGTTGGATCGAGCAATCCCGCTCCCCCAGGTGAATCGTATTTCCTGCTTGATCAGCCAGCACCTGGATTTCAATATGGCGGGGTTCGATTAGATATTTCTCCATGTAGACACCAGGATTACCGAAATTGGCTTCGGCTTCCTGCTGAGCCATACGGATGGCCCGTTTCAGCTCATCCTCGGTATGTACAACGCGCATACCTTTTCCGCCGCCCCCCGCTGTCGCCTTGACGATGACGGGATAGCCGATCTTTCCGGCAGTATCAAGGGCCACATCCACATCTTCAATGACACCTTCGGTGCCCGGAACGACCGGAACACCAGCCTCTTTCATCGTATCCCGTGCTGTTGTCTTGTCCCCCATCTTGATAATCGCTTCCGGGGACGGACCGATGAAAGTAATGTTACATGCAGCACAAAGTTCGGCGAAATCAGCATTCTCTGCGAGAAATCCGTAGCCGGGATGGATAGCATCGGCTTCTACCAGCGTGGCAACGCTCATCAGATTGGTCATATTGAGGTAACTTTCCCTCGAAGAAGCAGGTCCGACACAAAAGGCTTCATCAGCCAGCTTGACATGGAGTGCCTCCCGGTCCGCTTCAGAGTAGACAGCGACGGTTTCAATTCCCAACTCGCGGCACGCCCGAATCACTCGGACCGCGATTTCCCCGCGGTTGGCAACGAGTACTTTCTTAAACATGATGTTGTTCACCCCTTCCGCTGTTAGTTGGTTTTCACCAGAAACAGCGGTTGACCATACTCCACCAGCTGCCCGTTTTCAACAAGGATTTTGACGATTTCACCGCGCACCTCAGCTTCAATTTCATTCATCAGTTTCATCGCTTCTACGATACAGACGACAGTTTTTTCTTCAATCGTGTCTCCCGGATTCACATACGGGCCGGAATCTGGGGAAGGGGCGCGGTAAAAGGTTCCCACCATCGGTGACACAATTTTCTGCAGGTTGGCATCCTCTTCTGACGCTTCTTTGTCAGCCGGTGCTTCAGGCTTAGCAGCCACCTGTTCCACCGGGGCCGGAGCCGGACGCTGCTGCGGAGCGGGTTCCGGGGCAGATTCCATGGCTGCCGGGGAAAGGGTGACTTGGGAACCGGACACCGCTTTCTTCACGAGTACTTTGGTTCCGTCGTTTTCCAATTCAAACTCTTCGATTGTTGATTCATCTACCAGTCGGATCAGTTCACGAATCTCGTGCATTTTCATCGGCACGTTTGATCTACTCCTCCCATGTTATCCTGTTGTTGGCGGGGTCTTGTCCGCCATAGGGGTACAACCGGCACCCCAGCGAAAAAACTCGCACCGTCTCATTCTATCTTAAACCGTTGCTTCCCCTCAACCGCCAGCAGCAGCCCCCACTCCTTCGATCCTCGGGTTCAAAGCTATGACCATTTTACGCTGTCTATCCTGGAGAATCAATCACAGCCCCGCCTCCTCTCAATATATCATGAAGGTGGGGGGGCCGATGAAGAAAAAACCTTTAAAAAGCGTTAGGTTGAACCGTTCAATCGGATTTTCCAGGCCAGGAATGGTCGACTAAGTTTATTCAACAGCAGTCTGTACATTTCAGGAATATTCTAGTACCCATCCCGTCAACATGGTTTTTGCTAACCTTTTACAAGAAAAAACCTCCAAGGATGCCACAGGATAGAGATCCTGTGTCCACTTGAAGGATGCGACTCAGAAGTGGACGGTGATTTGGCGTCATGGCTTATGAGCCACGGAAACCCGGGTCGGAGATACGTCCATCTGTTGCTTGACCATCCCGATCAGCTTAACGACCTGGGCTTTGCTCAGTTTGTCGCTTTGCACGATCACATCGACAAATTGGTCCTCATTTTCGATGACCACCGCATCGCGGAAGCCTTCGTTCCGGATCAGGTCTTCCATCACAGACTCGGTTTTGTCTACTTTCATCAACTCATTGATTTTTGCTTCGGCATCCTTTAACTTTTCCTTGGAAGCTTCAGGATCCGTCAACACTTTCATGTATTCTTCTGTCATTTTTGAGCGTAGAGAGTTTCGCTGCAACTGGTAGCCCACAAAATAGTCATTCTCTTTTTGGGTAGCGGAAGCTTCCTTTTCCTTACCAGATACCGGAGCCTTTGTCTCCTTTGTCTTCACTTCTACATTCCCCATCTTGCCGTCTTTCTCCTCTTGAGCCGTCTGACTTGCAGGTTCCACGGGGCCGGTCACAATGTAATAGGCGGACAGGACTACCATCAAGGTCAGCATCGTCACCAACCAAACCGTTTGTTTGTTCATATTCATTTCTACACCCTCCTCATCCTTTTGGCAAAACCGAAATACGATGAACGGGTACATCCAGCACACGCTGAACTGCCTCAATAATCGCTGCCTTCACCCTGAGATTTTCAGCACCCCTAGCCACTACCAGCACCCCCCGTGTTCGGGGTTTAATCTTTTTAAGGATAATGGGTTGGTCTCCATCTCCCTTGCGTTGCAACACCACCTTTTCATCTTGGTTAGACTCTCGAATTTTGCGTGTTCCCCCTCGCGTATCCTCTTCATCCGTCACTTGTTCCTGACGCCGAATATCCTTGTGAACCACTTCCTCTTCGGAGGATTCTAGGTTGACCATCACCGATACATCCTCCACCCCGACCACTTTGGCCAAAACCTCGGATAGTTCGGATTCATAAGCCTCTTCATAGTCCTTCATTGTCGAGGGGCCGGAATTTTTGTTCCAGCTGGAAACAGCCGTTCCTTCCTCTTTCTTCGGCCCTGGAATCTCCGACGGTAGCGCCTCCTCATGGACAGAGAAAAAGGAGGACAATATCATGATCGCAACGCCAAGGCAACCGAGGATCAGGAGCCAGCGGAAGGTGCTGACCCTGCCGGCACCTTTTTCTCCTCCCCCCAGGAAGGACTCCACCCGGTCAAACAACCGCTTTAACATGCGCTCCCCCCTCAGGACCCTTGCTCGGTCAAGACTTGAATCTGCTTCGGTGACAGCTTCCAGGTATCCGATAGATACTGACGTATCCGGCTTTTTAAGCCCTCCTCTTCAGGAGTCGTTTCCTTCTCCCCTTTGGACGCTGTTTCTTTATGGGGGTCCAGTTCAACGGTGACCGGCTCCACTTCATCTACCGACCGGACATCCTCCTGGTTTCGTTTCAGGTGCTGGGGACGAAACATCAGGGAAATCTTGTTCAGGGTCGTCCCACCCCCTTTTTCCGCCTTCATTTTGATTTGGGCACGCACCACTTCCACGGGGAAGCGTTTTTCCACGTCCTGTTGAACCGTACGAGCTACCTGTTTGTTCACTTCTTCTCCCACCAACCGGTCCTGTTCTTTTTTCATCGCCTTTCCCTCCCGACGTATCGTCTCCAAGGAAGCGGTCTTCTCTTTGCCAGCGGTACTTTCACCACTAGTCAAAGAGGAGAGATCCATGTCCTGGCGCAAAAACTGGAAGATGGGGGAAAGAATGGCGAGGATGATCAACAGGCCCATGACTAGCTTGACGTAGCGCTCCATCGCATGGTTGGGAAGAAGAAGATCCATAAAGGTGGCAATCAGCACCAATATAATGATGGGCTTCAGCCAACCCGCAACCAATTCGATCACGGCTTTCACCTACCGTATCATGACCGAGATGTTACCCGCCGCCACGATGATCGTAATCGCCAGGAAAAACATCATCCCCACCGTGGCCAGGGCGGCGAATACATAGATCAGGGTTTTGGAGATGATACCGAGGCACTCGATAATCGGGCTGTGGCCTAAAGGTTGCATCACTGCCGCCGAAAAACTGTAGATAAAAGCCAGGGAGAGAATCTTCAGCGCAGGGAAAGCGCTGATAAAAAGAAGGATCAACACCCCAGCCATTCCCACCGCGTTTTTCACCAGCAAGGAGGCACCGACCACCGTATCGGCGGCATCGGAGAACATTCGTCCCACCACTGGAACAAAATTCCCCGTCACATACTTCGCCGTCCGAACCGCCACTCCGTCAGTCACCGCCGCCGTCGCCCCCTGCACAGAGATAATGCCGAGAAAGACGGTTAGGAGGCTGCCCAACAGCCCTACACTAATTTTTCGCAAAAGGTTGGCCAAATGGTCGACCTTGTACTTATCTGATAAACAGCTGACGATGGAAAGTACTGCCGAGAAGAACAGAAGGGGGAAAACTAAGGAATAAATCGTTTTCCCGATCAGATGGACCATCAGGACAATCAGCGGGTGAAACATGCCCACCGAACCGAAGTTTCCCATGGAGGCAAGGAGCGTCAAAACCAGGGGAATCAGGGCCATCATGAAATCGATCATGCTGCCGATCGCTGTTTTGGCAGATTCCACAGCAGCGGAGAAGCTGTCCATCGCCAGGATGATAATGACCATAAAAGCGATGGCATATGCTATTTTGCTTACCTGATTCCGTTCGAATGCTGTCTGTAGAGTCGATAAGATCATGCTGAACACTGTCAGCACAATAATGGTTCCGAGAAGCTTCCCATTGTACAGGACTTCGTGAAAGAAATATTTCACGAAGGCGGTAAAGAAATCTCCCCATTCCCATCCCTTTTTTGCCTGGGAAAGAATGATATCGAAGAGATCACCGCCTGCTTCACGGGGAAGATACCGGCCGTATTCTCCCTGAAGCTCCTTCCAGAAATCCTCCACTTTTTCTGTCTGAAGGCGATCAAGCTGGCTGCGGATCACTTTCTCCTCCAAGGATCCGTCCCCATCGTTAGTAGAATTCGATGCAGCGAATGCTATCGGCGGAGACAGGAGGCCGAAAAAAAGGGCCAGGAGACCGATTGTACGTAACCAGTGGGCCATGGAAACCATCCTTACGAGGGTAGAATTTGGACGACCGTTTCGATAATCATCGTGATGATCGGGATGGCCATCACCATGATGAGGATCTTGCCCGCCAATTCGATTTTGGAAGCGATGGATCCTTGTCCCGCATCCCGGGTCACCTGAGCGCCAAATTCCGCGATATAAGCAATTCCGATGATTTTTAAGATCGTCTCCAGAAACATCGTGTTCACTTTCGCTTTCTCCGCCAGTTGTGTCAGCACATGAAGGACATCGGAGATCTTACCGATCAGGCTGAGGAAGATGATCACACCCGTAAAGGTGGCCAGCAAGAAAGCAAAAGTGGGTTTCTGTTCTTTAACGACCAGGATGAGGAATGTGGAGATGAGTCCCAGCCCCACCACCTGGATAATTTCCAAGTGGACCGCCTCCCTGCCGTTAACTCTGGAATAGAAATACGTTTTTAATGGTCTGGAACAGATCCTGGACCAGAACAACCACCATGAACAGCACCACCACAAACCCGATCAGGGTCACCCAGTGGGCATACTCTTCTTTCCCCATTTGTTTTAGCACCGTGTGCATCATCGCGACGATAATCCCGATTCCTGCAATCTGGAAAATGGCGTCGACGTTGTAAGGCATCGGTGTCTCCCCCCACCTAATAGATCAGAATGACGATCAGCGCACCTGCCAGGACACCTAAGCTCCGGCACATTTTTTCATAACGGGCCTGTTCTTCCCGGGCTCGGCTTTCCTCCGCCGAAAGATTGGATTGGGTCCGGTGCAGGTGCTGCAACTGGTCGGCTCGGTCGGAGACCCCCAGAGTTTTTCCGAAGTCGATTAACACCTCCTTCTCCGGCTCCTTCATCGAGGTGTAAGGCCACGTTTCTTCCACTGACTGCTTCCAACACTCGAAAGTGGAAACCCCGTCCAAAGTGTGAAGGTATTCCGCACAACGTCCGAACAGGCTCCGTGCGGGCTCCCGTTCCCGCCGGGACAAGTGTTCGCATACCGCATCCAACCGGCGAGATCCGTAAGAAATTTCCGTCTCCAAGAGGGACAGGGAAACCAACAGTTGCCGAATTTGCCGAGGACGTTCCGCATAAGCTCGGGCGACCCGGAAGCCGACAGCACTGGATGACAGCAGGATGAGGGAGGCTCCGATCAACTTTAGCACTGCATTGCCGCCCCTCGAAGGGACAAGCGGTTCATCGCCGCATTATAAACCCCTTCCACCGTCCCAGGCCCCCGGGTTCGGCTGAGCAGAATGTACCGTCCGAAGACTCCTTCCTGAACAAGACGAGCCAGTGCCGGCCTTCGGCACACCTCCTCCATCGACCGCCCGTGGGCGGTGGTGAAAAGACGCACCCCCGCATGAATCGCTTCAAAGACCGCCTCACTGTCCTCCTGCCTCCCAATCTCGTCCACCACGAGCAGATCCGGGGACATCGACCGAATCAGCATCATCATTCCCTCGGCTTTCGGACAGCCATCCAGGACATCGGTGCGCGAGCCGATGTCATGCTGGGGAACTCCGTCGACACAACCGGCGATCTCCGAGCGTTCATCCACCACCCCAACCTTATGAGAGGGAAAGGTACCTGTCCCCTCGCTCAAACAACGGGCCAGGTCGCGAAGCAGCGTGGTTTTTCCGCACTGGGGAGGGGAGACAATCAACAGGTTTTCCAGGTTTCCTTCCTCAAAGAGTAAGGGAATAACAGGCTTCGCCACCCCTTTCACTTGTCGGGCGATACGTAGGTTAAATCCGGATACCTCCCTCAGATGTTTAACCTGTCCCCCTTCCACCACCACGCGACCAGCTAGACCAATTCGGTGCCCCCCTTGAATCGTGACGTATCCTCGGCGGAGCTCCTCTTCTAACGCGTAGAGAGAGTGGTTACTGATGAGATTGAGCATCTTCTTGCACACCTCTCGGTCGGGACAATACCCTTCCTTCGCCCGTTCGGTCGGCCGCCCATCGGAGGTAACGAACCAAGAACCGAATGGGGTAATCACCTCCAGGGGCCGCGCTTCCCGCACCCGGACTTCTTCGAGTCCGTTCCGGATCCGTTCAGGCAACGTTTCTACCATGCGGCGAATGGACAGAGGGAGCAATTTCCATATGGGAGAACTCATCCTAGCGACCTCCTGTCCACACTGGATTTACCTAATAGTTATGGCCTCTAGACTCCCAATATGACGCCTTTCCAAAAAAGAGAGCCAACCCCTGATACAGAGGTCGGCTCGCTCTATTAAAAAAACCGGATGACGGAGAGTTCATCCGGGTGAAAGATTTCCGCTTCGTTTTTATTGGGGGAGGCTCACTTCTCCGTTTCGGAAATCACCTTCGGAAACCGTTCCCTTTTCTCGAACCTCCCCTTCATCGCTCACCCGAAGCACGGTTTCGCACCGGGGGCACATCACGTCGGCCTCACTTCGTTCTTCAAAAATTTCTTCATCCACCAGGACGGGCCGCTGACACTCCGGACAGGCAACCTCCCAAAAACCAATGTCCTCCTCTTCCTCTTCTCCCCAATCGGGCTCGTCATAAACAAGGAGTTCCACCTCATTTAAATCCTCGTCTACAGCTTCCACATAATCTTCCAGCTCCGTCAGGCGTACGTGTAGTTGTTCATTTTCCTCCGCAACTTGGTCCATCACTGTGAGTAAACGATTTAACACCATTCCTTCCGGACTATTGCTCAATTGCTGGTTTCCTTCCATCAATCCCTGAATAAAAGCCAGATCCCGGCGCAATCGGTCGGTTTGCACATCCATATTGATCCCGTCCTTCCCGTGGGTTTGTCGTTAGTTTCACCCGTTATCCGCCATGAAATACCTCGATGCCTTCGCCATATATAAACGGATCTTGGGTAACCTAACCGATGAACAAGAAGGAGTCGAGGTGAAACCATTTGGGTTCTAAACAGAAGGACGATAAAACTGGAACAGGAACCATCCTGATCCTAAGCTGTGTTCCTTTAATCATGGTATTGGGCAACTCCATGCTGATTCCAGTTTTACCCACGATCCGTTCCGCCCTGGATATTTCCCAATTCCAGGTCAGCTTGTTAATCACCCTTTTTTCCGTACCCGCCGGTATAATCATTCCTTTGGCAGGCATTCTGTCCGATCGGTTTGGCCGGAGAATCGTCATTGCCCCGGCCCTGCTTTTGTATGGGGCTGGAGGGCTTTTAACCGGATTTGCCTCTGTATGGGGCGGGGGACTCTACGGCTTGATGTTAACCGGGCGCATTCTCCAGGGCATCGGAGCTGCTGGCACCGCTCCCATCGCTATGGCCCTGGTAAGTGACCTATATCAGAAAGGAGAACGTAGTAGGGCACTTGGAATTATCGAAGCTGCCAATGGCATGGGGAAGGTTCTCAGCCCAATCCTGGGCTCTCTAATTGCTCTGATCACTTGGTACGCCCTCTTTTTTATCTTTCCTATCCTTTGTGTTCCCATCGCTTTGGCCATTTGGTTTGTCATCAAAGAAAAAAAGAACCGAGACCCTCTGCCCTTGTCTCAATACCGGGATCATCTTATCCGTACCTGGAAACGCCAGGGAACCTGGCTACTGGTCGCTTTTTTGGCCGGATCAGTCACCCTTTTCATCTTGTTCGGGGTTCTCTTTTACCTGTCTGATTTTCTGGAAAGACGCTATGGTCTAGATGGGGTGCCAAAGGGACTGGTTTTAGCGATTCCTTTATTGGCGATGAGCAGTATCTCTTACTACGCTGGAAGTCATATTCGGCAAAAAACCCGCCTGATGAAACGATTGATCGTGATCGGGCTGTTCACGGTCGCCCTTGGAATGGGGATTGTCCCCTTTGTTTCAAATACTTATATATTGCTTACCGTTTTAGTTGGGATTGGTGCAGGTAGCGGCCTTGTCCTCCCCTGTCTCAACACCTTAATTACTTCTGCCGTGGGTACGAAAGAACGTGGAATTATCACATCCTTTTATGGAAGCGTCCGCTTCCTTGGTGTAGCTATGGGCCCGCCATTGTTTGGGGCCTTGGCCAATGTTAAAATGTGGCTGTTTCTCGGCAATGCCCTACTGGCAGCCGGGGTTGCTGTTTTAACTCTTTTGTTTATGAAACAGCCAGAAGGGCTTCGAGGGAAAGATGGACAAACCCGTTATTACATGCGAGGCAACCGCCTCCGTCGACCGGATCCCACCCCGTCATGAGGCGGGGTCTTTTTGATTGTATGAAGTTCGGGCACCTAGACACCCCATGCGGCATACCCTATGAGCGAATGACCCGACCGAAAGCGAGGAGAGCCACATGGACCCCTTTGCCGAAACAACATGGGGCAGTCGCCTCATGGACCCTTCGCTCTCACGGAAAGCCAAACCCCGGACCGCCGGTCTGACAATGATCATTGACAAGGGGCTCGGACTGTCTGCCTTCCGAGACCTTTTAGAACTCGCTGGTGATTACATCGACTACATCAAACTCGGTTTCGGGACAGCCAGCATTACTCCCCTGCCCGTGCTGCGGGAAAAGCTGCGTCTGGCTAAACAATACGGTGTTTATTTATATCCGGGGGGTACCTTTTTTGAAGTGGCCTGTGCCCAAAGGGAAATAACCGGCTATTTTCAAACCCTATCGGAAATTGGTTTCGATTGGGTAGAGATCTCCGACGGTTCACTGGAATTATCCGCCACCGAGCGTTCCCATGCTATTGAGATGGCTCGCTCCTTTTCTTTCCAAGTCATTACAGAGATCGGAAAAAAAGAAAAAGGGTCTGTCACTCCGATTGATTTGCTGGCGGAAACATTCCGGCAGGATCGCGCATGTGGCGCATCCTTTGTCATCATTGAAGGACGGGAATCAGGCCGTAGCATCGGAATTTTCAATGCGTCCGGGGAGATCGATACCAACTATGTGCATGATATCTGTAGTCGAGTGGAGCCGGAACGAATTTGGTGGGAATGCCCACAGAGCGGTCAACAAGTCACCATTCTTCAATTGCTAGGAGCAGAAGCCAACTTGGGAAATATCCCTGTGACAGAAGTTCTTTCCGTTGAATCTCTTCGCCGTGGGCTACGCTCCGACACGTTTTTCACTTTTGGATCCACCACGCAGGAAGGGCCTGTCTAATGATCACCTCTGTACTCCCCAGTGTGGACGAACTTCACAGCGATACCCTCACCAACAGAACCGTCGTCGTGATCGACGCTTTTCGAGCCTCTAGTTGCATCGTCACCGCGCTCCTTCACGGAGCATCCTGGGTGCGTCCGGCGGAAACCGTCTCAGAAGCCCGTGAACAGTCAGGTGATGGCATTCTCACTGGGGGAGAACGATTCAGCAAGCCATTGGAAGGATTTGATCTAGGTAATTCCCCCGCGGATTATGCCTCCCCTGCCATTCGTAACAAAGGAATTGTCATGACGACCACCAACGGCACCCGTGCTCTTATGAAGGCTTCCAAAGCGTCCGATATCTTAATCGGATGTTTTTTGAACGCCTCTGCTTGCGCTCGAGTTGTTCAATCACTGCATCGGGATGTGGTTTTCCTTTGTGCTGGGACCCGCGGGCATTTCTCTTTAGAGGATGGGATCGCGGCCGGGTTGATCCTGCATCGATTGTCTGCCCTTGACCCCTCCTTGGGGGTGGACGACCTCGGGCGGGCTCTTTTACACAGCTGGCTCTCCTGTCGAAGCCATCTCTGGGAAACCCTTTCTCAAAGCCAATCCGGCCAACGTTTAATCGGACGTGGACATAAGCAGGATGTTATGGATTGTTTACAGGTAGACAGCTGTAATGCCGTCCCCCGCTGGAAGGAAGGGTACCTCACCCTCTAAAACCAGGACTGGACGACTATTTTTTCCTGTCCCGTCATACAGTGAAAGTAAACTGATGTGGACAAGGGGATGGACATGAGACCTGACCTCCTGCTCGTGCTGTTGATCGTTATCGGGCTGGTTGGCCGTTCACCGATCATCGCCACCGCCGCCAGTCTCCTCTTAATTTTAAAACTGACCCACCTGGAGCGGTTTTTTCCGGCGGTAGAACGCCGGGGATTGGAAGTCGGGCTCTTATTCCTGACCATCGCCGTCCTTGTTCCCTTTGCCTCGGGCCGTATCTCACTGAAAGAAGTATGGTCCGTCTTCACCTCTGTTCCGGGGATTCTGGCCCTTACCGGTGGAGCGTTGGCTACCTATATGAACGGCAAGGGATTGGATCTTCTCAAAGTGGATCCCCAGATGATCATCGGCTTAGTGATCGGTTCTATTTTCGGCATCATCTTTTTACGAGGAATTCCCGTCGGTCCGTTAATGGCGGCAGGCATTACAGCATTCCTCCTAAAAATGATCGGTTGGATTTGGCCATAAAAAAGACTGCCAGCGAGTTCTGGCAGTCTTTTCTCCGTTATGCCCGGGAAACGTATTCTTCTTTACGGGTATCAATGATCAGGCGATCTCCCTGATTGATGAAGAGGGGAACTTGTACCACCAAGCCCGTTTCCAGTTTGGCCGGTTTCGTTCCGCCCGTCGCTGTATCGCCGCGGATCCCCGGATCGGTCTCCACCACTTCCAGCTCCACCGTGTTGGGAAGATCAACACCTAGTGTCTCCCCTTGATATAGGACCAAGTTGACATTCATGTTCTCTTTGAGGAACTTTAGTTCTCGCTCCAGCTTGTCCCCAGGAATATTAATTTGGTCATAGGTCTCGTTATCCATGAAAGTATACTCGCCGCCACTTTCATAGAGAAATTGCGTCTGGCGGGTTTCCACATGGGCTCGGCCCATCTTTTCACCGGCGCGAAAGGTGCGTTCGGCAATGTTCCCGTTACGCAGGTTACGAAGCTTGGATCGAACAAAAGCCGCTCCTTTTCCCGGCTTCACATGTTGAAATTCGATAACTTGCCACACATCCCCGTCCAATTCAATGGTTAGACCTGTCCGAAATTCATTGGTAGAAACCATGGGTATCCCCCCGATCAGTGTTATCAATCAATGATGATCAACTCTTTTGGACTAGAGGTAAAAACTTCATGCCCTTCTTTCGTCACCAACACATCGTCCTCGATCCGTACCCCGCCTGTTTCCGGTAGATAGATCCCCGGTTCCACCGTTACGACCATTCCGGGTTCAAGAGGCGTGTCGCTCCGATGAGATAGGCTCGGAAGTTCATGAACTTCCATCCCCAAACCGTGACCAGTGGTATGACCAAAGTACTCCCCATACCCCTGTTCCTCGATAACATCCCGCGCCGCTGCGTCCCCTTCTTTTCCGGTGATCCCCGGGCGGAGAGCATCGACGGCTTTTTTCTGAGCTGTAAGAACGATATCGTAAATTTCCTTCTGTTTCGGCTCGAGTTTACCCAAGGCAACCGTCCGTGTCATATCTGAACAATATCCCTTGTATAGAGCACCAAAATCCAGCGTTACCAGATCTCCTTTTTCCAATACCCGGTCACTGGCAACCCCGTGAGGCAAAGCAGAACGGGGCCCGGAAGCTACGATCGTGGCGAATGAGGAGGAAGTGGCTCCCATTTCCCTCATTAGGAACTCCAGCTTGAGGTCGATTTCCTTTTCAGTCCGTCCAGGACGAATCTCTTTCAGGACCGCCTCAAAGGCACGGTCGGCGATCGCCGCCGCTTCCCGCATGAGAACGAGCTCCTCCTCCTCTTTGATTTCCCTCAGTTTTTCGACGATGCCGCTTTTTGCAACCGGACGGATCCCATCCAGTGCTTCCTCCAGTTTTTTAAACTGGCGAAAAGTGAGATCATCCTGTTCAAAAGCGACCTCTTTCACACCGGCTTTGCCCATCAATTCTTTCACATCTTTAAAGGGATTCCCCGCATGTCTGACAAAGGTGAAACCCGGAGCCTGTTCCTTCACTTGGAGGTCGTACCGAAAATCAGAGATGAGATATTGTTGATCTCCCGTGATCAACACCCATCCCGCCGACCCGGTAAAGCCTGTGAGGTAGCGACGGTTGATCGGGTTGGAAATGAGTAAAGCCTCCAGATTTTCCTCAGTCATCCTTTTACGCAACCTGGAAAGTCGTTTTTCCATACTTTTCCCCCTCAATCGAAAACATGGAGCGTCTTCACTACAGCTGTCAGGGCAAGTTCGTAACCAAACGTTCCGAAACCGACAATCTGGCCGTGAGTAACAGGAGCAGTAACGGAACGTTCCCGAAAGGATTCCCGCTGATGAATATTCGAGATATGTACTTCAATCGCGGGGACAGCAATCGACGCTAAAGCATCACGAAGAGCGTAACTATAATGAGTCAGCGCCCCTGGGTTAATAAGAATGGCGTCGACAGTCCCTTCAGCACTATGGATTCGATCAATGAGGTGCCCCTCATGGTTGGACTGGTAGGTTTCTACGGTCAGACCCATTTCCGTCCCCATCTTTATCAGGCGGTTATTCACTTGATCCAAGGTTTCGTGCCCGTATACATCAGGCTCCCGTTTCCCCAACATGTTTAAATTGGGGCCGTGTAATACCAGAACCTTCGGCAAGGCTTCACCCCCGTTCATCCCTTCGTCATTGTATCACCAAAAAGCGGTTGCCGGAAGACCGCCAATCCCCTTTTGAGCATACGACTCCCGTGTCAGACACATCCTAATATGGGCCTCAAGAAGCTGGTTACTCCCGTCCGACAAATAGTAAAAATGTGGATTTCAAATCGATCTGTGTTATCGAATCCTTTATCGATATGATACAATAAGCGTACCACATCCTAACAAATCCTATGAACAAGCATCCTTGACATTTACTGAGGTGGTGGAAAGAGTCAGTGGCAGAGAAACCGATTGCCTACGGCGGCCAAGCAGTCGTCGAAGGAGTGATGTTTGGCGGGCAGCGGGCCCAGGTGACCGCTGTCAGGCGTAAAAACGGCGAGATCGAAACCTTTGAGGTTACACGGACTCCTACAACAGGAGGGCTGGATTTTCTGAAAAAACTCCCCGTCTTCCGGGGGATTTTCGCCCTGGTAACCGCTAGCGCTTCCGGTGCCACGCACCTCCAGTTTGCAACCGAACGCTACGACCTGGAACCAGGGGAAGAGCCGTCGGAATCCCTTACAAAATTGCAGATGATCATCGGGGTTACCGCTGTCGGTGTCCTATCCTTGATCTTCGGAAAAGCCGTTTTCACCGCCCTTCCCGCTTTCCTCGCTAGTCTCCTGTTCGACGGGATTATCAGCAACCTGATCATCCAAAACTTGCTGGAAGGAGCGATCAAGACCTTCCTTCTGCTCGGATATCTCTTGGCAATTGCCCAGACCCCCGTAGTAAAACGATTGTTCCAATACCACGGAGCCGAACACAAAGTGATTAACGCGTATGAATCCGGGGTAGAATTAACAGTAGAAAACGTTCAAAAACAATCGACCCTTCATTACCGATGCGGTAGCAGTTTCATTATTTTGACCATCATTACAGGTGTGATTCTTTACTCTTTCTTTAGTTACGACAATGTATGGGACCGCATCACCACCCGCTTGATTCTTCTCCCGGTAGTCATTGGTCTCTCCTATGAACTTTTGCGTATGACCAATGCTATCCGGGACATCCCGGTACTCACTTATCTGGGTTATCCGGGGCTTTGGCTACAAAAATTGACCACACGCCAACCCCTGGATGAGCAAGTGGAAGTGGCCATCACCGCTTTTAACCGCATGCACGAACTGGACGAAAGAGCGACGGAACCTGTAGATGGTTCTTCCCTGGCCCACTCCGGCTGACCCGTTGGTGGGACGACGATGAAACGAGGGAGAATGCCATGTTGAGTCCAAAACAAAAAATCTGGCGAATGGTTTTATTGACGCTCCTTGCGATCGGCCTGGTTCAGATGCTCGTGAACCGACCCTTCATGGTCATCGGAATTCTCGCCATCATCGGTGCCGTCACTTATCTCTACAAGTATCCGCCACGTTGGCTCATTCGGCTTAGTTACCCTCGAAATAGCGGTCATCCCCGGCTCGGGGAAAAGAAAAACAAAGCCAGCGGCACCCCCTCTAAACAAAAGAAAAAATACAATAAAAAACAACGGGCTTTTCGGGTAATCGATGGAAATAAAAAAACGCCCGGCAGCGATCCACCCCAAAACACAAAAACCCAGTGAAAAAACTGGGTTTTTTTTATGGGCCTTCCTCCTCCTGGATAAAGAGCTCCCCTGTGGAAGCATCCAACACCTGAGGGAGCTGCCCCTTTACTTGTAGAACCAGATACGGGTAGGTTAGTACCTGAGGATACATCCCTCCCTCCGGAGGGCTGACTTCTCTGACAAGAACCTTGGGCCGCGGCTCTCTTTCAACCCTCTCCAAGACCAATCGGTAGCCTTGATTCGGCTTCATTCCCGATGAAATGAGCAGGTAATGAACTCCCCCATACTTTTTGCTATAGATACCCCTATCCCTCTTCGCCGCGGCCAACCACTCCCGAACCGAACCATGCAGCCTTTTTTCTTTTCTTAGGGACACCGTCCGGCATAAAAAGCCGTCATTCCCTTCAGCCAACACTTCCCCCTCCTCAACTCGGTTTGGTGTTATTCCTTCGGAAACTGACTCTCTTTAAATCGGTGCAACCCCGATAAGTGAGATACTGACGGAAGTTCCAGTTGTTAAAAAACTCGCGTGCTGCCTTCACCCCCGCTTGAAAGAGGGATTCTCTCCTGGCCGTACTCAGGTCAAATTCCGTCATTTTCACCTCCATACTGGGGACTTGGATCGTCCGTACTCGATCCTGTTCTTTGATGTGACGGTTATCGTGGGCGTCCAACATCGTGATGAACATAGCCCGAATCAAAGAGATCGGCCCCCCGATCTCCCGGGGATCTCCGGCGGCATCTGATAAAAAACGAAAACCAAAGGTAGGCCAGCGGGGATTCTCTTGGTCAAACAGCCAGACTGGAAAATTGCTTAGTACACCGCCGTCCACAACATAGCTCGGCTTCTTCGAGGTGCGGTGCGGAACTTTAACTGGATCAAAGAACAGCGGGATTGAACAGCTCATCCGTACTGCTCTTGCTACTGTCAGGCGGTTTGCGGGTAAACCGTATTCCTCCAGATCCTTCGGTAACACCAAGAGGCGACCCCGACTGATGTCTGAAGCGATGATGGACAGTTCCTTGTCCTTCAAGTCTGTGAAACTGTACACACCCTTTTTCGCCAGCAGTTCTCCCACCCATTGCTCCAAAGGCTTCCCAGAATAAAGCCCCTTTTTTAACAAAAGCCTGGCACTGGACCCGGCATAAGGACCCATCACGGGAATTCGATGGTACCAAGAGATCGGCGTAAATAGGGTGAAATCATGATGGGCTAACAAATCGTATAGTTCATGGGCCCGATATCCTGCAGCCAATAGAGAAGCGATAATCGAACCCGCTGATGTCCCTGCCAGCCGTTTCCACTCATACCCCTTTTCCTCCGCCACACTCAATGCTCCAATCAAACCAAAAGCTTTGATGCCTCCTCCTTCTAATACCGCATCCGCTCGAATTTCTCTCACCTCCATAGATCCCCCAGCCTGTTACTGCTGTTTCTATCTATATGTCGTGCAAACAAAAAAAACCCCCGGAACACCGCAGGGTCTGCGATACTCAGGGGTTTTCATCTTCCACCTCATCAGCTTCCTTCAGCGACCGAAGTTCCTCGATACGTTCTGGATTCTTCTGGAAGTATTCTACCAAATATTCGATGCTGGTGATGGAATCCCAGGAAAGATGGTGTTCGATTCCTTCCACGTCGTTGTAGATCAGCTCTTCTTCCACTCCGATGATCCGCAGGAATTCCTCCAGGAGCGTGTGCCGATCCACCAACCGCTTTCCGATCTTCTTCCCTTTCGGGGTCAGCACGAGCCCACGATATTTTTCGTATATCAGATATTTTGACTGATCCAGCTTTTGAACCATCTTCGTAACGGAAGAAGGATGAACGTCCAACGCTTCGGCGATGTCGGAAACCCTGGCATATCCTTTTTGGTCAATGAGCTTATAAATGTTCTCTAAATAGTCTTCCATACTCGGCGTCGGCATGATCCTTCCCCCTATCCAATCTCCATCCCCGTCCCGAATGGTGCGGGATCGCTACCAGGGTAAATGCTTGCATGGAAAGTATATCATATCCGTACTCATCTAGCGGGCGTGAGGACAAATCTTTTATGATCGGCTCTATTTCCCCGCCAAGAGTTCCCCGTTATTCTGGCGAATCGCCCGTACAAGTTGTTCACCCAAGGTTTCTATGCGTTGTTGCAATTTTTCATCCTTTAGATTGCCGTCAGGAAGAAATGCATCATAGGACCGGGGTACTGAGGGCATTGACGGCAGCGGCCAAGCATGTAGGGTGCGGCAAATGATGTTTAAGGTATTCAAGGTATCCGTTGCTCCCATCATCCCACCAGCAGTGCCGACAAGAGCAACGAATTTCCCCTCCAGCTCCCTCGCTCCGATAAAATCGAGAGCGTTTTTTAGGCAACCGGTGATGCTTCCGTGATACTGGGGAGACCCGAGAATGAACCCGTCTGCATCCAGCATTTTTTTCCGGAATGTATGGACCCGTTCAGGATAGGTGTTCTCATCGGGCCGACAGTCGTACATGGGTAAGTCCCATTCCCGAAGATCGATCAATTCCGTATCGGCCCCTGCTTCTGCGGCCGCTTTCATAATGATCTTCACCGCCTGCCGAGTCGTTGAAGTGGCATTCATGCTTCCAGAAACAGCGATTATTTTCAAGATGGGCCCTCCCGTACTGTCAAAATCATCGAATGATACCCGCAGGAAGCACCTGCTTCTCTCATTATAAGCCAAGCTGGGTCACAATCCAACGCAAGCTCTCCACAAAAAAAATAACGCCTGGAAAAGGCGTCTAAATTAGGTAGAGGGTAGCACATCCTTCGATAATACGGAGATGTAATCCACCAGTAGGGGCGCTTTTTTTACTAAAAAAACGACGGAGAGGATTCGAGTTCCCACCGGCGGGGGAGGAACAATGGTAAAATAAGAAGTGAATCGGGGTTCCGCAGGATGAGCGGGTTCCACCAGTAGAGGTGTGGAACGAAGCAAGCGTTTTCCCTCGTCCAGCCATGATACGACGGCATAAAGTTGCGGCTGAGGGGGGGAGGAATGTTTATTGAAGATGCGGAAATATAAATAATAGGCGCATTGGTGTTCGAAAGAGCCCGATACATTCTGGTACAAAAACCCTCTTTTCCCGATCCGGACGGAAGTATCCTTACGCTTGACCGGGTTGGGTACTAGGCGTATCTTCTTCCCTTTCCATGGCGCCAACCCCGCAAAACCACCATTGACAAGGAGGTTCCGGCCACTACAACTCATATCGTTTCGCCTCTTTCCTGACTGCCTTACTTGTATTCTATTCTTGTATTTTTTATATGATTGGGCAGAAAAGGAACCAAAGAAAAAAACCCGCCATCCACCGGAACAGTTCCGGTGGGAGAGGAGTACACTGCCATGATAAAAAAAAGCCGCCGAACGCCGGCAGCCAAGCGCATACCATCCCAAAAAGGGGGATCAGGACTATGGACCTGATCCCCCTTTACTATGGACACTTTCCCGAAATAAAGGAGGAAAGAATACAAATGCAAACATCTCATTCACTGTTACTCGATGGACACACCCTCACCCTCGATACCTTTGAAAGTGTGGTTCACCACAGGAGACCCGTCCGCCTCGAGCCGACCGCCATTCGGAAAATGGAACGCTCCCGGAAGATGGTGGAAGATCTTCTCCAGAGTGGTCGGACGGTTTATGGGATTACCACCGGCTTCGGTAAGTTTAGTGATATTGTCATCGACAGATCCCAAGCTCGAGATCTCCAACGTAACCTGCTCGTGAGCCATGCTTGCGGCGTTGGCACTCCTCTTCCCGAGGAGGCAGTCAGAGGGATGATGTTGCTTCGTGCGAACGCCTTAGCTAAAGGTAACTCGGGCATCCGTCCTCTGGTTGTCGAACGGCTGCTCACCTTTCTGAATAAAGGCATCCACCCAGTCGTCCCTGGGCAGGGTTCCCTCGGTGCAAGCGGAGATCTCGCTCCCCTTGCTCATATCGCTCTCCCATTGATCGGGGAAGGAACTGTACGGTTCAAGGGACAGGAGAGAAAGACAAAAGATCTCCTCCATGAATTGGAGATTCCCCCCCTTATTCTGGAATCGAAAGAAGGGCTCGCTCTCATCAACGGTACCCAGATGATGGCCAGTCTCTCTTCCCTTGCCCTGCTTGCCACCCATCATCTCTTAAACGCAGCCAATACCATCGCAGCAATGACCGTGGAGGCACTAAACGGCATTCCCCATGCTTTCCATCCTCTGCTCCATCAGGTGAGGGGACAGGCTGGGCAGGAGATATGTGCTGCTCGTCTGCGTCAACTTCTCAGCGGAAGCGGTCGCGTCACCGCTCCAGGCGAGCGGCGGGTTCAGGATGCCTACAGCCTCCGATGCACCCCGCAAGTTCACGGAGCCAGTTTGGATACTTACACCTATGTGAAGGGAATCGTAGAACGTGAACTGAACGCTGCCACCGATAACCCACTCCTTTTCCCTGAAGAAGGGGAAGTGATCTCCGGTGGCAACTTTCACGGCCAACCTCTTGCTCTTACAGCTGATTTTCTAGCCATCGCTATATCCGAATTGGCCAATATCTCCGAACGGCGCACGGAAAGGCTGGTCAACCCCCAACTCTCCGATCTTCCCCCGTTCCTCACCCAGCAGGGGGGGCTTCATTCCGGTTATATGATTCTACAGTACGCGGCTGCCTCCCTGGTCTCGGAGAACAAAACTCTGAGCCACCCCGCTTCGGTGGATTCCATCCCCTCGTCAGCAAACCAGGAAGACCATGTAAGCATGGGCGCCTTCGCTGCCCGAAAGTTGCACACCGTAATCGACAATGTCACCCGGGTACTGGCCATCGAATGGATCTGTGCAGCCCAAGCGCTGGAATTCGGTTCCGGTCCCATGGGTGAAGGCACGGAAGCTGCCTATCGGCTACTCCGATCCACCATCCCGCCTCTCACAGATGACCGGGAAACCAGTGTCGAAATCGAGAAAGCCGCTGCCTTCATCCGGGAAGGCCACCTCAGTCATGCGGTAGCGGAGTACCTTAGCGATAAGGGTTGATGTTCTTTTCCCATCATAAGCGGCCCCTCTCATAAACCGAACATATAAATGTATCGATAAAATAATGTTCGTATTTATCGGCTATGTGTGATATAATCTTTCAGGCCGCTCAGTTAAAATCGTCCAAAAGGCGAATGAGAGGAGAATCAAGATGGCTTATGATGTGATTATCGTCGGCGCTGGCCCTAGTGGGATCTTCGCCGCCTATGAACTGACTCACCTCCATCCAAATGCCAAAGTACTGTTGATCGATAAAGGCCATGATATCCACCGCCGCCGCTGCCCCATTCTTGAGGAGCGGATCACTAAATGCCCACCTCCTACCAAGAAAAAGGACTATGCAGGTTGCTTGCCAGCCTGTTCGATCACGGCAGGTTGGGGCGGGGCGGGAGCCTATAGTGATGGTAAATTCAATTTGACCACCGAGTTTGGGGGCTGGATGCAGGACTACCTGCCCGCTTCCAAGGTGATGGAACTCATCGAATATGTCGACCAAATCAATCTCGAGCACGGAGGGACCCTGGCGATCACCGACCCGACCACCCCTGAAGTGCGCTCCATCGAGAAGCAAGCCGCCGGTGCAGGATTAAAACTGTTGAAAGCACGGGTCCGCCATCTCGGAACGGAAGAAAACCTGAAAATACTCTCCAACTTGTTCCAAACAATGGAGAACCGGCTGGAGTGCCGTTTCCGAACCAAAGTGGAGGAGCTCCTTGTCCAAGACGGTCGTGCCACAGGCGTCCGGCTCGCCAATGGGGAGGAAATCAAAGCGGCCCAGGTCATTATCGCTCCCGGACGAGACGGATCCGAATGGCTCGGAAACCTGCTGCGACATCACGGGGTGACCATGAGTAACAATCAGGTCGACATCGGTGTCCGTGTCGAAACCAGCGATGTAATTATGGAGGAGATCAACCAACACCTTTATGAAGCCAAATTCATCTTTAATTCCTCCGTCGGCACCCGAGTACGCACCTTTTGCTCCAATCCCAGCGGACACGTCGTCGTCGAGAATCACTCCGGTGTAATGAACGTCAACGGCCATTCCTATAAGGATCCAGATTTAGGGAGTGAAAATACCAACTTTGCTTTATTGGTCTCCCATAGTTTCACGGAACCTTTCAATAAACCGATCGAATACGCCAAAGAAATCAGCCGACGAGCCAATGACCTATCGAATGGTTCCATCATCGTCCAAAAATACGGTGATATCTTGAAAGGACGCCGTTCCACGGAAAAACGTATTCGAGAAGGATTCATTGAGCCTACCCTGCACGAAGCCGTACCCGGTGACTTGGGCCTTGTCCTCCCGTACAACACGATGAATTCACTGATCGAGATGATGGAAGCACTGGACCGGGTAAGCCCCGGCCTAGCTTCTGAGCACACCCTCTTCTACGGAGTGGAAGCCAAATTCTACAGTGCCCGACCCCGTCTCACTCCCCAGTTCGAGACAGAGATCGATGGCCTCTTTACCATCGGCGACGGAGCCGGGATCACCCGGGGCCTGGCACAGGCCTCCGCCGCTGGTGTCCATGTAGCACGCCACATTGCAAAAACGGCTCTAAAGCCCGTATAAAGGGATCAAGAAAAACCCGACATGTTGTCGGGTTTTTTCATACCCCCGGAGACTTTCACCCAGGCGGTTATTTTGAGTCAGGGATCCGTTTGATCCTGATATGCCTCTTAGACGTCACCAGCATGATCCGGTACAATAGCCATAGAGATCCGACCATCGTCCGATCCCCAAACGCAGCCGATTTATCCGGCCGATTTTGAAGTAACTGAAGGAAAGGGGCTTCCTTTTGACACCGCTGGCTTTGTTGCGAAAGATTTATGGCTTCTCTTCGTTCCGTCCGGGCCAAGAAGCCATCGTGAACAGCATCCTCACCGGACACAACACACTGGCCATCATGCCGACAGGGGGCGGAAAATCAGTCTGCTACCAAATCCCCTCCCTGATGATGGACGGGCTCGCTCTTGTTATTTCGCCTCTGATTTCCCTAATGAAAGACCAGGTGGACAACCTGAACCAATTGGGTATATCCGCTGCCTACATCAACAGTACCCTCTCCCATGAGGAGATGGAAAACCGGTTGGCAGACGCATCCCGAGGGGTCTACCAATTGCTGTACATTGCGCCGGAACGCTTAGAGTCCGAACGTTTTCGTCAGGTGCTGCGACAAGTCCCCCTATCTCTTGTCACCATTGATGAAGCCCACTGCATCTCCCAGTGGGGGCATGATTTTCGGCCTAGTTACCGTTCCCTGGCCCAGTGGATCGGCAATCTGCCCCAACAACCGGTAATCGCTGCCTTTACTGCGACGGCTACTCAGGAAGTACGAGAAGACATCGCCCGTCTTCTCTCTTTCGCACCGGACCATATCTACATTACGGGCGTGAAGCGGGAAAATCTTTCTTTCTCCGTCCTTCACGGAGAAAACGTCCGGGATTTCGCCCTCAATTATTTGCGGGAACACCCTGACCGTCCGGGCATTTTTTATTGCGCCACTCGGAAAGAAGTGGATCAATTGCATCATTTTCTCGTCGGACGGGGCTTTTCTGCGGGGAAATACCACGCGGGAATCCCTGAGGAAGAGCGCCGGCACGCCCAGGAGGATTTCTCCTTCGACCGCGTACAGGCGATAATAGCCACCAACGCCTTCGGAATGGGGATCGATAAGTCCAATGTTCGTTTCGTCATCCATTGCCAGATGCCACGTACCCTGGAATCCTATTACCAAGAAGCAGGACGTGCCGGACGGGACGGAGAGGAAAGTGAATGCATCCTCCTGTTTAGTCCCTCAGACATCCACACCCAGAAGTTTTTAATCGAGCAATCTCAGCTCCCTGCTGATAGGAAAGCGCGAGAACAGCAAAAGCTGCAGGTCATGTACCGGTACGCCCACACCCAGTCCTGCCTCCAAGAAACCTTTGCCCGCTATTTCGGCGACGAACCCGGTGAACCCTGTGGAACGTGCGGCAACTGCACCGCAGAAGAAGAGCGGACCGACATCACCGTCGAGGCACAAAAGATTTTCTCCTGTGTGAAGCGAATGCGGGAACGCTTCGGTGTCTCCCTGACCGCCAAAGTATTAAAAGGATCCAACAGCAAACGGGTCAAGGAGATGGGATTTCATACGCTTCCTACCTACGGACTTTTAAAAGAGTACACCGAAAAGGAGATCACCCATCGGGTCCACGTCCTGGCAGCAGAGGGCTATCTTCGCGTTTCTGACGATGAATACCCCGTTCTCACCCTTACCCCCACCGCTGTCGATGTCTTACAGGGGAAAAGACAGGTGTTCCTCCGGGTGAAGAAACGAAAGGCCAAGGCCACCCCGATCCGGGAAGGCTTGTTCGAGAATCTGCGCCAACTCCGCAAGGAACTTTCCGAAGCCGAACAATTACCCCCTTATATGATCTTTCAGGATAGCACACTGACCGAACTAGCCCGGATTTGTCCCTTGGACAGGGAAGCAATGCTGGCCGTCCGCGGCGTAGGAGAGCAAAAATTAACGAAGTATGGCGACCGATTTCTGGAAGCGATTCGACACTACATAGAAGAGAAAGGTATTACTCCCGACACAACCATCCAGGAAACAGCAGCGACCGCCGCTAAAGAAGAAGCGGAGAAAAAGGAGCCGAGTCATCTCACGACTTGGCGCTTATGGCAGGAAGGCCGCTCACTGGAAGAGATCGAACGTGAACGAAATCTTAGCCCCGCTACCCTGGACAACCACCTGTTCCGGGCCTATGAGGAGGGGTATTCCGTCGATTGGAACCGGCTCATCCCCGAAGAGCAAGAATCCCTGATCCTTCAGGCTATTGAGGATGCAGGGGGCACCAAACTCCGTCCGATCAAGGAAATACTCCCTGCCGACGTTTCTTACACTGCAATCAAGGCGGTATTGGCAAAACAAGCGGAGAAATGAAAAAGATCCCATTCCCCCGACATCGATATCAAGAGCCCCCTCCCAATCAGGGAAGGGGCTCGTCCTTTTTACTATAGCTTCACTTTCACCGGTTTAAAGTCCAGGTAATCACAAGAAACAAGCTGGAGGATGACACCACCGTACTCGCCCTCAATCACATCCCGACGGGATCGACCGTGGAGGTGGCCATAAAGACAGGTCTTCACCCCGTATTCCCTCATTACTTCCATAAAATCCGAATCGGGGACCTTGGGGGTAGCGGGAGGGAAATGCAACATGACGATCCGTTCTTTTTCGGGATGTTCTTTTGCCGCCGATGCGAGAGCCATCTTCAACCGGCCCACTTGGCGATCATAAATACGCCGGTCCGTCTCCTCCTCCCACCCCGGTTCCCCTGGGAGGTTCCAACCTCGCGTACCGGCAATAACAATCCCTTCAACGACTGTGTAGTCGGCATCGATCCATTCCATCCCTTCGGGCAATGTCTCCCGAACTTTTTTCTTGCTTTGGGCGTAATAGCAATGATTTCCCGGAGACAGCACCTTTCTTCCCGGGAGGGCATTGATCCAGTCAAAGTCATAGCGGGCTTGATCCAGTCGCAAAGCCCAGCTAATATCCCCCGGAATCAGTACCGTGTCATCGGCTCCAACCGTCTCCAGCCATGCGTCCCGCACTTGGTCATAATGGCGTTCCCACCCGAAAACGTCCATCGGTTTGTCGATGTCTGCTTGAAAGTCGATATGATACAACCCCACCGGCTTATTGAAGGAAAGATGGAGATCGCTGATCGCAAACAGGCTCAAGTCGGTTCCACTTCCTTTTCTGACGTCAATCTTCAGATTCATGTCATTATAACACGAGCGAGCGCGATGAAGCCAAAATCCCAGTTCCATGGCTTTGATCCTTCCCGTTGGCCCTGCCCTTTCTATCAAGTTCAGCATACGATGGAGCATCCAATCCTTTGAAGAAACGAGAGGAAAACCGATGGGAAAATCCCGCTACCTCTATGTGGCGCTAGGGGATTCCATTACGGCAGGCTATTCGGCACCCGATAAGCGGGGGTTTGCCACCCAACTGGCTGGGTGGCTGGCCGGAGTGTATCCCTCCTTTTCCTATATTAACGCCGGGAAAAAAGGCCTTACCAGCTCCCAGTTAGCCGGGTATCTCACGATATCCCCTGCCCTCCGCCATGCCATCCGGCAAAGCTCCCTCATGACCTTGGATATCGGAGGGAACGATCTCTTATACGCTTATATAAAGTATTTTTTTCTTGGAAACCCAGCAATCTACCCCCATACGATCCGTTTATACGCCATCAACCTGCATCGCATTTATTCCCAACTGACAGCCCTTAGCCTGTCCCCCCTCTATACCCTGAATCTTTATAACCCGTTTCCCCATTCCAAATCCTCCAGCACTTGGGTTCCCCTTTTGAATCGAGAAACCGAAGAGGTTTCCCGGATTTGGGGGGTTCCTGTCGTAAACATCTATGAACGCTTCCTTGGAAGAGAGAAGCAATTGATCCATGGCTACCGAACCGGGCGCTTGTCAGACATCCGGATCGGGTCCGGCGGCTATCCCGTTCATCCTAACCTGGCGGGCCACCAAGTGATCACCGAAGCCCTTCTGGAAACAATCCCGATACAAAAAGATTCCCATACCGGATAGTCCGGTCGGGAATCTTCGTGAAGGAAAGGGCTCCTCTTAGGAGCATCCTGTGGTGGCACCACAATCCAGGCAGACATAACAGGAACCATTCCGTTTGGTCATGCCTCCGCACTCGATGCACAGCGGGGCTCCGGAAGAAGCCCGGATCGCATCCAGATTGTCATGGGGTACCTCCGTCGCTCCGGTCACTTCTGCCAAACCCTGCTCCATTTCCGAATGGATATGGGACGGTGTTTTCTTTTGTGCCGCCTTTTCTTCTTCGACGGCATCTTCCCGCCTCCAGCGATTGGAGTAGATACGGAGGTCCTCCTGCTTCGGTGGAACCTGGACGAAGTCAGTCCGGCCCAGATATTCCATACCGAGAAGTCGAAAAACGTAGTCAATGACGCTGGTCGCCATCTTAATATTAGGATGGCTGACCGTGCCAGCAGGCTCAAACCGAGTAAAGGTCATCGAGTTGATGTACTTCTCTAGCGGAACTCCATGTTGAAGACCGAGAGAGACAGCCACAGCAAAGGCATCCAGCATCCCACGCATCGTGGAACCTGCCTTGTGCATATCGATAAAGATTTCTCCCAGAGAGCCGTCCTCGTATTCTCCGGTTCGCACAAAAATCTTTTGGCCAGCAACGCGGGCTTCCTGCGTAATGCCTTCACGCTTTCTCGGCAGACGGCGCCGGACGCTGGGCACATGGCCTTTTGCATAGACCTCTTTCATCTGCGTAGCGATTGCCGAAGCCGAAGCCGTTGCGGCGGCCAAGTTTTCAGCTACCTCCGCCGGCGCTTCAACCCCAGAGGATGTCTCTTCTTCCTCATCCTTGTCATCCCCACGGGCATTTAGAGGCTGGGAGCTCTTGGAACCGTCCCTATACAGAGCTACCGCCTTGAGACCCAATTTCCACCCCTCATAATAAGCGTGCTGGATATCCTCCAAGGTCGCTTCGTTGGGCATGTTAATCGTCTTGGAGATCGCACCGCTGAGGAAGGGTTGAGCGGCGGCCATCATTCTGAGATGCCCCATGTAATGGATAAACCGTTTCCCAATCCGGCCACAGGGATTAGCCGTATCAAAGACAGGGTAGTGCTCCTCTTTCAGGTGGGGAGCCCCTTCTGTGGTCATACGACCGCAGATGACATCGTTGGCGGCCAGGATCTGGGAGCGGGTGAAGCCGAGAGCTTGAAGCAGGTTGAAGTCCGGTGCCTGATATTCTTCCGGGGTAAAGCCCAACCGTTGCATTGTCTCTTCGCCCAGCGTCCAACTATTGAAAGCAAAGGCAAGCTCGAAGACAGAAGGAAGCACGCCCTCCACTTTCTCCAAGTCTTCATCGGTAAACCCTTTCTCCTTCAAGATTTCCCGATTGATTTCGGGAGCTCCCTCCAACGTGAGAGTACCCGTGACGTAAGTCAAAATCTCACCGATTTCTTCGGGGGTATAACCCAGGTTTTTCAATGCCGGACGGATCGACTGGTTGGCAATTTTAAAGTACCCACCACCGGCCAATTTCTTGAACTTGACGAGGGCGAAGTCCGGCTCCACTCCAGTCGTATCGCAGTCCATCAGAAGACCAATGGTCCCCGTAGGAGCCAGAAGAGTCGTCTGGGCATTGCGGTAACCGTATTTTTCACCCCATTCCAGGGCTTCATCCCAACTAGCCCGAGCGGCTTCCAAGAGTTCAGGCGGACAGTGAGTCGGGTGGATACCCATCGGTTTCACTGTCAGCTCTTCATATTCATCAGCCGGTACATTGTACGCGGCCCGGCGGTGATTTCGGATCACCCGGAGCATGTGCTCCCGGTTGCCGGGAAAAGCCTTGAAGGGTCCGAGTTCTTTAGCCATCTCGGCGGATGTCGCGTACGAAACGCCGGTCATGATCGCAGTGACGGCTCCCGTGACAGCCAGTCCCTCCTCGGAATCGTAAGGAATACCGGAAACCATCAACACGGTACCGATGTTGGCATAGCCGAGCCCCAAGGTACGGTACTCATAGGAGAGTTGGGCAATGGCTCGAGAGGGATACTGGGCCATTAGCACAGAAATCTCCAGCACGATCGTCCACAGGCGAGCGGCATGTTTTAAGGCAGGAATATCGAAGGCCCGTGCATCGGCGTCAAAAAACTTGACCAGATTGAGCGAAGCCAGATTACAGGCCGTATTATCCAGAAACATGTACTCCGAACAGGGATTCGAAGCGTTGATCCGGTTGTGGCGCGCGCCCAGTTGCCCGTCCATACCAGCAGGAGAGGTGTGCCATTCATTAATCGTTCCGTCGTATTGCAGACCCGGGTCGGCACACTCCCAGGCAGCTTGTCCGATTTGGCGCCACAACTCTCTAGCCGGTACTTTTTTAGCCATTCCGCCGTCGGTGCGGCGTTTCAACTCCCAAGCTCCATCCTCGTCTAAAGCATGGAAAAAGGCATGGGGGGCACGGACGGAATTGTTGGAGTTCTGACCGGAGACCGTCTCGTAGGCTTCTCCGTTAAAAGACGGATCATAGCCAGCCTGGATCAGGGCACGCACCTTTTTTTCCTCGTTGGACTTCCAGTTGATAAACTCTTCCACGTCCGGATGATCCAAGTCAAGGGTGACCATTTTGGCTGCACGCCGCGTCGTGCCACCGGATTTGATGGCACCAGCGGCACGATCGCCAATTTTGAGGAAGGAGAGAAGTCCCGAAGAGGTTCCTCCTCCTGAAAGGGATTCTCCTTTCCCACGGATGTTGGAAAAGTTAGTACCGGTACCGCTACCGTATTTGAAGAGTCGCGCTTCACGCACCCACAAATCCATGATGCCGTCTTCATTCACCAAGTCATCTTCAACCGATTGGATAAAACACGCATGGGGCTGAGGACGACTGTATGCGTCTTTACCTTGTTTTAATTCCTCCGTGTCAGGGTCCACATAGTAATGTCCCTGTGCTTTCCCGGTTATATCATAGGCATAAGCGAGTCCCGTATTGAACCATTGGGGCGAGTTGGGAGCGGCCATCTGGTGAAGCAGCATGTAGACCAGTTCATCGTAGAAGGCCTGAGCGTCTTCCGCCGAATCGAAGTATCCGTTCTTCTCCCCCCAGTCACGCCAGCAACCCGCCAGACGGTGGATCACCTGTTTGGCACTCTGTTCGGGGCCGGTGACGGGATTACCCTCTTCATCCTTGATAGGATTGCCTTGTTCGTCGAATTGTGGCACTCCCGCTTTGCGGAAGTACTTCGAGACCATGATATCAGCAGCTACCTGGGACCATGCTTTCGGCACTTCTGCTCCTTTCATCTCAAAAACGACGGAACCGTCGGGGTTGGTGATACGGCAGTCTCGCTTCACGAACTCAACACTTTGAAAAGGATCTTGCTTGTTGCGGGTAAAATAACGTTGGATCTTCAACCCGATTCCCCTCTTTCCTCTGATTGCGATCGATCATGGTGTCTGGTTCGACCGATGCTTAAATCGCTATATGTAGGTTTACTACTATTATATCACTACTATATATGGAATAAAATCCGAATTTCGTTGAATGTTGAAGCCGGAGAAAGAACTGGGACCACCGCTGGAGGTTCTCTCCGCAAAACCATTAATTTTGGGGTTTGCGTTTCCCATTTTCACTGGAAACGGTTGATAACCCGCAGACAATCATGCAAACTGGAGTAAATCCAAAATTTTTGAGGGAGGCGCAGGCAGCATGACTATCCTATACAACGACCGTTTCGTAGACCGAGAAAACATCCAAGTTGACATCGAAGACAGGGGATACCAGTTCGGTGACGGGATTTATGAAGTGATTCGTGTCTATGGCGGCAACCTCTTTTGCCTTGAACCCCATTTGAAACGGTTTGCGCGCAGCGCAAAAGAGATCGGTATCGACCTTCCCTATACACCCGAGCGTCTAGGCGAGCGGATCTTGGAGCTGGTAAAGAAAAACAACCTCACCGACGGCACGGTCTATCTGCAGGTCAGCCGTGGTTCGGCTCCCCGTTCCCATCCATTCCCTGCAAATTCCCATCCGGTAACGATTGGTTACACCGTGTCTGCCCCTCGTCCTCTGGAAGCATTGCAGAAAGGGATCAAGACAATTTTGACTGAGGACATCCGTTGGCTGCGTTGTGACATAAAGAGCCTGAATCTTCTCGGTGCTGTACTCGCCAAACAGAAAGCGGTCGAGGCTGGCTGTCAGGAAGTGATTCAGCATCGCGACGGAATGGTGACTGAGGGCAGCGCCACCAACGTCTTTCTCGTCAAAGACGGCACCCTTTTTACCCATCCTGCTGACAACTTGATCCTTCACGGAATTACGCGTCAGGTTGTCCTGGAACTGGCAAACGAACTGGGAATTCCGGTCAGAGAAGAGGCGGCGGATGTCGATGACCTTTTCCATGCGGATGAGGTCTTTGTCACGGGTACCACCACGGAAGTCTCCCCAGTTGTCGCTATCGACGGGAAACCTGTAGCCAAAGGTGTTCCCGGTACGATCACCCGTAAATTACAGCAGGCTTTCGAGGCATACATCGGACTTCCTCATCAATCGGGAACCGGTCTATCATAACATGAACACCCAAGAAGATTCCAAGGGGTTTCCCTTTTAAACCCTGGTAAATTCGGGCCTTATATCAGCAAAAAGGATCTTAACTACACGAAACACCCTGTCCATCATGCTCGGACAGGGTGTTTCATTATGGATAAGAATGGGAAAAATTGCATGAAACCTACTCACTAATCAGCTTCAAACCGGACTGGCTGAGGATCGAAACGTTCCGAATGGACACAGGCTTATCCGGTTGGGTCAAAACTTGATTCCGAAGAGCGTCTTGGGCAATCCCGACCGAAAATTCTTGGGAAGTGCCTACGATGGAAACCTTCGTTTCCTGGTCTGGCACCCACTTTCCATCCACCCAGTCAACTCCTAGCTGTTCCGTGTTATAGTCCAGTCGGACCAGTTCCATCTTTCCGTCTTTCGTCCAGTTAAACTGATACCGGCTGCCATCCGCGTTTTCCAATTCCATCTTGAGAGGATCTTCTTTGTAGCCAGTAGGCCTTTTGAAGGCAAAAGACTCCTCCCCTTTCCGCAAATCCACACGGGCGTTGGAATCCAATTCAAATTCCTTTCCGCGAATGACCCCCGAACCATCCACCAGAACCCAAGGATATTGTCCCATCCATTGGTTGACTACATCTTCTTCCTTTTCAAACTTGCTAACCCCAGGCTTATTGAAGGTGGTTCCCTGCTGGCCTTCCAGATCCACCTTGAAACTGGAATCCATCGGCACGTTACCTAATGCTACCCATTTGTTGTTTGTGCCTTTTTCGGTCACCGCCACCCGGAAAGGGCTGTTGGGAACATAATAGATTTCAATGATGTAACTCTTTTTCGGATCGATTCTGAGCTGACCCTTAGATTTTGCCAATTCAAAGGTTTCCCCGTTGACGTATTGAAAGAGATGGATCGTCCCTTTGTCATCCAAACGGAAGCCGAAATCCGATTCGACGTTTTCGGAAACCAGGGAGATACTGAAGGGCTTGTTGGAAGACTGGGAAAGCTCACCCGTAACTCGGAAGGAACCCTGAACCGAGGGAGGGAGGGACTGAATACGCGGCTTCTCCCGTTGAAAAACCACATTGTCGAATCGGGCGCTTCCACCAGGCTTAGCGAGTAAGGCTTCCGCCTTCTCCTCATCTGCGACGGCATCTCCTTGTTCGCCGAAGAGTTGAAAACCGATGACGATGCCAAAAATAGCGATTACCGCGATAACTCCGGGAAAAAGAATTTTCCTACGGGCAACCCCTCTCTTCTTTTTCACCGGTTGAGCCGGTGGGGGAACCACTTTTTCCGCCGCTTCCAACACACTTTTCATGGACTCCTTCGGATCCATCGCCCGGATCACCAAGTCTTTCATCGGTCCAGGCAATTCCCGAATGCTCTTTTCCGCTTCCGGTTTGTCAGGACGAGCTTCCAAACGGAAACCGGTTAGCAGGAAATGAAGCAGGAAACGCCATTTTTCATCAGCCTGTTGTTTACTGAACTTTTCGAAGCTGACGAAAAGAACGAAGGGCCGGTCACCCTCCATAATGATGTTTCGGGGGTCCAATGTGGTGAAGAGCGGCAGCGGAAGCTCAGAGAGACGTACCGCCGTCCGCAACAGTTGCCGGTAAACATTTAAGGCGCGATCCGGCTTCATTCCCTGCCGCGGCTGGATCAGCAGGGAAAGGGGTTCACCCCCGAGAGGCGGGTGGATCAACACGACCCTGTCCTTCTCCTCCATCACATCCAGAATCGGAGCCAAATGCTCGTTCTTCAAGCGGGTCAGTATCTCCTTCGAACCGGGTGGCAGTGGTTTGGTCAGAGAAACTTCCTGCAGGAAGACCTGCGTTCCGTCCGGCGATTTCGCCGACACCAGCTGGCCGGAAAAAAAGGTCAGGACGTCTTCCACCTGGAACCTTTCATAATACCGGCCCTTCATCTTACCGATGGACCTCATTCAACTTTCCTCCTAAACGAAATCTGCGAACAATCAATCAAAAAGCGTATGTGGACTATCCAGAAAAAAGATAGAAGTTGGTATCTTTAGCCTACGTCTTATTATGACACACATCCACGTATTTCGACAGCGTCTGGGAAAAAAAAGCGGGGCCCCTCCGTCTTTTTTTCGAATAACAAATCGAACCGGTTCCAAATCCAGCCAAATTCGGTCAGCCGGTGACACGGTCGGTTTACAAAGAAGGCCGGGAGAAATCCCCGGCCATCCGATAAAGATTAATGGCTCGACAACTCCAGATCCGACTGGCTGGTTATCGTCGTGTTGCGAATGGTAATAGGTTCTGAATGGGAGTACTCCAGGGATTGGCTCTGCGTGTCCTGGTTCAATCTGACGGTAAGAAGACTCCCCTGTGTAAGAACGGAAACATCCGTCTTCCGGTCAGGGGTCCAGCCCAGTTTCGTTTCGGCCAATGCTTTCTCCTCCTCACCTTCCCGGTAGAGAACCAGCCTCTTATCCTTTCCCCAGACAACATAGTAACGGCTTCCATCGGCACTTTCCAACTGTAGCTTAAGGGGATCTCCCGTATACCCCTGATCTCGGCGGAATGCGAAATCGGTGTCTCGCCCGCTTCTTGCTTTGATGATGGCATTCCCGTCAAGAAAAAAGCGCTCCTTATCAAGGGTACCCTCGCCGGAAAGCAATTTCCAGCGCTGGGAGTCCATCCATTTCTGCTTTGCTTTGTCTTCCCTCGCCACGGCAGTTACCTGAGCAGACCGGAATACCGTCCCTTTCGAGCCTTCTACCTCTACACGGCCTCCCTTATCCAGAGGAATCGTTCCAACAGCTACCCATTTTTGGTTGTTCTCCCGATCTTCGACCGAAATACGCAGGGGGTCACCCGAAAAGTAGAGGAGCTCCACCCGATAAGCTCTTCCCGCCTTCATCCGGAACGAATCGTCTGATTGTTGCAATTCATGGAGATTTTCGTCCTGATGCTGAAAGAGACGGACCTTCCCCTGTTTATCCACGTTGATCCCGCAAGAAGTGCCGTCCGGGGAAGCCAGCCTCACGGAGAAAGGGCTGGCCGTTTGTCGGATTACTTCCCCTTCAATTCGGGCCGAAAAAGGTACTTTTTCACTCAGTTTCCTTACAGCAACCTCTTCCTTGTTGAATTGGAATGTTTCCTGTACCTCTGGTTTCTGCGGCCCCTCAGCGGGTTGTACTTCCTCAGAGAGAATGCCACTCGTTGCGGCGGAGTAAGTCCCTGCCGAAGCCCCAAGGATCAGCAGGGACGCTGCAGCTGTCGCCGCCGGGCTCAAACGGCGTTTATACCGGTTCGACCGGGAAGAAGCCTTCATTTTTTGCGGTAGCTGTGATAGGGTTTCATCTGTCTTTCGCAAAATCTCATCCAAAGAATCGTCATGGTTTAGGATATCCAAGGCTAGATGGCGGATCGGTGGCGGAACCTTCCGGATCGATTTACTTAAATCCTGCCGTCGGTACATGACATTCTTGGGGTGTTCTCCAGCCAGCAAAAAATAAAGCAGACTTTTCCGCTGGTCCTCCTTTGGTTGGGTCGTAAAATTTTTTAAGCCGCAGAAAAGAACGAAGGGTTCATCATCGTAGAGGCAGATGTTTCGCGGATCCAAGGTGGTCCACATTGGAATCGAAAATTCAGCGAGATCAGCCTGGGTCTGGATTAGTTTACGGAAGAGGTTCACCGCCTGCGACGGGGGCATCGGCTGTTCTCGGTTAACCACCAGGGGGAGTGGTTCCCCCGAGAAAATCGGGTGGACCAGAACCACCACATCCTGTTCTACGATCACATCCAGCACGGACAGGAGATGGGGATGATGGATGAAGCCGAGCATTTCCTGCGCCCCCGGAGGCAGCGGGCGCACGAGTTTGATCTCCTGCAGTAAAACTCTCGCCCCGTCGGGCGAGCGGGCTTGGATCAGCTGTCCGTTAAAAAATGTAAGTGCATCTTCCACTTGAAACCGCTCATAATATCGGACTTGGCGCCTCCGTTCCCGTATCATAGACGCTTCCCTCCATTCTCGGTGTCACGTGTCTCTTCACAAAAACAATAATAAAATATCTGTAATATCTTTCATCGTAGACGCCCAAAAAACAAAAATCAAGGAATTTTGATAAACACCAATGAAAATTACACAATACCCAAAGCACCCTCGTCAACCCTCCGGGGTAAACCACTTTCACCGTATAGCGTCCTAAAAAAACAGACACCGAGATGGTGTCTGTTTTTCTTCCTCATTTTTTAACAAACCTGCGCCAGAAGTCTCCCACTTCTACAAGCGGTGAGATGAATGGCGCGTCAGACGAGGGAGGGGTGCTTTTTACCCCTCTCGCTAGTCTGACCACTTAGTAGAATCATGGTTGCCTTTATGATTCACCGGATCTATCATCAGTATTAGGTGATGAAATGGTTGATATAAATAGGAAATTGGATAGCAACAACCATTCAGTATTCTTGATGTACTACCACTTAGTCCTCGTGATCAAATATCGAAAGAAAGTACTGGATGATCCTATCTCTCGTCGTGCAAAGGAAATCTTTGAGTACATCGCATCCAAATACAATATCACGCTACAAGAATGGAATCACGAGCAAGATCATGTCCATATCTTGTTCAAAGGACATCCAAATTCGGAATTATCCCGGTTTATCAATGCTTACAAAAGGGCTTCTTCCCGCTTGTTGAAAAAGGAGTTTCCAGACATCCGGAAAAAGCGATGGAAAGAATCTTTTTGGTCGAGAAGCTTCTGCTTATTGACAACAGGCGGGGCTCCAATAGACATCATCAAAAAATACATCCAATCACAAGGACAGAAAGCGAGGTGAAACGATGCTTCGAGCGAAGAAAGTACATTTTGTTGCCTCCCTATCCGATGTGAATCGCCTCTTTGCCTGTAACCGTGAATCCGCTCTTGTTTGGAACGAATGTCTGCAATTATCAAGACAACATAATCGCGACCATGGAAAATGGATATCAAAAACCGAGCTACAAAAAGCGACCAGAGGAATATTTTAGCCAAATCGCTTCATGGAGAGATCCAGCATCTCGATGTTTCCACGAAGCAAACGTATCTACGGATCGCCTGAGCGAGAAGTAGTAGATGGTCTGTTCCGACCCAGGTACGATTCGTGCCTGTTGCTTACTTAGGAATCCAAAAGGGCTTTCCGAGTCGGTCGATTTGAGTATGGGAGGCAAACCCTTCGATACGTGAGAGCTTTTTGGTTCTGATGGTAAGAAACCCCCACTTCTTAGCGTTAGCGTAAGAGGGGGAGGTTCATGGATGCGAATCCAGTCAGCGGTCAAACGCGCACCTGGCCAGAACCATGGATCCGGTACTGATACGAGGTCATCTCCTTCAACCCCATCGGGCCCCTGGCATGAAGCTTCTGGGTACTGATCCCGATCTCCGCGCCAAATCCGAACTGACCGCCGTCGGTAAACCGTGTGGAGGCGTTATGATAGACGGCTGCAGCATCCACTCCTGTTAAGAAAGCTTGGGCCGCAGTGGCGTCTCCGGTGATAATGGCCTCTGAGTGCCGGGTACCATGTTTGTCGATATGAAGCAAGGCATCCTCCAGGGAATCCACCACTTTCACCGCCAAAACGAGGTCGAGAAATTCCGTATCCCAATCTTCCCGAGTGGCGTTGCGGGCATCCGGTACCCATTCTTTTGTCTGAGGACAACCCCGAATCTCAACGCCCCGGTCGGAAAGAGCCCTAGCTAAGCTGGATAGGTGTGCTTTCGCCCACTCCCGGTGAACGAGGAGGGTCTCTGCCGCGTTACAGACGGCGGGGCGATCCGTCTTGGCATTAACCACGATGGAGGTGGCCATGGCGGGATCCGCCGCGCTATCCACATAGAGATTGACAGTTGCCCACCCCAGTCTCCAGAACTGGGACCGTGGACTCTTTCACCACCCGCTGGATCAAACCGGCTCCCCCCCGGGGGATGATCACATCGATCAGGCCGTTGGCCGTCATTAATTCACGGACTGCCTCTCGACCCCGATCTTCCACCAGTTGAACCGCCTCTGGAGGAAGATCTGTCTTTGCCAGCGCTTCCTGGATGACACAAACCAGCGCCCGATTGGAGAAAAAAGCGGAGGAACTGCCCCGCAGCACGATTGCGTTGCCTGTCTTCAGCGCCAGACCCGCCGCATCAACCGTCACATTGGGCCTAGCCTCGTAAATCATCCCGATCACTCCGAGAGGGACACGCACTTTTTCGATATGAAGACCGTTTTCAAGCACTCGTGTTTCCAGCACTTCCCCGACCGGATCGGACAACCGGCAGAGTTGCCGCAACCCGTCAACCATATCCATGAGCCGATCTTCCGTCAATGTCAACCGGTCCAATAAGGCCCGGGAGAGGCCTGCTTTCTCCCCAGCGGACAAATCTTTTTCATTTTCTTTCAAGATTATCTGCCTACTGGCAGTCAAGGAGTCGGCGATCGCCTCCAGAGCGGAGTTTTTCTCTGTCTCCCCAGCCCCTGCCAGCCTCCGGGCTGAAGAACGGGCCGCCAAGGCTTTCTTGCGTACATCGGAGTGTTCCATCTTCCCCTCTCTCCTTTCACATGGGTAATCTTGTCAGCTGCAACTGCTTTCCGTTACAACGGCGGTCACCCAATCATCCCGGTGGATGACTTCCTCGGGAGCATCGGGAGCAATTCCCTTTACCGTTGTCGACTGCCATCCCTTAACCTGGTCGATCAACACCGAGGGATAGCGGGTAACCCCGCGTCCGATAGGAATTCCTTTTGGGTCCGTTACTTCGACAATATCGCCTTCGAAAAACACGCCTTCCACCGCTATTATCCCGCAGGGGAGAAGGCTTCCCCCTTTCTCCAGCAAAGCATGAACCGCACCCTCGTCCACCTGCAACCTACCTGCAGGCGTGGAGTGGGCGGCAATCCACTGTTGTTTGCGGCTCACATGGCGAGGGGCGGCTTCAATGGTCGTTCCGTCCCCTCTGCCTCGGACAGCCCGGAGCATCCACTCCGGCTCGCTCCCGGCAGTTCCGATATGGACCTTCACCCCGGTTTCCGCCGCCAACCGTGCCGCTACCAGCTTGGAGCGCATCCCGCCGCTTCCGAGAAGGCTCTTACTTCCGTCCACCTGTTGGATAAGCGCTTCATCGATTCGATCCAGACGGCGGATGGGCCGGGCGTCGGGGTGTTTATGGGGATTGTCGGTATATAGGCCGTTTGTGTTGGTGACAAGAAGCAGCCAATCCGCTTGCAACAGGCCTGCCACCAAGGATGCAAGCGTATCATTGTCTCCCCAGCGGATTTCGTCTACCGCTACGGAGTCATTTTCATTGATCACCGGAACTACCTCTCTTTCCAGAAGGTAGTTCAAAGTAGCCAAAGCATTCAGGTACCGTCCTCGGCTTTCCAAATCACTTCGAGTTAACAAGACCTGAGCGCAACCGGCTCCTTTCGCCGCGAATAGCTCCCGGTACCGTTGCACGAGAGCGCCTTGCCCCACCGCTGCGGCTGCCTGTTTGCCAGCCAGCGTCCGCGGTCGAGAAGAGAGCCCCAGTTCGTGAAAGCCAGCTGCGATTGCTCCTGAAGAGACCACAACCACTCGAAAGCCGGCTTCTCTTAAGTGAAAGACCCCGTTCACATGATGGTTGAGACGGTTTTCATCCAACTGTCCTCGCTCATCTGTCAGGGAAGAGGTCCCGATTTTGACTACTACCGTCTGTCTGTCCATTCCGATTAACCTCCGTTCAACCATAACAAAAACCCTCCTTCGTCGAAGGACGAAAGAGGGTTCTTCCGCGGTACCACCTTTGGTTGGCACAATATGTGCCCATCTCTGAGCAGCGATCAGCTGCATTCCCTGCTAACGGCGGGAAGCCCGTTCCGTCTCATCAACGGCCGCATCAGGAGGTGGGTTCGAAGGGACGTCCCGGCAGAACCTTTCAGCCGACGGGTTCTGCTCTCTCTGCACGGTTAGTCCATCCTACTGGCCTCCGTCCAAGCGTTTCTATCCGGTCGTTTGTAATTGTGTATGATTATGCACCGAAGACAGGCTCCTTGTCAACCGGTAATCGATCACAAAAGCAAAAAACGGTCCTTGAACCGGGCGATATCGCGATACAGAGGAAACAACTTACAGGATGCCTTCAGAGTTCCTTTTCAAACTGGACGGCGTCGAAATTTTGCCCCGGCCACCGGGTGATGCCAATCTTCCGGTAACCCAATTTTTCATATAATCCCGGTAGCCAGGGGTGATTCTTTGCGGTATCGAGATAAATTCTTCGCCGTCCCCGTTTACGGGAATGCTCCTCGGCGTAATCCATCAGCATCTTGCCAAGCCCTTGACCCTTCAGGTCCGGAGAGATACTGAACCACCCCAAATGGTCCAGGCTTTCATCCCCATCGGTTTCTTTTAGGCGCACCGTTCCTTGCACCTGTCCATCCTCATCGTTCAACAGAATATATATTTCGTCGCGCAGCACACTCTCTTCCACCGCACTGAGCGATACATTGGTCGCTTCCATGTTGAAACCCTGCTTTTTAATGGGGCGATACGCTTTGTGCAACTGTTCCCGTATGGATGGGGCATCATCCAGTTTTGCTTTGCGAATCGTCCACATACGCTTCCCTCCCGAGTGATTTTTTAACCCACAGGGTTAGGCCATTCTTCACTCGGGAAATTATATACCCAGGACTGCCCATTGAAAACCGGTAATCCATTTCAGTCACTATTTTTTCAAATTCCACTCATCCCGGCTATAGCGGGAATTCACCAGGTCTTCAGCCAAACGTTTCTCATCCTCCGTCAACTCCCCCCGTACCAGCTGGATTCCCATCCCTTTCGAAAACCCATAGGCGAAAGCATCTACGGCCTCTTCCATCGTAACGGGCTCCTCTCGCAGTTGGTTCAGAGCTACCGCTTTGGTGAGGAAGCCTTTCTTCATCCGCTCCTTCACCCGTTCCGAGGGAAAACGGAGGACATCAAACAATTGATCCACATCCAGCTGAAGCAGAATCGAGCCATGCTGCAAAATCACTCCTCGTTGCCGGGTTTGAGCGCTGCCAGCTACCTTGCGCCCTTCCACAACCAGCTCATAATTGGAAGGAGAATCAAAACAAGCAGCAGAACCCATCGACTCATATTGGGCCTTTTCCTCCTCTGATTCCAGAGGGACCATTTCCGCCTCCAGCTGGAGACGTCGGAACCCTTCTAACAGACCGGAACTGATCACCCGATAAGATTGGGTGACGGAGGTAGGCATATCCGGGGAATCCTCTCGGACCACCACACTGTAAGTAAGTTCTTGATCATGAAGGACCGCCCGTCCCCCCGTAGGGCGGCGAACAAAGCCAAGACCCCGCTCTTTAAGAGCGTCCATATCCACTTCTTTATGCACCTTTTGAAAATATCCGATAGAAAGCGTGGCCGGGTCCCACCCGTAAAAACGGATGGTCGGCGGCACCTTCCCTTCGCTGTGAGCAGTCAGGATCGCTTCGTCAATCGCCATGTTCTCTGCACTGTTTTTCAATCCGGAATCAAGCAAACGCCATTGGGTTGTCGTCATGAGGCTGTCCTCCACTCTATCTTCACGTCTCAGGTTTTCAAGTACCGGGCGATATTTCCCTATCTCATTGTAACGCCGGAAGGATACAGGGACAAATCGCCTTCTTTTCGTTGGAGAAATGGATTACCCAGAAGACCGGATAATATTTTCCGGACCGACCAAAGGGTGAAGAATAGTCTCCAACGGTGTACACCGATAACCCAGTTCTCGTTCCGCCTTTTCGGAAGAATACCAGGCATACCATCCGGTCAACCTCCCCAGATCCCAGGCAAAAGCGGCATCCCTACCGGCCACCCATCCCTGGATTTCCGCCAGTGCGGCTGCCCCCAGGGCAAGCATACGCCCCATCCGATGGATCGAACGGGGAGTCCCAGCTACCTCAGCGATCTGTTGAAAAGCTTCCCGCATCTCCCAGTTGGTTCCCCCCAGTATGTAACGCTCCCCGCTCCTTCCTTTTTCCGCCGCTAGGATATGGCCGCGCACGACGTCCTCCACTCCGCAAAGGCTGATTCCCCCCGCGGGAGCGACGGAAAGCTTCCCTTCGGCCACCATCCGGACAAAGGAAGGGGAGCCCGGCCCCAAAATCACTGCCGGATTCACCACCACCACTGACAGACCCTTTTCCACCGCGCGAAGGGCTTCCTCTTCTCCCCGTCGTTTGGCAATCGCATAGCCGTTATTCAGTGCGTCTCCATTGAAAGGGAAAGTTTCATCAACAGTAACGGCATCAGGGGAGAAACCGACCGCTGCCGCTGAGCTGGTATGGACAAACCGCTTCACCCCCGCCCGTAACGCCTCGGCAACGATATGTTTCGTCCCATGAACGTTCACCTCCATCATCCGGGAACGGAGACGCCGTCCCCATGCCACCTCACCCGCAACATGAAAAACCGTATCCATTCCCTCACAACAACCGGCAAGGGAATCCGGTTCCAACACATCTCCCCGTACCCCCTTCACCCCTTCCGGCAGGCGTGCCCTCTTTTCCTCAGACCGGTAAAGAACAGATACGTCATGCCCCTTCTCCAACAATTTCCCAACTAGACGGCACCCCAAGAACCCGGTGCCTCCAGTGACCAATGTACGCAAATGCACCCCTCCTTGGATGATCACGGTAAAAAAAGGGCTCGCACTCCCCTTCCCTCTACTTTTTTAGTCTACCATCCCGCCCCTCTTCTCCGGTTGAGCAATTTCCCTATTCGCCTACAACAAAAAAAGCGCCAGAGGCGCCTCCTTAATGGCGGGTTATCAGTCGCAGTCCCCGTAGGTTAATCCATGTCCATAGGGGTACAGATCCGGGATGGTCACCGGTAGCTTGCCGGCAGGCCGATTAGCTCCGAATAGGGTATCCACCGCTGCTTTCAGCGAGACGGAACGGAAGCCGTATGCAGCGACATAAGCGTCTACATCCGGGTAATCCTTTAGGTCGTAGGGGTTTCGGAAAGCGATGACGGTCATTGGTTTGCCCAACTTTTGCAATTCCTTGACGAGTTTTACTTGCTTCGGATAAAGGCTGGAAGAGTAGGTGCCGACGATCAGTACATCCTGCCCTTTAGCCACTTCCACCGCTTCGGTAATTTCCCGGTCGGTTGGATTCATTTGTCGATAGCGAAGCTCGGTAAGGTTGGCATGGTAGGGAACTGTATCCTCTTTAAGAGAGTAAGAGCTGATGATTCCAAGCTTCTCACTGGGGTCCATTTTTAGGGGGAGTAAGCCGTTTTTGTTTTGGACCAACGTGATCGATTTCCGTGCCAATTTCGCCGCCTTTTCCCGATGTTCAGGGGTTCCTACGCGCTCGGCTACTTTTCCCACATCCACCTGGCGCTCAGTGAACAACCTATATTTCACTTTCGCCTTCAGAATACGTTTCACCGACTGATCCAAGCGCTTTTCAGAGATTTCACCGGATCGGACTGCTTTCAGCAATTCGTTATATACCTCGCGTTGTTTCTCCGTTGTCAGCTCCGGCGTCAACAACACCACATCAGCCCCTGCCTCGACCGCTTTCACCGCTGCCTTCGGCACACCGCCGAAGTAGTCGGCCACTCCCGCCATCGTCATCGAATCGGTAATGATGATCCCCCGATATCCCATTTCCTTGCGCAGGAGACCGGTTAAGATCGGCTTAGAAAGTGTGGCTGGCAGCTTCGGTGTGTCATCTAGGGCCGGTACGTGGATGTGGGCGGTCATAATGGCATCGATTCTGCTACGGATCGCCCTTTTAAAGGGAACCAACTCGACACGCTCCAGTTCTTCCCGGGATTTGTCGATCACCGGGAGTCCCAGATGAGAATCCACGTCGGTATCCCCATGGCCTGGAAAATGCTTCGCCGTAGCCACTACCCCGTTCCATTGGTAGCCCCGGATCGCCGCCACTCCCATCCTAGCCACCAGTTGCGGATCCTCCCCGAAGGAGCGGACCCCGATCACCGGGTTATCAGGGTTCACATTCACGTCCACGTCCGGCGCCAAATTCATATTGATTCCAACGGCTTTCAATTCCGCTGCCGTAAGGGCCGCTGCCTCATAGGCTCCCCATCGATCCCGACCGGCTCCAAGGGCCATATTGCCGGGCAGTTCCGTCGCCCCTGTCGTCATCCGGGCGACCACTCCGCCCTCTTGGTCTGTGGCGATCAACAGTGGAATCTTAAGGCGGGTGTTTTCTGCATAGGTCTGCAGGCCATTGTTCAACTGGGCGGTCTGTACCGGATCTTTGACATTTTCCGACCAGGCGAACAGGATCACATTCCCCGCGTGAACATCCTGGATTAGGTGCCGGATGTCTTCAGAGGGTTCACTTCCTTTGAAGCCGACCATGATCATCTGGCCAACTTTCTCCTCCAGGGACATCTTTTTCAACAGCTTATGGATGTTCACCTTTTCCTTCCTCCCACCCTCCGCCCCGGCAGGTACCCCTAACAGGAGCGAAATGGATACCGCCAGGACCAGGACGACTGTAATCCTTTCCTTCAGCTTCATGGGCGACCTCCTCCCCTCTTCCCCCTATTCTATTTTAAGGCCAACCGGTTAGAAAAGAACGAATATTACGTGAATAGGTGGCGCTACCACGACGTAACTCCCCCATCGACCACCATGGTTTGCCCTGTGATATGCCCCTTTTAATTCATCGATCCGGCCCAAGCGATTCATCGGAATGTCAGCGCTGAGCTCTTCGCCGTACCGTTCCAGAAGCCCCTGGGACATCTTGGCGGGGAACCAGCTGGTGCGATGGCGTTTACCCGGATGTTGTAACGGGCCCAACTGGTAGCCAGGTCGCGGGTCATATTGATCACCGCCCCTTTGCTGGCGTTATAGCCGACTGTCTGCATATAGCCGGGACGCCCACCCACCAGACCGGAAACTGAAGCGTTATTGACAATACAGCCGCCATGTTCCTGTGCGATCATGACTTTCCCCGCTGCCTGGGACATCAGGAACGTTCCTTTGACATTGACATCCATCACCTTCTCAAATTGGTCCAGAAGCATCTCTTCCGGCAGGGCTCCCCAAGTCGTTCCACTGTTGTTGACAGGATGTCAATCCCGCCGAAAGGTTTACAGGTTCCCCGAACCACATTCTCCACATCAGCCGGATCGTGACATCGCAAGAAAAAGACAGTGCCTCACCTCCATTCGCTGCGATGGATGAACGGACCTCTTGACAAGCTTCTTTTTTTGAGAGCAGAGCACCACCTTGGTGCCCGCCTCTGACAAGGCTTCGGCAAACGTTCTTCCCAAACCTCGGCCACCCCCAGTGATGATGGCCGTCTTTCCGTTTAAACAGAACAGATCAAGCGTGTTCAATGGTTCTCCCCCTTTCATGGATCGAATCCGTCTAGAAGCCTGTGGAGGAAACGTTGGTAGCTCTATCATGGAGTACTTCGCGGTTCACTTCATTACACGCCGAAAATCCTCTTTAAGTACGGGTTAAGAAACAAGCCCCTGGGATCAAGATGCTCACGCAGATACTGAAAATCCTGCCACCGGGGGTAAAGCTTCTCCAAATCCCGTGCTTCCAGACTGTGCATCTTTCCCCAGTGAGGTCGCCCCTCGTAACGTAGAAAGATCTCCTCCATAGCCCGAAAATACGATCGCCACTCCATCCCCTTGTACATATGGACAGCCACATAGGCAGAATCCCTTCCGTATGCTGGGCTCAACCAGATGTCTTCCCCTCTGACGAATCGGCACTCCACAGGAAAATGGACACTATGGCGCTCCTCCTCAATCCGAACCTTCATCTCCCTGAGAACATCGGGAAGGGCGTCTGCGGGAATACTGTACTCCATTTCACAGAAACGGACCTTCCGAGGGGTCACGAATACCCGCCGGCTCATCCCTATCTCTTTCACCGTCGGAATCCCGCGGGCTGAAATCCGGCTCACTGCCGCACAGAGGCGGGGTTGGTAACGAGCACTTTCCGACAAGCACCAGTAGACCCCATTTTCCAATACCGTTCGACTGAAAGAACCCCACCACCTCCGCCCCTTGGAAGGCACTTTTGTCTCATCGAGAAATTTCGCCTGGACACTATCTGTATAAGGAAACCAGAAAAACTCGAAATGCCGGTGCTCCCTCTTATAGTGGTCCAGGGACGCCAACACCTCTTCCAATCCCATTCTGCGGCTTTCCATGCGGAGCAGATAGCGGGGACGGACACGCAGATCCACCCCGATGATCAGGCCGAGGGCCCCGAGAGAGAGGCGCGCTCCCTGAAGCCAATCCGGCTTTGTATCCGGTGAACAAGTGATGATCTCCCCTTCGGCGGTCACCAGTGTGACGCCTTCCACCTGATCCGACAAAGTGCCAAAGCGAATACCGGTTCCATGCGTACCCGTACTGACGGCTCCCGCAATCGTCTGGGCATCGATATCCCCCATATTTTCCATCGCCCATCCCCCTTCTTCCAAGGCGATTCCCAAGGCGGCCAGCTTCGTTCCAGCACGGACTGATGCCCGGCGGGCGCCCGCATCGATCCCGATCAGGCCCTGGATGCCATCCAATGAAACCAGGACCTGATCGGTTTCCGCCAACGGGGTAAAAGAATGACCGGAGCCAACCGCCCGCAGCGTTTGGCCCCTCGAAGCGGCACGGCGTACCAACTCCACAGCTTCATCGGGGGTACTCGGGCGAATGATGTCTGAAGGCATACAACAGACGGAGCCAGCCCAATTCGTCCAGGTGGCCCTTCGGACAGACGTGTTCACAGAAAACACTTCCCTTCTCCCCGATAGGTGGGGTAACGATCCACCACGCGGCCCGAGGATATGATCAGAATTTCATGGAAACGTTCACACATCTCTCCCGCCTTGGCATGCCGAAACAAAATCGGATCCCCTAGATCCAGGTTGAGGGCACCTGAACCACAGACCGGAGTCTGAACCTCCCCCGCACCTTCAGAAGGAAGAAGCTTCAGCCCCTCCGGTAGCCAGGGTGTCGGTAAGCGGTCCCTCCCCGCTGCCCCAGAAGCTGGATATCCACCCCCGGCACACGTGACGATCCCGGAAGCGGGCTTACGGGTGACCTCCAGAGCGAATCCCGCTGCCGGTTTTCCATGGAATCCACGATAGTGGTCAAACAGAACGGAGGTGAAAAAACCGGAACCTGCCGTCACTTCCGTAACGATATCCTCCCGAGCGGTTTCCCTCAGGCTGCCAGTTCCACCACCGTTGACAAAACGAGGTTTTATCCCCCTATCCTTTAAAGCTTTGAGCCAATCCCTCCGCTGCCTGGCAATCCGGCGGATCGAATGTTGCTTCAAAAGCCGAACGATCCCGTTTCGAAGCGGCTTTCCCGGTACCCAATCGCCAACACCCGCCACCTGAGCCTCATAACCCATCACCCCTTCCAGTTCCACCCGGGGGGATTCTCCTATAAATCGGGCCAATTCCAAGAAAGCCTCCAGGGAACGAAGGGGAGAGCGACGGACGCCAAAGTGAAGCCCGGGCCAGGAGACGGAAAGATCCATATCGATGCAAACCGGAAAAACCCAATCTGTTCCCTGAGCGATCGCGTCTAAGCGGCTTACGTGCTCGACGCAGTCCACCATGAGGGTGATCCGCTTCCCACTGGCCAGCTCCCCACCCACCCGCATTAGTGAAGAGGCATCCCAAGCGGGATAAGCAACCAGTAAATCGTCCAGCCCGTGTTCTTCGCTTAAAAAGAGCGCCTCAGGGACAGAAAAACACATGACTCCTTGAAAGCGATCGCCCGATTCTAAGATATGCCGGATCAGGGGCACACAACGGATGGATTTACTGGCAATGCGAATCCGTTTTTTCCCTGCCTCCTTCAAAATGAACCCGATGTTTTCTTCCATCCGATCAAGATCCAGAAATGCCAGCGGTAGGGAATACCCTACCAAGGCCGCCCGATATTTCTGATACTGATAATCCTCCATCATCGCTCCGCTCCTTTGCAATAAAACCCGCCGTTGGCGGGTTTTACAGGATTTTTCCTTACGAAGCCGTTTCGATGGGAGCGAGGTTTTTCACCTCTTCTTCGGTAAAGGGGCGGGATCGGATTAGGAACCGGATGCCTAGAGGGATTTCCAGGGAGAAGGAAGCCCCTCTCCCCTTGGTGATATCCACCGTCAGCTGGGTATGCTTCCAATATTCAAACTGCGAACGTGACATGTAAAAAGGGCACCCAACAATTTCCCCCAGCCGGACATCCGACAATCCCGTCCGGAATTGACCTTGCTTAAAACACATCGGGGAGGATCCGTCACAGCAGCCTCCGCTCTGGTGGAACATCAGCTCACCGTGTTCGGCCCGCAATTGATCGATCACTTCCTTCGCCCCTTCGGTGACAAGGACGCGGGGGACACGTTCCATTCCATTTCCCTCCTTTCAGGCTTAAAACAGCCCAACAGGGTTTTGATCATAGGATATCAGGAGGTTTTTTGTCTGCTGATAATGCTCCAGCATCATTTTGTGGGTTTCCCTTCCGATTCCGGAGTGTTTGTATCCCCCGAAGGCAGCATGGGCGGGATACTGGTGGTAACAGTTGACCCAGATCCGACCGGCTTCTATCTTGCGGGCCACCTGATAAGCCTGGTGTGCGTCCCGGGTCCACAGTCCCGCGCCAAGGCCGTATAAGGTGTCATTGGCGATCTCCACCATCTCCGCCTCATCTTTGAAAGTAGCGACAGAAACCACCGGACCAAAAATCTCCTCCTGGAAAATCCGCATCTTGTTAGTCCCTTCGAAAACCGTTGGCCTCATATAAAATCCATCGGGATAAGCTTCGTTATGGAAGGCTTCACCGCCAGCCAACACTTTGGCCCCTTCCTGTTTACCGATATCCAGGTAGCTCATAATCTTTTGAAATTGATCCTCCGAGGCCTGAGCTCCCATCATCGTAGCAGGGTCCAGCGGATCGCCCAGTTTGATTTTGTGTACCCGATCCAGCGCCTTCTCCATAAAGGCTTCATAGATCGACTCCTGGATCAAGGCCCTGGAAGGACAAGTACAAACCTCCCCTTGGTTGAGTGCGAACATCGTAAATCCTTCCACGGCTTTATCAAAGAAAGCGTCTTCCTTTGCGAGCACGCTTTCGGTGAAAATATTAGGGGATTTCCCGCCAAGCTCCAGGGTCACGGGCTTAATGTTTTCCGATGCAAACTGCATGATCAGCCGCCCAGTAGTCGTCTCTCCAGTGAAGGCGATCTTACCGATATCCGGTGAAGTGGCCAGGGGTTGTCCCGCTTCCGGTCCGAAACCGTTGACGATGTTGAAGACCCCGGGTGGCAGGATGTCTGCGATCAGCTCCGCAAAAAGAAGAATAGTCGCCGGGGTTTGTTCCGCCGGTTTTAGGACAACGCAATTGCCCGCCGCCAGGGCAGGAGCCATTTTCCATACAGCCATCAGGAGCGGGAAATTCCAGGGGATAATCTGGCCGACCACCCCGATCGGTTCCTTAATATGCATCGAAACGGTTTGGGCATCGATCTCCGATACTCCGCCTTCCTCTCCGCGGATGACCCCGGCAAAATAACGGAAATGGTCAATGGCAAGCGGCAGGTCTGCGGCCAACGCTTCTCTGATCGGTTTCCCATTATCCCAGGTTTCCGACACTGCCAGCCGCTCGCTGTTTTCTTCCAATACATCCGCCATTTTCAGAAGGATACGGCTTCGCTCAGCCGTCGGGGTATTCGCCCATTTTTCCTTGGCTTCGTGTGCCTTTCGGATCGCTAGTTCGATATCCTCTTTTTTGGAGCGGGCCACACGGGTAAATACCTTCCCATCGACAGGCGACGGATTGTCAAAGTACTCCCCGCCCAAAGGGGCCACCCACTCACCGCCGATGAAATTCTCGTACTGTTTTTTGTAATGCACTAGACTTCCGTCGGTGTTTGGCTTTTTGTAGCCAGCCAAGGTTACGCTCATCCCTAACATTCCTCCTCAAAAAAAGTGGGAATCCAAAGGGGATCCGAAAACACACCCTTTCTGTTCATCTTTTCAACAAACTGGAAGTGGTTCCCTTCTTTCAAACAGAATTTACAAAAAACCCGTCGGCCCATATCCGGGTCGACGGGTTTTAAGGGGAATTTTTGTGCTTACAGAAACCGAATGGTCAGAGGATACCGATACGGAGTACCCTCGTTGGCTCGAACCGAGGCGATAATCGTTAGGACGAGGCCCGTAAGGTAGATGACTGGAACCAGAATAAATCCGATCAGAAGCAACAGCAGGACACACGCGACCAGGAAATAAAGGGTCATGGAGAGCTGAAAATTGAGCGATTCCTTCCCCTGTTGATCGACAAAGGGGTGTTCGTCTTTTTTGATCAACCACACCACGAGAGGCCCGATGATATGGCCGAGGGGAAGCACCAGATACCCCACGATGGCACTCAAATGGCACAACATTCCCCACGTGCGCGCTTGTTTCTCTTGGATGTCTTCATTCATTTTCTCTTTCCCCCTCTAATTGATAACCCATCTGTATGGATAACCCATAACATTATCTCTATGCCGACTGGTGGGGATCCATCATGGCAACACCCGCCATCGACTGTTCAGACGAACCGTTCGACTCACGAATTGTTCCAGATCCCGCCGGTAATCCAACCGTTCCCGCAAGCGGGGAATCTGCTGATCGTGAAACCCTTGCAGGGATGATTCATCCTGCCATATGCTAGTGACCAGATACCGCTCCCGGTGCTCCAATTCCCTGGAGAAAATCCCTCTCAGCATCCCTTGGGCATTACTCAGCGCAGGATTCCATACTTCACGCTGTTCTTTGGCAACATTCAGATCTCCTCCGACCCGGGTTGCCATATCGCTGACACGTAGGAATTCACCTTGCCGGAGGGCTGTGTAGAGATTTTTTTCTTCCCCTTTCATTTCTTCAACCTTAAGAGAAAGAGCAATCCGGATAGAATCATAAGTCTCTGCTTGAGCGCTTCCTTCAAAGATCCGGTCGTGAAAATCAATCATAAAACGCTGGAAGGATTGGGAATCCTTCCAGAAGCCCATCACACAGGCCTCCCAGGGCCGATTGACATTCCAACCGCCCACCTGCCCTAAAAAACCCTCGATATACCTCAATGCGTTCCAGCTCGTTTGAGCACGGGAAAACAAGGTTCTCTTTTCCCTTCGGACATCACAGAGAATCCATTTCACCAGCATTGCCATCCCGCCTGTTCCACTGTTGGCCCATCAGAGTTCATAGCGACCCTATCATAAGCACGGGATGCCGCACGCTTGGCCCGGTTCCCTTTCTTTCTGTCTACCCTTTCCCCCTTGGCTTCAAACCCTGGATTCCTTTCTTTAACTCCTTTTCCGTATTCCTTTTTTTCTACCATCCAACCTGAAAAGCCCCGTTTTCAGCAGGGGCTTTTCTAGTCGGTTATTTTCCCTTTTCCCAACGAACAACAGGCTTACGAGCAGCAGTAACTTCATCCAGGCGCTTTACCAACGTATGATGGGGGGCCTCCTGAATCACTTCAGGTTGCTCTTCCGCTTCTTTGGCCAGTTTCGCCATCACGTCAACAAAATGGTCCAGCGTCTCCTTCGATTCCGTTTCCGTCGGTTCAATCATCATGCACTCTTCCACGATCAGAGGAAAATAGACGGTCGGCGGGTGAATCCCGAAATCGAGCAAGCGTTTGGCCATATCCAAGGTACGAACGCCCTGTTTTTTCTGACGGTTCCCTGAGAGGACAAACTCATGCTTACAGTGCTGGCTATAGGGAACCTCAAAGTGAGGTTCCAGCTTCTTCATCAAGTAATTGGCATTGAGCACGGCATTCTCAGCCACCAAGCGCAGACCATCGGGACCCATCGTCCGGATATAAGCATAGGCGCGAACCAACATCCCAAAGTTTCCATGATACGCTTTTACCCGACCGATGGACTGAGGAATATCATAATCGAAGCCATAACCATCTTCCTTTTTGCCCACCAGAGGCGCTGGGAGAAAGGGAGCTAGCACGTCTTTCACACCAACGGGTCCGGAGCCGGGACCGCCGCCCCCGTGGGGAGTTGTAAAGGTTTTATGCAGATTGAGGTGTACGACGTCGAAACCCATGTCCCCGGGACGCGTTTTACCTAGAATCGCGTTGGCGTTGGCCCCGTCATAATAAAGGAGCCCTCCCGCTTCGTGAACAATATCGGCGATCTCCTTGATCTCCCGCTCAAAAAGGCCTAGGGTGTTGGGATTCGTCAACATCAAGGCGGCGGTATCATCACCGACGACTTCCTTCAGGTCGGCTACACTGACCAGCCCTTCATCATTAGACTTCACCGTCACCGCTTTAAACCCGGCTACGGTAGCGCTAGCGGGGTTGGTGCCGTGAGCAGAGTCGGGAACGATCACTTTGTCCCGCTTCATTTCTCCACGAGTTTCGTGATAGGCTCGGATCATCATCAGGCCCGTCCATTCCCCCTGGGCCCCGGCAGCGGGCTGTAGGGTGACACGGTCCATCCCGGTGATTTCGGCCAAATCCTGTTGCAGTTCATACATCAACTGAAGCGCTCCCTGAACGGATTCCTCAGACTGATAGGGATGGATTTTCGCAAAACCAGGATAGCGAACCACATCTTCGTGCACTTTGGGATTGTATTTCATCGTACAGGAGCCCAAAGGATAAAACCCGTTGTCAATCCCGTGATTGCGGCGGGAGAGTTCGGTAAAGTGGCGGACGAGATCTAGTTCGGACACCTCCGGCAGTTCGGCGGGCGTCTCCCTGAGCATCTCTTCCGGAAGACATGTTTCCGGATCTGCTTCCGGTACATCCCACTCCGGCAGGCTGTATGCCGCTCGGCCCGGCTTGCTCATTTCAAAGATCAGTTGCTTTCCGTCGCTCATGCCAATCCCTCCAGTACCCCGGCCAAATCTTCAATCTCTTCTTTGGTCCGCATCTCAGTGACCACAAGCAACACAGAGCCTTCCAGCTCCGGATAATCGCGGCCCAGGTCATACCCGCCGATGATTCCGCCCGCGAGAAGTTTGCTGTTGACTTCTTTTACCGGGTTGGGAAGCCGTAACGCGAATTCATTGAAGAAGGGGCGACTGAAGCAAGGTTCCACTCCAGGCACCCGGCTGAGACGTTCTTTTGTGTAATGGGCCTTGGAAAGGTTGAGAAGGGCTAGCTCTTTTAGACCCTCTTTGCCGAGAGCCGTCATATGGACGGCGGCGGCAAGGGCGTTAAGCGCCTGGTTGGAACAGATGTTGGAAGTTGCTTTCTCCCGGCGAATGTGTTGCTCCCGTGCCTGGAGAGTGAGAACAAATCCCCGCACCCCTTCCTCGTCTACCGTCTGACCAACGATTCGGCCCGGAACTTTCCGCATCAGTTTCCGGGTTACGGCAAAATATCCGCAGTGGGGACCGCCGAACTGTGCCGAAATGCCGAATGGCTGTGCATCCCCAACCACGATGTCGGCACCGAATTCTCCCGGCGGCTTTAGGAGGCCCAGGGAAACCGGGTTCGCGCTAACGACGAACAAACCCTTATGCTTATGAGCAATGGGCTCGATCCGAGACAGCTCTTCAAGATTGCCGAAAAAGTTGGGGGATTGAATGATCACCCCAGCGGTATCTCCATCTGACGCTTGATCCAATCGATCCAGATCCGTCGTCCCATCCGTGCAGGGGATCTCGACCACTTCCAAACCCAAGCCTTTAGCTTGAGCAGCCAAGATTTGACGGGCTTCGGGATGAACCGCTCTCGATACGAGAATCTTCCTCTTCCCGGAAACGGATGAAGCAACGCCTGCTGCCTCAGCGAGGGCTGTCGGTCCGTCATACATCGACGAGTTGGCCACTTCCATCCCTGTCAGCTCGCAGATCATCGTCTGGAATTCAAAAATTGCCTGCAGTTCCCCCTGGCTGATCTCCGGTTGGTAGGGGGTATAAGCCGTATAAAATTCGGATCGGGAGATCAAGTGGTTGACTACGCTGGGAATATGATGTTCATAGGTCCCTGCGCCTAAAAAAGTAGGATACCGGTCAAAGGATGCGTTTTGGCCAGCCAAACGGGCCATATGCCTTGTCAGTGCGGTCTCGGACAGAGGTTCCGGCACCGACAATCGTCCTTGAAACCGAATATTTTCCGGAATGTCACGAAACAGATCGTCGACGGAATCGATTCCGAGCACAGACAACATCTCATGCCGGTCTTGTTCCGTCATGGGCAGATATCGATATTTCATCAGTCTCCTCCTCTGAAAATAACGCTTATCGGCTCAAGCTTTGGATCGCTTGTAGAAAGGCGTGGGCACGATCGTGGCGGCGACCCGCTTACCGCGGATTTCCACGTCTAGTTCCGTCCCGACAACAGCGTGCTCACGCTTCACCAAGGCGAGTCCCACGTTTTTTTTCAGGGTGGGAGACTGGGTTCCGCTGGTGACGACCCCGATCTCTTCCTCCCCCTTGAAGACAGGATAATGGGAGCGAGGAATCCCCCGGCCCGTCATCTCTAAGCCAACCAGCTTGCGGGGAGCTCCGTCTGCTTTTTGCCGGGCCAATACATCCCTACCGATAAACTCCCCTTTTTCCGGTTTAACAGCAAAACCGAGTCCAGCTTCGATGGGGCTGATGCTGGCGGATAGCTCATTGCCATATAGGGCCAGACGCGCTTCAAAGCGAAGGGTGTCCCGGGCGCCAAGACCGCAGGGGATCACGCCTTCCACTTCCCCTTCCGCCAGAATCCGGGTCCAGAGGACAGGAGCATCTTCCGCCGGCAAGTATATCTCAAATCCGTCCTCTCCCGTATAGCCCGTACGAGAGATCAGACCACGGACCCCGGCAATTTCTACATCGTCTTTAAAACGGAACAGTTTGATCTGCGACAAGTCTGCTTCCGTCAGCCGTTGCAGCACCGTTTCCGCCAGGGGTCCTTGCAGGGCGAGCTGGGCCGTTTCATCAGAAACGTTTTTCACCTCGACGTCCCCGGAGGCGTGTTTCTCTACCCATTCGACATCTTTCTCCGTATTGGCCGCGTTGATCACCAAAAGGTAGGATTCTTCCCCCTTTTTATAGACCAACAGATCATCCACCGTCCCGCCGTCAGGGTAGCACATCACCGTGTACTGAGCTTGCCCGATTTTGGCTTTAGACAGGTCGTTGGTGGTCAACCGCTGCACCAGGGCATAAGCGTCCGGACCGCTGATTTCCACTTCGCCCATATGAGAAACATCGAAGAGCCCAGCCCGGGTGCGGACGGCTTCGTGTTCTGCCTTGATCCCTGAAAACTGGACCGGCAACTCCCAGCCACCAAAGGGAACCAGTTTGGCCATATCCTTATAACACGGATACAGCGACGTCCTTTTCAATTCGGCCACGATTTCCACCTCCATACGATTAGAACTCAGTGTACCACCGATCCGCCTTGGACAACCGGCAGCCTGAGTGAAAGGTTCCCCGATCTGATGACCCCTGTCCGATGACCTGAGAGTTAGACCCGAACAATTCGGGATTGCCCCTTGGGTGGCCTTGTCGTGCAGCGCTTTCCAGAGGAACGTCCGGCGGGCCTCCTTTTGCCTGAGAGATTCACCCGGATGGGCTTGCTCCTTCGGCGCCACATGGATGTGGTCTCTCCTCCCGCCATCAACCGCCGAAACCAGGGATTTTCCTTTTCATTGTGCCACAACTCTCTCCCTATTTCGATACCTTCGTACAAAACAAAAAACGGCAGACTTTCCTGCCGGATTTCGATCTTCCCCACATCATAGGTAAGGGTTCACATAAACCTCCCTTTCGTCAACCATACTACTATGGAAATCAATCCCTACCTTCGGGAGGTGTCCGGAATGGATTCGGTACCCATCCGCATGGATCGTAGATGGTTAAACGACTTTCAGCGCCACATCGAAGAGGACAGCGGCTGGACCACATGGGAACGGTTCAAGTTGGCTTTGGAAGCCGCTGACCTCCAGCGGGTCCCGGACTTCAACACCCTCCGCTGCCTGGAACATATCATGGGCTTCACCCCTCTTCCCCATCAGATCGAAACCACTCACCGCGTCTTAGAGGAAATGAGAGGACGAGCCATCCTCGCTGACGAAGTCGGGCTCGGAAAAACCATCGAAGCCGGTCTGATCCTAAAGGAATACATGGTAAGAGGAACGGTGAAAAATGCCCTCATTCTTGTTCCTTCTTCTCTTGTGCTTCAATGGACAAGAGAACTGAACCAAAAATTCCAGATCCCTGCGGTTGCCCAAAAGAAAGAATGGATGTGGGATCAATACGATATCCTCGTCGCCTCCATCGATACGGCCAAACGGGAACCGCACCGTTCCAAAGTTCTCAGTCGGCACTACGATTTTTTAATCGTGGATGAAGCGCACAAGCTGAAGAATCGCCGGACAAAGAACTGGCAATTCATCAATGAAGTAAAAAAGAAGTATGCCCTTCTACTCACCGCCACCCCCGTCCAAAACGACCTCCACGAACTGTATAACCTGGTCACCCTTTTGAAACCCGGTCACCTCGGACAACATGCTGCCTTCAGTTCCAACTACGTGGCGGGTAAACGCAAACCTAAAAACGAAGACCAGCTCAAAGAGGAAGTACAACGGGTAATGATCCGCAACAAACGAAGCGACGGTCATATCGTTTTCACTAAACGGAACGTACAGACCATTCCCATCACTCTCTCCCCTGCCGAACGGGCTCTTTATGATGGGGTTTCCCAATTTGTTCGAGAACAATATCAAAACGGCGGGGGAAACCTGAAAAGTCTTCTCTCCCTGATTACCCTTCAGCGGGAGGTGTGTAGCAGCCGAGACGCCGCCTTTCTGACCCTGTTCAAACTATTTAAGAGGGGAGAAGCGGGAAAGGAGACCCTCTCACCCGAAGTCACTTCTCTTGTAGAGCTGCTCCGGTCTGTTGAGAGCCAATCTAAGGTGGAGGAAGCCATCCGGCTGATCCGGTCTATTGACGACAAAGTGATTATCTTCACCGAATACCGTGCTACCCAGGATCTCCTCCTTCGTTCCCTATCCGCCCAAGGGATCTATGCGGTCCCTTACCGAGGCGGCTTTGCACGGAACAAGAAGGACTGGATGATGGAACTCTTCCGGAATCGAGCCCAGGTTATGGTGGCGACGGAAGCCGGAGGCGAAGGGATCAACCTTCAGTTTTGCCACCATATCATCAATTACGATCTACCCTGGAACCCCATGCGGGTGGAACAACGGATCGGCCGTGTTCACCGACTCGGGCAAACTCATGATGTATCAATCTACAATTTCGCCACCCGGGAGACGATTGAGGAGCACATCGTATGGCTTCTCCACGAAAAAATCGATATGTTCCGCTCTGTGATCGGCGAGGTGGAAACCATCTTGGAACAGATGGAGCTGGAAGAAGACGTCGAACAAAACCTGATGCGGATCATGCTGGAATCCCAAGATGACGAAGAGGTTAAAAAGCGCCTTTCCCAACTGGGAGACCGGTTCACCTCCACCCAACGGGAAGTTCAAGTTGAAACCGACAGACGGGAAGTGTTGTTGGATGGAACCCAGCCAAGTTAGATCCCTTACCCTTCGGTATCTAAAGTCCCATGACTGCGAAATTATCGAAGACCACCCCGATTATATGGAAAGCCGCCTTTCTGTGGAAGCTGATAAAGACCTCATCCACCGACCCTTTTACTGGATGTACGTTGAAAAAATGGGTTTTGAGCCACAGCCGTCCACCCTGTTATTCACCTTTAAACCAGGCAAGGCTCCTCCCGGCGTCCGTTCAGAGCATCTGACTTGCGGTTCCCCCCGCTTTAACCAGATGCTCCATTCCGCTCGTAAAAATGGTCGTTTTATCCGATTATACGAAGATTCTTTCAGGGGGGCTCGGAAGGCCGACTCCCGTCCCTACGACCCCTGGCTCGCAGTCAACTACGAGGTCTCTTCTATCTGTGACCGGAAAAAAGATGAACTCCTTAGCTTGGGAATCCACCTCCGGACAGGAGAAATCATCCAAGAATTCCACCAGCGGATCCAGAACAAGCAGTGGACACCCCGGCTACCTGACCGGCGGCATACGCTACCGCCTCTTCTAACCGTTCCAGAAGCGGTCGGAGAACTGGAATTTTGGCTGCAGGGCTGGATTGAACATCAAGATCTCTCCTGGGCTGTCCAGGCAAAGAAACGGCTGGAAGAAGAATTAGCCCAACTCCATGCCTACTATCCCGAAGAATGGCGCATGAATGATGAACTTCATACAGAAAAAAAGCAACGTTTACGAGAAACCGTCTGGCAATACCATCCCCGTGTGGAAGTAGAAGTGGTGAACGCCGGACTCTTCTACCTGGACAGCGACACGTAATCCGGAGGGCAGCTAGCCTCCGGGATTTTTTATAAAGGGAATGTAAAGGCTGTGTTTGGAATCCATATATTTGTCGGGAACAGCCTATAAACTGGCAGATCGGCATGGTATCTTATAACGAAAGAATAAGCGTCTTTAACGGAACCCTAATCAAGCTGACATGAAATTTTTTCCGCTGATCATGATAGAAACTCATGCAAACCATGCCTGTTTTGGAGGTGCCTGATGTGTGGAAGGAAATCGGAAACCAATTACGGCACGCTAGAGAAGAGGCAGGCCTCTCCCTTGAGGAAGTGGCGGCTAGAACCCACCTTCATCGGGATGAGCTGAACTCTCTAGAGATGGGGGCCTTTGACCGGCTTCCCAGTCCTTTCTATGTTCGTTCCTACCTTCGTTCCTATGCAACCCAAATCGGGCTTGAACCTACCTCGCTCCTGAAAAAATACCGGTCATCGGAGCAGGAGGTTACCGGTCGGTTTACTTCCCTGCCGGAGCCCTCTCGAAGCGAATGGAATCCCGAAACAAAACCCTTTCAGAAACCATCCGTTACAAAAACAGGTCCTTTCCATTCTCCTCCACAGGAAAGGAGTTTCTCCGAAACCTTTCCCTCGAGAAACTTACCCAATACGGATAGGTACGGCGGAAGTGGGAAATTTCATCGCCCCCCGCTATCAGATACGGGAAGGACCCCTCCCGTTAGGGGAACCACTGGCCGCTATTTAACTGCGCCCTTGAATCGAAACAGTCATCCACCCCGTCCATCCGTCCCCCTTGGAAACAGCCCGAGTATGGCCAATCCTCAGCCCCATAAAAGACGAACGGGCCGACGGCGGAAAGCTGTTGTCGCTAGCATCCTCCGCCACCCTCTCCTGGTTGCAGCCTGTGTCACCTTCTTTCTCATCCCCGCCGCATTGTGGATATCCGGATTCTTCTCTGCCCAACCGGTACCTTCTAATGAAAATCAAGGAGAACAGGTGGAAAATACACCTTCTATGACCGGGGAAGCACAAGCTTCAGCACCGGAGGGTATGGCCCTGCTCAACCGGGATGAAGAAAGCGGGAAAAGTGAATACGAAGTAAAAAACAACCAGAACCTTCTCTTGCAGGTCAAGGCCAACCAAGAGTCCTGGCTCCAAATAAGAGAGAATGAAAACGGAGGCTACTTGAGGGACGTTACGCTTACCAAGGGCGAGCGTTTCCGCTTCCGCCATCCTGAAAGCGTGACAACGGATCTGTGGATCTCACTGGGCGTTCCTGAGGGCGTGGAACTAACCATCAACGGCCAGGCTATCAAGCCGACAAAAACCATCCAAATCCACAAAAAAGAGTAGGGGTAACCCTACTCTTGCATTATTCAAAGAAGATCCGATTTATCATCCCCTGATCAATAGCGGGGCTGACAGTTGTTGGTAAGGCGTCGGGTACAGGATAAGTCGGTCTCCATTCTTAGATATCTTATTTTTCAGAAAAAATTGAGGGGAATCAACGTTCAACCAGGATAAAAGCGTCGCTGATCCCCAGCTTCTTCACCGCTTGTAAACGGGCCTCTGCATTGGCACGCTTCCGGAAAGCTCCCGCCTGCACCCGATAAACGGTTTTTCCCGACACGACCTTTTTCACAATGATTGATCCGATCCCTTTCGAGCGAAGGAAAGACTGACGGTTGAAAGCATTCTGTGGAATCAAGAATGATCCCGCAATAACCTTGTAGAATCTCTCCCTCGCCTTTGGAGAGAGTTGGAGTGCTTTAGCCAATCCTGCTCCGATCCCGTTAGCCAGGTCCGAGATGAATGCCTGACTACGGAGGAGATTCCGGTCCCGCTCCGTATCGATGAACATATTTTCCATCAAGATAGCGGGCATATGGGACTCCCTCAACACATGAAAATTGGCCCGTTTTTTCCCACGATCCCTCACTCCGTATTGGGGACCGATGACATTCATGACTGTAGAGTGGATGGTATTCCGGGCGGATTTCGTAAAGTTGGAAACGGAACCGTTGTAGATATAGCTTTCCCAGCCAGTTCCACCCCCGGCATTGATATGGATAGAACAGTAGTAGTTCGCTTTGTTACGGTTCGCAAAGTCGGTCCGTGCCGTCAGACTGACTGTCTTATCCGTGGTGCGGGTCATCAACACTTCCGCCACATAACGGCTTTTTAGATAATCCCGGACTTTAAGGGCGATTTGAAGGGTGAAGTCCTTCTCTCGGCATTCTCCATAGACGGCTCCCGTATCTCTGCCCCCGTGGCCCGGATCAATGACGATTTTCGTCATGATTCAACCACCTCTTACTTATAATCTATGAAAATCACAGGTGGCCCGCCATAGGAAAGAGTGGAAACAGATACCTAAAAAAGTACAAAAATACCCGGCTCGATGGCCAGGTATTTTTACAAATCGTGAGTCCTTAGTAGATCGTCGTTTCTTCTAGACCGAGGCAACGCCGGTAAATCCACTTGTAGTCTTCCACACTTTTGATCACGCGGGGGTTACCGAAGGTTTGCGGATCTTCGAATGCCGCTTGGGCATAACGGTCGACCTGTTCAGGGTCTACTCCCTGTTCAAGCAGGGTCGGAATGTTAACCTCTGCCACCAGGCTTTCCACTTCAAGAACGGCTGACTTGGCAGCTTCTTCAGTGGTCATACCCTCCGTGTCAACACCCATGGCTTTCGCGATCCGGGCAAACTTGTCAGGACAACCCATCCAGTTGTATTCCATCACCGGAGGCAACATAGCGGACACGCACTGACCGTGCATTACGGGGACCATACCACCCAGGGTTTGGGCCATGGCGTGAGCGGCACCGGCAGAATCGCTTCCGTAGGAAAGGCCGGCCAGCATCGCGGCTTGGGCCATCCCGTAACGGGCTTCGATGTCATTGCCGTTCGCATAGGCACGGCGCAGATATTTTGCCACATATTCAATCGCCAAAAGTGCCACCGCATCGGTGATTGGCTGGGATTGGTGCATCGTGTAGCACTCGATGGCGTGGGAGAGAGCGTCTACCCCGGTAGCCGCAGTAATGTGCGGCGGCATGGAAAGATGGAGTTCCGGGTCAATGATAGCCAAGTGCGCCGGGATCAACGGACCGCCAACATTAAACTTAATTTCACGGACAGGATCCTTGATTACGGCCCATTGAGTGACCTCGGAACCGGTACCGGCGGTGGTCGGGATCGTGGTCAACGGCGGGATCCGCTTTTCCAGCGGTTTGCCGTTTTCGGAGGCCTCATAGGTGAGAAGCGGTTCAGGATGGACAACCTCCACACCGATCGCCTTAGCGGTATCCATGGAGCTGCCGCCGCCGATAGCAACCAGACCGTCACAACCTTGCTCTTTGAAGATCCCGCTGCCTTTGGCAATTAGTTCTGTGTCGGGCTCACCCTGGATTTCATGGAAGATATGGACTTCCATTCCGGCTTCCTTGAGGGCCGAAGCGATGGGGTCGACAATACCGGCTTTATAAATGCCTTTATCCGTCACGATCATCGCTTTGGTCACACCCAGGGCCTTGATTTCATCGGCAGCTTTTCTCGATGCTCCAATACCTGTAACGACCTTGGTCGGCATAACAAACTCTTTCATTTCCATCATCTGCTCAAAACGCATCATATCAAGTCAACTCCTTTTGATGTGTGATGATAATTACTTAAACCAGCCCATCGGCTGTGGGTTCAAATTTTGGAAGATATGCTTCTGTTCCGTGTACTCCTCAAGACCAGTTTTGCCCAATTCACGACCGATCCCGGACTGTTTGTAACCACCCCATGGCGCTTGCGGGAAGTAGGGGTGGAAGTCGTTGATCCAAACCGTCCCCATTCGCAAGCTCTTGCTGACACGCTGGGCACGGTTCAAATCCTGCGTCCAGATGGCTCCCGCTAATCCATACACGGAATCATTCGCAATCCGGACCGCTTCTTCTTCCGTGCGGAATGTTTCGATGGTCAGGATCGGGCCGAAGGTTTCTTCCTGAACGATCCGCATCTTGGTGTCACAACCGTCAAAGACGGTCGGCTCCAGGAAAAACCCCTTCTCATACTCCTTACCCTCCGGGCGTTTCCCACCAATCAGCAGTTTGGCTCCTTCCTCTTTCCCGATCGCAATATAACGTTCCACCTTCGCACGATGTTCTGCGGAGGTGAGGGGGCCCATCTGGGTGGATTCGTCCATCCCGTTACCCAACTGAATCCGCTTGACCCGTTTCAGAAGCTCGTTCACCAGCTTATCATGAAGGCTTTCCTCGACAATCAGGCGGGCGCCTGCGGAGCAGACTTGCCCAGCATGAAAATAGACCGCATTCATCGCGTAATCCACTGTCGTCTCGAAATCACTGTCGGCAAAGACGATATTAGGGTTTTTCCCGCCCAGTTCGAGGGCGATTTTTTTCATATTACCCGAAGCCGCCTGCATGATCTTGCGACCCGTTTCAATCCCACCGGTAAAGGAGATGAGGTCTACTTGATCGGATTCGGACAATTCCGCCCCCACAGTAGCTCCCGGGCCGGTGACGATGTTGACGACCCCTTTGGGGAAGCCGACCTCTTCCATCAATTCCGCAATCTTCAAGGTCGTCAGCGGCGTGATCTCACTCGGCTTCAGCACCAGCGTACAACCGGCAGCTAGAGCCGGAGCCAGCTTCCAGGATGCTTGGAGGAGGGGGTAATTCCAAGGTGTGATCATTCCGCAGACACCGACGGGTTCACGTACAACCCGGCTGACGGCGTCAGGCATCGGGGGTTCGATCGTTTCTCCCCCATCCTTATCAGCTAGACCCGCATAATAGCGAAATACACCGGCGATATCTTCCATATCGGCCCGGCTCTCCACCAGCGTTTTCCCGGTATCCAGCGTTTCCAACTCAGCCAGTTTTTCATTGTTTTGATCGATCAATTCTGCGACTTTGAACAACTTTTTGCCGCGATCTGCAGCGGGCATATGAGGCCATTCACCGTGGTCGAATGCCCGACGAGCCGCTTGGATCGCACGTTTGGCATCTTCACGATCCCCTTCAGGTACGACTGCAATGATTTCCTGGTTGAAGGGGTTGATGATTTCCCTCGTTTGCCCGTTATGGGCTGCGACCCACTCTCCGTCGATCACCATCTTTTTCGGTTTCAAGGCATTCACCCCTATTTTTGTTTATACAGTTTTTTCTGTATGAACCGTTTCGCCTGCAAGAATAACATTCCCTATTTCCTTTGGCAACCCCTGTACCCTTTTTAGAATGTGCCCAATTGGTGCTTTCCATTTCATTTGACAAGGATTTTTCATGTGATAGTATGTGTAACGTCCATACAAAAAAAACGGAATAAACGATTCGTTCCGGACGTTTTTGGGTACCTTAAGGTGAAACCCGCCTCTGTAAGGAGTGTCTGCAGTGGGATCCCACAATATGAAAATTGAAGAAGCGCGCCGTGATTATATTGAATCCCTAGCGGAAACCATGGAGATGTACGGTCTTAGCCCATCCATGGGACGGCTGTATGGCATTATGCTGTTTCAGGATGAGCCCATGACATTAGACCAAATGATGGATTTGACCGGGATGAGCAAAACGAGCATGAGTACGGGAGTGCGTGCCTTATCCCGTCTGAAATTGGTCCACAAAAAGTGGCAAAAAGGCGTCCGCAAGGATCTTTACGAGGCGGAACACGATCAGGTAAGCTCTTTTGTCGAATTTTTCTGTGGGATGTGGGAACAAGAAATTGAGTTGAACCAACGTGCCCTTGCCCGGACAGAAAAAAATCTGAATCGCTTGTTGGCCGACGAGAGTACCTCACCAGAAGATGCCCAAAAACTGGAGGCCGATCTTAAACGGCTCTCTCATGCGAAGCAGTATTATCATTGGCTCAGAAACCTGGTGGACGTTTTTGAGAGTGGTGAAATCTTTAACCACGTTCCCGTACCAAAGGAAGCCGACTGAACACATCCTTTCCTTTTATCCCATCTAACAATCAAGGAGTTGATTGCCAACGTGGATAATACCGTTGAAGAGAAAAAATCATTCTGGAAATCTCCTGGTAAAGTCGGAATGCTGGGTATCTTGCTGGTCTTTGTTTTTGTGGTGGCCTATGCCAGTTTCACTGGTCGCCAGGTTCAATGGGGCGGTCTTCTGTTCATGTTGCTCTTTTATGCCCTCGTTTACTATATCGGCGCTGTAACCGCCGGTAATAAAAGTGACAATCTGAGCGACATGATGCTGGGTGGAAGGCAAATCCCCCTTTGGATCTCGATGTTCACTATGGCCGCCACCTGGGTGGGCGGTGGATACATCAACGGAACGGCGGAAGCCACCTATGCCAGCGGCTTGGTATGGGCACAGGCGCCGTGGGGATACGCCTTGAGCCTTATTATCGGCGGGATCTTCTATGCAAGAAAGATGCGCCGTTACCAATTCACCACGATGTTGGATCCGTTGGAAGCCCGTTTCGGCAGACGAATCACCGGTTTCCTGTTCCTGCCGGCCCTCGCTGGGGAGATTTTCTGGAGCGGTGCGATTCTGACCGCCCTCGGTACCACCTTCGGAACCATCCTGGGCCTGGATTTCACGACTTCCATCATCCTCTCCGCTACCATCGCCATCGCTTATACCGTTGTAGGTGGTCTCTGGTCTGTCGCCTACACCGACGTTCTTCAGTTCATCATTATCATCGCCGGGTTGTTTCTCGTTCTCCCCTTCGTTATCGGGGGGGAAAACGGGGGCCTAAGCGAAATTTGGTCCAACTACGTTGCCGGGATGGAGAAAACCGGCACCAACTATGCCAATCTGTTCCCCCCGCTGGACGGTTGGAAAGATCCCGATTGGGGTGCGTACTACTGGAACTGGTGGGATTATGCCCTCCTTCTGATCTTCGGAGGAATTCCCTGGCAGGTTTACTTCCAGCGCGTGCTTTCTGCACGGAGTGAAAATGCAGCTATGTGGCTTTCCCTCCTCGCGGGCTTTTGGGCCCTGGTGGCAGCTGTCCCTGCCGTTTTGATCGGGGTTGTCGGATTCAATGTCGATTGGGCGGCCCTCGGGGTGAGCGAACCGGAGAATCCCGCCATGATTCTTCCCTATGTGCTCAGCTATCTGACTCCTGGCGTCGTAGGTGCGATCGGTCTCGGAGCTTTGGCCGCAGCGGTCATGTCCTCCGTCGATTCCTCCATTCTTTCTGCATCTTCCCTGGCGTCTTGGAACATTTACCGCCCCTTGATCAAACCCAAAGCAAGCTCCGAGCAACTTCAGAAAATCATCAAACGTGCCATCGTCCTCGTGGGTGTGGCCGCTACACTGATTGCTCTCAACGTCAAAAGTGTTTACGAACTATGGTATTTAGCCAGTGACTTCGTTTACTGCATTCTCTTCCCCCAATTGACCATGGCCCTGTTTTTCAAGGGAGCCAATAAATACGGTTCCGCTGCCGGTCTGATCGTCGCAGTAATCCTGCGCTTCGGCGGAGGAGAACCTGTGTTGGGAATCCCCAGTTTCCTTCCTTACCCGATGGTGGAGGACGGCGTGGTTCTCTTCCCTTTCCGGACGTTGGCGATGGTCTCCAGCCTGGTCACCATTTTTGTGGTTTCCCTGCTGACGAGCAAAATCTGTCCGCCCCGTCCGTTGAAAAACCTGAATAAAATTTGATGAAAAAACAGCCATTCAAAACGCCGACCCCTATGAGGGTCGGCGTTTTTTTGTGTTGGGGCTTTTAGGGCGTTTCCGCCAACAGTTTGGCCAGAAACTGCCGGGTCCGTTCTTGCTCCGGATTGGAAAAAATCTGAGTCGGCTCACCTGATTCAACGATCGTACCGCCGTCCATGAAGATCACCTGATCGGATACATCTCGGGCAAAACCCATCTCATGGGTGACAATCACCATCGTTTGGTTCTCTTCTGCCAATTCCTTCATCGTAACCAGCACTTCACCGATCAGTTCCGGGTCGAGAGCGGAGGTTGGTTCATCAAAGAGAAGTACCTCCGGTTCCATGCCTAAAGCCCTGGCGATGGCAACCCGCTGTTGTTGGCCACCGGAAAGCTGGGAAGGATAAGCGTCTTCTTTGTCGGCAAGACCCACCTTGGCGAGGAGTTGGCGGCCACGCTCCTGCATCCGAGACTTATCCGCCCTCTTAACCACTAGCGGACCTTCTATTACATTCTCTAGCGCTGTTTTATGAGGAAACAGATTAAAATTCTGAAATACCATCCCTGTCTTTCCCCGCAGGGCGCGTATTTCCCGTTCCCGAGGGGATTTATCCCCGAAGGAGACGGTTGCCCCCCCCACAGTGATCTTTCCGGAAGTAGGCGTTTCCAGCAGGTTTAGGCAACGGAGCAGCGTTGATTTACCGGATCCGCTGGGACCGATAACACAGAGGACCTGTCCTTTTTCTACCTGGAGGTTGATCCCCTTCAGCACTTCCAAGTCCCCAAATCGCTTCGTTAATCGTTCAGTGGTAATCATATGGCGCTCCCTCCCCGTTGTTAGGCGGCAAACCGTCCGTAGCGTTTTTCCAGGTAATCCTGTACGACATTGAGAAGCGTACAGATCACCCAATACATCGCTGCCACCAAGATAAACATGGTCATGTAGTCGAAAGAACGTCCCCCGATGATCTTGGCCTGGTAGAGCATTTCCGGCACCGTAATCACGGAAAGGAGAGCCGTATCCTTGACTAGGCTGAGAAAGGTATTAGCCAGCGGCGGCAATGCAACCCGAACAGACTGTGGTATGATAATACGTCGCATCGTCTGCCAATAGGACATGTTCATCGACTGAGCGGCCTCCCATTGCCCCCGGGGGATGGAAAGGATGGCGCCACGAATGGTTTCCGCCGCATACCCCCCCACGTTAAGAGAGAGCCCGATGATAGCCGCGGACACAGCAGTCAACCGAATTCCCACCACAGGCAGGCCATAGTATAGAATGAACAATTGCACCAGGAGAGGAGTCCCGCGAATGATGGAGATATAAGCCCGGGCAGGCCAGCGAAACCAGATTTTCTTTGACATTCGCCCCACTGCAGTGATCAGGCCGAGAATGAGACCGATAATCATCGTAAGGAAACTTAGCAAGAGCGTATACCCAATCCCCTGTAATACAAAGGGAAATGATTCCGCTGCCAATTGGGGATCGAAAAGGTTCTCCCATTGGATATTTGCTATCATAAGCCTTCCAACCTTTCTGCTATTTGGCCGCTGCTTATTCTCGAGTAATTTGATCGGTTTTTCACGGATAACGACCTAATTATCCGGCAGGATGCCTCCCTTGTCAAACGATTTTCGCCTTCTCTCTTCTATCCGGATGTTCCCCTGTTTAAACCCTTTTCCCTGTAGGATATTGTCCCCGTCCTTTCTTTGGCGTAGTATGGAATGGGAAAGAGAATCCGATGAAATCAGCATGGGAGGGCACAACCGGCATGCGCAAGCTGGATATCCAGATCGATATCGCCCGGGAATATGAGGGGATCGACAGAGAAGCTTTCCACCGTGATCTTAGGAAGGTGTTGGAGAAATATTATGAACTGAATTCGATTCATATCCGGAAAGAGGTTCATACCGTCGAAGTGCAAAAAGTCAATCTAAAACAACAAGAAGAGGCTGAAAAAGTGACGGCATTGCCCGAGACGATCGAGATCGAAAGGGAACCTTTGGTAACCGTCTTTGATTCCTCAGAGTCCGACCCCCCTGAATCGATTCAACCAAAGCTGAAATCGACCGAACAGAAACCTGATGGCGATTATTATTGATGGGAAGGATCACCCTCTTCTCATGAAAAAATCCTCCGGTGATCCGGAGGATTTTTTAGAGCTCTACGGTTTGGAAACATCCTCCCCAAACCACTTTTTGGAGATCTTTGTGAGCGTGCCGTCTTTACGCATCCCATCCAAGGCTTTGTTAATCTCCTTTACCAGGTCTTCATTCCCCTTGGGTACCGGGAAAGCACTCTCCGACTTCTCCATCGGTTTGCCTACCTTTTTCAAGGGCAGATCGCGTGTTTTCAGCATTTCTGCCACAGCCAGGCGGTCATTCATGCTCAAGTCGGCTCGTTTAGCCGCTACATCCTGCATCGCCGTCATCATGTCTTCATAGGAGACGATCTCGGCTCCTGCCTTCTGAGCCATCTCTCCATAGTTGCTGGTAGGGGTCTGGGCTGCCCGCTTCCCTTTCACATCGCCAATCCCCTTGATATCGTTGTTGTCTTTGTGAACCACGATGGCGGCGTAGGAAACAGAGTAAGGCTGGCTGAAGTCAAATTTTTCCTTCCGCTCTTTCTTGATCCCTACCTGGTTGGCCACCATGTCGAAGCGTCCAGTGGAAAGGCCCGTCAGCATCGAATCCCAGGGAGTTTCCACAAACTTGGCCTTGACCCCCATCCGTCGAGCCACCTCACGGGCAACATCGATATCGTAACCGGTCAGTTTGTTGTTTTTCTTTTCCCGGAAGCTGAAGGGTCTATAGGTTCCCTCCGTTCCGATTCGGATTTCCCCCCGCTTCTTGATATCGGAAAGCAGATTGCCTGTGTTTTTCGCACCTTCCTGCTCTCCCCCGCCACCACCACAGGCACCGAGTACCAGCAACGGAATGATCATCCCGATTGCTATCATCCATCGTTTCATCAGACTGCCCCCCATAAATCATAGTTAATTCATCGGATTTACCTGTATATAGGTCTTTCTCATCATAGCGAAGTCCCTTTTCCCTGTCAACGCGGCTTCTGCCCCTTATTTTCTCCAAAAAAAGGGTAAAGGAACCCGAGGCTCCTTTACCCTTTTTCCGTTTCAATTCCGATACTGACCAGGGATGCGATCTTCAAAGACGGGGATTTTCCGACGAACCTGCTCCACTTCCGACAGGTCCAAATCGACCGTTAGGATTTCTTCTCCTTCTGCTGCTTCCGCCAGGATATTCCCCCAGGGATCAATGACCATCGAATGACCGCAGAAGGTGTTGTTCGGGTCAGAACCCACTCGGTTTACTGCGACTACCACCATCTGGTTTTCGATGGCTCGAGCTTGATTCAACACTCTCCAATGATTGAGTCGGGGATGGGGCCACTGGGCAGGAACAAACAGACACTGGGCCCCGTCCAGAGCCAAGGAGCGGACCATCTCCGGAAAACGGAGGTCGTAACAGATAATCACCCCACCTCGTCCCTCCCCTACAGGGAAGAGAACTCGACCGTCCCCACCCGGTTTCAAAACTTTTTCTTCCCCCATCAAACGGAAGAGGTGAAGCTTCCGATAACGGGCCAACTCCGAGCCATCAGAGGCGAAGATGTAGCTAGCGTTGTAGCAACCCGTATCATCCTGTTCTCCGATAGATCCGGCCATCAGGGTGATTCCGTGTTCGCGGGCCAATTCCGCCAGTTTTCGCCGCAGGTCCCCACGGTCGGCAATCGATTCAAATCGGGGCAGGTCATAGGCTGTATTCCACATCTCAGGGAGAGCCACCACATCCGGTCGGCTTTCTGCCATGGTCTGGGCCACCCGTTCCTTAACCCTTTGCCAGTTTTCTTCCGGTTGACCGAACGAGACATTCATCTGGATGAGTGAGATGCGCATGGTTGAAGTCTCCTCTCACTTGGTGAACAAACCTGCGTTTTGCCATGGTCAAAGATTGCTGATTTGCCTCCCCGTCCGGGCCGGATATTTGGGAAAAAAATAAAGAGACCGAAGCAAGTTCTTATAACGGCGTTTTACTTCTTTTTGGTATGTGTGGAAGGACTCCCCTTCCATGTAAAGGAGGCTGAAACAACTGAGGTAGAGAAAGCTGACCACTTCGTGAACCTGGGGGTATCTCCCGGCCAAATCCCTTTGATGCAAGGTGTCCTGGATATCCTGGACATTTTCGAGAATCCACTCTACTTCGCCTGGCGTTCCGTCCCCATGACGGAGAAGTGCTTGGACGTTTCCGTCGATCCGGGGCAAAATGTCTTTAAGCTCATGATTTCGACGGCTGTGCAGGAACACTCTTCTACCACCTGCCATTGAATTTTGTGGGACACCCCAGTTGCATAGGTATTGGGATGTCGAATCGATAATTTAATTTTTATAAATTTTTAAACGATCAGTAGAACTGTCTAAAAACCCCGTTTAGACGGGCACCGGCTTGTCCCCACCAGCTCCCCACCCTTTATCCCCAATATTTCTACAATAAACGCGGTTCTCTTTCTAACAATGACGATCAAAATTGTCGAAGGTTGTCCGATTACACTTGTCAAGAGGGAGGTGTAAAATATATTAAATTTTTTTCTCTGTTTTATAGATCCAATATATCATCATATCTAGGGCGCTTCAAGAACATTTTCGCACAGAAAACCCTACAAAAACAACCTGAAAAACAGGGTCACGAGGACCCTTTATCGAGTGCTTGTTCAAGGTCGGCGATAATATCCTGAATATCCTCAATCCCGGTAGAAATCCGGACGAGGTCACCTGTAATCCCCATCTGTTCCCGAGCGTCAGCAGGGACTACAGCGTGGGTCATCGTGGCGGGATGTTGGATTAAGGTGGTTGTCTCTCCGAGGCTTACCGTCAGACGACAGAGGCGGACTCGATCCAAGAATGCCCGGGCGGCAGATTCGCCTCCCTTCAACCGAAAACCGACCACTCCACCTGGTGCTCGCATTTGCCGATTCGCTAAGCGATTCTGGGGATGATTGGGGGAGCCTGGGTAGAGGACCTCACCAACCGCGGGGTGGTTCTCCAAAAAGCGGACCACTTCCCTTGCGTTCGCCACGTGTCGGTCCATACGTACCGCTAAGGTGCGAAGCCCCCTGAGCAGGAGCCAAGCATCAAAAGGAGAGAGGACACCGCCGATGTCCTTCAGCGTAGTGGATCGGATCTCATCCAGGATCTCCCGTTTGCCCAATGTGATCCCGGCAATCACGTCCCCGTGTCCTCCGATGTATTTCGTGGCACTGTGAACGACAAAGTCGGCACCCAGCTTTAGAGGTTGCTGTAGGTACGGAGTCGCAAAGGTATTATCCACCACGACCCATGCTCCCGTCTGTCGAGCCAGGCGGGAGACAGCTTCTAGATCAACCAGGTTCATCGTCGGATTGACCGGTGTCTCCAGATAGATGACCCGGGTGTTGGGCTGTATCGCTTTTACCGCTTCTTCCGGGGCGGACAGATCAGCAAACCCCACTTCTATCCCGAATTTTTCCTGAAAGAGGCGCAGAAGTCCATAGGTACATCCATACACCGTATCCCCGCAAAGCAGGTGATCCCCGTTTTTCAAGAGGGCGATTAAAACCCCAGAAACAGCCGCCATCCCCGAACCGAAAGCAAGCCCCGCCTCTGCCTCTTCCAAATCAGCTAACGCTTCTTCCAGCCTGGTCAGCGTCGGGTTGCCCAAGCGGCTGTAAATATAACCCTTTTCTTCTCCGGCAAAACGTTTTGCCCCTTGTTCCACATTGTCAAAGACGAAGGTAGAAGTCTGGTACAGGGGCGGAATCAGGGATCCCGTCTGCGGACACGGCTCCCCGCCTCCATGAACCAGTCGCGTGGAAAAGCCTTTTTTCTCTTCCATGACAGCTCTCTCCCTTTTTTTCTATCGTCTCCGACCCGGAAGATTCAGATGGAGCCTTCTCGATCCGGAGCAACCGTACCAGTCGCACCCATTGACCGATCATGCACTTTCCAACGCTTCCAGGAGCCTTCTCCACCAAGACCGTCACCTGCAGGCCGTCAACCTGCAGGCGTTTCAGAATTGAAGCATCTCCTGTCAATTGGTATCGACCACGGTTGTCGGTCTCCAATATCCAACAGCCGCCTTCCACATTGATGTAACGCATGGTTCCCGAAAGAATCCATTGGGGGTTTCCGGGAACCTCCTGTGCCGCTGAGAGAGAGGCCCCTCCCCAGCCCAAGCAAAGAACGCAGGCCACCGTAACCCAGCACCGCCATCGGGTCGTTGTCATGAGCTTCTCCCCTTTCCGCTGTTGTCCCTAGTCTGCGGAAAGGAAGCGCTCGGTACTCGTTGGCAGGGGGGCATCCTGGGTTAGAGACTGCTCCGTCCTGTACCAAAAAGGCGTTCATGCATCCGGAGCGCGTAGGGGTCCGTCATCCCAGCGATATAATCACAGACGATCCGAGCCCGATCCTGGGGATTCTCCCTGATTTGACGGCGGTCATTCTCCGGCAAAAGTTTGCTCTCCTCCATCATGGCCTCAAAGAGCATACGAACAACACGATCTCCCTTCCAGGCCATGGCCTGAACCGGCTGGGAATGAATCACCCTTTCCTCGACGACGGATTTTAGGCGAAGATTCAACTCCGCCAGTTCCGGGGGCAGGACAGCCCGGAAGCGGAAGCGGTTGGAGAAGGATTCCTCTCCTTGGATATCGATTTGTATGTGGTTGACAAAAGCGGAGATAAGAAAAGCAAAAACCTGTTTCAAATGGTGCTTGAACAGATCTTGGCGGGGATGGATTCCGGCTGCTTCCCTCGACGCCCGGTCCAATTCCTCGTACTTTCCTCCCCAGGGCCGGGCTAGGAGAATCTCCTTTAGCTCCTCCAATTCCACCAAATGGAGGTTGACGGCATCCTCCAGATCATGAGTGGCATAGGCGATATCATCAGCCAGTTCGATAATCGAACACTCAAAGGAGTGGTGGAGGGTTCTCCGGTAAGGGGAATCCTCCGACTCCCGAAGAGTTTTGAGGAGAAATTCTTTCTCCCCTTCTCCATAAGGAGCCAATACCCAATCAAAAGCAAGTCGGTCACTACTGTAAACGCTGGCCTTGGGGGGACGCTCAGGGGAATCCGGAGCAGCAGCGTGAGCGAAAGTCTCCTCGTACAGGACCGGATACTTCATCACCGCCAACAGCAAACCCCGGGTGAGATCGAGCCCTTCTCCCTTCCTCCCCTCCAACCGGGTGAGTATACGGAACGTCTGGGCATTCCCCTCAAACCCCCCGTCTAAGGCCATCATTCGGTTCAAAGAACGTTCCCCCTCATGGCCAAAAGGAGGATGGCCAAGGTCGTGGGCCAGAGCTGCCGCTTCTACCAAGGAAATGTCGATTTTACATCCCGGAGGCAGGATTTCTGAACGGCGATTGAGAAAGAGGGCGATCCCCCGAGCAATTTGGGCTACTTCCATGGAATGGGTAAGGCGCGTTCGGTGTACATCTCCTACCTCGATACCAATCACCTGCTTTTTAGACTGAAGGCGACGGAAGGCAGCACTGTGGATGATCCGTCCATAATCCCTTTCAAAAGCGTCCCGCACATCCAATGGGGAGCGTGATGATTCCCCAAAACGACGTTCTCTGTCTTCATCCCCGTAAAAAGGGTTCACTTCATCGCTCAACAACATGATAAGCCCTCCCGCTTATTCATTCGTGTTTAGGATTTCTCACTAGAAGAGCCCGGCACCTTTTTTCTGCTTCTTTTTTCCCAAACATCGGGTCTCCGGGGATTGTTGGTTTCCTGTTTTTCCATTAAAACGTATACTGGGATGGAGAAAAAATACCTGACTAAAGATGCCTCCATGAGCAATCGGGTCATCATGCCCAGCGGTGATTTTATTGTCCCCAGAGCTCTTCAGCCCGCATTCGAACTCGACCGGGAAAAGAACCAAGGCACCTACTTGGATCCCAATGTTTGGGTTCTTCACCAAACGGATCTCTGATACAAAACGAAGCCGCCGATCGGATTACCGATCGGCGGCCCTCTTTTTTTAATCGTTGCGGATGGGGATCACCCTCACCTTTATCTCCGTATTCCCTCCCGGACGGATGAACAAGGGACGAACCGGGGTGTATCCCCACTGCTTATCCAACCGGAGGGTGTAAAATCCCGGCTCCAACTCTGCTGTACCGAAGAATCCACTCCCATCAGCGGTGAGGCGAACCTTACGCCCTTTATGCCTTAGCTCCATCTCGGCCCCGTCGAGAGGATTCCCAGCGATACTCACAACCTTTCCCCGTAGAAACCCTTTTTCAGGCCGGTTTTTCCAGGGCATCTCGGGCACGACGGCGGGCAGCTGGAAAAGCGTCTCTCTCAAACGCCGGAAAAAAAGGTCACTGGATTCGTTATCCTTATTGGTGACCGCATAACTGTACAGACCGACACCAGCCAAGCGATTCCCAGCCGTTGAAGGCGCCCGCGTTCGTTTGATCTGATTGAGGCTTCCATCGATGGAATTAAGGTAAATCCCGGGGCCAGCGACAATTTGCCGGTGATATTGATGGTCCTTTTCCCACCCGATCCATTGATCGTACCATCGCTTCTGGTCCGGAACATGCTCCCGATCATAGTTCATGGGGATCGCCAGATCGATGATCCCTTCCTTCAACCACGCGTTCCAGTCCTGAAGCACCTCCGTATAAGGGGCGGATCTACGATACTCTTCCATGAAGGAAGGGCCTTGCCTCCAAGCGATGACGGCAGCGGAGACCTTCACCTGCGGCCGGATGGCGATCGCTTTCAGATAGACTTTTCGCATCAGGTGATCCACCTGCCGGCGGCGCCACTCTTTCCAGATTTCGTCCTGAGGATCGGGAGTACCCGAAAACCCTGTTTGTTCCCGGAACCGCTCCAGGCTGACAGGGTTATATCCCCACTCGGGGCCCATATACCGCACCAGATCCAGATGAATGCCGTCAACCGGATACCGTCTGACCACGTTTAGATACTGTTCCACGGTGTAATCGACCGCGTCAGGGTGCCCTGGGTCCAATAGGTAATCCGCCCCGCTCCGGTTCACCCCGTCCACCCGGTCCATCAACCAGTAGTCCCGGCCCTGAGCTGTCGGACCATGCCGATTGAAAACATGTTCCTTGGCAATGGGCGGTGTAGCCGAATTCCAGATCGGAAGCGTCGCCAGCCAGGCATGGACTTCGATCCGTAGCGATGCGGTATGGGCTTTTTCGATCAGATACGCCAACGCGTCAAACCCGGGGGCTAAAGCCGGATCTTCTGTGCGAGGCTCCAGGGCTTTGTTGAAATAAGCATCCCCCCGCCGCCTCACCTGCACAATCACCGCATTGGCCCCTGATTTCCGGATATCGGTGATCAGCTGATCTGCTTGAGCCGGTGTTTTAAAGCCGTTATGAAAAGCATCCACCCAGTAAGCACGGAACTCCGTTTCCGGTTCCCCTTCCGCCGCAGCCCTTTGGGGAACTGCCGCTGCCAGCAGAGGCAAGGTTATGAACCCGATCCAGACTCTTCGCATCGTGTCCTCTCCTTCTCATGGATTTCCCTGTGACTATCTGGAGAATTCCGCCAATACGACCGCGATCTTATCTTGAAGGGCCCGTTCCGATTTTTCCGTATATCCGTTCATCACGATCGAGTAAGCAAGAAGCTCTCCGTCCTTCGACCGTACATACCCAGACAACGAACTGACATGGGTGAGGGAGCCCGTTTTCCCCCGCAAATTGTCCTGAGCGGGAGTGCCTTTCATCCGGGAGCGGAGCGTTCCGTCCTTACCGGCGACGGGAAGAGAATGGTAAAAAGCATCAAAGTGATCTTCCTCTTTCTGCACGGCCAACAGGGAAACCAACTGTTGCGGGGAAAACACGTTATATCGCGTAAGCCCGGACCCGTCTTCCATCCGGTAGGCTCCTTGTTTCCCGATCCCCCTCAAGTAGGCGTCCACTTCCTTCAGGCCGGCAGCTGCCGTACCCGTCCCCCGCTTCTCCAGCCCCAAGGTTTTCAGGATCATCTCGGCGTAAAAGTTGTCACTCACCTTGTTCAAGTATTGAACCACCTCTCCCAGCGGTGGAGAGGGGTAATCGGCTAATTGTTTGGCACGAGGAGAAACCCATCCTTCCTCGGGGGGATCATCGCTTGTCACTTCGATCCCTTCCCGGAGCAGGGCCTCTTTCAAGACCGTCCCGGCATACCGGTGCGGCTCTTCTACCGGAACTCGCGTGTAATCTCCTTTGAAATCCAAGGGAAGGCTTCCTGTCAATCGGATGTGGTTGGTTCCGCGGATTCGCTCGATCTTCAGCGTGTTTTTGGAACCCGCAGGCCCCGTCGTCACATCCTTCTCAACATCGACATACGCCGTTTCAGGAATCATCGAGAGTTTCACAGGGTCCCCCTCTTTATCACCAGGCTGATAATCGAAACGGACGGTGCCTCGATTCAGGTTGAGAGCCGTGATCTGAGGCTGGTAATATTCGCTTTCGTTATCCCAAGCCCAGCCTCTGCCGTATACGGGATCACTGAAGGCGGAGGTATCTACACGCACGTTGCCCTCAATACGGCGGAGCCCCCGCTCCTTCAGATCCCTGGCCATCTGTTCAAGGGTGGGACCTTTCTGCACCCGGAGGGAGTCCTCGGTAGCCAGGGTAGGGTCTCCCTTTCCCCGAAGGATGAGATCCCCTTTTAATACCCCGTTCTGCAGGCTTCCTGCGGCGAATAACTGCGTGTGAAAACGGTAATCTGAGCCGAGTGCGTGTAGAGCGGCGGCGGAGGTGAAAAGTTTGGTATTGGAGGCCGGTGTAAGCCTCGCCCCCCCGTTGCGTTCATACAACTCCTCCCCGTTTTCGACAGAACGAACCGACATCCCCGTCAGGATGCCTTCATAGCCGGGGCTGTCTAAAAGAGGATCCAGCTTGGCAGAAAGGGGATAAGTTTTCTCCTTAGGCAGAGGACCCGGGTCCGCAAGGCTGGGATAAGAGGCAAGAGCTGTTCCGAACCGGTCTTCCAAGACATTCGCCGCCGCCTCCTGATCGACCCCGTTAACCATCACTGAAAAGGCGAAAGATTCCCCTGAACACGTTTTTACGATTCCGGTAAGTCCGCTCACTCCCTCCATATCTACAGCAAGGGCCCGCAATCTTCCCGCGGCGGGGGTTCTCTCCATCCGACCCGTGAGGGGTCCCTCACCGACGTCGGATAAAAGGGAAAAAAATCGTTCCCGGCCCTGGTGTCTTTCCATTGCCGACAACAAGCCGGTCAAATGACGAGGTGTCATCACGCTCATCCGAGAAAAGCCCGACCCGTCCTTCGGTTGGAAGGTATCGCTAGCCCCTGTCTTCTCCGCAGCGAAACGTCGTAAAACACGGAGCCCCTCTTCTTCGCTACCCTCCTCCCCTTCACGAGCGCCCAATTGCTTCAGGAGCATCTCTGCAGTCAGGTTGTCTCCCGGCTTGACCATCTTTTTCAGGAGATCCCCTAGAATAGGGGATTTTGTCCAGGCGACTCGACTCCCTCCGGCAGGGGCGTCTCCTCTAATCACCCGGGTATCCCGGGAAAAACGGATTCCCGCCCGTTCCATCCGCTCCTTCAACACCGTCCCGGTAAACAGAGCCGGATCTTTCACCGTGCGTCGTTCCTTGACCGCTGGATGTGCCACACCGATCGAGCCGGTAACCACAATCTCGTTTTTGGCCCGGGTTCGGGTAATCGAGAGCGACTCCCCCCTACCGAAGGTAGTAACCGCTCGATTAACCACCTGTACATACGCCGGTACCGGAGCGACAGCCACCCGTGGTTTTCGGCCCGGCCAACCGGGCATCACCCGAATGTCGACGGTGTTACCCTCAACCGACAAGGCTCCATTCTGGGCGCTTTTTGGATAAGGCTCCTCATCCCACATCCAGCTCGTTCCCAGCGGTATTTGATCAAAATACGAATCATCCACCACCACATTCCCGGTTACCCGGCGGATCCCTTTTCTTCTCAAGGTACGTGCCAGCTTGTCCAGATCTGAAATCCTCAGGGACGGATCTCCTTTTCCCTTTAGGACTATGTCGCCTCGCAACTCCCCCCGGAAAGTCTCTCCTTCGGTGTACAGCTCCGTTGGGAAACGCAGGCTTTCCGGCCAGGCATTCAATACCGCCCCTGCTGTCCACAGCTTGGAGACTGCCCCGGGCACCAACGCCTTTTCAGGCAAACGGGAAGCAACCACCCGCTGGTCCCTGAGGGAGACAACATCAAAAGCCACCGACATACCGGCCGTCTCCGGTTTCTTCTCCATGGCTGCCACAGCATGGAGAAGTGTTCGCTGCAAGCGCTCATCAGGATCAAAGGCAGATCCAGCTCTTGCAGATACAGGAAGGAAAGTGGCCACCAATAGGAAAATCAGCCACACAGATAACCACCGACGGCGAAAATCAACCACCCTGGCATCACACCTTTCATCGAATGTGGACCAATCCGCGCCTTCATCGTACCAAGTCCCGAAGGGTGAAAGGTGGCGAAACCCGTCGGTTTGATAAAAAATATCGAATATACAGATAGGGAGAAAGACGCCTCTTTAGCAGGAGGCGTCTTTCTCCCTTTATCTCCGATTCATCCCGTCTGCCGTATCCGATAAAAATACCTGCCGGTGGGATCTTCTTTTTTCATGGTATGGGCAGAAGAGGAAGCGGCGTTCTGTATCTTACCGTCAATGATCGCTGCTGGCATCAGCACCCTTCTTCCTCCCATCCAGATCTGGGGAGCGTAAAAACTGTATCGGCGCCCCTCCATCGCCTCCCCGTAAACGACACGTCCGGTGATGGGACGGACCAGGGAGGTGCTTACCCCCAGCGCATCCTGGTGGGCCCGTTCATAAACGAGATCGAAAGCCGCATCCTCCTCGGGAAGGAAACGGGTGACAGCCTGGGCAAAGGGCTTTACGGTCCGTTTTTCATACAAAGTGAGGAGCTCCTCACATTCCTTCCAACTCCGATCCGGATCGGGCAGCCATGGCATCGCCTGGGGCCAATCGAAGGCATCGCCTTTTTCTTCGGCAATCCCTTCCAGGCTGGCAACCCCAGCTAATAGCCCCCGATACCGTTCTTCCAGATAGAGCCGTTGCTCCTCCGTCCGAACGGCTGCCACCATCATCCCCCCGGCGCGAGCAATCGCCTCCATAATCTCGAGACCTGCCCGATCCACCCGGTCTGTACCGATCCCATAGTAGACTAAAACCTTCTCACCCCGGCGGAAATCCGCCCGTTCCAGCATTCTCTCCGGTCGCAAGGCAGCTCCTTTCCCAAGGAATGTCATATGGAAACCGGACATGGAACCCCGGAATCCGATGGTTCCGCCTTCCTCCAGGAGTTGGAACATCCGCGGGAATTCCCGCTCCCCTTCCGTACAGATTAATCGTTCGGGAAGCCGCCCACCGTTTTTCAGCCGAGTATCTTCTTTGAGAACATGCCCCATCCGTTCCCAATGCCGCCACCGGGACGGGTCTCCCGGCACCTTGGTATAGATTCCCCGATAACGCAGGCTGTTTCGCTCCATCATCCCACATCGCTCCTTTTTGTGTGTTCCGGATTGCCGGGATTTTCCCCTTTCCGGTCCTCTATCCGGCTCGATTGCTGGAATGGATTGTATTAGTACAGATCGCTAATTTGTTCTTTTGTTATATAATACACACAACCTCTCTTCTTGACAAGGCTTTTTTACCCTGAATGCAAAAAAATCTGCTTGGTATGGTTTCCAAGCAATTTGACGGGTTTTACCGCCTTGGTTAGACTGAAACAGAATAAGCCTTCCCGGCTTGCCGGGAAGGCGCTCTATGTCAAAAGGAGTTCACCATGCAGATTTTCCTCATTGGAATCGCTGGTATGATCGGAGCGCTTTTGCGCTATGGGACAGGGATAGGCCTTCAGCAGGCGGCGGGAGATTGTTTTCCATTCGGCACCTTAGCCGCCAATTGGGCGGGTTGTCTCGCCCTCAGCTGGTTCAACCGGCGGGGAGGGGAAATGCTCCACCTATCCCCCTCCCTCCGAAATGCTGTCGGAGCCGGACTGATCGGCTCCTTTACCACCTTTTCCACCTTTAGTGTGGAAACCGTTGAAATGGCGATCACTGGACGGGTGGCAGGCGCCCTCCTCTATATCCTGGCCAGTATCTGGGGTGGTTTCTTCTTCGCCTGGATCGGTTGGCGTCTGGGTTCCCGCCGCGCCTCCTCGGAAGGAGCGGACAGCCGATGACCTTATCCTTGCTCAGCGTCGCTTTCGGCGGCTTCCTCGGGGCAATCTGCCGCTTCCTCCTCAGCTGCTACCTCAACCGGAGAACGAGCCACCTCCCTTGGGGAACCCTGACCGTCAACCTTGTCGGCTCCTTCCTCCTCGGCTGGATGACAGGCGCCCACTGGGGTACGAATACCCTCCTCCTCGCCGGAACCGGCTTCATGGGCTCCTTTACCACCTTTTCTACCCTTCACTGGGAACTCCATGGTTATGGACAGGAAAAGCGATGGGGCCAGTTCTTCCTCTATCTCGCCCTCACTTACACGGTGGGGATTCTGCTCGCCCTTGTCGGCTTTTGGGCGGGCAATTCCTAACCGATCTACGGATCTACACCAACCTCTGATATATTAGAGGGGTTCGGCCTAATTCAAGGTGGGGGTTGTTAGGTTTGCAGAAACGGCTTTTGTATGCGGTGTTGGTCGGCTTTTTGGCAGGAATCCTGCTCATGGCTCCTTTTTGGTCCCGGGCTTCCCTCTACGACGATGTATCGGTCAGTACGAAGCCGAGTGATGCTGCTCTGATATTGGGTGCTGCTCTGTGGGAGGGAAAACCAAGTCCCGCCTTGAAGGAACGGTTAGATATGGCCCTCCAACTCTACCGGCGAGATCAGGTACAATGGCTCGTATTATCCGGCGGGGTAGGAAAAAGCGGCCTTTCCGAAGCGGAAGGGATGAAGCGGTATCTGGTTCAACAGGGGGTTAAGCCCGATCACTTATTGTTGGAAGAACAATCTACAAGAACAAAAGAAAATCTGTTCTTTTCCAAGCGCTTGTTACGCAAAAATAATATCGATCAGGTTTATCTCGTCACCCATGATTACCACCTGTTCCGGTCCCTTGCCTACGCTAAGCAGGCAGGAATCCGGGCAAAGCCCGCCCCCGTCCACTCCCGGGTTCTGTTCACCCCGTTTTATAAATCTCGGGAATGCCTCGCCATCATTAAATGGAGGATGGTAGACCGATAACTACACACTCTTTCTCCAGGAAAAACGAAGAAAACCCCCGGCATAGCCGGGGGTTTTCGGCTTTCAGGATGAGCCATATTTCTCCTCCCATTCCTCCACACTGAGGCGGGGCATGGAAAAGATGTCCCCGACCGTCCCGTAAGCCGTTCCAGCGAGGCGGCCGAGAGGGTCGAGGGCTCGAGTGTTGATCCGCCCTTTTTCATAGAGGTCATCCCGCACGTGAAAAAGGACGACTTCTCCGATGATCACATCGCTGTTGGGAACATTAGCGGTCCCCCCCATAGAACGGATATCATGGAGGCGACACTCCATCTGCACCTTCGTCTGGGCTATACGGGGCACCTTCACTTTTTTCCCCGGCTCCAGGGTAAAACCCACGGCATCCGCCTCGCTAACCTCCGGGGGAAATTCCGTCGATGTCTGGTTCACCCGCTCTACGTTTTCCCCATCGACCACTTGGATCACAAATTCCTTCGTAGCCGCGATGTTACGAGCGGTATCTTTTCGGACACCCCCGGGTTTCCGATTGACCGTCACGGACACCATCGGCGGATCGGTGCTAACGACGGTAAAAAAACTGAAGGGGGCGGCGTTGACGGTTCCGTCTTCCGCCAGTGAAGTGACGAAGGCGATGGGACGGGGCAGGATGCTTCCGATCAAAAGCTTGTAATTAGCTTGTTTCTCCTGTACTGACGGATCGATTTCCATGGGAGTCCCCCCTCTTTACAAACATAGGGTAAGCCTAGTCCAACCAACTGGTTATATACCCAGTATCCTCCAGATTCAAAGCTTCTTGGGTCACCCGCAGGGGGCGGAAAGTGTCGATCATCACCGCCAGTTCTTCCGTCCCTTTTTTCCCGATGCTGGCTTCCGCTTTTCCAGGGTGGGGGCCATGAGGCAGTCCGCTGGGATGAAGAGTGATGGAACCCTCCTTGACATTTCCTTTGCGGCTCATAAAATGGCCCTTCACATAATAGAGAACTTCATCGGAGTGAACATTGCTATGCCAGTAGGGAGCGGGAATCGCCTCGGGGTGATAATCGTAAAGCCGCGGAACAAAGGAACAGATGACGAAGTTGGGACCGGCGAAGGTCTGGTGAACCGGCGGCGGCTGGTGGATCCGGCCCGTGATCGGTTCGAAGTCCTCCACATTGAAAATGTACGGATACAGATACCCGTCCCATCCCACCACATCAAAGGGATGGAAGTCGTAGAAATACGTATTCAACCGATGGTGGGCCTTCACCCGCACCTCGAAACTCCCCTCTTCCGCCCGGGTATCCAGCCGTTCGGGAACGCGAATGTCCCGCTCGCAGAATGGGCTATGCTCCATCAACTGCCCGTGTTCATTTCGGTATCGTTTCGGCGGCACAATCTCCCCCGTCGATTCAATGACCAGAAAACGACTCCGCTCGCTCTTCATCTCCAGGCGATAGGTGGCCCCTACAGGGATCACAAGATAATCCCCCGCCCGGTAAGGAAGCGTCCCAAAAACCGACTGAAGCTCCCCCTCCCCTTCATGAACGAAAAGTACCTCATCCCCATCACTGTTACGAAAAAAATAGTCCATCGGTTCTGTCGGGTTACACACCCCAATCGTCACGTCTTCGTTCGTTAGCAGATGGACACGTCCGTCGATCGGGTCTCCCCCCAGCCCAGCTTCAAACGTCTGCACGTGTCGATGCCGATTGGGCCCAGGTTCCTCCAGAGCAGGCATCCACTCTCGAACCTTTCCCACCCGGCTTACTCGTGTCGGGGGATGATGGTGATAAAGGATGGACTGAATCCCGGAAAAGCCCTTTGTCCCCATCACTTCCTCCCGATACAGACTCCCATCCTCCTTACGGAACTGGATATGCCGCTTGCGCGGAATTTTTCCCATCCGATGATAAAAGGGCATATACACTCTCCCCCTGCCGTGAAATTGAAAGGGCTTTCTTATTCACATTGTAACAAAAATTGAGACACTTTCACGGCGGGCGGCAAGGTTCGGAATACTTGTTTTCCTTCTTCCCTTCACCGCTTTGGGGCGTCTGTGCCGGGGCGTAAAAAAGCCCGCTGTTGCGGGCCGTAAACCGGTCAGTCGTTCCGGTCATACCGGGGGGCAGGTTCCAGTTTGGTCACCTCGGTATAATCCCCCCGATGGACTTCCTCTTCCGTCGCTTCGGCATCCAGGGCTTCCTCCGTCATACCAGGGGCCACGTCGGGGGCCTGTTGCCGGACCGGACGATGGTTCTCTTTCATTCCCATCACCTCCGCTCCCAGTATCACCCGCTGTACTCCTTTTTACCCATTTTCGTTAATAAAACGTCGGACGGCTTCCGCCATCGCTTTCGTCTCGTTCAACCGATAGCTCGGCACCGGCCATCCTTTCGTCTTCTTTGGGCTCACCACCGCTCGGAGACCGACCAGCTCCTTCGCCCAGGAAGGATCCTCCCCATCCTTTAACACCGCCCATTTGGGAAAGGGGGCCCTTTTAAATCCTTCGACCAACACCAAATCCGTTTCCTGGTAGTGTTCCAGAAGGAGGTCCAGCGATGGAGGGGTTGGATAAAAAACAGCCGCCTGATTCCCGGTAATGAGGGTAACGGGGGAGGCTCCCGCCTGCCGGTGGAGCCAGGAATCCTTCCCCGGGACGTCCATCTCCAGGTCTTTAGCATGGTGCTTGACGGTACCGATCTGATAGCCCCACCCGGTGAGATGGTTAATAAGAGCGGTGATCAAGGTCGTTTTGCCTGAATTGGCGTGTCCGACAATCTGCAGCACGGGGGGGTGGTTATGGGACAAGGCGCTGTTCGCTCCTTTTCAAAGGATCTCTTTTCTCTACCCTATCGAAAACCAGGGGAGAGAGCAATGAAAAACCCCTCCTGTGAGGGGGCGAGACTGCTGACAAACCGATGTTGGGTGGGGAGCCGGATTTCCGATTCCGCGCCAGATGTTCCTCCCAAAGATGTAGGGTCTGTCCGCTCCGTGCCCTCCGGCTCCAACCAGCGGCCAAAGGAAAAACGTGTGTGGCCGCAAAACGGTTGGAGCCTCCAGACACTCCGCTGGGTGGTCGGCCAACAGGCGCTTCACCGGAAACCGGCCCACCTTGCGGTACGGAAGGACTTTGTCAATAACCTCACCCCTTCCATGGAGGGGCACCCACCTATTCCGCCCGTTCGCCGGCCTGGGAAGAGGGAATGCGCTGTTCCAGAAGCCAGGCCATGGCGACGGCCCAAGCGAGAGGAGTGTTTCCATTCGGCTGATCCGTACCCCCGATGTAGAGTTCGGGGAGATGATGATCTGGGGGCAGGATCGATTGCGTCTTCGCCCAATACTTCTCCGCCTCTGTATCGTCCCCAAGCAGTGTGTAACAAAGACCCATCCACGGGAAGCCGAAGCACCATTCGGCCTCCGCCCCTTCATTGTAATACCGATCCCCTTTATAGCGGATAAGGCCATAGGTGCGCTCCAACCGGGCTTCCGCATGGGAAAGAATCTGTTGCGCAACGGTCCGGGGAACGATTTGGTACGGATAGATCAGGGAGAGCAAGGCCAGATCCGACTCCTTGGTGACACTCTCCCGGGGAAGCAGCAATCCTAAAGACTTTTCCCCTTTACGGATCAGACCCTCCGGCACTTCCACCAGAAGACGGGCGGCAGTAAGCCCAGCGACACAGGCGCCGATACTGGAGGCATGCACCTCCATATTCTCCTCCCACATCCCGTTATCCGCGTGGTCCCAATACTCCAGACAGGCGAGATAGCGGACGAGCTTCTCACAGATCTCCCGGTCTTTTTCGTCCCGTAAGATCCGTTTGCCGCGGCGCACTCCTTCCGCCACCCCCCACAAGAAAAGGCCGATGGCATCATTTTGCGCGTGCCCCCAGGGCTGGTCCAGTTCCGTGAGTTTTTGGGTATAACGGGCATGGATGTATTCATAAAGATAGACCGGTTTCTTCCGGGTATGAATATCAATTTTCCACTCATAACGGCGAAATAAGTCCAAGAGTGCGTGATAAGCTCTTTCGTAGCGATCGCAAGGGGTGCCGAGATAGGGCAGGACCGTATAGCACACATCTCGGATCCAGACATAGGAATAATCCCGGGAAGGACTCGCGATATAGGCGCCGTTTTCGATACGCATCGTATCCAAGACTTCGCTCCATCGGTTCATGGTACCCTTCCTTTCCCTTCCATTATCGACGGATGAAAAGGGTTTCCAACCGGTTATTATCTTTATACGTAGCGAAGGGGCTGCCTGTCACAAAAACCCGCACTCCTCCCTCCTGATCATCGAGACACATGGTCACTCTTCAGACAACCTTCAATTTCCCTCGTCAAAACGTAGACAAACAAACACCCCTTATCTAGGGGTGCTTGTTGTATGTTATACCCATGAACGCCCTTTTTTTGTTACCATAGGCCTCAATTCGTCAACCATCCGACCAAAACAATGATAAGTGCAATTGCGGCTATTGCTTTCTCCTTGGTTGTTAACGGACGCTTACGTTCCGCTTTCTTTTCTGCTTTTTTCTGCTCCTTGGCGGCTATCTTCGCAGCTTTCTTCGCTTCCTTCGCCTGGATATGCTTCCAACGGTCGACCTTCGTATATCCTCCACACTGGTGACAACAGTACAGGTGATGGTTCTTACCGTGTTTCGGAGAACGAAGGTGAAAAACGTTGGTAGATTCGCACAGTTTACAGGTAATTTCCATGCCAATGCCCCCCCTATTAGTTTATTCGTCATTCTTGCTCATTTTCAGGCCCTGGCGAATCTTGCCCTCCTACCGAATTCTCTGGACAATTCCCTCTTTCTCTTACTGCTCGGCTGGCAATCATTATAGCCCCCATAGATTCGCCCTGCAACTGGCAACCCTTTTGTCTGGGCAGCCAAAGTATGCCCATAGTTTTCTTTTGATAGAAATAAAAACGGCGGCAGGGTTTCACCCCTACCGCCGGATAGCTCCGCAGACAAAACGGACACGGGTTGCCCGCACACCTTTGCCACGAGGGCGAGTACCCTCTTTTTTGAGTGCCCGATACGCAATAGAAGACTAATGCTTGGGCCAAAACACCAGCCGCCTTCGCGATCAAGCTCCATAAACTCACCCTCTCCCTGAAGGGCAGTGTGGCCAACCGTTTTTAGCTACTACCATGATCGGAACTCCCAAATTCGAATCTATTCAGACTTTCCGTTGTCAAGAACTTCAGGATAATACCTTTTGATAATCTCCGAAGCTGTGTCGCCTTTTTTGGCGTGAATAAATCTGGAATAAACCTCCACCCCAGATACGATTTCTGAGTCAAAAAGTTCGAAAGCATCCACGGTACTCATATATTTCTTTTTAACACATTCACCATAGGCGTTTAAGTATTCGATTTCCTCTTCTTTCGCCTTTTCTTCTGCTATTTTGCAAGCGCTATCGATATGACCGGCTCGAACCAACAGGATGCTTTCTTCATAAAGCTTCAGGTCGGGATCAGAGTCGTGTTCATCCATGTTATCAGGAAGCGGCTCGCCCGTGTGAATCGACTCAAACAACACCTTTACTTCGTACCAATGGGTTTTCGTTTCTTTATCCAAAGGTTAAAACTCCCTTTTCATACTCACTCCTCCATAATCGCCACGACCCTGCTCCAACCTGCACTGGCATCTTTGATATTGATCGGAAAAGCAGAGACGGTAAACCCGAACGGTTTGGGTATTTGCTCCAGGTTGCATAGCTTTTCAATCTGGCAATATTCCTTCTCTCGCCCCAGTAAGTGGGCCTCCCAAAATTGACCCTTTCCCTTTTTCGCATCTTCGGCCATCCTATCAAATGGGCGATCTAATCCCCAAGCATCGATGCCGATCAGCCTTATGCCTCGATCTACCAACCATTCCGTTGCCGATCGCAACAGACCAGGCTGTTTAGTAAAGTAATTGGGGGTTCCAAAATACTGCGACGCTCCTGTATGTACCAAAACAATGTCAAAGGGCTTCAAGACATAATCGATCCGTTCGAGTTCCTGCTGGATATCGATTTCAGAAATCCCGTCTCCGATTTGTTTATGCCTCATGTCAAGGAGAATCCCATCCCCATAGCACCACTGAAGGGGAACCTGATCGATGGTTCTCGCGGGCATCCCATTTGTCTCCGGTCCATAGTGATACGGAGCATCGATATGGGTAGACGAATGGGTGCTAATTGTCAGTTCCTCGGTCGCCCAAGCCATCCCCTTAGGGAAATACTCGGCTCCAAGTCCCAAAAACTTCTCCGTTAAATGAACCCCTTGTCGATGATCCGAATATTGGATTTGATGGGCATTGACCTCATAAGGTGTAGAATCATTGCCCAATCGGTCGCTTAAATCAATGAGTGTCGTTTGTTTCCCGTTTCGTTCAAAGGTTTCTTTCACCAAGGTTTATGACACCTCCATCTCTATGGATCATAACGAGATTTCTAGTTTTATAGATACAATCGTTCAAGTTCATCACACCGTTTTAGGCGATAATCCAATCATAAACTTCTATTCACCAGTACAACAAGCCTTTGAATGATGATAAACCGTTGAATGGACTATTTGTTAGTAAGTACTAATCCTTTCAGAGCGAAACGGTTTATGGGGATCCAATGACCATGATTGTAAGGAAGTTTACAGATTCCATCTTCCAAAACTGTTTTAATAAGGTCAACTCGATATGGAGGTGGAAGTAACATTGAAACGTTCTTTTCACTGGAAAGCGGGTATCCTTGGAAGTCTGACTGGTGGGATCGTGTTTGGAATAATGATGGCTATGATGGGGATGCTTCCAATGATCGCCGGAATGGTCGGAAGCCAATCATCTGTAGTCGGTTTTGCCGTTCATATGATGATCAGCTTCATCTTCGGCCTAGCCTTTACCCTATTTGCGAGCTTATTTAAAGGCTCCGCTCTGATTTCGGGCTTGATTTTCGGTTTCGGTCTCTGGGTATTGTTTCCCTTTATTCTCATGCCGATGATGATGGGAATGCCTCCTTTCCCGATGAACATGGATAGCATGATGAGCATGATGGGGCATCTGATTTACGGACTGATCACCGGCACTGTATATGGTGGCATACAAAAGCGTCAATTGGCCCAGTGACCCCCATAGACGACCCGAGCCGGGATGACACCGGCTCATTTTTATTGAGCATAAAGAAAAGGCCCGCTTGATTTTACCGGCCTTACCCGAAGGAATCATACATTTAGCCAAAATCGATAGCTTCCCTCATTTTCTCTATGTGGATTCGGATCATTTTTTTGTTGCTACTCTTTGCGATGACGCCCTGCCGAGTTAAATTGGAGATCGTGGCGCTCACCGTTTCGCGGGTCGCCCCGATCATCGCCGCCAAATCTTGATGACTTAAGCGCAAATCAAATTCCATATACTCGCCCTTCTTTGTCCCGAAATTGGGGGCCAGTTTGGATAACAGATGCAGTAAACGTTTTTCCACGGACCCGTAAGCCATGGTTTCCAACATTTCTTCCGCTTCCCGTAAACGTTGCGTCATCACTTGGACCATCTTGATCGCCAACTGAGGACGTTCTCTCATGAACTCCTCAAAATCTTTCCGGTTCAGGACACAAAGGAGGGAATCTTCCATGGTCTCCACATAGGTATCTTGTGTTCCAGTGGAAAAGGACTCCACCTCTCCAAAAAAATTTCCGCTCCCCAGGATTCCCAGCGTAAACTCTTTGCCTTCCCGATTTAATTTGTACAGGCGTACTTTTCCTTTTTTCAGCAAGTACAGGGAACGTTGGGGACGTTCCGGAGAAGAAATCACTGTCCCCTTTGACGTTTCCGACATGGGAGCCCTCCGATCGATTTCCTGCAAATCCTCCATGGTTAGTTCTTCCATAATGTTGATTTGAGACAAATACCATAACTTGTTCATGGACGTGGCTCCTTTGAATCGTAGATTCGTTGAAATTCTTCGGGATCAAACCCCTGCAAAGCCTCTCCTTTGACCAGAATCATGGGACTGACCACAACCCGGATGTTCAGCCGTGTCCAAAGGCCAGAATCAAGCTCCTCCCATGGAATCTCTTGATAAGGTATCTGGTGTCTCTCAAAATGACGTTTGGCCCGGCGACCCCCGGGACAACCGGAATGGGTCAATAGTAGAACACACGGATTCATAGAGCTCGCCTCACACGGATTGGATATCTCCATTGTACCTCGATTCCCCCAACAATCTGTATGGTAGGTCACAAGTTAAGATTCTCACGGATCACTAAGTCGAAAAAAAGAGATCCCCTTTACTAGATAATCCCGATTGAAACGCCAATAAAACAGAGAAGTCAGACTGGTAATCCCTGCCCAACTTCTCTGTCTCCATTGATGATTATTCGTCGCAAAAAAACCTGATAAGTCCACCGACTTACCAGCCAACCGTTTAGCAATATGAGCATCGAATGGTTGTATTTAAATGGATGATTAATTGGCGATCCCCTCATAGGTATGGGCATGGGGCATTGCCCCATTTACAGTGGTTTCTCCTTCGATGATGTGATAGTGACCGCCATCCGGTGTCTCGACGGGCGGCCCGGTAACGCCTCCAAAATGGTGGACATGGCCATCATCAAATGAAGTGGTTCCCTTATATTCGTGAACATGATCTGGAACGTCCGGAGCGGGTGCTGTGACTCCTCTGAGGCCGTGTCGGTGCCCCACATCAAATGAAGTTTCTCCTTCATACCTGTGTCGATGGAAATTTTGACTAATCGACGCTTTCTCCTCAAAAAAAGCGATTTCAAAACGATGGTCGTGTAACCCGTCCTTCATCTGCACAGTGGTATGTTCTGGTTTCTTCAATTCAAGTCCCCCCTCATTTTCAGTCAATAATAGGTATGAAGGGAAGGACTTCAACAGAACAGATAAACCGATGACCCGGAGGCTATACAAACATCCCAGTAATATCGAAACGAGCAAAAAAAAGCACCCATTTGGGTGCGAATCGAAGTGAAGGTTAATACCCTCCAAAACTGACCAGGGAGAAGATCGTCGCAATGACCAATAGGAAAATTAACAGACGGCGCAAACCAAATCCACCAAAACCATAACCGGAGCCATATCCACCGTATCCGGACATCTTTAATTTCCTCCTTTCACCCATTTACTCATATCCTATGTACGGAGCTGACGGAAGGAAATGATCAAAAAACCATCTTGAATAAAATAGGCATGTTGGGTAGGCCAGTATGGAATTTTTTTAGAAAGTAGAGCCTTATTTAAATAAGGTGCTTAGGGTGGGGAGTTGATAAACTGGTACAATAGTAACTAGCCCGAGTAAAAACCACGCTTCCCTGATCGTATGAATACCTGGTATTATAAATTTCATTGCGAATCCTAAAAGAAATCGAGAAGAATAGGAGCTATAAGGTATGGCCATTTTTAGCAATACCCTGAAAGGTGTCTTCCTTCGAGGCACACTGTTACTTGTCTCATTGTTTTCCGCCTACTTATTCGGATGGGTTCCATATGCTGATTTTAAGTTTCTCGGTGGTTTGTTCTTGGTAGTCATTGCTGGGGTTGTCATGGGTAGAACCTTCCCGCAACGGTAATTACTCTTGGTGGCAAGTCTTCATTCTCAGTTCAATCCTTGCCACAGTGGCAGGCACGATCCTTTACACGATATACTTCAACTAATCAAATTTAGGAGAACTAAGGCTCTCTGACGCAAGAAATACTTTGAATCCCGTGTTTCTCTGTCTCCGGAGCCATCGAACAGAGCATATCCTTTACAATTTTCGTTGCCTTCTCATGGAGAGTGGTCGATTTAATAAAATGATGAATCACTTCATTTGCGTGCCTGAGTTGACTCCTCCCAAATTCCCTTTGTTATAACCCCAGGAAAAGCCGCCGCTCAGAAATGCCAATTGGAATTATTTTGTTGGGTACATAAATGGCATATACACATATCATGTACTGTTCAAAAAAGGAGGGATTATATGGCCTGCTCCAACCCAAGGTGTAAGTGTAAAGATTGTCAGTGTGGGCGTGGTTGCCGCTGTGACCACCGTGCCTTCCCGTACCCGACTCCCTACCCCGTTCCATATGTTCCATACTATCGGGATCCACGTTATTACCCCCCATCCCCCACCTTTATGGGATACGTATAAGCAAAAAAAGATCCCTCCCGTCATAGGTATTAAAGAACCTATACGAAGGAGGGATTTACCATGAACCAACCTAACCCTTTTTCTGATGCCCCGTATTGGCCCCACCTGATGAATCCCCGTGTGGCACCGGACCGTGAAGCACTTATTGCTGCCTTGGAAGAGATGCGGGTTTGGACGATCCTTATGGCCGAACATGCCAAGTTTATTCGTCTTGGCCTGGACCCCAACCCCCAACAAGAAGAATTTTTTCGCACGGCCGATCAATTTGCCATCCAACTTGATATGCTTTATAGCCGTACCATCGCAACTCCTCCAACTGCTCCCAATGAAATTTTGTATCAGTTGAGGGAAGAAACGATTACGCTCGTCAATCAGCTTATCTTACTAAAAGAACAAATCTTTAACGCCCTTGAATCCTGTCAAGCATTGGGCATTCTACCGGCTATTCTCATCGACCACGTTCGTCGGGAAGCTGATCGCTTTGTAGGAACACTGGAACGATCGAAGAGCAACCTCCAAACTCGTACTCGCCAACGCTTAGGGTTAAAAGATGGAAACCGTTATGCCCAAACGGTCCCCCGTTTATTGTATCATCGTTTGCCCCCTGAACAACTTTTTACTGTAGCCATTGAGGAAAGCATGTTTTTCGATCGGACTCACGCCGAACACGCCGAACACCTCTCCATGTCCTTTCGGCCCGAGGTCCAGGAAAAATATCGGAAAAGAGCCCTTCGTTTTAAAGACGACTACCATAACCTGATGCTTCAGGCCAAAGAAGTCGAAAGCACTCGCTCCGACCTCGGCAAACTTCTGGAGGAAAACAAAAAGCTTTCCTTTTCCTTCCGAGATTACCTAACTAAACTTTTAGACGAGATTTCTACCTGTAGAATCCCAACGGGTCAAACCAACTTCCCGCCCCTTTTAGCGGATCACATGCGCAGAGAAGTCATCTATTTTATCGATATTCTGGAACGGATTCGCTTTGGTTAATGGTTTTAAAAAGATTCAGTACCATCATCGTAAGTTATTTTATAGTGAATAACGGAAAACCTCTCTCTCCTCTTCTAAAGGAGAGAGAGGTTTTTTGTTCCCTGCTACTTAGCCCCATAGGAAATACCATAACCCCCTCCTCTCCCTATGGTATGGCTCCACAGTCAGCAGGATCTTCCCGTTCGGACTTTTAATCTATTAAGGTAAAATCTTGTGCCATAATGTTATATCCAACGTCAGGGAGATTGATTTTTTCTTTCACCTTCCATGTTTTCTTGTCCACAACATGAATCTGACCCGCACCTGATGGCATTTGACCAAATAAATATAAGTTCTGTTCGTCGGCATGATCATTTAATATCACGTCACATAATCTTTTATGCCTGACAATATTAAAATGATCATCGTATTCAACTACAGACCCTCCAAAAAAAGTGACATAGAATTTATTATCTTCTTTAACGATCGTCATGGGTTCCCCGACGACTGTTGGGGTTGGTAAATAATCGGCCTTCGATTTTTTCGGATCTATTAAAGTCAAACGGTTTTCTGTTGTAAGTAAGAGTTTCTTCTTAAACCACTTCATGTCTCGCGCGGACTTTTCTTTTAAAGGTATTTTTTTTATTAGTTTACCGGTGTCCCGTTTAATCATATATACTACATGATGTTGATCGGGAGGGACACTCTTATCTTCATATGGGATATCCGCATATATGTAGATATATTGATCATCGTACACACCCTCTCCCATATATCCCTTTTGTTTGACCTTCCATTGCTTTTTTTCTTCTTTAACAATCAACGTATTTTGAAAGGCTTCGGTATTGTAAGCAGCGATTTCGAAAGCGGAATCTTTCTTAACAAAATTCGTCGGACCTGGTGCTTTTCGGTTTGAAATCTCCCCTTTTTCATTGATGTAGTGAATCACATCATCATATGAAGCGGGTAATACCCAACCTCCGTTTTTCGCCTCCTCAATCTTCCTGATTCTTGCTGCTTTTATATTGACATTGGAAATGATATCTCCGCTTTCATCAACGATAAGCAGCTTACTTTTTGGTTCTACTGCATTTGTGTAGATTACTCCAAACTTTCCTTTATTTATTGGAATTTTCCCCGAGTTGCTATTCTCACCATTTAAACTACAGGCGGAAATTGCCCAAGTCAAAATGAAACAGGCCATTATTTTAATTCCTTTATTCCACATGACGTTACCTCCCTTGTTCAAAAAGATGAGTGAAGACGTAGCCCGTCTTCACTCTTTACTGAAAAAAACTTTGTTCAATAACCCTTGGACCAATAGGTAATGGTATGCGGACTGTCACCAAGGTCGGCAGTGCTAACCCAGTAGTTCCCACTAGAAACTTTGACATTCCCATGCCATCCGCTGTCGGGATCGGGATCCAAGTTTATACCTTTTGCATTTTTCCAGCTTCTCCAAACCAGCTTGGAGCAGTACCACTCATCAGTTGTTTCTTTACTAGACATGACGTTGTAGGGCTCCCCTTTTTGCTTGGAAGCATAATCATAATCTGTAGAGGTAGCGTCTTTCACCCAATAAGCTTGTGCTTTTTCATAATCCCAGCGCCATCTATTTACATCGTAAATGACTCCACCCTTATCTGCAGTGGAATAGGACTCCCAAGTATTATCATCATCCATAGCAACCATACCGGCATGACCCGTAAAATATCCCCTTTTGGTTCCGGTATCAGGAGTATACAGGATATCCCCGTAAGTCCCTACACCCGGATCCAAGTTGGCAACTCCTACATCCCCATTCGTCTGGGAAGGGCGTGCCAATCCTCCGTCTTCCAGAACATCCTCTTCTTTCAAATCATAGCCTTTCAACCTTGCTGCTTCAATAACTGCTTGAACATCGATTTGATTGCTCCAGTTTTCTATCTTTTCCTGATTAGCCTGATTTTCTCTTTCAATCTCTTCAATCAACTGCGCTTCTGAATACCCCGTACTTTCAGCAAGTTTCGAAATCTCTTCCAAAGAGTACGAAGTATCATCAGCAAAAACACCAGAAGGCATTCCTACAACCAAAGCAAGAACGAGTACTAATGATCCAGTCCATTTGAAGGGTTTCATTTTCATTTGTTGTTGCCTCCCTATTATTTCATCATTCGTTCAACGTCACCCGTTGTACCATCGACAATGACTTGTGTCCTGGATGGAAAGCTGAGGGTTTGACCGTTAATGGTAGTGTTTCGGTTCCCATGATCCATGGTGACAACCCAGCGTGGTTTGTCCCAAACCTCAGCAATGGCTCCTTGAATTTCTCCTTCACCAGCCACTCGTTTGGCCATTTTGATCGCTTCTTCTTTCGTCACCTTTAAGGGATCAGTCGAGGCGTTTTTCCGGTTAGCAGAGAAGTAAACTACTGCACCGGTTCTCCGATCCACCTCAGCAGTTACCTGGGAAGCTCCCCATACCCCATTATTCTTCGGTCGCCAAGTAAAGGTATACAAGGTATCACCCGGGATATGGATCACCTCTTCTGCTTTAACTAGTTCCATGTTTTTAAATCCATTCACTTGCTCTTGGGCGAAAGATCGTCCTTTTTCCAAGGCTTCCTCTTTGGATATCGGCTCTTGACCCCCTTTTGTGGAGGTTGGAGCCTGTAACCAGACTAGCTCGTTTGTATTCGCTTTTCGGCGGATTTCCACACCTTCTTTCGTATGTATGTCTTTGTACTCGATACCATCGATGGTTTCTTCGGATGTGGCGACTACATGAAGAGCTACGGGATCAAACGGATCGATACCAAACGGTTCGGAGTTCCACGACTCCCCCCAATCCGGTGACGTCAGGCGCGTAGAAGACGGGTAATTGACGGCACCATCGATATAGTAGGATCCATATCCTCCATCATTTCCTTCTTTGACCACCAAGTCATTTCGGGCTTTAGATAGGGAATTCCCAACCGTATACCCTTGACCGGCATAATACGAAAACCGATCCCAAAAATAGTTCCCCGAATAATTGCAAGATGTACATTTGGCGGGATAATACACAAAGTCTTTGAATCCAACAATGCTGTCAATCCCTTTTTCCTTTCCTACTAGCAAATGGCAGGAAACCGGGAGGATCACACTTCTGGTCTTTCCTCCGCCGGATACCGTTAATGCCTAAATAAAAGCTCCCGACAAGAGATAACACCCCTGCTCGAAGCTTTTATCTATAGCTCAAAAAGCCTAATTTATTGAGGGTAGGTATTCGAAAGAGTCATAGCCGTTTTACTATACATACTCTATGGTATCTTTTTTCAAAAAGGAGTGTTATAGTGAGCGCTTTGAGAAGGCTATGTATGCAATTTGCGGATATTCTCGGCGGAACCCCGAGCGTTGTTAATGGGGTTTGTCTATCACAGAGATTCCGTAATATTGATGTGACGATTTTAGGCCGCCCCTCTCGTTCCCCCTTGGTGTTACCCCAGTTTTTCAGCTTTGAAAGCCTCGACCGTCAGGGACGTGCATTAAATCTGGGAGAAACCGTTATTTTACAAAAAGAGATTAATCCCTTTATCTCAGCCTTACGAAAGCGGGGAATCAAGGTAACGGCTTTGCATAATCACTGGTTATTCGAAAATCCACGCCTCATGTACATTCACTTCGAAGCCATTGAAAACCCGATTATCTTTGCCAGAAAGGTCGCTGAAGCCTTAAAGGTGTTGGGCAGATAACTTACGAGGAGATCTATTTTTTCTATGAGAAGACCCCCTTCAGTAGATTTACTCACTTTTTTGGTGATCTACAGGAAGGGGGTCTTCTATTGTAAAAGCTCATTGTTTCCGTATTCGAGCAAATAGATGGATTCTGTGAACCTCTTGCCATTGAAATGGTGAGCTTCAGGAAAACCCACTCCGATTCCTGGAGTGGGCTACAGGCTTAAGATACCGTTATGACCTCCAACCAGCAAGATCATGGCATGAACTCCGATGACCCCGTAAACCAAGGGAGTGAGGGGAAAGGTACGAACCGTCAACCCTAGCAGGATAACAGCAAATACCGCCGGTAACACCTCCAATACCCACGTGAACGGATCATAGGGATGGATGGCCGACCACATAAAAACGATTAGAAAACTACCCAATAAGAACCATAAATATGATTTCACAAAGATCTCTTCTTTCTCCATATCTTACTGGGGACAGGCGGGTTCCTCAAGCATCAGGGAGAACCGCCGTTGACACCAACACCCATAGTGTTATAAAAACCATTCCGATGGTTGTGGGACCCCTCTCGATATCTTCTGCGGTATAAGGAACCCTGCCCTTCTAAACCCCCTTTCATTCAGCCGATGGCGAAAGGGGGTATTTTTTAACGAATTTATTTTCTATTCAAATACTATGATTCAATTAAAAAATATTTGACAGTTCATCTCTATTGAAATATATTGAATTTAATTGCTAGCTTCTTATGTTGATAGAAAGAAGCTTCTATTTCCATCACTGTAGCACTCAAAAAGAAAGGGAGTAGAGTAGAAAATGAAAAAGTGGATATACCTACTGCTCAGTGGTTTATTGCTGGTTTCACTAAGTATCACACCTTCAGCGGAGGCTAAAAATCAAAAACCCTTTAACCCCAAGGACTTTTCCACCTATGGCCTTGGGTTAAATAAAGGGTTGGAAGATAAGAACATCAAGAAGTACACGCCAGAAAAACGGTTTATCAGTAAAGATGAGTACCAGAAACAACCGGCCTCCGACCGGAAAAAGACCAACGTACTCCCTGCCAAGGTCGATCTTCGCCAGTATTTTTCCCCCATCCGGAGCCAGGGGCGTTTCGGCACATGTGTCGCTTTCGCCACAACCGGGCTACGGGAGTATTACATCGGCAGGAACAGTTCCGCCCGGGGAAGCGAAATCAGTTATCTGTCCCCTCTCTATATCTATTATCCCAAAGGACCAAAGGATGGGATGGCACTAGACAGCGCATTTCGAGTTATGGTAAGGAAAGGCGTCACACCGGAAACAGAACGACCGTATGATCTGGATCCCGAGAATACCGCTCAATTTTCAGCTCCCTTAACACCCTTGCAAAACAAAAACGCCAAACCTTATCAGATTGAAGACTATCGCATGATTTGGGGAAGCCGCATGATCGACGAGATTAAACAAGCTGTCGCTAACGGAGACCCAGCCATGGTAGGCATCGATGTTTACCCCAATTTCGATGCAACCCCCTCTTCCGGGATCGTTCCGCCCGTGGGTGAGAAGAAATCCCGGGGTGGACACGCTCTCGTCGTCGCCGGATATGACGAAGAAAATCAATGGTTCATCCTTCGAAACAGCTGGGGAAACCGCTTCGGTGACGGAGGATACGTTTATATGAAATACGATATCCTGAAAGAGATGGACCACGGATACGCTCTTATTGCCGAGCCCTATGCCAACCAGACCTACCCTCCCCAAGGGGTGAACGTGACCGACACCTCCACTCTCGACACCTCCGTCCGTTTCGAGGTTTCTGCCATCGATGCAGACAGTTATGAGCTCTACCGCGACGATCAATTGGTAAAAACCTTCACCGGTACCCAGGTCAGCGATGAAAACCTGGAACCCGGTCACCATTACACCTACCACATCGTGGCTAAGAATCGAAACGGTGACACGAGAAGCCAACCCATCCAAGTGGAGACTCAAACGGAAACCCTGAAATTGAAAAAAGCAGGCTAAACCCATAGGGAGAGCCAAGCCCAAAAAATAATCCGTACCCCTTTTTACAGGTGGTACGGATTTGCTATGTTTATCGCTTTTCCCCTACTTCAATTTCTCACGCAGGACATCCCACATTTTAGGATTTTCAGCTCCAATGTGCCAGCTGATAAAACCACCGATATCTGAATGGTGCTGTTTAACATAGTCGACCGTTTTACTTAAGGTTTGCTCATCCCTTATGATCACGGTAACCGTTTTTCCCTCTTCTTGATACGTAAAGGTTCCTACTCCCGTTACGGGATTTCGCTGAATCTGCGGCTGGTGCTCGCGTACAATTTTGCTTACCTGCTGATGGGATATAAGCTTATCTCCTGCTGCACCTTGTACCTGTTTCTGTGAAAACACATGAAACCCTACATAAATCTTATGGGCAGGGATTTCTCGCTTCCAACGCTCGAGATAACTTTTTAGCTCTTCGCCTTGCTTATGGTAGCTCATAAATCTCACTTGGTCGACGGCTTTCCCCAAGCGTTTCATATCTTCTCCCTGGTGAGGATCCGCCCAGCCCGAGATGGAAATCTTCTTGTTTCGCTGATGGAGTTTCTGTGCCAGCAGTTCGATAAAGCTGGCATAATTGTCCCGTTCCTCAGCAAACATCACTTCATAGTTGATATCCAACCCATCAAACCCGTTATCCATTACCCATTTGACGAGGCGATTGGTTAATACTTCCCGTGCTTCAGGGGTACCGATTTGGTTATGCAGCTCCTGCTTATACTCTGGCCGCCCCCACTCTTCCACATTGGCAATGGTAGGCATGACTGCTATGCCTTTTTCCTTGGCGATGCGCATCGCCTGTTCATTCGCATCATCCGCATATTTCATGCGTGTAATTTCTCCCTCTGGAGTAAGCCGATACCAGAAAAATCCGGTTGAATCGATCACATCGGCATTCTTCTTTAAAGCCTTGGTCGCACTTTCCTGCATCCAGAAGGGGAACCATACCGCCACCTTCAACCCATTTTTCTTTTGATGCTCCCCTTGGGGGGGATTGGGTTTGGATGGTTGGGGAGGGTTTGTCACCGGTGGTGATGGTTTGGTTGACTTCTCCTGAGGAGTGGAGGGTTGTTTCGGTTTTTGTTGCGGCTTTTCTGAGTCCTTGTTTGTGGTTGCCCGCTCTTTGGAAGGCTCTTTTTGATCGGAGTCGGAGGAAGCGTCTTTTTCTTTGGACGGTGTTGCTGTTTGTTGTTGATGCTTAGAAGGTGAAGGATTCTTCCTTTTTTGGGTTTGTCGAGGCTGTTCTTTCGATAGACGTGTGGCCTCTCGTTGTTGATGGTCAGTGATGCTCTGGAGAAATTGTTCCTTCTTTTTTTCATGAACAGGTGCCGTCACTATTTTCTGATCGTTTTCTTCTTCTTTATCTGCTTCTTTGGTTCCCTCCAGGGAGTTGAATAACTCGGCTTCCTGTTCAGTGGCTGTAGCTGCTCGGGTACTCTTTTGATCTTTGCTGTCGGTTGCGCTCGAGTCAGAAGCATAGAGCCAACCGGCAGACAGGGCGAAGATGCAAATAACGGAAAGGGCGAGGATCCATTTGCCATTCAGTTTCTTCCGGCGCTTTTTTCTTTTCATTGGGTTTTCCTGATCCATGCGTATTTCTCTCACTCTCCCAAACGACGTTTTGAATAAAGTTAAAATCATTTCCAATCAGGATCAGTTCGCTTGGATCCATATAAGAGAGGCAAATGGAAGGCATGAGACAAGTTGAAGGCGTTTCCCAATCATTATAAAATTAGAAATAATCTGCCTCCATTACTCTGTAAGATTAAGCCCTCTTACCAATTGAACCAATCCCTCATACAGGTTTTTAGCCGGGAAACCACATCATCCGTCGATGAAGCTTCCGGATTGGAGCGTTTGTTAGAACCTTTGTTAACCAGATTAACGTCAACCACCTGATAAAAAGCATTACCGGTATCCGCGACTTCCCAGACACCCAGAATCAGGTGGTAACCGCTGCGGTCGGTCGGTACCTTACATGGATGGGTAACGGTAGAAGAAGGCCTAGATCCGCCATCGTTGAAAGAGCAAAAAGGTTTCGACTCAAGGGCGGCACGGGTCAGCGGCTTATTCGGGTTCCAGTTCTTTTTGGTGATATAATATTTCCATTTGGCGGTGCTGTGGGGTGCGGTCAAATGCCATTTAAACGTCTTCTTGCCCCCACGTAGGGTTACTTTTTTCCATCGAGTTGACTTTTGTGCATCGAGTTCCGGGAAACGGTCGGCCCCGGCAATATGGCCATTCGAGGGACCTGATTTCGGGAAGGATCCTTTTGCTTCCAGGCTCTGCGGTTCATACTGTATGGGACCACAGCCCTTGTTTTTGCCTTGTTTACACAGATAGGAACGGCTCGCCGGAGACTTAATATAACCATGGGCAGAGGCACTCTCGGCAAACAAGAGCATACCCGCTGCAAGCAGCAGGATCATTCCGCAAGCGGTAAGTAGCGACGAACTTTTAAACCACTCTTTCACCCGGAAACAACATTGTTCCATATGATCCGCCCCTTTTCTTTAATATTGATAAGAATGGCCGGTCAACCATGGAAAAGTGCCCTCATTAAATATAGATCCCCCCTTTCCAGATGTCTGTCCTCCTTATTACGACCCGACGCCCTTAAAAACGATCCTCCTATTACATTTGTTTCAAATACAAATAATTTTATTAAAAAATAATAAAGGGAGGAACTATACTTGGTTACAAAAAACCCGTACTCCAAGATGGAATACGGGTTTTGCCGTATGCTCCGATTAGCTCTGTGAGGCATAGGGCGATTGATAACGTTCAATTTTCTCCTGGAAATCACGGACTTGTGCTTCCGCCTCCCGACTCGTCTTCCCCTGGGCCACCACTTCAAAATGCGCTTTTTCTGCATCAGGCAGGATAAGTACCCACCCCGCCTCCGTCAACACCCGAATTCCGTCGAGAAGTTCCAGGTCGCGCCCCTTCATTTCCTGCATTAGTTTTCTCATTACCCGCCCTTTGGCTTCTATGGGACAGCCTGCTTTCTTCCGGCTTAGATGGATGGGGGGAAGTCGCTTTAGGGCCTCCTGGAGGGTGATTTTCTCCACCGCTACGTACTCCAGGAGGCATGCCAAGGTGTAAAATCCGTCGAAATACACCTGGAGAGAGCTGGTTCGATCCACCTCCAACACCGCCCGCACACCGTCTTTCGTCCGTACGGGCTCCACCCCTGCGTTGCGGGCAACCATCTCTGCCGCCGAGGGAGCCGTCACCGGAATAGCCACTCTCTCCTGCTTCAGGATCGCCAACAAGGTCTGCAATACCGTTAATTCCGAATGACTCACACGGTATCCCTTCTCTGTAAATAGAGAGAGAGACTGGCCGCTTCCATCCATCTGGATCCCGAGATCCGCCCGATTATCGAGAACAAACCGGTCCAGGGCCGGACATTGGCCGAGCACAGTTACTACTTGACAGCCCAACTGTTCCAGGAGAGGCTGGATCACCGGGAAAAATGGTGTGTTCTCGCTATGGAAGACAAGCCGAAATTCCCTCTCCCTCACTGCGAGGACGTTGATCCGAGACATTACCTCCCTCTGGTAGGCTTCCACCGCTCCCCCCCACCGTTCCACGATTCCGCAGCTCTTTTCCGTAGGCCTCGCGTATTCCTCCTGCATCCAAGCGTGTTCAATTTTTCGTTCTGTTCCTTTATCGATGGGAAGCCCTTCCCTATCGAAAAATTGGAGGACCGTCCGACTCCCGGCACTCTCATTGGACCGACGGAGGTGAATGCCCCCCTGCTGTTTTTCTCGGCGGCAGGCATGGCGAACCACCGGAGCGGGGGCTGTTCCCAAGTCGCGTACATGAATGCCGGAAGCAAGGAGGCTGGAGAGGATCGCATATTTCAGGATTTGACTGTAGACGGCATCGTCACTGCTGACCACCACCACCGACTGGGGCGGTAACACGGAGGCATAAGCGGAAACAATGCCCCCCGCCCGTTCTGGTGTCAAATCGAGATTGGTGATTCCGCTCACGCCGTCAGAGCCAAAAATCCCCCGGGAGACGGATGCACCCCAGACGAGTGAGTGCTTCAATATACAACCGGGACCAACCGTTTTTCCCGGATAAACCTTTACCCCAGCTTCTACCACCGCCGTCTCACCAATCAAGCTCCGGTCCCCAACCACTGTGTCCTCACCGATCCGAGCCCCTTCCGCAACTCGGACATCATGGGTCAGCGTGGAACCTGACAGGGAGCTTGCCGCTCCCAGGGACGTCCGGTTCCACAGAATGGATCGATCCACCCTGGCCCCGGAAGCGATCCGATTGTACCGTCCCAGCACGGCATAAGGGCCCACTTTTGCCTGAAGGCTTACCTTCGTCCCCGCCCCGATAAAGACGGGAGCCTGGATGGAAGAGGTGTCTTCCACTTCCACCCCCTCCCCCACCCAGATATGGGGTTCCACTTCCGTTCCAGGGATGGAGACCTTCACCCGACCCTCCAGCATATCCATCTGGGTCTTTCGGTATTGCCGCAACGAGCCGATATCGGACCAGTATCCCTCGGCAATATACCCATAGAGCGGTAAGTTTTTCGCCATGATCAGAGGAAAAAGATCTTTACTGAAATCAAAAGATTCCCCGGAATGAAAAAAGGAAAGGATCTCTGGTTCCAGTACATAGATCCCGGTATTTACCGTATCACTAAACACCTCACTCCAGTTCGGCTTCTCCAGGAATCGGAGGATGCGGCCTGATTCATCGGTCATCACCACCCCGTATTCCAGAGGTACCTCCACTCGAGTCGTGACAAGCGTACCGATCGCCCGACGCTCTCGGTGAAAGGCCACAGCCTTATCCAGGTCAAAATCCGTTAATGCGTCCCCGCTGATCACGATAAACGTATCATCCAGGAAATCCTCGGCATTTTTGACGCTACCCGCTGTTCCCAAAGGGAGCGTCTCCTCGAAATACTGTATCTTCACCCCATAATCGGAACCATCCCCGAAATGGTTTTGGATAGCCTGCGGAAGATACTGAACGGTGACGGCGATCTCTTCGATGCCGTGGCGTTTCAACAGTTCAATGATATACTCCATACACGGCTTATCCAGCAGAGGGACCATCGGCTTTGGCAGTCGGCTGGTGAGAGGACGCAGGCGGGTTCCTTTTCCTCCGGCCATGATCACGGCTTTCATATGCATGCATTCTCCTCTCTAACCCTGGATACTGGATTCCTGGTAACCATGAGGTAACTGCAATCTCGGGGAAGTATTTTCTCGTAGAGGCTGATCGTTCCGTTTGCGATACGATTCCAGTCGAATCGGCTCAGTTCCTCTTTAGCTCGCTGGGCAAACCCGGCTGCCTGTTCCGGGTCGGACAGAATGGTGTTGATTTGCAGAGCAAGCGAATGAACATCCTGCGGATAAGCCTTCAGTCCCGTGTAGCCATGTTCTACTACATCAGCGAGCCCCCCTGTGTCGGAAACAACAACAGGGGTACCGGCAGCCATCGCTTCCAGTGCGACGATGCCGAAGGGTTCATACCAACTGGGAAAAACGGCGACCGAAGCGGAGCGAAGCAGGCGGTTTCGGGCTTCATCGGATATAAACCCGGTAAAAAGGACCTTATCCGCCAGATTGAGCTGCCGGGACAACTCCTCCCATTCTTCCTTCATCGGCCCTTTACCGGCGATGACAAACTTGGTATCGGGGTGACGGGAAAGGACCCGTTCCGCCGACCGAATGAGCGTTTCCACTCCTTTCTCCCGCACCAGACGACCGATAAAGAGAACGATCCGCTCATGAACCATAGCGAAGGGCTCTTTATTTTCCTCTCTACCATCAGCGACCTGGATCAGTTCCGGGTCCACCCCGTTAGGGAGAACTTCTGCCTTATCCGAAGGCATATGAAAAATTTGTTCCACTTCCCTTTTCATATACGTACTGCACAGAATGACCCGATCTGATTCATCGATGAGTTGCTGTTCCAAGCTGTGGATGCGATGTTGGAGATCCGTGTGAATCCCCTGGTTGCGCCCGTGTTCCGTCGCATGGATGGTAGACACCAGGGGAGATCCGAGGCGGTATTTTAATGCTTTGGCTGCACGGCTGACCAGCCAGTCATGGGCGTGGATGATATCGAAGGACAAACCCGTGTCCATCAGCGCATGAACGGTATCGACCATCATCAGATTCAGCTGGAACACCCAATGATAAAATTCGTCTCCGCAGGGTTTCATTACATGAACCCGATGAACGTGGATTCCCTCTACCATCTCCGTATGGGGATCATCTCCGATTTCCGTCGTGACTACATGGACCTCCCACCCTTTTTTCACCAGTGCACGGGACAAATCATAAACATGACGGGACAATCCCCCCACCATCATCGGCGGGAATTCCCATGCCAGCATCAGCACACGAGGGCACTCGGAAGCGACCGGTACCGTCCCTCTGGTTAGAGGGCGGTACCAGCGGTAGTCCATCTGTGGAAACAAGGGAGTTAGCGCTTCCGCCTGGGCGATCCACTCCTCATCCAAGGAAGCCGCCTCCAGCATTTCCATCAAGCACTCGAAGCGGTTGATATGATGTTTGGTCCGTTTGACGGCGTATTCCACCATCGTTTTGTTGTCCATAATGAACGCCCAATCACTCGCCTGAGCCAACATCAGCTCCCGTCCCGCCTGGTTTAAGGCACGGCGCTCCAGGGAAGAAGGACGGTCGAAACGCAGGGCCAATGCTACCAGCCTCTCCTCGGAGCGATGGAGGACCGGATAGATCCAGTCGTTCGTTCCATTGAGCCACACATCAGCGTAACCGTGCCGGCCCCAGGTGCTCATTGCCAGGCGACACACTTGGTAATCTCCGTAACGATCCAGATATTCTGAGGGTGTAATCGGCTGAAGTTCATCTTGGTCGAAGTGCATTTTGCGAAAAAGCATATCGAGAAATTGAGGACCTTCAAACCACCAGTGACCATATAGTTCTGCATCATAAGGCGCGGTTACCACGGGCTTGCGACCGATGGAATGAACCCCTTCCCGAACTTGACACCTTCGTTCCCAGAGGAAATGATCCGCATGCCGAGCTGTTTTCTCTCGGGCCCATTCAAGGTTGTAAGGTTCTTTGTGTTCTCCCGGGCCGGTAATCCGATAATACTTAAACCCGGTGTTGATGCGGATGCCTTCAGGGTGGATATAGGGGCGGATCGTCTCAAAATCCAGATCGTAACCGATGTCCCGGTAGTACTCGCGGTAATCGTAATCCCCTGGATAACCCTCTTTAGAACTCCACACCTGTTCTGAAGCTGCGGGATCCCTGGCGAATACAGCCGTTCCCTTTGGTGTCAGCACCGGTGAAAGTAGATCGAACACCGGAGCGGGTTCCGCTAAAGCCAATCCGTGGCTATCCGTAAAAAAATAGTCGATCCCGTTTTCCTGTAAAAGCCGGTCAAGATCCGGGGCATACCCGCATTCCGGTAACCAGATCCCTCGGGATTTCCTGCCAAAATGATGTTCATGGAGGGTGAGCGCCGCCCTTAATTGAGCGTGGATCGATTCTTCCCTTTTTACAAAAGGAAGAAAGGGGTGGGTTCCCGCTGAAGTTATTAACTCCAGCTTTCCCCGGTCAGCCAGCTCCCGGAAGGGACGAACCAGATCCCCGTTGTAATGCCTCCAGAACCGATGAATACTTCCCAGTCGTTCCCGGTAGTAGTTGGCTAGCCGATGAAAAACCGGATCTTTCCGAGTACGGTCGACCTCCTTCTCCGCTAAATCAATCGATTGGTTCAGATAACGGAGAACCCGTTCTTTCAACAAATCGTCAGTCCACATAGAAAGAAGAGTAGGAGAGATGGAGAAAGTCAGACGAAAATCCGCCCCATCCCGGAGAAGCCCTTGGAAAACCTGCAATAAGGGAATATAAGTCTCCGTGATCGCCTCAAAGAGCCAGCGTTCTTCTAATGTGTGCTTCCGTTCAGGGTGGCGGGTATAAGGCAGATGGGCATGTAGTACCAAGGCTAAATAACCCGACTCCATCAACGATTCACCTCTTTATCTTCTGGCACCAGCGTATAGCCGCTAAATTGCTCGGCCCACGGTTCCTTGATCGCTAGAGGTACTGACGACGGGTGGGCAGACTTTGCAACTTCCTTCCGAGAAGAGTCCGACCGCTCCCCGAAAGCGATTAAAGGAGATGTCCTCCTCTCCCTTGTCGGCGGAGCTTCCACCGTATTGGACCGGAGGAGGGCAAAAAACCGGCCCTCAATCGTCCAGGTCCCGAACTCAGCCAGATAGAGCCTACCGGGTTCCAATCCGTTGATATACCAACGGTCGTCGAAAGGTCCTACATTTTCCACCCGACAGGAGTGGGCATACTCCCCGTCATAGGAAAGATCCGTCACATTGCAAAGCCTTAGGGAAAAAGGAAGGTGCGCCCAATCGGATTCAAAATGTTCACAGGTCATCCTTCGGCGGAGATCTCCTACCCGCCAATAGGCCCACAGGGTCCATGGATTTTTGACCAGAAGGGTCAGTCGGTCGGGGGTACCTCGTTGATCCCAGCTTTCATCCGACAGGCCGGTACCTCCTTGTGACTGTTCCGCCCGAATGATCCGATCCCAATAAAGAACTTCTTCCACCGTAATTTCTGTGAGCCCCCTTTATGTGCAAAACTATTCCTTTTCATATGTTCCAGGAAAAAATTTCATGACACAACGATCCTGCTTTAAGGAGTCTATGAATGGCTCCGGTGTTTCAGACACACCTTGAATCGTTGAAACCGCATACAAAGAAAAATTCGCTGGAAATCAAAAAAACACCGGGATAACCCGGTGTTTCAAATGGAACAGGAAGCTCCTGTCCGATCAATATTGGATCAAGGTGAAAAGGTCCACATCCTTCAGTTTATCCCGTCCGTGGAGATAGGTCAGTTCAATAAAGAAGGCGGCTCCCACCACCTCTCCCTTCAGTTGGCGTACAAGGTCTAACGTCGCGTTAATCGTACCGCCGGTGGCCAAGAGATCATCGACGATCAATACTTTCTGCCCTGGGTCGATCGCATCTTTATGGACCGCCAGTTTATCTTTGCCATATTCCAGGCTATATCCTGCTTCCACTGTCTCTCCGGGCAATTTACCCGACTTCCGGACAGGGACAAAACCAACACCCAGCGCATAGGCCAGAGGCGTTCCAACCACGAACCCCCTCGCCTCGGGTCCTACCACAACATCGATCTCTTTCCCCGCCACCTGGCGGGCCATCTCATCGATGGCCGCCTGAAAAGCTTTTCCGTCCTTTAAAAGAGTGGTGATATCTTTGAACCGGACACCCGGCTGGGGGAAATCCTCGATTACCCGGATTTTCTCTTTAAAGTCCATGTTCCCGTTCCTCCCAAGTTCAGTTCATATGGAAATAATGAAGCGATATAATGGCACAGGTCGCGGGTGGAAGAGTAAACAAACAACTCCTGCACCTTCTCCCTTTCCAGTTGGCGCATATATCGGTCCGATTCGGTTAGGGGGCGCCTGGAGGCCCCTTCGATCATCTCCAGATTGCCGTCGGGGAGACGGAGGAAACCTAGCTCCTCGAAAACATCCACCATGAAACGGATCCAACGTCCAGACAATCCTGTCAGGCGAGATATCCGCTCAACGTCCCTCGGAAGCCGTACTCCTTTTTTCCCCATAAGAAAAGCATACAGTCGTTTAAACTGTTCCCGCTCAGGGGTTCGACTCAAGCCATGATCCAACTCCGTGTCCCCATAGGCAAAATAAAGTCGCTCCACCCGAGACAGGGAACGGAGGAACTCCGGGAAACAGCCAATGGTGACCGGCAAATCGGCCAACACAAGCCAACGCGTCCCCTTCAACCCTGAAGGACAGGTACCGGATTCCACTTCTCCCCAAGAGAGAACCCCCGCCTGGCTGCCTTTATCGAGAAACTCCCGACGTTTGCGACTATCGGAGATGACGAACAGAACATCCTTCCGCTCCGCCAGAAAGCGGTAACGATCCCCTTTATCCCCGTTGCTGCGCCAGTCGAACACCTGAACATGGGGGACGGAGATATCCCGGATTAGGAGTTGGGGCAGACGCCGGTTGTTCCACTCATTGATGGAAAGCTCACCCAGAAGTTCGGGGTAAGAGGCGGGAGAGATCTCCTCCGCCAGCTCACCGAGCCGAAAGCCGACAGCATCCAGGGTTTGACCCTCTTCTTCCAGGATCAGTTTCAGATGATTTTTGTCCCGTCCGATCCGCTGCATCCGAGAGAGAGCTGCACCCGTGACACGAAAACGCGGGGTAGGATTCCCCATTCCATATGGGGCAAGCCGTTCCAGCTCTTCAATCAGGGAGAGACTAACCTCGCCTACAGTCAGTTCCCCATCCACCCGGGAGCAGGGGATATAATCTTCTTCTGCCAACCACTCCCCGGCCAATTCATCCAGCCATCGATGTAACTCCGGGAGATTCTCCTGCGGCAGGCTCATCCCCGCTGCCATCTGGTGCCCTCCATAATGGGGAAGCAGATCGGAACACCGGCTAAGAGCCCGGTACATATCCAAACCTGTAATACTCCGGGCGGAGCCTTTGGCCATCCCTGTTTCTTCGTCGATACCCAGCACAATGGTCGGGCGATAATACTTCTCCACTAGCCGGGAAGCAACGATCCCGATCACCCCGACATTCCACCCTGGTGCGGCCACCACAATAAATCGCCGGTTTTTTTCGGGTTCTGCTTCTACCATCGCCGAGGCTTCCTCGGCGATGGCCTCCACCAGCTTCTGTCGCTCCCGGTTCATGCCGTCCAGTTCCTCGGCAATTTGACGCGCTTGATCGGGATCCCCGGTCAGAAGCAGTTCCACCGCTTGGTTGGCGGAGTCCAGGCGCCCACTGGCGTTGATTCGGGGACCGAGGGAGAAACCTACGTGCCCAGCCCCTACCTCCCCATCGCAGCCAGAAACTTCCATCAAGGCAGTCAGCCCGGAATTTTGGCGCTGATTCATTCGTTCCAGCCCAAGGGCAGCCAATACCCGGTTTTCCTCTACCAAAGGCACCAGGTCGGCAATTGTCCCCAACGCTGCGATTTCCAGCACCTCCTCCGGAACGCGTCCCAACAAGGCCTGACACAGCTTAAAGGCAACACCTACCCCCGCCAGCATGTCGAAGGGATAGGAGCATCCCGGTTTTTTAGGGTTAATTACCGCCAGAGCCTCGGGCAACTCCTTCGGCGGCTCGTGGTGATCGGTAATAATCAAATCCAGCCCCAATTCCTTGGCGAGAGCTGCTTCCTCCACAGCACTAATACCCGTGTCGACGGAAATCATCAGATCGATCCTGTTCTCCACCGCAGCACGGAGGGCATCCCCATTGAGGCCGTATCCTTCGGTGAAACGATTGGGTATGTAGTAATCCACATCAGCGCCCAAATCACGGAACACCCGCATCATCAGGCTGGTGCTGGAGACACCGTCAGCATCGTAGTCCCCGTAGATTCGTATCTTTTCACCGGTTTCCAATGCTTTTCGGATGCGTTCCACAGCGGCCTCCATCCCGTCCAGGCGAAACGGGTCATGAAGCTGGGAAATATCCACCGATAAAAAGCGGCGGGCCTCCTCAAAATCAGTCACTCCTCGGTTATAGAGGAGGCGGGCGGTCAGGGGATGGATCCCCAGTTCATCGGCAAGGGACCGGATATGGGCAATATCGGCCTCAACGGTCTGCCAACGTGTTTTGGATTGGAGCATGTGCGCCCCTCCCTTTCCCACATTTGCCGTTTCCCATTATAGCACAAGAAACCCCTCCTGCCTTTTTAAAAGGTCCCTCCCACCTATCCTTTTTCCTTCGCATGGTAGGGGTTAATGTGGACAAACACATCCAGCACGTGGTCGAATTGTTCCATCAATGCCTCCTTCACTTGTTTACCGATATGGTGACCTTCTTCAACACTGATCGTGGGTTTCACTGCTACCTTAATATCCACGATCACATAAAACCCATGCTCCCTCGCCCGCAACTCATCGACTCGCTCTACACCCGGCACACCGGCGGCTGATTTCCACAATTCCTCGGCATCTTCCTCATGCAGGATATGGTCCAACGTATTATGTATCGATTCCCGCGCCAACGTATAGCCCATCTTCAACACCAGGATCGATACCAAGATCCCCGCGACGGCATCGGAATAGACCAGAGCAGGAATTCCCAACCACTCTCCGATAATCGCCCCCCCGATCCCAATCAAAGCGGCCATCGAGGAGTATACATCAGAACGGTGTTCCCAGGCGTTGGCGATAATCGCCTGGCTGCGGATCCGTTTTCCCAGGCGATATTTATATTGAAACATCCCCTCCTTCACTACGATGGATACAAAAGCAGCCCCCACCGCCGGCCAACCCGGAGCGCTCACTTCTGCAAAGAGGGCTTTCACCGAACCAAGTCCGATCTCTACTCCCACTACACCCAGAAGCACCGCAACGATAATAGCCGTGATGGATTCTGCTTTCCCATGCCCATAGGGGTGATCTTCATCCGGAGGCTGCTTCGCCGCCCTCACCCCGATCAGCACCGCCAGGGAGCCGACAACATCGGAAGCGGAATGAGCGGCATCTGCTGTCAGGGCGCGGCTGTTGAAGAGGATACCGACGACTCCCTTGAGCACCGCCAGAACCAGATTTCCTAGAATGCCAACCCAAGCGCCTTTTTCCGCCAGCCGGTATTGCTCCGATTGCATACGAAGATTCTCCCTTCGCAAGAAAGGCCGCGGGAATTCCCGCGGCCGGTCCGTACTTTCAGTTTATGGTAATCCATCTCTCTTTTATTCAGCGGTCCTGGCTTTTAGCCGATTTTTCTCCATGGAGCGCCACTTCCACCCCACCCAGATCTGGCTAGCAATACAGATGGAGGAGTAGGCTCCTGAAATGAGGCCTAGCAGGAGAGCGAGGGAGAAATACTTGATGCTTTCCCCTCCGAACAAGAGTAACGCCGCGGCGGCGAAGACAACAGTAAGCGCCGTATTAATAGAACGTACCAGCGTTTGCTGGATACTAGCGTTTACTAAGGTGGACAGGTCCTCCCATCGTTTGGGCTTTTCCGTCTCTAGGTTTTCCCGGATACGGTCGAAGATGACGATCGTATCGTTGACCGAATACCCGACGATGGTAAGGATGGCCGCAATAAAGACCAGATCCACCTCCCACTGGAACAGGGAAAAGAGGCTGATGGTAAACAAAGCGTCATAAAACAGGGCAATTACCGCAGCAACGGCGAAGCGGTACTCAAACCGCAGGGTGACATAGAGGATAATCCCCAAGGAAGCGATCAGGACAGAAATCAACGCGTTTCGGGCCAGCTCCCGCCCCACGATCGGCTCTACCTTCTGTTCGTTGACGCTGACCTGCTTACCGTAGTCCTTTTTGAAGGCATCCCGGATCTCGTTCACCTTGTCCAACTTGAGCGTTTCATCGGTACGGAAGATGAGCAGATTCCCATCGGCTCCCGCTTTTCGTGTATTGGGTTTCTCATAACCCAGCGATTCCAGTTTCGCGTTGGCCTTCTCCAGTTTGTAAGGCTTTCCGATGCTGACATCCACCCGAGTACCGCTGACAAAATCGATCCCCAGGTTGAGCCCTTGGACCAGCAGGGAACCGATACCGAATAAGATCGTGACGGCGGAAAAGAGGAAGAACCATTTCCGGGCTTTGACAAAATCAAATTTATAGTTCACTGATCTCATCCTCCTTCACACCGAACCAGCCGGGCTTCCGCAACAGGTTGGATCGAACCAACAAGGTAAGAAGGATACGGGAGAGTCCTACCGCTGTCAGGAAACTGACTGCGATCCCCACCATCAGGGCCACAGAGAAGCCTCGTACACTGGAAGTGCCGAAGTAAAAGAGAACTGCCGCAGCGATCATAGTCGTGATATTAGCGTCGAAGATGGTGAGGAAAGAGCGTTTCGAACCGCTTTTGGCAGAGGCAGGAATACTCTTGCCCACCCGGAGTTCATCTTTGATCCGCTCATACATAATGATATTGGCGTCGACCGCCATCCCGATACCCAGGATGTAAGCGGCGATTCCCGGCAAAGTAAGCGTGACCCCGAGAAGGGAGAAGGTCAGTAGGACCAAATAGCTGTAACTGATCAAGGTGAGGACGGCAATCAACCCCGGAAGGCGATAGTACCCGATCATAAACAAGAAGATGAAACCGATGGCATACAGACCTGCGATCAAGCTTTGTTGCAAGGATGCCTGCCCTAAGCTGGCACTGACAGCATTGGACTGTATTTCCTTCAGTTTCACAGGAAGGGAACCTGCGTTCAAGAGATCAGCCAGTTCTTGGGCCTTTTCGACAGTGAAACTCCCCGATATTTGAGCAGAACCGTTTGGAATTCGCTCATTGATGACGGGGCTACTCAATTGCTTATCATCCAAATAGATGGGAATGGGTTTGCCTATGTACTTCTCAGTCAGATTGGCATATCGTTCTTTGTCCTTGAATGAGAGAGAAACGGCAGGCCTCCCATGTTGATCATAGTCCTGCTTTGCGCTGCCCTCGACCAGATCCGTGCCTCTAAGGAGCACCTTTTTTCCCGAGGGATCCCGAAATTCCAGGACAGCGGGCTTCCCAAGAATTTTACGAGCTTTGTCCGGATCTTTCACTCCAGCGAGGGAAACCCGGAGCCGGTTCTTCCCTTCGACGGAGATCTCCGGTTCTGTCACGCCGAGTACGTCAATCCGTTTGCTTAGTGCCTTCGACGCATCGCTCAATACGTTCGGCGTGATGTTCTGTCCTTTCTCTAAAGGCTGGGCCTCATAGAGAACTTCAAAACCGCCCTGCAAGTCCAGGCCCAGGGTTATCTTGTTGATAACCGGTTGGGTCGTCGCCCCCACGATGGCCAAAATGGCCAGCACCAACAGGGAGAAAACAACGATTCTTCCCTTGCGAACCTTCATGCTGACGCTCCTCCTTCAATTGAAGAAAACCACTCCCATTATCCCAAGACAACCGAAGCATGTCAATTTATACCGGCAGCCAAATCCAGCATAAAAAATCCGGGCATCACTGGTCGCCCGGGGATTTGTAGACGCTGACCATCAGCCAGTTCATAAAACGTGTCGCTTTCAGCGAAAGGATGTCATTAACCAGGCGATTGAGCCGAGGCCAGCCTCGGCGATAGCTCTCGGAGACGCAGGCCCAGACTTGTTCACCCGTAACATTTTCGTAGCCGTATAGGCGGAATTCTTCAGCCTTGCTGTTGCACAGGTCTTCAATACACTGCATCAGTTCCGATTCGCTCAAGAGTTCCACCGAGGTTTTCCGCTGTCGGCTGACCGGCTTCAGCGATGTCTGTCTCACCATGTTCCTTCCCTCCCTATGTCCGGTGCAATCCCGGAGAAGGTTCATTTATTTCTATCATGACACACCCGTGGCATCGTCGCCACTGGAGGTTTCCACCGGGTAATCAGAATCCCGGATATTTAGAGGGTATCCCCCCTCGTTTCAGATCAAATCTATCTGAAACATAGCTAGTTAAATCGTACCAAAAAAATATCGGACTGGCGAGAGGGAAGACCGGTTTTGCAGTCATGAAGACGAGAGACAAGCGCATAAGCTTGTATTAGCTAACAACCTCGTCAGGAAGGAGGGGCATCCATTTGACCAAGCAATCGTTCCTCCACGGGACCCTCATCCTCGTCGGGGCGGGTTTCGTAACCAAAGTGCTCGGTTTCGTCTACCGAATCGCGCTCTCCCGTCTCATCGGAGACGAAGGGATGGGCCTGTTCCAGATGGCCTTCCCCATCTTGATCTTTGCCATCACCATTACAACAGCGGGTCTGCCCGTCGCCATCTCCAAATTGGTTTCTGAAGCGGAAGCCGTCAAGGATGAACGACGAGTCCGGGCTATTCTGATTGTGTCCATTCTGATTGTCACAGTTTCCAGCACCCTTTTTACCGGACTGATCTTGCTAACCGCTCCGGTGATCGCCCATACCCTGCTCACGGACGAGCGGGCGATCTACCCTTTGATCGGCATCGCCCCTATCCTTCCCATCGTCGCGGTCTCCTCCATCTTTCGGGGTTATTTCCAGGGACGGCAGCATATGAGCCCTTATGCTTTTTCCCAGATTGTTGAGCAAATTGTGCGGATCTTTACTGTTTTACTGCTGGCTCGCTATCTCCTTCCCTACGGGGTCGAATATGCTGCTGCAGGAGCGATGGTTGGGATAGTAATCGGGGAAGGGGCAGGCATGCTCTTTCTCCTCCATTCCTACAAGAAAGACCCGGCAAGGCCACCGATCAAGTTCAAAGTAAAAGAAGCCCTCCGCTTCGGAGCATGGAGGCGGTTCCATACCACCACTCGACGACTGATGCGAATCGCCCTGCCCGTCACCGCCAGCCGGATGGTCGGCTCTCTCTCATACGCCGTGGAGCCGATCGTCGTCGCTCAGAGTCTGGCGGTCGCCGGCATCACTGTTGCCGCCTCCACTGCCCTCTACGGCCAGTTGGAGGGGATGGCGATTCCTTTGCTCTTCTTCCCGGCTTTTATTACTTACGCCCTTTCCGTCTCCCTCGTCCCGGCCATTTCTGAAGCAGCGGCTCAGGGACACCACCGAACCGTGGAGCATCGCCTCAATCAGGCACTCCGCCTCTCTCTCGTTGTCGGTGGCCCCTGTGCCATGATCCTATTCATATTGGCCGAGCCTCTGACCACCCTCCTCTATCACAATGTCTCCGTAGCCCGGTTGTTGCAGATTATGGCCCCCTTCGCCGTCTTTCTTTACATCCAGGGCCCGCTGTCAGCCGTTCTTCAAGGGCTGGACAAAGCGAAAGACGCCATGCGTAATTCCATCTTCGGTGCCATTATCAAAACGGTGCTTATTTTTCTGCTCGGCTCCCAGCCCAGCCTGGGAATCGACGGGGTAGTACTCGCCATTAACTGCGGAATTGTTATCGTTACCGCCCTTCATTTTATCAGTGTCATGCGCCATGTCCCCTTTACCCTAATGGCCGGAGACACCTTGAAACTCGCATTGGCGGTGGCAGGAATGGGGGCGGCTGGCTGGTGGGTGTTCCATACCCTTGAGGGAGCCCTTCTCACCCGTGTCCTAATCGCAACGGGATCCAGCTTCTCTGTCTATCTGGCCGGTTTGATCCTTCTGTCCCTCGTCAAAAAAGAGGACGTCCGACGCATCCCCTATGTCGGGAAATGGATGGCTCCCTTACTCCCCCGTTAACCACACCCTCTGCCTGTCCATTTATTCATCGTTCCGCAGGTCGATGTACAGCCTGCCCCTATCGTCGATACTAGCGAAAAAAATCTCATGGATATCCTGGTAACCGTATTGCTGTAGTTGGCGGGATAACCAGGATCGGTCCTCGCCGATCCGGTCCAGTCCGTCCTCTTGCACCCGCCCGTCGATAATAAGGGGAATCGGAAGCCGGACCCGCTTCTGTGCCCCGTCTGCTTTCCGTTCAAAGACAGACAGCTTTCCGGTCGTTTCCAGAATCGCAAATTCCACATCCGCCACATTGGCAATATTGCTCTCACGCAATTGCAGCATGAGATCGTCCACATTATAACGAAGTTTTCGCATGTTTTTTTCTTGAATCTTTCCGTTTTTAATTAAGGTTGTCGGGGTCCCTTCAATTAAATGGCGGATCGGGGAACTTTTCATGGAGATATATGCCAGGAAAACTTGGATGGAAAACATGACAACGATCGGGATCATTCCCTTTAAAATAGACACCTTGACATCTTCCACGGACAAAACGGCAAATTCAGCAATCATAATGGAAACTACCAGATCGAAGACAGACAGCTTGCCGATTTCCCGTTTCCCCATTAAACGCATAATGACCAGGATAAAAAAATAGATGACAATCGTACGTAAAAGGGTTATCCACAATTCCGCCATGATTGTTCCCCCCTTGAAGCCGCTCTTCATAGCTTCCACTGAAGTTCTTTGTTTTATCACGCTCGCCATCCCGAATAAATAAGGAGACACGCTCATATTCATGTACAAAACCTTTTGACCGGGGGTGCTTAACATGAAACAGGCTACAACAGAAAGTCCCTCCCACCCACTGCTGCGATCCCCGCTTCTATCCGGAATGGCTGTCGTACTTGGAACGGTACTTTCCGGATCGATCGCCACCGCGATGCTGCTCCGTTTCACCAGTCTCGCAGAGGCCTCGCTTCCTTACTTTACCTATGGGATCAACGGAGCGGCCCTTATAGCCGGGGGATGGATCGCAGGGAGAAGGGCAGGACGAAAAGGCTGGTTATATGGGGGGTTGACAGGCATCCTGTATGTCCTTCTCATCCTCGTCATCGGCTTCCTCGCCTTCAACACCACCATGCGCGTGCAACCTTTTTTGTTCACTATCTGTGCAACCGGCTTGTCAGCCATTGGCGGAATTTTTGGTGTCAATACGGGAGAGCGGTGATATTTTCCATTCTATGACAGAGCGTTTAAAGTTCCATCTCCGGGGGTAAAGGGAATAGGTATCACAGGAGCACTGCTTCGGTTACCAGAGTAAACCGAAGTTTTCCTTTTTACCGACAAACCGTTCGGAGGTGCGAACGTTGTTTCAATCCGGCACAACGATCCTGCTCACTAGTTTACTTACTTTCCTAACCGTTCTTTTGATATGCCTTCGGAAAAATCCGTTCATTGTTATAAGGGATTTTATCCTCGGTTTAAAACATCATCGATTGCTTTTGTTCCATGTAATTGCCTGCATGGGCATCCTCTTGATGAATAAATTGGAATTGCTGTTAGAACCTCACTTAAACGTTTCGGAAGACTGGACTCCCTACATCGGGATGTTCGAAGAAAACGTCACCCCGATCATTCAGCAGTTATTTATGAATGATTCCTTAACCTATCTAACCACTTATTTTTATGTAATCCTTTTTTCAGTACTTCTTTTCGCTTCCTTGTTTATCTACCACTCGGAACGGGATTTTCGCTCCCTGTATGCCCTACTATACGGGATCGGCTTTAACTATCTGCTGGCCATCCCCTTCTACTTGTTCTTCCCTGTCAATGAAACCTGGCACAGCCACCCGAACATCCAATTCCTCATTCCAACGGTATATCCTGGTTTCGAGGAGCAATATCGAAACTTCTCCGGATTAAACAACTCCTTCCCCAGCCTCCACACTTCTCTTTCGATTACGTTGGCTGTGATTGCATGGCATTCGGTGAACCGGCGTTTCGCCCGGCTCAACCTGCTGTCAGTCGGGGTGATTCTATTTGCCATCCTGTATCTGGGGATCCATTGGTACCTCGACATCATTGCTGGCATCATCCTCGCCTCCGTCAGCCTCGGCCTCGCCTACTGGGCGTGCGAGATACCCCTCGGCACCCCCCGTCCGGGATTATCTCCCCAACGCAAGGCTTCATCAGAACAATACGCCGATCTATCCTAATCCAAAAAACCCGGCCTCTAGGCCGGTTTTTTGGATACACCATTCCTTTCGTGAATATGTAAAAAACCCCGCTAATAGCGGGGCTCCTTCTGCGGAAAGTTACTTCTCTTCCTTTGTTTCCTCTTTCTCTTGGTCTTCCTTCTTCTCTTCAGCCTGGTTAGCTACAGCATTGATGGCGGAACGCTCGAAAAACAGGCGAGTCGTTTCGTTTACCTTCAGGGTGACCCGCTCATCGGTCAGATCCATGATCGTTCCGTGTAATCCGCCAATCGTAACGACCTTATCTCCTTTTTTCAGGGAAGCCAACATCGCGTTCCGTTCCTTTTGCCGTTTCTGTTGCGGACGGAGAAGCAGGAAGTAGAAGATCCCGAAAATGATGATGAGAGGAAGGATTTGGGTCAGATTCATTCTTTTGCCTCCTTGAGATGGTTGTTGGTATACATCAAGGTTAAACCGGGTTCAAACGGGTTAAAAGCCACGCCGGTGCGCTTCTTCAACGGAGCCGTAGTACTTTTCAAAGAAAGCGTTACGGTAGTCGCGCAGGCGGTCTTGCCGGATGGCCTCCCTTACCCCCTCCATGAGCCGAAGAAGGAAATAGAGGTTGTGATACGTGGTTAACCGCAAGCCGAAGGTCTCATCCGCCTTGATCAGATGCCGGAGATATGCCCGGGAGTAGTTGCGACAGGTGTAACAATCGCACTCCGGATCCAGAGGAGAGAAGTCCCGGGCATAGCGGGCGTTTCGGACCACAAGCCGACCTTGGCTAGTCATGGTCGTCCCATTACGGGCAATCCGGGTGGGAAGCACACAGTCAAACATGTCGACCCCGCGCATCACCCCTTCTACCAGTGCATCCGGAGAGCCCACCCCCATCAGGTAGCGCGGTTTCTCCTTGGGCAAAAGGGGAGTCGTGTGTTCCAAGGCCTCGTACATCAATTCCTTGGGCTCCCCGACGGAGAGTCCACCGATGGCATAACCCGGAAGGTCAACCGACGTAATCTGACGGGCGCTCTCCTCCCGCAGATCCCGGTACATGCCCCCTTGGACGATTCCGAAGAGGCCTTGCTCCTCAGGCCGCCGATGAGCTTCAACGCACCGTTGCAACCAGCGGTAGGTACGATCCATGGAGCTACGTACATAGTCCCGGTCAGCCGGATACGGGGGACACTCGTCAAAGGCCATGATAATATCCGCCCCCAGAGAGTTCTGGATCTCAATCGATTTTTCCGGGCTGATAAAGAGGGGTTCCCCGCTCAGGTGGGAGCGGAAGGAGACGCCCTCCTCAGTGATTTTACGCAGATCCGACAGGCTAAATACCTGAAAACCCCCACTGTCGGTCAGGATAGCCCGATCCCAGTTCATGAACCGGTGAAGACCGCCGGCCTCTTCCACCACATCGTGGCCCGGTCGGAGAAAGAGGTGGTATGTATTGGCCAGAATAATGCGGCTACCTATCTCCTTCAATTCTTCCGGACTCATCGTTTTGACCGTAGCCAGCGTTCCCACCGGCATAAAAACAGGGGTCTCAATCGTACCGTGAAGGGTATGTATGCGCCCGAGGCGGGCACCAGTCTGTTTGCATGTCTTAATCAACTCGTAATGAACGGCCAAGGCTGCTCCTCCTACTCGTACCATTATACCTTAGTCCTAATCCTAGATAAACCTATCGGTGGATAGTTGAGACGGAAATGTGTGACAATGCGCTGAACATGGCTTCCTGTCACACAATCAGCATGGCATCCCCAAAGCTGAAAAACCGATACCGTTCCTCCACCGCTTCCCGATACGCCTGCAAGGTAAATTCTGTACCGGCAAAGGCGCTCACCAACATAATGAGTGTCGATTTTGGCAGATGAAAATTGGTCAGCAACCGATCGACAACACGGTATTCATACCCCGGATAGATAAAGATATCGGTCCATCCACTGGCGGCCCGGACTTCACCGAAATCCCGAGCAATTGTCTCCAACGTCCGGACAGAGGTAGTGCCAACCGCGACCACCCGATTCCCATTGCTCTGAGCCTCCCGGATCAGCCCAGCCGCTTCTTCCGAGAGTTCATAATACTCGGCGTGCATGCGATGTTCCTCCACGGATTCGGCGCTTACAGGACGAAACGTACCTAACCCCACATGCAAAGTCAGTGTGGCCACTCGAACACCCTTCTCTTCCGCCCGTCTCAGCAGTTCCGGTGTGAAATGAAGGCCGGCAGTCGGTGCCGCAGCGGATCCGACTTCGGCAGAATAAACCGTCTGGTATCGCTCCCCTTCTTCCAATTCCTCATGGATATAGGGAGGAAGGGGCATTTTCCCCAATTCCTCGAGCAGCTTTTCCAAATCTGACACCGCATATTCCAGACGGAAGATGCGGCCACCAGCAACTTCCGCCTCCCTCTCTACGACCGCTCGCAGCTTTCCGTTGCCGAATTGAACCACAGTTCCCGGTTTAACCCGCTTGGCCGGTTTGACCAGCGCTTCCCAACGATCCTCTCCCAAAGGTTTTAATAACAGCACTTCAATCCGGGCTCCTGTCTCCTCCTTGCTCCCGATGAGACGAGCCGGCCTTACTCGGGTATTATTCAGTACCAATACATCACCCGGTTGAAGGTATTCCAATAAATCGGGAAACCGCCGGTGCTGAACGGAACCGTCCTTCCGATCCAACACCATCAGGCGGGAGGAGGATCGGTCTTTTAAGGGTGTCTGAGCAATCAATTCTTCGGGGAGATCAAAATCAAATAAGGACACATCCATTTATCAAAAGCTCCAATCCATATCAATTTATCCCTTAGGGTACCCGATGAGCTCATACATGAGAAACGCCCGCTCCTCACCGGAACAGGCGAATCAAATACAGGACAACCGACAGGACGACGCTGATCAGAATGCTGGTGACGACCGGAAAGTAGAACTTGAAGTTTTCCTTCTCAACCACGATGTCCCCCGGTAGACGTCCCAAGTGGAGGAACCGACCACCTACCTGCCACAAGAGACCGATTACCACGAGAGCGATACCGACGAAGATCAGTAGTTTGGCAATCGGGTTCATTGGGGATTTTCCACTCCAAAGTGTTGGTAACAGCGGGGGGTGGCCATTCTGCCTCGAGGAGTCCGTTGCAAAAAACCAATTTGCATCAGGTACGGTTCGTAAACATCTTCTACGGTATGGGCCTCCTCCCCGATTGTAGCCGCAATCGTTTCCAACCCTACCGGTCCTCCTCGAAAATGGTCGATAATTGAACGCAGCAATTTGTGATCCACCTGATCCAATCCCAGTTTATCCACCTGAATCCGATCCAATGCGTCCCGTGCAGCCTCTGCCGTAATGATTCCTTCCCCCTGCACCTGGACAAAGTCACGCACCCGCTTCAGAAGGCGATTGGCTACCCGGGGGGTTCCTCTGGCCCGACATGCAACCTCTTCAGCCCCATCCTCCCGGATCGCTATACCGAGCAGGTCTGCCGACCGGGAAACGATTAGGGAAAGTTCTTCCAGCGTATAATACTCCAGCCGGCTCATCACCCCAAACCGGTCCCGAAGGGGGGATGAGAGAGAGCCCGCCCGTGTCGTCGCCCCTACCAGGGTGAAAGGGGGCAGATCAAGGCGAACGGATCGTGCACTGGGCCCTTTGCCAATCACAATGTCGAGGGCAAAGTCCTCCATCGCCGGATAGAGGACTTCTTCCACACTTCGGTTGAGCCGATGAATCTCGTCGATAAAGAGGAGATCCCCATGCTGCAGGTTGGTCAAAATCGCGGCCAGATCCCCTGGACGTTCAATAGCGGGGCCTGAAGTCGTCCGCACTTGGACTCCCAACTCATTGGCAATGATATGAGAAAGGGTGGTTTTCCCCAGCCCCGGCGGACCGTAGAGCAAGACATGATCCAGCGTCTCTTGCCGCATCTTAGCCGCTTCTATGTACACCTTTAGGTTGTCTTTCACACGGGCCTGGCCGATATATTCTTTTAAATAACGAGGACGCAGACTGAATTCAACGGTTTCGTCCTCCATCGCCATATGGGAAGAGATGATCCTCTCCTCCATTCCATCCCTCCTCCTTTTCCTCTCAACCCTTCACCGATACCTGAAGTGCTCTCCGGATCCAGCCATCCAAGGCGGGTTCCTCATCCTCAAAAGAGTCCCGTGCTTGCCGGACAGCCGCTTCCGCTTCCCCTTCATTATAGCCCAGGGCCATAAGGGCTTCAATTGCCTCCGCTAAGGCGGGGGAACCAGGTCTAGAGGCTTCTTTCGGAAGGTCCGATTCTGCCAACAGACGGGTCCAACCCGCCTTTTCCAGCTTGTCCTTCAGGTCGAGGACGATGCGTTGGGCTGTTTTCTTGCCGATCCCAGGCAGTTTGGTCAAAAAACGGAGATCTTCCCGCTGTACCGCTTCCACCAGCGTGGCCGGAGACCCCGCCCCGATCACCGCAAGGGCTACCTTGGGCCCGATGCCGGATACCTCCAGAAGCAGGCGAAACAGATCCCGCTCTTCAGCATCCTTAAAGCCGTACAACAATTGGGCATCTTCCCGTACAACATGATGGGTAAAAATGCGGATTTCTTCCCCTTCTTTCCATTGAAAGGGGTTGGCGCAGAACAAGCGGTAACCCACTCCTGCTGCCTCAACGACAACGGTATCGACGGTGTGGTAGGCTACCCGTCCTCGGACATAATCGATCATCTTTTCCACCCCCGGGTGTCGATTCGATCGGTAAAGGTCGTTGAGTGAGCCTGGCAGATAGCGACACCGAGAGCGTCCGCCACATCATCGGGGCGTGGGATTTCTGGAAGAGTGAGCAGCATTTTAACCATCTCCTGCACCTGTTTCTTTTGCGCTCCGCCATAACCCACTACCGCCATCTTTACTTCCATCGGCGTATATTCGGTGATAACAGCCCCAGCCTCCTCCGCCGCCAGCGTTAACACTCCCCGAGCTTGGCCAACATCGAAAGCCGTTGTCACGTTTCGGTTGAAAAAAAGTTTTTCAATCGCCACCACATCAGGGCGGTACCGGGCAAATAACGCCGTACTGGCATCATAAATCTGCTTCAGCCGGGTCGAGGTAGCCGTTTTTGCCGGCGTTTGGATACTGCCGTAATCGACGGCTTTCAGTTGATTACCCCGTCGGTCGACAACCCCGTACCCAACGATGGCGATCCCCGGATCGATCCCCATAATTCTCACAAAAGCCCCTCCCACTCTGCGAACATTCATTCTCCCATGAGGCTGATTATATCACATTCCATGAGTGTTTCGCCCCACGTCGCACATCGGTATATAAATGCCTTCCCGGCACTTTATCTGGCTAAATATCCGCAAGGAATCTTTCTACGGAAAGGGACTCTTGGAAAACAAACGATTGTGATAAGCGATACACGAATTTATGTATCCCCTTATAAAAAGGGGGAATGGAAGCGACAATTCAAGCGGAAACTCGTAGGGAGGAGCTTGCCCCTCACATCCGACCCTATGGGAGTGAATGACAATGAATAGAAATCGATGGATGTCCCTCCTTCTCCATTTGGCTGTATGGGGAATGTTGTCCGGCTGCGCCCAGAATTTAACCGCCCCGGAAAAAGCCGCCGTACGGTTCTACAAGGAAGTCTGGGTAGAGGGGAACGTAGAGCAGGCACAGCGGATGTTAGACCGCCCCGACAAAGTGAAAGAAATCGGCTGGCGGGTGCAAGAAGTCCAAAATGAGGAAAGAAAAAACCCCCCCATCCTTCTCGTTCAGTCCCCCACGGACCGTCAGATGGGGACTCATACCATCCTGATCCACCGCCCTTCGGACAAACGAGATTATAAAGTGCGTCTCCAACTCCGGAACGGGGAATGGAAAGTGGTTAAATTCGAACAGAACTTTGACCCCCGGGCTGGTGGTTATGTCAGCCAAGATGCCTACCAACGCCTTGGTCAAGAATATCCTGAGATTCAATGGAAACGGGTGGATAGCCCGTAGCCCTCAGAACCCCTTCCAAACCGATGGCTCCCCCGAAGTGTTCGGGGATTTTTTGTTTTGATTCATCCCCGTACCTCTGAAACAAATGGCCCCTCCTCCCGATCACGAAAAGGATTGACATTCTTTTACGCATGCGCATAAAATGGAGGTGACGATTTTTTGCCCTAGGGCAAAAATTGTTTCCTTGGTTAAAATAGCTTTGTCCATGAAAAAAATATGCCCAAAAGAATGTATTTATCAACGGGGCAACATTCATTCAACGGAGGTACAAACAGATGAAAAGAACCCATGCCCGACGCGCCATACCCCTCTTTTGCCTCTTCCTTCTTTCTTCCCTCCTCCTGAGCGCCTGCGGAACCCAAGGGGAATCCTCCATCCCACAAGACCGCCCCATCGAGGTGACTGCCACCACCGGGATGGTGGGAGATATCGTCAAAAACGTCGGTGGAGACCGCGTAAAGGTCACCACCTTAATGGGACCCGGGGTAGACCCTCACCTATACAAGGCATCGCAAGGGGACATTAACAAATTGAACCATGCAAACATGATCTTTTACAATGGACTCCATCTTGAAGGGAAAATGACCGACATCCTGAAAAAGATCGGTGAAGAAAAGCCCGTGACAGCCGTCGCCGACGATATTGACAAATCCCGTCTACTTACAAGCTCGGGACAGGCCGACCCCCACATCTGGTTCGATGTAAATCTGTGGATGGAAGCAGTGACTAATGCCGAAAAAGCGTTAGCGAAAGCGGACCCGAAACACCGGGCGGACTATGAAAAACGAGCGGAGAACTATATCAGCAAACTGGAACATCTGGACCGCTACGCAAAAAAAGAGATCCAAAGCATTCCCGATGAACGGAGAGTCCTGGTGACTGCACACGACGCCTTTGGCTACTTCGGCCAAGCTTATGACATCGAAGTGGTCGGACTCCAGGGGCTTAGCACCGCCTCAGAATACGGGCTGAGAGACGTCCAACGGATCGTAAACTTGCTTACGGAACGAAAGATCAAGGCCGTCTTCGTGGAATCCAGTGTCCCCAAGCGTTCCATTCAAGCCGTTGTAAAGGGAACTGAAAAAAAGGGCCACTCGATTCAGATCGGTGGTGAACTCTTCTCCGACGCTATGGGGGAAGCGGGAACGAAGGAGGGCACCTACATCGGCATGGTACGCCATAATGTGGATACAATCGTCTCCGCTCTCAAATGATTGCTGATCGATCCGAACATAACACCAAAGAAATAGGAGGCGAAACCTTATGACGCCCTTTATCCATCCAGTTTCGGTTCGGGACCTTTCTGTCGCCTACCACCGAAAACCAGTCTTGCGCGACCTTTCCTTCGACACTCCAGAAGGAAAATTGATTGGCATCGTTGGCCCCAACGGAGCCGGTAAATCTACCCTTATCAAGGCGATCCTGGGCTTGTTGCCCTTGACCAGCGGCAAAGTGGAAATTTACGGAAAACCCTATAGGGAACAACGGCATATGATCGGGTACGTCCCCCAACGCGAATCGGTTGACTGGGATTTCCCCACCGACGCGCTCGACGTGGTCATGATGGGGCGGTACGGTAAGTTGGGCTGGTTCAAACGACCTAAAGCGGAAGACCGAGAATTCGCTATGGATTGCCTCGAAAAGACGGGTATGGCAGATTTCGCCAATCGTCAGATTAGCCAGCTTTCCGGAGGACAGCAACAGCGAGTTTTCCTCGCCCGTTCCCTCGCCCAGGATGCCCGCATCTATTTCATGGATGAGCCCTTCGTCGGTGTCGACGCTGCCACTGAAAAGGCGATCATCCGCATCTTAGACGAACTGAAAGGGCAGGGCAAGACAGTGTTAGTGGTTCATCACGATCTCCAGACCGTCCGGGAGTACTTCGACTGGTTACTTCTACTCAATCTGCGCCAAATCGCATTCGGCCCTACGGAGCAGGCCTACACCGCCGATAACCTACAAAAGGCCTATGGCGGACGCCTCACCATCCTACCAGAGATGGCCGGCGTCGCCGCGTTGAGGTGAGGGAGATGGACCGATTCCACGAGATCATCCGTTTCCTGTCTGACCCTAACACTGCCTGGGTGTTGGCGGGGACCCTCCTTCTCGGTCTTTCCAGCGGGGTGTTGGGTGCTTTTGCCTTCCTCCGTAAGCGGGGCCTGATGGGCGATGTGCTGGCTCACGCCGCCTTGCCTGGGATCTGTCTCGCTTTCATGCTGACCGGGTCGAAAAACCCCTTCTTCTTCCTTATCGGAGCAACGGTGACCGGGGTGCTCGCCTCCCTAGCAATTAACGGAATCACCCGTTTCTCCCGCATTAAGGAAGACACTGCCCTCGGGTTGGTCCTTTCAGTTTTCTTTGGACTGGGAATCATTTTCCTTACCCAGATTCAACACTCAGAGAACGGAAACCAGAGCGGGCTGGACAAATTCCTGTTCGGCCAATCCGCTTCTCTCGTCGGGGACGATGTCCTTGTGATGGGCGGTGTGGCTCTCTCCCTTCTCCTCTTCTGCTTCTTGTTTTTCAAGGAATTCAAACTCCTCTGTTTCGATCCGGGCTTTGGGCGAAGCCTCGGTTTCCCTGTTGGTCTCCTCGACCTACTGCTCATGGTCATGCTGGTGGTGGCGGTGGTAATCGGCCTTCAGGCGGCCGGAGTCGTGTTGATGGCCGCCCTGATCATCACACCGGCCGCCGCGGCTCGTTATTGGACGGAACGACTCGGTGTGATGGTGGTGCTTTCTGCCCTGATGGGCGCTCTGTCCGGCGTTTTGGGAACCCTATTCAGCGCTTTGGTACACAACCTGCCCACCGGACCCCTAATCGTGGTCGCTGCCACCGTGGTCTTTCTCATCTCCCTCGTTTTTTCCCCGAAACGGGGATTGGTAGCCAAGTGGGCCCGTCTCGCCCGCACACGGCGGGAATGGGCTCAAGAACGAGTATTGACCATCCTCTATGAATCCCGGGAAACCGACGGACTGCATGAGATGGATATGGATGGACTGCTAGAAAGATATGCCTTCTCCCACCGGCGGCTGGAAGCAGCCCTCCGATCCCTGGAACGGGATGGATTTATCACCTGGGAACAGGACGGCTCCCTGATCCGGTGTACGAAGGCTGGATGGCAAAAGGCCTATGATCTGGTGCTCCAGACCCGTCTCACCGAAGTCTGGATGATGCACGAGGAAGAGGTAGGTGGGATGTTACGCGACCGGGAAAACGGAACGATGCGGGAAGACATTCCTGCCGATCTTTTCCGGGAACTGTCGGACCTGCTAGTCCGGCACGGCCGCGAACCAAAATGGAAACCCGGAAACACGGAAGAAGGTGCGACGCGATGAGCATGGGACTCACTATCATGATCACTGGTGCCTTAGTGGCCGCCTCCTGCGGCTTCCTCGGCTGTTTCCTCATTTTGCGCCGAATGGCGATGCTGGGAGATGCGATCAGCCACGCCGTTCTTCCCGGTATCGTGATCGCCTTTTTGATCAGCGGCACACGGGATTCCCTGGCAATGCTAGTCGGGGCAGCGATCCTTGGCCTCCTCTGCACCTTCTTTATCCAGACCCTGAAACAACAAGGAGTACAAAACGACGCTGCCATCAGCGTTACATTTACGGCCCTGTTCGCTATCGGAGTCATCCTCGTCTCCTTATATGCTCGTCAGGTAGACCTCGACCTCGATTGTGTCCTTTATGGAGAAATCGCCTATGTTCCCTGGGACACGTTCATTCTTTTCGGCAACGACATGGGGCCGAAAGCGATTTGGGCCGTGGGCGGCGCTTTTCTCATCAGTCTCATCGTCGTGGGCCTCCTTTTCAAACAATTCAAGTTGGTCACTTTTGATCCTAATATGGCAGCCGCCCTTGGAATCCCGGTCCTATTCATCCACTACCTCTTGATGGGTTTGGTCTCCCTTACCACCGTTGCCTCCTTTGAAAGCGTGGGTGCCATCCTAGTGGTAGCGATGCTAATCGTGCCAGCGGCGACGGCCTATCTCTTGACGGACAAACTGGAAAAGATGCTCGGCTTAAGTGTTCTTACAGGAATCGCCAGCTCGGTGCTAGGATACGGAGCGGCCCTGTGGCTGGACGCTTCTATTGCTGGCACCATGACGGGCGTGGCAGGGCTCCTGTTCTTGCTCGCTCTCCTGTTTTCTCCTCTTCACGGCATTGTTACCCGCTGGTTCATCCGTCATCGGCTTCGGACCGCCCTCTCGAAGGAAGGAATCGACTAGAGTGGAGCAGTGTATGAAAGATTGTCAACCCGACCCCAGTCGGGTTTTATTATTTCTCAACGGTCCTCCCCCCTTCTTCATTTTCCACCCATCCTGGGAGGAACCCTTGACGTTTTTACCCAGTGGGGAGGATGGAGAGTCTTGACAGATGGTGGAACCCCTTATTATAATGAAGTAATAAATAGTTTCCCTAGGGAAACTTACATTGCCTTGGCTAAAAACTTTGTCTCAATACACAACTTTGCAGTGCTACAGAACGACCGCACCGCACGGAGGTCGATCCGATGAACGGACCTGTTGTCATCCCTCTGTCCGAGGCAAAATCCGGGCAAACGTTGCGTGTAAAATCTATCACCCTGGAAGGCACCATGCGACGCCGCCTTCTGGACCTTGGTTTCGTTCCAGGCGCGGAAATCCGTATTCTGCAACGGAGCCCCTTGGGAGATCCCATCGCATTCCGGGTGTGTAACACCACCATCGCACTCAGACGCGAGGAAAGTTCCCGTATTAACGGAGAAATCATCGGAGAGTGAGAGAGATGCCTTTACATTACCATCCGTCGAAAACAGATAAAAACCTACCGGTAAAAACCATGTACCGAGTGGCCTTGGCCGGTAATCCCAACACCGGAAAGAGCACCCTGTTCAACGCACTAACCGGCCTTCGCCAACATACAGGAAACTGGCCGGGAAAAACGGTTCTCCATGCGGAAGGAACCTACGATTTTAACGGCAAGACCTTTAAACTAATCGATTTGCCCGGCACTTACTCCCTTTACTCCAACTCGGCAGACGAGGAAGTGGCTCGGGATTGCATCGTTTTCGAACAGCCGGACGTAACGGTGGTTGTACTGGACGCCACCGCCATGGAACGGAACATGAATCTAGCTCTTCAAGTGCTGGAAATAACAGACCAGGTCATCCTGTGCGTCAATTTGATGGATGAAGCCAGAAAAAAAGGCATCTGGATTGACACCCGCAAACTTTCGGCCAAATTGGGCGTTCCGGTTATCCCGACAACCGCCCGTAATCATGATGGACTCCAGCGTCTACAACGGACCATCGAGGAGATGGTGGAAGGGAAGATCCCGACGCATCCCTATCGGGTCCATTATGGTGAAGAGATAGAGAAGCGAATCGCAGAAATGGAACCCGACATCCGGGCGATTTTTGACGCCCAGCTCCCCTCCCGCTGGATCGCCCTGCGGCTTCTAGACGGGGACCAAAACCTGGTGGATGCCTTGAAAAACCGGCTCAACCGGGACGGAGAGGAGAAGGGATCCCATGGCACAGACCAACCCCTCTATCCAATTGAAGCATGAGGTGCTAGACACCCTTGTCAACCAAGACCGACCAGCAAGAGATTGCTCAACTCGGGACGAGATCGTCGGTCGGATTCACCAGACCAGCCAAAGTATCTGCTCCGAGACCATCCGATATGAAGACAAGGAAAAATTACTACGTTCGGAAAAATGGGACCGCATCGTCACCTCAAAAATCTGGGGGTACCCGATCATGTTCGCCCTTCTGGGGGCTGTGTTCTGGATTACTATCGCCGGGGCTAACGTCCCCTCTTCCATGTTGGCCGAATTTTTCGGCTGGATCGAAGGGTACATGACGTCGGCATTTCGAGCGGTCGGTACACCGGACTGGTTGCATGGCATCCTCGTCTTGGGCCTATATCGGGGAATCAGTTGGGTCGTCAGCGTGATGTTACCGCCTATGGCCATCTTTTTTCCGGTATTCGCCCTGTTGGAGAATTTCGGATATTTGCCCCGTGTAGCCTTTAATATGGACCGCCTGTTTAAACGTTCAGGGGGACACGGAAAACAGAGCTTAACCATGGCTATGGGTTTCGGTTGCAATGCGGCCGCCATTCTATCGACCCGGATTATTGAATCTCCCCGTGAGCGGATGATGGCTATCTTGACAAATAACTTTGTGCCTTGCAATGGCCGGTGGCCAACGTTAATCCTTCTTTCTTCCCTATTCATGGCCGCCGGTTTTTCGGGAGGTGCACACACCCTTGTCACGGCCTCAGTAGTGATGGGAATGGTCCTAATAGGCATCGTGGTCACCCTCGCCGTATCCTGGATCCTGTCCAAGACAGCCCTCCGGGGGGTTCCCACCCATTACACACTGGAACTCCCTCCCTACCGAAAGCCAAAATTTTGGAATACCATTGTCCGTGCCACCCTGGATAAATCGTTATTTGTTCTCCGTCGAGCTGTAGTCATTGCAGCGCCCGCCGGGGTGATCACCTGGATTCTGGCTAACATTTTCGTAGGAGAGTTGAGCGTACTCGAACATGCTGTAGCCTTTCTTGACCCCTTCGCCAAGACTCTCGGACTGGACGGTTTTATCCTGATGGCTTTCATCCTCGGCCTCCCGGCTAATGAGATCGTGTTGCCTATCCTGCTGATGGGTTACCTCTCTACTGGTGCAATGACCGAGGTCACCGATTTGGATGCGTTGAAGCAGGTTTTCCTCAACCACGGATGGACCTGGCTGACCGCCCTCAATATGATGCTTTTTTCCCTGCTTCATTACCCTTGTGGAACGACGCTGATCAACATCTATAAAGAAACCAAAAGCCCCAAGTGGACGTTCTTGTCATTTGCCATCCCCACCGCCCTCGCTGTAGGCGTCACTTTCCTGACCACCCAGACAGCCCAGTTGATGGGTTGGGTTTAAGAAGACTCTCCCAATAGAAAGGCCCTGTTGATTCTGTCAACAGGGCCTTTCTTTTCGAGGAAATCCGCCCTCCTTGGACCGGTCCGGCGTTGGAGAGGGATCGTAGTTGTTTCTCAAGAAAAGAGTGTCTTATCCGCCGTACTTCTCCAGTTCTACATCATCCATTTCAAAGTTGGCATAAACACTTTGTACGTCATCGTGATCTTCCAAGGCTTCCATCAAAGCGAGCATTTTCGGTATCTGCTCCCCAGTGAGGTCGACGGTGTTTTTGGGAACCATCGTCACTTCCGCTGTGGAGAATGGAAAGCCTTCCTCCTCCAACGTATTTTTCACCTCTTCAAAGGCTTCAGGAGAGGTGGTGATTTCAAAGGTCTCCTCCGTTGCCTCGAAATCTTCTGCTCCTGCCTCCAGGGCCAACATCAGCACATCATCTTCTCCCTTGTCGGTATGTTCCCGGTCGATGGTGAGGATGCCTTTTCGCTCGAACATCCAGGCAACACAACCTGCCTCACCCAAGTTTCCGTCCCGTTTGGTAAAGATGTGGCGTACGTCGGCGGCGGTCCGGTTGCGGTTATCAGTGAGGGCCTCCACCATGACGGCGGCTCCTCCAGGACCATAACCCTCGTAAGTGGCAGCCTCATAGTTGCCCCCACCTTCTTCACCGGTTCCTTTTTTAATCGCTCGTTCAATATTGTCATTAGGCATATTTTGGGAACGCGCCTTGGCAATCGCAAGACGCAGCCTTTGGTTTATATCCGGATCTCCGCCCTCTCGAGCCGCCACGGTGATTTCTCGGGACAGTTTGGCAAAGATTTTCCCCCGGAGGGCGTCCTGGCGCCCTTTACGGTGTTGAATGTTTTTCCATTTAGAATGGCCGGCCATCCTGATCACCTCTTTCAATTGCTTCGGGTCCTGCCCAGCCAGTGCTGAATGAGCTAGCCGGGCATGGCAAAGGATCCACCGTCCTTTTCAATGACAGGCGGATCCTATCGACTCCGGCTCTATGGTAATAAAGGTCCTCCCGCCAGCAGGCACTACCCGAGCCGGGACATAAAAAAAGCTTGTGAAATCATGTTCATGATACCACAAGCTTTTTCTTCTTTCTACCAACCGTCGAGGCTCTGGAGAAACGACCGCCAGCGGGGAGTTTCTCGAGCCAATTTTTGAAGGTAGGGGAGAGTCTTTGCCTCTCCGTATCCCTCTTTTTGGTGGAACAGGCCCAGGGCTTCCCTGAAAAACTCGTTGGGAAAGGCGAAGAGTGCCGCCAGCACCTGTTTTTCCGGCGGAGTAAGCGAACGATGCGCCTCATAGGCATCAAGGACTTCCCATGCCACCCGCCCATCCCATCCCTGCTCACTTAAACCTCTGGAGAGAAGCTGCCATAAGTCTCCTACCTGGCAATCATAATCCGCTGTTTCAAAGTCAATTAGCCAAGCTTGATCCCCCAATAGAATATTGTGGCTAGCCAGGTCCCGGTGGGTCAGAGAATGGGTCCTTCGGTCCCAAGCACACAACTCAACCAGGGGAAGCTGTTCCAATCGCTGGAGGGCTTCCCGTCCGTACTCACAGAACTCCTGCCCATATGAACGGAGAAGCGCTCCTGGCTCTCCTCGGTTGCCTACTTCTTTGACAAGGGAGAAAAAGGAACGAAACCGGGACCGAACCTTCTCCGCTAGATTATACCGACCATTCCCTAGCGGATGAATGGTCAACCCTCGCCCCGTCCGGTGGAACCGACCCAACAAATCAGCGACCACCTGAATGTCTTCCTTTCGACGATAACTGGCCCGTTTCCCCTCAATCCACTCGGTAAGTAGCCAACGAACCCCGTCCGTACGAATCGTCGGCATGGGGGTGAACCCCCGAAGCCGCATCTCCCGTTCCACCCATAGCCACCACCGCACATGCCCAGGATGCCGAATCCTCTTTACCACCCATTTTCCTCGGGATGTGGTAACAATCCAATTCCGGTGAAAAGGAATCGCTTCAGAAACCGGCTCTCCCAGAATCTGCCCCCATTCCACCATATGCCCTTCCATGGGTAGCCCTCCGGTTCACTCTCTAGAATTCCTCCCCGGAACTCGATTCAAGGGACTCTTCCTCTTCATAGAGAACCGAGGTAAAATCAGGGGCATGGGAGTTTCCGCTTCCGTACCCTCCAGTCATGGGCCCAGCACCATAACCGGGGGTTCCATACCTAGGGGGCATCGGCGGATAACCCGGAGTATATCCCGGCATGGAACCTGGCGTATATCCGGGTGGCATATAACCTGGGGGGTACCCTGGGCTATAACCAGGCATCCCGCCCATCGGATAACGGGGACCGCAGGGAGCACAGGGTGAATAGCCGAAACCAGGACTCCCGTAGCCGGGCCCGGGAAGCGGGTAGCCATATCCCGGCATGGGGGAGGGGTAGCCACGCCCCCTGTCCGGGCGACACCCTCCCGTGGGCGGTATTGGCTGATATCCACCCCCCGGGGCTCCGCCTGGTATTCCTGGGCTTGATCCCGGTGGCGTATAAGCCGGAGCTTCCGGCATCGGTGGCATCGGCGGCATCTTTGGCATTTCGGGCATCTTTGGCATTTCGGGCATCTTTGGCATTGGTGGCATCTTTGGCATCGGCGGCAGCATAGGGGACGGATATGGCTCTGCCCCCGGTTTTCGCGGGGGCATGGGTCGCATGGGCGCTTCCGGCGATTCTTTGGGATATTCCGGCTTCGGGGGTTGGTGGGGAGGCTTCTCCCCGCTTACTTCCAATTCCTCTTTCTTCTGAACATGGACAGACACCTTGCCCGTTGGAATCTGGACTTTCGTCCCTGGCTCCAAATAATCCGGATCCTGGATGTCACGGTTCATGTCGATCAGCTTCTGAAGCGGAATATCATAGCGTTGGGCAATCTTCCACAACGTGTCTCCCGATTGAACAATGTGAAGCTTCAAATCTCATTCCCTCCCTCAAAAAACAAATACGTTTTATGTATATGCGCAGATAGGCGGTTTGCCCCCTTTCCGGGAGGAAAAGATATAAGAACGATTCATTGAGGTTGTCCTCTAGCCACTCATCCGGCATCCAGGGCAAAATAACCTGACCATACCCCCCAGATAAGGAGATTGGAATGAAATACAAAGGACGGTCAGTTTGGATTTTATTCAGCGTTCTCGCCGGTTCCCTCGTATTGATTGCCGCTGGCTTCAGTCTTGTTATGCAGGAAATCTCAGCTCCTTATTTCGGAAGCCAATCAACCGCCCTTACAGAGAATCCATCCTCACCTGAAGAGGGCTTGTTTTTAGCCTTGGGCGATTCCCTTACACGGGGCACGGGTGATTCCAAAGGACAGGGCTATGTCGGTCGGGTTCGTACGGCCCTGCAGAAAAAAGAGAGATCCCTCCGTGTCATCAATCTCGGGATCAAGGGACAGACATCTTACCAACTAAGAAACCAAATGACACAAAAACGTATCCGACAACTCTTGAACCAAGCCGATCACATCAGCCTCACTATCGGAGGCAACGACCTCATCCGGGCAAGCGGCACACCGGATCAGCCAAATCTGAAACGGGCGGAAGCCACTCGAAAAAAATATAAAAAAAACCTCCGTAGAATCCTGACCGATATCCGACAGGAAAATCCTAACGCTCCGGTGTTCCTGATCGGATTATACAACCCCTTCAGTGCTTTGGAGAATAAAGAAAAAACGACAACTGAAGTGGTCCTGTGGAATCAAACTATCCATTCCGTTTCCCAGGAATTTGAAGGGATCGTCGTTATCCCCGTATCAGATATCTTCCAGCTTCATCCCAAACTTCTGTACAAAGACCAGCTCCATCCCAACGACAAGGGATACGAAGTGATAGCTGAACGCTTGTTACAAGCGATGAATACCCGCTGATCTCTACCGATCAATCAAAACACCCTCCTTCCATGCCCTGAAGGAGGGTGTTTTCTACCGTTCCCGCTAACCAATCACTCCACTCCCGATAATTTCTACTTTCACTTTGGTTTGGAATTGAACCTTGGGATAATCCCGTGTCCACTTCTTTTTCTTCCATACTTCGGGGTGGTAGGCGATCAGATTTCTGCCAACGCCCAAGGCGTCGCAGTGTGCCGCTTGTGTCTTCCGAATCATTTTCTTCGCCTTTTTGGTCAATTTTTTGGACAAAACTTGATTCAGCCGTTGTACCTGCTTTTCATCGGCCATCCGGTTCGGAAAGTATTCGGGCACCGACACCTTTAGATACAAACCGACATCCGCAATGATCTTCCCGTCGGGTTGAACCTTCACCTTCAATGTATGCTTGGACTTCGCCACGTCAATCGTGATATAGTTGGCCGGATTTGACGGCAGGCCGGGGTCTACTTTTTCAGTAAATCGGGCAACCTTTCCCTGTTTCCCCAGGGCGAGTAAATACAACGTTGTCTCATCAGGAGCCAGGATACCGGTAAGGTGGTGACCGTGAAACATCGCCGATCCCTTAGCGACAACCTCTCCTCCCTCCTGTTTAATGTAAGGGAGCAGAAAGTCCCTTCCTGGGTCGAGCATAATCGGACGGATCGATTGCAGGCTCTCTTCCGGAAACACACTCAATTGCTCTTTGCTCGTCACTTGATCGTACAGAAATTCACCAATCAGTTGATTCCCCACCTTTTTCATCCGCAGAATGTCTCCCCCTTTCCCGTCCACTACCGCCACCTTCGTGTTGATCGGATCTTTGGGGTCACGAAAAAAAACATCGAAATACGGATAAATGTCGGTTTTGGCAAGGGATTTTCCCAGCAAGAGAACCTGGGCCTTATAGACACGGTAACTGCCGGAGATTTTCCGGGCCAAGGAATCCGTTGCATCCCTGGGTGAGTCCCCGAGGGCGGAATAGACTTCATTAACGGGTTCCCCCTGTTCCGTCGTCGGCATATCCCGGATGGTAACGGTTTGCATCATCTTTTCTCCAGGAGCACGGTCAAAGGCTAAAGCATACAGCAATCGCGCATCTTTGAGTAAATCCTGATCCCAGCACCCTGGCAGGAGAAGGAGGCTCATCACCATCAGCAACCGACGGATCCACTTGTTCACGCTTCCCCTCCCCCTTTCTTTTTCCGAAAGATCGCCAGCAACCACAACAAAACGGGGAGCCCTCCTACAAACACATACGTAGCCTGGTCGATCCCTTTGCTTAAGGTATCGACTTCCGCCGGCGTTTGAGGTAGGAGAGCGACAATCCCACAGATTACAGCGGCGTAGAGGACCGCTTTTTTATGGTTCCCCTTGTGAAAAAGATAGCCCAGCCCGTTGGCACCGGCATAAATGTAACTGAAGATGGAGGCGGCTACATTGGGAAACCATAAGGATAGAAAGATCAGGTCTGCGCGATCCACCACCTGAATTTGAAACGTCTTCAACATAAATAAGACGGGCTCGGGAGTGACGGCCAGTTCCTCCGGGGCAAAGTAAATGAGGCATGAAAGGGTTACAAAGGTATAAAAGAGGGTAACCAAGCCGACAGCCAATGAAACGGCCTTCCATTTTCCGCCGCTCTTTCCTTCCACAAAGGGGTAAATCACCAGCAACATCTCAAAACCATACATAGCTGTCACCGCTTGTTTGGCACCTTTTGCGATATTCCCCCACCCGGCTTCCTGGATGGGAAGAAAATAAGTAAAGTAGTCAACCTTCGGATACCCATATGCGATCAGCAAGAAAAACAGGGGAACGAGGAGAGAAACCAACAAATAAAACCGGGCTATGGTCCTGAGGCTTTCCCGTACCAGATAAGCTGCAGCAGTAACCACCAACACGACCAGAACCCAACGGGGAGTTTCCGTCAACATCCACTTATTGATAATCCCTGCTGCCCTCACCAATACAGCTCCCCCGACCACTAAAAAATAGACCACGTAAATAAAAGCAACAGCTTTTCCGGGAAAACGGCCAATGATCCGAGGCAGGGCATCATAGATCGTTGAACTGGGAAAACGCCGCATGAGTAACCACATCACTAAAATGAGGAGTTGCGCGGCGATTCCCGCGATCAGGACGGAAATCCATCCGCCACCTTTCGCTACAAATTGAACATCATGAGCCAGAGACAAAATTCCGGTTCCTATTTGCGTTTGCAAGATAAAAAAAGCAAGCTGCCCCTGGGTAATTCTACTTTTCTCGCTGATCACGCTGATTCCACTCCCTCGAGTAGGCTTGCTGCTTCTTTCGTTGTGGATGCGGATCGTGGGGACGTTGATTCATTTGCCAGATCGGCGCCCGAAAAAGGACATCTTTCATGTCCTTCAAATGAAGGGGGGCAAGAGGAGCCAAATAAGGTGTGCCGAAGGATTGCAATTTACATAGGTGGATGATGACTATCATCAACCCGAAGCTGATCCCGATATATCCCAGGGTGGCCGCTGCGATCATTAAAGGAAACCGAAGCAAACGGATTGCCGTACTCATCTCATGGGAGGGGACCAGAAAGGAAGCGATGGCCGTCAGGGCAACCACGATGATCATCGAATAGGAAACCAAACCTGCACGCACGATTGCATCGCCGATGACGAGACCGCCCACTATGCCGATGGTCTGACCTACCCGGCTGGGTAGACGAACCCCAGCCTCTCGAAGTAGTTCAAAGATCAATTCCATCAGCATCGCTTCGATCAGAGGCGGAAAGGGAACCCTCTCCAAGGTGCTTTTAATGGTAAAAATCAAGTCAATCGGCAAAATCTCCGGGTGAAAGGAAACGGTGGCGATATATAAGGCGGGTAAATGGGTGGCGATCAAAAAACTCATTAGGCGGATCGCTCGAACAAACGAACCAATGATCCAGCGACCGTGGTAGTCGTCCGGGGATTGGTAGAAGGCATACAGAGTGACCGGTACAATCAAGGCTGTCGGGCTTTCTTCAGAAAGAATCGCCACTCTCCCCTCCATCAGATTGGCCACCGCCCGGTCCGGCCGCTCCGTGCTAAGTTGCTGAGGAAAAGGAGACCAGGGATTATCCTCAGTGAATTCCTGGATGTAACCAGGGGAGATCACCGAATCGGAAGAAATGGACTTCATTCGCTTCTCGATCTCCCGGATCAAGTCCGGATTGGCCAGATCCCGCATATAGACCATGGCGAGCTTTGTTTTGGTCACTCTTCCTACTTCGATGAAACGGACCGTCAAATGGGGGCTCTCGATCCGTTTTCGAATGCTGTAAAGATTGATAGTCAGTTGCTCCACAAACCCATCATGAGGTCCGCGGACGACGCTTTCGTTTTCCGGTTCACTCATACTCCGCGCGTGAGTAGCATTCGTACCCAAGGTAAAAAACGAGCGTTGCCCGTCCAGGAGCAGTACCGAATGACCCGCGATGACGGCTTCTACAGCACTCGCCAGGCTCTTTTCCTCCTGAAAATCCACAGCGAGGAGATTCTCTTCCAAATCCCCTTCCGGCTCCTGGGACAAGGGCTTTACCACATCCCGACGGATTAACTGAGTGTCCGTCAGGGAATCGATGTACAGGATCATCCCATCCCGGCCGTTAAAACGGATCTTTCTTTTCTTGAGATCCTGGCTGTGAAAGAGGGTTTCCTCAATGTACTCCACATTCTTTTGCAAAGACTCGTCCAGTTCTACTTCCTTTTTCGACGTGGATTGGGAACGCTTTTTACGATTCAGAGACAGCGGTCGTTTCCTCTTTTTCATGACGTTCCCCTCCCTTTCGCTACTACCGTCCATGTGAGGCAGTTTCTCTTAATATGACCCGATAAGATGCCGATATGCCTCAAACCAAGGCCATCCAAAATAAAAAACCCGGCCCATTCCCCAGGGCCGGGTACCTGCTTCCTCTTATTCTTATTTTTCCTCGTCGAACCGGCATTCCATAAGCGGAACTACCTTCGTTTTCTTCACCCACTTATAGCCGAGCCACAGGATGAGGAAAAGGGGGATACCGATGTAAGCGACGAGCAGCCCGTACCAGTCGACTCCCCCGCCGGTAAAGGCCGACCAGTTCTGCCCGGCAATGACGATCAGACAGAGGGCGAAAGCGAACAACGGGCCGAAGGGGAACCATTTAGCTCGATAGGGAAGCTTAGAAGGATCCCTGCCCTGAGCCACGTACGCTTTTCGAAAACGGTAATGGCTGATCGCTATTCCCAACCAAACGATGAAGCCGGACAGACCAGAAGCATTGAGTAACCAGACATAGACTGTCCCATCCCCAAAGATGGAAGCAAGGAAGGCCAACATGCCGATAACGGTAGTGGCGAGCAGGGCAAACACAGGGATTCCACGGCGGTTTACCCGGGCGAATAGTCGGGGAGCGTGGCCTTCTTTGGCCAGGTACCACAGCATCCGAGTGGAGGCGTACATTCCCGAGTTGCCCGCAGATAGCACTGCTGTCAGAATCACCGCGTTCATCACTGAGGCGGCAAAAGCCAGGCCCGCTTTATTGAAGACGATGGTGAAAGGGCTAACCGCGATGTTTCCCAAGTCATCGTTCACCAACTTAGGATCCGTGTAAGGAATGATCAGGCCAATGATTAAAATGGCGAACACATAGAAGAGCAGGATACGCCAGAAGACCTGGCGGATGGCACGCGGGATATTCTTACGGGGATTTTCGCTTTCCCCGGCAGCTACCCCGATTAACTCCGTACCCTGAAAGGAAAAACCAGCCACCATGAATACGGCCAGGATGGCAGCCCATCCTCCATGGAAGGGGGCGTCGTTCAACGTCCAATTATGAAAACCGACAGCCTGACCTCCCATGATTCCAAAAATCATCAAAACGCCAACGATGAGGAAAATGACCACCGTTCCCACCTTAATAAAGGCGAACCAGTATTCCGCTTCACCGAAACCGCGGACGGAGAGGAAGTTCAACCCGACCAAGATCGAAAGAAAAAGGCTGCTCCACAAAATTGAAGACGTATCAGGGAACCAGAATTTCATTACCAGCGTGGCTGCTGACAAATCGGCGGCGATAGTAATCGCCCAGTTATACCAATAATTCCATCCCATAGCAAAACCGAGGGCCGGGTCGACAAAACGGGAGGAATAGGTGCTAAAGGAGCCGGAGACGGGCATGAAAGAGGCCATCTCCCCCAAGCTGGTCATCAAAAAATAGACCATGATTCCCACAGCAACGTAGGCAGTCAGTGCCCCGCCGGGGCCGGCTTCATGAATGGAGCTTCCACTGGCTACAAACAGCCCCGTCCCGATGGCTCCACCAATGGCGATCATCGACAGGTGGCGGGACTTTAAATCTCTCTTCAACCCTCCCGAAGATGCTCCGTTTTCCGAAGTTACTTGCATGGATGATTGCACCCCTCTTTTTTATTTATTGCAGAAGATTCAACAACCCTTTCGCTATCACCTTTTTTGGCAAATACCCACGCGATAGATAATAGAAAATACCGCCGAAAACGATCTTCGACGGTACTGTGCAAACCACATCACCTTCCGCGAAGATAGCGCACCACGGCAGCAGCGAGAGCCGACGTGACAGTCCTGTCCCTTGTCGGAAACAGGCCCAGCCTGACCGTCCGGAGACGACAGCACAGACTTCGGCGGCTTTCCCTTTCTCCCGCGTTCCTAGGGAACTCCGTCCCTCCTGCGGGTTACTAATGAAAACCGCAACCTCTACCTCACCTTACAGCGATGAGGATTTCGTCATCATTCGATTGTTGACAATCGGTAACCAGTATAACGAATGGAAAAAAGGTTGACAATGGGATGTTTTTCCGTCCCGGGATGCTGGTATTCTAGTTACCAACAAAACGATTTGATGGCACCCCTGAGCCAACTTCCGCCGCTTCCCCTCTAATCACCTACAAAATGGGCCATAAACGGGCAATCTATGGGGCTTCTCCCCTGCCTAGTTATTCATCAACCCGTCATTTACGATCAGGCAACGACCGTACTCTGGATGAATTGGAAAAGTCTTAACGGCTTACTTTGAGGATTTCTTCCCTTTGACGATTGATCCCGCTTCAAAGGGATACTATACTGTGAACATCCGCCTATTTCCTAAGTCCCAGTATTCAGACCAAGAAAGGATGATCGCCTTTGTCCAAACAACAGATCGGTGTTATCGGCCTGGCCGTCATGGGTAAAAACCTGGCCTTCAACATCGAGAGCAAAGGATTCTCCGTCTCTGTTTACAACCGGTCACCGGAGAAAACGGAACAGGTTTTGAAAGAAGCCGAAGGCAAAAATCTGAAGGGTACTTTTAGCCTGGAAGAATTCGTCTCCTCTCTGGAGACACCTCGCCGCATCCTGTTGATGGTGAAAGCCGGGGAAGCAACGGATAAAACCATCGAACAACTGAAACCCCTCCTGGATAAAGAGGATATCCTGATCGACGGCGGCAACGCCTATTTCGAGGATACGATGCGGCGCAACAAGGAGCTGGAAGACGAAGGGATCCGCTTCATCGGGGCAGGGGTCTCAGGCGGCGAAGAAGGGGCTCTCAAAGGCCCCTCCATCATGCCCGGCGGCCAAAAGAGTGCCTACAAGCTGGTAGAGCCGATCTTGACAGCCATCGCGGCCCAGGTAGAGGGAGAGCCCTGTACCACATATATCGGTCCCGATGGCGCTGGACATTACGTAAAAATGGTCCACAACGGGATCGAGTACGGTGACATGCAATTGATCTCCGAAGCTTACCACTTAATGAAAGAAGGACTCGGCCTTTCCAATGAAGAACTGGCCCAGGTCTTCGCCGAGTGGAACGAAGGGGAATTGGACAGCTACCTCATTGAAATTACAGCAGACATCTTCACCAAAAAGGATGAAGAGACCGGCAAAGCGCTCGTCGATGTTATTCTGGATACCGCCGGCCAGAAAGGAACGGGAAAATGGACCAGCCAGAGCGCCCTCGATCTGGGAGTTCCTCTCTCCATCATCACCCAATCCGTCTTTTCCCGTTTCCTGTCTGCGATGAAGGAGGAACGGCAGAAAGCTTCCCGTATTTTGCGTGGTCCCGACTCCGGCATCGCTACCGACGACAAGAAAAAATGGATCGAATCGATCCGCCAAGCCCTCTACGCCAGTAAAATCTGCTCCTACGCCCAGGGTTTCGCCCAGATGCGGGCAGCATCCAATGAATATGACTGGAACTTGGACTACGGTAGCATCGCCATGATTTTCCGCGGTGGTTGCATCATTCGGGCGCGCTTCTTGCAGAACATCAAAGAAGCTTACGACCGGGAACCTGCTCTCACCAACCTGCTCCTCGACTCCTACTTCCAAGAAGTGGTGGATCGTTACCAAACCTCCTGGCGTAAAGTCGTCGCCCTTGCCGTTCACAGCGGCATCCCTGTCCCCGGCATGTCCGGTGCTCTGGCCTATTTCGACAGTTACCGCCTGGAGCGCCTCCCTGCCAACCTGCTTCAGGCACAACGGGACTATTTCGGTGCCCACACGTATCAACGGGTGGACAAGGAAGGGACTTTCCATACCGATTGGTTGCGCAAATAAGCCCCGCGAATCCTATCATCATCCTTTTGAAAAGCAAAAGCGATGGCCCCCTAAAAAAGGGGCCATCGCTTTTTTTATGAGGGCTTTCTTCCGCATTATTGCCTTCGCGCGAAATCGACAAAACGGAATTTATCCGGTCGATGGCGGGATTCGGTGTACTGGAAAAGTTGAGCGTCCTCGAGGTGGACGTAGTTTCGAACGACAACGATCAGCTCATGGCGGGTCAAGTCGAGGAGGGAGCTGTCCTCTTCGGTCGCTTCCTCGACCGTGATCACCTTCTTCGCGAAGCTGATCGGAATGTCCATCGTTTTCTCCAGGTATTGATAGATTGAGTCTTCACAGATCTCTTTTGTCAGGTCCGGCACACAAGACTGGAGAAACCAATCCTTATCCAGGATGATTGCCTCCCCATCCATCGTCCGAGTGCGTACCACTTTCCAGATAGGTTCGTCAGGGCCCACTTTCAGCCGGGAAGCGATCTCTTCTCCAGCCAGGCTTGCCTCCAGGGAGACCACTCGAGTAACCGGACTTTCCCTCATCTTAGCAGCCAGCTCTTTAAAGCTGACAAGGCCTGAAACGGGAAAATCGAACCGATCGATGGGAAGGACAAAAGATCCCTTTCCCTTTACTTTCTGGATATACCCGTTTTGGGCCAGAAGGTTGAGTCCTTTACGCACAGTTTCCCGGGAAGTGGTATAGGCTTCAGCCAGCTCGTTTTCCGAGGGGAGCTTGCTGTGGGGGCGGAGGATGCCATTCTGTATTTGTTTTGCGTAATCACGGTAAATCTTGTAGTAGATATTGTCCATCCAGTACGCCTTCCTTCCAGTTGCTCTCCTTCCTTACCGGGTCGATCCGTTACGAGTTCGTCAAACGGAAAACCACGGACTCGTAGGGGCGCATCTCCATACCGCGAAAATCGGCGGAGCTGGCAGGGTAGTTCGTGAGAAGCTGAACGCCCATCCACCCTTCCCATCTTTCCGGATCGGGAAGTTCAAATCGAACTTGGTGATCGGTGAAATTGTTGACCACCAGCAGCTTCTCCCCGTCTCCGTGACGGAAGTAGGCAAAGAGATTCGGATCATCGGGCAGGATCAGTTCGTAGCGCCCCGTGGTCACGATGTCCATCTCCTTACGCAAGCGGATCAGTTCCTTGTAATGGTACAAGACGGAATGCGGATCTGCAAGGGCTTTCTCCACGTTAATTTCCTGGAAATTGGGGGCCGTTCCGATCCAGGGTGTACCTCTGGTGAACCCCCCATGTTCTGTGGCATCCCATTGTATCGGGGTTCGGGAATTATCCCGGGATTTCTCCCCAATAACAGCCATCACTTCGGCTTCAGGGATACCCTTTTCCTTCAAGATCCGATACATATTGCGTGTCTCTACGTCCCGGTATTGGTCGATGGAAGTAAATTTGGGATCGGTCATTCCGATCTCTTCACCCTGATAGATAAAGGGAGTTCCCTGCATGAGATGGATGACAGTAGCCAGCATTTTCGCGGACTCTTTGTGCCATTTTCCATCATTTCCAAACCGGGAGACAATCCGGGGCTGGTCGTGGTTGCACCAGAACAGAGCGTTCCATCCGCCTCCCTCATGCATCTTCACCTGCCACTCGGATAGGATGCGTTTCAAGGCGCTAAAGTCCATCTCCCCTTGCTTCCACTTCTCTCCCTCGGGGTAATCCACTTTTAGATGGTGGAAGTTAAAGGTCATGTTCAACTCCCGGTTTTCCGGCCGGGTATATTGGATACACTCGGGGATGGTGGTGGAAGACATCTCTCCCACAGTCATCATCTCATAACGGGAGAACACCTCCTGATTCATCTCCCGAAAAAACTCATGGACCCGGGGGCCATCGGTGTAAAATTTACGACCGTCCCCTGGTGGCACTGAACCGTCATCGTCGGGGAAACGCTGATCCTTGGAAATCACATTGATCACATCGAGTCGGAAGCCATCCACTCCCTTATCCAACCACCAGCGCATCATATCGTATACTTCTTGTCGAACGCGGATGTTTTCCCAATTGAGGTCTGCCTGGGTAACGTCGTAGAGATGCAGGTAATACTGTCCCGTTTTTTCGTCCCATTCCCATGCAGAGCCGCCGAATTTGGATTGCCAGTTATTAGGCACTCCTCCTTCAGGAGTCGGATCTTTCCATATATAAAAATCTCGGTAAGGATTGTCCTCGGAAGATCGAGCCTTCTGGAACCAAGCATGTTCCGTCGACGTGTGGTTCACCACAATGTCGAGCAGCACCTTCAGTCCACGAGCATGGGCCTCCTCCAACAATTCTTCAAAATCTTCCATCGTCCCATATTCTTCATGGATGCTTCGGTAATCACTGATATCGTAACCGTTATCCCGCTGGGGAGATCGATAGATCGGTGTCAACCACAAAACGTCGACTCCGAGATCCTTTAAATAATCCAGCTTTTCGATGATTCCACGGAGATCCCCTACTCCGTTTCCTGTCGTATCACGGAAACTTTTGGGATAGATTTGATAGACAACCGCTTTTCTCCACCATTCCGTCATCACGATCGCTCCTTCTAGCATTTCCTGGTTCTTCACGCACCGGCTTGAGGCCGGAAACAGACATCAACCGGATGGAATCCGGCCAACCGGTTGATGTCTGTTTTTATTTAGATTTTCCAGCTTTGATTTTTGTGTAGATGAATGTCAAGGCGAAGGGGATGAGGAGCACGATACCCATTCCAAGGAAGAAAGCTGCCCAATTTTGCGGGAAGATGGATAGGAAACCAGGGATACCGCCAACACCGATGGACGAAGCTTTCACCCCCAGGATCATAATCACCATTCCAGCGAGTGCTGAACCGATCAGGCCCATCACGAACGGGTACCGGTAGCGCAGATTGACTGCGAACATGGCCGGCTCGGTAACACCCAGAAAGGCGGAAATTGCTGAGGGAAAGGACAAACCTTTCATTTTTTCATCTCGGGATGCAAAACCCACGGCCAGGGCTGCCGACCCTTGAGCGATATTCGAAAGAGCGAGAATCGGCCACAGGAATGTGCCCCCGGCGGAAGAGATCAATTGCAGGTCGACCGCCAGGAACGTATGGTGCATCCCCGTCATCACCAGTACCGCATAGAGACCGCCATACAATAGACCCCCTACAGCGGCGAACTGGTCAAAAACCGTGACGAAAGCTTGCGTGATCATGTTGCCGATTGCGAAGGTGACCGGACCAATGACGATAAATGCGAGGAATCCTGTGAGAAGAAGAGCAACCGGAGCGACCACCAGCAACTGAATCGAATCGGGTACGCGCTTTCTTAGGAAGATCTCCGCTTTTGCCAGGACGTAAGCTGAGAAGAGAACCGGCAAAACTTGTCCCTGGTAACCGATTTTTTCAATCTCGAATCCAAACAGGTTCCAGGTCGGCACTTCCCCCTTCTTGAGAGCTTCCCCGTACCCCCAGGCATTCAACAGATCGGGGTGAACCAGCATGAGCCCAAGGACGATACCCAGCAGCGGACTGCCGCCGAATTTCTTCATCGCTGACCAACCGATAAGCGCCGGCAGGAAGGTGAAGGCCGTGTTGGCCATCAAATTGATCATGTCGGCGATATCTTTCCATTGGGGATGAAGGTCAACGACGGACTTTCCTTCATAAAAGATGCCCGGCCCGGTAAGCACATTGTTGATCCCCATCAGTAAACCTGCCATCACGATAGCCGGGACAATCGGGATGAAGATGTCAGCCAGGACCTTGACCATCCGTTGCAGCACATTCATGTTTTTAGAGGCTGCTTCTTTTACGTCTTCTTTGGAGGATTCAGTGTGGCCGGTCAGTTCCACCAGTATTTTGTACACCTTGTCGACCGTTCCTTGACCGACCACCACTTGGAATTGACCGTTGGTCGAAAACGACCCTTTCACTAGATCAATGCTTTCCAGTTTTTCCTTATCCACTTTGCTCTCGTCTTTCAAGGCAAACCTCAGTCGCGTAATGCAGTGGGTCACGGCAGAAATGTTTTCTTTTCCGCCAACGCCTTGGACGATTTGTTCCACTGACTGTCGGCTGATACTCATGGTGTGGCTCCTCTCTGATGTCAAAGTGTAATCGTCTAACTCTTGCACAAGCAGGGAACTTGATCTTCGCCGGTTTCATATCAAGGTAAGGATTCTTTCGACGTCGCCCCCCCTACGTGAAGGCGGTTTCATCCTGGACAGTAATCCGCCGCTTCCGTAAACCCTATATCGGTTACCATACCCTCCTTGGTTCCCTGCATGAATCTCCCACCAACTCTCGCACCTGTATATGCAGGGTTGTTTTCAGAGAAACCCCTTTCATGGGCACGCTGACCTACCAAAAAACGCTTACATGGTCATCTTAAACCTGTATATACAGGGTGTCAACGAGAAAAATCTGACAAATAAGCCTTTAGTCGATCCTGCGAATAAAATGGAAAAGGCCCCCGAAAGGGAGCCTGATTATCCGATCATTCTTTAACCATCTCAAGGAACGCAAGGCGTTTTCCGCGCCTATGTTATCCCGCGTGCCCTGCAGCGGCTTTCTGTTTATCCTGCACCGAGACGAGTTCCGATTCACGAGCCTCTTCCGGATAAGCATGACTACCATCCACTCTGACAAGCTTGCGGAATTCGTTCAGCAGGTGATTCGTGATCGATCCCGGCTTTCCGTCGGCAATGGTGCGACCGTCCACACTGACGACAGAGATCACTTCCGCAGCGGTGCCGGTAAGGAAAACCTCGTCCGCCACATAAACGTCATGACGAGTGAAGGGTTCTTCTTTGACCGTATACCCGAGGCGCCCACACAGATCCATGATCGCCTGACGGGTAATGCCGTCAAGGGCGCCCACATAACACGGCGGGGTATAGAGCACGCCTTTTTTGACGATGAAAATATTGTCCCCAGAGCCCTCGGCAACATAGCCTTCATGGTTGAGCATCAAGGCTTCACCCACTCCGGCCTGGTTGGCTTCAATCTTCACCAGTACATTGTTGAGATAGTTGAGGGACTTGATCTTCGGGTTCAGAGCATCGGGCACATTTCGGCGAGTCGGCACCGTGACGATGGCTAAGCCTTCATCATACATCCGCTGAGGAAACATAACTACCTGATCAACGATGATAATGACCCTCGGATGAGAACATTTAGCAGGGTCAAGGCCGAGATCCCCCGTCCCTCGCGATACCACCAGCCGGATGTAAGCATTTTTCAGACTATTTTTGCGAACAGCTTCCAATACCGCTTTCTCCATCTCTTCCAATGTATAAGGGATGCCTAGAAGGATGGAGTGGGCGGATTCATACAGACGAACCAGATGTTCGCGCAATCGGAAGACATTGCCCTCATAGACCCGGATTCCTTCGAAAATCCCGTCACCATACAGGAATCCATGGTCAAAGACCGATACAGTCGCCTCCTCTTTTTTTACATATTCCCCGTCCATGAACACCCAGCGCTCTTCCATTGGACAAGCACCCCCGTCAACGTGTTTTAAATAAAATGAAAAGCCTTCCTGCGCAGGTAGAAAAAAGAATCAGAACCTGCCGCATGAGGCTTTTTTCCCCACGGTGTAACACCGGTTTCCGGTGTCGGCACCGCTCGGACCAGACCCCTGCTGCCACAGGGCGGAACCCTAGGTGCCCTCCTGATCACAAAGCTTTCGCAATATTTAACGATGATTATATGCCTCCCAGGAAGTGTTGTCAACCCGGGCTTTATTGAGTGTTTGATAAGAATGACAAGGGTAGGATCCAAGGCGACGAACCTGGCAACCCCAACTCTCCATACTCGTTAGGGCCCGCTCCATCCCGCTTTGGGAAAGCTCTGCTTCCGCGTCAATAAAAAAATGGTAGGTCCCCAATTTTTTCTTAGTTGGCCTCGATTCGATACGAGACAAGTTGATTCCCTCTTCCACAAAGGATTGCAATACTTTATAGAGAGCGCCGGGATAATCCGAGGGAAGCGCCACCAGCAGACTCGATTTCCTGCTTTCAGGCAGGACTAAGGGATGAGCCCACTCCTTTCCGACGACGATGAACCGGGTGAAGTTGTTCTCGTAATCCTGGATTTGCTGGGCGGCCAACTGCAAGCCATATAATTGATGGGCCATGAATGGCCCGATAGCGGCCCATGTCTCGCTTGCATGGTCTCGTACCTGACGAGCGGCATCAGCGGTGCTGTCCACATAGGTGACGACCGCCTTCGGCAAGTTTTCCCGCAGAAACCCGCGGCACTGGGCAACCGCCTGGGGGTGGGAAAGGACCCGGGTAATTTTAGAAAGCGGTTCTCCAGCCCGACTCGAATGAACCATCAAGTGCTGGGCGATGGGATAGATAAGCTCTCCTGTAATGGGTACATCCACATGATGAACCAACCAATCCAGCGTGAGAGTGACAGACCCCTCGATGGCGTTTTCAACTGGAACGACACCATAGGGGAACTCCCCCCGATCAACGGCGGTTAGGACATCCGGAATGGAGTCACATGGAGTATGAAGGGTATGATCCTCTGGAAACAGGGCACGCGTCGCTTCATGGGTGAAAGTACCGCGCGGTCCTAAATAGGCTACCGGCTCGTTCATCGACTCGCTCCTTTGATGTTTCCCACCAATTTACTACGGGGCTCCTCTCCTGTCAATCGGACAACGGCCCCTTGTCCGCTGGGACGGAGGCGTATGATGTCAGCCTCTACGTCCAACCTCTGGAATACCCTTTCCATATAGCGAACGACAGAATCCGGATCGGAAGCGAAAGCAACCACGGTGGGACCCGCCCCGGAAAGAGCCACCCCTAGGGCACCATAGTTCTCTGCCTCCTGGATCAACTCCTCTAGACCAGGCACCAGCGCCATTCGGTAAGGTTGGTGAAATCGATCTTTCATCCCGACCCGGAGCAATTCCCCATCCCCTGTAAGCAGAGCCGCCGTCAGTAGATTGGCCCGGCTGCTTCCGAGTACGGCTTCCCCATGGGAGATCGAGGCGGGTAGCACTTCCCTTGCGCGAGAGGTGGCCAGAGACACCCGAGGAATGGCCGCCACCAGTTGAAAAGGGGGCACCGGAGCACTAACGCGGTGAACCTGCTCCCCGTCCCAGGAAGCGATCACAACACCTCCAAAAAGGGAGGCCCCTACATTATCGGGGTGCCCCTCCCATTCTGTCGCCTCCCGGAACAATTCCTTCCGGCTAAATGGCTTTCCCAGCAGGTAGTTAGCAGCCATCAGCCCTGCCACGATGGCAGCTGCACTGGAACCCAAGCCGCGAGCGAGGGGAATGTCGCTTTCCGCAACAATACGGAGGGAAGGCATCTGTTGTCCCGCTTTACGGAAAAGCTGCTCCATCACCCGAAAAACCAGGTTGTCCCTGCCGCGTTCCACTTGGGCAAGGGCTTCTCCTTTGGGGTCCAGCTCCAGTTGATCCGAGGGTTCGATGTGAAGGCGGAGGAAGCGGTCGAGGGCCATGCCGATGGAGTCAAAACCGGAACCCAAATTGGCGGTACTCCCCGGCACTACCGTTTCAAAGGGTTGAAATTCCTCCATGGGCCTCCTCCTCCTTGTCTTCTACCGCTGCCAATACAGCCCTTTTTTCGCAGGGAAGAACCTTGGGTTTGACCGGAATCGCATCCATCGCCGTGGTAGGATCCTTGAGACCATTGCCTGTCAGGACGCAGACGACCCGGGCATGATCGGGAATCTCCCCTGTCTGTCGGAGTTTACTCACTCCCGCTACCGAGGCCGCAGAAGCCGGCTCACAGAAAACCCCTTCCCAGCGGGCCAATGCCCGATAGGCATTAAGAATTTCTTCGTCCGTGACGCTGCCGATGAGGCCACCGGATTCTTTGGCCGCCGTCACCGCCGTTTCCCAACTGGCCGGGTTACCGATACGGATCGCTGTCGCCACCGTCTCAGGCTTCTCCACCCGCTCTCCGCGCACGATAGCAGCCGCCCCTTCCGCCTCAAACCCGCACATGAGGGGAAGTTTACCGCTGTATCCTGCCTCGCGATATTCTTTAAACCCTTTCCAGTAGGCAGAGATGTTACCCGCGTTGCCGACGGGAATAGCCAGAACGTCGGGAGCGTCTCCGAGACGGTCGCATACTTCAAAGGCAGCTGTCTTCTGGCCTTCGATCCGGTAAGGATTGACGGAGTTGACCAGGGTGACGTCGGCTTCCCGCGCAATCTCGCGCACGATCTCCAGAGCTTGGTCAAAGTTTCCCTTCACCGCCAGCACTTCGGCTCCGTAAACCACTGCCTGGGACAGCTTTCCGAGGGCTACGTGACCATCGGGAACCACGACGATACAACGAAGTCCCATCCGTGCGGCAAAGGCGGCGGCAGAAGCGGAGGTATTGCCGGTAGAAGCGCAAATCACCGCTCGACTCCCTTCTTCCGCCGCTTTGGCGATAGCCATGACCATCCCCCGGTCCTTGAAAGAGCCGGTCGGGTTGAATCCCTCCACTTTCAAATACAGTTCCACCCCTAGTTGATCCGACAAAGCAGGGGCATGGATCAGGGGGGTATTACCCTCATGGAGAGTAACCTCTGGTGTCTGGTCGGTTACGGGCAGAAATGGACGGTAACGGGCAATAATTCCTTCTGACATGTTTAGCATCCCCCTTCGACTCGGTAATGGCTTTGGATGGTTAGGACAGATTCCAGAGCTTCAACGTTTGCAAGGACTTGTCTCAGTTGGTGGCGGCTGGCGGTATGAGTCACCAGGATGATCTCCGCCTCCTTCTCCCGGCTGCGGGGGACTTGAAGCACTTTTTCCAAACTCACTCCTGCGTCAGCAAAGATACGGGTCAACTGGGCCAGCACTCCCGCCTCATCGGAAACGTGCAAACGTAAGAAGGTTTTAGAGTGAATCTCCCGAGGTGTTTTTAGTACTTTTTCCCGATAGGGCGCAACAATCCCGCTCCCGTTGATCCCGAGGCGCATGTTCTTCACCACGGTTACTAGATCGGAAACAACTGCGGTAGCAGTGGGCATGTCCCCAGCCCCGGGCCCGTAAAACATGGTCTCTCCCACAGCCTCACCATGGACATATACGGCGTTATACACCCCGTCCACCGAGGACAGGGGATGATTCTGGGGCAAAAGAGCCGGCTGAACACTTACCTCCACCTTGCCGTCGTCGGAACGGGCGATTCCGACCAGCTTCATCCGGTACCCTAGCTGTTCCGCAAATTGAACATCCTCTGTCGTAATATCCGCAATTCCCTGTACTTCTACGTCCTCCAGCGGCATCTCCATATGAAAACCCAGGGTGGCTAGGATGGCCATCTTACGGGCTGCATCCAGTCCATCCACATCCGAGGTGGGATCGGACTCCGCATAACCAAGAGCCTGTGCCTGCGTGAGAGCATCTTCAAAGCCGGCCCCCCTACGATCCATCTCTGTCAGGATGTAGTTGGTAGTGCCGTTGACAATGCCGATCATCTGTGTAATCCGGTCGGAAGAAAAACCTTCTACCAGCGCTCGCAGGATGGGAATTCCACCGGCTACACTCGCCTCATAGAACACATCGCATCCATGACGCTCAGCAACGGAGAGGAGTTCCGCTCCGTGCAGAGCCATCAGGTCCTTATTGGCGGTCACTACATGTTTGCCTTTCTCCAAGGCCTGTCGGATGCACTCCCGGGCTGGTTCGATCCCGCCCATCACCTCAACGATGACATCGATCTCCTCATCTTCGAGGATGGCCCTCGGATCATCCGTCAACATCGATTTTTCCAAGGGTACCGGCCTTTTTTTATCGAGATCCTGCACCAATACCTTCCGGATTTCGATCCGTTGCCCTGTTTGGTTATACAAATCATCTTGGTGTTCTTCCACAAGCCGGACGACTCCGCATCCGACCGTGCCCAGACCCATCAAACCCACCCGTACAACGTCACTGTTCTGCATGGTTAGTTCCCGCTCCCTTTTCTTTGTATCATGTGCACCCCATTTGGTACGATCCGACTCCGCAATCAAAAACCTTTTGTTCCCAGACAGGGAGCAGGTTTTCTGGTTTTTATTCTCCCCGAGCCACGATCACCGCCCGTTTGACACCTTCCAGATCCTGCAGGCCATCGACTAAGGTTGTAGTGTCTACATTCACTTGGGCCGTGTCCAAAGACATCGTCACCCCAGCCACCCCCTGCAAAGGGATCGTCTGGTTGATGGTGAGAACATTGCCCCGCTGGATTGCCAAATAAGAAAGGATACCTGACAACACCCCAGAACGGTGTTCCAGACTCATGGAGACCGTGATGATTTTCTCCTTCATCAAGGCATTGAAAGGGTAAACCGCATCCTTGTATTTATAAAACGAACTGCGGCTGATCCCAGTTCGTTCCACCGCCTCCTGAACGGTTTGCACTTCCCCGGAGGCAAGCATTTCCTTCGCCTCCACCGTCTTTTGCACCGCCTCGGGCAACATGTCCGAACGAATCAGGTAGTAGGACTCTTCGCGACGGCTCAAATCGATCGTCCTCCTAATAAAAACAAATGTCTGTATATAACGGACATTATAGAAGGGACGGGAGAGGAATGCAAGAGTTTTTTGTGAAGCCTATGGTAAGATGGATCTCGACGATAAAAATAGGAGGCGAATAACGTGGTTTCCGTCCTGTTTGTCTGCTTAGGAAATATCTGCCGATCCCCGATGGCGGAAGCGGTATTGCGTCATCAATTAAAGGAGGAGGGCCTGAACGACCAGGTGACAGTGGACTCCGCTGGCACCGGTGACTGGCACGTCGGTCAACCGCCACACCGAGGTACGCGGGAGCTCCTCACCGAAAAAGGAATCTCTTATGAGGGCATTCTCGCCCGCCAAATCAGACCCAAAGATCTGAGCGATTTCGACTATGTCATTGTGATGGATGAGAGCAATTACAGCGATGTCCGCGCTTTGGAACGGGTTGCCGGAAAATCCCGTGTCAACCGATTGGTCGATTTCATTTCCGACACACCCTATACCGAAGTACCCGATCCCTATTTCACAGGCGATTTTAACGAAACATACACCCTGTTGGAGGAAGCATGCCGGGGAATCGTCCGTTCGATCCGACGGGAGGTTCAGTAATGCTGTCAGGCACGCTAAAACGGATGGTGGAGGAGACCATCGGAAGCCCTGTCCTCCATCCCCACCCCGTTTCCGGTGGAGAAATCAGCGATGCCTTTCGTCTCGAAACCGAAGAGGGTCGATACTTTCTTAAAGTGCGAAAAAAAGCCCCCGCCGGTTTATTTGCGGTGGAAGCTGCGGGTCTCACCAAACTAGATGTCTCCGATCAAATCCGAATCCCTCGGGTGATTGCCCATGGAATCACGGAGGAGGATAAAACCGGCTGGATCTTGCTGGAATGGCTGGAGTCCGATCCACAAACTCCAAGCCCCCAAGCGGCGGAAGATTTGGGCAGGGGCCTCGCGGAGATCCACCGCACGACGGCTCCCTCTTTTGGTTTGGAACACGATAATTTTATCGGAACCCTTCCGCAGAAAAACGGATATCTGGAAGAATGGACAACCTTTTACCGAGAACGGCGCCTCCGCCCTCAAATAGAACGCGCTCGTCGGCAAAATCGTCTCCCCTCGGCAAGGGAACGGGGATTAACCCGATTGATGGATCGGTTGGATGAATGGATCGGTTATCCCGAAATCCAACCCAGCCTTCTTCATGGCGATTTATGGGGCGGTAATTGGATCATCGACAAAGAAGGCGTCCCCTGCCTGATCGACCCTGCTACCTATTATGGCCACCGCGAAGTGGATCTCGCCTTCACGCAACTTTTCGGAGGCTTTCCCGCTGCTTTTTATGACGCTTACCAGGAAGCTTGGCCGCTCGATCCCGGTTTCGAAGACAGAAAACCCCTCTACCAGCTCTTCTACCTCCTCGTCCATCTCAATATTTTCGGAGAGAGCTATGGCAACGGAGTAGATCAGGTGTGGAAGCGATTTGCAGGCGAGTAGACGTAAAAAAAGAGGCTGGTTTTCTCCCGAAACCAGCCTCTTTTTTTATCGGTTCTTCAGATCGGCTCTCGTCGTTTTTACCGCGCGCTCGCTGTGGTCGGAACCGTTGAGCCATTTTGTGGATTTCGGTTATCCAGGATCAGTTTGGCGGAGGGGTCGTCCTTATGAACCAACTTGATGGCGTCGGCGATGACAAACCCGTCCGCCTGATTGGAGAGAGTAACTTTTCCCTTTTCTCCCCTCTTGTAAGTATAGGTCCCTAGGGAAACCCAATTGCCGCCGCCTGTACGTTGGTCCACCTGTCTGACAGCCCTCTGCCCCCCATTGTACTCGATGGTATAAGGAGCATTGCTGGCTCGATCAAATTCAGCGGCATAATTGACGAATACTTTATATGTACCAGGCCGTTTCACCATGAATATCCAGGTAAAGGTACTCCTTCCGTCTCCCTGAGGATGCGCCTGATAATCCGGGCCAAAATATCCCTGGGCGTTGGTAGAAAGGGACCAGTCGCCCCGGTATACCTCCTTCGCCTTGGCCAAGGCCGGACCATCTGCTTCGTACATCCATCGCTCCCGAAATTCCTCGATCACCCGTGCCTCACTGGCATCCAGCCGATCCAGATGGCGAAACCCGATCATAGCAAACAAGATCCCACCTAAAAACAAGACAGGGAACAACCTTTTGATCCATCGTCTCACCCTATCACTCCCCCTTCAACGGATGAAGCCCCAGCGTCAGTAAACCAATCAATGTTCCGCCCGCCAGGTCCCGTCCCGCCGAGGATCGGCTCCCCCCTCCAATTTCCCGTTTCTCAGATCAACCCGGATGGTCTGGACACTTCCATAAGCCCAGGGATCATCCGTCTTAATTTTTGAGTATCCTCTTTGCATGAGGGTTTGAGAGACTTTCGGCGGAAATGTTTTCTCGTTGACGACCGTATTGTTGGCCAGGTCTACATAGGAACGGGGACCCTTCAAGGAATCCTCGATGGATTGGCCGTATGCGAGATGACGGATCAACACCTGTCCCACCATCTCCGTGATCTTTCTGCCTCCTGCGCTACCGATCCCGATCATCGACTCGCCGTCTTTTATCAGAATCATCGGTGTCGTATAGCTGAAGGGCCGCTTGCCCGGCTGAAAACGATTTGGCAGATTAGCGGACAGGCTGAAGTTTTTTAGCTGGTTATTCAGGAAGAACCCCTTTACATAGACCCCGGAACCATAGTAACCGCTCACGGTGTTGGTAGCTGAAACCATCATCCCGTCCCGGTCCACCACAACAAAGTGGGTCGTATTATCATGGTCTTCCTGATCTGCCGCAGAGTCCAGTTCCAGCTTCTGTTCCTTGGAGAGTTGATTACGTGAAACCTCCTTGGTCAATTTCAGGGTATGTTGCTTGGAGATCATCTCTTCCTCCGGAACTTGGACGAATGCAGGATCCCCTACCTTGTACAGACGATCCTTGTAAGTGCACTTGTAGATTTCACTGCTCAGATGAACAAAGTCAGACGGCTTTCCTTTGGTCTCCTCCACCTTGAGCGCCTCGGCCACCTGCAGAAATTGAATCATCATGATCCCTCCCGAGGGAGCGGGGGGAGCGTAGACATCATACCCGGCAAATCTCCCCTTGACCGGTTTCTTCTTGAGAACCCGATAGCGGGCAAGGTCATCTAGGGTGATGGAGGGTGCTTTCCGTACCAACTCCTTGGCGATCGATCCCCGGTAGAAGCCGTCGGCTCCCTCCTGCTGAATCAATTCCAATATCTGGGCCAATTCCTGTTGACGCAAGATATCCCCCCGCTTGAGGGGCTGCCCCTTTGGATACATGTGGGGCAGTTCCCGGACCGGCATGCGGAACTGGGTATTCTCCAACCTGGACTCGTCCAAGGCCGTCAAGGAATATCCATCAGAGGCGAGGCGAACCGAGGGCTCGATCAACTCCGCCATCTTCCGGGTGCCAAAGTCCTTATGCACCGCTTCCATTCCCTTGACAAAACCAGGAACCCCGATGGCGAGAGGGGAAGTCTGGCCACTGTAGGATGAGATCTCCCGGTAATCATAGACTGTCGGTTCCTTCCCAGCCCCAGGGTAGACCATCATCGTGCCGCCTCCCCCGATCCCGGAACCATGGGGTTCCACCACACCCAATGCATAAGAGACCGCAATCGCCGCGTCGACAGCGTTGCCTCCGTTATGGAGAACATCCATTCCGACCTCTGTCGCTAGCGGATGGGCAGAGGCCACCCCAAAGGATGGTTCCTTGCCTCCGAACCCCAAGCTAGTTCGGTAGAGGCGGTCCAAGGAATCGGTGCTTCCTCGGGATTGGTGCCAATAGAACCCTGCCATACCCAATACCACAATCACCGCTAAGACCCCATTCAGTGTTCGGGTAGACATATGCTTCACCTCCCCTGAACCGGTTCCGAACCAGTCGCAGATGCTCTCCTCCCGGTCTCTGACTGGGCGGGCCGCAACACGGAGCCCGGGGGTGCTTGGTTGTTCTCCAGTGATTGGCCCGGTCCACCGGTTTTCTGTCGGTTTTCTTGGTGCTTTAGGATACGGGAATGATCTAACTCACGAACGAGCTTATCCCCTTCCCGCTTCCATTCCTTTTTCCAGGCCTTACTGTAAATCCAGCCTTCCGTCAGCTGAAGATAGATTTTTTCTCGCCGGTACAGATTTCGGAGGCCCGCCAGTGGACGTGGATGCCCTTCACTGATCCACATCGGGATCACTTCCAGTTTAGCCGTTCCGTTCTTGGCAAGACGGTACCGAAAAAGGGCGGTTTCTCGCGTACGGGACCAACCCTGATCAAAGATAAAATTGCCTGTGCTGTTGAGAATGATGCCGTTCTTATAAATCTCCACCGGTTCCAGTACATGGGGGTGATGACCCACCACAATATCGGCACCGGCGTCCACCAGAGCTCTCCCCAAATCCCGTTGCCGTGGATGAACATTGTTATCGTACTCCACTCCCCAATGAATGTGGACAACGACCAAAGCCGCGCTCTTTTCGGCACTCCGAACCAGGGGAAGAACTGTTTTCGGACTGGCGGGCAAAATCCCGGGGGTTCCCTGCCTCGCTGGAAAGCCGGACTGATAAACATCCGTCATTCCCATGGTAGCTACTTTGAGGCCGTTTACTTCCTGGTACAAGATCTGCTTGGCGTTGTATCGATCCCGCCCTGCCCCAACGGTTTCCAACCGCGCTTGTTCGAAGGCCTTTTTGGTGTCCGATACCCCCGGGCCGCCGTAATCCATCATGTGATTATTAGCCAAATTCACAGAGGTAAACCCCGCCTTTTTTAGGGCGACAGCTGATTCCTGACCGGCATTAAGACGAATCGCCTTATCAAATGGGGGATACTTCTCCGGGTCACCCAGCAGGATGGGAGATTCGAAATTTCCCGTCACCAAATCGGATTCCTTCAAAAGCGGTTTCACATACCGAAAAAGGGAGTCGGATCCTTTCCGTTCCGCTACCTTTTCCACATGGCGCCCGAGCATCATATCTCCCACCATCGTCATCGTCAGAACCTCATCCAGGTTATTAGAGTCGGCAGTTACCGGTTTCCCGCCATCCAGGAGAGGAATACTCACGAGCAAGGCAAAAGAGATCCCAAAAGCGATTGCCGTGTGCAAAGGCGCTTTCTTTTTATGCCGCTTCGTGTTCAAGAGCATTTTCTGTTGCAGGTTCAACTTTTTCATCCCAATCCCCGCTTAGAACAGATAGTAGGCAAACATGGTTAGGAATGTCAGCCCCGACAGCAACATCGTGCTACCGACTGTCGGGAGCAACCCCTGTTTCTGAATCGTGTTGGCAATCAAACCAGGAACGATAACCCCAATGCCCCGAAATTCAAAAATTTCAAAGGGGACTACCGGGTAAAAATAGTCGAAAAGTAGCTTCAACATAATACCCGTGCATAGCATGGCGGCAAATTTCCTTCGACCATAAAGGATGGTATACCGGGCGACACCTTGAGTGACAATCAAATATGTAAGAAAGCTGAGCGTGAGTACCACCAGGATGAACAACGGCTGGTCGAAAACCAGTCCGAGATAACCGGGTACCACTAAGCCCGCCGGGACTACCCCGGTCTTTTCTGCGTACAGAAGACTTAAGACCACCCCTACGACGAGAGATATATATAAATCCGACCCAAACAATCCCTTTTCCCCCCATGGATTCCAACGCTCAGCTGACGTGGGAAACCGGTTGCTGTTTCATTTTCTCCAGTGTTTTGCATAGGGGTTCGGCTGCACCGTGAATGTTACCCACCCCGTAGATCACTCTGTTTTGAAAGAGAGGTTGCAGATCGTTCAAGATCTCCCCCGTCTCTTTTCCCTCTAGATTCAACATCCTCCGGGCCGGAATTCTGCTCAGATGGAACGCCTCCACTATCGGTTGTGTTGTCTGTCCGATCAGCACCAACGCCTCCATCTCAATATATGGGAGCACATCGGTTGCAAACTGCTCTGTACGGTCCACCCGGTCTGAACGGCAATTCATGATGACCACGGGTTTTTGTTCCGTGGGATAGCCCAACTCCACAATCCGATTCCAGATATTCAACGTAGACGAGGCATCATTGGCCGCAAATCCGTTAGCGAAGTAGGCAGGTTGTGCCGGATCACCAACGGGCAGAATTTTCATCGCTCCAGGGTCCGGCGGCGCATTCAGCATGCCCTGCAAAGCGGTCTCTTCATCAATTCCTACCGCTTCCGCTACGGCAAGAGCAAGGGCGGCGTTCTCCGGAAAAACCATGTAACGGAACCGGCGCAAGTATTCTTCTTTGATCCGGCTCGTATCACAGACATAGACACGGGTTCTCCGTTGACGGGCGATCTTCCGGTAATAAGGAACATAGGGGCTCTCATTGAGGATCAGATGCCCACGGTAAGGGATGGTTGCGGTGAAAGCCTCCGCCACCTCGCCCAGGGTAGGGCCCATGACATCCATGTGATCCTCTAGTACATTGACGATCACTCCCACGTTAGCTCGAAGCATCCGCTCCTGAAAAATGATTTGATAATCCGGGTTGACAGCCATACACTCGCTGACTAGACATTCGGCATTCAGGCGGGCAGCCTTAGCCACCACCTCTTTTTGCTCACGGATATTGGGTCCTTCCGGACGACGAACGATCGGCTCCTCCTGGTCTTTATACCAATAGATCATTCGAGCCTGTGTTCCGGTGGTCTTCCCCACCGTTCGCATGCCGGCCTCCATCATGATTCCTGTAATCAGGCGGGTGACCGTCGATTTACCTCTGATCCCGTTAATGTTGATTCGCAGCGGGATCGAGCTGATGGCTTTCCGGTGACGGCGCCACTCAAGCACCCCCATGAAAACCAGGCCCGCCAACAGTAAAGAAATGAACAGCATGCACGCCATCTCCTGGATACAAATTAATTCCTGATAACCAAATTCCTTTGACCTTTTTATATTAAATGGATAGGGAAGAAAAATCACCAATCCTTAATAACTATTATCCAGCGATTTCGCCCACAAAAGGGGGAAAAACTCATCCGTTGCTATTAAATCACAGTCATATTAATCTTTTGTTAATCTCTGGAGGCTCAACCCCCGGGATTTATATTTTAAATATTCAGTAAATAGGGCGGAAAAGGAAACCGCCCCTATTGGGACGGAAAAAAGTTGTCGAGGGTTAGATCAACATTCCTGCTATGGACGCACTGAGAAGGGACGCCAAGGTACCTCCCAGGACGGCGCGGAGCCCAAAGCGGGCAATTTCTCCCCGGCGCTCTGGAGCCATCCCGCCCAATCCTCCCAATTGGATAGCAATGCTGGATAGATTGGCAAACCCGCACAAAGCAAATGTAACGATCGCCACGGTTTTCGTGCCGAGGGTATCCAGTTGGGGGGCAAAATTAGAGTAGGCAACAAACTCGTTGAGGACAATTTTCTGGCCGATGAAGTTTCCCGCCTGCACAGCCTCGGTCCAGGGGACTCCGATGACGAAAGCCAGGGGAGAGAATAGATAACCCAAGATCAGTTCCATGCTAAGGTCTGAATAGCCGAAAAGCCCTCCGATTCCTCCCAGAATTCCATTCAACAGAGCAATCAGAGCAATAAAAGCCAATAAGAGAGCAGCGATGTTCACCGCGAGACGAAGGCCGTCAATGGCCCCGCCGGCGGCTGCGTCAATGACGTTGACATGTTCCGTTTCTTCACCCGTTTTGATGTCGTCTTCCGGATCTGTGATCGGTTTTTCCGTCTCCGGTACCATCAATTTCGCGATGACCAGACCGGCCGGTGCTGCCATGAAACTGGCCGCTAACAGATAGGAGAGAGGGATTCCTAAAAGAGAATACCCGACAAGAACGGAGCCAGCAACCGAAGCAAATCCACCGGTCATAACAGCAAAGATCTCAGAAGAGGTCATTTTTGAAATATAAGGTTTTACCATCAGGGGAGCTTCCGTCTGTCCAACAAAAATATTAGCTGTCGCTGACAGAGATTCCGCTTTGCTTGTCCCGAGAAGCTTCGAGATGCTACCTCCTAGAAGACGAATGACCCATTGCATAATTCCCAGATAATACAGGACAGAAATAACCGAGGAAATAAAAATGATGATCGGCAAAACTTGGAGAGCGAAGATCGGACCTTCCTGCCCCTTTAAAAGACCGCCGAACAAAAAGGTGATCCCCTCATTGGCGTAATTGATCAGCCCTTGAACCCGCCGGCTAAACCAATCGAGCCCAGCTTTACCTGCCTCCCATTTCAACACGATGAAGGCAAAAACCAATTGGATCGCTAACCCACCAACAATCGTTCGGAAATTGACCGCCCGTTTGTTTGTTGAACATAAAAAGGCGATCAATAGGACAACCAGCATCCCGCCGAGTCCCCAGAGATATGTCATATTCGATCAACCTTTCGGTTTAAAACGTGAAATCGAATTCCATTGTGCCAATCCGGACGGTATCGCCTTCTTGCGCTCCACGGGCTCGCAGGGCATCATCCACACCCATTTCCTTTAATATGTGAGCAAATCGGCGAACCGACTCGTCATAGTTGAAGTTGGTCATTTTGACCAATTTCTCCACCCGGGCACCTTCTACTACAAACACTTCATTATCTTTTTTGACAAGGAAGGGCACTTCCGGCTCTTCCATCCGATAAACCTTGGGTTCTGCAACTTCTTCCATCTCAGGATCCGTTTCGACAGGCATTTGATCCAGTTGATCAGCCACCGCAAACAACAATTCTCTAACCCCTTGGCCGGTAGCAGAAGAGATCGGATAGACCGGCACCTGTTCCCCGACAGTCTCGCGAAAGATTTCCAAGTTTACTTCCGCTTCGGGCAAATCCATCTTGTTCGCGGCCACGATTTGCGGTCGTTTGGACAAGCTTTCCCGGTACTGTTTTAGCTCCTCATTAATCTGCTTCCAATCCTCGTAAGGATCGCGTCCCTCGGAACCCGCCATGTCCACCACATGAACCAATACCTTGGTCCGTTCTACATGGCGCAGGAACTGGTGGCCGAGACCTACTCCTTCATGGGCACCTTCAATCAAACCCGGCAAGTCCGCCATCACGAAGCTACGCCCGTCCCCTACTTCGACTACTCCCAGGTTGGGAGCGATTGTCGTGAAGTGATAAGCCCCGATTTTCGGCTTGGCGGCAGTCACAACAGAGAGCAGGGTGGACTTTCCAACACTTGGATAGCCGACCAACCCTACATCGGCCAATAACTTCAACTCCAACTCCACCCATCGTTCTACACCCGGCTCCCCATTTTCCGCTATATAGGGCGCCGGATTTTTGGCGGTTGCAAAACGGACGTTGCCACGACCGCCACGACCGCCGCGAGCCACTGTCGCTTCATCTCCATGGCGAATCAAGTCGGCAATCCGTTCCCCGGAGTCGGCATCGGTTACCACCGTTCCTGGCGGTACACGGATGATCATCGGTTCCATCGATTTCCCATGTTGGTTCTTGGAACGACCATGCTCCCCCCGCTGGGCTTTAAAATGTTTCTGGTAACGGAAATCCATCAGTGTGCGGAGCCCTTCTTCCACTCGGAACACCACATCCCCCCCGCGCCCCCCGTCACCCCCGGCAGGTCCCCCATTGGGCTCGTACTTTTCCCGGCGGAAGGCGACCATCCCGTTCCCGCCGTCGCCGCCCTTTACATAGATTTTTACCTTATCGACAAACATGTTCTCCCCACCGCCTCCAAATATGTAAGCATGATCAATCCCTCAAGCCGCGAACCGAAGGGTAAACCCGCCGGCTGCTTCCTCCCGCTCCAGGGCTCCACCCCGTTCCCGGATAGTATCCCTCAGGTTCGTCCACTCACTCGGTTCTACTTTCAACTCAGGGGGAAAATCCGGGTGGATGGTAATCTGCCAATCTGAATCCGTCTTTTCCACACGGAGCCAAACCTCCTCCGGCTCCTCCATGCCTCTTCCCTGCTTCCTCAGCCATGCAGTTGTTCGGTCCAGGGCTTCACAGAGCCGGTCTCCCCATTCGGGATCAATCTCCTTCATTTCTTCTCCCGTTTCAACGAACCAACGCCATTCGGGGATGCGCTGGTTCAGGGTGGACAGAGCCAAAGCCAAAGGAGGGTAGCCTACCCGGGCGGCTTCCCGTTCTTCACGAGCCCGATCTGTCAGCTCCCGCAGATAAGGGAGGATCCGTTCTTGCCGTTTCATCCCGAGATAACCCATGATGACCTGCACATGGTTCAACCAATCATGCCGTTGGCGACTCATTAGTTCAAGAGAGGTTTGAGCATTCTTCATGCGCCAAAATCGCTCCTCTCTCATCCTTTCCCGATGAAGGAACCGCAAGACGCCCAGAACGGTGAAGATTCCCAAAGGAATGCCTACCGCCCATCCCCAGGGTTGCACTGCCATCAGGAGAATCAGAAACCAGACCCACGCCGCATCTGTCAATCGGCCTAAGCTCTCCTCCTTCATCTTCAACCGCCCCCCATCCCGTTCAAACCTCCGTGTCTCTTCATTCTAATGGATTTTTGGCCACAAAAAAACCCCGGCCGAAATGGCCGAGGCCTCTTCAAGTTAAGCCTGGGCTTGGACCGCTTCTTCAGCGGCTTTGGCGTAAACGCTGACGCGTTTTTTATCGCGACCCAGACGTTCAAATTTGACAACACCGTCCACTTTGGCGAAAAGCGTATCATCGCCGCCGCGACCCACACCGATCCCCGGGTAGATCTTGGTTCCGCGCTGACGGACCAAGATGCTGCCGGCGTTCACCGATTGGCCATCACCGCGCTTAACGCCGAGGCGTTTCGCGATGCTGTCGCGACCGTTCTTGGTGGAGCCAACCCCTTTTTTCTGAGCGAAAAACTGCAGGTTCATTTTCAGCATGGTGTCCACCTCCTTTTAATGGGAGTCTTCCGTGATTGTCACATACGATCCGTATTCATCAGCAACAGACTGCAAAGAGGCCGCCATCGCCTCCAGGAGCAACCGAACCCGTGCTTCCACGTCCGGTGTCAGGCCCTGAGGAACGCGGCAGTCCAACAAGCCACCGGCCTCTGGATCCACCTCTCGGTGAACCCGAACCCCGAGCAAAGTTTCGGAAGCATTGGTTAATCCGATCGTAATCCCAGATACCGCTGCACAAACGATATCCTTACCATATTCACCGAATTCGGCATGGCCTTTTACGACCAGTCGCTGCAACTTCCGCTGATAATCCCGGTAAAGGGTCACTTGAATCATATCGAAAAGGTCTCAGCCTTCGATTTTATCGATGACCACTTTGGTGAAAGGCTGACGATGCCCTTGCTTCCGTTTGTAGTTCTTTTTCGGTTTGTACTTGAACACGGTCACCTTTTTACCTTTGCCTTGTTTATCCACTTTGCCGGTCACTTTCGCACCATCGATCAACGGGGTGCCGACGCTGGTTCCGTCTTCCTTCCCGACAAGCAATACCTTTTCAAAGGTAACGGTTTCGCCTTCTGCGGCGGACAGTTTTTCCACGTAGATTGCTTTCCCTTCCTCTACGCGATATTGCTTGCCGCCGGTTTCAATCAATGCGTACATCCCGGATCCACCTCCTGTGTGAAGACTCGCCGAAACCGGGTGGGCAGCGCCCTTTTCAAAACCCGATCCGTGCGGTACTGCCTTGCTCCGGGTGAGCAAGCGCAGATTACACAAAGGAAATCTTACCACATACCATCCATGCTGTCAATGAGGCTCTCGGAAAAGAGCCTGCTTTGAATATTATATCATACCCTTTTTTAAGCGATGAGATCGGCGGCTAAACCTCCAATCCGCTTCTCATCAAAATAACAGCGAAAAACTGCTTCCTCCGGCACCGTCGCCCATCCTCCCTTTGGTTTTTGCACCACCACCACATGGTAAGCCTCTTTACGGAAGCGCTTAAGCACGGTGAGCAATGGTTCCTCGGGACGGACCGGCAACTGAATGATGGGAGCGGAGTCTGGGACCCTGTGCTCTCGACGGTGCATAAGAAATCGCATATACTGGTAATCTCGCTGTCTCATGGCGATCCAGTTGGAATAGAAAAGGAAGAGCGCGACTATACTCAGGTTGATTTGCACTTTCTCTCCCGACAGGCTAAAGAGAAAAAGCCCAGCCGCCCCGGCAAAACCGAATCCCAGACTCCACACAACAGCTCTCCGGTAGGGGAATACATAGGATAGGAGTGCCTGAAGGATCCGCCCTCCGTCAAGAGGATAGATGGGCAATAGATTGAACCCAGCCAACATGGCATTTCCCTTAACGAAATATTCCGTCCATTCGGCAGACCACCAGCCGAACTGGTAAAACAGAAGGCCAAAGAGCACCATTATCACATTGTGAAAGGGACCTGCCAGAGCGACAACGATTTCCTCCCTGGCAGGAACGGTCCCCCATTCATCCGTATGGGCGACTCCACCGAAAGGGAGAAGCTCGATGGAATGAATTCGCCACCCAAAGGAACGGGCAGCTGTTACGTGCCCTAATTCGTGGATCAGAACCAGCACAAAAAGGGTGGTCACCTCCATAAACTGTCCAGTCACCACCGACGAGAGGATAACCACCCAAAAAAGAAAATGGATACGCAGCACCGTTCCCTGTAGCAGAAGACTAATCAAACGGGACCACTCCCGCCGGATCCACAAACGCTCCCTTCTGTTTAACCGCGAAGAAAAAAAGCGGGTCCCCTTCTCTATCGCCTGCTTCCCCGAGAAGTTGCCTCGGCTTCACCCATTCTTTTTCCTTTATTTGCACCTTTCCCATCCAACCATACCAAGTTTCCAGACCGTTCGCGTGACGGATCACCACCGTTTGGCCCAGCCCTTCCTCTGTTCCTGCCTTGACGACCCATCCTTCCGAGGAAGCTACCACCGGAGCCCCTTTAGCAGTCCGCAATACGATGCCCCGCCCTTCCTTGCTGAAGCCCGCCATCACTTTCCCTTTGACCGGCGCCACCCATGTCGCCTGCTTCTCCTCTTCTTTGATCTTATTTCCCTGAAAGGCAGGCAGGATGGTTGGTGAACCATCAATATTCTGCTTATACCACTTTGCCACACCAGCAAAATTATAGTCGCGCTCCATCACTTGAGAAATGAAGGTTTGCACTTCCCGTCCAGCTGGAACCTGGGACTGGAAGACCAAATACGTACCAGTAAGAAGGAGAAAAGCAGCGAAGGTTTGCAGGAGGAAACGCCCTTCCCGCTTTTTTTTCCTTTCCCTTTCCATCCATTGCGGTCGATTCCAAGGAAGCTCGTCCCTGTCTTCTAACGTTTCCTTTTTCCAGACGGGTGTACCCCACTGTTGACGGTAATCAGGGAAAGGCTTCCCCTCTCGGATCTTTCGCATACGTTCCACGCGTCGCTTCTGCACGCCCTGATTCCACTCCCGCATCCCAAGTCACCAACCTCGCTTGGTGTTTGTACAAGTCTATGACTTGTCTGATTCAGGTATGACTGGGTGTTTCTGCACTGAATGGTTAAACAGAAAAATGCCTCCCCGACGGCTGAGGAGACATGCTTCAAAATCAATGTTTGGGTTTAAAGGTTTTGCAATCGGTTTCTTCAGATTCATGGGGTTCCTCAGTATGACCAACAACGTAGATGGCATCTGCCTGGCAGTGATTTCCTTTCCCCCAATACGTACAGGTATCCACTTCGCACAAAACATCTTTCGGCATGATGTTCCCTCCTTTGATTACAGTATGGACAGGACATCCCCCGAAAACAGGCACCAAATTCAGGATAACAATAGAAAAAACCGGCAGGGAAGGCCCCCACCGGAACATGCCATATTCAACGAACCGCGGATCGGCTCGTTTTGTGTCCTAAGCAAACCCCAACCACCTTTTCATTCGGGTCATGAACTTCCGCTCCTTGTCTAACACCAGTAGCGGAACAGTTTCCCCCTGGATGCGACGGGCGATGTTACGGTATGCCTTAGCAGCCAAATGGTGATTATGTAAAACAACAGGCTCTCCCTGGTTACCAGCGCGAATCACTTCTTCATCATCGGGTACCACACCCAATAAATCGACGGCAAGGACGGACACCACTTCATCTACATCCATCATGCCGCCCTCCTTTACCATCCGGGTCCGTAAACGGTTCACGACCAGTCTGGGAGAACCTGCTCTCTCCTTTTCCAGCAAGCCAATAACCCGGTCGGCGTCGCGAATGGCCGCCGTTTCCGGCGTGGTGACAACAATCGCTCGATCAGCCCCGGAAACGGCATTTTTAAATCCCATCTCGATCCCAGCGGGGCAGTCAATCATGACATAATCGAAGGTTTCCTTCAATTCGGCGACTAACCAACGAAGCTGTTCCGAGGAGATCGATGATTTATCTTTGGTTTGTGCCGCCGGCAACAGATAAAGTTCCTCACAACGTTTATCTTTGATCAAGGCTTGTTTGATCCGGCATTTCTTTTCTACGACATCGATGATGTCGTAGACGATCCGGTTCTCTAGACCCATTAAAACATCCAGGTTACGGAGACCGATGTCGGTATCAAGCAAGACCACTTTTTTGCCTAATAACGCCAAAGCCGTGCCGATATTGGCCGAAGTGGTCGATTTTCCCACACCACCCTTGCCAGATGTGATGACAATGGATTCACCCAACTCTATCCCCCCTCCCGGACACCCGCAGGCTTCAACTGCGGAAACGATTCTCTTTCCATTCGATGTCCGGACGGATCCGGTTGAGATGATGCATTTTATCGACGGCGATCTGGCCGCCTAGAAGGTAGGCGAAATTCATACCCGAGGTTTCCGCTTCCTCCCACTCATCCGGTGGTCGGGAAACGATATCCGAGATGCGGAGCTGAGTCGGCCTTAGGAGGGAAGCCGCGATAATGGCTGTCTCGTCTCCCTCTCCCCCAGCATGGGCCAATCCGCGAAGAGCACCCAACACATAGATGCTTCCCGTGCTCCGGACAGTCCCTCCGGGATTAACATCCCCCAGTAAAAGAAGATCTCCCCGGTGTTCCAAAACCTGACCGGAGCGGACTGTCCCACCCAGCAGTTGAATACCCTGATCCTCATCCACCAAGTAGGGCTTTCCTCCTGCTGCCTCAATGGAATGAACGAGCAGGTTCTTGCGGGGGGCAAAAAGCCAGCGCAGCTCTTTCTCTTCTTCCCGGGTAATTTTCCTGTCCCCGATTTTAATATGGACGCGGGTATCGGGTCCGTCCCAGAGGCTGGAAGCGTTATCCAGTTTATATTTCAATTCGCTTAAGAGCGCGGAAAACGGCCGTGAGTCATCCAAAAGGAAAAGAAGTCCGTCCTTTGTTCCCTTGATCGTGACACCCGGCTTTAAAACTTTCCCCATGATACAGTCACCCCGCCTCAATTCTATTTTCGGCATAAGCCTCCGATTTCCTTCCCCGGTACGCAATTGAATGGCAGGAGCGCCCGTTACCGCTTGTCAAACAGTTGAACCGACTGGGGGTGAAACCGTCGAAAGATCCACCGGATTCCGCGGTAAACCGGATATGCCGCCAATAAATTAAAAAAGACAGAGGGAAGGATATGATAGATAAATGCTGTCTCCCACCCCACCTGTGTGATGTCAAACATACGTAGCCACAAGTAGGTGAGAATCAGATGGGTTGCCTGCCCCAGGCCCGTTGCGAGAAGGGCAACAATGGGACCCGATAGGAACTGCCGGGAAACCTGCCCGGTTATATAACCGATTACGGCAGTAGAAAACGCATACACGCCCACCGCCTGACCATAAGCGAGGTCATGAAGCAATCCAAAACACAAACCGTAGATCAGTCCGACTTTTCGGCCCCGATACAAAGAAAGCAGGATGATGCCACTAACCACCAGTTGCGGAATCCACACAAAATTGCTGCCCCAAGCTTGAGGCACAAACATTTGCAATGCGGTTCCTTCCAACAAAAAAAGAAAGGAGAGGAACCCGATGAGAATCCAAGCCGCCATCGTTTATTCCCCTCCGTTACCTTCTTCCCTAGAATCCAGTTCCTGTCGGTGTTCTTTGAGCTTCAACTTGGCCGGATCACGAACCACCAACACATAATTGAGCCGTTCGAAACTGGCGGCTGGTTTGACATAGGCCATTTGGTCGACCCCAAACTCACCCGTCGTCACCTGATCCACCGTTCCGATCAACAAATCACCGGAATAGATGTCGGACAATCTCGAAGTAACCACCAGCTGCCCTTTTTTCAGTTTGGCCTTGGGAGGGATCTTTTTCAGCAGCAGGCGTTCATGCTTGGTATCATAGCCCTCGATTAAGCCGAAGACTTCTTTATCCCCCGCTTTCACATGAGCAGCGATTCCGGGCCCGCTTCCCGTGTCTGTCAGCAATTGGACATCGGCCATATGGGCGGTTGCATCCTTCACGCGACCGATCAATCCTTCATGGGTGATGACGGGCATATTCTTCTTTACACCGTCCTGGGTTCCCTGGTCGATCACTACCCGATCGTTCCACCGATCAGGATTTCGCGCTACTGTCTGGGCGGCGATGCAATTCGTTTTGTACTTGTCTGTATAACCGACAATACTTTTCAGCTGCTGATTTTCCCGTTTTAAAGTAGCCACTTGGGATTTCAACTGCAGATAACCATCTGCCTGTTTTTCCAGCTTTCGGTTTTCAGCCCGTAGATTCCCTACCTCTCCCCATTCTTCAAACCAATTGGAAACAGCGTAGGCCGGAGATGCGAAAAAACCGTTTAGCCAGGCGATTGAGTTTTTCACCACAGCCTCGGGCCAAGTGAGGGAAGTCCGCTCCCCTCGAGTCATGCCCACGGTTACAGTTAGCAGAATGACAGACAGGAGCAACATGAACAGCCGACGGTTGGCAAAAATTCTCGAAAACATGCGTCATCCGCCCCTATTCACGGCCGGCGTCCCGTCCGAGTGGAAGTGATACCAGCCCCTGATGTGAAGAGATGGATGTTCTCCAAGGATTGCCCCGTACCAACCGCCACACAATCGAGGGCATTATCTGCCACAACGACAGGCATATCCGTCTCTTCAGACAACCGTTGGTCAAGGTGTCGAAGGAGCGCCCCACCGCCAGTGAGGACAATTCCTCTATCCATGATATCCGCTGCCAATTCCGGGGGAGTCTGTTCCAAGGTGAGCTTAACGGACTCGATGATCGAATGGACCGTATCGTTAAGGGCTTCGCCAATTTCCCGGGAAGTGATCCGGATCGTTTTGGGAAGACCGCTGATCAGATCCCTCCCCCGGATCTGACGTTCCTCCTTATCTCCATCCGCTTTAGCAGAGCCAGCTTCTAGCTTCAGGGTTTCAGCCGTCCGTTCCCCGATCATCAAGTTGTACTGCCGCTTAATATATTGAATGATCGCATCGTCCATCTCATCCCCGGCGATTCGCAAAGATTTCGCTGTGACGATTCCCCCCAGGGAAATCACGGCTACTTCTGTCGTACCGCCTCCGATGTCCACCACCATGCTACCTGTGGGCTCCCAGACAGGCAATCCAGCACCGATAGCCGCAGCAAAAGGCTCTTCAATCGTATAGGCTTCTTTTGCTCCGGCTGCACGGGTGGCCTCTTCCACTGCCCGTTTTTCGACAGCCGTTACTCCGGAAGGAACACAGACCATTACGTTTGGGCGTCGGGGAAAATAAACCCGTTGGGTTTGCGATTTTTTGAGAAAATACTCCAGCATCGTCGCAGTGGTATTGTAATCCGCAATGACACCATCTTTCATCGGACGAATAGCGATGATATTGCCGGGTGTCCTTCCTATCATTCGTTTCGCTTCTTCCCCAACAGCCTTGATATCCTGAGTTCCTGTCTCCAGGGCAACAACTGAAGGTTCACGGACGACGATTCCTTGCCCCTTCAAATAAACCAACGTATTGGCGGTACCTAGATCGATTCCCATATCTCGTGTGAAACCGCCAAATTTCTGAAAAATTGTCTCATTTCCCCCGTTGTTTTCGTTACTCCCAAACCAAAATCGCATCTGCTGTCTCAGCCCTTCTGCTTAAAGTGATCATTCCGTGTATGGTATCAGACAGGAAGAATTCCCTTCTCTTTCATGCTTGTAAATCGGTGATCTCCGACGATGACATGATCCAACAATTCGATTCCAACGATGCGGCCTGCTTCAAACAGACGTTCGGTAACGAGGATGTCTTCACGACTAGGAGTCGGATCTCCACTGGGATGGTTATGCACACAGATAACGCCCGCGGAGCTTCGTCGGATTGCTTCCCGAAATACTTCCCGGGGGTGGACCACCGATGAATTAAGCGTTCCTACAAAAATACACTGTTTATCGATTACCCGATTTTTTGTATTGAGAAACAGACAGATAAAGTGTTCTTGGGAGAGGTGGCGTAGCTCGTCCATCACGAAATCGGCCGCGTCCCGGGGAGAACGGATAGCTATCCGTTCCTCAGGAACGGCTCGGCAGACACGCCGACCCAGCTCGATTCCCGCGAGTACCTGGATCGCCTTCGCCTTGCCCACGCCACGGATTTTCACCAATTCTCGCAGATCTGCTGCTGCAAGGCCACGTAAGCCCCCACCCGTCGCAAGCAAGCGCTGGGCCAAGATAATAACCGATTCCGCAGCCGTGCCCGTCCGTAACAGGATCGCCACTAACTCAGCATTGGATAAAGCTGCTCCACCATAACGAGCCAAACGCTCTCTAGGGCGGTCTTCTTCCGGTACATCCCGGATCATCATCGGTTCCGGCAATCCGCTCATCATGAACCTCCTGCTTACCGTCAAATAAGGAGGATCTGGTTGTATTCGCTGAAGGTGAGACCTTATTGTTCCGGAGTGGGTAATGGGTAAAGCACAGGGTAATCCATTTTTTTCAGCATATCGTAGAGTAGAGGCAGCGACATACCTACCACATTGGTATAGCATCCATCGATCCAGTCTACCCAAAGAGAACCGATCCCCTGAAGCCCGTAGGCGCCGGCCTTATCCATCGGTTCGCCAGTAGATACGTACCACTCGATCTCCGCCCGATCCATGTTTCGAACCATCACCTCAGTCACTCGATGGTCGATCAACCGCCTTCTCACTTTTCCTTCATTTACTTCCACCAATGTGATTCCGGTATAAACCTGATGGGCTTGTCCCGAAAGACGCTCTAGAATGCGGACTGCATCCGCATGATTGGCGGGTTTCCCCAAAATATCTCCCTCGAGGGAGACGACGGTGTCCGACCCGATCACCACAGCGTAGCGTTTGGTATGTGCCACCGCCAACGCCTTTTTGGCGGCCAGGATTTCAACCAGTTCCCCAGGTGACGGGCTACCCGGCACTTCCTCCGTCACAGAACTTGGGTGGACAGAAAAAGGAACACCTAAAGAACGCAGGAGTTCCTTCCGCCGTGGAGACCCGGAAGCAAGTACGAGTTCCGGCTGCATGGGGTCCCGACCTCCTTAACACTTGCAACAAAGTTTGTTAATAGTTTCCTTATTTTATACTTAGTCGGGAATAACATTCAATTCCTGTCATTAAGTGAAAAGGACGAGACCCAGCAGGGTTGCTTCCACCCCTCCATTCTTTTGACAGGATTACAATCGCTCTTGATAATTCTCAGTTTAGCAAAATCAAAACCCGGTCACAAGGAACAATCCCCGCTTCAACTAAGGGTCTCTATAAATTTTTCATAGGCGAGCGCGTACCTCACCAATCCTTCCTGGATTTGCCACAATACTGTTTTGTTAGGTTTTTCCGTCTGTGTGCTTTGCACCACCAAATCCATTGCCCGTACCATCTGTATCCAATCTGCCATTGTCTGATCGGAAAGCCCTTTTTCCACAGAATCCCTAACTTTGGAAAAGCGGGTGTAGGCTTGGTTGACATCTTTGCGTGCCGATTGAAAATCAAGGTCTGTACCGGGAGAGGAGACTCCCTTCACCGTCAATTTTGCCATTGTGGTGAAGATTCGATTTCCTTCCCGGAGAGCCGTAGGAAGGTCCTTTTTCCAAGCGGTTTCGGCCCCTTTAGGAAGAGGAACATCTTTTCCCAGCTGAATATCTTTATAGTAGACTTCTCCTTTTTTCTCCTTGAAACCGGCAGACAGTTTTTGAGCCTCTCCTTTGTTCAGAGCTGCCCCCTGATAGATCCGGTAGGGAGCTTTATCCGTCATTACAGCAGCCAGCCCTTGGGTACGTTGATTCATCACCGTTTTGCCGGCTCCTGCTTTTTCCTGAAAAGTCCCTCCCTGGACAAGAACAGCCGTCAATTTGGGAATCGTTACCGTAGGGATCTCCTGTTTTGACTCCTTCTTTTTTCCAGCTATCTCCTTTTCCACTTCGCTTGGCACGGTTTTCAGGTGGGAATCGATGGATCCGGCGGAAGAGTCACTTCCTTCAGGGAAAAAGAGGGAAAGAACCACAACCCCCATTAAAGTCCCTATCATGACAGCCGCCCCGATGGAGAGCAGGAGAGCCCCCACCGCCTTTTTACCCTGAGTTGAACGCTTTCGGGAATACGGACTTCCCCACTCGATTCCCTCTTCATCCACCTCCAGCACGGTCCAGGGAGTCCGTGCTCGGTCGGGCTCCCTAGTCCCCCTCTCTCTGCCTTCCGGTTTCGCGACAGTTTCCAATCCTTCCTTCTCTTTACTATTGCACGACAGGCCCGCGATTTTTTGTGACGGGTGCGTTGCCAATCCATTCAAACGAACGGTGATTCGCGGTTTCTCCATCGTCTATCGTCCCCTTCTCCCATCTGGTACTACCATATGTATGTCCTGCTAGATTAAAGTAGAACCCGGGAGAAGAGAGTGCAAAATGATAGAGCAACCGCCCCTGTCCAATGATCGACTCGGTGCCCTGTGTAAATCCTGTAGCCTGGAATCTGCAAACGAAACGGTTGGGATGACGGCCATAGTAACGGGATCCCTTGAGGGGTCATGGCATCCGCTAACAGATGAGAAGCGACCGCAAACAAGTGAAAATTTGGTTTTATAAATGGCTGTTTTCCTACTGATTCCTCTATAAATAATTCCCCGATCATTTGTTTTGTTGAAATTCTTTCCTTCCTCTTTCTTGAGGAGGATCACAAAATCGGCTTGTCTGCCCACTTTTTATAATTGCGGGTGAAGGAGACGATTCGACTGTATTGTCGGATCAAAACGGGATACGGAATCTGCCACGTATGACTTTTATGATCCTGTCGCCGGTATGCAACAAAATTGTATCGGCTGGTCGAATATATTTTAAAACCCTTTTTCCTACAACCCCGCAAAAACGACAAACACTCGCCCAGTGTGGAATCCGGAAACCGGACCTTTCGAAACACTTCCTGTTTGGCCACCAAAGTGGCGCCGGCCACCACTTGAGAAAACCGGTTCTCGATCCCCGGACGGCGGATCAGCAACAGCTTCTTTTCTCTTAAATAGACGTACATCGTTCGTTTGCCCACTACGTCTGCCCCGGTTTCGCTCATGGCCCGGACAGCCTCCAAAAGGTAATAGGAAGAATAGTAGTCATCATCATCAAATTTGGCCACCAATGGATACTGGGCCTTGCCTACTCCAAAGTTCAAACATGCCCCCAGGGAAGCGACTTCTGGAAGCTGATATACCCGTACTTTTTGGTAGTCTTTGGCGCGGAGCCTATATGGAGCGAAATCCATCCTGTTATGGTTCAATACAATGATTAATTCTTTTTCTTTGTAAGCTTGTCTCCGATAGTTGTTGAAAATTCGATCGATACACTGGGGACGTTTCGTACAGACAATGATGGAAACGCCGTTCTTCCCCCTCTTTTTCGATCCCCGATTCATGGAGGTACTCACCTCTGCTGTCTTCTTTGCGGTGGCATCACCGTAAAAGAACGTTTTTGTAAACTACCATTATCCTATCCAGGAGTTCATCTATTTGTGAGGGTGGATACCTGCAAGATTGACATACGGGATCAGAAAGAACAAAGCCTCGTATTTTCCACTTATCACCCGCTGGATTAGCCGTCAAATGATCTATCAACCTTTCGTAGAATAGCAGAAGAGATTTTTGAGGAAGGAGAAAGAAACCGTGAATGCGACTCTGCCCAACAATTCGGGGATTACCATCATCACATGCACGAAACGTGCTTTGAATATCCATCACCTTCTCCGCAACTATCGAAGACAGTTGTGGAGAAGAAAAGAACTGATCGTCATCCTGAATCACAACAAACTGCCCCTGCACGTATACGAAAAGGCAGCGAAACAGGTTCCACAGGTGTCGGTCTATCAACTTTCGGAGAGTATTTCCCTGGGGGAGTGTTTGAATTTTGGAGTGAGCCGGGCCCGATACGAATATATCGCCAAGTTTGATGACGATGATTACTATGCGCCTTCCTATTTAACCGACTGCATGCGGGTCATGAAACAAACTGAAGCCGATGTGGTCGGTAAACGAAGTCATTACATCTGGCTTCAGGGGTCGAACGCCCTTATTCTAAGGAAGGTCCCATCCCCGTTCTTGCTGCCCGGCGCCACGCTGTTCATTAAAAAACGGGTGTTTCATAAAGTTCGTTTTTCCCGTCGCAATGCGGGGGAAGACGACCAGTTTTGCAGGGACTGCCGCGCGAAAGGGTTTAAACTCGTCTCGGCGGGAAAATCCCACTTTATCGCTGTCCGCCATTCACAGAACAACCATACATGGAGAATCAGCGACCGGGAGCTTCTATCCCATCCTCAAAACCGGCTGGTCGCTTTTCTGAAAAATTCCTATGCGTAAATGTTTTGGAATCGCGCCCCTCGGACGCCCCATGGATTTAACCATTCACGATTTGCTTCAACTTGTTGCCCAGTTTAAAAGCCGGCATGCGTTTAGCACCAACATGGATGGATTCACCATTTCTCGGGTTTCAAACCATTCGTCCCGGCCGTTTACGTACGATGAAGTTCCCGTAACCGGTCAGCGTCACCTTTTCCTCTTGTTGCAGAGCATTCGCCACTGTCCCCAGAACCACTTACCCAGCTGGAACTCCCGTTTTTCTAGGCGGCTAATGTCACGTATTTATAGGCATCCAATTCAATGGTGTCGGAAGACGCCCGATCGCCACCCCTGGTTACCCTAGGAGGGAGAGATACCAATCCGCCAACATCTGCCCCCATAGGAAGGCCGATAAGAACCCGGCTAAGAGAAACGGAGCAAAAGGTAAAGCCGTTTTACGGCCCACCTTTCCGACAAGGAGCAAAACGGTCGAAACAACCCCTCCGAGCATAATAGCCAGGGCCAAGCCTACGACTGCTACAGGCCAACCGAGTGCAGCCCCGGCTGCGGTCGCCAGTTTGACGTCTCCACCACCCATCCCCCCGCCAGACAGATACGCCGCAAGTACCAATACTCCTCCGCAGAGGAAAGCGCCTATCAGGGAAGAAGCCGCTTTTCCGTCTACAAGACGAAGCAGAAAAAAAAGAAAAAAGGCCGGAATGGTGAGCCGATCCGGAATTAAGCGGCACCAAAGATCGGTCAATAAGGCAGCCGACAGAAACAGGAAGAGAAAGCAGCCAATCACTCTTTCTTCCGTATCCGTATGAACGAAACAGATGACCGTGAAGCCTACTGCACATCCTAAAGGGAAAAGAAAGCGGATGGACAGCGGCCTCAGAGACGGGTCGGGTGCGACTCGCTGCAGGGTAACAGCGGCCAATCTTTCCATGATTCCTCCCGCCCACCAACCGCCGACTACCCACAGGAAGGCCCACTCCATTTTCCCCACCCCTTTCCAAGCTGACGGTTCTATTATACTATGAACGAGGAAATATGAGGGGAAAATGGTTTTATTTTCAGGTGATTTTTTTACAGCTTCCCGCCAAACTTCCTTCGATAGTTAGCCAGGGTGGTCAGCGGCCAAATATACCGATAACTGTGATAGTGAATGTAAAATTGGCCGGCCAGTCCGGCCCCGGTAGGATATTGGACGGCGATGCCCTTCTCTTCAGTTAGTTCTAGTAAACGGCGAATTCCGGCTTGGATCGCCGGTGTCGGCTTGTCGGAACATGCGATCAAGGCATCCAGGGCCCAAGCTGTCTGGGAAGGGGTGCTCATACCAAGAGGGATATAACGGCGCTCCTGATCACTACGGCAAGATTCCCCCCAACCTCCGTCCTCGTTCTGAACGTCCAGCAGCCATTTCATCCCGCGGGCCACCGGAGGATACGCCGACCCGATCCCTACTGCCGCCATACCGGTCAGAGCAGCCCATGTACCGTACAAATAGGTGACCCCCCAGCGTCCGAACCAAGAACCATCCTTTTCTTGGCTTTGGGTTAAGAAGCCAACGGCCTTTCCAACCGCCGGGCAGGAAAGGTCAAAGCGGGCCACCCGACCGAGAAAATAAAGAACACGACCCGTCAAATCGTTAGAGGAAGGGTCCGTCCATGCAGGGGCCGTATCCTGTTGGAGGAGCTTCAATGGCCATTTTTTATCTGTATTTTTTTCAAAAGCAGGCCAGCCTCCATCCCGATTCTGCATCGACAACAACCAGTAAACACCCTGCTTCCAACGTGGATGACTAGTTGCGAATGGGGCTAGAGCTCTTAGGGCGGATGCCGTGTCGTCGCAGTCCGGATTGATCGTGTTGATGTCGGAAAACCCCCACCCTCCAGACCATACACGCGGGTTCTTTAACGACCAGTCTCCGAAACGATGATGCTGGTGGACTGCAAGGTAGGAGGCTGCTCGGCGAAGAGTCGGATGGTCCGCCTTCATCCCCCCATCTGTCAGTGCCCCGGCAATCAAGGAGGTATCCCATACCGTTGAAGTCGTTTCCTGCATGTGAAGCCCTTCCCCCATGGGAAACAAAAACGACTTCAGCCCCTCTGCCGCCCGTCGGAAAATCGGATGCCTTTTTGGATAACCCAGCGCCATCAGTCCAAAAAGCATGAAGAAGGTGGTGCTGAAATAGCTGTACAAGGTGCCGTCAGGTTCAATCCGATCGAGAATAAACCGTTCACCGCGGGCAAGGGCAGCCCCAGCCAGCCTTCTTCCTAGTCGGTACGGTTGAATAAGATCATTCACCCGTGCCGTCAATTCACCTTCCTGCCGAATTTCAGCTATTCGTCCTGTCTTCCCCCAACCGGACAAGTCCAGGGGCAGTCCTGGGATGCGGGTCGAAAAGCGCCGATGGGACGCGAGTAAAACGGGGGCGGCATGGACACGGGCATATCCGACAAGATCCCAGAAACTGATTGGCAGCCACCTGGGCAACAACAGAATTTCCACCGGGACCCGTGGAAGACGGGACCAATCCAGCAACCGGACAAGGGTAAGCATAACTTGGGTAAGAGAGGAAGACTGAGCCGGGCCGCCCCGGAACCGGACCCATTCACGAATTTGCTCGATTTCCGGGCTCCCCGACTCCAACCTTCCAGCAGCCATTAAGCCCAGGGTTGACTCCAGGGTAGCAGAAAGGTTCCCCTCCTTTTCATCCGGATACACCCGCCAAAGTCCGTCACTGTCCCGCAATCCTTCCAGGCGGCGGGCCATCCCCTGGATCTCTTCCTCTCCCATTCCCAGAAGTCGAAAAAAAAGAATGCCATAAGCATCCGTCATCGGCCTACTCTCAAAACAAAAGGTCCAGCGCCCATCCGGCCCCTGCTCTTGGATCAAAAAATCGGTTAGCCGCCCGATCTCCCGGTTCACCCTGTCCATCCATCCATCCCGGATCAACTTCCTTCCCCCACCGTATCCGACCATTCCACACCAGCCCGCCCGATCATCATCTTGACATAAAGAAGAACCTCCTGGTTGTGGTGGCACATGCTCGTGACAGAACCCCTCTCCTCCCGTTTTACCGACACGCAAACCCCTCCCTCTTCTTTCACCTTATGGCTGGTGGCTCTTCGGTATGTGCCCCTTCTGGACACCTGCGTCCCACTGGGATAAGATGACAAGTGTGATGGAATCATCTGCGAAGGCGAGGGTCTTTCTTTGCTGGAAATCAAAAACTTAACCGGGGGGTATTCCTCCCGGCAACCCGTTATCCACGATATCTCCTTTACTGTCAGACCCGGTGAAATCGTAGGGCTGATCGGATTGAACGGTGCGGGCAAGAGCACGACGATCAAACAAATCCTCGGATTTCTCCATCCCGGGAGCGGAGAAATCCTCTTTGACGGAATTTCTACGGAACAGGAGTCAGTCCGTTTCCGTAAACAGGTAGCTTACATACCGGAAACTCCCTATCTCTATCCTGAACTCACTCTGGAGGAACACCTAGAATTGACCGCAATGGCTTACAGCCTCAACGACCGGTGGAAAGAGAGGATCCTACCTCTTTTGCGCGAGTTCCAGATGGAAAACGTGCTCGAATGGTATCCGAGCACGTTCTCCAAGGGGATGCGGCAGAAAGTAATGGTATTGTGTGCATTCCTCGTTCAACCGAAACTACTGATCGTGGATGAGCCCTTCATCGGTTTGGATCCTCTGGCTATACACTCCCTGCTGGAGCGAATGCTTCAGCTGAAGCAGCAGGGAACCGGTATTCTTCTCTCCACCCATGTCCTCGCCACAGCAGAAAAGTATGGGGATCGGTTTGTTCTATTGAAGAAAGGCCGGATCGTCCTCAGCGGCAAGCTGGAGGAAATGCGGAAGCAGGCGGGTCTTTCCGGCGCTTCTCTGGACGACCTGTTCATCCATGTGTCAAAGGACGAAAACCGATGAACAGCATCCAATCCCTGTTCGCAAAGCGACGGAAAAAAACCTGGGCTAAAGGAGTCCGTTACGCCGCCCTGATCGCCAAAAGCCTTCAGGCTTTTCCTATTTTCGCTCTCCTTATCCTTTATTTCTGCTACAAACGCTTTTTGGAATGGCTCCCAGCGGATTTCCCGACAGGGATCTTGTTGGCCGTCATCCTGACTGTTGTGCTAACCCGATCACGGTATAGAACCTTTGTCCAACCGGCTGATCCCTACTTTCTTTTTCCGGCCCGCGAGGAACTTGATGTTTATTTTCGCAAGGCCTTCTTTTACAATCTTGTTCTTCAACTCGGTCACACGTTTGTATGGATGCTTTTCCTAGCCCCGCTCTTCTATACGGGGATCGGAGGAACCGCCTTCTTTGTTTTCGCTCTCATCCTGCTCCTGTTGCTAAAGAGTTGGAATTTATACATGCTCCGACTGGAGATTACCGGTGGCTCGCCTTCTCTCTCCTCTCTTTGGTTGCGGGGCGGTACGAACCTGTTGATTCTGCTCTGGCTTTTCGAAGGCCGCCTTCATCCCCTTCTGATCCCTGCCGCTCTCTTGTGGCTCGGGTTGATCACATGGCATAAGCTCCACCGCCAGCCACCATCTTCCCTCATCCCTTGGGAGAGGCTGATCGCTCAGGAAGAGCAGACGGTTTCCGCCTATTACCGGCTTGCCAGCCAGTTCGTCGAAGTGCCCCATATCCGTAACGAAGTTCGCCCACGGCGCTGGCTTGCCTTTTTGGAAGGGGCAGTTTCCAGCCGTCCGGATAATACCTATCTCTATCTGTACCTTCGCACATTCCTCCGTCACAGCGAGCCTTTTGGCGCGACCCTCCGGCTAACCTTGGTAGCGGCAATCCTCCTACTGACGTTTCGCCCCTCCCTGCCGACGGGGATAATCATTCTGGCGGTAGCGCTCTTCGTCACCGGGATCCAGCTTCCCTGGATCCGGCGCATCCATCGGTTTCAGCCTTGGTTCCGTCTCTATCCCCTGCCAGAAGGACAGAAACAGCGGGACCTCTCCCGCCTCGTCTTCCGGATCATCGGGGTACAATCCACCCTGATTTTGCTTCCCCAACCCCTCTTCTGGTACGCCCCCTCAACCTGGGGACTCCCCCTCCTGTTCCTCGGATGGGGAGCCGGCTGGCTGCTCGGCTGGGGATGGATCCCCCGCCAAAAGAAAAAATCCCTTGCTTAAACAAAAAAAGGTCCCCGATCGGGGACCTTTTTCTATTCTTGACCTTTCAGTCGCTTAATATCTTCGATGATCTTTTCTTCCTCCGGATCTAAGCCGTTGTAGCGTTCATATACCTTCCCTTCACCGTCCACAAGGAAAAAAGAAACCGGGTGGTTAATGGTGAGCGGATCCCCCTTAGACTGGGGCTTTCTCTTCTGTACTTCGCTTTTGAATCCCTTGTAGGCCAATTTTTTGATCTCTTTTTCACGATAGCCCGTCAGCAGATGCCAGCGGGTGAGATCTGCATGGTGGTTCTTTGCAAAACGTTTCAGCACCTTAGGTGTGTCATGATGAGGATCGACACTGAAAGAGACGATGTCCACTTCCGCCCCCTCCACTTTCATCTTCTTCTGCAATTGGACCATATTGGCTGTCATCGGAGGGCAAACATCCGGACAACGGGTAAAAACCATATCCACCAGATAGGGTTGTCCTTTTAAGTCTTTCGAACCGAAAGGTTTGCCGTCCTGGTCGGTGAATTCGTATTCAGGAACTTTCCAGTTAAGGGGTTGCCGCTTTTCCTGCTTTTGATCGCCTGCCGATTCTTCCTTTTGGGGAGCACCACATCCAGCGGCGGTTCCCGCAAGCAACAAAACAACAGCCACGAGCAACACCCCTCGATGATATCGACGCCGTCTTTTCACCAAGATTGACCTCTCCTTTCACTCCGCCGCATCAAGCATCCAGCGACAAGGTTTCCTTAACCAGTGTAATCGATTTCCCGAAAGAGAAAACAGCCCCGTCACAATATTGATAAATACCGATTGAAAAACCCCCGAGAAATTCTCGAGGGTTCATGATTCGGATTGGTTAACCTGTTTTCACCCGGCTTCGTCGGGGTGCTGGATTTTCTGCACGGAACGCTTTGAACAGAGAAACAGCCACCCCAATCAGGATAAAGGTAAAGGGGAAAGCGGCAATAATCGACGCCGTCTGGAGCCCCTGCAAGCCTCCGGAAGCGAGCAACACAGCGGCGGAACCGGCGACGATAGCCCCCCATAAAAGTTTGACTGAGTTGGCGGGGTTGAGACTGCCATTGGTAGTCTGCATTCCCAAAACGAACGTAGCGGAATCCGCTGAGGTAATAAAGAAGGTACTGATCAGCAGAATGGCCAACACGGTTAAAACCATCCCCAAGGGGACGCTCTCAAGGAGTTTGAAGAGGGCAAATTCCGGACCCTGATCGGTAACGATCTTGGAAATGCCCAAGTCATTGAACATATCGGCATAGAGCCCACTGCCGCCGAATACCGCAAACCAAAGTGCACTAAAGAGAGTAGGAACGGCAAGAACTCCCAGGATGAACTCTCGCACGGTTCTACCTCGGGAGACCCGAGCGATGAACGTTCCAACAAAAGGTGCCCAAGCGATCCACCATGCCCAGTAAAAAATTGTCCAGCTCTGGGTCCAGGCAGCTTCCTGGGATTTCGGGAAAGGCGTGATATGGAGGCTCCGCTCAGGCAAATCTTGCAGATAGGCGCCGATAGTGGTGACAAAAGAGTTCATGATGAACATAGTCGGTCCGGCAAATAGAAGAAACAACATCAGAGCGGTGGCCAACGTAATATTGACGTTACTGAGGATTCGGATACCCCGATCCAGCCCCGATATGGCAGAAAACGTAAATAGGACAGTGACGACAGCAATTACAATCAGTTGCGTTGTGAAGGTATTATCGATGGCAGGGGAAACGATGGAGAGACCCCCGGTAATCTGGGCAGCACCGAGCCCGAGAGATGTGGCAACTCCGAAAACGGTAGCAAAGACCGCCAGGATATCGATCGTTTTACCGATCGGTCCGTTTACCCGATCCCCCAACAAAGGGGTGAAGGTAGCACTGATCAGGCCAGGGGCGCCCTTGCGAAACTTAAAATAGGCCAAAGCAAGGGCAATCAAGGTATAGATGGCCCAGGGATGGAGGCCCCAATGAAACAGCGAGTATTTCATCGCATTTTCCGCTGCCTGCCGAGTCCCACCTTCACCGATCGGAGGGCTGGTAAAGTGAGTAAGAGGTTCTGCAACACCCCAGAATACAAGACCAATACCCATACCAGCGGAGAAAAGCATCGCAAACCAAGTGATAAACCCGTATTCCGGTTTCTCATCGTCTTTTCCAAGCCGGATGTTCCCGTACCGGGTAAATACCAGCATAAGCACAAAGATCAAAAAAGCCGTCGCTGCTAGGAGGTAAAACCATCCGAATTTGACCTGAAGAAACTCCTGGATATCTCCGGTGACTGCAGCAACATTTTTAGGTGCCACCGTACCCCAGACGATGAAAAGAAGTGAGATGATAACCGATGTGTAAAAAACAGACTTTGAGACTTTTTTCACATTAACCCACCTTTATCCAAACATGCTATCACTTTAACGTTTTTATGTTACCCCAAATCAATCAGCGTGAAACCTCCATGTCCCTCCTTCTTCCTATAATCGGGAATTTCCTCCCATTTCATGTATCGGAAAATTGCTTTTTTAAGAGCACCGCTCGCCTTTGAAGGGCGGGCAAATATCTTATTGTCTTGCTTGCTCTTTCCGCTTTTCAAGAATAGGGACCAGATTGTGGGCGACACGCCAGATATCGCCAGCCCCCATGGTAATCACCAGATCTCCGGGGCGGACTTGTTCGATCAGATAGGCTTCCACATCTTCTTTGGTATTACGGAATACGGTATGGGGATTGCTGTTGACCTTCACCATCTCCACCAGCCTCTCTGAGGTGACCCCCTCAATGGGGGCTTCTCCCGGCGGAGAATAAATACTGGTAATCACCAGTTGGTCAGCCTCTCCAAAGGCACGACTAAACTCCTCCATCAAGAGGTGGGTCCGTGAATACCGCTGAGGCTGGAATACGGCGACAATCCGGCGTTCCATCGCTTTCAGGCCGTTAATGGTGGTTCGGATCTCCGTCGGATGGTGAGCATAATCATCGACAACCAGAATATCATCCGCTTCCCCGATAACCTGGAAACGACGTTTTGCCCCTTGAAAGCGAGCCAGCCCTTCAACGATCTGTTCGAAGGAAAGTCCCGCTTCGAGGCAGGCCACAACCGTCGCCAGGGCATTGGCCACATTGTGGCGACCAGGAACCTGGATCATGACGTCGCCCAGAATTTCCTCTCCCCGTTTCACGGTGAAACGGGTCTCGTTGAAACGCTGCCTAATATCAACGGCGGTATAATCCGCCGGACGGTCTAAAGCATACGTGATCACCTGAGCGTCAGACTCTCCGGCGATCTCCCGCAAATACCCGTCATCCCAGCCTAGGACAGCAACCCCATCTTTTTTAACTTGGCGCAGAAACTGTTGGTAGGCTTTCTTCAGATTTTCAAAATCGCCATCGTAATTCTCTAGATGGTCGGGTTCAATATTGGTAACAATCGCAATATGGGGATAGTATTCAAGAAAAGTCCCATCACTTTCATCCGCTTCCGCAACCACATATTCACTTTGACCCGCTTTGGCATTACTGCCGAGGCCGACTACCTCGCCACCGATCACATAAGTCGGGTCCGCTTCATTTTCCTCCAATGTCTGAGCAATCATCGAAGAAGTCGTCGTCTTGCCGTGTGCACCGGCGACCGCGATTCCCTTTTTATCGTTTAGAAGGGCTGCTAGCATTTGCGAACGGTGAAGGACAGGAATCCCTTGTGCTTCAGCCGCTTTGAGCTCCACATTACCTTTGGGAATACTGGAAGAATAGACCACACGGTCGGCTCCATCAATGAGAGAAGCATCATGCCCGAGATGAATCTCTGCCCCTCTGACTTCCAAGCTTTCCGTCAATTTGTTCACGGCCACATCGGAGCCGGTCACCCGGTGCCCCATCTCCAGCAACACACGGGCAATCGCACTCATCCCGTAACCACCAATCCCCACAAAATGTACATGTTCTCCTTTGTGCAACCCACTCACCCACCTTTATCCCATTTCTGCGTCCTTAGGCTGTGACGAATCTCCCCTACCAGGAAAAGGGTTCCAGCCACCAGAATCAGATCCCGGCCTCCCGCTTCCTCTCGGAGTTGAGCCAGCCCTTCCCATGGTTTCTCGGCAATCCGAACCGCGATCTCCGGATTCAGGGACCGGATGGTATCCGCCAGCTCGACAGCCGGGAGAGAACGGGGATGGTTCGCTTGCGTAGCCGTAACCGTATCCACCAGCGGCAGCAACGGGGCGAGAATGTTCTCCCGTTCTTTATCCGCCATCACTCCTGTCAAAAAGTGCAGCTGATCATATTCATAAGATGTTAGAGCGTCGGCAAGTGCCAGGGCTCCCTCCCGGTTATGAGCCCCGTCAAGCAGAATGCGGGGCGAATCAGCCACTGTCTCCAACCGGCCGGGCCAGAACACTTTCTCCAGCCCTTGGCGGACTGTCTCCTTATCCAGCAGCGTTGCATAAAACTGGCGCAGCACCTCACATATCATCAGGGCCATGGCCCCGTTCTTTACCTGGTGCGCCCCCTTCAAAGGGATGGATACCTTCTCAAGAGAACGGTAGGGACCGATAAATGTAAAAGCCTCCCCTTCCGCTCCCTTTTCAGGAAAGGATTCCACTTTAAAATCCCGGTTCAACAGGTAAAGACGGCAGTTTTTTTCTTTCGCTCGCTGTCGGATAACGAGAAGCGCCTCCTCGTCTTCGACGGCACTCACTACCGGCACTCCCGCCTTGATGATCCCCGCTTTCTCCGCAGCGATCTCTGGGATGGACTCCCCAAGAAACGCCTGATGATCATGTCCTACATTGGTAATAACGGATACGAGGGGAAGGACAACATTGGTGGAATCCAGCCGCCCGCCCAAACCCGTTTCCCAGACGACAAACCAAGGAACGGCCTCACGGGCGAAGTATAAAAGAGCAACCAATGTCCAAAACTCGAATTCTGTCACCCGGTCAAGCCCTGCCGCCGCCCGTTCCTCTGTCAGGTCGGCTACGACTTTCGCCCAACGGACAAATTCGGACTCCGGGATGGGGTCCCCATCCATGGTAATCCGCTCTCCCCAATGCTGCAAATAAGGAGAAGTGAACATTCCGGTCGGATAACCCGCCTGCCTAAGTATAGATGCCGTCATCGCGGCTGTCGATCCTTTGCCGTTAGTGCCCGCAATGTGGATGATTTTCAGTCGGCGTTCCGGGTTGCCGAGACGGGCACACATCCATTCCATCCGGTCCAGCCCTGGGCGAACGCCCTGGGAGCACCCTTCTCTCATCCACTGAAACACATCATCCGCTATGGTGAATCCCATTGCTTCAGCCATGCCGCTTCGTTCCCTTCTTCCATTCCATGCGGAAAAATCCCCAAACCAATACTATCATAACAGTCAAAAGAGAAAACGGGCAGGGGGCCTGCCCATTTTCCGGTTACTTCCCTTTTAACTCCTGAAGGCGATTTTCCACTTTGGTCCGCTTTTCCCTATACTCTTCGCCTTTTTTCCGCTCTTCGTCGACCACGTGGGACGGTGCCTTCGCCACAAACCCAGGGTTGGAGAGCTTTTTTTCCACCCGTTCCACTTCTTTGTCCAACTTTTTCTTCTCGGTTTCCAGACGGGTGATGGTCTGTTCGATATCGATCAAACCTTCTAGAGGAAGGAATAGTTCGGCACCCGTAACGACGGCGGTCATCGCCCGGCCCGGACGCGCCAGATCCACCTCTACAGTCAGGTTCTCCACTCCACAGAGACGCCGAATTGCCGGTTCGTTGTGACGGAAGATGGGAAGTGTTTCGGCCTCAGCCCTGATCAGTAGATCCACCTGTTTTTTGGGCGCTACTTCCATTTCAGCGCGAATGTTACGAACGGCACGGATGGTTTCAATCAGCACTTCCATTTCACGCACCGCTTCTGGCGCTTCAAACATCGAATGGGGAGAGGGCCAGTCGGCAATCGTGAGACTTTCTCCATCCACGGGCAGGTGCTGCCAGATTTCTTCCGTCACATAAGGCATGTACGGGTGAAGAAGCCTCAGGGATTGATCCAAGACATGGGCTAGGACCGCCCGGGTCGTCCGTTTTGCCTGTTCGTCCGTCCCATATAGAGGAAGCTTGGCGAACTCGATATACCAGTCGCACAGCTCGTTCCAGATAAATTGATAGAGTACTTGCCCAGCTTCACCAAAATCGTACCGATCCAGCTGGCGGGTCACCTCGCTCACCGTTTCATTGAGGCGATGGAGGATCCAGCGATCCGCTGTAGACAAGTTCTCCCCCAGGGAAAGATCCCCAACTTCCTCCTTCTCCAGGTGCATGAGAGCAAAGCGGGAGGCGTTCCAGATCTTGTTGGCGAAGTTGCGGGCCGATTCCACCCGCTCCCAACGGAAGCGCTGGTCATTCCCCGGAGTGTAGCCGGTAGACAGCATAAATCGCATCGCATCTGCTCCGTACTTATCGATGACATCCATCGGGTCGACTCCGTTACCCAGTGATTTGGACATTTTGCGACCTTCAGCATCCCGGACCAAACCGGTAATGAGAACATCCTTGAAGGGTTTTTCTCCGGTAAACTCCAGGGCGGAGAAAATCATCCGTGCAACCCAGAAATAGATGATATCATACCCGGTCACAAGCACATCCGTTGGATAGTACCGTTTCAAGTCCTCTGTACCGGCTGGCCACCCCAGGGTAGAGAAGGGCCACAGTGCGGAACTGAACCAGGTATCCAGGACATCATCATCCTGTTTTAGGTTCTTTCCGCCACATTGAGGGCAGGTATCAGGATCTTCCTTGGCTACGAGCATTTTTCCACAATCTGTACAGTACCAAGCCGGAATCCGGTGGCCCCACCACAGTTGCCGGGAAATGCACCAATCCCGTACATTTTCGATCCAGTGGAGGTAGATCTTCTCAAACCGCCCCGGAATGAAACGGACGCCTTCCCCTGACCGCGTATCTTGGATGGCTGACTCGGCCAAGGGTTTCATAGCAACAAACCATTGGGTGGACAAATAAGGCTCCACCACGGCTCCGGACCGTTCACTATGCCCAACGGAGTGGACATGATCTTCAACCTCGACCAGTACCCCGTCTTCCTGCAAATCTTTTAGTAAGGCTTTACGGCATTCGAATCGATCCAATCCCCGATAGGGACCCGCTTGTTCATTCATCGTTCCTGTCTCATCCATCACCAGGATTTGGGGCAGGTCGTGACGGCGACCGATCTCGAAATCGTTCGGATCATGGGCAGGAGTGATCTTCACCGCCCCGCTTCCGAATTCCGGATCTACATGTTCATCAGCAACAATCGGGATCTCTCTATCCACGATCGGCAATAGGACCGTCTTTCCGATTAACGCCTTATAGCGGTCATCCTCGGGATGAACAGCGACACCCGTGTCCCCCAACATCGTTTCCGGCCTTGTCGTGGCAATCCGGATCTTACCGCTGCCGTCGGTGAGGGGATATTCCATGTGATAAAGTTTCCCCTGCACCTCTTTATGGATCACTTCAATGTCGGAAAGAGCCGTTCGAGCTGCCGGATCCCAGTTAATAATGTACTTTCCGCGGTAAATGAGCCCTTTTTCATACAGACGGACAAAAACTTCACGAACCGCCTGGGAAAGCCCTTCATCCATCGTGAACCGCTCCCGGGAATAATCCAAGGAGAGGCCCATTTTGCGCCACTGACTGCGAATGATCTCGGCATAGTTTTCTTTCCATTCCCATACCTGGGTCAGAAATTTTTCCCGACCCAAATCATGGCGGCTGACTCCCTCTTCTCGAAGGCGCGCCTCTACCCGCGCCTGGGTAGCAATCCCAGCGTGATCCATCCCCGGGAGCCAGAGAGCGTCATACCCGTTCATCCGCTTGAAGCGGGTCATGATATCCTGCAAGGTCATATTCAGAGCGTGACCGATATGAAGGTTGCCGGTTACGTTAGGCGGCGGAATGACAATCGTGAAAGGCTCCCGCTCCGGATGTTTTCCAGCACGGAAAAAACCTTCCTTCAACCAAAACTCATTCCATTTCTCTTCGGATTGCTTCGGATCATAGGCCGAAGACATGCTTTTTTGATCAGCCATCATAGCCCTCCTTTGTCGACTTTTACAAAAATAAAAAACTCCTTCATCATCCAAAGGACGGAAGGAGTTCCGCGGTACCACCTTTATTCATCGCGTTCAAAAAGAACCTACGATGCACTCTGAGATCCCGGTAACGCCGGGGACGCGTCCCACCCTACTTAACCTTCAGGCGGGCAGCTCGAGGGGGACCTTCGACAGTTTCACCTGGAACCCCTTGCAGCCGGGGAGGCTCCTCTCTGAAAGGCTAAATTCTGCCTACTCTCCCTGTCATCACTTTTTTGAGCTTCCCATTCGCGAACTAAATTGTACCAAAAAAGTCTCGGGGGCGCAAGGAAACGGCACACCAACAAACCCACAGCGGCCAGCCCTGGGGTTGTCGATGCTTTTATAAAGAAATAAGTGCCGGAGTTACGGTAAATCAGCGGGTCATTCCAAAAGCTTGCTGTACGCTTTCCCACATCAGCTGCGGATTGGCCAGAAAAGCCAACAGCAGGACCGTACTCAATAGCAGGAAACTGAGGATGAGAAGAATCAACAGACCCCGGTACATGCTTCTGACCGTTGATTTCACAGTGCTCATGATGAACCCCCCTTACTCCTCATGCTTTCTCTCAACGTTTATTTTGCTCCTTTCCCCTCGGCTTGTCTACCCTTTTTCCCTCTTTCATCATTTCCGGCGCGTAAAAAGGCAGCACGACACTTGTGTACACTTTGTGTTTCCGTTACGCATATAATTTGGTTGAAGGCAAACCTTTCAACGAGGATTCGCTCGAATGAGTCATATAGAGATGGAAAGGGTGATCCCCATGGAATGGTTCAGGGCTCTATTTTTTTCTGCCGCCTTATTCTTCCCCCTGAAAATGATGGAAATCTGGTTGGAAGAACGAAGGAAGAGAAAGTGATTTCTCCCATGGCTGAAGCCGTGAGCTTCTCGGATCATCGGGTGCGATAACCCGCTATCCTCTCCGAAGGCACCGCCCGAGCCAGAAAATTGCGTTTAAACCAGCCGATTTCGGGAAAAAAACCAATCGCTCAATGAAACCGTTTCGTACCGCATGGATACCCCAATCCTCTCGATAGCCCCAGCTGCAAAAGTGAATACGAACACTGAGGTCTTTTTTCACCATCTAACCACAAAAAAACACCGGCATCCGCCGGGGTTAGCGGTTGGGGTGATCATGAAGCTCGTGTTCAAGCTGACGTTCCCTTACGGCGGAGGATTGCCGCTCCTAAGAGAAGAACGGGCAAAAGAACCCCGAACGTCGCAGTGAAAGGGGGCCAGATCAGCTTCGTGAAAGTGGTGAGATACAGGATATTCGGAACGAATATTAAACTGAGGGGAATCATGATAAGACCCAGGGGCATAGTCAAGGGCCGGTAATCCTTGAGGCGAAAAACCAGTGCGAGGCTGAAGGCTGAAGCGTAAAAACTAATCGCTGTTTTTATAAAGAGAGTGATGAACCATATCCCCGCCACGATGACTTCCACACGCTCAACAAACTGACCCAGACTGATTCTTTGCGCCAGCTTAAATGGTGTATAGTTATACAACTTCGCGATGTCAGCCCCAAGAACCGATACCGAGACGGCATTCATCATTACCAGCAGAAGGTTAGCCACAATCATCCCGATTAGAAAGGGTTTTTTAGTCGCCTTAGCCCGAGTAAAGGCGGGAAAAACCATAAACCATATGACCGTTTCAAAAATGAATGCGACATAACGGATATTCCCTTCCAAAACTGGTTTTACCCCTTCAGCGAGAATAGGCTCGAGCCGTACTCCTTTCATTTCGGGGGCCAAAGTAAGGATCAGGATGAGAAATAAGGCGACCACCCATGGAAACAACAATTCCGCAGCACGGGCAAGCGGTTCGATCCCAAGCCGAACCCCGAAGATCAGAACGATAGAAAAAAGAAGAAGAATCGCTTGAATCGGTGTCTCAACCAGAATGTAGGTCGTAATGAAATCACCCACTTGATTCAACATGAGGATGGTATCTATAAAAGCAAAGGTAAAAAACAGGAACGAAACCATTTTACCCATCCAGTTCCCCAAGATTTCCCCCGTAAACTCTATAGGGGTCTTACCGGGAAACCGTCTTCCGATCGCGTCATACAAAAGAGCGATCACCACACCTTCGACCAAACCCAAGGCGGCGGCGATCCAAGCATCTTGTTTTGCCGAATCGATCACTATGGTAGGGGTCAACAAAACCGCGTTCCCCATCATAAACAGAATAACCAAAATCATAAACTGGCGCCCCGATATGTAGCCTTGGTTCATCATGGCGTCTCACTTCCTAATTAAGGACTGACTCACTTTAACCAACCGAATATCCAATCACTCAACGGTTTGTAAATAAGCACGACCCCATCCAACGGGTTTGGGATATCCAGATCCAACCCGTAAGCGATATTCAACCCGGTTCCAAACAGAAGGAGGATCGAGAAAAGCCACAGTCCCTTTTTCATCCCTTGCTGTTTTAACTTCGGGACTTCGATGTATAGAATGGCAGCAACCACCACAAAGATCCCAATCATAAACATCCGGATCCCCCCTCTTAGGCCGCGGTCAAAAGTCACATTCCTTCAATGAAAGAATTACCCGCTGACCCGGTTTGCCGAATTTTGAAATCCACCTTGACATCAGGCTTGAGTTTGACGAATTCCCGGTCCCAGTTCTTCTTAAGCTTTTTCCACACATTCGGATCACTGCGGTAAATCGCCTCGCCAAAGCCAAAAATATCGGATCGGTAGCCCTGCGCTTTTTTGATGCTCATCTCAGCCATTTTTTTAATCCGTTGTTCCGTTCTTTTTTCCAATTCGTAAAGGGTTTGCTTCTTCGAGAGGTCGATGTTACAGGCGACTTCCCCCACATTCCCTTCGCCCTTAATCTCTACGGTAAGTTTCGGCTTCCCCTTCCTGATCTCTCCCTTGATTTTTGATTGGATCCCCTTTACCTCGATGACAACCTTCCCTCCTTGGGGGCAGGGAAGGTGACCGACGGTGTTCGTGATGTTATTTCTGATGTAATTGTACCCTTTGCTTTCCTCCTGATTGAGCCAGCCGACCAGCCTGTCCTTGTTGAGTACCCCCATCAATTCGATAACCACCAGAGAGGGGGGGGTGATGGTGTTCAGATTCGCCTCCGTTTCGCCTGTTTCTTCTTCTCCCCTGATTTCAACTCCCGCTAGGACTGGAGCCTTCCCTTTGGTCATCATTTCAGAAAGGAGTTGATCCAGTTTCACCCCTTTCGTCGGAGCCCAGCTCTTTTCCGAAGTCTCCAGGGAGAAAAACATTTTCGATGCAGGGATTTTTTCCACCCGTGTGAATTGCGACAGCAAATCCCGAGCACTGTTTTTTTTGGCGATGAGGACGTAAAAATCGGGTCTGACCTCGGGATCCCGGAAAAAGAAATCTAACACATTGCGAATCCCCTCTTTCGCTAACGTTTCGCTAAGGATTAGGACGCGGATATGAGCGACATAAATCTTTCTCGGGGATTTCGTGGTTATTTTCCTTAATGCTTCAAACACGGTATCTCCCATCGCCTGGTAAGTGGTGGCAAGTGGACCGATTTGTGCCCGTTGTCCCGTAACCGCCTCTGGACTAACGATTTGAGCGGTCACGCGATACCGGGTCCCCACTTTATCGATCCCAATGCCGATCGCGATGCCAAGAGTATTAAGTTCCCGTCGATCCCAGCATCCTGTTGCAGTAAGGAGCAATAGGGAGCCGACCAAACAAAGAATTCCGATTCGCTTGATCATGCTTGGCTACCTCCACTTTCCCCTCTTATGGACGGGGTTTAGGCTTTACCGAATTGGAACTTCTCTCTCGCACGACGTTTCGCCGGCTGATTAACCGCGGACGGGTGTGAAGGGACCATAGGGGGAAACGAAACAAGGAGTCCTTCATTCCAGCTGCATTCATGGGTGCCATCGGAGACATATATGGGACCCCGAAGGAACGTAAGCTGCACAAATGGAGAACCAGCATCATCAATCCAATGAAGATCCCAAATAAGCCAAAGGAAGCGGCCAGTCCCATAAGAGCAAACCGCAAAACCCGGAAAGGAAATCCCATGGCTATGGAAGGATAGACGAAGCCGGCGATGGCGGTGATCGATACGATAATCACCATGGCAGGGGAAACCAGCCCCGCCTGAACGGCCGCTTCACCCAACACGATGGCCCCGACAATAGAGATGGTGGAACCCACCGCCCTCGGCATCCGGATACCAGCTTCACGCAATACTTCAAAAGTGAATTCCATGATCAAGGCTTCGACTAAGGCGGGAAAAGGGATCGCTTCCCGCTGTGCAGCGATACTAATCAAAAGAGTGGTTTGCAGCATCTCCTGGTGAAAGGTGGTAATCGCAATATAGAGAGATGGGGCAAGAAAAGAGATGGATACCGCGATATACCGCAGGATACGGATCAATCCAAAATCTGACCGTGTATAATAGTCTTCCGGTGACTGAAGAAATTGGGCGAACAGGGCCGGTACCATAAGAACAAAGGGCGTCCCGTTAACGAAGATCGCGATCCGCCCTTCCAGGAGCGAGGCAGCAACCACATCGGGACGCTCGGTATTGTCAATCGTGGGAAAGAAAGAGAAGTTAGCATCCTGGATCATCTCTTCGATATAGCCACTTTCCAACACCGCATCGATATCGATTCGATCCATCCGCTCATGCACTTCTTCTAGAGCATGTTCGTTGACGATCCCCTGAATATACATAATTGCTATGTCTGTTTTGGTTATCTTTCCTACCTGCCTGGTTTCCATCCATAGGTCGGGCGTCCGGATAATCTGACGAACCAGGGCGGTATTCGTCCGCAGATTTTCATTGAAAGCTTCCTGAGGACCGCGGATGACTGTCTCAGTGGATGGCTTAGAAACCGAACGGCCTTCCGACCCTTCGACACTAAGGGCCACTCCTTCCATAAACCCTTCAATCAGGATCACCGTATTTCCGCTTACGACCGATTGGTATACGCTTGGAAAGTCCACAACGGATTGGACCTCCCCCACAGCAAGAAGCTCGTTTTTGATCCTTTCGAGAAGATCACAGTCCATTTTCGAATGATCAGCTCTTTGTTGCGATTGAAGAATAAAGTCCTGGAGTCTGTTTTCATCGATCAATCCTTCCAGATAGATTACAGCCAATTTCCTGGACGGCTCCCTACCACCCAGACGAAGCTGCCTGATTTTCAGATCGCTGCTGTCTCCGAAATCGTTTTGGATCTTCTTAATATTATCGGGAAGGTCTTTTTTCAATGCGGACATCGTATCGCTTTCTTTTTCCACCCCTTGTTGTTGCGTGGCTTTCTTGCCCCGTTTAAAAAGCCATCTCTTGAACAATCTCCCACCCCCTTCACAACAAGTTTTTCATATTATCACCCATCCACTCCGCTTTTACCCTGATTGGTGGAAGGCGTTGGTTTAGGAACCGTTCAACTTCCGACAAAAATAAAAAAAGCCGCTGAGCGGCTAACCATGAACAATTTTTTGCAAATAGAATCAAACCATGCCTGAAAAGTCCTTTAATTTCTCTGCCGTCTCGCACCAGGCGGACGACGGCGAGCGGATGGATTACCTGAGCGGACTCCTGCTGTTTCCCGCCCCGGTTTCTTCTCAGTAGGCTTCCGGGAGGGTTTTTGTTTCCATTCCGACCGAATCCAATCCTGAAAAACATGGAGACGGTCCACTTCCTCTTCCAGACGGCGGATGGTAGCAGCCTCTCCGTCATGCCGGCGTTCCGTATAATAGCGGTGCAGGAGCCGTAAAGGCCGTACCGGGTAAGCCAGGTGGAGAGCGAGAAGCTTTTTCTCATTCCCAGGCAACGGCCATTCTTTTTCATACGCTTCCAGAAGAGCTGCTGGGTCGAGAATTTCATCCTCCTCCACAGGGAGAAAACGGCGCAGGAAGGCTGCGATATCACCCGCCGGACTGCCGACTGCCGCATTATCCCAGTCGATCCAGCGCCAACCTTCATCCCCGACCAGGAGATTCTGGGGATGAAGCCGCTTATGAAGGAGAGCTCGACGGGGGAGATCTCCCCCGCTAACCGTGAATCGTTCTACTCCCTGGAGGGAGAACTGGAGGGATTTCTCAAGGAAATCGCCGTGCTCCCGGAATGTCCGGTCGAAGGGAGAGGAAAATTCCCGATTCCCGACAAGCTCCCGCCACCGATCCATCTGTTTCTTCCATTCCCGCCATTGCTCCGGCAAAGAAGCAAGAGAAGCTTCAAAAAGAGGTTCTTCCTCCTCTACCAAGGGCTGGCTTAAACGGTGAAAACGGGCCAAATCCCGGATCAACTCGTCAGCCGGCACTTCGTTCCCTTTCACCGCCGCCTTCCCATACCAAGGGCTGGCATACCAGTTTCCCTGGTCCGTTTCGGCGAAAGGTTCTCCTTTCCTGGTCATTACCCAGGAAAGCAGGTGTGGGTACCCCTTTTCCCGGATCGATTCCAGTACTTGGTGGAGAATTCGCAGTTTTTCCCCAGGGACGGAGCTTTTTTTCAGTGCGAACTCCCCTTCATCAGTCTGGACCCGAAGGACACCCCTCGTATAATGGATCCGTCGGGGCGACCACCCATATCGGTCGAACACCTCAGACAGGACCGGCCCGTCGAGGGAAGGATCCAATTTCAATCGTTGATCCCCCTTTCTCCCTTTTCTATGACAAGCCCTTTCCTAGGGCCTAGGCTGTGAAGGGATATAGACAATTTGTCCCTGTTCCAGTACATTGCTTTCCAGCCGGTTTAGGTGCAGGATCTTACTAGCTGGAACCTCATACCGTTCGGCAAGCGCATCGAGGGAATCCTCTTTCTGGACGATGACCATACGCAGTTTCACAAATTGATCTTTTTCTTCCTTTAGCATCCACTGCGCCCACTCCAAGCTGGTCCCTTTTTCCTCTTCTTCCGCTTCATCGGGGAAGGAATCACGATCATTGAGATCAGTTTCTTCCATATTCTCTGTCGTACTCTCCCGACGGCTTTCACCGGAATCCGATAGACGTTCTAGGCCAAACTTCGCTTGTTCATTATTCTCTAAATCTTGAAAATCGAATTCGCCGATATGAGGGTCTCGGAGGTAACGATCAGAACCGTCCCAGTCCCCCCGGTCCCGGATAAGAAATTCCGGACGGGTATTCATTTCTGTTCTTTCTTCGTCGGCAGCGGGAAGGCTCTCCTCTGCGGATTCCTCTTCCTGAGTTTCCCCCTCGTCTTCAAAATGGGAGGATACTTCAGTGGGGCGGTCCAATTCTTCAGGAAACTCTTCGGCTAAAGAGTCAGCCTCCTCCGATTTCGAGTCTTCCTCCCCATCATAACGGGCAACATGGACAAATTCGTACTCCTCGGATTGAGGCTCCGACACCAGATTCTCTGAGTCCGGTAGCTCTTCATGTAAGGATGACTGCTGTTCTTCCGCTTCCTCCTGCTCCTCTCCTTCCATTCGACCCGGCCCGGGAACGGTAAAAGTGGCCGTCTTGCTTGTGTCCACTACCTCATAGTCCGGTTGCTGCTCCTCCTTCTTCATCTCGGTCAGAAGCCCGTCTATGGTAAGGACTGCTTCAATCTGAAGCTCAAAGGGAGAAAGCACCTTGTAGTCAAAGGACTCGATCTCGGAAGCAATCTGTTCGATATCTGCCCGTTCCGCAGGTAGGGTAATCTCTACCGGGATCACATAAGCGATTTCCTCTTTTTTCTGCTCCGATATAGCCCCTTCCCCTTTTTCCGTCCCCTCTCCAGCCGTTCCATCCTCGCCCGGCTGCAGATGGAAGCCTTCATCCGGTACATAGGTTCCATTTAGACGAAGGTATCCCTCAATCTTTAGATGGGTGTTCTGATCTTCGATTTCAACATCCGGATACAAGTCCAATTCCAGCAGGGTCCCGATCCCCGGCTGCTGGGGATGGAGACGGACCTTTTCCAGTATGTCAAACCGGAGTTGGTTATAATTCTCCGTCAACAAAAATCCCCCCTCAGGACAATGGTTACCGAAGAAACCCGAGACTTGCCGCCTCTTTAGCATATAAGCAGCCAACGGAGAGTCCCCGTTTCACCCCTCCCCCTATATCTCAGGGCCACAAAATCCCCTGGATGCAGGAGTATGGATGGAAGTCATAGGTTTACGACTGTACTGTAACCTTATGCGAGAGCCTGGGCGGATATACCCTAGTCCGCCAAGGGGCTCCACCTCGTTCTTTTATAATTCTCCTAAAAAACAAACCTGCCGACCCTTGAGGTCGGCAGGTCAACAATCAATACGTGAGGGATCAAAGCGCTCCCAGGGCATCCCGGTTGGCTTCAATCGTTTGTTCAATGTCCTCTTCCGAATGGGCGGTAGACACAAACATCCCCTCAAACTGGGAGGGGGGAACGGCGACGCCTCGCTCCATCATCTCCTTAAAATAGCGGGCAAACCTCCCGGTGTCTGCTCTTTTGGCCTGCTCGTAGCTGGTTACCTTCTCCTCGGTGAAGAAGAAGCAAACCATCGAGCCAACCCGATTGATCCAATAGGGGATCCCCACTTCCTCTGCATTGCGAGCGATTCCCTTCGCTAGGCGGGCTGCCCGTTTCTCTAGAAGTTCATAGGTCCCATCCTTGCCCAATTCGGTCAAGGTGGCAAGCCCCGCCGCCATCGCCAAGGGGTTACCCGACAGCGTACCGGCTTGGTAAACAGGGCCGGAAGGAGCCACCATATCCATAATGTCCCTTCGCCCGCCGTAGGCACCCACCGGCAGACCGCCACCGATCACTTTGCCCATGGTGGTAAGATCCGGAGTTACCCCATACTTTCCCTGGGCACAGTGATAATCCACCCGGAAACCGGTCATCACTTCATCAAAGATAAGCAGGGAACCATAGTGATGAGTCAAACGCCGCAGTCCTTCCAGGAATCCCGGTTCCGGCGGTACGACTCCCATGTTGCCCGCCACCGGCTCGACAATGACAGCGGCAATGTCGTGACCGAACTTCTGAAAGGCCACCCGGAGACTGTCGACATCATTATAGGGGACGGTTAACGTGTGCTGACCCGTATTGTCCGGGACGCCAGGGCTGTCGGGCAGCCCCAGGGTGGCCACACCGGAGCCGGCCTTGATCAACAAACTGTCGGAATGGCCATGGTAGCAACCCTCAAACTTGAGGATCTTGTTCCGTTTGGTGAAAGCCCGTGCCAGGCGAAGGGCGCTCATGGTCGCCTCCGTTCCAGAGTTGACCATCCGGACCACCTCAACGGAAGGCACGATCTCTGTTACCAGCCGGGCCAGATCCGTTTCCGCTGTGGTGGGCAATCCAAAACTAGTACCCTTCTCCAAGGCGGTACGGACCGCCGAGGTGACCTCCGGATGAGCATGACCCAGGATAAGAGGACCCCAGGAACAGATATAATCGATGTATTCATTGTCGTCTACGTCATAAATCCGGGAGCCTTTCCCACGCGCCACCGAGACCGGGGACATATCCACACTCTTGAAGGCACGCACCGGACTGTTTACGCCGCCGGGGATATATTTCAACGCTTCTTCAAACTGGGCAGCCGACTGCTCATAGCTTCGCACCACATGGATCACTCCTTCGCTCTGTTTCCCTATTACAGGGCTTGGAAGCCCTCCAACGTTCCCGCTCCTTCAAGCCAGGCTCGGGACCGTGGACCGATGGCAACCTTGGTAAGAACCGCTTCCCCGCGAAGAGGTTTACCCCCCTCGGTCTCCATCACCAGGGTTAACTGTTTACGCCCATAATAAAAGCAGTCATCCAACCTTTCCGTACTATCCGCGTCCATTCCATCCAGCTGGACAGACCAGCTCTTCAGGTTCCACGGACCAGGAGTGTCCAGTAGGATGCGGGCATCATCATACCGGATATCAAAGGCTCTCTTCTGGGCTTCCGCCCGGACCATCCGAAGCGTATACTCTTCGGGCACGTTTGTTCCTCCTTCTTCAACGCCGGAGTTGTCGTTTTGGTTTCAAATCGGAATAGAAGGAAGGACACCTCCTGCGGTGCCCTTCGCCGGCTTTAAACCCCGATCTTTACGTCATCTCCTGTAGCCAGCGAGCCGCTTCTTTGGCATGATAGGTCAGAATCAGCTCGGCCCCCGCCCGTTTCATTCCCAGGAGAAGTTCCAGGACCACGTCCCGTTCATTAATCCAGCCCTTCTCGGCAGCCGCTTTCACCATGGAGTATTCTCCGCTTACATTATAAACGGTAACAGGCAGGTGGAATCGGTCACGGAGTTGACGGATGATATCCATATAAGCCAACCCCGGTTTCACCATCAACATGTCCGCTCCTTCTTCCACGTCGGTGGCTGCTTCCCTGAGAGCCTCCCGGGAATTGGCGGGGTCCATCTGGTATGTGCGCCGGTCACCAAATTGCGGGGAGGAGTGTGCTGCATCCCGAAAAGGACCGTAAAATGCTGAAGCATATTTCACGGCATAGGAGAGGATGGGGATCTCCTTAAAACCCGCCTCATCCAGCCCGCGACGGATGGCAGCGACAAAACCGTCCATCATGTTGGAAGGGGCAATCATGTCAGCCCCGGCCCTCGCCTGGGAAACAGCCGTTTTCACCAGGAGGTCCAGCGACTCGTCATTTTGCACTTTCCCTTCTTCCACCACACCGCAATGGCCATGATCGGTGTATTGGCAAAGGCAGGTATCAGCCATTACATAGAGGTGAGGTTGCCGTTCTTTCACCCTACGGATCGCCTGCTGAACAATCCCATTTTCCGCTTGGGCTTCACTCCCACAGGCATCTTTGTGTTCGGGCACTCCAAACAGAATGACCGAGGGAATGCCCAATTCCGCCACTTCATCCAGCTCTTCCCCGAGCCGGTCCAGCGAATAGTGAAAGACTCCCGGCATCGAGGGAATCTCTTTCTTAATCCCGCTCCCTTCCACAACAAACAGCGGATAGATAAAGTCTGCGGGTGATAGGTGATTTTCCCGTGTCATGCGGCGAATGGCTTCATTCTGACGCAGACGGCGGTGACGGGCAAAAGCTTTCATGGTCCATCCTCCTTCTTAACATTCCGTAGAAAGCATACCGACATTTTCGGATGGCTCAATGTATATTCGACAAGCGGCTGACAACTTCCGCCAAGCCTTCGATGGTATAGGGCTCGGCGGTCCCATCGACACTCAGCCCCTGCTTCTCTGCAGTATCAGCCGTAACAGGACCGATACAGGCAATTTTCGCCCGGGAAACTATAGATTTCCACTCAGGCTCCATGAACTTCATGGCTTGAACGAAATTCCTTACTGTTGACGGGCTGGTAAAGGTGAGGATGTCTAGCTGCCCCTCTCGCAACAGACGGGCCGCCTCATGGGCTCCTCGCGTGTCGGGTAGCGTATGATAAGCAGGAGCATCAGTCACTCGGCAACCGAGAGCAACCAGTTCCTCGACCAACCGTTTACGGGCGATGTTCGCTCGCGGGAGGAGAATTTCCTCCCCTGCCTTCACCAGAGAGGCGAGTCCAGCAGCCAATCCTTCTCCCCGGTGTTCCTTCGGAATGAGATCGACCATGATGCCTTTTTCCTCCAGAGATTGCGCTGTCTTTGGCCCGACGGCGGCGATCTTTGCCCGGTGAATCTTTCGAATATCCCGTTTCAAGCCGCGCAGGCGTTGGAAAAAGAAATCCACTCCGTTCGCACTGGTGAAAACCACCCAAGAAAAGTCACTCAATCGGCGGAGGGCGTCATCCAGTAGCCCTCCTTCCGGCGGAGGTGTCAGCCGAATCATCGGTAACTCCACCGCTTCACCACCCTGGTCGCGAATCAATTTGGAAAGGAGGCTCCCTTGGCCTTTGGCCCGGGTAACCAACACCCGTTTCCCTGAGAGCGGGCGTTTTTCAAACCAGGAAAGTCCGAAAGAGTCAGCCATTCCCTCCCCTACGATCAACAAGGAGCCAGGTGGCGGGCTCTCCCTCTCTCCTGTCCACCATCCAAGGTTATACCTCTCTACTCGCGGCTCTCTCCTTGCCCCCCAAGCTACCAAGGCGGCAGGAGCGGAGGACGGCCAACCGGCATCGATCAACCGCCCAGCTGCCTCTGCTGGAGAAATCCCTTTCAGGGAGAGGATTTGGACCTCTCCCTCTCCCCCCCGTAGAATCCACTCTCCTGTAGGAAGGGGAATACTGGCGAAGACGGAGGCGGCGATCTCTGGGGATACCCCGGGTATTACCTCAAAGGGGACTCCCGCTTCAGCGAGAGCTGCCGCTTCCTTTCGCAGGTTGTTGGAGAAAGAAGCAGCTCCCTGTATCAAGCGAACCGTCTCCCTCCCTTTCTTTGCCAGGGAGAGGAGCAGCTCGGCGGTATCGCCAGTAGTCAGGAACCGTTCTGCCCCATCAGGGGCCTCTATCAACAAGGTTGCAGGGATTTCCTCGTCATAAACGAGCACCTCGGCTCGTTCCAGGATTTCCCTCCCCCGAACCGTCAATAGTCCCTGGGGACTAGGGCCTGCCCCCACAAAAACAATGCGCCCGGGCTTCATTCCCCGATACCATCCTTCACCTTCTCCAAGAGCTCCCGTGCCCCCTGTTCCATCAGGTCGACAGTCAGCCTCCGACCCACCTCCTCCTCGTCGGTGCCCCTCGCTTCCCCTTTCAAGAGAGGATGGCCCGTAGGATCCGCCACCAAACCGGTAAGATGAACTTCTTCCCCTTCCAGTGTGCCATATCCGGCGATCGGCAGGTGACATCCACCTTCAAATGCATGGAGAAAGGTTCGTTCTGCCCGGATCACCCGTTCCGTCTCCGAATCATTAACCCTCTGGAGGACTTCCAGCATATCATGGTCATCGGCCCGGCACTGAACTGCCAGCGCCCCCTGACCCACGGCAGGCAGCATCACATCCTCGGGCAGAACCTGGGTCACCTTCTCCTCCCAACCGAGCCGTTTGATACCCGCATAAGCTAGGACAATTGCGTCGAATTGACCTTCCATCATTTTTTTCAGCCGGGTGTTTAAGTTACCCCGTACCGGTTCCACACGCAGATCCGGTCGATACGCCAGGATTTGAGCTTGACGACGCAAGCTGCTCGTCCCGACAAGAGCATTTTCCGGTAGGGTTTCCAGGGTCGACCCGGTCCTGGAAATCAAACAATCCCGGGGATCTTCGCGTACAGTAACCGCTCCCATAGTTAACCCCGGCGGCATTTCCCCGGGCATATCCTTCATACTGTGGACAGCCATATCGAGCCGGCCATCGAGGAGGGCCTGTTCGATTTCTTTAACGAACAATCCTTTCCCTCCCACCTTAGAAAGGGTGACATTGAGAATTTGGTCTCCCTTCGTCACCATCCGTTCCTGCCGAAGCTCCCAAGAGGTTGGCAACGCCTCTTCCATCCTATCCATCACCCATTGCGTCTGAGTGATAGCCAAGTCGCTCCGTCTTGTTCCCACGATTACCGTTCGCATCGATGCGTCCTCCTCTTCTGTCGATCAACTTTAAGAAATCCCGTTCCAACCCGATGGTCTATCGATGCTTCCTCCACCGATCCGTTTCAAAGCCATTGGTGAAAAGAAAGCCCCGCATTGGAGATTAAGTAGTTCCCCAGCACAGTAAAATAAGAAAGGACGCTCCACCAGGCGAGCCGACGTCCGTTCCATCCCCCAGCCCTTCGTTGGTAAAGGTAGACGGAATACACCGCCAGCACCAATAGGGAACCGATGATCTTCGGGTCAAACCAGAAGCCGCCTCCCACTTTTTGCTGAGCCCAGATAACGCCGAGAATGAGAGCCAGGATCAACAGGGGCACCCCAAGCATGTTTAAGCGGTAAGAAAAAAGTTGCAACCGGCCCAAACTAGGAAGCCGGCGCAGCGTTTGGTTCCACTTCTTCTTTTTGAGTAGGGAATTTCCGATCAGATAGAGCACCGCAAATACTGTCGACAAAGAGAAAAAAACATAGGCGAGAAACGCCATCACCACATGGATAAATACCAGCTCCGACAAAAGGGGCTCCCTCAACCCCAGGCCATGATTGGGTATGATAAACAGGTTGACAGCGGAAATGGCGAAACCCAGCAAGTTCGCTGCAAATACGAAGAAATCCATCTTGTAAAACCGGTTAATGACCAGGGTGACCGTGATCAGCGTCCAAGAAAAGAACATGAGCGAGTCAAAACCGGTCAGCACAGGAAACAGTTTCGTCGCCCTCCATACGAAAAAGGCCGTCTGAGACAGCCAAACGGCCACGAGAAAAAGGAGAGCCAACCGGCGGGCCGGCCGGTTGGGCTGCATCAAGTCTGAGAAAGCAAACAACAAACTTAGGGCGTAGATATAAATGATAAAATCGTAGAACCAATGCTCGGCGAACACCTCGGCCTCCCCCTTCGTTCAGGAACGGATGGAAACCTCGCCTGCTAGAGCCGGTTGTAGCACCGGCCCCCGGGTTTCGGATACGGTCTTTTTCTCTTCGGTTTCTTCCCGCGTGATCTCTTTCAGTTGCTCTTCCAGGGCGAAGATTTGGACAAACATCTCCAGAGCCTGTTCACGCTCCGGAGTAGCCGCCATCTCCTTGATCCGGGACAGTGGGTCGCGAAGAAGCTGGTTGACAATACTCTTCGTATGCTTGCGGAGGACGCGCTTTTCCCGTTCTGTCAGGTCCGGGAGTTTACGCTCGATGCTCTGCATCGTCTCTTCCTGAATCCCGATCGCCTTTTCGCGGAGGGCCGTGATCAGAGGTACCACACCCAAGGTCTGAAGCCATTCATTAAAACAGGCGACCTCATCGGCGATCAAGGTTTGGGCCTTCTCCGCCTCACGGCGGCGAAGATCGATGTTCGCCTCCACGATCCCTTTCAAATCATCAATGTCAAAAAGATAGACATTGTCCAAACCGTGGATATCGGGATCCACATCCCGAGGGACGGCGATATCAATCAGAAACAGGGGATTGAGACGTTTTTTCACGGCCTCTTCCACCGCTTCCTTCCCGATCACCGAAGTCGGTGCACCCGTGGAACTGACCACGATATCCGCCTCCCGGATTGACTCGACCAACCGGGAGAGCGGGCGTGCTTCGCCCTGGAACCGCCCTGCCAATTCCTGCGCTTTCTCTAGGGTCCGATTGAGGACCAACACCCGAGCGGCACCGGCATCGGCAAGGTGCTTTGCCGTCAGTTCACCGGTCTCCCCCGCCCCCAACAACAGGACCGTCTTCCCGGTAAACGTGCTGAACATCTTCTTCCCGAGTTCAACTGCCGCATAGCTGACGGAGACGGCGTTCTGTCCAATCTCCGTTTCCGACTGAACCTTTTTGCCCAGCGTAACCGCCTCTTTGAAGAGATGGTTGAAAATCGTGCCGGTGACACCCTCTTCCTGGGCAGCGAGAAAAGCACCTTTTACTTGACCCAGGATTTGCGTCTCCCCGAGAACCATCGAATCAAGGCCACACACAACCGAAAACAAGTGGTTGACTGCCTCCCCGTTCTTCTTAACATACAAGTGGTCCGTAAATGCTTCTTGCGGGACGCCAAACTCACTTTCCAGATAGGATTGCGAATAATATACACCCGTGTGTATTTGGTCGCTCACCACGTACAATTCCATCCGGTTGCAAGTACTGACAACGACGCATTCCAAGATGCTTTTCATATGGCGCAGTCGGCGGAGAGAGCGACCGAGATCCTCGGAGGAAAAGGCCATCCGCTCTCTCAATTCCACTGGAGCCGTTTTATGGTTAAATCCGGTTACGATGATATGCATAGACTCCACCCCGAATCTACCCGGGTGTCCTATCGGACGTCCCGTCATCTGCTGGCCCGCGGCACAGGCTAAAAGGCCAACAGATCTCGTGTATTCATACCCCATTATAGCATAGGCTATTCCACCGTGAAAAAAGGGTTGTGAACAGAATTTGAAGCGGGGGCATACGATACATCAGCCTATTTTCGGAACCCTTTTCAAGGGAGAAAGGAGATTCCCGATGAGGTTGGTCCGTATCGCTTTCCCGCTCTTTCTGATCCTGTTCTTCACCCTGATCGGCTGTGCCACTGACAGATCGAAGGGAGGGCTTGAGAAGGTACAGGTCGTCGAAGTGACCCACTCCCTCTTTTATGCTCCCCAATATGTGGCAATCAAAAAAGGTTATTTCAAAGAAGAGGGTCTCGATATTCAGTTGACCAACGGGTTCGGCGGAGATAAGACGATGGCCGCCCTCCTTTCCGGGGATGCGGATATCGTCCTGGTCGGTGCCGAGACCGGAATCTACGTCACCTCAAGGGGTGCCAAAGATCCTGTCGTCGCCTTTGCACAGCTAACCCAGACCGACGGTACCTTCCTCGTTTCTCGAAAGCCCGCAAAGGATTTCGAGTGGAAAGACCTAAAGGGGAAAACCCTCCTCGGGCAACGCAAAGGAGGGATGCCGGAAATGGTCAGTGAACACGTCCAGCGCAAGAACGGGCTGAAACCCCACCAAGACGTCAACATTATTCAAAACATCGACTTCAAAAACCTCGGTTCCGCTTTCCTGTCAGGGACCGGCGATTACGCCCAGCTCTTTGAGCCCCTCGCCTCCAAGATTGAACAGGAAGGAAAAGGGACCATCGTCGCCTCTTTTGGCAAAGAGAGCGGACGGCTTCCCTATACCGTCTATCTCACCCGTGAAGGATACATGAAAGGTCATCCCCAGTTAATCAAAGGGTATATTCGCGCCCTCCAAAAAGCACAGAAATGGTGCGAATCCCATAAACCAGAGGAAATTGCCGACACCGTGCAATCCTTCTTCCCGGACACCAACCGCCAAATCGTGGTTCAGGTGCTGGAACGCTACCAAGCTCAGGGTTCCTGGGCCACTGACCCGTTTATTGACAAGACAGAGTATGGGCTTCTGCTGGACGTGATGAAAGAGGCAGGTGAACTGCCCGAACGCGTCCCCTATGACCAAGTGATCCGCATGGACTTAACCAACCAAGTTATGAAAGAACCGGAATGATCCTGGAATGCGGAAGGAGGGAAATCGATGACCGCCTGTGCCATCGAAGCCAATCGAGCAACGAAAACCTATCTAAGCCGACAAGATCAAGTGGAGGCGTTGGAGCCGATCTCTTTCCAAATCAATCCGGGTGAGTTCGTCAGTTTCATCGGATCCAGCGGCTGTGGAAAAAGCACCGTTCTCTCCTTAGTAGCGGGGCTTATCCCCCCTACATCAGGAGAAATCTTCCTTTTCGGCAGACCGGTAGACGGCCCATCCGACCGCATCAGCTATATGCTTCAGCAGGATTGCCTCTTGGACTGGAGGACCGTGGAGGAGAACATTACACTCGGGTTGGAATTTCGTGGTCTAAAAAACAAAAAAACAGCGGGTCATGCCCGCTATCTCCTGCAAGAACTGGGCCTAGGACATACTTTGCACCAGTATCCCTCCCAGCTCTCCGGCGGAATGCGCCAGCGCGTCGCTCTTGTACGCACCCTTGCCGTACAGCCGGAATTGCTCTTGTTGGATGAACCGTTTTCCGCATTAGATTATCAAAACAAGCTTCACTTGGAAGAGCTGCTGGTAAACGTGCTCAAAGGGCAAAGGATGACCGTTCTCCTGGTAACCCATGATCTAGAAGAAGCCTTAGCCCTCTCGGACCGGATCTACGTCATGGGAGGGCATCCAGGGCACATCCGCCGTACCTTGGAGGTGCCAGAGGAAATCAGGCAAGCCACCCCCCTTTCCGCCCGGGACCGGCCCTCCTTCCGTCCTCTTTTCAATGAATTGTGGAAGGAGATCGACCAAACATGAGAAAGAGATGGAACCGCTGGCTCATACGGGATGCCCAATCCAACATCCATGCCGCTCACTTGCGGCGTCTCCGCCTCCAAGATATCCACGTGGGGGCTGTCCGGACGGCGATCCTGCTCCTCCTCCTCAGCGGTTGGGAGTGGGGCGCCCAAACCGGCTGGATCGACCCTTTCCTCTTCAGCAGTCCGTCCCGTATCTGGGAATTGTTCCTGCAGATGGTCGCGACAGGGGACCTTTTCCATCACATCGGCCTCACAGCCATGGAGACCGTTGCAGGCTTTCTTTTGGGGACAGCCGCGGGAACCGGCCTGGCTACACTAATCTGGGCTTCTCCGTTCCTATCCCGGGTATTGGATCCTTACCTCGTTGTATTGAACAGCATGCCTAAGGTAGCCCTCGGCCCCTTGTTCATCGTGACCATCGGCGCAGGATTCGGCTCCATCCTCGCCATGGCCGTAGCCATCACCATCGTTATCACGACGCTGGTCATCCATTCCGCCTTCCAAAGTGTAGATCCCGATTACCATAAGCTTGCCCGGGCCTTCGGCGCTTCCAGACGACAGCTCTTCCTTACCATCATTTTTCCCGCCTGTATCCCGGAAATGATCGCCACTCTAAAAGTAAACGTCGGATTAGCCTGGGTCGGCGTGATTGTGGGTGAATTCCTTGTCTCTAAAGAGGGGCTCGGTTATTTGATCATTTATGGCTTCCAGGTGTTCAACCTCAACCTGGTTCTTCTTTCTCTCGTCCTGGTCGCGCTCTGCGCCACCTTGATGTATCAGGTCGTCAACCGATTGGAGCGTCGTCTCCTTCGCCACCGAGACCTAGAGTAGCCCCCAGATGAATCAACCGCCTTACTCCAGCATGACCAATTCGTGCTGGATCGCATAGATAATCGCTTGGGAACGACTTTTTACCCGCAGCTTCTTTAGGATATTGCTGACATGGATTTTGACCGTTTTGTCACTGATGAACAGTTGCTCAGCAATCTCTTTGTTGGATAGGCCTTTCACCATCAAATTGAGTACGTCCAATTCTCGCGGTGTCAGGGAGTCTTCCCCGGTGCCGCGATCCGTTTTTTTCTCCCCGCTGATGTTATCCAGGAGTTTGCGTGCCATTACCGGATGCAGGATAGACTCTCCCCTGGAGGCGGAGCGAATCGCATCGATGACATCGGAAGAGGGAGCGTCCTTCAAGAGATAACCTGTGGCCCCCGCCCGGATGGATTCATAAAGATATTCGTCCCGGTCGAACATAGTCAGAACCAGCAGGGCCACCTTCTGGTTCTTGGCCCGGATACGTCGGATGGCTTCCACTCCGCTCATCCCCGGCATATTGATATCCATCAGGATTACATCCGGCTTCAATTCCTCGAACATCTCTAACGCTTCGCTCCCGCTGTTCGCCTGCCCGACTACTTCCATATCTTTCTCCAGGCTGATGATGTTGGACAAACCGTCTCGCAGTACGGCGTGATCGTCCACTAATAGGACATTAATGGGCATGGACAGCAGCCTCCTCCTCTTCTCCGATCGGGATGCTCAAGGTAACGGTCGTACCCACCCCTTCTTCGCTGTCGAACTGCAAGGCAGCTTTGAGGTTTTGGGCCCGTTCGTTCATGCCGACGATGCCGTAGCGTTTTTGGGCTTCCGCCTTGTATACAGCCCGGGCAAGAGAGAAACCTACTCCGTCATCCTGAACCACCAATCTCACTTCCTCCGGTTCGAATACGAGGGTTACTTTCACTTCATTGGCTTTGGCGTGCTTCGCAGCGTTGGACAAAGCCTCGTGACAAACCATGTAAATCGTTTCTTCTGTTTCACACCGCAAAGGGATTTTCTCTCCCTCTGCTTCAAAGACCGCCTCTGCCCCGGTCTCATTTTGGAAAGCCTCCACCCGCCGGTTAAGGGCGGGGATCAGGCCGATTTTCTGTGCCGGCGAAGGACGGAGAGCCGTAATGGAGTAACGGACTTCTTTCAACCCTTCCCGGAGTTTTGCTCGACTCTCTTCCAGCCATTCTTTCACCTTATCCGGCTGGGTGTCATACACCTTGAGCGATGATTCAACCTTCATTAAAACCCCTGCAAAAGACTGGGCGATTCCATCGTGAATATCCCTCGCAAGGCGGTTCCGTTCTTCTGCCACCACCCGCCGTTCCCGTTCTTCGACGAGACGGGCATTTCGTATAGCGATTACCGTCTGGCTGGCCAGCACCTGTAAAAAGGTTAGATCAGCCTCTTCAAAGCCACCCCGCTCGGTTTTGCCCAGGGTGATTACACCAAGCACCTCACCATCCATCTCCAGAGGCACGGCAAGAAGCGAACGGACATCCTCAAAGTCCGCCCGATCCTTCTGGCAGCGGGGATCCATTTTGGCGTGATGAACCAAAGCTGGTCGGGCGTGGGAAGCAGCCCAACCGGATAACCCCCGGTTCAGCGGCTGAGATTGCCGTCGCAGATGCTTCGGAAAATCTCCGGCTGTCACCGCCGGGGACAACCGGCCATTCTTCACCAAGTAGACAACTCCGAAGCTGAACCGGATCACTTTAGACAAAGGCAGAAGGGTATGTTCCATCACCTTGTTCAGCTTCAGGTTTTTGTTGATATTACGGGTGAGCAGAAATAATAGTTCCAGCTTCCGCTTTTTACGGAGAAGCCTCGCAAACACATTGGATAAAACAGCAAAAGCAGTCAGCGGCGTGAAGAAAAACAGAAAAGCCAAAGGGTCTGTCTCCCGCCCCTGGTGAAGCATACCGTAGTATGCACAAACATAGCCCCAGGAAAAGAGGGCGATCCCTGTCTCCAACAGCCAGTTATTCACCCAGAGCCGGTTAGCCCGGGGGCGGGGGCGCATCATTTCCACACCGTCCCGCAGCCCCTTGCTTGTCAGCTCATACACCGCCACACAGCCTAAGAGGACAAATACAGGTACCCAGACTCCCCCGTTCTCAAACAGAGACTGGCCAATGGCATCGAGAAAAAACTGGACGCTAAAGAGAGCGAAGATTGTATACCCCGTCCGAAAAGCCGCCCGCGTCAAAGAGTGCTTCCGGAGCCAGGTGACCGGCAGGACGATAACCATATAAACAAAGCCGGCGATCCCCGGAGAAAACATGGTTGCGAGGGTAAACAGGAAAGGGAAGTGGACCGTCACCCGCCCGTCGTGGCCAGGGTAGGGAAAAAACTCGGTGACCAGGAGCAATGCGGCCAACGTGAAAAGGTGCAAGAGAGTCCACCCGCTCGCCGTCGGATGAAAGAGTGAATAAAAGGCCAAAATCCAGGCCGAAAATACGACGAACCAACGGCAAATCTGCTCCAGCCATAGTTTCCATTTCATCTGACAACCCGCCATTCTCTTTGTACTCGTACCCAATTATGTAATACGCACAAGCTTCGAATAGCTTTTTTTGCTATCCAGTGGGCCACCGATCCCTTTTATCAGGAAAATTCCCAATGGTCCAGCGGCTTATTTCCCCTCAGTTGATTCAACAGAAAACCCAGAAAGCTGACAGATGGGGAACAAAAGGCGTGGATGCTACCTTTTCGTCCCTTTATATCCCTACCTTTGTCGTATATAATCCTACCATACCTCTGCCATCATTTATAATATAAAATGCATCTCTCCTCCTTGATATAAAGAGGTTGATCGTACCCTCTGTGCCATGGTGAAATTGTGTTACGATGGAGGAAGAATACATACTTGGCAGGAGGAACGGGATTGCGTACAAAAACCTGGGTCGCCGATACGGCGCTGTTAGGGATCGCCTTTGTATGGGGAGCTACCTTTGTGCTCGTTCAGAATGCCATTGAAACGATGCCCCCTTTCTCCTTCCTGGCCCTTCGCTTTGGCTTGGCAGCAACCATGCTTTGGATTCTGCTCCGGATCAACGGGCAGGCTTGGAAGATTCGCGAACCACGCTACCGAAAAACAGGGGGTTATCTAGGTATTTGGCTCTTTGTCGGATACGCCTTGCAAACGTTCAGCCTCCTTTACACCACCTCGGGGAAATCCGGTTTTCTGACCGGAGTCGCTGTCGTCCTGGTCCCGGTCTTCAGTCTGTGGATCCTCGGCACAAAACCCGGATGGAATGCCATAACCGGAGCTCTCTTCGCCTTGGCAGGCCTCTGGAACCTCGCCTTTGCCGATTTTTCCAGCCTGAACAGAGGCGATTTGCTTGCTTTCCTCTGCGCCATCGGTTTTGGTCTGCAAATTGTTTATACCGCTAAATACGCTTCCTGGGCCGACGCCCTGCCCCTCGTTACCGTTCAGGTGGGTACGGTTGCCTTTTTGAACGGAGTTTTTGCCCTCCTCTTCGAACCTTGGTATTCATGGTTTAATTTGAGTCTATTTGCCCGAACAGAAGTCATCGCAGCTCTCCTAATCACCTCTCTATTTGCCACGGTATTGGCTTACACGGGACAAACCCACTTCCAACGGTATACCACGCCAACAAGGGTCGCCCTTATTTTTGCTATGGAACCTGTTTTCGCCGCCTGGACGGATTGGTGGTGGCTGGAAACCTCCATGAATGGGAAGACCCTTGCCGGATGTCTACTGATCCTGTGCGGGATGGTATTTGCAGAAATCCGCTTCCGCCGCCTTCGCAAACCGGTACAGAAAGAGGGAACATCATGCGCGGAAAAATGATTGGCATTCTACTTGTAGTATCTGGAGCCCTATTGATGTTGCGTAAATTAAATGGGGCGATTCCCAAATCCATTACCAATTGGGAGTTCCTTTTAATCGTCGCTGGAGTCACTATTCTCCTGATCGCCAGAAAAAAAACAGGAAAGCCTCATCTGATGATTTGGGGCGGCATCATTACCGGCCTGGGCATCCACTCCTGGGGCCTTTCCCATGTAAACGAGTGGCCCGAGCATTGGAGCCTGGTACCCGCCATTATCGGATCTTCCTTCCTCCTCTTCGGTGGAATCCTTCGCAAAAATAATAAGCAAGGAACTATTGGGTCCTTGCTTCTCCTGCTCGGTTTGTTCGCCTGGCCTGGTGTAACAGAGATCCCTGGGCTAGGGCGAGCCGCCGACACCCTTAACACCTATTGGCCCGCACTGCTCGTCATCCTGGGATTGACCCTCATATTCAAGAAATGGTGACAATCGGGCTATCGGTGTTTCGGGTCAAATCGCGTCTCTGATTTCATTCTGCATCATAAACTAATGGCGACCCCTTATAGAAAGGAAATACGCCATGGCCCTCATCAAAAGCAGAGAAGAAATCCTCCATATGCACCGAGCGGGCAAACTCCTGGCTGCCTGCCACCGAGAGATCGCCGGGCGGATCCGCCCAGGGGCAACCACTTTGGAGATTGACCGATTCGTCGAGAAATATCTCGAGCGTTTAGGAGCCACTCCCGAACAAAAAGGATACATGGGTTATCCCTTTGCCACGTGTGCATCGGTCAATGACGTGATCTGCCACGGGATGCCCAATGATACCCCCTTGAAGGAAGGGGACATCCTCACCGTCGACATGGTCGTTAACCTAGACGGTTGGTTGGCCGATTCCGCCTGGTCTTACCCGGTAGGCAAAATCACCTCCCAAGCCCAATCCCTGTTGCAGGCTACCATGGACGCTCTCCTGGAAGGAATCCGTCAAGCAAAGGTAGGTAATCGAATTGGTCACATCTCCCACGCCATCCAGACCTTCGCTGAATCCCGCGGCTATGCCGTCGTTCGTCAGTTCATCGGCCACGGCATCGGCCGGCGGATCCACGAAGAACCAGCCGTCCCCCACTTCGGGCCTCAAAACAGTGGAGAAATGCTGGAAGAAGGAATGGTCCTAACCATCGAGCCCATGCTTACTACAGGTTCCTGGCGCGCCCGCATCGATCCCGACGGCTGGACGGCCCGCACGGTCGACGGCAGTCTCTCCGCCCAGTATGAGCACACGATAGCGATCACCCGAAATGGACCGCTGGTACTGACAGAACAATAGATTCCCCCATCAATCAAAACGGCCCAAAAACCCCCGACACCCTTAGGTGTCGGGGG
>NZ_JBHSAP010000018.1:698455-723140 GCF_042650125.1 Salinithrix halophila
CGCGAGTTGAATCAGTTTCTTCACTAAGCTCCCATAACTGACTCCGGAGTTTTTCCATAGGTTGGCGTACATGCTGTACGGTGTGAAACCGGGCATGGTGTTAATTTCGTTGATTAGAATTCGGCCCTCTTTCTTTGTGACAAAAAAGTCCACCCGTGACAGTCCGGTACAGTCGATAGCCCGGTAAGCCCGCAAGGCCAAGCTGCGGATCTCTTCCAAGGTGTTTTCGGGTAATTCTGCCGGAATACGCATTTCCGATTTACCATCTATATACTTGGCTTTATAATCGTAAAAATCATTGCTGGAGACGATTTCACCAGGGGTAGAGGCCTCCGGTTGCTCGTTGCCCAGGACGGCCACTTCCACTTCCCGGGCATCGATGAACTCCTCGACAATCAATTTGCGGTCATACCGGGCAGCGAAGCGTAGAGCCTTTTTCAAGGTTTCCCGGTCTGTAGCCTTGGATATACCGACACTGGATCCGAGGTTGGCCGGTTTGATGAAGCAGGGATAGCCAAAGTGATTTTCAAGCTCTTCCACTACAGCATCGATCTCGTTTTCCACCCGACTTCGCAGTACCTGGATAAAATCCCCCTGGGGCAGCCCTTCCTGGGCAAACACCTTTTTCATCATCACTTTATCCATTCCTACCGCAGAAGCTAACACACCTGCACCCACGTATGGGATATCTGCGATCTCCAAAAGCCCCTGAATGGTCCCGTCTTCGCCAAAGGTCCCGTGGAGGACGGGAAATACCACGTCCAGCTCCTCCCAATCAAGCCTGGGTAGAAGTCTATCTTCCACCGACAGGGCAGGGAAGGCAGAGACATTCTTACCTAGCTCCTCCAGCCGGCTCTCCTCCATCTTCCCTTCCAAGGCGGGTAAAGCATTCGCGCCAGCTTTCCAACTTCCTTTTTTATCAATGAGGACGGGAAGTACTTCAAACAATGCCGGATCCATCGATTGAATGACGGAGGCAGCGGAATGAAGCGACACATCGTGCTCTCCTGACTTCCCTCCATACAGGACAGCCACACGTATTTTTTTATCCATCTCTCCCCAGCCTTTCCCATCTCTCTCGTCTTTTCCAGCCGTGCGTTCTCCAGCCTATTCTGGAGGTCTCGAAAGGGTTCCCCTCTCTTTTGCGTCCGATATCAGGCGACCGATTTCCGACCATAGCTCCTCTTTTCCTTGCCCTGTTTGGGAGGAGAAGAGGATGAGCGGATCCTTTGGTTCCATCTGGAGCCCTTCCTTCACCTGTTTCTTATGCTTCGGCCACTGGCCGCGGGTGATTTTATCCGCTTTGGTGGCAGCCACAATCACCGGAATGCCCAGGTGTTTCAACCATTCGTACATCGCGATATCATCTTTGGTCGGTGGATGGCGCAGGTCGATCACTTGGAGGATACCCGCAAGGTTATGCCTTTGGGTCAGATATTGCTCCGACATCCGTCCCCAGGCTGCCCGCACCGCCTTAGACACCTTGGCAAAACCGTAACCAGGCATATCAGCGAAGGTTAGGACCCCGTTAATCCGATAAAAATTGATCGTTTGGGTTTTTCCTGGTTTTGAACTCGTTCGAGCTAGATTTTTTCGATGAATCATCCGATTGATCAGCGACGATTTCCCCACATTGGAACGCCCGGCCAGAGCGATCTCCGGCAGGGCGTCTTCTGGGTATTGCCGCGGGTCAACCGCGCTGATGATCAGTTCAGCCTGCGTAACTTTCATCTTAACCCCTCTTCATATCTGCGACCAGAGCCAACTTCAGCACTTCATCCATATGGCTGACCGGTGTAATTTTCAAATCTTCCCGCACACTAGGGGGAACGTCTTCCAAATCCTTCTCGTTTTCCTTCGGGATAAGAATTTGGGTAAGGCCAGCCCGATGCGCTGCCAGGGACTTCTCCTTCAGACCGCCGATGGCTAGCACCCTTCCCCTCAGGGTAACCTCCCCAGTCATCCCTACCTCTCGGGAGACAGGTTTCCCTGACAGGGCCGAAACAAGCGCTGTCGCCATCGTAATCCCTGCGGAAGGGCCGTCTTTCGGAATCGCCCCTTCGGGCACATGGATATGAATGTCGTTTTTCTCGTGGAATTCAGGATCCACCTCCAACGATTTAGCCCGGGAACGAATGTAACTGAAAGCAGCCTGGGCCGATTCTTTCATAACGTCCCCCAGCTTTCCTGTCAGGGTCAGTTTCCCTTTGCCGGGAAAGACCGTCACCTCAATGGTAAGGGTGTCTCCGCCGGCGGCTGTCCAAGCAAGCCCAGTGGCGGCACCAACCTGGTCGGTCGCTTCCGCTTTACCGTAACGGAACTTTTCCGCGCCTAGGTATTGGGAAAGGTTTTTGGAAGTAATGATGACTTTTTTCTTCTCTCCAGAAACTAATTGCTTGGTCGCCTTGCGGCACAAGGTCCCGACGGTTCTTTCCAGATTCCGCACCCCGGCTTCCCGGGTATACTGCCGAATCAACTTCTGGATGGCTTCAGCGTTGATCTGTAATTTATCTTTGCCAAGCCCGTGTTCTTTGAGCTGGCGGGGAATCAGATACTCCTTCGTGATCTTCTCTTTTTCAATCTCCGTATAACCCGAAATGTAAAGCATCTCCATACGATCCAGAAGTGGGCGGGGAATGTTGTGAACCGCGTTGGCCGTCGTGATGAACATCACCTTAGAGAGGTCATAAGGAGCTTCGATGTAGTGGTCGCTAAAGTTTTGATTCTGCTCCGGATCCAAGACTTCTAATAAGGCGGAGGCTGGGTCTCCCCTAAAATCCATGGACATCTTGTCAATCTCGTCCAGGAGAAAAACCGGATTAGCGGTACCCGCCGTCTTCATGCCCTGGATAATCCGCCCCGGCATCGCCCCCACATAGGTGCGCCGATGCCCGCGAATTTCCGCTTCATCTCGGACACCGCCCAAGGAAATGCGGACGAATTTCCGATTGAGAGCACGAGCGATGGAACGACCGAGGGATGTCTTACCCACGCCGGGCGGTCCGACAAGGCAGAGAATCGGCCCCTTTAGTTTCTTTACCATCTGTTGAACCGCAAGATACTCCAACACGCGTTCCTTGGCTTTCTCCAAACCGTAGTGATCCTCATCCAGGATCTTTTCCGCCTTAGCCAGGTTGAGATCATCCTCTGTCTCTTTCTGCCAGGGCAGATCGAGAAGCCATTCTACATAGGTACGGATGACTCCCCCCTCCGCCGAAGAGGTAGGGATTTTCTCCAGACGTTGGATCTCTTTCTCCACCCGTTCCTTGACGGATTCGGGGGCTTCCATCTCTTCCAGACGGCCGCGAAGCTCATCTACTTCGCCCATGCGCCCTTCTTTTTCGCCCAGCTCCCGCTGGATTGCTTTCATTTGTTCCCGCAGGTAGTACTCCTTTTGGGTCTTTTCCATCTGCTTTTTAACCCGTTGGGAAATTTTCTTTTCAAGCTCCAAAACTTCCCGTTCGTCATTCAAGATCGATAACAGGGTCTCCAGCCGTTTTTTAATATCCACGGTTTCTAGGATTTTCTGTTTGTCTTCGATCTTGAGGGGTAGATGGGATGCGATTACATCCGCCAGACGCCCCGGTTCATCGATATCCGACACGGCGGACAACGTTTCGGGAGAAACCTTTTTGGACAACCGCAGATATTGTTCAAAATGGTCGAGAACCGACCGCATCAATGCTTCTACGTTGATATCATCGATCTCATCTTGCAGGATCTCACTTACGCGCACTTTATAATAGGAGTCCGTATCCACAAACTCGATCAGCCGCGCCCGATGCAGACCTTCCACCAATACACGGATGGTACCGTTAGGTAACTTCAACATCTGGCGGACACGGGCAACGGTGCCCATCCTGAAAATATCATCCGTTCCGGGCTCTTCGATCTGGACTTCGTGCTGCGTCGCAAGGAGAATTAAATCATCGTCTACCATCGCCTGTTCCAGTGCTTTAACGGAACGTTCACGGCCCACGTCCAAATGAAGCACCATATTGGGATAGACCAGTAAACCGCGAAGGGGCAGCAACGGCAGTACGCGCTCCTCCTCATTAACAGCCATGAATGCACCTCCGATGCCGTCTCTTGCCTGTTCATTTCAAGGGTTGAACTTTGTACGATTTTATCCTATTCAATACCGTTTGTCCATGACAGCCAGGGAACATGGGCTACTTGGATCCTGTGATAAAACGAAGGACCAGTGTCCCGCGTCCTTTCCCGCGTTTGACACGGCCTCCCAATGGACTCTTCTTTAACCGACAGGAGCGGAAGTGGCTGTTAGAACACCCGCCGAAGCCGGAAGAGAGGTTTCCGTTTCCTCCGATTCCGCCTCTCCACAGGCCAGTTGCAGTACTTGTTCAATATGACGGACGGGAATCACCTTCACTCCTTCCATCTCGTCAAAAATGGCCTGCATATTATCATGGGGGATGATCACCCGGTCAGCTCCCGCTTGTTTGGCCGCTTCCACCTTGGCCACCACACCGCCAACAGGCATCACTTTACCATGAATGGAAAGTTCTCCGGTCATGGCCAGTTTATTGTCTACCTCCACCCCTTTAATGGCAGAATAAATCGCTGTCGCCATCGTCACTCCAGCGGAAGGACCATCCATGGGGATACCGCCGGGGAAGTTAACGTGGAGGTGGTATGCATAAGGATTAATGTCGGTGCGGCGCAGCACGGTAAGCACATTCTCCACGGAACTCCGGGCCATGCTCTTTCGCCTCAGTGTACGACTGCCTCCGCCTAATTCTTCCTCGTCCACCATGCCGGTGATCCGGATCGACCCATCCACTCCGGATTCAACAGGAAGAGCCGTCACTTCAATTTCCAGGAGTGTCCCCGTATTGGGCCCGTAGACAGCCAGACCGTTGACCAGTCCCGCTTGGGGTTTTTCAGGTATTTTCTTGTCCAGTCGCGGGGTAAGCTGGCTGCTGTGGACGACCCACTCCACATCAACCGCCTTAATTTCCTGTCGATTTTCTGTCAGGGCCAACCCGCCTGCTGTCTGAACAATATTGACAGCCTCCCGACCGTTCCCGGCATATTTTTGAATGACCCGAATCGCCTGCTCTTCATATTGAAACTGAATCCGTTCAATCGCCTGACGTGCAATGCGGCTGATCTCGTCGGAAAGGAGCGGACGGAAAAAAATCTCCATGCACCTCGAGCGAATCGCCGGAGGGATTTCCTCTGGCGTACGGGTGGTTGCTCCCACCATGCGAAAATCTGCAGGCATACCGTTTTGAAAGATATCGTGGATGTGGGTAGGGGTATTGGCATCTTCAGCACTGTAATAAGCGGACTCGAAGATGACTTTTCGGTCCTCCAGGACTTTCAGAAGTTTGTTCATTTGAATTGGATGGAGCTCCCCAATTTCATCAATAAACAACAAGCCACCGTGGGCTTTGGAGACCGCTCCTGGTTTTGGTTGCGGAATTCCGGCCATCCCCATCGCCCCTGCTCCCTGATAGATGGGATCGTGGACGGAACCGATCAAAGGGTCGGCAATACCCCGCTCGTCAAAGCGAGCCGTTGTGGCATCGACCTCCACAAATTTGGACTGGAGATTAAAGGGGGATCTCGGGTTTTTTTTCGCCTCTTCCAACACGACCCGAGCAGCCGCTGTCTTTCCGACACCTGGAGGGCCATAGATCAGAACATGTTGGGGATTAGGGCCACATAAGGCGGCTTGTAGCGCTCTCAGCCCTTCTTTCTGCCCGATGATTTCATTGAAGGAAGAGGGGCGGGTTTTTTCAGAAAGAGGCTCTGTCAGGGAGACGCTACGCATCTTACGCAGTTTATCCATCTCCTTCTTCGATTCACGGTCCACCGCCGTCCGACTGGTTTGTTGATTGCGAAGCAGGTTCCAGAAGTAGAGACCGATCACGATCGAAAAAAATACCTGGAGCAACATGATGATGACTGTCCAGTTCATTTCGTTGATTCCTCCCCGTCACAATGGTCGCAGGTTCAATTCTCGCCCCGCGTATCTGGCCTTAGTATGACCGGCCTCGGAAGGGGATAGTCAAAAAGCGAAAAAAACCCGCCCGGCTGCCGGAGCCGGGCGGGTTTGCTAACAGAAGCGGATATCGTCATCAGGGAAGTGCGTTGAGATGCCTGTCGGCCACCTGAGACTGAGAGATTTTCTCCTCCGTCTTTTCTTCGCTTTCCCTTTCTACACACTGATCAAAATGGGCGGTAGTCATGCGGAGTGTAACCGGCAGTTCCTCCCCTACTTCAGGCGCCTTGCTTCCTTCCGGGAAAAGAAGAACACTGGTCTGCATATGAGGGGGCTCGGCAAACCAGGTTCGCTTTCCCTGATACGTATAGGGGCTAAGGTGCCGATTAACAAGAGAGAGTAACCAAAATGCGGTAAGCTTCAGCCGGTCTTTCAAACTTCTCGTGGCTACAGGCGCTTCCAGGCCGACACCGTTGGCTGTTCCCCCTGAAACAAAGACGAGGGTTCCGCTTTTTTTCGCCGGTTGCTGCTTGTATCCGAAACGCTCTCCCTTTTGAACCGATTTAACGTCGAGGACGGTACTTTTGGTCTCAAAAAAGGATTTATCGTGCAGCCATAGCTCGGTGCCAAGCCGCATCGCAAACTGGATTTCCAAATGGTTTTTCCGCAGTTTCGCGTAGAGAGAGGAAGAAACATGGCTGATAAATAGGCGCGGAGTAGGAAGTTTCCATTCAACCGCCTCTCGGATCCAATCTGCCACCAACCGTTCCTTTTCTCCATCTGACACCCCGGTTTGAGGAAAGTGGATGGAAAATCCTTTGACCTGGATCCGCAGACTGGAGGACTGGGTACTCTCTGTAAGCAGGGAACGGAGTCGACCGGCTTCTTCCAAGGGGAACCCATATCGTTTCATCGGTGATTGGCACTTGATTAGCACGGATAAACAAAAGGGCTCCCCGTTCCTCCCCCAGATACTGGGTTGTCCCTGGCACAGGGATTCGAAGGAACGGATAAGGTGATCCAGTTGAGCCGAACTTCCTACGGTAAAGACCCGGTTATCCGCCATATCCTCATATGTCAGCTCCGTCAATACCGGGGTAAGGATAAGGATCTCGTCAAATGAACCGGCTTGCTCCAATTCTCTGGCTTCTTCCACGGTTCCCACGCAAACCGAACGCTTCCCTTTGTGAAGGGCTGCGTCAGCCAGGTACCCGTTTCCAAACCCGTAACCATTTCCCTTGATTACCGGCACATAATCTGGGTATCGCTCCTCCATCACTTCCAAGTGTTGAAACCATTCCCGCCGGTTGAGATACAGGGTAAGACTCACTGTTAGAACACCTCACCGCTTCTTCATATACATGTCGAAAGCCCAGTGCAGGAGCGGTTGCAAAGGATAATCCCACTCCCCGATAAACTCGCAGGCTTCCCCGCCAAACCCTAACTTAAAGCGAAGAAGTCCGTATAGGTGATCTGATTCGTCCAAGGTATTACTGATCCCCCGGAAATCATAAGTATGAGCACCTATGGCGTGAGCATCCTGGATCATCTTCCACTGGATCGCGTGGTTGGGCATTTTCTCCCGCTTTTCGTTGCTACTCGCTCCGTATAGGTACCACGTGTGTCCATTGGTGTGGGTAGCGATCGTGGAGGCGAGAAGCTCTCCTTCGTATCTTGCCATATACAAGCGAATGCGATTCGGATCTTCCCGTTTCATCGATTTGTACATGGTATCAAAATACGAGAAAGCGCGCACGGAGAACTTGTCCCGCTCGGCAGTTACTTTTAGCAGTTCGTAAAATTCTTTTAGTTCCTGCTCTCCGCCTTCGGTTACAACGATTCCCTGCTTGTCCGCCTTTCTAACATTCCGGCGCCAGTTCGTATGAAATCCGGCAAATACGTCATCCAAGCTCCGTTCTTCAAGGGGAAGCCGGAAAACATATTGGGGTTGAATGGCAGAAAAACCACCCTCCCCATCTTTTTCTTTCCATCCCATGGAGCGAAGCTCCTGCTGAACATATTCAGCACTGCCTACTACTTCATCGGGTCCTAGGTCCCTTAGCGTCTTCCCCTTCAGCTCATGCTCCCGCACTTCCTTCAGGTACTCCTTGATTGTCGGTGTCTTCCACTTCGCTCGTACAACCGGCGGTTCCATCTTGACGGAGAAGACATTCTTCCGTCTCAGATATTCGAACAGGGGCTCAAACCATTCGCCCAGCTGCTTCGATTTCCAGTCGATGACCGGGCCCCGAGGTATATATGCCAGGTGTTTGTTCAGTCCGGGCAGCTTACGGTACAAAACCAGACAACAGCCCACCATGCGCTGCTCTTGGTCAAACCAGCCCAAAAGGTCGTTGTCCCATTCAGTCTTCACTTCAGCCCAGGACGGATATTGCATGAAATTTCCCAGGGGTTGCTGGTCGATAAAGGATAAATAGTCCTCTCGGGAGACGACTTCCACGTGCATCATGCAAACCACAACTCCAGTTCCGCTGAATTCTTTTCGATCATGAACCATTGCTGTCTTTTATCACCGGGTCCGCATACAAGGACGAAAAAACAGTGCCCCAGCTGCCATCTGTATTCTACCATAAATGCAGAGGGATGCGGGTAGTAACTCCCTACTTCGAAAGGCCTAACGAAAAGCAAAAAAAAAGCCGCACCCAATACTTTGGTGCGGCTGCCAGTGATTATATTATGCACTCTCTTCTTTTTTGTCGGGGCGACCTTCCCGCGTCGTAAGGCGGGGTGCCACCTTGTTCTTCACCGTAGACTCCGTGACGACACACTCCGTGACATCATCTCGGGAGGGTAGGTCGAACATAACATCGAGCATGATCGACTCGATAATTGCCCGCAGCCCCCGTGCACCGGTGTTCCGTTTGATCGCTTCATCGGCGATGGACTTGAGGGCTCCCTCTTCAAATGTGAGCTCCACATTATCCATCTCCAAGAGTTTCTGGTACTGCTTGACGAGAGCGTTTTTCGGCTCGGTCAAAATGCGAACCAGCGCTTCCTGATCCAACGGTTCCAGTGTGGAGATGACCGGAAGGCGGCCGACAAATTCGGGAATTAGGCCAAAACGAAGCAGATCCTCCGGCAACACCAGTTTCAGATATTCACCGGTTTTCAGATCCGCGGTAGAGCTGTCCGACCCGAATCCGATTACTTTCTTCCCGATGCGTCGTTTAATAATCGGTTCCAGCCCATCGAAAGCACCGCCGCAAACGAACAAGATATTGCTGGTGTCGATCTGAATAAATTCTTGGTGGGGATGTTTCCGCCCGCCTTGAGGGGGAACAGAGGCCACGGTTCCTTCCAGGATTTTCAGCAGGGCCTGCTGAACCCCTTCGCCGGAAACGTCCCTTGTGATAGAGGGGTTTTCCGATTTACGGGCCACCTTATCGATTTCATCGATGTAGATGATCCCCCGTTCTGCCTTCTCCACATCATAATCAGCGGCTTGGATCAGCTTGAGGAGAATATTTTCAACATCTTCCCCTACATAGCCAGCCTCCGTGAGAGATGTAGCATCCGCGATTGCGAAGGGAACATTGAGGATTTTAGCCATTGTCTGCGCGAGCAGGGTCTTCCCGCTCCCTGTCGGCCCGATCATAACGATATTCGATTTCTGTAGTTCAACGTCCTCCACCTTCTGGGACGTATTGATCCGCTTATAGTGGTTATAGACCGCTACGGCCAGGGATTTCTTGGCTTGTTCCTGACCGATAACGTAGGAATCGAGGATTTCGTTGATCTCCTGGGGCTTGGGAAGATTCTGGAGATCGATATCCTCTTCACCGCCCAGTTCTTCTTCAACAATCTCGTTGCACAGCTCAATGCATTCGTCACAGATGTAGACACCGGGGCCAGCCACCAGTTTCCGTACCTGATCCTGTGATTTCCCGCAGAAAGAACACTTTAGCTGTCCTTTTTCCTCGTTGAATTTAAACATGCGAATCACCCCTTTCAAAAGGTTATCGGGTGATCACTTGGTCCACCAAACCGTACTCTTTGGCTTCCTGAGCACCCAAAAAGAAATCGCGATCAGAGTCGCGTTCGATCTTTTTCAGCGACTGTCCCGTGCGGTCGGCCAGGATTTGATAGATCCTTTTCCTGGTGCGTACAATCCATTCAGCGTGGATCTTAATATCGGCAGCCTGACCGCGCACGCCACCCAATGGTTGGTGGATCATCACCTCGCTATTGGGTAGGGCATATCGTTTTCCCTTCGTTCCAGCCGCCAGCAGGAATGCCCCCATACTGGCAGCCAACCCCACACAGATGGTGGAGACATCGGGTTTTATGTATTGCATGGTATCAAAAATCGCCATCCCCGCGGTGATGGAACCGCCTGGGGAATTTATGTACAGAGAGATATCCTTATCGGAATCGTCCGCCGCCAAAAACAACAACTGGGCGGTGACCACATTGGCGATCTGGTCGTCAATCGGACTACCGATGAAGATGATACGGTCTTTCAGCAAACGGGAGTAGAGATCGTAGGCCCGTTCGCCGCGATTGGTTTGCTCCACAACCATCGGTACCAGGTTCACGGTTTCCCCTCCCTTCTGTCGGTTGGTTTAAAAACAAGGCACGCTATATCTACGTGCCTCGTTCTTCCGTCCTATTCTCATTATGCCGCATTTTTACTATTGGATACAAGTAGGTCGATCGTTTTTCGGATTTTCACTTCATCCTTCACTTGCTCCAAACCGCCTTGGGCTTCCATCAGTCGTTGGATCTCAGCCACTTCCCGGTTCATCTGTTCCGCCAATTTTTTCAACTCTTCCTGGACTTCTTCATCGCTGACTTCCACATTCTCCGCCTTGGCGATCGTTTCCAGCGTCAGGTTGGCCCGCACTTTTTTCTCCGCATCTTCTTTGAACTGGCCGCGGATCGCATCGACATCCTGACCCGTGAACTGGCTGTACTGTTCCAGGTTAATCCCCTGCATTTGCAGTTGTTGTTCGAAATGGCGAACCATATGATCCACTTCGTGCTCCACCATCACTTCAGGCAGTTCAATCTCAGCGTTGGCGGCGGCTTTTTCCACCAATTGGTTCCGTTTGTAGCTTTCTTCTTCGTTTTTCTTTTGCTCTTTCAGCTTATTCTCGATATCGCTTTTCAATTCTTCCAGGGTATCGAACTCACTGACGTCCTGGGCGAATTCATCATCCAACTCCGGCAGGCGCATGCGCTTGATTTCATGCACTTTCACCTTGAAGACGGCCTCTTTGCCGGCCAGTTCTTCAGCGTGGTAATCTTCCGGGAAGGTAACCGTGATATCTTTTTCACTGCCGGGTTCCGAACCGATCAGTTGGTCTTCAAACCCGGGGATAAACTGACCGGAACCTACTTCGAGGGTGTATTGCTCTGCCTTACCACCTTCGAAGGGTTCTCCGTCGATAAACCCTTCGAAGTCCATGATCACCCGATCGCCTTCTTCCACTTTTCCATCCTCAACTGCGATCAGTTCTCCTTGGCGTTCCTGCATTTTCTTCAGTTCGGCGTCTACATCCTCCGTATTGACGGAGAAGTCTTTTTCCTCAATTTCGAGGCCTTTGTATTCGCCCAAGGTCACTTCAGGCTTGACGGTTACCGTCGCCTTAAAAATGAAGGGTTTTCCCTTCTCCAACTGGTCGATGTCGATCTCCGGCTGGTCAACCGGTTCAATACTCGTCTCCTTTACTGCGGAGGAGTAAGCTTCCGGCAACAAGATATCCATGGCATCTTGGTAGAGGCTCTCCACCCCGAACCGATTTTCGAAAATCGGACGCGGTACTTTACCCTTGCGGAAACCGGGGACATTGACATTCTTGACAACTTTCTTGAACGCCTTATCCAGGGCTCCCCCCAGTTGTTTTTCATCTACTTCAACCGTCAGCACCCCACGGTTTGTTTCGGTCTTTTCCCAGCTAGCCTTCATCGGCGCTTCCCTCCTGACAAACTCTGTTCAATCAACGGAATAACTCTTTAACCCGCAATTTCCGTACGTTTACAACCACCTCATTATAACACAGAACCTCGCGGTTGCAAGCGGGAGAACACAAGCGGACAAAGCAAAAAACCCCATAATGGGGTTTTTCAAAAACAGACACCGCGACCCTTCCCCAGATGGTGTCCCAGGAGGGATTCGAACCCCCGACCGACGGCTTAGCATACCACTGTAACTTTCGTTACCAACATCCGTTGTTTGTGGTCTGGACTATATCTTCACCATTTCAGGTGCGACACGTATAGTCTCTACGGAACCTCACGATAATCACGCGCCCTTTGGCACTTGACTATTCTTCGGAGTTTCTACCCTCATCCTATACATGAGCCTTTAAAACTCCTCAATCTGTTTTACCAAGATCGTAAGTTTCCTCGGTATTACCATCAGCATGATCTGTTAAGGCTTCACCGATACAGTGTCGTCCACTTTGCAGGTTTCCGTTTCCCTGCAAAGGCTCCTATATTGAAGGCCGTTGCTCTATCCAGCTGAGCTACTGGGACCCGTGGGAAGTGACAAACGGTGTATATATTTTATATTGAAACCTTCCTCATCGTCAAGCGGAAAAAAACGGAAACCTTCACTCTCCCCAACGGAATGTTCCGCCTCGATCATGAACGGGCGTGCCCTGAGTCGTATAAAAAGCAACCTCGGCCCGGTTTTCCTCACCGGTCTCCAATACCGCATAGGTGGGTACCGGATAACCCCTCGGCGAGGAGATGCTTCCCGGGTTAATCAACAAAATGGGCCCGTCCTGTTCACAGACGGGAAAGTGGGAATGGCCAAAGCAAGCGATCTGGGCCCCCGCCTCCTCCGCTCGATAACGCATCGGCAGCAGAGTGGATTTCACCTGGTACCGGTGTCCGTGGGTGACGAAGAAACGGGCCTGTCCTACTTGCCACAAGTCCTCTTCCGGGACTTCCTCCCAGTCGCAGTTCCCCCGGACGACGGTCATGGGGACATTCGGTAACTCGTTACGATCCGTGGTGAAATCCCCGCAGTGGATCACATGATCGGCGTTCACTCGGTCCACGATCTCCCTGAGAAGCCGAGCTTCCCCATGAGAATCGCTAATGATCAGGATCCGCATCTCTCTACCTCCCTGTAACGTTTAGCTGCTTATCGAGAAATCGTAGTGTGTCAGAAGGAGGTTAATTAGTGTTTCCGCTGCTCGAGCCCGATGGCTGATCCGATTCTTTTCTTCGGAAGTAAGTTCGGCAACGGTACAGCCCAATTCCGGTAAACAGAAAAGTGGATCGTACCCGAACCCGTTCGTTCCCTGGGGAGCATCGACGATCCGACCGGGAACCTCTCCCCGAACGACTTGGGTTTCCTCACCAGGAACAGCGAGAGCCAAAACACAAACAAAGGAGGCACCCCTTTCCTCTTCGGGGATCCCCTTTAATGCGTTCAACAGCTTTTCGTTATTGGAAGCATCCGTGGCGTTCTCTCCGGCGTACCGGGCTGAATAAACCCCCGGAGCGCCTCCGAGTGCATTCACGGCCAATCCCGAGTCGTCAGCGGCCACCGGCCGGTCAAGTACCTTCGCGATGGTTTCGGCTTTCTTGATAGCGTTCCCCTCGAAAGAATCCCGGTCCTCCACAATCTCCGGCAACCCTTCGATCCCGTTTAAACCGACGACGGAAACCCCCAAGGATCCGTGTAACAGGGCGTTCAGTTCCTCAACCTTATGATGGTTTCGTGTGGCGAACACGAGCTCTGTCCACGGCCACGGCGCTTTGGCGTGTGTCATCCGAATCGCCTCCGATCCCTCGTCCAGCTTCCTTCAGGACGTCTTTCTGCAAGGCTACCAACCGATCGATCCCTTCTTTCCCAAGGCCGAGCAGCTGGTTTAACTCCTCTGGGCTAAAGGGTGCGTCTTCACCAGTCCCCTGCACTTCTACATATTTACCTGCACCGGTCATGACCACGTTCATATCGACATGGGCCCGGGAATCCTCTTCATAGCAAAGATCCAGACAGGGAACCCCATCGACGATCCCGACGCTAGTGGCGGCCAGATAATCGGTTACCGGCATACGTGAAAGGGCTCCGGTCTTCACCAATCGGTGGAGAGCCTGGGCCATGGCTACGTATGCCCCGGTAATGGAAGCGGTACGCGTCCCGCCGTCGGCTTGGATTACGTCACAATCCAGCCAGATCGTCCGTTCCCCCAACTTTTCCAATTGGATGACGGAACGCAGGGAGCGGCCGATCAGCCGCTGGATTTCCATCGTACGGCCCCCCACTTTCCCTTTGCTGGATTCTCGGATCGACCGGGTTTGGGTGGCCCGAGGCAGCATGGCGTATTCAGCGGTGATCCATCCTTTGCCAGATCCGCGCAGAAACGGCGGCACCCGTTCCTCCACTGAGGCCGTGCAGATCACTTTGGTATCCCCGATGGATATGTAGACGGAGCCTTCCGCGTGTTTGATATAATCGGGAATCATTTCGACTTTCCTGAGTTCATTTTGCTGACGTCCGTCTACTCTCAATAGGGTCCCCTCCAAAATTTAGTTTCACTATTATAACACACGTACGGTCCCGAGACAGTGCCTCATGAGAAAAAGAGGTGGTCCCTTCCACCTCTTCCTGCATCATCACCATGGAGGCCCGCCCTCTCGAACCAATTGACCCGATAGAGCCCAACTCCCACCTTTTATTTTACCTAAACCATCCGTTTTCCATGCAGGTTTTGTTTTAAAAACCGGCGGGATTGATGCGTTTGGGGCGGGTGACGGGCTTTTCAAATTGTCCTCCTTCGGAAGCAGTCTCCGCTTTTCCATCCACGGTGATCTTCACCTTTTTCGCAGCCGTGTTTTCCGTCAAGGAAAGCACAATAGTGGTGAGGGCATCTTGGGAAGCCTTTTTCTCATCACTATATTGAAGAAGCTCCTTCCCGAAATCAGCGACCGCTGTATCCCCCTCTACTTTGACACTGTTTACCCGGGTGGTCTCCGCCAGGGCATTGACCAATTCCGATCCGTGCTGAGGCCCTTTCACCAATTCCTTAAGAGCGGCTTCCGCCGTGTTCTCCGCCCGATTAATCATCCGGGTCACCGGTACATAGTAGACGGTATTATCCTGTGTCTGACCCAGGAAATAAACCGTTACAGGCATACTGTTGCTGGCGTTGATTCCCTGAGCCAACTCCAAGTTGATCCCCCTTGCCCGGGTAAGCCCTTGAGCAGGGCTTTTCCCTTTCGGCATCGCTTCCAGGGGCTTTCCATCGACACGGATATTCACTTTTTCCACTGAATCGAAACCGGTTAACGCCCAGGTGACTGCAGAAAGGATCTTCTCCTCCATCTTCTTGTTATAGGAGAGAAACTTTTTAGAGAAATCAATGGTAGCCGTTCCCTTTTTGATATCGAGCCCTTTCACCTGCGTACCCTTGGGTAGAATACCGCTGAAACCTTCCGGAAGCATCGCTTCCCCGGCTCCCCCCTTCACCATGTAGGAAATCGCCTCTTTAGCAATCCCCTCTACTTTTGGGATATTGAGTGCATAAGGAACCACATATCCCGTATCGGTGAGGAAATAAAGTTCTAGATCACCCTTCTTAGCGGAGGGTTCCTCTTTTCCCTTTTTTTCAGGCTGATTCCCTTTTTCTTTCGTATCCAACTGTTTAGGCGGTGGGTCAATCGGCGCTGAATCCCGCTCTTCCGGGCCAAACAGACAGCCCGACAGAAGCAGGGGGAAAATCAGCAGAATTGCCGCCCCTTTCAACCAATGTTTCCGCATACGATCCCCTCCCTGGGACAAAGGTCTAGTACATGTATACGAGCCTATGGCAAAAATATCCCATTTGTTTGTCCAAGGAGAGTAGGAAAAAGAAAACCCGCCCGGAAACCCGAGCGGGAAGGAAGTATACGGATCAGCCAACGGTATTTTTGACCATGGATTCGGTCATGATCTGTTCTACCTCTATGGAACAGCCGAGCCACTGTTCCGCGATCAGCCGGAAAGGGGCAGGCGGTCCACTGGTGAAGAAGTGGTGGGAACCCTGCAAAAATCCCCCTTCTGCCAACATCCCCTTGTGGTGCAACACTGTAGAAAGTTCCCGTGCCGTCTCCTCAGCGGAGTTGATCAACGCGGTCTCTCCCCCCAGTTCCCGGCGGATCATATCGGCAATCAGTGGATAATGGGTACAACCGAGGATGAGGGAATCCAGGCGATGCTGTTTCAAAGGTGTAAGAGCCTTTTTCACGATCTGACGCGCCCCGTCGGTACAGCCGCTCCCGCTTTCCACCAGAGGAACGAGAGTGGGACAAGCATGGCTGAAAACGAATAGCTCCGAGTCAATCCGTTTCAGGGCTTGCTCATAGGCTGTACTGCGGATGGTCCCCTGGGTCCCGATCACGCCGATCCTCCCGTGCTGGGAAATCTTGATCGCCGCCCGTGCTCCGGGCTCGATCACCCCCAGTACCGGAATAGAAAAGTTTTTTCGTACGGTTTCCAACGCGGCCGCGGTAGCCGTATTGCAGGCAATGACAAGCGCTTTCAAGGGAAAACGGGATAAAAAATGGACAATTTCAAGAGTAAAGCGCCGGACTTCCTGCGGGGTCCGCGGGCCGTAAGGACAGCGTAGCGTATCTCCGAAATAAAGGACGTTTTCCTTCGGGAGTTGGCGGAAAACTTCCTTGACCACTGTCAACCCGCCCACTCCCGAATCGAGTATTCCAATTGCACTGTTGGGTGAATGCTGATCCATCGGTCTGTACAAGCCTCCATTTCGATCCGTCCATCACAATCCTTTCCATTACTCTATGGAAAAGAATGAGAGGACGACCGTGTCAGTATCATTGGTTCCAGATTTATTTTCTTAAACGGGCTCCAAAGAAAAAGGGTGCCAGTTCCCTTGAAAAAAATCAACTCCCCCACAGAGAAGGGAGTCAAATTTTCATCTCGCGGTGGAGTGTCGACAGGTGTTTAGACATTTCCTTCACTTCATCGACGGGTAAATGGGACAGGATTTCCGACAGATAAGCCTGCCTCGCCTCCATCACTTCCCGGATAATCGATGTTCCCTTGTCCAGGAGGTGGATACGTACCACCCGACGATCCCGTTCGTCCCGAACCCGCTCTACAACACCATTTTTTTCCATTCGATCGACGAGATCCGTCATCGTGCTGCAAGCCAAGAACATCTTCTGCGACAATTCGCCAATCGTCATATCTCCTTCTTCGTTCAACCACAAAAGAGCCGTGAACTGCGGAGGGGTAATCGGAAACTCATGGAGGAGTTCACGCCCCTTCCGCTTAATAATCACACTGATCTCACGGACCAGCCGTTCAATCTCCATCACCAGCTCTTTTGGCAATCCGGGTTTCGTTTCCATAAAAAGCGTCGCTCCTCTGACAGTCTTCCGATCCGTCATGGAAGTGGGCAGTTGGGGCTCCGAGCCCTTTCACCCGCGCTATACGAACCATGTTTCCATGGTATACGATGAGCTACCGTGAGACAAGTTCTACTCGAAAGCCCGAGAAAAAAAGTCTGGAAAAGGTAAAGAAACCCTACACCAGAGGTAGGGCCGAAGAGAAAAGGTTCAGATTTTTAGATCGCCAAGGCGTACCAATTCCACCACAGCTTGAGACCGTCCTTTTACATTCAGTTTCTGCATCACATTCGAAATATGATTGCGGACGGTTTTTTCGCTGATGAAGAGTTGCTGGGCGATCTCTTTGGTTGTCTTATCCTGCACCAACAGCTCGAACACTTCCCTTTCCCTGTTTGTCAACAAGGGTTTCCCTTTCTGGTTGCTGCTCAATGCGCCACCCCTCCTTGCTCGAACTCTTAGAACACGAGGGTAAGGGACTCAGTCAGGTTATTGTATGAACGGGCATATTTCGCGGTGCTTTCGCCTTGGAAAAATAGGCTGTCTCTCTGTGGCCGCCAAGACTGTCGGGAAACCGGGAACTGCAGTATCTTATGCCATCCACCCAAGGCCGGTGACAAATCCCCCTTACGGTAATTAGGGTGGTCAACAGGCATAAGAAGAGCCCCCGACTTTTCTCATGGGTGCTCCCCTTTCTTCCTTCGCTCATTTTATGGAGTTATTTTCGCCGTGGATGATTGGCGCTCGTCATTCCTCCTTCAATAGTCGTAAGAGGATGTTCCTTAAAGTAAAACCACTTTTCGCAAGGAATACGAATCTGTTTGACAGCGAACATTTACAATAAGAGCCGGTGCAGTGAATGATGTCGGTCCTTTATTCCCGCTCCGATAAATCCAATATCACTTGATCGGCTGGGGTGATCCGTCGTACACGGAGCTCATACCTGCCCATCGGGTATGTTAACGCTTTGTAAGTTGTCGGCTTTACTTTATAACGGTTACCTAGTTTTCGATTGACTTCTTCCAAACTAATATTCATTTTTATCTGATAGTACATTACTATATTGGTCTCATCAACTGTGAATATAATTTCTTGTCCATTTCTCTTATAAATATAATCCTGAATATCTTCGTTATCGATTTGCTTGTTGGGTTTTCCCCACTTTTCAGTGACCTGTTTAAAAGGAAAATTAGAAAGGGGGAAAGGAATACCTTTTACTTTTCCTTTATTGAATAATCGAATAGTTTCTTTATCTAAGGTAACAATACTTTCCTGGTGATTCCTTGTTTCCTGAAGGTCAGATTGTATACAAGACGTGTTCATCATAAGTCCAATCATAAATAGATAGAAAAATTTTCCCATCGTTTTCGTTACACTCCTTAGCTCAACTAAGTATTCGTGTTAATGGGATAACGCAAACCCAAAAATGTCTCTCATCTTAAATGACCATATCTAGGGTATAATTTTCTAGATCCACTCCCCTGATAAAACAATCCTTTTTTTACTTTTGTAAGAAGTGCACAGATTCCTTCAGATGAGTTAAAATATAAACCATTTCTTAGAATAAGTAAAGCCCTCTTGCAGAATAGGAAGGCGGGTCATATACCAGACGAAGCCCCATACTTCATCTTCAAAACCTGTATAGTCTTCCCTGAAAAAACAGGCAATCGGGATCGTTTACCAAAAGGGCACTAATATCTAAATTAAATTACATAGTTTTCTTAATCTCTTTTATTAAAAATTTACTACGGGGAATACTTGGCATGTTTACCATACTGAAACTTAAATCCTGATCAGGAACTTCATATTCTATTCGATTTAATAGATAATCAAGACCCACTTTCATGACTTCCATAGTGACCCACTCACCAGCACAGCGGTGTCCCAAAAAGTAATCGCCACCCCCCTGTGGGATAAAGCTAAAGGGACTTCCTTCCCATATGCCAAACCGACCCGGATTGAACATATCGGGATTTTCCCAAATTTCGGGGTCATGATTTGTGCCATAAAGATCAAGCAAAGTTAATGTACCTTCTTCAAATTTATAGCCGTTCCATATGAAATATTTTTTTACCCGTGCCACGACAAACGGAAAAAATGGATAATAGCGGCGAACTTCCTGGACAAACATTTGGGCATATTTTTCATCACCCGTTTCAAGTTTCTTCCTTTCTTCTGGATAATGATGCAAAGCCAATGCAATGAAATTAATGAATATAGCGATCGCAACCATCGGTCTTAAGATATTGATCACTTCCACAGCAGCAGTCTCGGCGTCCAAAAGATTTCCTTGCAGATCCCGGTGCCAGGAAAATCTGTGTAATGCGGTATTTTCGGTGGGATTCACTTTCCCATCACGAACCTTCTCAATGATTTCTCCCATCCACTTTTCTACCCGATTCCGTGCTTTTCTCCCTAACCAATGAGCGGGCCCGATTGCAGCTGCCGACTCAAACATCGCTCCCAAATCTTTTGTCAACCTCTGAACTTCGTCTTCTTGTACAGGTACACCTGCCCACTGGCAGGCTATCTTACACATCATTTCCTTCGCTTCATCATAAAGAATAACCGCATCCATCTGTTCCCATTTACCCACTGCTATTTCCCACTGTTTTTTTGTAATGTTGGTCAGTTTTTTTAGTCCCTCAGGAGACATGATCGACATAAACATTTCCTTTCGATGGCTATGAGCCTGTCCATCTAATGCCTGAACACCATTTTTTCCAAACAATGTTTGCATCACCCGATTGGGTGCAGCATCTTTCCTTTGGAATTTCTCAGAGTCATAAAATACTTCCGCAGCTTCCTTCCCCCCCATGCAGATCGCTTTCTGCCCAAGCAAACGGGTCTCAAAAACATCAGAATTAAAACTTTTACGTCTGTTCAACATGTATAGATATCCTTCTCTCATAAAGCTCAAGGTATGGTCTATTCCTTTTTCCTGAGGCATTTGATTTGTATTGGACATATCATTCATCTCCATTTCTTAAGCAATGATCTTATCTTTTTTGAGACTCCACACGGCGCCCTCAATCCATTTCTGCTTCGGACAACTCCCAAGTTCAGGGCTGCTCATCAGCCCGTCCTATGCAGTTAGAAGTATACTCAAATGGGCGGTGTATCTGTTACGAGTACACTAGGCAGCAAGGCCGGATAGGGCCTTGTCAATAATAATCGTAGCTATGCTTTTCTCTGTGCCCACATTTGCAAGCCTAACTTGTGTATGTAGGATTCACTCCTTTGAATCCCTTAGTTAATTCTTCTTTTCCCAACTGTCCACTTATCTCATGCATCCAATTTCAGTCCCGGGCCTTGAAAGGCGATTAGGGAAAGCTCCACTAAATCCCTTCGATATTCCTGTACGGTAATTAGGAAGGTCATCAGGCATATAAAAAAGGAGCCCCCAACTTTTCTCATGGGTGCTCCCCTTTCTTCCTTCGCATTTCATGAAGTTATTTTTCGCCGTAGCCCGGCTGATTTCTTTAAGGTTAAGGCTCAAATTTTTCAGGAAAAAATCCCTTGGCGAGGGTTTCCACCGTGTCAGCGTTCCGCACCCCTTCAAAAGCACCCGTTAAGGGAATGACGACAAACCGTTTATTTTTGACCGCTGGCGTTCCTTTCAACTTGGGATTGTCCAGAATCTCTTTGACCTTTTCATCGGCGGATTGCTTGCCGTAATCGTTAACGACAATTATTTCTGGCTTTCGCTTCACCGCTTCTTCCCAGCTTACTCCCGCCCAGTCTTTATCGAGGTCGCCAAATACGTTCTCCCCTCCAGCGAGGCGGATCAATTCGGTTTCCAGGGAACGCCCCGCCGTGTATAGACCGCTTTTGCCGCTATCATATACCAATACTTTGACCGGCTGATCCTGCCGGCCCACCCTCTTTTGCACCCGGTCGATCTTCTCTTTCATCTGTTTGATCCGTTTTTGCGCCCGGGATTCCACGCGAAAGATCCGTCCCAGATTACGAAGGTCGGTGTACACATCATCCATGGTTGGTTGGCCCTCTACGTAATTTCCTTTGGTAACGTAAGCTGGAATCCCTTTGTCCGCGTAGCTTTCCACCGTAGCCAGCCTCTTTTCGTTGAAAGAGTAGATCTGGCCGTAAACAAAGTCTGGCTCCACCGATAACAGGGCTTCCATGGATGGGTAGCGCTCCGCCAGCACGGGAACTTTTTTATATTCTCTTTTATACTTAGGCAGGATCTGATCATTCCTATACGCCGTTCCTACCATATATTTTTCCAGACCCAGCGCCAGCATGTTTTCCGTCGTATTTTGATCTAGGCTAACCGCCCGCTGCGGAACTTCCGTGAACTCCAGCTCCTGGCCCATGCTGTCGACGATGACCCTCTCACCGGAAGAAGAAGTTTTCTCCCCGCCACTAGGCTCCGCCCCTCGACCGCAGGCTGTCACCAGTACGGCGACGAGCAAGAGCGAAGAAAAAAAGCGCATCCTGAAACGCAAACTCTTTCCCTTCTCCTCTCTTCCCCCGCTCTGCGGGTCAACGCCAGTGTTAAAAAAACTGAACAAATCGAACATCCCCCTTCAGGCACCATGAAGCAATGGTTGTCAAACAACAAGGCAAATCGAAGCAACCCTGATCTGAGGTACGATGAACCTAACTGGCGGACCTTCTCTCTTTTCCTGCCAATCCCGAGCTACGCCCTCAAGCTTTTTTCCAGCCTGTCCGACAAGAACAGCACATGGATCTTCCCCGTTCGGCGATGGCGTTCCACTTCCGCCTCCACCCCGAACACTTCGCGCAACAAACCGGGGCGAAGTACCTGTTCTGGCGTGCCCGAAGCGACCATCCTGCCCGACTCGATCACAAATAGCCGGTCGCAGTAAGCGGCGGCAATATTCAGATCGTGCAACGCGGCTAACGTGGTTACGCCGATTCCGGAGATCAGATCCATGATCTGCAGCTGATAACGAATATCCAGATGGTTGGTCGGCTCGTCCAGGATGAGAAAGTCGGCTTGTTGAGCCAAGGACCGAGCGATCAACACCCGCTGTTTCTCACCGCCGGAACACTTTATGAAGGGTTGATCGGCCAACCGGGTCATCCCCACTTGATCCAGTGCATCCGCTACAATCGCCCGGTCTTTTTCTGTATCCCCCTCCAGGAAACCTTTGTACGGATAGCGGCCCATCATCACGATCTCCCGCACCGTAAAGTCAACCCCGTCAACAGACTCCTGCTGAACGACGCTCATGGCTCGGGCGGTCTGTCGGGAGGAAAGAGTCGATAGGTCCTGTTCATCCAGGGAGATCCATCCCGCATCCGGCCGCAAATGCCGATAAATCGTTTTGATCAACGTGGACTTCCCGCTACCGTTAGGACCGATTAAACCGACGAACTCACCCGGCTTCACTTCAATCCCCACTTCATCCAACAACCGATTTTCGGCGATGGTGAGGGTTACTTTTTCTGCTTGTAGCTTCATCGGCCATCGCCTCCAAAAGAGTACAGATTGCGGCGCATGATCCACAGAAAGAAGGGGCCCCCACACAAGGCGGTGACAATCCCGATCGGCAGCTCTTCCGGAGCGATAATCAAACGGGCCAGCACGTCCACCCACACGACGAAAATCGCTCCCCAAAGGGCACTGACAGGCAGGAGACGGCGGTGGTCTGAACCGAAGACGGGCCGGACCATGTGCGGGATCATCAGGCCGACAAAGCCGATCACCCCGCTGACCGATACGATCACCCCCGTCAAGAGCGCTGACAGGACGACGATGAAAATACGAAACCGCTGGGTATTGACACCGAGGGTACCAGCCGTCTCTTCCCCCATCAGCATCGCATTGAGCGGGCGATATTGGAAAATCAACAGAAGCCCTCCTATGACGACGACCAGCCCCAAGATCTTTAGATGCTCCCACTTGGCTCCGGTCAAGCTGCCGAATAGCCAGAACAGCGCCCCCCGGATGCCTGCTTCATCCTTAGCGAGGGCGATAATCAGATTGGTGAGAGCCGAACCGATGGCAGAGACGGCGATCCCGGTCAACAACATGCGGATGGGAGTGGCTCGTCCCTGCACCCGAGACAGCAGGAGCACCAGCATGATAGCGGTCAATGCACCGAGAAAGGCGGCGACGGAAAGGGCATACAGGCCGAAGGCGCTGAAGGCACCCATCAAGATCACCAGGGTCGCCCCGACGGAAGAGCCGGAGGAGACTCCCATTATAAAGGGATCGACCAGCGCATTCTTGAACAATGCCTGCATCGCAGCCCCCACCACTGCCAGCCCGGCGCCGACCAGTACCCCCAGCAGTACACGGGGGAAACGGATCTCCCAGATAATCACCTCTCTCGCCTTGGACCAGTCCGGTTCGATCCAACCGCCGACCCCGGGAATATGGGAAAAAGCGATTTTCCAGATGGTCTGCGGCGGAATCGAAATAGGCCCGATCATCACCGCCGCAGTGACAGAAGCGAACAATGCCAGTAATAACCCCGCCGTGATCAGTGGAAAGTACGTTTCCAACTTTGGTCGTATTACCATGTCATCCGCTTTGAGAACCCGCAATAAACCACCCTCTTCTTCATTTTCCGAGTATGTCCGAGTAGAACCCTTTTTGCCAGCGCTTTCAATGCCTTTGCTTTTTGCACGGAAAAAACCCCAACCTATGCGATTGGGGCTATGGGTACGAATTTGGGCACGATAAGACAGACCTTATGTATCGTCTCATTTTCGTACACCCCTTCCTTTCCTCGAAGGTTTTGGGTGCAGCATGCTAGGTAGGTCTCCTGGCTTCCGTGTCATCGCTCCCCTTTCGCCTTCCCCGTACGAGTGGCATCCTACACAAAGAGAGCTCTCCGGTTACAGTGGCGGGACCGCTCGGGATTTTCACCCGATTCCCTGTTACCCCTTGGAAAAACAAGGGCACCCAGCAGCTTCACTATGAAGTTGTCTATACATGAGTATTATAATGAACCTCCCCCACTTACGCTAACGCTAAGAAGTGGGGGTTTCTTACCATCAGAACCAAAAAGCTCTCACGTATCGAAGGGTTTGCCTCCCATACTCGAATCGAACCGACTCGGAAAGCCCTTTTGGATTCCTAAGTAAGCAACAGGCACGAATCGTACCTGGGTCGGAACAGACCATCTACTACTTCTCGCTCAGGCGATCCGTAGATACGTTTGCTTCGTGGAAACATCGAGATGCTGGATCTCTCCATGAAGCGATTTGGCTAAAATATTCCTCGCTCCGTGGATATCGCGATGTTCGTGATAGCCGCAGGAACAGCGGTAGTTTCTAGAAAAGGATTTCTTTCTCTTCTTGCAGACAGGACATGTCTGACTGGTATAGGATTCATCAACATCATGCAGGCGGATTCCCCTCACGGCTAACTTGTATTGCAGGTAT
>NZ_JBHSAP010000018.1:723374-723751 GCF_042650125.1 Salinithrix halophila
CTTGCAGTTGTTTTTCTGATTTAGATAGCACATAACGTTTTGCCCGCTGATATTTCTTCCACTGGCGGGAACCCTTTTTGCACCTCGATTGAAGGCGCTGAATCGCTGCTAACTTTTTGTTGCGCAGGCGATGAATGGAGCGGATCTTCCGACCCGTGATGATCAACGCTTCTCCGCTTTCAGCGAAGGCGGCAAGGGTGTGGATTTCGCCGGGATCAACCCCGGCCGATTGTTTCTTCTCATAAGGTTGATTTTCTTTTCCATCTTCAAAGGAAACCGATAAGTACAATCCGTTATCATAACAAAGCTCGATTTCCTTGATGGTTCCTTGTGGGAGGTTTTTGGTATGGAGGACAATCGGCTTTTCCCGTTTCCCT
>NZ_JBHSAP010000019.1:0-607 GCF_042650125.1 Salinithrix halophila
GTAGGCGAGGAGAGAATCCTCAGGCGCGCGGGAAAACTCTCGTTAAGGAACTCGGCAAAATGACCCCGTAACTTCGGGAGAAGGGGTGCCCCGGTAGGGTGGCGCAAGCTGCTCGAGGGGGCCGCAGTGAAGAGGCCCAAGCGACTGTTTAGCAAAAACACAGGTCTCTGCGAAGCCGTAAGGCGAAGTATAGGGGCTGACGCCTGCCCGGTGCTGGAAGGTTAAGGGGAAGGGTTAGCGTAAGCGAAGCTCTGAACCGAAGCCCCAGTAAACGGCGGCCGTAACTATAACGGTCCTAAGGTAGCGAAATTCCTTGTCGGGTAAGTTCCGACCCGCACGAAAGGCGTAACGACTTGGGCGCTGTCTCAACGAGAGACCCGGTGAAATTGTAGTACCAGTGAAGATGCTGGTTACCCGCGACAAGACGGAAAGACCCCGTGGAGCTTTACTGTAGCCTGATATTGGATTTTGGTACGATCTGTACAGGATAGGTGGGAGCCTTGGAACCCGGACCGCCAGGTTCGGGGGAGGCACTGGTGGGATACCACCCTGATCGTGCTGGAGTTCTAACCGACATCCGTGATCCGGATGCGGGACCGTGTCAGGT